>NZ_LT907978.1:742500-1950000 GCF_900209925.1 Anaerobutyricum hallii | reverse complement strand
TTAAGGGGAGAGCTTAGCGCAAGCGAAGGTTTGAACTTAAGCCCCAGTAAACGGCGGCCGTAACTATAACGGTCCTAAGGTAGCGAAATTCCTTGTCGGGTAAGTTCCGACCCGCACGAAAGGCGTAATGATTTGGGCACTGTCTCAACAACACACCCGGTGAAATTGAAATACCAGTGAAGATGCTGGTTACCCGCGCCAGGACGGAAAGACCCCATGGAGCTTTACTCCAGCCTGATACTGGGGTTCGGTATTGCATGTACAGGATAGGTGGGAGGCTAAGAACTTATGGCGCCAGCCGTAAGGGAGCCGGTGTTGGGATACCACCCCTGCAGTACTGGGTTTCTAACCTGCGCCCGTGACCCGGGCGGGGGACAATGTCAGGCGGGGAGTTTGACTGGGGCGGTCGCCTCCGAAAGGGTATCGGAGGCGCTCAAAGGTCTCCTCAGGATGGTTGGAAACCATCCAGAGAGTGCAAAGGCAGAAGGAGGCTTGACTGCGACACCGACGGGTGGAGCAGGTACGAAAGTAGGACTTAGTGATCCGGTGGCATAACGTGGGATTGCCATCGCTCAACGGATAAAAGCTACCCTGGGGATAACAGGCTTATCACTCCCAAGAGTTCACATCGACGGAGTGGTTTGGCACCTCGATGTCGGCTCATCGCATCCTGGAGCTGGAGCAGGTTCCAAGGGTTGGGCTGTTCGCCCATTAAAGCGGTACGCGAGCTGGGTTCAGAACGTCGTGAGACAGTTCGGTCCCTATCCGGCGCGGGCGCAGGATATCTGAGAGGAGCTGTCCTTAGTACGAGAGGACCGGGATGGACCGTCCGCTGGTGGACCGGTTGTCATGCCAATGGCACGGCCGGGTAGCCAAGACGGGAAGGGATAAACGCTGAAGGCATCTAAGCGTGAAGCCCCCCTCAAGATGAGATATCCAGACTCGAAAGAGTGAGAGACCCCTTAGAGACGATGAGGTAGATAGGGCAGAGATGGAAGCACAGCGATGTGTGGAGTTGACTGTTACTAATCGGTCGAAAGCTTGACCAAGCGTAGAAAGCCGTAATGATGTCAGTAAACTGGCTGAATGAAGCTTGCTTTATGAATACAGTTTATGACAGCATGGAGATTTGCGGAGCAAATCCATCGAGATGAAGCGTAAGCGGAATCGAGATGACCGGCTTTAGTCAAGGCTTTAGTCAATAAGATTTGCAATTAGAAAAGATAGTTTGTGTGTAGTTTTGAAGGTACATATCATGTGCACGAGTGGCTCAGTGGTGGAGTATCGCCTTGCCAAGGCGAGGGTCGCGGGTTCGAATCCCGTCTCGTGCTTTTATAATTGAATAATATTTATAGTATAGCGCTATCGCCAAATGGTAAGGCACTGGATTCTGATTCCAGCATTTCCAGGTTCGAATCCTGGTAGCGCTGTTTTTTTTATATAATTAAAAATTTACTATATAAAAAGAAACATCATTTTAACTAAATAATGGTTTTATTTTACAATATGATACATCAGTATATTAGAAAAACTTAGTAAAAAGTTTATAAAACGGCTTTTCAAAATAATATTTCCGATGTATAATAGCAACGTATGTATTAAGAAAACCTTATTCAAATTAGGAGGAATTAACTATGGCAAGAACAACAGCAAGAGCAGCAAAGAAGAAAGCAGCAACAAAAGCACCTGCAGCTAAAACAGCAGCAAAAACTACAGCAGCAAAAACTACAGCAGCAGAAGCAGTTGTAGAGGAAGTAAAAGAAGCAGTGGTAAAAGAAGTAGAAGAAAAGAAAGAAAAAGTTGTAGATGCTGACATTAAAGAAGTAGCAGTTGCAGCAAAAGAGACAGTAAAAGATACTGGCGCTAAAGTTGTAGATAAAGCAAAAGAAGTTACAAAAAAAGTTGAGAAGACTGTAAAAGAAAAAGTAGCAGAGGTGAAAGCAGCAGTAGCAGAACCAGAAATATATGTACAGTATCAGGGTAACGAATCAGATTTAGCTGCGATTACAGCAAGAATTAAAAAGCAGTATGTTGAAGAAGGCCATAAAGAAAGCGATATCAAGTCTTTAAAAATTTACTTAAAACCAGAAGATGCATCCGCTTACTATGTAATCAACGATAATAATTCAGGAAAAGTATTTTTATTTTAATTCTTTTTGCTGATTTACAGGATTTAAATTACAAAAAAGAATCTATCCGGCTTGCAAGTTTGGGAGTATGTTTAAATACGAATAAGTATTTTACTGCAACAACAATAGAGCAAAAGGAATTAGATTCTTTTTTCTTTTTATTTTTTTGTTTATTGTTTCTTTTAACCCTGCAAATAAAAATATATATTGAATTTCTTTGGGGATTTTGGTATACTGTTGTAATATATGATACCATAAAGGACATACACAGTGATTTTATGGGAATCGTTTAAAAAGAAAGGAAAAGAAAGATGTCTTTATTAACAGATTGGAGAGAATTTGCCTATAGTCATGATGATAGAACCAGAGAAGGACAGGAATTCTGGATTGGATATTTTAATCAGGAAAAGGCTGTATATGAGCAGATTCTTGCTACACCAGAAGAACCAGTAAGTGGAACAGTTGCAGAACTGGCACAGAAATATAATATGGATCTTACATATTTTGTAGGTTTCTTAGATGGAATTAATGATAGTTTAAAGAATCCAAATCCTATCGAGGATATGGATGCGAATACAGTAGTATCTTTAGACTACGATAAAGAGAAACTCTATTACAATATGGTTGCTGCTAAGGCAGACTGGTTATATGGTTTAGAGCAGTGGAGTGACCTTTTAACTTCTGAGAGACGTAAGGAGTTATATAAGGAACAGAGAAGTTCTACAACAGTTGTTAAGCCACCTAAGATTGGACGTAATGATCCATGTCCATGTGGAAGTGGTAAGAAGTATAAGAAGTGTTGTGGACGTAATAATTAATTACGAATTACTATAAGGCATAGTATGCCTTGTGTGCGGCATCCTGTGTTTGCAGGGTGCTGTTTTCATGTCAATGCTATAAAATATAGATCAAAACATAACAGGCAGCAAAGAGGATTGGAGAGAATATGCAGGACAGATATATAGCAGACGAGGCGAAGGTAAATATCAGTAGTCTGGAAGCAGAAACCGTTATGAAAAGTACTCCTGTATCAACAGTGACGTCAATTCTTGGACGGATTGGAATAGAATATGAAGAGGGACTGCCCAAAGAAGCATATATTGCTGCTTTTAAAGAAGAATTTTGTTCTGAACCCAAGTGGGTTCTCCTTATGTTGCCCAAAATGATGCTTGATTTTCTGATGGAAGTCTGGGAGAATCCTGTCGTTGAGATGTCAGAAGAAAGATGGAATTATGTTGAATATTTAAAGATATTTGGATTTTTAGCATATCGGATGGGCAATTCTATTTCAGATGAACCAAATCAGATTCTCGTTGTAGATGAGATGAAAGACCGTTTTTATTTCCTGTTAAAAAGCAGAAAAAGTCAAAAAGCATTGTCTGTTTACGAAGAATGGGAAAAGATTATTACTGGATATATGTATTATTATGGTTTCGTAGAGACAAGAACATTATATTCTTTATTTTTAAAAGTTTCTAAAAAAGTAGTTTCTTATGAAGAGTTTATTTTATTCATTAAATGTCGTAGTTCTATGTGGGCATTTGGGGCGATTCTTAAAGATTTTACAGGAAAGAATGAATACTTTCAGTATTTGAGTGTAGAGAATGCTGATTTATTGCTTACATATATCAGAGAGCATGAGGAATTACCATATAAGCCAGTTAAAATTGAGGATTTAATTTATGTCAGCGATGCAGCCGGGATCGATAATAGATGGTCAGGAGTTAGTGAACTTGGTAATTTATTCATTGATAAGATGGGACTAAATTATTATCGTGCAACGGTTCTGCTAAGAACTTTGTTGATTATGATTAAGAACGGATGTAGTTATGATAAACTACAGGAAAGATTAAGTGGACTGCCTTTTAAGAATAAAGAATTGGAAGAAGAGACAAGACAGGCAGTGGGTCAGTTGTTTGAAAGTGTCCCGGTTTTTGAATACAAGGGATATTCCAGAGAGGAATACAAACGATTATCTCATCAGAAACAATTGAAAAAAAGAAAGAATTTGTTTACAATTATAGATGGTGGAAGAGAGTAAGCTCTTTATTATAAATGGATTACCATAAATAAAAGATAATAGAAAGGATACAGGAATTTTGAGTAAGAAGAATAATATTTATGTAATTGGTCATAAGAATCCAGATACAGATAGTATCTGTTCTGCAATTTCTTATGCATATCTGAAGAATGAATTAAGTCAGAAGCAGGAAGAAGAATGTAAGTATATCCCTACAAGAGCCGGTCATATTAATGAAGAGACACAGTATGTCCTGCGTTATTTTGAACAGGAAGCCCCTTTATTTGTGAATGATATCCGTCCACAGGTTATAGATATTGAGATTCGTAAAACAGAAGGTGTGGATGCTGGTTTATCTCTTAAAAAAGCGTGGGATATCATGAGGGGAGCACGTATTGTTTCCCTTCCTATCCTTGAAGAGGATAAACTTGCAGGAATCATCACTGTCAGTGATATCGCCTATTCTGATATGGATGTATATGACAATATGATTTTATCTAAAGCCGGAACAAGCTATAAGAATATTGTTGAGACTATTGACGGAGAGATGATTGTTGGTGATCTTGATGGTGAATTCGAGGAGGGTCATGTTTTGATTGCCGCAGCTAATCCGGACATGATGGAAGGATATATTGAACCGCAGGATATGGTTATTTTAGGTAACCGTTATGAATCCCAGCTTTGTGCGATTGAGATGGATGCACAGTGTATTGTTGTATGTATGGGAGCAACGGTTTCAAAGACAATTCGTAAGATGGCCAAGGAACATGGCTGTCGAATCATTGTAAGTCCATATGATACTTACACTGTAGCTAGACTGATCAACCACAGTATGCCAGTTCGTTATTTCATGACAACGGAGAATTTGATTACATTCCATACAACAGATTATGTAGATGATATTCAGGAAACTATGGCAAAGAGAAGATTCCGCGATTTCCCTATTACAGATAATCAGGGTAATTATATAGGAATGATTTCTAGACGAAACTTATTAGATTTAGATCGAAAGAAGCTCATCCTTGTTGACCATAATGAAAAAGCGCAGGCAGTAGATGGTTTTGAAGAAGCAGAAATTTTAGAAATTATTGATCATCATCGTCTTGGAAATATTGAGACAAACTCTCCGGTCTATTTCAGAAATCAGCCGGTAGGATGTACTGCAACAATTATTACACAGATGTACATGGAAAATGGTATCGAGATTCCGGAAAAGATTGCGGGTCTTTTATGTTCTGCAATTCTTTCTGATACATTAATGTTCCGTTCTCCAACCTGTACAGCAATTGACCGTATCATTGCAGAAAAGCTTGCAGCTATCGCACATATTGAGATTGAAAAGTATGCAAGAGATATGTTTGATGCAGGAAGTAACTTGAGAGAGAAGTCTGCAAAAGAAATTTTTTATCAGGATTTTAAAAAGTTTAATGATTCTAACATTAACTTTGGTGTAGGACAGATTAGTTCAATGAATAAACAAGAATTATCTGCTTGTAAAGATAAGCTCCTTCCTTATATGGAGGAAGTAAGAACATCTTATGGTTTAGATATGGTCTTCTTTATGATGACAGATATCATTAATGAGTCCACAGAATTATTAATGGTAGGTGATATGTGCAAAGAAGTAATAGAGAATGCATTTGAGACAACTGTAGAAAGCAGTTCTGCAGAACTTCCAGGTGTAGTATCCAGAAAGAAGCAGTTAATTCCTGCAATTCTTGGACAGTTATCATAAACAGATAATCTTTTTTAGGGAAACGAATCAGAAAAATTTGAAAATGGAGTGAATAAAGGACTATTTTTTGTTTCAAATGAAAGAATGTTGTTATATGAATACGAATATCAATAATTTCTTTGAAATTGAACAAAATATTCCACTGCGAAGGCATGAAATTTTTAGAAAAGTGTTGTATTATAATTAAAGTAATCCCCTAAGTTAAAGGTTAGTATTATACAGAGAATGTCCACAATGAGTTTTGCCCCTCATTGTGGGCATTTTCTTTTATATAGATATATTATTAAATCTCTCTAAAGGTCAGATACACAGAATTTCAGAGTGAAATTATAGAGAAGAATAAGGAAAGAACAATTAAAAAATAAAATAATTACGATAATATTTCATTTGAAAGAAAAATAAAGACAAAACGTAAAAATATTAAGGAAAATAATAAAAGAAATTTTTCAAGATAAGAAACAATGCAAAAAAGTATTAGAAGGTATCGAAAAAAAAGGAGGACTGTATTATGTTGTCCTATCAGAAGGGGATTGTAAAAACATCAGTGCGCCATCTGGTAGAATTTTTATTACGAACCGGAAGTATCACAACAGGTTCCGCACTGAGTGCGAATCCAGAAGCAATGCTTGAAGGGGGAAGGCTGCATCGTAAAATCCAACGGACCCAGAATGCAACTTATCAGAGTGAGGTTCCATTAAAAATGGAGTGGCAGGAAGAAGGGTATATTCTTGTATTAGAGGGACGGGCAGATGGAATTGACCGTATGAACTTAGAAGAGGAAAATGTTATTTATGTAGATGAAATTAAGTGTGTTTACAGAAATATAGAAGAAATAGAAGAAGCAGATTTTTTGCATCTTGCACAGGCAAAGTGTTATGCTTATATGTACGGACATAAACACGATTTAGAAAAAATTGGTATACAGATCACATATTGTCATTTGGAAACAGAAGAAATAAAAAGAATTTTTTCCGTATATAGCATGGAAGAGCTTTCCTTATGGTTTGCAGATCTATTAGATTCTTACCGAATGTGGGCATCGTATTATGTGGCGGCAAGAAAACAGCGAAATGAAAGCATAAAACAATTAAAGTTTCCTTTTGATTTTAGACCGGGTCAAAAGAAGATGACAGCGATTGCCTATCAAGCGATGGAAAGCAAAAAGCATATTTTTTTACAGGCACCAACAGGTGTAGGAAAGACAATCTCCACAATTTATCCAGCCTTGAAAGAATTAGGAGAAGAAAAGGCAGAAAATATTTTTTATCTTACAGCAAAGACAATTACAAGAACGGTGGCGGAAGATACGATAAAGCTTTTAAAAAAACAGGGATTATCTGTATCAGCAGTAACGATTACAGCCAAAGAAAAAATTTGTATTCAAAAAGAAGTGCAGTGTAATCCGGAAAGCTGTGAGAGAGCCAAAGGACATTTTGACAGAATTAATGAAGCACTTTATGCTTTACTGGATTCTGCTTGTGACATCAGCAGAGAAAATCTTCTTTTATATGCGGAAAGGTATAACGTGTGTCCGTATGAGCTGTCTTTTGAAGCAGCAGTATGGTCGGACTGTATCATTTGTGATTATAATTATGTATTTGATCCACATGTCAATCGAAAAAGTCTGATAGAAGGAAGTTTGCGGCAAAATATTTATCTTATTGATGAGGCACATAATCTTCTTGACAGAGCCAGAGATATGTACAGCGCAGATATTGCAAAAAGTGATTTTAAGGTGCCGAAAAAGTATTTTAAAGATAGGAATCGTTTTTTATTTAAAAAATTGAATAATTGTATTATTGCACTTCGAAAGCTGGAAAAAGAATTTCATGAAGAGAAACGATTTCACTTGCATAAAAATGCGGATGCGATGTACTTCCCAATTTTTCATCTGATAGGTCCGTTAGAAGAGTATCTGACAGAACACGATAATTTTCAGGAAAGAGAAGAGATTGTAGAGTTTTATTTTAAAATCAGTCATTTTTATATGATTTTAGATAACATGGACAGCGGTTATGAAATTTATAGTGAAAAAAGAGGAAGAGACTTTTTTTTACGGCTTTTTTGTGTGGATCCTTCAGAGCAGATAGAGGAATATATTGAAAACAGTCGTTCTAGTATTTTCTTTTCTGCAACTCTTTTGCCGGTACAATATTACAGACAGCTTCTCGGAGGCAATCGTTTTGAAGCGTATCAAATTGCTTCTCCCTTTCAAAAGGAAAAGCGTCTTTTAGCAATTACAGAAGATGTGACGAGCCGCTATACAAGAAGAGGAGAATGGGAATACAGGAAGATGGTAGGTTATCTGGAGCTTTCTCTAGAAAAGCAGACAGGAAATTATATGATCTTTTTCCCATCCTATGAAATGCTTTCAGCAGTATATGAGATAGCAAGAGATAGTAATCTTGCGTTAGTATCTGAACTTGTTGTGCAGGAACCTTTTATGGAAGAAAAAAGCAGAGAAGATTTTCTGGAAAAGTTTCGCAGGAAAGAAGGAAAACCACAGATTGGTTTTTGTGTTCTTGGAAGTATTTTTTCAGAAGGGATTGATCTTACGGGAGAAAGTTTAATTGGAGTAGTGATTGTGGGAACTGGGCTGCCTCAGATTTGCAATGAACGGGAAGTAATCAGGGAATATTTTGACAGACAGCAAAAAAAGGGATATGATTATGCGTATCGGTATCCGGGAATGAACAAAGTATTGCAGGCCGCTGGAAGGGTGATTCGGACAGCACAAGATACAGGTACGATTCTTTTGATGGATGAACGTTTTTTAGAAAGAGAAAATCAAAAGCTTTTTCCAGAAGAATGGGACAGTTATTATGGAGTGAACAGACAAAATTACGGGAAAGTTTTAAAGGACTTTTGGGAAGAACGAAGAAGAAGGGAATCATGAGTTGATTCTTGCATTTGTGATAAGATATGATATATTGTAAGAAAAGGAGTAAAGAGTATGTGGAAATATATAGCAACCCCTTTGATTGGGGCTGTCATTGGGTATGTAACAAACTGGATTGCGGTAAAGATGTTATTCCGTCCAAGAAAAGAGATTCGTGTATTTGGGAAGAGACTTCCCTTTACACCAGGAGTTATCCCAAGGGGACAGGGACGACTGGCAAGAGCAGTTGGAAATGTTGTGGAGACACAGCTTTTAACCCCGGAATATTTGGGAGAGAAGCTTCTTTCAAAAGAATCAGAAGAAGAATTTAAAAGACATATGCAAAGCTGGATAGACAGTCAGAAAGCATCTGAAGATACGCTTTATTCTTCTATATCAAATATAGTTGAAGAGGACAGACTTAATAATTTTATCGTTTCGACAGAAGAAAGTCTGTCAGACTTTCTTTCAGAAAAGATTATTGCAATGGAACCGGGAAAGCTTATTGTAGATAAAGTGATGCAGGAAGCACAGAATAAGCTTTCGGAATCTATGTTTGGAATGATGCTTGGCGGTTCTTTTCTTGAAAAGATTGCCGGACAGGTACAAGATGGAATTGATACATATATACAGGAGAATGCCAGAGAATATGTTGGAAAAGCAGTTGTGAAAGAATCGAAAGAACTGCAGGAAAAGCCAATGCCGGAGGTGACAGCCTTTCTTGAAGAGAAGGGAATTTATGATCCGGAATTTTTATGGGGACTTTATAAAAAAGTTATTGAAGATAAGCTGCCAGCATTGCTCTCATCTTTGAAACTTTCTTTAGTAGTTGAAGAAAGAATTAATGCAATGCAGGTAGAAGAGGTCGAAGAACTGGTTCTTTCGATTATGAATAAAGAACTTGGTGCTATTGTAAATCTTGGTGCAGTTATTGGTCTTATATTAGGACTTATTAATGTGATTATTTTTATAATCTGATGTTATGATATGAGGGACAAAAGGTATTTTGCCCCAAACTTATTTTCACGCATAGATGCCCGGTGTATGGATATGGTAAGATACTGGTTTATTATCGTATTAATCAGCACAGCATAGGAGGTTTATTATGAACGAGAAGATCAGACAGTTAAAAGAAATTATTGATGGAACAGATAATCTGGTATTTTTCGGAGGAGCGGGAGTTTCTACAGAAAGTGGTATTCCTGATTTTAGAAGTACCGATGGACTTTATAGCATGAAATATGATTATCCACCGGAAACAATCGTAAGCCACACTTTTTTTATGAGACGTAATAAGGAATTTTATGAGTTTTATAAAGATAAAATGATGGCTTTAGATGCTAAGCCGAATGCGGCACATTACAAGCTTGCAGAGTGGGAAAAACAGGGAAAATGTCGTGCGGTTATTACGCAGAATATTGATGGACTTCATCAGATGGCAGGCAGCAAAAATGTATTAGAGCTCCATGGAAGTATCCACAGAAATTACTGCATGAGTTGTGGGAAGTTTTTTGATGCTGCTTATGTAAAAAACAGCGAGGGTCAGCCAAAGTGTGATGAATGTGGAGGACTGATAAAGCCAGATGTTGTTTTATATGAGGAAGGACTTGATCAGAGAGTCATTTCAAAAACGGTACAGTATATCAGTCAGGCAGATGTGCTGATTATTGGAGGAACCTCTCTTGTTGTTTATCCGGCAGCTGGGCTGATTGATTATTTTAAGGGAAGTCATCTCATTTTAATTAATAAGTCAAAGACAGAGAGAGATTCTCAGGCAGATTTAATAATTAATGATAAGATAGGAGAAGTATTTAAGCAGTTATAAAGATGAATGATTTTTTTAACACATTAGGAATAGAAGCGACAAAAGAAGAAAAAGAAATTAAAAAAGCATATAGAGAGAAGCTTCATACTGTAAATCCGGAAGATGATCCAAATGGATTTAAGATTCTTCGGGAAGCTTACGAGGAAGCATTAAAATACGCCAGACAAAAGGAAGACGAGAAGAAGAAAAGGCTGTCACCAGTTGAAGATTTTATTTTTCGCTGTGAACAGCTTTATAATGATTTTTATCGGAGAA
This sequence comes from Anaerobutyricum hallii, assembly GCF_900209925.1. Lineage (NCBI taxonomy): Bacteria > Bacillati > Bacillota > Clostridia > Lachnospirales > Lachnospiraceae > Anaerobutyricum > Anaerobutyricum hallii. Next base: position 1,939,158 of record NZ_LT907978.1, on the reverse strand, counting down.
TTGATGAGCAGGAGTGGGAGAGTCTTTTTTCAGAAGATATCTGTATCAGTTTAGAAAGCGGTGAAGAAGTACGGCAGAGATTTTTAGTATTTTTGATGGAACATTTCCGTTTGCCGGCAGCAGTATGGAAGAAGATTGATCGTACTTTTTCTATTACAGGTAATCGAAAGGAACTTCTAGAACTTTTTCCGGAGCCTTATGTTGATTTTTTGTTACAGGTTGTCCGCTATAACGGTGCGTTAAATTATGAATTATTTGAAGGTGAAGTCAGTCAGGATATTGATGATTACATAGAGCATTATCATAAACTTCGCCAGTATGCGGATCTTGGTATGCAAAAAGAAGCCTGGCAAGAGTATGAGCTCATGGAAGAAAAATATACGATTTATCATCCATATACAAAGTTAGAGAAGGCAAGGCTTCTTTACAGTGAAAAAGAGGAAGTGAGGCAGGAAGAAGGAGGAACTATCTTTCGGCAGCTTGCTGAAAAATATCCACAGGAAGAGCGTATTGTGTGCTGTTATGGAAGGTATTGCCAGGAAAAGAATCAATGGGATGGAATGATAGAGCTGTATGATAAAGTATTAGAAGCACATCCGCAGTCTTTTCTTGCAAGAACCGGCAGGATGGAAGCAGTACTTCAGGAAGGAAGATATCGGGAAGCAAGAGAGGCAATTCTTGATCTGCTCGAAGAAAGTCCGGTAGATGAGCGTTTAGTGGCAGATCTTAACAAAGCGAATGTGTATGTTATAGCAGAGTTAGAGCCAGACTATAAGGAGAATCATTTAAATCAGGATAGTCTGATGGAACTTGCATGGTGCTATTATCAGAATTCGAGATTTGAGGATGGTATTGCGTTATTGGATCGTTTTGTTCCGGATGAGAGCCATACCCTTGACTATCATAATTTAAAGGGAAGAATTTATCTCACAGTAAATGAAGATGAAAAGGCATTAGAACATCTGGTTTTGTGGCTTCATGCCATACAGAAGCTTCGTCCGGATGGAACGAAGAAAACGACAAGGCAGATGGCTCGTCTTGGCTATGCTTATTATACGATTGCTTCTGCTAAGGCAGATATGATTCTTGACGGAAAAGAAGGCAGTCTTTCTGAGGTAATGAATGACATAGAAAGGGCGGTAGCAGCGGAAAAAGATGTTTCACAAAAAGTAAGTTATTACCATACGGCAGCAGATATCTGGCGCAGAAAAAAAGAATATGCTAAAATGTTTGATATTTGTGATAAGATGCTTGCTATAGATCCGCAGTACTACCCGGCATATCTTTTGAGACAGGAAGCTTGTCTGTATCTTGGAAGATATCAGGAAGTAGTCAATGACTATCAAAGAGCAACCACATTATATCCATATCATGCAAAACCATATTGTACTTTAATTCGAATGTATCTGATATTTGGTGAGCTTGACAGCGTAAAAGATATCCTGGATGTGGCAGAGAAAAGAGAAGTAAACAGTGATGAACTGGAACTTCTTCGAGCAAGATATATTGCAATAAGAGCAAAAAACCGGGAAGATTTAGAAAAGGCGTATGCCATTCTTGAAAGACTTGAGAAAAAAGGATGGTCTTTACAGTCCGAGATGGATGAGGAAGAATGGACAGAAATCTCGTATCGAAAAACGCAGATTTTAAAAATGTTACAGGAGGAAATACAGTGATTATTGGAATTGATTTAGGAACGACAAATTCACTTGCAGCGTACTATACAGAACATGGACCTGAAATTATTCCAAATCGATTAGGAGAAAGACTGACACCGTCAGTAGTCAGTATTGATGAAAATGATCAGGTTTATGTAGGTAAAACGGCGCGAGAACGAATGGCAGTGTATCCGAGCCAGACAGCAGATCTCTTTAAGAGAAGTATGGGAAGCCGAAAAGAATTTAAACTTGGTAATAAAACATTTACAGCAACGGAACTTTCCGCAATGGTTCTTCGTTCTTTAAAAGAAGATGCGGAAGTCTATCTTGGAGAAGAAGTAACGGAAGCGGTTATCAGTGTTCCAGCATACTTTAATGAAGTAAAAAGAAAAGCAGTAAAACAGGCAGGTGAATTAGCAGGACTTAAAGTGGAACGAATTATCAGCGAGCCAACTGCGGCAGCAATTGCCTATGGACTTTACCAGAAAAATGATAATACGCGTTTTCTTGTTTTTGACCTTGGTGGAGGAACTTTTGATGTTTCCATTCTTGAGTTGTTTGACGATATTCTTGAGGTAAGGGCGGTTGCCGGGGATAATTATCTTGGTGGCGAAGACTTTACAAATTTGATTGTTGAAGAATTTTATAAAGAACATGGAATAAATGAAGAGAGTCTTTCTGCAAAGGAAAAAGCATATTACCGTAATCAGGCAGAAAAGTGTAAATGTAATACAGCAGATTCTTTTTATCGTATGCAGGCATCGGTAAGTGGTGAAAAGGTAGAAACCCTTATACCAAGAGGGGCATTTGAAAAAATGAGCAGCCAGCTTTTAGACCGTATTAAAACTCCGGTAAGAAGAAGCCTTTCGGATGCCGGTGTGAAACCTGGAGAAATTGACGAAGTTGTATTAGTTGGAGGAACAACGAAGATGCCGCTTGTTCGTAAATTTGTTGGAAAGTTATTTGGCAGAGTACCGGATACAAGCATTAATCCAGATGAGGCAGTTGCACTTGGGGCAGCAATCCAGGCAGCGATGAAAGAACGAAAAGAAGCAGTAAAAGAAGTGATTCTTACAGATGTCTGCCCGTTTACTCTTGGAACCGAAGTTTCTGTTAAAGCAGAGAATGATCATATAGAGGGAAATCATTTCTGTCCGATCATTGAGAGAAATACGGTAATACCAGCAAGCAGAACGCAGCAATTCTTTACGGTTTATGATCATCAGACACAGGTGGAAATACACATATTACAGGGCGAAAGCCGATTTGCCTCAAACAATGTTTCTCTTGGAACATTAAAACTTACTGTTCCGGATAATGAGGCTGGAAAGGAACAGATTGACATTACTTATACTTATGATATTAATGCATTACTTGAAGTTGAAGCTAAAATTGTCTCTACAGGAGAAACGATAACCCGCCTTATAAAGAATCAGGAAAACAGTATGACAGAAGAAGAGATGAAAGCTCGTATGAAAGAACTTTCTTACCTTAAAATTCCACCAAGAGAGCAGGAAAAGAATAAAGTTCTGCTTTTGCGGGGAGAACGACTTTACGAAGAAACGACAGGTGAACTTCGTGAACAGCTTGAGATGGTAACCCAGCAATTTGAGAGGATTCTTGATCGCCAGGATCCGTTAAAGATTGAAGAAGCAAGAAAAGATTATGAAGAGGCACTTGACTGGATTGAAGAAGAAATGTGGGTTTAAAGAACAATTTTTCTGAAATACATTCAGGCTATGTAGCATCAATAAACATAAAACAAGAATTTCCAACCGTTATATAGCTATGTTGCTATGGCTGGAAATTCTTGTTTTTGGCTGTTTTTTTCTAAATTAAATCATTAATTTCTTGTATATGAATGATAAAAAGTTCTTTTATGACATCTCTAAGATAGATAGAGAGGCTTTCATTTTTATCAGAAAAGAGATTATCGAATTCTGCAAAAGAACGAGGACTTTTGAATTCTCTTTTATAAAGAGGAAAAGAATCTTGATAAGGATATCTTTCAATCTGAATTCCATAATGTTTTTGTGTTTTGGGGATAGGAAGGAAAATTCCTTCCTTCTTTATATAGCAAGTGGACGCTTTCGCTGCCCGGCGGTACTTTCTTTCTACATAACATCCGACACTTTTATGAACGGCTCTGTCTTCTTCCGGGAGATAATAATAATTGCGATAGTCTTTAAAAAAGTGTTTTAATGTTTCTTCTATATAAGGAAGAGAAATGATTAAAATAGAAGAATCATTTTTATCGGTAGAGATACTGCCGATCGAAGTAGAAAAATTTAATGGTTTCGGTAAAGCAAGCGGAAGTTTACAAGATATCGCAATGCTGCCTGTTCCTTTCTCAAAGAGGCTTTCTCCTGGAGAAACCTTTATGAGAGAGAGATCCTTTGAAAGTAACATACGATAAGAAAAAAGTGGAAGGAGATACTTCATTCCGAGAAGATCCTCTTCATTATGGAGAAGAAGATTATGGAGTAAAGCCTCATCCTTGTTCATGAGATATTCTTTGTATACAGCAATAAGCTGTCCCCCATCATAAATATCTTCTCTATATAATTCAAGAAAATGTTCCCAATCTTTTTGTTTTCCATGTGTCATTTGAAATAAACTTTGAAATGGTTTTAAAAATTGATAAAAGTCAAGAGAAGGGAAACTTTCTATATCGCAAGGTAACTCATTTAATTCGTAATGGCGCTTTAGATAGGGAATGTCAAAGCTATTGCCATTGAAAGTAACAAGCTGCCAGTCTTTTTGTTTTAAAATGTCATGAAAAGCAAGAAGAATTTCTTCTTCGCTTGTTCCATCGTCATTAAACCACTGAATAAATTGAAATCCATTTTCAATAAAATATCCACAACCGATTAAATATAAGATCGTATTATCTTTTGAAAAACCAGTAGTTTCTATATCGAAGAATAAAAAAGAATCTGTTTTTTCCGGTATTGTTTTTTCCGGGAATACTTTGTTGATTGTTAACATGATGCCTCCAGTGCTGCAAAGTGCTGTCGTATAAATTTCTTACTAACCATAGCAGAGAACGTTTTATATGTCAAACGGATTTCTGAAAGATTTTACAGAAGGTTTCAAGGTAAATGTCGTTAAAGTAAAAGAGTTGTAATATCATGGAAACTATGGTATCATGTCAGAAGTCAGAATATAAGTTCTGGTAACAATTTGAAAAGAAGGCAGGAATTTCATTTGATTTCATATATTAAAGGAACGGTTGCGTTTAAAGGAAATGATTACATTGTCATTGAGAATCATGGAATAGGTTACCAGATTAAAGTGCCATCCAGAGTTCTTGACAGTATGGAGAGCGGAGAGAATGTCATGCTTCACACGTATTTGTATGTAAGAGAAGATGTTTTGGCATTGTTTGGTTTCTCTTCTATGCAGGAATTAGATACTTTTCAGATTTTGCTCGGTATATCAGGTATTGGACCCAAGGCAGCATTATCTGTACTTTCTACGATGACAGTGGAAGACTTATATTATGCCGTATTCAGTGAAGATGCAAAGAGTATCGCAAAAACTCCGGGGATTGGTCCAAAGGGTGCGAAGCGGATGATCATCGAGTTAAAAGATAAGTTGAATTTAGAAGATTTGGAATCAGTTTCCATGAAAGAAGAGACGGGAGCAAGCTTACAGGCAGGAGATGGAGACAGTATTTCAGATACGGTGCAGGCATTAACTGCACTGGGGTATTCTAATGGGGAGGCCTATCGTGCAGTGCGAGGTGTATCTGATGCAGATACAATGGATGCAGAGCAGTTATTAAAAGAAGCATTAAAAATTATATTAACATTTTCGTAAGGTGATGTCATGGACAGAATGATTAGCACAGAGCTTATGGAAGAAGACATTGCGGTAGAAGGCAGTCTTCGACCACAGAATTTAACAGAATATATAGGACAGGAGAAAGTGAAGAAGAATCTTCGCGTATTTATAGAGGCTGCGAAGATGCGTGGAGAAGCACTGGATCATGTATTATTATACGGACCTCCCGGTCTTGGAAAGACAACGTTGGCAGGTATTATCGCGAATGAGATGGACAGTAACTTAAAGATTACATCCGGACCGGCGATTGAAAAACCTGGAGAGATTGCAGCGGTACTGAATGGACTTTCAGATGGAGATGTTTTGTTTATTGATGAGATTCATCGTTTAAACCGTCAGGTTGAGGAAGTGCTTTATCCGGCGATGGAAGACTTCTCGATAGATATTATGATTGGTAAAGGAGCTTCGGCTAAGTCAATTCGTCTGGATCTGCCACATTTTACATTAGTGGGAGCAACCACAAGAGCAGGAATGCTTACGGCACCATTACGTGATCGTTTTGGTGTGGTGAATCGTCTGGAGTTCTATACAGATGAGGAGTTGAAAGTAATCGTAGAACGTTCAGCAGAACTTCTTGGTGTGAAGATTGATGAGGCAGGAGCGATGGAACTTGGTAAGAGAAGCCGGGGAACACCAAGACTTGCAAACAGACTGCTAAAAAGAGTCCGGGATTTTGCTCAGGTAAGATATGATGGGATGATTACTTATGAAGTAGCACAGACAGCGCTTGATTTATTAGAAGTAGACTCTATGGGATTAGATGCCACAGACCGCAATCTGTTAGAGACAATGATTGAAAAGTTTATGGGAAGACCAGTCGGTCTAGATACATTGGCAGCAGCGATTGGAGAGGATTCTGGAACGATAGAAGACGTGTATGAACCATTTCTGATTCAGAGAGGACTGATTAAACGTACACCTAGAGGACGGGCATTAACAGTTTTAGCCTATGAACATCTTGGCTATCCGGTACCGGAGGAAGTATTTTAAAGAGAAGATCTGATTTTGCATCACAGGAGGATGAATGATGAATATGGAAGGAAAAAGAGAATTATCAGTAGTAATTGATGGTAAAGTATATCGACTGTCCGGTGGAAGTGATAGTTATCTTCAGAAACTTGCCTCTTATGTCGATGGCAAGATAAGTGAGTTAAAAACACAGGCAGGATATAATAAGCTTTCTACAGAGTATAGAGATATTTTACTGGCACTTACTATTGCCGAAGAAGTGTTCAAGCTGAAAGAAGAGATTGAAGTATTTAATCAGGATAGCAGAGACAGGGAACAGGAGCTTTATGAATTAAAGCAGGAAGTCGTAGATAAAAAGCTGCAGATTGATACAGCGAATAAGCTGGTAGAAGATTATAAGACAAAGGTCAATGAGTTACAAAAACGTATGATTGGACTGGAGACAAACCATGAGTTTCGTTAAGAGAGGGAACCTGCCGGAATTACTTGCTCCGGCAGGTTCTTTGGAACATTTAAAGGCAGCGGTATCAGCAGGAGCCGATGCGATCTATATGGGCGGAGAGAAATTTGGTGCCAGAGCCTACGCACAGAATTTTTCCAGAGAAGATATGATAGAGGCATTGCAAATTGCGCATTTTCATGAACGAAAGTTATATCTTACTGTGAACACCTTGATGAAGGAAGAGGAACTTTTTGAAGAATTAGGAGAGTTTCTTTTCCCTTACTATGAGAATGGATTAGATGGAGTAATTGTTCAGGATATGGGAGCTGCTCGTTTTATTCGTGAACATTTTCCTGAGATAGAGATACATGGAAGCACACAGATGACAGTAACAGATATTCATGGAGCTGTTGCGGCAAAAAGAATGGGAATGACCAGAGTTGTGCCTGCAAGAGAACTATCTTTAGAGGAGATAAAGGCAATAAAAGAAAAGACAGGACTGGATATAGAAGTTTTTGTTCATGGAGCATTATGCTACTGTTATTCAGGACAGTGTCTTTTAAGTAGTGTGTATGGAGACAGAAGCGGTAATCGAGGCAGATGTGCACAGCCATGCAGACTGCCATATAAAGTAAAAGATCATAATGGCAATAATCTGCATACATCAAAACAGGGGAATTATTTACTTAGCCCCAAAGATTTATGTTCCCTTTCTCTATTGCCTTCATTAATGGAGCTTCCGGTGGATTCTCTAAAGATAGAAGGACGAATGAAGAATGTAGAATATGTAGCTGGGGTTACTTCTATTTATAGAAAGTATCTCGATCAAATTTTTGCTAACTGGGAACAGAGAGAACATTTTAAACCAGAAGAATCAGATATTCATGCGCTGGAAGAATTATATTGCAGAGGAAGCTTTACAACTGGTTACTGGAAACAGCATAATGGACAGAATATGATGTCAGTACGTTCTCCTAAGAATACGGGCAGGCGAATTGGCGAAGTATGTTCTGTTTCTAAAAATAAAGTGAGGATTTCCTATGAAGATAGACTACATCCGAAGGATATTCTAGTTATACCGGTATCTTTGGATAGGCAGGAGGAACTTGTTCTTACGGTACCATCTAAATGTCAGGAAGATGGAAAGAAAAAGGGACAGATTACATTAAATATTCCAAGGACACAGGGACTGAAAGAGGGAACGTTGGTATATCGAAGGAAGAATATTGAGCTTTCGGATCATATCGGAAAAAATATTTTAAATAAAGTGATAAAATATCCGGTAAGCGGAAATATTACTTTAAAAGTTGGAGAACCGCTGATGCTCCAGCTGTTTTGTCGTGAAGAATATGCGTTTGTAGAAGGGCCTGTTGTAGAATTATCCAAGAAAAGACCTGTTACAAAAGAAGATATTTTAAGGCAGATGCATAAAACAGGAACAGTTCCGTTTGAATTAGAGAATTTTGAAGTGAATATGGAGGAAGATTGTTTCCTTCCTATGTCTGTATTAAAAACTGTGCGGCAAAAAGGCTTTTCTTTGTTAGAAGAAAGATTGAAGAATACGAAAAGAAGAAGCGTATTGGAAAATAATGAAAAGGATAAGGAAAATAATAAAATAAATAAGATCGTATGTTTAGAGAAAGAAGGCTTGAAAGAAGATTTTACAGAGAATTTCACAGGAAAAATATCTATCGATGAAAGAATTGCAACAGTTTATAATAGGGAACAGTGTATGATATGTTGCAAAGATTCCTTTTTTGATGGGGTTTGTCTTGCTTCAGAATTTTTCTCAGAGGAAGAATTACTGCAATTTGGTCAGGCAGTATCAGATGCAGGTAAGAACGTTTATTTAGCTTTACCACATGTGTTCAGAACTAATTTGAATTTAGAAAAAGTATGTGTATCCTCTATTTGGAATGGAATATATGCATATACTATAAATGAAGCAGAATTTTTGCATGAACTGAAAGGCTGCACAGCGAAGATTATCGCAGCAGCTTCTCTGTATCACTGGAATTCCAGTGCAGTTTCTGAAACAGCGGCACTGTATCCAGAGATGACAGTGAGGGAGATACCAATAGAATTGTCCGGCAGAGAAGTTAATGCGATGCTGGAACACTGTTATGAGAAGTGTTTAGGACAGGTTGAACATATAAGAAATATAAAAGATATACAGAAGAAAGAAGAATTTGAAGTTCTTATTCATGGAAGAATTCCTGTAATGCAGTCAACACAGTGTATGAAAAAGACAACCGGACATTGTAATAAAACTTCAGAAGAAATATGGCTTGAAGATAAAAAAGGAAGAAAGCTTCCGGTTACAACACATTGCAGGGAATGTTATAATCTGATCTGGCAGGATAAACCATATGATCTTATCGGTGAAGACCTTACGGGAAGTATTCCTTATGTTACAAGGCATAGATTTGATTTATTCCATATGTCAGAAAAGGAAATCAAAGAGATGAAAGACAGGTATCTGATCTGGCAGGAGAATCATTTTATGTGTGATCTTCAAAAGGATGATACAGAACATCACTGGAACTACGGTATAGAATAGAAAGGTGGGAAAGAAAGTATGGTGAATTTAATTTCAACAGGATCCAATTATATTATTATCATCATGGGTGTCATCTATGCAATTTCCTGTTTTACCGTTTTTCTTCCGTCTTCTGAGAAGGTACAGGCAAAAAGGATGGACAGGCAGGAACTTTTTATGTTTTTGTTCCATTTTATTTGTTATGGAGTTTTGTTCGTAAAAACATTAGATACGAAGTTGATTTTTTTGTATGCAGTACAGGTTGCTTTTTTTAAACTGCTTATATTCATTTATTCCAGAGTATATGTAGATTGCTCCAGAATTTTAATGAACCACACATGCTTTTTATTACTGATCGGTTTTGTTATGCTGACTCGCTTATCCTTTGATAAGGCGGTAAAACAGTTTGCCATTGCAGCAGGAACTTCAGTTATCGTATTATTTATTCCATATTTTATGCAAAAAGCGGCAGGGCTTAAACGTCTGAAATGGGTATATGGGATTTTAGGTCTTTTGTTCTTAGCGAGTGTATTTGTAATCGGTACATCACAAAATGGTGCGACAAACTGGATTTCACTAGGGCATGGTATTGCGTTGCAGCCATCAGAATTTGTAAAGATATCGTTCGTGTTTTTTATTGCGGCAATGTTGACAAAAGCACCGGATTTTAAAACAATGCTTATCACAACAATATTTTCAGCCTGTCATGTCATGATATTGATTGCTGAGAAGGATTTAGGTGGAGCACTTATTTATTTTGTTGTATATGTTTTCCTTTGCTATGTTGCTACGGGAAGAGGAATTTATTTATTTGGAGGACTTGGTGCCGGAGCGGTAGCGGCTAATCTTGCATATATGCTTTTTGCACATGTGCGAGTCCGTTTTATTGCATGGAAAGATCCATGGTCAGTAATAGAAGGAAGCGGTTATCAGGTTACACAGTCTTTATTTGCGATTGCTGCTGGTGGCTGGCTTGGAAAGGGTCTTACACAGGGAAGACCAAATGATATACCAGTTGTGGAAAGTGATTTTATTTTTTCAGCAATCACAGAGGAGTTTGGAATTCTTTTTGCAATCTGTCTTATTTTGATTTATTTAGGGGTGTTTGTACATTTTTTGAAAATAGCAATGGATGTAAGAGGGCGTTTCTACAAGCTTCTAGCTTACGGTTTTTCTATTTGTTTTATTTTCCAGGTGTTTTTAACAATCGGTGGTGTGACAAAGTTTATTCCGTCTACAGGAGTAACACTGCCGCTGATCAGCTATGGAGGAAGTTCGGTAGCGAGTACTTTAATAATTTTTGCAGTAATGCAGGGCATATTTATCATTGCCTATAAAGAGGATGATGAAGATGAAGAAGAGCAATCAAACAAGAAAAACGAGAGTAACTAGCCAAAATAGAGTAGCAGCCGGAAAGTCTCGTAAACATAATCAAAAGAGAGAAGGTTTTTCTGGTATAAAAGAAATTTTTACTCCAAGAAGAGGAAAAAAGTTAAAAACAAACCGGTATATGCTTCAGACCAGTGTGATTGTAGTTGCTTTATTTTTAGGTCTGGCTGGATATGTAGTAAGATTTACTTTAAAAGATAGTGTAAAAGTTTCGGAGAGTTCTTATAATAAAAGGAATTCTTCTTTGTCAGAGCAGACAAAGAGAGGTAAGATCATCAGTGCCAATGACAAGATTCTTGCATTTTCAGAGAACAATGAAGCGGGAGATGAGATTCGGCATTATCCTTATGAAAATATGTTTGCGCATATTATTGGATATACCAGTTATGGAAAAGCGGGTCTTGAAGCGGTCTGTAATAAAGAGTTGCTGACTTCTCATGAAAAGTTAATGAAACAGCTTAGTAACGGTGTAGCAAGCCAGAAAAATATTGGGGATAATGTCATAACAACATTAGATACTCGCCTTCAAAAGGCAGCATATGAGGCATTAGATGATTATAGAGGAGCAGTGGTGGCAATCGAGCCGAAAACAGGGAAAGTAAGGGCGCTGGTTTCTAAGCCGGACTTTGACCCTAATAAATTAGATGATATGTGGAATAAGATTACGTCTGATTCTTCACAAAGCTGTCTTTTAAATAGGGCAACACAGGGATTATATCCTCCAGGATCCACTTATAAAATATTGACGGCTTTAGAGTATATGGAAGAGCGTCCAACCACCTATAAAAAGTTCAGTTATGATTGTGAGGGGGAAACGATTATAAATAGTGTACGGATTAGCTGCTATGAAAACGAAGAACATGGAGAAGTTGACTTGGATAGAGCATTTGCAAAATCTTGTAATACTGCCTTTGTTACACTTGGAAGTAAATTAGATATAAAGCAGTTTGCAGCTTTGAATAAAAAGTGCCTTTTTAATCAGAACATACCGTTTGATCTGTCTGTAAAGAAAAGTCGTTTTGAGTTAAATGAACATTCCGATAAAGGAGAAATTCCACAAACAGTAATCGGACAGGGAAATACGCTAATGACACCGTTTCATAATGCACTGTTAATGTGTGCAGTTGCCAACGATGGAGTACTTATGAAACCATATGTTATAGATCATATAGAAGGTGCAGATAATACAACTGTCAAAGAAAATATCCCTGAAATCTATGCAGACCTTATGTCTAAAAAGGATGCTAAAAAGCTTCAGAAAATGCTTCGTGAAGTAGTTACAGATGGAACAGGATACAGCCTTGACACCGACCTGTATACCGCTGCCGGAAAGACAGGAACCGCAGAAAATGAAGGGAAATATGCTCACGCATGGTTTGTAGGGTACTCTAATGTAGAAGATCCGGATCTTGTAGTTTGTGTGCTTGTGGAAAATACAGGTGCAGGAAGTAAATATGCAGTTCCCATTGCGAAAAAGATATTTAACTCCTATTATAATAATAATATGAAAGAGTACTACGGAGAAAAAAAGAATACTGCACAGTCAGATGAATAAGATCTGTATAAAAAGGCTGTTCTTGCAAACCTTCTGTTGATTTGGTATACTTAATATAAGTGTAGAACACACCAGAATTGTCAGCACAGGAGGATAGAGCAATGATTAAGGCGACAAGCTGCGGTGGTGTTGTAATATTTCGGGGAAAGATACTTCTGTTATATAAGAATTATAAGAACAGATATGACGGATGGGTTCTTCCAAAAGGAACAGTGGAGGCAGGAGAAGAATATAAAGAAACTGCCTTAAGAGAGGTTCATGAAGAGACAGGAGTAAAGGCTTCTGCAATAAAGTATGTAGGAAAGAGCCAGTATACTTTTAATACGGCACATGATGTTGTTGTAAAACAGGTGCATTGGTATTTGATGATGGCTGACAGCTATTACTCCAAGCCTCAAAAAGAAGAATATTTTGAAGATTCCGGCTACTATAAGTACCATGAAGCGTATCATTTGCTTCGATTTCCTAACGAACGGCAGATATTAGAAGATGCTTACCAGCAGTATATTGAATTAAAGAAAGCAGGACTGTGGGGGAACAAAAAGTATTTTTAAAAGAAGCTGTCGCTATTGCGACAGCTTTTATCTTTAAACTATGTTTAGAAGTGCACATTCTTGCGGAGCGGTTTGTTTTAAAAGAATATAATTTCATAAAATAAAAAAAGCCTTTTAGATAAAACATACGGTTATCTAAAAAACTCTGCAAATACTTTTGTACTATATGATACTATATACTAAAAAAAATGATGCCGCTGATGGGACTCGAACCCATATGGTTTCCCGTACGATTTTGAGTCGTATGCGTCTGCCAATTCCGCCACAGCGGCAGGTGTTAACAGTTATTAAAACTGCATAACCAACTTCTATATATTATCACTTAAATAATATATTGTCAAGAAAAATCTTATTTATGTAGTGTAAAATTCTTCTGACCAGACACATCCGGCAAAGGTTTTCTTTACATTTTCATAGCAGGTTCTGCTCACAGGGATGGAAATTTCATTTGATAAGATTGCGTGATGCCGGTCTAAATTTATAATATGCCGTCCATTTATAAGATAACTGCGGTGGGAGAGACAAAACCATGGACAAAGGCGCTCACTGATAGAATCTAATCTTTCCGGCGTTTGATAGACTCCATCTGCTGTATAAATATTTGTTGTGCGCATGATTCGTTCCAAATATAATATCTTGCTTTGTGGAAGACGAATATCATTCTGTTTTGTATGGATGATTAAATAAAGTTGATTTATCTTTTTTAGATGACGGATTGCCTTTTTCAATGCAGCTTGAAGATATTTATCTATATCTTTTTTTAAAATATAAAAGATGTGAGAGGTTTCATAAACAGAAGAAAAATAAGTAACATGATTCGTAATATATATAATTTGGGAATCCGGATGCCAGGCATTAATCTGTTTTACAGCCTCAATACCCGAAGCGGACTCAAATTCGGTGTCCATTAAAATAATATCATAAGCTTTCTCTTTGGCATGTATAGAATCTAGGAGATCCTTAGGATGATGAAAAATAGAAAATTCAGTTTCGATAGGACAGCATTGTTCCACCTTTTTGGCAATTTCCTGAGTAGTAATTTCATTATCGTCACAAATTGCAATTGAAATCATAAAATAATTTCCCCCCCTAAAATCTATTTTATATTATATAGTATTCTTTTCTTTATAAATATAGTTTATATTATATAATATTTTTGGCAATTTGCAAGTATATAATGAATAATAAATGGTTGTTCATGACATGAAATCGACATTTCATGTTATTAGTATTGAAAATAGATAAGAAAAAATATATAATACAATAGTACTTTGCATTTTGCATATGCCCGTCGGAAGTGAGTTTATTCTTTTGTGTTTCATTTCCGGCGGGTCTTTCATTTTCATTTTTTCTGTGGTGAATGAATTTAAAGATAGATTCTTAAGTCTTTGCGAAGATCTTCTTCAAGGCGGATGAGCTTTTCTGTAACCTTTTTGGATATTTCATCGGCCATCTTATATTGATTCAAATATTTATTTAAAGATTTAATTCCCATATTACAGCCATCAGTAATAAGCCCAGCAACAGTAGTATCACTTTCATTCATACCCATTTTAAAATTTGTTTTAATAAAAGACATACCCTTTGCAATTGGATCTGGTTCTTTTTGTTCTTCTTCATGATAATTAAGAAGAGAATGAATCTCTGATTCTAATTGTTCATGTGCATTCCTGCTGAGGGTGAGGATTTCATTTAGTTTTGGATTCTCTACTTTCTCTAAAATTTCATTAATAGATGAAATCGCCATTTTAGTTCCGGCATCGCATTCTTTTAAAAGTTTTGCGGTATCTGTAAGTTTTGTAGAATCTGTATGCATTTGGTTTCTCCTTTTAAATTTTTGATAACCATAGTATATAGAATCTGTTGAAATTTATTCAAAAGACAAAGTTACAAATTGTTCTGAAAAAATATTAAAAAAATCCCCTTATAGCAAATAATTCTGGTGTGGATTTATAATACAAATAGTATCCATAAGTATAACCATCCAAAATAAATGCTGTAAGAGGATTATTTTATTTCGTTTTTGTAAACGATAGATTAGATTTTTAATACTTTTTTTATTTGTGCTGCAAGCTGTGCTGCATCATTATGTCCAAAATAATCAATTCGATAGGTATGTTCTGCGGTTCCTTTGTCAACAAAGACTCGTCCCTTATCAACATCAACAATAATTCCGCTGTCCCCTGTATAAATAATCAGATTCTCTCCATGTCCGGTAAAAGATTCATGGGGAATAAAACTGTACCAGGTGCAGTGATATGTGTAATCTTCAAGAATCTCTATAATTTTTCGATATTCTACAGAGTTCGCAGACAGAGAAAAGGAAGATATATTTGTGTCATGTTCAGACAGGCTGACTGTCATAGCTGTTGTATCTGCTTCTTTTCTAAGAACCTTACGAAGAGGAAGTGGCCAGACCATAATTATGACAAAGATGATAATCATGATTGTGGAAACAACCAGAGTACGTTTTAAATATTTATTCATAAGTAACCTCCGCCCTTTTTATCTTATTATATCCTGTTGTTGTTTTTCGGTCAACATACTGGTAAAGGGATAGTGTAAGAAATAACTTTAACATCATCTGCTGTCATATTATAAGTATAGCCGATTTGTGTTTCTCAGATTGTACCGGATACCGCCGGAATGCCAATCTTTTTTTCGGATTCAAAAAAGCTGTCTAACGAAGCACATATTATATCTAAAACTGATTTTTCCATGTGAATTGCTCCTATTAGTATTTGTTTTATCTAGTATTTTTTGAGAAATTAGTTTGTAATTATAAACGTTGGTTCTTTTCGTTCAGCGTATGTATTTTCTAACATTTCTACATGAGAAAGAAACGCTTCGTCTACGAAATACTTTGCATGAGCCGGGCAGATTTTAATGCAGGCCTGACATTTTATGCATACGCTGGTTACCTTTGAAACATCTTCTTTCGAAATGCTGTTCATAGGACATTTTTTGACACAGAGACCACAGTGAGAGCATTTTTGAAGGTCTGTAAGTGGTGTGGCTTTTAAAAAACGTGCTGGTGTCAAATCTGCTTTAAGCGGTGTATAGTAAGGGGCAAGAGGAGTTGCGCGGTCATAATCTATTGCCATAGCAGTGGAATCGTCTTTCAAAAGTTGTGCGATATTTTTAGAAAAGGAATTTAGTTTTTTAAAATCTTGAATATCAGGTCTTCCTTTTGCAAGAGTGTCAGAAAAAGCATGCTGGCTTATCATTGCAGCCGCAGCCACAGGAATACATCCATTCTCTTCTGATAGGAGCAACAATTCACGCAATGCTTCATCATAGTTACGATTCCCATAAACACAGACAGAAATCACCGGAGTGTGTCCTGCACCTACGATACATTTCTTGAAATCAGGAAGAATCTTATTCGGAATTCTTCCAGCATAGACAGGAGTACCAATAATGACAAGAGAGTCATTTGGAAAATGATATTCTTTTTGTCTATTTTCTAAATATGTAAAGTCAACCAAATGTACCGGAAGTTCCAATGATCTGGATAAAGTATCAGCGATTGAAGATACTATTTTTTCTGTGCCCCCTGTGGGACTAAAATATAATGCATAAATTTGACGTAACACCATATTAAAATCTCTCTTTCTTTCTTGAATAGACAAACTGTTTGTTTTTCAAATAGTTCGTTTGATTTCATCTTTTTGTTGATTCAACAGTCGGTCAGAAAACTTAACCTTATTTTATGCATAATATAGAAGATTGTCAATTTAATTCATCTTGAATTCTTCTGGTGAACATTGACTAAAAAGAAAAACATGAGTAAAATAAAGATGAAATCATGACTATAAACGATATAGATATCATTGTAAGAACAAAAAAGGAAGTATACATACATTATGAAAGAAAGAAAACCTTACACAACGAAAAACCGATCAGAAATTCTTGATTATCTCAAAAAAAACTGTTCCTCTACAATAAGTGCAGCAGATATAAAAAGGCACCTTGAGGAAAAAGAAATCAGTGTAAATACAACGACCATATATCGTTTTCTTGATAAGCTCTGTGCGGAAAATATCATTATAAAGTATTCGGATGTAAATTCTGATAAAGCAGTTTATCAATATGCAGGAGAACAGGGGAATTGCCGGGAACATCTGCATTTGAAGTGTATAAAATGCGGAAAAGTAATGCATTTAGACTGCGGATTTATGGATGAATTAAGAAAACATATTATGGCAGAGCATCATTTTCAGTTACAATGTAGTGGGGATTTACTTCATGGACTTTGCGAAGAATGTACGAAGAATTCTGATTTGTGAGGCTGCGGAGCAGACGAACTCCTGAAGCTAAATAAAGCATATTGTGATTTTAGTCGCGGCGGTTTGAATGTTCGCTTACAGCGCTCACATCCAAACCTTGCTCCGAGGCCATAAACATGAAATGAAATATTAAGGATTGATACACAAAATATTATTATAATATCACAGCAATTTTACAATAATAAGCTAGAGTTCCTATATCTTCTGTTCTCATCCCCCAATCTTTTTCCACCGATTTGTAGGATTGGAATACACAGAACCCTCCTCCCCTGTAATCTATAAAAATGCGCCTTTGAGCAAGTTCAAGTTGCGGATGAGCAGCTTGGACGCAGTGAAACGAAGCATTTTTATAGATTACAGGGGAGGAGGGTTCGTCTGTTTATTTCTCCAACGCTACAAATCAGAATTTGATTCCAGCTTTGCTTCGGGCTTTTTCAAGAATGCTTACTACAGTCACTGATTCTGTTAATAGCTCATATGCAGCCTCATAATCTTTTTCATCAATGATTTTTGCAAAATCTAAAAATTCCTGAGTCATACGGTGGTGCTGTTCTGTTGCAATAAAGTGGTCTGTGATTGTAGCACGAACCATAGCACCAGCAGCATCACGAACCCGTTCTTTTACATTTTCATCAACGTAAGTGGTAGTAAGTTCGGAGGCAATATTTGGTTTGCTGTCTATTTTCATAAAGCCTTGTTCACCTTGAATAGAAACATATCCTGGGCTGTCAGAATCTTTGCTTCCGGTACATACAGCACTGAAACCATCATATACAAGAACCAAAGTTCCAGAAGTATCGATACCATTTGGACCGATGTTTGGATAGTAAGTGACATCTTTCGGTTCACCGAACAATCCAACACAATAATGAATATTGTAAACATTAATATCATAAAGTGCACCGCCATAATATGCAGGGTCAAAAGAGTGTGTGATATCTCCTTCCAAATATGCATCATACCGACTGGAATATTGGGAATAATTGCAAAGAGCCATACGAACAGTACCAAGTTTTTCAACATTTTTCTTCATCTCATAAAATACTTCATTGTGAAGTACCGTTACAGCCTCAAAAATAAACAATTTATTCTCTTCTGCAATTTGTTGTAATTCCTGTGCTTCTTT
This sequence comes from Anaerobutyricum hallii, assembly GCF_900209925.1. Lineage (NCBI taxonomy): Bacteria > Bacillati > Bacillota > Clostridia > Lachnospirales > Lachnospiraceae > Anaerobutyricum > Anaerobutyricum hallii. The sequence goes on along the minus strand of NZ_LT907978.1, from coordinate 1,920,791 downwards.
ATAAAATCCAGTAAAAGGCTTTTCAAGGATAACATTTTTTCTGTGAAGAAGAGCTTCCTTTGCATAAGAATAATGTGCACTGTTGATTAGTCCGATATAAACCGTATCTGCTGCAGTTTCAGTAAGTAACTTTTCATAATCGGTATAAACTTCAGCGATATTATACTGCTTTGCAAAAGCCTCTGCTTTTTCTTTACTGTGAGGTCTGGCAAAGATAGCCGTTTTTTCAATTTCTTTTATTGGTTCGATTGCAAATAATGCATCTGCAATGATTTTTCCTGTTCCGATAAATGCAAGTTTCATAGTGTAGATCTCCTTGTGTTTTATTAAAAAAATGTTTTTAAATACATTTTAGTGTATCATAGAATTTCGTCAGTTTATCTCAACGAATTAAATCATTCCTAAATCTTTGAGAGCAACCGGAATTCCATCATGATTATTATCAAGAGTAACTTTTCCAGGAAATGTCTCCCGTATAGCTGCTGGAGCATTTCCCATTAAAACACCGCAGCCGGCTGCGTGAAGCATTTCCAAATCATTGTAATTATCGCCAAATGCTACGGAATCTTCGGTAGCAATGCCAATAGTCTCGCAGAACTTGCGGATACCTTTGGCTTTATTCATTCCGGCTGGCATAATTTCTAACAGGTAACTTGAGGATTTTACAATGGATAGAGTTGGAAATGCCTCTTTTAAATCTTCTTCAATCTGAAGAATGCACGCAGGGTTGCACATACAGAGAATTTTATTAACGACCGCATCATCCGGCAATAAAGTGACAGTTCCTTCTACGCTTTCTACTTCCACAACACTTTCTTCATGGAGAATACGAGCATCGGTTCTGTCATTTGTAATCCAGTTCTTTCCGGAATAGATGCCCCATGCAAGATCGAAATCTTTTTCTGTCATAAATTCGATAACAGTAGCTGCTGTCTGTCTGCTCATACCTTCATTTGAAAGAATCCGGCCGTTCATATCCTCAATCCATGCACCTCCGCATGCCACGATCGGACATTGGAAATGATGTTTTTTTAAAATGGGATAAATGCAGGAAGCACTTCGGGAAGAAATAATAACAAAAGGAATATTTTTCTTCTGAAGAGAAACAATCGCTTCAATGGTAGCAGTAGATACGATATGTTCCGATGTTAACAGTGTTCCGTCAATGTCGCTAAAAACAGCTTTATATGTTCTCATATGGGGTGTCTCCTTTAATAAAATTAGCCATGTCTTTCTGACGAGACTAGAATATCATTAAAAGAAACATAAGTAAACGTTTGAATATGTTTTATTTGCTTGAAAATACAACAAATAATGTTTGATAAAACATTTCAGTGGAGATATAATAAAAAAGACATTTAAACAGCAATATTAAATCAATACAAAGAAATATACTTTAACAAAATACATAATTTCGGAAATGATATTTATATTAGAAAGGAATAAATAACAGATGGAATATAAAAAAGAATTATCTGGAGTAAAGAGAAGAGAACGGATTATCAATGAACTTCGGGAACATGGAGAAGTTATCGTAAAAATCTTATCTGAACAATTTGGTGTATCCGAAATGACAATCCGAAGAGATTTGCATTTGTTAGAAGAACAGGGATATGCGACCATCCATTATGGTGGGGCATCACTTTTAGATAGACAAAATATAGGCTGTCAGAGCTTTTCTTTGAGAAAGGGTAAAGAATTAGAAAATAAAAGAAAAATCGCAAAAAAAGCGGCATCCTTTATAAAAGAAGGGGATGTACTCTTTATGGATACCAGTACAACTGTACTTGAGATTCTTACTTATATGCCGGCATTTCGAGTAAAAATCATTACTAATTCGGTACCTGTAATGGAGACTGTTTACCGGGATGAAAACATTGATCTCTACATGGCACCAGGTTTGTATCGTTCTTTGGGAGGACCACTTGATTATACAACTGCAGAATATTTGTCCCGTTTTCATTATAATAAAGCTTTTTTTGGTTCAAACAGCTATGATCCGGTATTTGGTGCATCTGCAGCAGAAGAGATTGAAGCAGCCGTAAAAAAATGTGTACTTGGGAATTCAGACGAGAATTATCTTTTAGTTGATCATTCGAAAATGGGAAAAAGGAGTTTTGTAAAGTATGCTGATACAGTAGATTATACAGACATTTTATCCGATGAAGAATTAGATATTGATTGGAGAACAAAAATCATTCAAAATGGAGGAAGTTTAATATTGTGTTAAGTTGTAATTTGCTTCCATCATTTTATAGTGTTATAATACTATTATAAAGGAGGAATTTAAATGGGTAAAAAAGTATTGATTATTACGGGAAGTCCAAGACAAAAGGGTAACACAAACGCTTTGGCAACTGCATTTGCAAGCGGAGCTGTAGCAGCAGGGAATGAAGTAGAAGTTTTTGATGCTGCTACTGCAAATTTACATGGTTGTTCCGGGGACAAGAGCTGTGAACAGCGTGGTTATTGCGGTCAGAAAGACGATGGGGTACAAATGAATGAACTCATGCGTCAGGCAGATGTTCTTGTATTGGTATCTCCAATTTACTGGAGTGGATTTACATCACAGATAAAGAGAGCTATTGACCGTTTTTATCAGTTCAGTTTTCCAAAAGGTAGAGAAACGTTACATATCAAAGAATTATATTTGATTGCGGCATCAGCCAATCCAGATCCAGCAATGTTTAATGATGTTGTTCATGCTTATGAACAGCTTTGTGAGTTACTGCATTTTGATAAAGGAGGAACACTTCTTTGTCCTGGTCTTGCCGGAGAAGATGATCTCGAAGACCATAAAGAATTTTTAGAAAATGCAATAAAAATGGGCTTTACTATTTAATTCATTAGGGAACAGAGGAAAATAAAAATACTAGACCATCGCAACTGTAAAGATATCACTGCGTAGAAAATGCCTGTTCGGCATTTTTACTTGTTCCCACATTACATTTGCGATGGTCTAGTATTTTTATTTTCTGTTTGTTGGCTTCACGTGAATGAATTCAATAGTCTTTGAGAAGGATAAGAGGGGAGAAGTCAGAAGACTACTGCTACCCAGAAAGTATGCCTGCCCGCATTTTTACTTGCTCTCACATTATACAGTTGCGATGCTCTTTCCACTATGCTGACTTTTTTAAGTTTCACTGATGATAAGATGATACTGCAAGCTATCGCTGTACATGATACATTTATCATTATATTGTCGCAATATATTGTTTTTATCAATGCATGTCATACGTTGCATGATGCACATCTCGTAGCAAGATAACTCTAAAGGTGATTACTTTATTTTTTGTAAAATGATAAGCCCTTTTTCTTTTCTACTCGTTATAGAAAGAAAATAATCGTCTGGACGATATATCTTCCGAGCAAGTAGAAGACTTCTGACTTCTCCCCCTTATCCTGCCAAAAAACAGAAAAAAGAAATAATCCCATATCCCAGATGCGGCTTCGGAGCGTGTTTAAGATGCGGATGAGCATCTTAAACACAGCGACTACAGAGCAGATGGGATATGGGATTATTTCTTTTTTCGTCTGTTTCCCCTAATGAATCAAATAGTAATTACCTTTTTGATTGCATCATAAAGTTCATCATATGTTTCATAAGCAGGAATTTCAGGATATTCTGCTTTAATGGCATCAGTACTCTTAAATAAGAATCCTGCCTTGCTTGCCTGAATCATACCAAGGTCATTGTGACTGTCTCCGCTGGCGATCGTATCATAACCGATAGACTGAAGAGCTTTAACAGTAGTATACTTGGATTTTTCACAACGCATTTTGAAATCAACGATTTCTCCGTTATCTGCTACAACAAGAGAGTTGCAAAAGATAGTAGGGTAACCGAGTTTCTTCATGAGTGGTCCTGCAAATTGGGAGAAAGTATCGCTGAGGATAATAACCTGTGTCAGCTCTTTTAATTTATCTAAGAATTCTTTCGCTCCCGGGATTGGGTCAATCTTTGCTATTGTTTCCTGAATTTCTTTTAAACCAAGTCCATGTTCTTTTAAAATGTTAAGACGATACTTCATTAATTTATCATAATCCGGTTCGTCTCGTGTTGTTCTTTTTAATTCAGGGATTCCGGTTTCTTCTGCAAATGCGATCCAGATTTCTGGTACTAATACACCTTCTAAGTCTAAACAAACGATTTCCATGCTGCCTCCATTTCCGATACGATATTAATGTAGTATAAATAATACCGTTTCTTAGCTTTTTAGTAATATTCAGATTCCATTATAGTAGGAAATTCAAAAAATCGCTATAAAAATTTTTATTTTTTTATCTTTTATAAAATTAGACAAAATGAGAAGTGTGCATAAAAACTGGATATTTATAGAATAATTGACTCTTTTCTGTGATACAAATATTTGTTAGCATTAAAAAATATGGAAACAAAATGAGTTCTAGTTTGTATTTTAAAAGAAAGATAGCCGTTGTTTGTTCATACTACAGGAGAAAGAAGTTCTGCTATGGAAAAGGAAAGGAGTTATTATGGAAAAGAAAGAATATATAAAGATGTTGATACCGGCTTTTGCCATTGGTATAATTATAGTTATACTTGTTGTGGCTATGAGAAATACAGAGGGAGCACTATCTGTAAAAACGGTTTTAAAATATACACCGGAAAATACATGTCTTGCGATGGCAGTACTTTTTTTGTTTTTTGCTTTAAAAAGTCTTACAGTAATCTTACCACTGTCAGCACTTTATCTGGCAAGTGGTATTTTGTTTTCGCCGTTCAGGGCACTGTTTGTTAGTACCGTTGGTCTTGCTATTACACTTACGATTCCATATCTGATTGGATATTTTAGTGGGAAAAAAGTTGTGCGGAGCATTCAGGAAAGGTATCCAAAGACACAAAAAATTATGGAATATCAAAAGGAAAATACTTTTTTTTCCTGTTTTATTACAAGAATAGTAGGTGTTTTGCCAGGAGATATTGTCAGTTTGTATTTTGGAGCCTGTAATACAAGATATGATATTTATTTGATTGCAGGTATTGCAGGTTCTTTGTTGAGTATTGTAACAACAACGATTTTAGGAGAAAAAATAAGTCATCCGTTTTCTATTGGATTTTTTGTGGTATTATTGTGTAGAGTGCTGGTATCAGCCGGTTCGATTTTTATAAATTACACTTTAAATAAAAGAAAAGAGGAAGATTTTTAAAATATAATAAGGAGACAAGATGAAGCGCACAAAAGAATTACTTACAGATACATTTTGGGAACTTTTAGAGGAGAAGGCCTATAGCAAGATTACGGTAAATGATATCGTAAATCGATGTGATGTGAATAGAAATACCTTCTATTATCATTTTCAGGATATCCCATCCTTGATGATTAATTCTATTGAAAAATGGGCGGATGGGATTATAAAAGAATATGCAATATCAGAGAAATCAGTGAATTGTCTTTCCTATATGGCACAGGAGTGTACAAAAAGAAAAAAGGCAATGCTTCATTTATTTCGTTCTGTTGAAAAAGAAAAACTTTTATCCAATATGAACGAGATAGCATATCACATCATCTGTACTTATGCGAATGAGATGAAGGAAAAAAGAAACATTTCAGAGCAGGACAAAGAAACACTTATACAATGTTATAAGTGTTTCTTTGTTGGCAGCCTCCTCGAATGGTTAGAAAGGGATGCGACCTTCGATTTAGGGAAATTTTATGAGGATGCCTATAGGATGCTCTCTAATTTAAGGAAATAGATGACGTTTTTCTTTTTTTGTTTTCCTGCCAGAGTTTATCTGCGGAAACTTTCCAATGTTTTGCATAGTTATCGCATTTAGCACAAAGATGCTCTGCACTTTCCGGTGATTGTAGATCAGTGGAATGTGCGCCAGACTCATTTACCATTGCCCGAAGTTTTTGAGGGTTTTCAAGCATTGGACAAGGACGGAGCATATTTTCATTAAATGGCTGATTTGCATGATATGCCATTAACATAGGAGAGCGGAGTGCCTGTAGTAGTGTTTTTTCACGAATATTAGAATCTGAATAATGGATAAATACACAAGGATCAATGTCTCCGTTGGCATTAATATGTAAATAGCGGCGGCCACCCGCAATACATCCCCCGACATACTCCGCATCATTTTGAAAATCCATTGCAAATAATGGTTTTGTGGCACGATATTTACGGATTTTTTCATAAACACCAATACGCTGCTCTGGCGTAGGAAGAAGCTGCGGTGCGGCATCGTTTCCAACAGGCATATAGTGAAAGTACCATACGAAATATGCACCGAGGTCGATCAGAGAATCATAGAATTCCTCCGAAGTGATCGAGTTATAGTTTGCACTCGTATAACAGCAGGATATTCCATAAATAAGCTTTTTCTTTCGGAGAAGTTCCATTGCGTGGATTACTTTTTGATATACGCCATTTCCGCGCCGGTCATCTGTTGCTTCTTCAAATCCTTCCAGCGAAATAGCAGGGACTAAATTGCCTACACGAAGCATTTCATTTGCAAAATATTCATCGATTAAAGTAGCATTCGTGAAGCACAGGAAAACACAGTCTGAATGTTTTTCACATAATTTAATTAAATCTTTCTTTCGGACAAGAGGTTCACCACCGGTATAAATGTACATATATACCCCTAGTTCTTTGCCCTGGCATATAATATCATCAATCTCATCATAAGTCAGATTTAATTTATGCCCATATTCAGCGGCCCAGCATCCTGTACAGTGCAGATTACAGGCAGAAGTTGGATCAAGAAGAATTGCCCAAGGAATATTACAATTATACTTTTGGCGTAATTTTTCTTCTTTTGGCCAGCCTGTTAAAGCTGCGTTGATGAAAAAATTAACTGCCAGTGTTTTTGTCACGTGAGGATCAACATCTTTAAAGAGTTTTCGGATATATGAGTAATAGGGATGTTCCGGATTCTCTATCGCTTCGCGAATCATTTCCCTCTGAAAAGGGAATTGACCTTGAGAAAATTTATCAGCCCAGTCCATTATCTTATTCATATTTTTGTCCGGATCTTTGTAAATATAGTTAAAGGTCTGCTCAATTCCAAGTTTTTTTAAAGTATTTGCTGCATTCATCTTAACTTCCTCCTTATGTTCCGTATTTTTTAGCCGGAAGCGATTTAACACTATTTTATTTCATATCATTTTTATGAACAATGGACAAAATAAATGACAATATCCAAAAAATGGACAAGGCAGTGATAAATGTCTAACATTAGAGAAAAAATGAACAAAAAGAGAAGGCATTCCTGTACTTTTAAGCATCAAAATCTGTCTGATAGATTCCCTCAGGAGTGCGTATTGTTAAGAGTCCAAGATTAAATCCGTCGTCTTGAATGGTAATATGGTATTCCAAAATGACATCTTCTTCAAATTTTGATAGAAGTAAATAGGTTCCGTTTTCTTTGTCTTCAATCTGGTCACAAATATCATTATAGACATCTCTCCCGGAGATTTCTTTTGGGTAACCAGATTCCTTTATTTTTTCTTCGATTGCTTTGTAGAGTTTATTCATGTTTGTCTCACTTTCCTGTATATATTTTTTGAGTATTATAGCATAAGGGAAAACAAAAAAGATACTGTTCTTCACTATATAGTTTGAAAATGAATAAAAAATGATGTATTATTAAAAAAGTATAAAAAGCAGATATGGCAGGAGGGGAACATATGTGGTTTATATTTGCATTATTATCGGCAGTCTTTGCTGCCCTAACTTCCATTTTGGCGAAAGTAGGAATCAATGGAGTTAATTCAAATCTGGCAACGGCAATCAGAACAGTTGTTGTTGTTATTATGGCATGGGGAATGGTTTTTCTGACGAATGCGCAAAATGGTCTTTTCGGAATCAGCAGAAAAAGCTGGTTGTTTTTGATTTTATCGGGGTTAGCAACAGGTGCTTCCTGGTTATGTTATTATAAGGCATTACAGATTGGTGAAGCATCTAAGGTTGTTCCAATTGATAAATTGAGTGTGGTTATTACGTTGATATTGGCGTTTATATTTTTACATGAAACATTTACGACAAAATCATTGATCGGATGCATTTTAATTGGAGTCGGAACACTGATAATGGTTTTGTGATTTCAAAAAGAATGGTAAGGAAGCCGTATGCTAGAGAACCATCAACTCGAATAAAATATTGCGATGCCGATAAGGCATTTACGATAAAGGTACTTGAAGAATAAAAAATTTTTGTTTGACTTTTTAAAAAACAGGAAATATAATTATAACAAACGAGTAGCAAGTAAGCGTAAATCCAGTTTACCAGCTGCTCGTTTTTTTGTTAAAAACTAATATTGCGTAAAAAAGTGTGTAGCCTGTCAGCGTAAGTCCAGCTTATATGACAAGGCACACACTTTTTTTGTGCAAAAAGAGAGGAGCTAAAACAAAATGGCAGAAAGTAACAAGATGAAAGATATGTCAGTGAATAAGCTGATGATCCAGATGGGAATTCCAATGATCCTATCTATGGCATTGCAGGCGGTCTATAACATTGTAGACAGTGCATTTGTAGGAAATATGAGAGTAGGAAGTGAAGCGGCATTAAATGCACTGACGCTCGTATTCCCGGTGCAGATGCTTATGGTTGCGGTGGGAATCGGAACAGGTGTAGGAACCAATGCACTTCTTGCAAGGACACTCGGACAGGGAAACAGCAAAAAAGCTGCAAAGGTAGCAGGAAACAGCTTGTTTCTTGGTGTGATTATTTATGTGGTTTGTTTCTTGTTTGGTATCTTTGGGGTAAAAGCATATATTTCATCGCAGACAGTAGATACAGAAGTGCTTGAGATGGGAGTCAGCTATTTGAGGATATGCTGCGTGATTTCTTTTGGTATTATCTTCTTTTCATTATTTGAAAAGTTATTGCAGGCAACAGGTCGTTCTCTTTATTCTACAATCGGACAGGTGGTTGGTGCAGTTGTAAATATTATTCTTGATCCAATTATGATCTATGGTATCGGTCCGGTTCCGGAAATGGGTGTAAAAGGTGCAGCTTATGCAACGGTAATTGGTCAGGTAGCATCCGCAGTGTTACTGTTCATTTTTCATATGAAATTGAATAAAGAATTTGAACATGATGCGAAATATATGAAGCCGGATACTGGTATTATAAAAGAAATTTATGCAATTGGACTTCCAGCAATTATTGCTCAGGCTCTGATGTCTATTATGGTTTATGTAATGAATCTGATTTTGAAGTTCAATCCGTCAGCGCAGACAGCCTATGGGTTATTTTATAAAGTTCAGCAGTTTGTTCTCTTCCTTGCGTTTGGTCTGCGAGATGCGATTACTCCAATCATTGCATTTGCTTATGGAATGAGAAGTAAAAAAAGAATTCAGGATGGAATCAAATATGGACTTCTCTATACGATTGTATTAATGATTTTGGAAATTGCAATTACAGAGATTTTCCCTGGAGCTTTTGCAACGCTGTTTAATGCAGGACAGTCAAGAGAATATTTTATCAGTGCGATGAGAGTGATTTCTATTAGTTTTCTGTTTGCGGGAATTAATGTTGCTTATCAGGGAATTTATCAGGCGCTGGATGGTGGTATAGAATCATTGGTTATTTCACTTCTAAGACAGCTTATTATCATTCTGCCACTGGCAGGAGTCTTTTCTTTATTTGTCAGAAATGGTCAGATGGGAATCTCCCTGATCTGGTGGGCGTTTCCGATTACCGAAGTCATTGCATGTCTGGCAGGATATGTATTTTTAAAGAAAATCAGAAAAAATAAGGTCGATGTTTTAAATTAAGGAGGAACTGGAAATGGCAAAAAGAATTATTACAATCAGCAGAGAATTTGGAAGCGGTGGACGTTTTATCGGGGAAGAAGTTGCAAAAAAACTTGGAATTACTTACTATGATAAAAATATCATTAGTGAGATTGCAGAAAAGTCTGGTTTATCACCAGAATATATTCAGGAAAGCGCAGAGCTATCTCCCAAAAAAGGATTATTTGCCTATGCACTTGCCGGACGTGATATTACAGGAAAATCCGTTGAGGATATGGTATATGAGGCACAGAGAAAGGTTATATTGGAATTGGCAGAAAAAGAGTCTTGTGTAATTATTGGACGAAATGCAGATTTTATCCTAAGAGATTGGAACGATGTATTGAATGTATTTATTCATGGGGATATGCCGGAAAAAATACAACGTATCATGGACTTACATAATGTAGAAGAGAAGGAAGCTGTCAAAATGATGGCAGACACAGATAAAAGACGTATGACAAATTATAACTTTTATACGGATCAAAAATGGGGAAAAGCCAGCAATTACACGTTGTGCCTGAACAGTTCACAGCTTGGATATGACAGATGTGAAGCGATAATTATGGAGTGTGTGAAGTAAAGCACTGTTTTTTTCTTATCATTATAATATAGAACAGAGAGAAGATGGTTGTCGTTAGCCATCTTTTTTCTTTTTGGGGACCATACCAGTTAAAGCAGGGAGGAACAGGAGCACTGCTTTTTAATCCAGTTTATCAGGATAATAATTCAGACAAAAGGGAGTTCTGGGGATTTGTGATTCTGGTGATTGACTGGAATCGTTTCATTGATGAAATAAATCTTGATTATTTAAGTGATGCAGATTTCAGCTACAGAATCTGGACATATGATAGAAACGGCAACGACAGGATTATTCTGGCAAAAAGTCAGGATGATATGCCGGACAACATCCTGACAGTAGAATGTACAGTTCCCAATAATACATGGTATTTTGACATTATCCCTTCAAAGGGATGGAGTTCACGTTCTTACTGGATTATGTGTATTGTCGTTTCTTACGTATTCTCATTATTGGTTGCTACAGTATTTTATTTGATATTCAGCAAAAAACACAGGGAAAGACAATATGAATCAGAACTGAAAAAATCTGCTGAACAGGCGAAAAATGCCAGCGAAGCAAAAACAAGATTTCTATTCAATATGAGCCACGATATCCGAACTCCGATGAATGCAATTGTGGGTTTTTCCGGTTTATTAGAGAAGAATCTGCAGAGTGAAAAAAAGGCAAAAGAATATCTGGAAAAGATACAGTCTTCCAGTAATCTTCTGCTGATGATCATCAATCAGATTTTGGAAATGTCCAGGATTGAAAGCGGTACAGCGGTATTGCAATTAAAAGCCGAGGATATGGATGCATTATTTCACAGGGTAAATACAGTGTTTGAAGAGGATATCAGAAAGAAGAATCTGCAGTATCATGCCGATTTAGATATAAGACATCATTAATGTTGTCTGTGATCAGACAAAGTTACAGGAGATCATGCTGAATCTTATCAGCAATGCTATAAAGTATACCCCAGAGGGACATTCAATCCATGTAGAAATACATGAGGCCGCATCAGAGAATCCTTCAAAGATACATTATATTTTTTCATAAATAAAATCCTTTCGTTTGCCATAGGCGGAAACCCACTACCTTTAGGTGGTGGGAGGAGCCTTGTAAATCTTTAATCGTTAACCCTGATTCTCAATATATTTTTGTATAGTGGCTGAAGATACTTCTCCAATGCTACAAGCAAAATATCCGTCTGACCAAAATATCTTCTTCTTCCAATACTGTTTAGATAGAAGCGAACCATATTTGTGCCGTAAATAATACGTTGTTTCTTGCTTTACAATTTTGACAATATCGCAAACTTTATCTGTTGTATCGTAACTTAATAAGAAATGTATATGATCTTTGTCGGTTTCTATAGCAATAATTTCGTAGCCATAAGCATTAGCAATATCGAAAATCTTTTGTTTAACATCATCAGCGATAGAATCTTTGAGTAATTGTTTACGATATTTGGTTACTAGAACTATATCTACTTTAAGGTTGTATTTCCGTCTGTTATGACGATTGTATCTATTATCCATAATTCACCTCAAAACATTGATTTTCACTAATTATTATTATATAATATATATAGTGAAATATCTACGAAAGGAGTACATCTATGGAACAGATAACTATTACAGCTAAAATTCAAATAGTCGCAACGGAAACGGATAAAGTTTTGCTTGATGAAACTATGTCTGTTTATCGCAATGCCTGCAATTATGCTTCAGACTATGTATTCCATACTCACGACTTAAAGCAGTTTTCACTTAATAAGGTTTTGTATTCTACTTTACGGGAAAAGTTTGGTCTTAAATCGCAAATGGCTCAGTCTGTTTTGAAGACCGTTATCGCCAGATATAAGACCATTCTGGAGAATCAAAACGAATGGATTAAACCCTCGTTCAAAAAGCCTCAGTATGATCTGGTCTGGAACAGAGATTATTCCTTAACACAAAACCGCTTTTCAATCAATACGCTGAACGGTCGTGTGAAGTTATCTTATTTTGCAGATGGAATGTCTAAGTATTTCGACCATACGATCTATAAGTTTGGTACAGCTAAGCTTGTAAATAAGCATGGTAAGTATTATCTTCACATACCAGTAACCTATGATGTCGAAGAAAGTAATATTTCTGACATCTGTAATGTTGTGGGCATAGATAGAGGTATTAACTTTGTTGTTGCCACTTATGACAGTAAACACAAGTCTGGATTTGTTAGCGGTAAGGCTATAAAGCAAAAACGTGCTAATTATTCCAAACTTCGTAAAGAACTCCAAATGCGACGGACAGCATCTTCAAGACGAAGGATAAAAGCTATTGGTGGGCGAGAAAACCGTTGGATGCGGGATATTAACCATCAGGTGTCAAAGGCACTCGTTAAAAATAACCCAAAGCACACTCTCTTTGTATTAGAAGATCTGTCAGGTATTCGTAATGCTACAGAACGTGTTAAAACAAAAGACCGTTATGTTTCTGTATCATGGTCTTTCTATGACCTTGAGCAAAAATTAATCTACAAAGCAAAACAGAATCAGTCTTCTGTTATTAAGGTAGACCCTCGCTATACAAGTCAGTGCTGCCCTTGTTGTGGGCACGTTGAAAAGTCTAACCGCAGTAAAAAGATACACCTGTTTACTTGTAAAAACTGTGGTTACAAATCTAATGATGACCGCATTGGAGCTATGAATCTGTATCGTATGGGAATAGACTATCTTGCAGATAGCCAAGTACCTGATACAGTTGTAACAGAGTAAACTCTGCTACAAAGGGTGCTGTCAACCACCCTATGATGTAACGCCACTTTAGATAGCAATATCTATCGGGGATTAAAGGTCGGAGGTGTAAGCCGTTAGTACGACTGGGCAGTTACAAGCCCATGACCTTTAGGTCGTGGGTAGTTGACGTGAAGATACGGGCATTGGTATGAGTGAGGAATATCTTCCGCATGTCTATGAAGAATTTTCCAGAGAACATACCACTACAGAAAATAAGGTGCAGGGAACCGAGCTAGGACTTTCTATTATCAAATCCATGATAGAACTAATGGGTGGAAGTATTCAGGTAGAAAGCAGACAGGGCATTGGAACAAAATTTACGGTAGATTTTTCTTTTGACATAGCATCGAAAGAAGAGGTGTATGGAAATCAGAATACCATGAAGCCACCCGAAATTCACACGATAAAAGGAACAAGAATTCTCCTTGTAGAGGATAACGAGCTGAATGCGGAAATAGCGAAGACAGTTCTCGAAGATGACGGAGCGTTGGTTACCAGAGTGGAGGATGGGCAGCAGGCAGTGGAATTATTTAAAGAGAAACCAACAGGAACATTTGATGCAATTCTGATGGATCTGATGATGCCTGTTATGGATGGATATACAGCTACGAAGAAAATCAGGTCGTTAGAATGTTCAGATGCAAAAACAATACCGATTATAGCTATGACAGCGAATGCATTTCAGGAAGATGCTGAAAAGTGCATTGCCGTAGGGATGAATGCTCATCTGGCGAAGCCTTTAGATATTGAAAAAGTGATGATAACAATCTGTCATTTAGTAAAAAAGAAAAATTCAATCACCATCTATTAGAGCATGACTGTGATTGACCAGAAAAAATTAGAAACATTGTTAAAAGAATTTTGTTGTTATATCATTCCGTAAGTGATATACTAAAAAGACAGAAAAAAAACCGTGTGAAATTACAGTTTTACTTTCTCACGGTTTCTTTTATATAGATAAGTTAGTTACAACTAATATTAAAATAGTATGAAAGACTACAAAATAGTAGTTTTTCCGGTTTTAAAGAAAGGAAAATGCAAAGCTAATGAATACTTTTTTTGGCATATTAATTCCATTTATTGGAACAACGCTGGGTGCAGCGTGTGTATTTTTTATGAAAAAAACGCTGGGCAAATCAGTGCAACGTGCACTTACAGGATTTGCAGCAGGTGTAATGGTTGCTGCTTCAATCTGGAGTCTTCTGATTCCGGCCATTAAACAATCTGAGAATATGGGAGACTTATCATTTGTTCCGGCAGTTGCTGGGTTCTGGATTGGTATATTATTTTTACTCACACTCGATCATTTGATTCCACATCTTCATGTTGGAAGTAATCAGGCAGAGGGACCGAAAAGCAGGCTTGGTCGTACTACGATGATGGTGTTGGCGGTCACATTGCATAACATTCCGGAAGGTATGGCAGTCGGTGTAATGTATGCAGGATTTCTTGCTGGAAATACACAGATTACATCAACAGGTGCACTTGCGTTATCACTTGGAATTGCTATTCAGAATTTTCCGGAAGGAGCAATTATATCCATGCCGCTTAGAGCAGAGGGAGAAAGTAAGAGAAAGGCATTTTTAGGTGGTGTACTTTCAGGGGTGGTCGAACCGATTGGCGCAGTATTGACAATTCTTGCTGCACAGCTGATAATCCCGGCATTACCATATTTGCTGAGCTTTGCAGCAGGGGCTATGCTTTATGTCGTGGTTGAAGAACTAATCCCTGAAATGTCGCAGGGACAGCACTCAAATATTGGTACGGTTTTCTTTGCAATTGGGTTTAGCTTAATGATGATTCTGGATGTGGCACTTGGGTGATAGCAGACAGGAGCAGGTATTAGAATTTGGAAAAGGCAGTAGTAATGGCTGCCGATACATTTATCCTCTTACAGCAAGAAGACTCCGACCTCTAAGGTGGAAGATGAATTGCGTCTGCTATCTACTTGATAGAGGATACTAATTATAGTATAGTATCTTTAGTCGAATAATAAAAAATTGAGATACAATCAATTGAGATAATAACGCACATTTAGTATTCTTACTATACTATCATCTTGTGCTTGTGTTCAAGTATCGCAGGTGGGGTTTCGCGGAAAGGGAAGTGGCATGGTGGCAAACAGAGCATATAAATTCAGAATATATCCCAATGATGAACAGAAGATTTTGTTTGCCAGAACTTTTGGATGTGTCAGAATGGTATACAATCATTGGCTTGATAGAAAGATCAGGCAGTACGAGGAGAACAAGACAAACGTAACATATACCATTTGCGCAAAAGAAATGGCTGCAATGAAGAAAACGGAAGAATACAGATTTTTAAAGGAAATAGACAGTATCGCATTACAACAATCACTCAGACACCTTGATACGGCATTTCAGAACTTTTTCAAACAGCCGAAAACAGGTTTTCCAAGGTTTAAATCAAAAAAGCGGAATAAAAACAGCTATTCCACAGTCTGCATCAATGGGAACATAACGCTGTCTAATGGATATTTGAAATTACCTAAGATTGGCCAAGTCCGCTTAAAACAGCACAGATCTGTTCCAAGTGAATACAGACTGAAATCTGTAACAGTAAGTCAGACACCAAGCGGAAAATACTATGCAAGTATTCTTTTTGAGTATGAAGATCAAGTACAGGAAAAGGAGATGCAAAAGTTTTTAGGTTTAGATTTTTCCATGCATGAATTATATCGTGACAGCAACGGTAAGGAGCCTGCCTATCCAAGGTATTACAGGAATGCGGAGAAAAATTAGCGAGAGAACAACGTAAGCTTTCCAAAATGCAGAAAGGTTCAAACAATCGCAATAAGCAGAGGCTTAAGGTGGCAAAACTTCACGAAAAGGTTTCCAATCAACGAAAAGACTTTCTGCATAAGCGGTCAAGGCAGATAACCAATGCTTATGATGGCGTATGTATAGAAGATTTAGATATGAAAGCGATGTCGCGGTCGCTAAATTTGGGGAAATCTGTTTCGGATAACGGCTGGGGAATGTTCACAATATTTTTGAAATACAAACTGGAGGAGCAGGGTAAGAAGCTTATGAAGGTGGGTAGATTTTTTGTAAGCAGCCAGACCTGTTCTGTTTGTGGTTACAAGAATGTTAAAACGAAAAATCTTGCGTTAAGAGAGTGGGATTGTCCGCAGTGCGGGAACCATCACGACAGAGATGTAAATGCGGCGATAAATATCAGAAATGGAGGAATGCGGCTGGTAAATGCATGACCGCAACATAATAACCTAATACAAACCGTGGGACACACGGGGATAGCTCGCTTATGCTTAGCACGGTAGTGCTATCGAACGAGAACCAAACTTGCCGAGGATGGGAAGCTCCCGCCTCTACAGGTTGGGGAGGATGTCACGAGATTCCACCGGATGCCATTCGTGAGTTGATCATCAATGCCATGGTGCATCGTAGTTATCTGGATCATGGTACAATACAGGTTGCGGTATATGACAACCGTTTGGAAATCACTTCTCCCGGAAAGCTGCCAATGGGACAAACGATGGAGCGTATGAAAGAAGGTTATTCCAAAATTAGAAATGAAGCCCTTGCCCATGCGTTTGCCTATATGAACCTGATTGAGCATTGGGGAAGCGGCATTCCGAGAATTATTGATAAAGTAAAAGCTGTCGGATTGCGAGAGCCGGAGTTTATTGGTGGCGAAGTGGATTTACGTATCAATATTTATCGAGGTCAGGTTGATACCAATAACGCCATAATTAACGCCAATGGCACTAAAAATGACGCTAATGGCGTTAAATGTGGCGCCGATGATGGCACTAATGGCACTGAAGTGCCGCTTAATAAGGAACAGACGCAGATAGAAAAATTGTTGCAGATTATAGAGAAGAATCCGTCTGCAACACAGGCCTATTATGCAGAAAAAATGGGTATATCGAAAAGAACGATTTCTCGAATGTTCGCTTCTTTACAGGAAAAAGGTAGATTGGTACAGGGCGGAACAAAACGAAAAGCAAATTGGAAAATTATAAGGTAGGAGGACAGCATGGATACAGATAAAATAATACAAGATTTAAATCGCAGGTTTGCTGCACCTCTGCCTGAGTTTTATCAGCGTCGTATCATTTTTCTGGTACAATGAAGATAAGGAATTTGAGGATAAACTGGATGAAGTGGTTTTGGAAAATGCAAAGGTGATTGCGGTCTCATTATTATATGTGAACATGAAATAGCAGTAGGCATAATGAGAAAAATAGGGTAATATAACAGTAAGCAGTTGGGACAGTTTTGAAATGCCAATTTGGCATTTCAAGTTATAGAAGGGAATCGATAATGAAAAAAGAGATATTAATAGCAGATAATATTGATAATATTTATGATGAAATAAATGCGTTAATCAGGGAAAAGAAAACTAATGTAAAAAAAGTTGTGAATGATGCTATTATTTCTCTTAATTGGGGAATTGGAAAAAGACTTAGTGTGGAGTTAACTGGAAATAATAAGCCTGAGTATGGAAAAAAGGTTGTTGCAGAAGTCAGTAAACGGCTGGAACAGGAGTATGGTTCGGGATTTGATAAAACATCAATTTCAAGAATGATTAAGTTTTATCAGGAATTTCCTGACTTCGAAAAAGTTGCGACATTGTCGCAACAATTGACCTGGTCGCATTTTGTAGAGATTCTGCCAATACAAGATGAGTTAAAAAGAGATTTTTATGCTGCAATGTGTATGCAGGAAAGCTGGTCAATGCGAACACTGCGTGAAAGAAAAAAATCCATGCTTTATGAACGAACTGCAATATCGAAGAAACCAGAAGAAACGATTAAAAATGAAATTGCGGAATTACGAGATGATGGAAAAATGAGTCTGGATCTTTTTTACAGAGATCCATATATGCTTGATTTTCTCGGTTTACGTGATACTTATAGTGAAAAAGATTTAGAAAATGCTATTCTTGCAGAATTAGAAAAATTTATTCTGGAAATGGAATCGGATTTTGCATTTTTAGCAAGACAGAAACATTTTGTACTGGATGGCAAGGACTACTATATGGATTTATTATTCTATCATAGAGGCTTGAGAAGGTTGGTTCTTGTCGAACTAAAGCTTGGGGAATTTGAACCGCAGGATAAAGGACAAGTCGAGCTGTATTTGCGATGGCTGGAAAAGAATGAAAGAGTGGAAGGTGAAGAAAGTCCGGTTGCACTTATATTATGTGCAGAAAAATCACAGGAAACTATAGAATTAATGCAATTGGATCATGGAAATATTCATGTGGGACAGTATATGACCAAAATGCCTCCAAAAGAACTTTTAGAACAGAAGCTATCCCTTGCTATTGCAAATGCGAGAGAATTGTTAGAACAAAGGAAAGAAGAATAGAAATTTTCAATTTAATAATGAAGTGCAGAGAAAGGCGTGAGTCATAGAAATGTGGCTTGCGTCTTTTTCTGTCTGGAAAGGAAGTGAGATAGAATGGCACAGGTCTTTCGTGTAGAACGAAACAAGAATTTTACGGTAATGAGCAACCATCATTTCAAGAACAAAGATTTGTTGTAAAAATGTGGTAAAATCAAGAAAACTGAGTGCGAAAGAGAATATTACGCCATGCACAGCTCGGGAAAGAATTCCCTCGCTGTAGGGCTGTCGCCCTATATATTTCCATGAAAGAAACCTCCTTTTCATGCAAGCTTGAAGGAGTTTTTTTCATGGAAATATGCATGGCTTGTAGTGTTCACAAAATTTTCACAAATAATTAGCACTCGACCCTTGACGTGGCTAATAGAAGGTGCTATATATATGTTATACGAAGTGTAGAACAAATAAGCATCTTCGGGTTAGGAGGAACTTATATGAATATAAATAAATTTACGCAAAAGTCATTAGAGGCTGTGAACAGTTGTGAGAAACTAGCTTATCAGTATGGCAGTCCGGAGATTGATCAGGAGCATTTTTTATACAGCTTACTTACCATTGAGGATAGTCTGATTTTAAAGCTGATTGAGAAGATGGAAGTGAATAAAGAAGCATTTCTGTCACAGGTACAGCAGGCAGTTGAGAAGAAGCCAAAAGTTTCCGGTGGACAGACTTATATTAGTAAGTCTTTGAATCAGGTACTTGTGAGTGCGGAGGATGAAGCGAAGGCAATGGGAGATGAGTATGTTTCTGTAGAACATCTTTTCCTTTCTTTAATGAAGTATCCGAATACAGAGATTAAGAAACTGTTTCAGGCATATGGAATTACAAGAGAGCGCTTTCTTCAGGCATTATCTACGGTAAGAGGTAACCAGAAGGTTGTCAGTGATAACCCAGAAGCCACTTATGAGACACTTGAAAAATATGGTTATGATCTTGTAGAACGAGCAAAACAACAGAAGCTTGATCCGGTGATTGGTCGTGACAGCGAGATTCGTAACGTGGTTCGTATCCTTTCAAGAAAGACAAAGAATAATCCGGTATTGATTGGTGAACCTGGTGTTGGTAAAACAGCCGTTGTTGAAGGCCTTGCACAGCGAATCGTGAAAGGTGATGTGCCAGATTCTTTAAAGGATAAGAAGTTATTTGCCCTTGATATGGGTTCATTAGTTGCCGGAGCAAAGTATCGTGGTGAATTTGAGGAACGTTTAAAAGCGGTTCTTGAAGAAATCAAAGCGAGTGATGGACAGATTCTGTTGTTTATTGATGAGCTGCATACAATTGTTGGTGCCGGTAAGACAGACGGTGCGATGGATGCAGGTAACTTATTAAAGCCTATGCTTGCCAGAGGTGAACTTCACTGTATCGGTGCTACAACACTGAATGAGTACCGTCAGTATATTGAAAAAGATGCCGCATTAGAGCGTCGTTTCCAGCCGGTTATGGTTGATGAACCAACTGTGGAAGATACGATTTCTATCTTAAGAGGTTTAAAAGACCGTTATGAAGTATATCATGGTGTAAAGATTGCAGACAGTGCGTTAGTTAGTGCTGCTGTGTTATCCAACCGTTATATTACAGATCGTTTCCTTCCAGATAAGGCAATTGACCTTGTGGATGAAGCTTGTGCGATGATTAAGACCGAACTGGATTCGCTTCCAGCAGATCTTGATGAAGTACAGAGAAAGATTATGCAGTTAGAGATTGAGGAAGCAGCTTTGAAGAAAGAAACGGATCGGCTTAGTGTAGAACGTCTGGAGAATCTTCAGAAAGAATTAGCAGAGCTGCGTGAGGACTTTAAGTCAAGAAAGGCATCCTGGGATCAGGAGAAATCCGCAGTGGAGCGTGTTTCAAAGTTAAAAGAAGAAATTGAGAGTTTAAATAATGAGATTCAGATCGCACAGCGTAACTATGATTTAAATAAAGCAGCAGAACTTCAATATGGTAAACTTCCGGAACTTCAAAAACAATTAGAAGAAGCAGAAGAAAGTGCAAAGAAGAGAGAGTCTTCTATGGTACATGAATCTGTTACGGATGATGAAATAGCAACGATCATCAGCCGCTGGACAGGTATTCCAGTAGCAAAACTTACGGAAAGTGAAAGAAATAAAACATTAAATCTTGATAAAGAACTTCATAAGAGAGTAGTCGGTCAGGATGAGGGTGTGGAAAAGGTTACCGAAGCGATCATTCGTTCTAAAGCAGGAATTAAAGATCCAAATAAGCCAATCGGTTCCTTTATGTTCCTTGGACCTACTGGTGTAGGTAAGACGGAACTTGCAAAGGCACTTGCTGCAAGCCTGTTTGACAATGAACAGAACATGGTTCGTATTGATATGAGTGAGTATATGGAGAAATATTCCGTATCTCGTCTGATTGGAGCGCCTCCAGGATACGTAGGATATGAAGAGGGCGGTCAGCTTACCGAAGCCGTCAGAAGAAAACCATACTCGGTTGTTCTTTTTGATGAGATAGAAAAGGCACATCCTGATGTATTTAATGTGCTGTTACAGGTACTTGATGACGGACACATCACCGATTCCCAGGGCAGAACGGTAGACTTTAAGAACACGATATTAATTATGACCTCCAATATCGGTTCCCAGTATCTGCTCGAGGGAATTGATGAGGAAGGCAATATTAAGACCGATGCAGAAAACATGGTTATGAATGACCTTCGTGCACATTTCCGTCCGGAATTCCTGAACCGTCTGGATGAGATTATTATGTTTAAACCTCTTACGAAGAGTAATATTGGCGGAATTATTGAATTACTTCTTGCTGATGTTAATAAACGTCTTGAGGATAAAGAACTGGTAATCCGCTTGACAGATGCTGCAAAGAATTATGTAATTGATCATGGATATGAACCGGCATATGGTGCCCGTCCATTAAAGAGATACCTTACAAAACATGTTGATACGCTTGCGGCAAGGATGATTCTTTCAGGAGAAGTGTATCCACAAGATACGATTATCATTGACGAACAGGGAGGAACGCTTACTGCTTCTGTCAAACATAATTCCGTTCAGTAGTAATTCAAGCCGAGCTGTCACTCACCACCTGAAAGAGGTGGGAGTCTTCTCGACTGAGATAAAATAATAAATAAAAACCCGGAAGTATATTATGGGAATATCACTGGAAACAACAGAGATTAATTGTAAATGTTGTAAGTGATAAAAAGTTTCACATAATATACTTCCGGGTTTTGTTTTTTTGACTACATCTATAATTCATTATTCACCATATAATAATAGATCGCGGCTAAAAAGTTAGAATTAGTCGGTGCTCCTTTATCTGAGTAGTTAGAAGAGGTAAAGATCTTTTTAATCATCTCTAAATTCCCTTTTAAAAATCCAATTTCAATTGCATGCCGGATATTACGTTCTACACGAACGGGTGTACTTGAACACTTTTCGGAAACATCAGCATATAATCCTTTTGTAATATTGTTTAAATATTCGGGGTTAAGAGCAATCAATTCTAATGCGGTCACTATGTAAGAAAAGCCTAGCAGGTTGGCAGGAATTCCAATCTGCATTAGAAGTTTTTGAATTCCGGAAGTTTCAATACGAAAAATACTTTTAATGTTGTTTTCACCATTAATTGTAAAAACAAGTACCTTTTGATGATCTTCCATTGTGTTAATAAATCGCCAAAGGTCATCTTTAACATGAAAAATTCCTGCATAAGTAATAGAAACGTCAGACATATAATAAATCTCCTCTCTGAATTATTTATGTTACATTTTAATATGGATATTGACATAATAAAATATTAGGAATAACATAATATTCATAACTGTTTAAAAAAATTCATGTCAGTAATGACCCGTAGGAGATAGTATGTTTAGTAAGAAGATTCGTGACTTAATGATAGAACAAGATATATCTTTGCAGAAATTAGCAGATACCTCCGGTGTTCCTTTTGAAAAATTACGTAACATCTATTATCAAAAAGTAAAGGACCCAAAGGTGTCTACTGCCTTTCAGCTTGCACAGGCACTGGGTGTTACAGTTGAATATTTATTAGGTGAAAATAAATATTTAGAATGTGAACAGGAAGAGGAGGAACTAATTAAAAATTATAGAGAATGTGGAAATCATGGCCGGGCAGTTATTCGTATTGTGGCGCGTTTTGAAAGTAAAGCAGCACAGAATGAACGAATGAATATACATAAAATGAAACATAGAATACCATGTCTTGTTCCTGTTGGTAAGGTGTCAGATGGTATTTATTATAATAGCTGTAATGTGGAGAATGAATATACGATGATTAAAAAAGTATATCTGGCAATAGAAATCACAAGTAATAATTTTGCACCGGCATATTGTAAGGGGGATAGGATATTACTTGAAAATCGCTTTCCAGAACTAGGGGAGAGAGCTGTCTTTACAGATGGATTGAAAGCGTATTTTCGATACTTTAAGATGAAAGGAAACGATTATTGCTTAGAATGTCTGAATGGAAGGGGAAAAGATATTATTTTACATCGTATGGATGAAATGGATTGTATGGGAACATGTATCAGCGTAATAAGAAGATAAACATTATATGAGTAAAAGAGACGAAGCAAAAGTGATTGCTTCGTCTCTTTTGGCAAGTCAGGATTTAGTTTTCTTTTCCATCTTCACATTTTTCATAGCGGTTTACAGCGCTGATTAACGCCTTTACGGATGCATTGATAATATCGTCATCAATTCCTACGCCCCAGTATGTATTTCCATCGTTTCCGTAGATAGCAACATACGCACATGCCTGGGAGTTTGATCCCATTTTCAGGGCGTGTTCCTCGTAAGTGGAGATTGTGTAGTCTAAGTTAGAGTGACGTTTTAATGCATTACTTACAGCATCAAGACGACCATTTCCTTTTCCATGGTATACTTTATGTACACCATATTTGTTCAGGATAATTTCTGTTGAAATTCCACCATGCTCCTGTTTGAAGTGTACTTCGAGTAATTCGATTGGATCACAAATATTAACATATTTTTCGTTGAATACTTTTAATACTTCTTTTGGCTGTAATTCTTTATGTGTGTGGTCGGAAACATCTTTTACAGAATAGCCAACTTCTTCACGCATTTTAGTTGGAATACGAATACCATATGTTTTTTCCAGAAGGAATCCGATACCGCCTTTTCCAGACTGGCTATTGATACGGATAACATCTGCTTCGTATTCTCTTCCAAGATCTTTTGGATCAATTGGCAGATATGGTACAGTCCATTTATCGCAGTCATGTGTTTCACGCCACAGCATACCTTTTGCGATAGCATCCTGATGAGAACCGGAGAAGGCAGCAAATACAAGCTTTCCTGCATATGGCTGTCTTTCATATACATGCATTCTTGTTACTTTTTCATATACTTTTACGATATGTGGCAAGTCTGTAAAGTCTAAGTTTGGCTCTACACCATGCGCATACATATTTAAAGCTAATGTAATGATATCTACATTACCTGTACGTTCTCCATTACCAAATAATGTTCCTTCCACACGATCAGCTCCTGCAAGAACAGCTAATTCTGTATCGGCAACACCTGTTCCACGATCGTTATGAGGATGAACAGATAATACAACATTATCTCTGTATTTTAAGTTCTCGCTCATAAATTCAATCTGGCTTGCGTAAACATGAGGCAGAGAGTGGGAAACAGTAGCAGGAAGATTGATGATAGCAGGTAACTCTTTCTTTGGTTTCCATACATCTAATACAGCATTACAGATTTCTAATGCAAAATCCATCTCTGTTCCTGTAAAACTTTCAGGAGAGTATTCGAAACGATATTTCCCTCCATTTTCTTCCATCAGTTTCTGTAATAATTCAGCACCTTCTACAGCAATCTGAATAATATGTTCTTTATCTTTTTTAAATACCTGCTCACGCTGTGCAACAGAAGTGGAGTTGTACAGATGAACGATTACGTTTTTAGCACCCTCAATAGCTTCAAATGTCTTTTTAATGATATGTTCTCTTGCCTGAGTCAGAACCTGAATCGTTACATCATCCGGAATCAGATTCCGTTCGATCAATGTACGGCAGAATTCATATTCTGTCTCAGAAGCAGCTGGGAAACCAACCTCGATTTCTTTAAAACCAATATCAACTAACAATTTAAAGAATTCGATTTTTTCTTCTAAACTCATAGGGATGATCAGAGCCTGGTTGCCATCACGTAAGTCAACAGAACACCAGACAGGTGGCTGTTCGATATGGTCTTTCTCCATCCATTTATTATATCCGGCTGGAGCTGGGAAATACATTGGTTTATACTTATCTGCATACTTCATAATAGAAAATCCTCCTTAAGTTAAAAACGACATATTACAGGAAAATATATCCTGTAAAATAAAAAACTCCGTCTCTTTAATGGCAAATACCAAAAGGCAGATGCCGAAAAGAGACGGAGAAAATAATTCCGCGGTACCACTCTTATTCACACGATACTTAAAAAGTAAGGTATGCACTCATTATAGATACGGACTCAAAAGTCTTATATCCTCCTGTTATAACGGTCAGATTTCCGGCGCTGCCTACTGCAATCATGCGGTTCAACAGGCTGCTCGGAGGCGAGTTCAAATCATGTCTACTACTGCTTCGCACCAACCAGCAGCTCTCTGGATGCTTTCATCATTCTACTATTCCTCTTCATCGCATTTACAGGATTTAATTTATCACGAAATAAAAAGGATGTCAATTCTTTTTTCGCCAGAACTTGACAATATAAATTCAAATAGAGTACACTTTCTTAAAAGAAAGAGGAAGGAATAAAATATGCGAGAAATAGGTGAGAGGTATTTAAGAAAGATTTATTATAATTTAAAGACCTGTGCATTATGGTTGTTTATGGCAGGTCTGACGGGAGTTGGTGTTGGGGCATTTAGCAGTGCATTTTCTTTTTGTCTGAAAAAAGTAACCATGCTTCGGGGAGAGTATCCATTTTTATTATATTTTTTACCCGCTGGCGGAATTGTAATCATATTGTTGTATCACCTTTGTGGAGTGAGACAGGATAAGGGAACGAATATTATTATGACAGCGGTACATGGGAAAGACCAGGATGTACCAGCATACATGGCTCCCCTTATTTTTGCAGCTACGATTATCACACATTTATTTGGTGGGTCTGCCGGGCGTGAAGGGGCAGCACTTCAGATGGGAGCAAGTATCGGTAACACGATTGGCAGACTTTTTAAATTTGAAGAGGGAGACAGAAAGCTTCTGGTGATGAGTGGAATGAGTGCAGCCTTTTCTGCTGTATTTGGAACACCTCTTGCGGCAGCGATTTTTCCTATGGAAATGATCAGTGTTGGGATTATGCATTATGCAGCATTAGTTCCATGTGTTTTTTCCTCAATCGTGGCCAATCGTTTTGCAGTAAATATGGGAATCAACCCGGAAGCATTCATGATTCATGGCATACCAGAACTTACTTTTTTAAACAGCGCTAAAATTGTATTACTGGGCATTTTTTGTGCAGGATTAAGTGTTGTATTTTGCCTGTTTTTAAAAGGAGCAGGTTTATTTTACAGTAAGTTTTTTAAAAATGCATATATAAGAGCTATGGCAGGAGGATTCCTTGTCATTGGAATGACATTACTGATAGGTACATATGATTATAATGGAGCAGGAACAGAAATGATTGCCAAAGCGATTGAAGGAAGTGTTCCTGCCTATGCTTTTCTTTTAAAAATGTTATTAACTGCCCTGACCCTTGCAGCAGGATATAAAGGCGGCGAGATTGTACCAGCCTTTTTTACAGGAGCGACATTTGGATGCCTGTTTGGACATGTTTTTGGGATTTCTCCGTCTCTTTGTGCGGCAACAGGAATGCTTGCCCTGTTCTGTGGCGTAACAAACTGTCCAATCGCTTCTATGCTCATAGGATTTGAGCTATTTGGTTTTGAAGGAGTTCCTTATATTTTAATTGCAATATCCATAAGCTATATGCTTTCCGGATATCATGGACTTTATAAAGAGCAGATTATCGTCTATTCCAAGTATCATCCAAAGTTCATTAACCGCCAGTCAGGAGATGAAAGCTTCGATGGACAGGATTATGAGTAAAGAGTTTCTTATATAAAAATATAACGAAAGGCATTGTATAAATGAGTTATCAAATTTATTTTATAAATCAGAACAAAAAGATTGCTGTGGATGGAGGGAAATTATTTGCTGCTTGTGAATTAGCAGGTTTTCCACTAAATCTTGTCTGTGGGGGGAACGGCACATGTGGAAAATGCAGGGTGCGTATCAAAGGGAAAGCGGATGAGAACTTTAAAGAAGTTCTTGCCTGCCAGACAGAGATTACAGAGGATATGGAGATTTGCTTAAAGGAGTCAGATTATAGGCAGGAGACAGTCGTATTAACAAAGGCAGCTCCTTTAAATATAGAATTTCATCCTTCTGTTTCTAAAAAATATGTGACCAAAGATGAAATTATCGAAAAGATGCGAGAAAAGAATACGTTTTTCTCGCAGACTGAAAAAGTACCTCTTTCTGTTATGCAAAAGTTTTCGATGATGAATGTTTCGCTTGATTTTACTGGCTGTACCTTTGTGTATTTTAATGATGAGATTACTGCAGTGGAAGAAGGAGATACTACTCCGTATTGTTATGGTGTGGCGGCAGATATCGGAACGACAACGGCTGCAGTATATATTTATAATCTGAATACAGGAGAATTAATTGCGACAAAGTCTGCTTTAAATAAACAGACAGCTTATGGAGCGGATGTGATTACGCGGAATTCCTGTGTAAGAGATAATCCCGAAATGCTGCAAAGATTAAGGGATTGTGTCATAGATACATTGAATGAACTGCTTGAAGAGGCAAGAAGTGAGTATCAAGATTTGAAAGAGAATATTTATCATGTCGTTCTTTGTGGAAACAGTACGATGCAGCACTTGTTTTATGGGATGAATCCATATTTCCTTGGAGTGAATCCTTTTGCCAATATTATAAAAGAAGAAGTAGTTGTAACAGGAAGAGAGACGGGATTATGCTGTAATCCAAATGCAGTAGTAGAGTTTTTACCGTTATTGGGTGGATTTGTTGGTGCAGATACAACATCCGTACTTCTTACGTTAACGAAGAAGGATAAAATATATTTAATGGTTGATCTTGGCACGAATGGGGAACTTGCGGTAGGGACATTTCCAAAGTTTCTGGCAGCATCTACGGCTTGTGGTCCGGCGTTAGAAGGTGGAAATATTGCCTGTGGCATGCGTGGAACAAATGGGGCAATCGAGAAAGTTTCCTTCAAAAATAATCAGCTTACTTACAAAGTGATCGGAGAAGGAACGCCACAGGGATTATGTGGTTCAGCAATTATTGATGCCGTAGCAGAACTTAGAAAAGCTGGTTTAATTGATGAAACGGGAACCTTGCTTGACCCGGATGAATGCAGAAGAATGAATCCATATAGTCCATGGATAAGATATTTGCATGAAGCAGAAGAATATAATATGGCATTTTATTTTACAGAAGGAGAGCATCCAGTTTATATTTCTCAAAAAGATATCCGTCAGATTCAGATGGCAAAAAGCTCGATTTGTTCCGGTTGTCTGGCTTTATTAGAAGAGGCAGGTCTCACACTGGAAAGTATAGATTATCTTGTATTAGCAGGAGCATTTGGCAATTATATTGATATAGATAATGCGTTATCGATTGGACTTTTGCCACCGGTATCCAGGGAGAAGATCATTTCAATAGGAAATGGAGCAGGTCAGGGGGTACAGTCCTTTTTGTTGGATCAATCTTATCGTGTCCGGGCTAAAAATATTGCAAATAATTGTATACATGTATCTTTGGCAGAAAATAAAAAGTTTATGGAAAGTTATATCAAAAATATGAATTTTTCAGTGGAGGAATCGCTGTGAGAGATTAAAAGAAATAATTTCTGAGAATCTAAATATTTGTTTGTTTATTTTGTAAAATTGATGCTATAATAAAAGTGGCTGTCTGTTTAGATAAGACAGCCGCATTTTATGCAGTACGAAAAGAGGAGAGGAAATATGAGTGAAGAACAAAAAGAGAATATACAGGCGGGAAACCCATTGGGGGAGGCTTCTGTCGCTTCTTTAATGGTTAAGTTTGCTGTTCCAAGTATTATTGCGATGATTGTCAGTGCTTTATATAATATTGTTGATCAGTTATTTATCGGACAGGCAGTCGGTACGCTTGGCAATGCGGCGACGAACGTTGCGTTTCCGTTAACAACATCTTGCATTGCGCTTGCCTTAATGTTTGGTATCGGTGGTGCGTCCTGTTTTAATTTAAATATGGGAAGGGGAAGCAGTGAAAGAGCAGTATATTTTGTTGGAAATGCTATTGTATGTCTGATCGGCAGCGGTGTAATCTTGTTTGGAATTGCAGAGATATTTTTAACGCCGCTTTTAAAAGGATTTGGTGCTCCGGGTGACGTACTTCCCTATGCACAGACGTATGTACGTATTACGGCAATCGGTTTTCCATTTATGATTTTAACAGCCGGAGGATGTCATCTGATTCGTGCGGATGGAAGTCCACAGATGGCGATGATTTGTAATCTGGTCGGTGCGATTGTTAATACAATATTAGATGCGGTATTTGTTATGGTCTTTCGATGGGGAATGGCTGGAGCAGCCTGGGCGACGATTATCGGACAGATTATTTCTGCGATTATTGTTATTCATTATCTGCTTCATTTTAAAACGATTCCGTTAAAAAAAGAGCATTTTTATCCACAGATAAAATATATTGGAAGAACTGCACAGATAGGTATGGCTTCTTTTTTTAATCAGATTGCTATGATGCTCGTGCAGATCGTAATGAATAATTCATTGACTTTTTATGGGGCATCTTCCATTTATGGAGAAGCGATTCCTCTGGCATGTGCGGGAATCGTAATTAAAGTAAATCAGATATTTTTCTCTATTGTAATCGGACTTTCTCAGGGAAGTCAGCCGGTGGAGAGTTTTAATTACGGCGCTAAAAAGTATGATCGTGTACGTAAAGCATATAGACTTGCAGCATTAACAGGAGTAATAATTTCTATTTTTTCTTTTGTACTGTTTCAGATTTTCCCGAGACAGATTCTTGGACTTTTTGGAACAGGAGAGCCAGAATATTTTACATTTGGAGTACGCTTCTTCCGTATCTTCTTATTCTTTATCTGGTTAGATGCCTTGCAGCCAATTACATCCACGTTCTTTACATCCATCGGAAAGCCGGCAAAGGGTATTTTCCTGTCTCTTACAAGACAGATTATTTTCTTCATACCATTGCTTTTGATTCTGCCACGATTTATGGGAATTGAAGGCTGTATTTATTGTGGACCGATTGCCGACTTTTTATCAGCAGTTGTCACTATTATCATGGCATTTCTTGAGTTTAAAAATATGCCAAAGCAAGATAAAAATAGATAAAAAGGTATTTTTATAATGATAAAAACAGGGATAAGAGATAGTTACGGCAGAGAGATAAATTATATGCGGATTTCTATTACTGACCGTTGTAATCTTCGCTGCTGCTACTGCATGCCGGACGGGGCTGACTGGATTCCAATGAAGGATATTCTTACGTATGAAGAGATTACGGCAGTCTGTCAGGAGGCAGTAAAGCTAGGGATTACCCGTTTTAAAATTACGGGAGGGGAACCGCTTGTAAGAAGAGAATGTTCTAAATTAATTCGTATGATAAAAGAGATTCCGGGGACAGAAGTTGTCACATTAACAACAAATGGTCTGTTGCTGGGAGAACAATTAGAAAGTTTGATGCAGGCAGGTCTTGATGCAGTAAATATCAGCTTAGATACATTAGACAAAGAAAAATATAAACAGGTTACAGGATTTGATAAATTATCAGTTGTTCTTGCATCCATTACAAAGGCGGTAGAGTCTGGTATTCCGGTAAAAATCAACGCTGTTTTACAAAAAGGAATGAATGAGGAAGAGTGGCTGCCACTTACCCAGCTTGCGAAAAATCTGCCATTAAGTGTACGTTTTATTGAAATGATGCCGATTGGTTATGGAAATATACCACAAAGTATTTCTAACGAAGAGCTAAAAGAGAAAATCATGAGGTATTACGGCAATTTAACAGAAGATTTTCGGATATATGGAAATGGACCGGCTGTTTATTATTCCATCGAAAGATTCAAGGGAAATATCGGTTTTATCAGTGCGATACATGGAAAGTTCTGTAATTTATGCAACCGTATCCGAATGACTTCGACAGGAGATATAAAGCCATGCCTCTGCTACGAGCAGCGGTGGGCATTAAAGCCTGCATTGCGGATGGAACATAAAGAAAAACGGCAGGAAAGTATTCAAAAAATATTAATAGAAAGCATAAAAAACAAACCACAGATGCACTGTTTTGAAGATGTAAAAAGCGTGTCGGAAAAACATTTTATGGGGCAGATTGGTGGATGAGAGGAGAAGATATTATGGGAAAAATCACTGGGATTTGTATCAGTGAGAAAAGAGGGGTACAAAAACATTTCATCGAAGAAGCAAATATTATAGCAGACTGGGGAATAGAAGGTGATGCCCATGGCGGCAAATGGCATCGTCAGATCAGTCTTCTTTCCCAAGAAAAAGTTGATGCATTTAAGGCAAAAGGAGCAGATATCCATCCAGGATCTTTTGGCGAAAACTTAATTGTTGAGGGCTTTGATTTTAGTGCGATGCCGGTCGGCACCCGTTTTGTTATCGGCGATGTTGTTTTAGAAATGACACAGATTGGAAAAGAATGTCATAATCATTGCGTAATCTATAAAAAAATGGGTGACTGCATTATGCCAAGAGAAGGCGTGTTTGCAGAAGTAGTAGAGGGAGGACACATTAAAGTCGGTCAGGAAGTTACCTGTATTTTACCTAAAGCAGACAGACCGTATACAGCAGCAGTGATTACTTTAAGTGATAAAGGAGCAGCAGGAGAAAGGGAGGATAAAAGCGGGCCAGCTATTGTAGAAATGCTAAAATCTGCAGGATATGATATAAAAGAAACGCTTCTTCTTGCTGATGAACAACTCCTTTTAGAAAAAGAACTCATGCGTTTAAGTGACCAGCGTCAGGTGAACGTTATTTTTACAACGGGTGGAACAGGTTTTTCTGAACGCGACAGAACACCGGAAGCAACGATTGCCGTTTGCAATCGTATGGCAAATGGAATTGCTGAAGCAATTCGTAATTATTCTATGACGATTACCCCTCGTGCCATGTTTAGTCGTGCTGTATCAGGAATCCGCAAAAGAACATTGATTATTAACCTTCCGGGCAGTCCGAAAGCAGTGAAGGAATCTTTAGAGTTTCTGCTTCCAAATCTAGAACATGGACTGGGAATCCTGCGGGGAAGTGAAGGAGAATGTGCTCGGAAGTAAGGCAGGGTAGTTTGATCAGATATCTTTGGAGCAAAAGAAAAAAGAGAAAATAAAAAATAACTATTCTTGTTCGTTTATCCAGTTGATCTTTTTAGTCCACATACTTTTAAAGAGTCTGGAATTTGCAAAAAGTGAATTTTTTTGATATTATAGAAAAACTGATGCATAAATTTGTTTGAATTCACATTAAAAATCACTTAAATATTAAAATTTAAGCAAATATATGTTTTGTGAAAAATAAACAACAATGAAAGGGAATTTTATGAATAATTTAGCATTAACCGATGAAATATTGCTAAAAATAGAGAAACCAGTACGCTATATTGGGAATGAAGTAAACATGGTAAGGAAAGACCCGGAAGGGAAAATAAGGTTTGCGATGTGCTTCCCGGATGTGTACGAGATCGGGATGTCTCATTTAGGGATGAAGATCATATATGATCAGATGAACCGCAGGGATGATATCTACTGTGAACGTGTATTTTCTCCTTGGGTAGATCTTGATAAAGTGATGCGTGAGGAAAATATTCCGCTCTTTGCATTAGAAAGTCAGGACCCTGTATTTATGTTCGATTTTCTGGCAATCACGATTCAGTATGAAATGTGCTATACAAATATTTTGCAGGTTCTTGATCTGAGTCAGATTGGTATTTATGCGAAGGATAGAAGGGAAGATGCTCCATTTGTTATTGGTGGAGGACCTTGTACTTATAATCCGGAGCCACTTGCAGACTTTTTTGATATGTTTTATATCGGGGAAAGTGAAACAGTATATTATGATCTGATGGATTTATATAAAGAACATAAGCAAAATGGAGGAAGCCGTAAAGAATTTCTTCGGAAAGCTTCTCATATTCCGGGTATTTATGTTCCTTCTCTTTATGAGACAACTTATAATGAAGACGGAACGATTGCTTCTTTTGAACCTCTTTACGAGGATGTCCCAAGAACAATCTTAAAACAGGTACAGATGGATTTATCCAATACTTTTTATCCGGAAAAGCAGATTGTTCCCTATATTAAAGTAACGCAGGATCGTTGTGTGCTTGAGATTCAACGTGGATGTACAAGGGGCTGCCGTTTTTGTCAGGCGGGTATGATTTATCGTCCGTTAAGAGAACGTTCTCTTCCAATGCTTGAAAAACTTGCTTCAACCGGGATTAAAGGAACTGGAAATGACGAGATTTCTCTGAGTTCCCTAAGTTCAAGCGATTACAGTCATTTACCAGAACTTTGCAATTATCTGATTGATAATTATCGTTCTAAGAATATTAATATCGCATTGCCATCTCTTAGAATCGATGCATTTTCTTTGGATGTTATGAGCAAAGTGCAGGATGTACGAAAGAGCAGCCTTACTTTTGCTCCGGAAGCCGGAACACAGAGAATGCGTGACGTCATTAATAAAGGGCTTACAGAAGAAGTGATTCTTCATGGGGCAATGGAAGCATTTAAAGGAGGATGGAGTAAAGTAAAACTTTATTTCATGATGGGACTCCCAACAGAAACAGAGGAAGATATTAAAGGAATCGCTCATCTTGCTGAAAAGATCGCCATGAATTACTATAGTATGGATGCGGAATATCGTCATGGCCGTATTTCTGTTGGTGCAAGTGCTTCGTTCTTTGTTCCAAAACCATTTACCCCATTCCAGTGGGCATCGATGTGTGAGGAGGATGAATATAAGCAGAAAGCACATATCGTCAATGATGAATTTAAGATTCAGCATAATCATCGTAGCCTGTCTTTTAAGTGGCATGATGCTAAGACTACAGTTTTAGAAGGAATTCTTGCTCGTGGTGACCGCCGTATTTGTAAAGTGATTTATGATGTTTATAAAAAAGGCTGTATCTATGATGCATGGACAGAGTTTTTTGATTATGATACCTGGATGGAAACGATGGAGGAAAATGCTCTTGATTATCATTTCTATACAACAAGAAAGAGAGAGCTTGATGAAGTCTTCCCATGGGATTTCATTGATATCGGTGTAACAAAAGAATTTTTAAAACGTGAATGGAATAACGCGATGGCAGAAAAGGTGACCCCAAACTGTCGTGAGAAATGTTCCGGCTGTGGAGCGGCAAGATTTGGAGGAGGTGTCTGCTATGAAAGTAAGAGTAAAATGGACTAAAACAGGAGTTCTGAAATTTATAGGACATCTGGATGTACAAAGATATTTTCAAAAGGCATTGATGCGTGCAGAGCTTCCTGTTTCTTTTTCAAAAGGAATGAGTCCTCATCAGATTATGAGTTTTGCTGCACCGCTTGGTCTTGGGATGACCAGTGAAGGAGAATATGCGGATATTTCTTTTGACTGGTCTTATAGCAGTGAGGAAATGCTGAAACGCATCAATGCGGTAATGAATGAGGGGATTTCTGTCCTTGAATTTAAAGAAATTGATGAAAAAGAGAAAAACTGTATGGCAGTAACAGAGGCAGCAGATTATCTTGTAACATTTCGCGAAGGCTATTATTATAAAGATGCATTTTTAAAACGTACCCAGCCTTTTTATCTTCAGGAGAAGATTCCGGTTATAAAGAAAACGAAGCGTTCGGAAAAAGAAGTAGATATTGCACCGTTGATTCTTGATATTCGTGAATATGAATCTGAACCGCTTATTCCGGGGCTTCCATTAAAACAGGAAGGAATCTTTATGAAGCTGGTTACCGGTAGTGCAGAGAATTTAAAACCACAGCTTGTTATGGAAGCTTTTTGTAAATATCTTGGATATGATTATGATCCAATGGGATTTCAGTATCACCGTCTGGAAACCTATTTAAAAAAAGATGGAGAGCTTCAGCCATTAGGTTCTGTCGGCTGGGATATTGCTGAAGAAAAGCATCCGGAAGAGTAAATATTACAAAAATATTAATTAGATTACTCTTTTTGTTAAAAAAGGGTTAACAAAATGTGATGAATATGTTATAATACATTTCGTAATAGAAATTGAAAGACGAAAAGGAGGTCTATTATGAAGTGTAAACAGTATAACATCATCGCAGCATTCATTTTTATGTTAAGCTTTCTCTGCCTTTTCCCGCAGAAGGTTTCTGCACAACAGATTAATTCGAACAATACACAGTTAAGTGTTCAGCCACAGGCGTCGATACGATTGAATAAAGTGGGTTCCGTTGTAGAGCGGGGCGATAAGATTAAGTTAAGAGTGAACATATCTAACAGCCGCTCAAAGAAGATAATCTGGACTTCCAGTAAGAAAAGAGTTGCAACGGTAAAGCGTAACGGACAGGTTACCGCAAAAGATAAAGGTACTGCAGTTATTACAGCAAGGATTGCCGGAACAAACATTTGTGCACAAAGTGTTGTTACTGTTAAGAATTACATAACAATGCGTGTCCGCACAACCGGTTACTGTAACTGTAGAAGTTGTGCAGGAAAGTGGGCAGGCTGTATGACTGCCAGTGGGAAAAGACCAAGAGCAAAGCATACGATTGCAGTAGATAAGCGATTAATTCCTTTAGGAACGAAGGTTAAGATTGGTAAGATTATCTATACAGCAGAAGATACTGGAGGAGCAATCAAAGGAAAAAGGATTGATGTCTATTATTCCAGTCATCGTCAGGCATCTGCACATGGTGTGAAGTATCGAAAGATTAAAGTATATATTTAATATAATTATATAAAAAGGCCGGTGAAGAAGTTCATCGGTCTTTTTTCAGCCAGAAGATTAAATTGAGGTTATCATATATGGAAATGAAAAAAAATAAGTTAGTCATATCAGAAAAAGAAGGAGTCATCTGTTATGGATATTTTCAGGATGGTATTCCGGAAGAACTTTATTGTGAGCCAAAGGAACAGGAAAGTCTTCTTGGAAATATTTATGCAGCCAGAGTAGAACGTATTGCGGAAGGAATTCAGGGAGCTTTTTTAGAAATAGGCGAGGGACAGAAATGTTATTATTCCTTATCTGGAGAACAGCCGATAAAGTTATCTCCTGGACATGAAAATAAGCTTTACGGCGGAGATATTATTTTAGTGCAGATTACGAAAGATGCTGTTAAGACAAAACTGCCGGTATGCACAGGAAACGTTAGTCTGGATGGCAAATATTTTGTTTTTACTCTTACAGAAAAACGTATCGGTATTTCAAAAAAAATTCGAAAGAAAGAGGAAAGAGAGAGATTAGATTCCCTTGCAAAAAAATATACAGATGAAGACTACGGCATCATTGTACGTACGAATGCAGCAGGGATTGCAGAAGAAATACTGACAGAAGAGTTAAAAGTATTACAGCAACGCTATCAGGAGCTGATGAGAAAAGCGAAGATTGCTGTGGGAAAGACTCTTTTATACAAAGAACCGCCGTATTATATTACTCTTGGGAAAGAACTGCCGGCAAAAGCCTTAGATGAGATTTTGACAGACAGTAAGGAAATATATGAAGAATTGCAGGAGTATTATAAAAAGGATACTTCTTTTGATGAAATATCTGTTACTTTTTATGAAGATACCTATTCCCTTTATAACCTGTATCGTTTTGCTCATTATTATGAAGAAGCTTATGGCAAATATATATGGCTAAAATCCGGAGCAAGTCTTGTAATTGAACATACAGAGGCAATGACTGTAATTGATGTAAATACCGGAAGTGTGTTAAAGAAAAAACGTCAGGAAGAT
The DNA here is from genome assembly GCF_900209925.1 of Anaerobutyricum hallii. Lineage (NCBI taxonomy): Bacteria > Bacillati > Bacillota > Clostridia > Lachnospirales > Lachnospiraceae > Anaerobutyricum > Anaerobutyricum hallii. Next base: position 1,884,287 of record NZ_LT907978.1, on the reverse strand, counting down.
ACTTTATTTTATCAAATAAATCGTGAAGCCGCGAAAGAAATCGCAAGACAGATCCGCCTGAGGAATATTTCCGGTATCATTATGATTGATTTTATCAATATGAAAGACGAAAAACAGAAAGAAAAATTACTACTTTTATTAGAGAATGAATGTAGAAAAGACAGGATACACTGTAATGTTGTAGATATGACTGCATTAAATCTTGTAGAGATGACCCGGAGTAAAGTCAGAAGGCCTCTTTTGGAACAAATAACTGTTTGCAGGAAAATGCAAAAAAACTAAAAAATTTTCAAAGAGTTTTTTAAAGAGTTTTTATAAAAAACACTTGACATTATATCGAATGGCTGTTATTATAATAGCCGTATGCCGCACAGTTCGGTATAAGTTTCATAACAGAACACCAAAACTGGCGAGTAATTATTAGGAGGTGCCATATGTACGCTATTATTGCAACAGGTGGTAAACAGTATAAAGTAAGCGAAGGCGACGTAATCAAAGTTGAAAAGCTTGGTGTTGAAGCTGGATCTGCTTATACATTTGACCAGGTTTTAGTTGTAGGCGGAGAAGAGACTAAGGTGGGAGATCCTGTTGTTGCAGGTGCAACAGTAGAAGCTTCTGTAGTTGAAGACGGTAAAGATAAAAAAGTTATCGTTTACAAGTACAAGAGAAAAACAGGCTACCACAAAAAACAGGGTCACAGACAGCCTTATACTAAAGTTAAGATTGAAAAAATTAATGCTTAATTAAGGTTAAGTGAGCAGAAACAGACGAGACAGTTTGTTAAACAAAAACTGGTAGAGATATGATTCAGATTACTATCTACAAAAAGCCTGAGAATCAGTATAAAGGATTTCAGGTAATTGGTCATGCTGACAGTGTAGAAGAGGGAGCAGATTTAGTCTGCTGTTCTGTATCTGTACTGACAATTAATCTGGTAAACAGTCTTGATATGTTTACTGATGATGAGTTTGAGGTGACAGAACAGGAAGAACTTGGACTTGTTCAGGTTACTTTTAAGAATCCTCTCAGCGACAAAGCATTGTTGTTGATGAATTCCTTTGATCTTGGAGTTCATTCTATTGAAGAACAGTATGATATCTGGTTAAAAGTTATAACAAGGGAGGTGTAACGACTATGATGAAAATGAACCTTCAATTCTTCGCACATAAGAAAGGTGTTGGTTCCACAAAGAACGGACGTGATTCTGAGTCCAAGAGACTTGGTGCGAAAAGAGCAGACGGACAATTTGTAAAAGCTGGTAATATTCTTTACAGACAGCGTGGTACAAAGATTCATCCAGGCGTTAATGTAGGACGCGGTGGAGATGATACATTATTTGCATTAGTAGATGGTGTAGTACGTTTCGAAAGAAAAGGCAGAGATAAAAAACAGTGCTCTGTACATCCAGTGGCATAGTTAAATCTTGTTTATCAGCGGCTTCAAAGCGTTTTGATTTGAAGCCGCTTTTCTTCTATACTCTTAAATTATATCCGTAGCTATTTGTGATTTTTCGACGGCTTAAATTTATTTGGGCATGCATGTAGAATGTTGGAAGTATTGCATATTTAGCTGCATTATTTCACTATAAATTAAATTTCAATTAGCAGAACTATGTATTTATAATCTGGTTCTGACCAATATTTCAAAATACAACAACAGAAAATATATAGACAACAATATAGATAAAAATATATAGAAAGGATGTGTATGTAATGTTTGCAGATCGTGCGCGCATCTTTATCCGCTCCGGAAAAGGCGGAGATGGACATGTCAGCTTCCGAAGAGAACTTTATGTACCAGACGGCGGTCCGGACGGCGGAGACGGCGGAAAAGGCGGAGATTTAATATTTGTAGTTGACCCTGGATTAAATACACTGGTTGACTACAGACATAAAAGAAAATATTGTGCCGGTGATGGAAAAGAAGGCTCGAAAAAGAAATGTACCGGAGCAAGCGGAGAAGATATGATTTTAAAAGTGCCGGCAGGAACGGTTGTAAAAGATGCAGAAACCGGCAAAGTCATTCTTGATATGGCAAATCGTACGGAACCGGTAGTGCTTTTAAAAGGTGGTCGTGGTGGAAAGGGTAATCAGCATTATGCTACAGCAACAATGCAGGCACCAAAGTACGCACAGCCAGGACAAAGAGCAAAAGAACTGTGGGTTGATTTAGAACTTAAAGTAATTGCAGACGTTGGATTGATTGGATTTCCGAATGTTGGAAAGTCTACGTTTCTTTCTCGTGTAACAAACGCCAAGCCAAAGATTGCCAATTATCATTTTACTACACTTAATCCAAACCTTGGTGTAGTAGACTTAGCAGAAGGAAACGGTTTTGTTATCGCGGATATTCCGGGTATCATTGAAGGTGCTTCAGAAGGTGTTGGTCTTGGATATCAGTTCTTACGTCATATTGAACGTACGAAAGTAATGATTCATCTTGTAGATGCGGCCTCTGTTGAAGGCAGAGATCCGATTGAAGATATCATAGCGATCAATAAAGAATTAGAGGCGTATAATCCGGAACTTGCCAAGCGCCCACAGGTAATCGCAGCCAATAAAATGGATGCGATGCCAGAAGAGGACAGTGAAGTGATCATTGAAATGCTTGAAGAAGCTTTCGCAGACAAAGATATGAAGATTTTCCCGATTTCCGCAGTAAGTGGACAGGGTGTAAAAGAACTTCTTTGGTATGTTAATGATCTTTTAAAAGAATTACCGGAAGAACCGATTGAGTTCGATCAGGAATACTTCTTTGAACTTCAGGAAGATGATGATCAGGAATCTATCGTTGTTAAGATGGAAGAACCGGGCGTATACAGTGTAGAAGGTCCTAAAGTAGAGCGTATGCTTGGATATACGAACTTAGAATCCGAAAAAGGATTTGAATTCTTCCAGAAGTTTATGAAAGAAAACGGTATTTTAGATCGTTTAGAGGAACTGGGAATCGAAGAAGGGGATACCGTACAGTTATATAACCTTGCCTTTGATTATTATAAATAAATACCAATTAAAAAAAGAAAAAATGAAGTAGAAATATAGAAATAGAAAAATAGAAATAGAATAGAAAGGAAATATTATGACAAGCAAACAAAGAGCTTATTTAAAAAGCCTGGCGATGACAATGGACCCTATTTTCCAGATTGGAAAAGCATCTCTTACTCCAGAAGTAATTGAGGGAATCCGCGAAGCAATTGATAAAAGAGAATTAGTAAAAGTATCTGTTTTAAAGAACTGTTTTGATGACCCAAGAGAAATTGCAGAAGTTCTTGCAGAAAGAACTCGTTCTGAGGTAGTACAGGTTATCGGTAAAAAGATTGTATTATATAAACCAGCGAAGGAAAACAGTAAAATCGTATTACCATAAAGATACAGGTATGAAGTCATGGCAGATCATAAAAAAATAGGTATTATGGGAGGAACATTTAATCCCATTCATTTTGGACATTTATTGTTGGCAGAAACAGCATTTCATCAATTTCAGCTGGATGAGATTTTGATTATGCCAACGAAAAATCCTTACTATAAAAAGATTTCCAATTCTGTTACGGAAGAGGACAGAGTAGCAATGGCAGAACTTGCGATAGAAGATAACGGGCATTTCCGGCTTTCTAAAGAAGAACTTAACAGAGAGGGTAACACGTATACGGTTGAGACCCTCTCTCACCTTACCGAACGCCATCCGGATTATGAATACTTTTTTATTATGGGGGCAGATTCTCTTTATCATATTGAATCGTGGAAAGAACCGGAACAAATCTTAAAAATGGCTACAATCGTAGTAGCAGGGAGAGCCGGAACAGGGAGTTCTTTAAATAGTCAGATTGAATACATTGAGAATAAATATGATTCAGAAATACACCGTTTAAACTCTCCTGTATTAGAAATCTCATCGAATGATATCCGTAGACGGGTGAGAGATGGTGAGAGTATTCGATATCTTCTTCCTGATAAAGTAGAGCATTATATTTATGAACATGGTCTTTATCAGCCAGACGGTCAGGACGCAGAAAAAAAGGAGCAATAAAGCTATGATGCAAATACAGAAAATAAAAGAAAATTTAAAAAAGAAACTATCTTCAAAGAGATATGAACATACCATTGGTGTGGAATATACCAGTACCTGTCTTGCCATGCGGTATGGTGTAGATATTGAGAAGGCAAGAATTGCAGGTTTACTTCATGATTGTGCCAAATATCTTTCTTCTGAAGATAAGATTTCCAAGTGTGAAAGCTATGGAATTCCTGTTTCAGACTACGAACGAAAGAATCCGGAACTACTTCATGCAAAGCTTGGAGCATGTTTTGCAAATGAAATATATGGTGTGACTGATTCAGAAATACTTTCTGCAATCATTTGGCATACAACAGGCTGTCCGGATATGTCTTTGCTCGATAAGATTGTTTTTATTGCGGATTATATAGAGGCTAATAGAGATAAAGCAGAAGATCTGCCTAAAGTAAGAGAACTGGCATTTAAAGATATTGATGCCTGCCTGCTTCTTATTTTAGAAGATACGATTGCCTACCTTGCCAGAAAGAAAAGCGTGACTGATCCTATGACACAGAAAACATATGATTACTATAAAGAAAGGAATTAATCATGAACGAATCTAAAAAAATGGCTCTTCTTGCTGTAGAAGCATTAGAAGATAAAAAAGCAGAAGATATTACAATTATAGATATCAGCGAAGTATCTGTTCTTGCTGATTATTTTATCATTGCAGATGGTTTAAACCGTAATCAAGTACAGGCTATGGCTGACAGTGCAGAAGAAGCACTTGGCAGAGCAGGATATGATGCAAAGCAGATTGAAGGATACCAGAGTGCAAACTGGATTCTTATGGATTACAAGGATATCATTGTTCATGTATTCAGTAAAGAAGATCGTGCTTTCTATGATTTGGAAAGAATCTGGAGAGATGGAAAACAGATTAGTAAAGAAGATTTACAGTAGAATTAAAAAGAGTTCCCAGGACAGATACTTCTGCAGAGTGGATGTCCTGGGAACTCTTTTTACTTCTTCCTCTATATAATATAAGTGATTATGAGGAAGAAGTAATGAAATTCATAGTATTACTTAAATACACGATATAATCCGATAACCTTACCTACAATAGAGATTGGGGCACCTTGTGGAATAATGATGGGATCCATCGTATCGTTCTCAGGCTGGAGGCGGATGTGATCTTCTTCTTTATAAAATCTCTTTACAGTAACAGAGTCTTCTAATAATGCCACAATAATATCATTATCTGAGGCAGTTGGTGTTTCTTCTACTAAAATAAAATCTCCGTCAAAAATACCTGCATTAATCATGCTTTCGCCCTTTACCTTAAGCATAAATGTCTGCTTGTTGTTTACAAACTCCGGCATGATTGGGAAGTATCCCTGGATATTCTCGATTGCAAGGATTGGTTCGCCTGCTGTGACCGTTCCGACAATAGGTACATTCACAAGTTCTCTTCTTGTCAGGTTAAAATTATCATCTATGATCTCAATTGCTCTTGGTTTCGATGGATCACGTCTGATATATCCATTCTTCTCTAAAGTCTCTAAGTGAGAATGTACAGAAGAAGTAGACTTTAAATGAACTGCTTCACAGATTTCACGAACTGCCGGTGGGTAACCATGGCTTAAAATGGATTGCTTTATATATTCCAGTATCTCTTTCTGCTTTGCACTTATCTTTCCATAGCTCATCAAAATACACTCTCCTTTATAAACATATGTTTTTATAATAATTGTATCATGAGATACTATATAAAACAAGTGTTTTCGAAACTTTATTCGAAAAGGATTTATGAAAAAATCACCTCAAAAGTTGTGCCGGAGTTCGCATTGTCTTTAACGAAAATGCTACCGTCATGTACCCTTACAATTTCATGGACGAGTGCAAGACCAAGACCTACACCGCCAAGTGCCCGGCTTCTGGATTTATCCAGACGGAAAAAGGGTTCAAAGATTCGTTCTTTAAGTTCTTCGGGAATTCCGTTTCCAGTGTCCTCAACAGCGAGATAAATATGTTTGTCTCGCTGTGTTGCTGTTACTGTGACCGTACCACCGGAAATATTATATTTTATAGCATTTTCTACAAGATTATAGACCAGCCGGTAGATAAGTATATCGCTTCCTATTAAAATCACTTTGTCACATTTTCCAGTGAGTCTTATGTCTTTTTCCTGAGCAAGAGGTTCTAAATCGGCAAGGACTTCTTCAATCAGTGCATCTATTTCGATTTCTTCATCTCGTGCTATTGTTTGTAGTTCACTCATATCAAGAAGTGTCCTGACCATTTTGCTGAGCCGCTCTGTCTGTTCGGTAATCATTTTTATAGTCTGTTGTGCAGACGAATCATTGTCCGGATGCTGTGTGGAATTATAAAGATCAATCTGAAGTTGCATAACAGCAAGTGGTGTACGAAGCTCATGCGCAGCATTGGCGGTAAATTGCCGTTGCATTTCAAATGCCTCCGACAAACGTTCAAGCATCTTATTATATGAAGTACTGAGCTGATTCAGTTCTGGAATTTTACTTTCTTCTATTCGAGAATCCGACAGGTTTTGTGCCTGTACTTCTTCAATTTTTTTGGAAAAATCACATAGTGGTTTCAATGCATGACCGCTAATGAAAAAGGTAAGAACACCCCCAAGAAGGGAGAGCAATGTTGAAAATATAAGGCTATTTCTTTTGTAGTCTGCTTTGTTGTTATACACCTGGATTGAAAAATTCTTTGCGAAATTATTCCAGTCTTCATCCGGAATACGGATATAGATTTTATCTGAATTATTTCTACTGTTATTTTCACTTTTGGCATCTACAGTATTTTGCAGGGAGTCGATATAGTAGACTCCATTTTTGTAGATAAATATAGTAAGGCATCCACATATTATTGCAATCAGTAACGTTGTTATAATAGTGAGTCTCCACTGAAGTGATATTTTTTTCATGATACAGCCTCCACGAGCTTATAACCTTCCCCTATTTTGTTTACGATGGGGTCATAACCAAGCACAACTTTAAACTTTTTTCTAAGAGAAGACATATGTACCCGGATAGATCCACTAAAACTGTCTACAGATGCATCCCAGACATGTTCAATAAGTTCTTCCTGGCTGACAGGTCTGCCTTGATTAAGAAGTAAATATTCTAAAATCCCATTTTCTTTTCTGGTTAAAGATACAAGCGTCTCTTTCGCATATGCTTCCCGTTTTTTCGTATCAAACTTGATCTCTCCACAATGCAGACAAATGTCTTTTTGTATAAATTTACGTCTTGTCAGACTTCGGATACGGGCTTCTAATTCCTGCAAATGAAAAGGTTTTTCCATATAATCATTAGCCCCGGCATCTAAGCCTTCAACCTTATCCACAATCTGGCTTCTTGCAGATAAAATGAGAACCTTTGTTTCTTCGTTTTCCTTTCGGAGTTCTTTTAGAATATCCATACCATCTGTGCCGGGCAGATTAAGATCAAGCACGATTAGATCATAGTTCTCTGCCAAAATATAATCAAGTGCCTCATCACCATCATAGCAGGTATCTACTTCATAACCTGCCTGGTACAGAGTTTTTGCGATGGTATCACATAATTTCTTTTCATCCTCAACAATTAATAATCTCAAAATAATCTCTCCATTCGCTTAACAGAAATTTTACATCATCTATTGTATAATACAAAAGTCAGCAGGTCAACAAAGACAAATAGAATACTACATAGCATAAGAAAGGAGTAATACTAATCTTGAAATACAGGAAAATATCACAGTTTATTTTACTTATCGCTGGTGTGAGCATGATGGGCTACGGCGCTGTTAGAGGCGAAGCTACGGTTGTGCTTAGTAAAGCAATAAAATTATGTCTGGAGTGTGTAGGAATTGGATAAAAAAACAAATGTAATATCAAAAAAAATAGCCAGGTTACGTGGCTGGATACAGGCAGCTGCCACATTACTTACCAATATACATATCCCTAATCTATTTAAGGGAAGAATATATCAGGGAAATGCAAAAACAGTATGTGTGCCAGGATTGAATTGTTATTCCTGTCCTGCGGCAGCAGGTGCCTGTCCAATCGGAGCTTTTCAGGCAGTCGTAGGTTCATCAAAGTTTAAATTTACGTACTATATAACAGGATTTTTCATTTTACTTGGTGTAGTCTTCGGGAGATTTATATGTGGGTTCTTGTGTCCATTTGGGTGGTTTCAGGATTTACTTCATAAAATTCCGGGGAAAAAGTTTTCTACAGAAAAGCTCAAGCCTCTAAGGTATCTTAAATATATAATTCTTTTAGTTTTTGTTATACTTCTTCCGGTAGTTGTAACAAATTCTATTGGAATGGGAGATCCGTTCTTCTGTAAATATATTTGTCCTCAGGGAGTTTTAGAAGGAGCGATACCTCTGTCGCTTGGAAATGCTGCCATTCGCTCAGCGCTTGGAAAACTGTTTTCTTTTAAATTGATTATTTTAATCACAGTAATCATGCTTAGCATTCTGTTTTACAGACCATTTTGTAAATGGATCTGTCCGCTTGGCGCAATTTATTCTTTATTCAATAAGATATCTTTTCTTAGCATTAAGATTGAGGATGAGAAATGTGTCGGATGCCATCAATGTACAAAAGCATGCAAAATGGATGTTAACGTCATAAAGACTCCAAATCATCCGGAATGTATACGATGCGGAGCCTGCATGAAAGCTTGTCCTAAAGATGCGATTCACTATCAGTTTATAAAATTTAATGACAAATAAAAAGGAGGTTTTTTACCATGAAAACAAGAAAAACTATCATTATGATCCTTACACTTTGTGTAGCATTATCATTTACTGCATGTACAGGAAAGGGGGATTCGGGAAAAGCAGATTCTGCATCTGTGTCAGAAGGGACAGATAAGACAGAAGACCTGCAGGCAAAACTGGATGATTTATATCAACAGGAAAACCAGATTTTTGAAAAACACAAAGATGTCTGGGAAAAAGTATTTAGCAAGATGTCCAAAACAGATGCCGGTTCAGGTGACTATGCCGATTATCTTGCTTCTACGGTGGAAGCAAACAAAAAGTCTTTTACGGATGATGAATTGAAAACATTAAAAGAAGATATAGAGACAATCCGGGGAATAGAAGAACAGATAACGGAAGTCGAAAACAAACTGGATGCATCAGGTGCTTCCGAATCCGAAGATGATGATATAATCGCATTCAATAATATTTCAGGAAAAGATTTTGATGGAAATGATGTTGATGAAAGTCTTTTTTCTAAAAATGCAGTAACGGTTATGAATTTCTGGTTTACAGGATGTAAGCCTTGTGTAGCAGAATTGTCAAAGCTTAATGAATTAAATGATGCGATCAAGTCAATGGGAGGGGAAGTTGTAGGAGTGAATACCGATACTTTTGACGGAAAGGAATCTACAATAAAAGAAGCGAAGAAAATTCTTGAAAGCCAAGGTGCAAAATATCGTAATTTCGCACTGGATGCTAATTCAGATGCAGGCAAATATGCCTCTGAGATTATGGCATTTCCGACAACAATTCTTGTAGACAGAAAAGGGAATGTTGTAGGTGAGCCAATGGTTGGAGGAATTGATAATCAGGATAACTATGATGCACTTATGAAACAGATTCAGTCTGTAGTAGATGCAGATAGTGCAAATAAATAAGACAAACGCATAACGTAAAGTTAATACCTCATCTACATACTGTTTGTTTTAAAAAAAATTCATTATGCGAATCACATGACAACTGAAAAAAACAGTGTTATAATGTGTTTGAAAAAATAAAAAGAACAACAGAAAGAGGCTAATTATGGATATTGAAGAAATGTTAGAGATTCATGACTGTCCATTATGTGATGGTGGATCATTGTTAGAAGAAGAAAGTGGCTGTGGATATTATGTAATGTGTCTGGATTGTGGATGCCATTCTGTGACCATTGACTTCCACTCGGAAGAAGAACGACTAGAAGCCGCTAAAAAGACAGTAATGTTATGGAATGCCGGAAAGGTAATTTCAAGTCATCCAGGAGAATAGAATATAAAGAAAGGAAATTCTTATAAGTTTGATTTTGCTGCTTATAAGAATTTCTTTTTTTGTAGAAATACCAAGACTGTCCATAATCTTATCAGTGCAAACACATTTTTTATGGTAAAATATGATTGATATCAGGGTTAAAAGATCAAAGCTCCGTTCGTGCGTGAACGATAAGGTGTTTGACGTTGGAATCCGCGAAATATGAGAAAGCAGAGATTTACGTAGTAATTCGTGACATCATATAATTATAAGGATAGATATAGAACTATAAAAATATAAAAAAGGAATAGACTATGGATAGAAAAAGATTATTTGAAATTGGAAAAGTACTTTATCAGTCGAATCTGCCCTTTCGAGTGAGGTTATTTAATGTCTTGGCATCGCTTGGGTGTATCATCAGCCTTTGTAATGGAGTTTTTTCGTATTTAAACAATGGAGATAAGCGGATACTTATTATAAATGCAGGAATTGCAGTTCTTTCGCTCATGCTTCTTTTTTACGCATATTACAGGAAGAAATATCAAAGATGTTATTTTATAACGATAGTTGTAATTTTTATGATTTTATTTCCGTTTATGTTTTTTAAGAGTGGGGGATATAAAGGAGGAATGCCGTCCTTTTATATTTTCGGAGTTTTATTTACTGTTTTTATGTTAGAAGGCTGGCTGATGTTTTTCAGTGTTTTACTGGAGCTGGTTATTTATATTGCTACGATGGGAATCGCCTATTATTACCCTGTCTGTGTTAGCTGGTTTCATTCAGAAAAAGAAATTGTAGCTGATGTATTGACCGGTGTTGTTGTAGCGAGTGTATCTTTAGGCGCTGCAATGTATTTTCATTTTCGTATTTATAGAAAACAGCAGATTTTTCTTACGCAGGCAAGGGAAGAAGCGATGGAAGCAAACCAGGCGAAAAGTATCTTTCTTGCAAATATGAGTCATGAGATCCGAACACCAATCAATGTAATGCTTGGGATGAATGAAATGATTTTAAGGGAATCTGCCTCAAAAGAAATTGTTCAGTATGCAGAAAGTGTGGAGAAGGCAGGCCGATATTTATTATCACTTATCAATAACATATTGGATATTACCAGAATTGAATCAGGAAAGCTGGATATTACAGAAGAAAAGTTTGAGTTAAGACAGCTTATACAGGAAATATGGATGATTGGAACGAAGCAGGCAGAGGCAAAAAAAATAGATTTTGTTATTGAAGCGGAAGAAGAACTGCCGAAGTATTTGACAGGAGATGTGTTACATACGAAGCAGGTTATCTTAAATTTAATAAGCAATGCTGTAAAATATACGGAAGAAGGACGGGTTACATTAGAAATTAATGCAAGCGGAGACCAAATCATTTTTTCAGTAAAAGATACAGGAATCGGGATTCGAAAAGAGGATATGGACACACTATTTGATATGTTTACACGTGTGGATATGAAGCGGCACAGAAATATTGAGGGAAGCGGTTTAGGACTTACGATAGCAAAAGAACTTTGTGAACAGATGGGAGGACAGATTTATGCAGAGAGTATCTACGGGAAAGGAAGCCGATTTACAGTATGTCTGCCGCTAAAAAGTACAGGAGAAGAGAAAATCGGGAAGTGGAATTTCGAAGAAAGTAAAAAGGTATCGGAAGACCGAAAACGATTTTTTGCACCGAAAGCGAAGGTTTTGATCGTGGATGACAGCCAGCAGAATCTTCAGGTGCTTGCATCTCTTTTGCAAAGAACGAGTATGCAGTTAGATAAAGCAGGTAGTGGATTAGAATGTATCGAAAAAGTTAGAAGCAAAAAATATCACTTGATTTTTCTTGATTATATGATGCCAGAGATGGATGGAATGGAAACATTTCACAAGTTGAGAGAGGAGGAAAATGGACAGGAAGTGCCGATAATCGCTATTACTGCTGATGTTTCTACAGGTATTCGACAGAAATTTCTTTCAGAAGGTTTTGCGGATTATCTTTCAAAACCGGTTATGTGGGATAGACTAGAGGAGATATTGCTGCAATTCATTCCTGCAAATTTGATTTCAAGAGAAAAGGATGCAAGGGAAGAATGGAAAATAGAGGAAAAACAGATTTTAGAATTGAAACAGAAGATGAAACAATGGGATATTGAACTTTCAGAGGGATTACGTTTGCTAAGTGGGAGTATTTCGCAATATAGAAGGTTAGCAGAACTGTTTGTGGAATACTATGTGCCCAATAAAGAACAGTTAATTCAGAGTTTCGAGAGATTGCAGCAGACGCAAAATGAAATAAAAAATATGACAGGATTGCTTCATACTTTAAAAAGTAATGCCAGGGCTATAGGTGCAATAGAACTTTATGAATTATCTTTTACAATGGAGAAAAAAGGAAAGCTCCAAGATGTGAACTACATAAATAAAGCAATCCCCCTTTTATTTTTTGAGTGGGAGCGGGTGGTACAGGGCATATGCTTTTTTATCAAATATACAGAACCGTTTCTTTTAAAAAATAGCGCAAAGGATAGTCCAAAGCAGGCTGAAGGAGATGGTTGCAATGAAGGTTTTGAGAAAAAATATAAAGAAGCAAAGAAAAAGCTTCTTTGTGCGATTGGAAGATATCAGGGAAAATACGCAGAAGAACAGATAGAAATATTATTATCTTTAGAAAAGGATGCAGACCAAAGAAAACAATTGGAAAAGATACAGAAATCCGTTCGGAATTTAGAGTTTGATGAAGCGGAACAGCTTATGGAAGAATGGGAGAAAGGCTATGATTAAAAAAAGCATATTGATTATAGACGATGATATTATTTTATTAAAAACTGCCGAAGAAATACTTTCTGATTTATACAGTGTCAGTGTGGCAAAAGGAGGAAAGCAGGGAATTACGTTATTAAAAAAGGGGATTATTCCCAATTTGATATTGCTTGATATTGCTATGCCGGAAATGGATGGATATATGACGTTAGAAAAGATAAAAGGAATTCCAGGATGTGAAGAAGTACCGGTTATTTTTCTTACAGGATTTTCAGAATCGGATTATGAAGTAAAAGGGTTAAAAGCAGGGGCAACAGACTATATTGTGAAGCCTTTTGCCAAAGAGGTTCTTCTTGCGAGAGTAGAGATGCATCTTGCAAGAAGTGCGCAAAATTCACGAAAGACTGTTATAGATACGCAAATTCAGGAAAACAGAAAGAGAATACAGGAAAAACTAACACCAGTTGAATGGAAAGTTGCCCTGGCTGTTGCACAGGGAATGGAAAATAAGGAGATTGCCGAGCAGATGAATTATTCCTATGGATATATCAAAAATGTGATTACACGCATTTTTTTAAAACTGGACATAGAGAAGAGGAGAGAGTTGCGGAAATTACTCATAGGATAATTTCTACTTGACAGGAAAACAAAAAGCTGTAAAATAATAGGAGTGTTGTGTAAAAAATCAGAAGAATATACCAGGAGAAATATATGAAAAAAGATGCTGCAAAAGATATAAAAATAGCCTTTTTTGATGTGGATGGAACTTTAGTTGACATGGAGAAGAAGATAATTTCTCCTAAGATGATAGAGACATTAAAGCGATTGAAAAAGAATGGAATTATTTTATGTATTGCGACAGGACGAGGTCCATATATGGTTCCGACTTTTCCGGGAATTGATTTTGATGTCTTTTTAGCTTTTAACGCATCTTATTGTTATACAAAAGATGAAGTTATTTTTGAAAATCCAATATTAATTGAAGATGTGAGGAAAATTGTTGCAAATGCTGCCGCAATTAATCGTCCGATTTCTGTTGCAAACGTAGAAGGATGTGCTGCGAACGGCTGTGATAAAGACTTGGCGGATTACTTTGCTATCGGAAAGCAAAAGGTAAAGGTAGCGGATGATTTTGAAAAAATCATGAATGGGAAGGTATATCAGCTCATGGTTGGCTGTGGTAAGGAAGAGTATGAAGCACTGTTAAAAGATGTAGATGGTGCAAGAATTACTGCCTGGTGGCCACGAGCAGCAGATATTACACCGGCAAAAGGAAATAAAGGCGTTGGCGTAGAAAAAGTTTTAGAATATTATCACTTGAAAAAAGAGAATGCGATTGCATTTGGTGATGGTTCAAACGATATCGAAATGCTGCAGGCAGCAGGGATTGGTGTTGCGATGGGCAATGCGACAGAAGATGTGAAGGCAGCGGCAGATGTCATTTGCGGGGATGTTACGGAAGAGGGAATTTATTATTATTGTATAGAACATGGTTTGATTTAAGGAGAACAGAATGAACATAAAATTAGTTGCACTGGACATGGATGGAACATTACTTAACAGTAAAAAGGAAAAACCGGCAGAATTTATTCCATGGGTAGAAAAGCATCCGGAAATAAAAGTAGTGATTGCTAGTGGAAGACAGTATTATACTTTAGAAAAAGACTTTATGGAAATCAGAGACAAGCTTACTTTCATTGCAGAAAATGGTGGTCTTGTATTTGAAAAAGGTGAGGTCATTTTTAAAGATGAAATGGATAAGCAGGATGTATTAAACTGTATTGACCTGATTGAAAAAGTTCCTTATGCAACAGCAGTTGTCTGTGGGGCGAAGTCAGCATATGTCACAGAACCAGACGAGGAGATCCGTTATAACGTAGAAATGTATTATGAGCGTAAAACAATCGTGAAGGACTTAAGGGAAGCTGTGAAAAATGATGCAATCGTAAAAGTAGCTGTTTATTTTAAGAAAGAAAAAGCAGAAGAATCCATGAAATATTTTGAAAATGTCGGTAAAAATCTGAGTACGGTTTTATCCGGTGCAAGCTGGATAGACATTGCAAACAAGACAGAAGGAAAAGGAAATGCAGTAAAAGCAATCTGTGAAAAATATAGTATCGCACGTGAAGAGGCAATGGCATTTGGTGATTATTTAAACGATATGTCTTTGTTAGAAAGCTGTGGTGAAAGTTACTGTATGAAGAATGGACATCCGACTTTGAAATCATTGGCAAAGTATGTAACAGAAAAGACAAACGATGAAAATGGAGTAATGGAAGTATTGAAGAATCTTTGATTTTTGTTTGCTTAACAAATAAAGAAAGGGATTTTCTCTCGTAGATTGAAAAACAGATAAATAATAGAAAACCTGAAAATTATAATATATAAAACTGTATGACAGAGCTTTATGAAGAATGTTTTATTACATTCATCGGCTCCGCACTATAGTTTTGTATATTATAATTTTCAGGTTTTTTGTTTTTTTAAGAGATAAAAAGTTGTTTGAATAAAGGGAGAAGTTTTGAAAAAGCTATTGACATTTTGGTAAGTTAAAACTAACATAAAATAGTATAAAGATAGTAATATTAGTCTAAGCGTATAAAAGATAATTTATACTAACTTATATTCAAGTCGAGCAGCCGCGAGACTTGGCGCGTGATTTTGGTCAGCGTAAGCTGACATATTCTTTACAGAATCACTGCGCATCCTCGCGGAGCGTTTATCTCAGTCGGAGATTGGACTCCCACTGAGACAAATTTGCTGTCACTCACCACCTGAAAGAGGTGGGAGTCTTCTCGACTGAGATAAAAATAGAAAGAAAGGTGTTAGTGCTTATGTTTTTAGAAATAAAACAGATTAAAAAGTCTTTTGGTATAGGTGACAGCCAGGTTAATGTATTAAAAGGTATTGATCTGGGAATTGAAAAAGGAGAATTTTGTGTTTTGCTTGGACCTTCTGGTTCAGGAAAGTCTACATTGTTAAATATCATTGGTGGTATTGATGGAGCAGATTCCGGAAGTATAACGATTGAAGGAGAGCAGATTGAGGATATGACAGAGAAGAAACTGTCCTTGTATCGGAGAATACACCTTGGTTATATTTTTCAGATGTATAATTTAATTCCGAATCTTACGGTAAGGGAAAATATTGAAGTTGGAGCGTATTTAAGTGATAAACCACTTGATGTTGATGAGCTTTTACATACATTAGGACTTGATGAACATCAGCGTAAGCTTCCAAATCAGCTTTCTGGCGGACAGCAGCAAAGAACAGCAATTGGAAGAGCAATCGTAAAGAATCCAGATATTCTGCTTTGTGATGAGCCGACAGGGGCACTTGATTATAATACGTCAAAGGATATTTTAAGATTGATAGAAACGGTAAATCAAAAATATGGAAATACAGTTGTGATGGTAACGCATAATGATGCAATCAAAGATATGGCAGATCGTGTTATAAAATTAAGAGATGGAATGATTCGGAAAAATTATACGAATGAACAGAAGATTCCGGCAATGGAACTGGAATGGTAGGTGATTGGGCATGAAGAATCCTTTAAGAAAAAGATTTTTTCGGGAACTTCGAGAAGAAATCGGGAAGTATTTGGTTGTATTCATCCTTATGGCTGCAACAATCGGTTTTGTGTCCGGATTTTTAGTGGCCGATGGAAGTATGTTAACAGCATATAACAACAGCTTTCAAAAATATAATATTGAAGATGGAAAGTTTGAAACAGAAGAAAAAATATATAAAAATCAACAGGAAGATATCGAAAAAAAAGGGGTAACACTTTATGAGAATTTTTATGTAGAAAAAGCATTGCTTAACGGGACAACACTTCGTATTTTTAAAAACAGGACGAAGGTGGATAAAGTCTGTCTGATGAAAGGGAAGCTGCCAGAAAAAACTGGAGAAATTGCAATTGACAGAATGTATGCGGATAATAATAAATTATCTGTGGGAGACAGTTTGCAAAGTGGAAAAAGAAAATGGAAAATAACAGGACTGGTTGCTCTCTCAGATTACAGTGCCTTGTTTCAAAATAATAATGATACAATGTTTGATGCAGTAAAATTTGGAGCTGCAGTTGTGACGGAAGAAGAATTTTCTTCTTTTAATCAAAGTCAGCTTGTATATAATTATGCATGGACATATACCCATAAGCCAAAAACAGAGGCACAGGAAAAGAAAAAGTCCGAAGATTTTATGGAAGAACTTAGTAAAGATGTTACGCTAGAAGAGTTTGTACCACAGTATCTGAATCAGGCTATTCATTTTACAGGAGATGATATGGGAGGCGATCGGGCAATGATCATTGTACTTCTTTATATTGTTATCGCAATTATGGCCTTTGTATTTGGGATTACGACAAGTAATACGATTCGAAAAGAAGCGGGAGTAATCGGAACATTACGTGCATCGGGCTATACAAAAAATGAATTAATACGGCATTATATGTTCATGCCACTTCTCGTAACATTTATTGGAGCCATTGTTGGTAATCTTTTAGGATATACTGTTTTTAAAAATGTTTGTGCAGATATGTACTATGGAAGTTACAGTCTTCCAACGTATGTAACTCTCTGGAATGCAGAGGCTTTTCTGCTTACAACGGTAATTCCGGTTTTCATTATGTTTGTTGTAAACTATGCGATATTGCACAGAAAACTAAAATTATCACCATTGAAATTTTTACGAAGAGACTTAAGTAAGAGGAAGCAGAAAAAAGCATTTCCTCTTAGTTCGAAAATCAATATTTTTGTGAGATTCCGTCTGAGAGTTATTTTTCAGAATTTCAGTAATTATATTGTATTATTTGTTGGAATTGTTTTTGCAAATCTTTTGCTGTTCTTTGGACTGCTTTTACCATCTGTGCTTGATCATTACCAGACAGATATCCAGAATAATATGCTCGCAAACTATCAGTATATGCTTTCGGTCCCGACCAGTGCCATGAGCAGCAACAAACTATCCAGTTTATTTTCTCTACTGGAGTATTCTCTTGGTACAAAAACAGAAAATGAAGATGCAGAAGAATTTTCTGCGTATTCCTTAAATACAACACCAAAAACATTTAAAAGTGAGGAAGTCACACTGTATGGTGTGAGATCAGACAGCAAATATATTAAAATTAATTTAAAAGATGAAAAGGCAGATTTGCAGGAAAACAGTAAGATAACAGCCGATGTTTATATTTCGTCTGCTTATGCAGATAAATTTTCATTGAAGCCGGGAGATGCGATTACTTTAAAAGAAAAATACGAAAAAGAATCTTACACATTCCGGGTAAAAGGTATTTATGCTTATAATGGAGGACTTTGTATTTTTATGAATCAGAATCAGCTAAATCGAATCTTTGACCTTGGTTCGGATTATTACAGTGGCTACTTTTCTGACACCGAAATAACCGATATCAGCAACAAATACATCGGCTCCGTCATCGATTTAAATGCCCTCACTAAAGTATCCCGTCAGTTAGATGTATCTATGGGAAATATGATGGGACTGGTAAATGGATTCGCCATCGCTATCTTTTTAGTACTTATCTACCTGCTCTCAAAAATCATTATCGAAAAAAATGCCCAGTCTATCTCTATGGTAAAAATACTTGGTTACAATAATGGAGAAATCAGCAGGCTTTACATCTTATCGACTTCCATTGTCGTTGTGCTGTGTCTGCTGTTAAGCTTTCCATTAGAAACGATTTTTATGAAAGTAATCTTTCGAGAAATGATGCTCCAAAGTTTTTCCGGCTGGATTGCCCTGTACATTGCACCGGAAATTTATGTGAAAATGTTTCTTATTGGAATTGTAAGCTATGCAGCAGTTGCATTATTAGAATATCGAAAAATCAGGAAAGTACCGATGGATGAAGCTTTGAAAAATGTAGAATGATAACTTTTGATTTGTAAATTTCGTGTAGACGAAAAAAGAAAAAATACCATATCCCATCTGCTCTGTAGTCGCGGTGTTTAAAATGCTCATCCGCATCTTAAACACGCTCCGAAGCCGCATCTGGGATATGGTATTTTTTCTTTTTTCTGTCTAATCTAAATCCATAGTTTGGCAACATGGAATGTAGCAGAAGGATATGACTTTCCGGGAAATTAAATTTTAAAGGATTGACATTCAAATTGTTGTAAGTTGTATCAAATGTGTATCGACTTTTATGTCAAATTATGTATATGATAATCATATGGTAGCCATTAACCAGCCTGCCGGAAACGTATATCATTTTTATTAGCAAAGTGATGTTCTTAAATGTGATCGACAATCAATCACATAAGAAGGAGAAATATTTCAAGATAGACAACATATTTTATATCTATTTAATTCCATAGAAAGCTACAACTTTCTGGAGAATTCCTATTCTTACCAATTGTGGATTTGGAATGGTCAGAAAAAAGAAAAAACAATATATCCCAGATGAGGCTTGGGAGCGTGTTTAAGATGCGGACGAGCATTTTAAACACCGCGACTACAGAGCAGATGGGATATATTGTTTTTTCTTTTTTCGTCTACACCGAATCTACAAATCAAAACTTTTTTGTGGTATTTTGTTTTTACATCGTATTTGTTAGTATAGAAAGTACCAAGTTGATATGAAGTTTGGAAAATTACCTTTGCGAAAGGAGGTTTTTATGGACAGCAGGAAAATATTTGATGCCATCGATGCCTGCGATGATGTATTTATTAAGGAAGTCATTCAGGATATAGAAAGTAGACGAAAAAAGCAGAAGAGGTTGCGACGATTGTTCTTTAATAAGAATCAGCATTTGTCAGGCATTCGTATTGCGGCGGCAATTGTTCTTTTTATTGTAGTTCTGGGAGTTGGAGTAAAGACAACGGCACATATTTCTACGCTTTTTCGTGATTGGATGGAAAATGTTTTTCAGAAAAGTGATGTTACGGAGATTGTTCCAGATAGTAAAACAGTAGATATGGGTGACTCTAAGATTTCCTTAAAAAATGATGTGCAGATGACAGGGCAGAATGAAACATTTCTTTATGAGACGAGTTATGATGGAATAGAAGAAAAAGTAGAGAAGGTATTTTCGATTGAGGGGGAAAAACAAAAGGAGCTTTTGAAGAAGAAATTTGAGGGACATTATAATCATTTAGAAATTTCTTTTGAATATTCAATGATTGATAACGAGATTTTTGCCTACAACATGCATGGAGCGGTAGAAAAAGTTTTCCCAGTGATACAACAAAATACAGTTTATGCAGTTCTTGAGACTTCTGCGAAAGAATATACGCAAAATTCTAGCCAGAAAGGGAGTCGTCTGGTTGCGATTAATTTAAAGACCGGTGAAATACAAAGTGAGCTGGCTTTAAAGACAGTAATTGACTTTGTGATGGCACCGAATGGCAGATATGCGTTGGTGCAATATAATCTCATCCAGTCGGATGGAAGTGTAAAGAGAAAGTGGACTTCTTTTGATTTACAGACGAAGGAAGAAAAGAACCTGGAAAAGCTAGAGAATAAAAATTTGGAAATTGATACATCGAACTTTATAGATACTACGCACATTGCAGTAGGTGGCAAGGTAAATAATGAAGGAGATTATGAAACTTTATATTACACAGATATTTCTACAGGAAAAACGAAAGAATATACCGAATATGGAAATGTGACTCCAGAATGGAATTGCGATTATAGTGTAAAAAAGAAAACAGCATTATTTCAGAATATAGTTACAGGTGAAGAATTTCTGATAAAAAATATAGAGACAAATCCATCTTATTCCATATCCATTTATAAAGATTATTTTCTTATATGGAATGAGGAAGATTTGCCTGCCTATCTTTGCAATATAAAAAGAAAAACAGCAGTGAAATTAAATCCACCGGAAGAACTAAGGTATACGCTACAGGTGTATTTTTCACAAAAGGAAAATGCGTTGTTATTTACAAATGAAAAAGAAGTATATCTGGTAAATCTTGAGAAGTAAAGGAGTGAAAATGATGACAGATAAAGAAATTATTGCTTTATATTTTAAGCGTTCTGAAAATGCGATTGAGCAGACTGATGTAAAGTATGGAAAGCTGTGTCATTCGATTTCCATCAATATTTTAAATGATACAAGGGACAGTGAGGAGTGTGTGAACGATACATATCTTACACTCTGGAATAAGATTCCTCCGAAAGAACCGAATCCGTTTAAGGCATACATATGCCGAATTATAAAAAATCTTTCCCTAAAAAAATATGAATTTAATCATGCCAAAAAGCGAAACAGTGCGTATGAAACGTCTCTTGATGAGCTGGCAGAATGTGTGAGTGATGGGACAGAAGCATCTGACAGTGTAGAATTTGAAGAATTAAGAACAGCAATTAATACATTTCTTTCTGAACTTCCGGAGAAAAAAAGAATCTTATTTTTACGCAGATACTGGTTTTTACAGCCGGTAAAAGGAATTGCAAAAGATTATGGAATCACAGAAAAAACAGCATCCATGCGACTTGCCAGACTTCGTGAAAAATTGCAGCAATATTTGCAGGAAAAGGAGTTGATCTGATGGATAAAAAAGAACTGTTTCGTGCGCTTGATGCCTGTGAGGATTGCTTTATTAGGGAAGCGGCAGAAGATATTCAAAAAAGAAAACCATCAATAATTCGGAGATTTTTCTTTGTAAATTCTTCGGAAAGCCCAGAAAAAGATATGAGAGAGCTGTCTGGTATAAGAGTTGCAGCAGCAATTGTCATCTGTGTTATAGTGCTGAGCATTGGAGTACAGACAGCGGCTAGAGTTTCTACTGTTTTTCGTGATTGGATTGAGCAGACATTTCAGATAAAAAGTTCTTCTGATAATCAGAAAGGAAAAAATGGCAGAAGTAATGAGGAAGAAACAGGAAGAGTTCGCCGAAGAAATAACAAAGCAGATGAAGGGCAAGACTCCATTTCACAAATTGAAAAAGTGCCAATGAAAGATAATCTACAGATTGTGGGAACGAATGAAAGTTTTATTTATGAAAGTAAAACGGATGCAAACTCCGATGAAATCGTAGAGAAAGTCTATAGCATTAAAGATGGTAAACTTAGCAAATTGCCAATGCAATCCTTTTCGGGCAGTTATAAGAGAAATACATTCTTTTTCCAATATTCCATCATCGGTCAGGAGATTTTCGGCTATAATTACAGCGAAAATCTAGTGCAGGTATTTGATCAGATAAATAAGCAGGGAGAAGTTTACCTTTCCGTAGAAAATGCCAAAGGAAATGAACAAATTCTTTGCGTAAATCTAAAAAGTGGAGAATGTAGACAGGTCGCAAAACCTGGGGACGGAATGAATATGAGCATGTCTCCAGATGGAAAATATATCTTAATCAATCACAGTAAATCATATTGGACTGTCTTTAACACAGAAAACGAAACGGAAAGAAAAGTAGAAGGACTTTCAGGCTATGCACTTTCTAATGAATATGATTTCATTAATAGTGACCATATTGCCGCTGTTGGAGATGCATTTACCAAAAATAATACCGAATTCTATCGCCTGAATTATATTGACCTTCAAACAGGAAAAGTGAAAGTATATCCTGAACATGGTGATATTAAAGGCTGCTGGACTTATCAGTGTGATACGAAGAAAAAACAGTTAGAAATAGAGAATCTTATAACAAAACAAAAGAAGGAGATTCTTTTAAAAAAGGCAGAAGATATTCATATAATGCAGATTAATGGAGATTATGTTTTATTAGGAACAGATTCCGATGATGTGTATTATCTTTATAATTTGCAGGAGGATGCTTATAGAGAATTGGACATACCGGAAGAAATTCGGGGGACATTAGAGATGTATGTTGCAAAAAAGGAAAGAAAATTATTGCTTACGAATGAGAAAGAAGCGTATTTGGTGAACTTAAAATAAAAATTATATATAGAGGTATCAAAGATATAGATTCTGTATTATAATGAGATTCGATAAATGGAATATACATTTGATTGGAGGATTTATATGAAGAAAGTACCAATAAAAGAATTGAGAGAAGATTTAAAAAAAGAACTCAAAGAGGAACTGGTTCCTGATTCAGAGATTCTTGATAAACAGAAGATGGGAGAGGAATTATATCATAAGCTGGAAATTCGAAGGGACATAAAAGATTCGCTGATTGTTATTGTGGCTTCGATTTTATATGCGGTGAATGTAAATGTTTTTGTAAATGCGGGAAATCTGCTGCCGGGAGGTGCGACAGGAATCTCCTTGCTTCTGCAGCATATTTGCAGAACATTTTTGCATATCAGTGTGCCATATTCATTATTCAGTATACTTCTTAATGCAGTTCCGGCAACGATATGTTACCGGGTAGTTGGTAAAAAGTATACACTTCGTTCGGTTCTCTGCATTTTTGTGACCAGTATCGCAGTCGATGCGATTCCTTCTCATTTTGTTACGGATGATTTATTGTTGATTTCTATTTTTGGTGGGATTATTAATGGAACATTAATTGCTCTTATTTTAAATAGTCATGCGACAAGTGGTGGAACGGATTTTATCAGTATGATAATCTCCAAGAAAAAAGGAATTAGTGTCTGGAACTATATTTTTATGGGAAATGTTGCAGTTCTTCTTATTGCGGGATGTATTTATGGTATGAATGTGGCATTGTACTCTATTATTTTCCAGTATGCATCTACACAGATGATTAATATGATGTATAAACGATATGATAAAGATACTTTGTTTATTATTACGAAGAAGCCGGATGAAGTTTATAATATTATCTTGAAAAAGACGAATCATGATGCAACTTTATTTAAGGGTGTTGGATGTTATAAAAATGAAGAAAAAGCAATGCTTTACAGTGTAGTGAATTCGGATGCGACGAGGGTGTTAGTTATGGATATTAAAAAGGAAGATCCGGAAGCATTCATTAATTACTTTGGTTCAAAAGGTATCCGCGGGAATTTTTATTACCAGGAAGAAGATTAGAAGAATATTACAAGCTGTTCGTGATGACTTTTGTATTTTACAGGAAAATCATGGGATAAAAAAGAAAAAAATAAAAATCATATATTTCCTATTGACATAGTAGGATACTTCTGGTATGATAAGCCCATGAAACAAAGAAACACAAAACAAAGAGAGGTGGCAGACATGAATTTAGTAAATTCAAAGAGAAAATTCATACATAAGGATGATCGAATGTGTATGTGCTGCTGTTGTAGAGAGAATATTTAATTAGAAATTTAAAGATTAAAATATAAAGAGTACATAATATGGAGGATAAGAAAATGGCAAAGAAAACATATAAGGATAGAGATTTTAAATTTGAAACATTACAGTTACACGTTGGACAGGAAAGTGCAGATCCTGTAACAGATGCAAGAGCAGTACCTATTTACCAGACATCTTCTTTCGTATTCCATAATTCACAGCATGCAGCAGATCGTTTTGGTTTAAAAGATGCAGGTAATATTTACGGAAGATTAACAAATCCTACAGTAGATATTTTCGAGCAGAGGGTTGCAGCCCTTGAAGGTGGTGTTGCAGCATTAGCAACAGCTTCCGGAGCAGCAGCAGTAACATATGCTATTCAGAATGTAGCTTTAGCAGGTGACCACATTGTAGCAGCTAAAAATATTTATGGCGGTACATATAATTTACTTGCTCACACATTAGTAGACTACGGCGTAGAGACAACTTTCGTTGATCCTTTAAAACCAGAAGAATTTGAAGCAGCAATTAAAGAAAATACAAAGGCGTTATATATAGAAGCACTTGGAAATCCAAACTCTGAGGTAACAGATATTGAAGCAGTAGCAGAGATTGCTCACAAACATAACATTCCGTTATTAATTGATAATACATTCGGAACACCTTATCTTTTAAGACCATTAGAACATGGAGCAGACATCGTTATTCATTCCGCAACTAAGTTTATTGGCGGACATGGAACAAGTATTGGTGGTGTTATCGTAGATGGTGGTAAGTTTGATTGGAAAGCATCTGGTAAGTTTCCACAGCTTACTGAACCAAACCCAAGCTATCATGGAATCAGCTTCGTAGATGCAGCAGGACCTGCCGCATTTGTTACAAGAATTCGTGCGATTCTTTTAAGAGATACCGGAGCAACACTTTCTCCAATTCATGCATTTGTTTTCTTACAGGGCTTAGAAACACTTTCTTTACGTGTAGAACGTCATGTAGAGAATGCTCTTAAAGTTGTAGAGTACTTAAAGAATCAGCCATTAGTGGAGAAGATTAATCATCCTTCTGTATCTGAAGATCCTGAACAGCAGAGATTATATAAGAAATACTTCCCGAATGGCGCTGGATCTATTTTCACATTTGAAATTAAAGGTGATGATGTGACAGCAAGAAAGTTCATTGATAATCTGGAATTATTCTCTTTACTTGCTAACGTAGCTGATGTAAAATCTTTGGTAATCCATCCGGCATCTACAACACATGCAGAACTTAATGAGCAGGAGCAGGCAGATCAGGGAATTAAACCAAATACAATCCGTTTATCTATCGGAACAGAACATATTGATGATATCATTGAAGACTTAGATGAAGCTTTCAAAGCTGTAGCAGAATAATAGGGGGCGCTTATCATGGCAAAGGTTTATAAAGGAATTCAGGAATTAATTGGAAATACACCTTTAGTTGAGGCAGTAAATTTAGAGAAAAAGTTAGGATTAAAAGCAACATTATTATTAAAACTTGAATATTTTAATCCAGCAGGAAGTGTAAAAGACCGTATTGCAAACGGAATGATTGAAGATGCAGAAAAGAAGGGGCTCTTAAAAGAAGGTGCCACAATTATTGAACCTACTTCTGGTAACACAGGAATTGGTTTAGCAGCAATCGCAGCGGCAAAAGGTTACAAAGCTATCTTTACTATGCCGGAAACTATGAGTGTAGAAAGAAGAAATATTTTAAAAGCCTACGGTGCAGAGATTGTTCTGACTCCAGGCGAAAAGGGAATGTCAGGAGCAATCGCAAAAGCAGAGGAGCTTTCCAAAGAGATTCCTGGAAGCTTTATTCCTGGACAGTTTGTAAATCCGGCGAATCCTGCGACACATAAGGCAACCACTGGACCAGAAATCTGGAATGACACAGAGGGTAAGGTAGACATCTTCTTAGCTGGTGTTGGTACTGGCGGAACAGTAACTGGTATCGGAGAATACTTAAAAGAACAGAATCCAGATGTGAAAGTCATCGCAATCGAGCCAGCAACATCTCCTGTATTATCACAGGGACATGGCGGCGCACATAAGATTCAGGGAATCGGTGCAGGATTCGTTCCAGATGTATTAAATACAAAGATTTATGATGAAGTTTTCCCTGTAGAGAATGAAAAAGCATTTGAATACGGGAAAGAACTTGCCAAAGCAGAAGGTATTATTACAGGTATTTCCTCAGGAGCGGCGTTATATGCAGCCGTAGAAGTTGCAAAACGTCCGGAGAATGAAGGAAAGACTATCGTAGTACTCCTTCCAGATAACGGCGATAGATATTACTCAACACCATTATTCCAATAGATACTGATTTGTAGATTTGGTAATAGACGAAAAAAGAAAAAATAATACATCCCATCTGCTCTGTAGTCGCTGTGTTTAAGATGCTCATCCGCATCTTAAACACGCTCCGAAGCCGCATCTGGGATGTATTATTTTTTCTTTTTTCTGGCTATTCTAAATCTACAGTTGGCAACGTGGTATGTACCAGAAGGATATGACTTTCCGGGAAATTAAATTCTGAAGAATTGACATTCAAGTTGTTGTATGTTGTTTCAAATGCTTATTTACTTTCATGTTAAATTATGTATTTGATGAAGAAAACAAAAATCATTCATGTCCTTTGTTATATAGTTTTTGTATATTTTCTGGAAGCTTGTCAGGTAACATGGCATTTATAGCATCTTCGTTACCATCTTTCATTGCTGTTTCATAATACCAGCACTTGAATTTTAAGAGGGAGAGAGTTTTTTGAAGTTCCTGGATTTCAGTTTCAACAGCTGATTTTCTGGATTCAAATAATTCTTTCCTTTTTTCATAGCTGGAGCTGCCTTCAGATACCCAGATAAAAAATTGCTTTATATTTTTGATCTCAAGACCCGATTTCTTCAGACATTCAATGATACGAAGCGCTTCCAATTCATTATCGCTGAAATAACGGATATTTCCCTTGCGTTTCAGATTAGGGAAAAAGCCCTCCTTGTCATAATACCTTAAGGTAGAAACAGGAAGACCAAATATTGCAGAGACCTGACCGATTGTATACATAAAAAACCTTCTTTCAAAATTATGCTTGACCTAAAGCTAACTTTAGGTTGTATGATATTTATATCATATACTATTGTTAGTGTAATTACAAGAAATTTTGCATATGGAGGATGTTAAATATGTTAAAAACAGAAGAATTACAGCTGGTATCTGAATGGGATAAAACTTTTCTACAGAGTGAAAAAGTAGACCATAAGAAAGTGACATTTGTAAATCGTTATGGAATCACGCTTGCCGCAGATCTGTATAAGCCGAAAAATGTATCTGGGAAATATCCTGCAATTGCCGTAAGCGGACCATTTGGTGCAGTCAAAGAACAGTGTTCCGGATTATATGCGCAGACGATGGGGAACTGTTCATATAGATCTTTACGATAATCTGGATGTGATCCCATTTGACAAAATTCAGAAATTTTTTAAAGAAAACGGAGTTGGTTAATTATGACGTGTGAAGAATATTTGAGTAATATGAAACCCGGATATATCGTAGATGGTGGAAGTGAAGAACATCTGGTTATGCATGAGCTGTCTCAAAGGGCATTAAAGATAACGATGGAGCTGAATAACAAATATCATACAAAAGAAGAAATTATACAGCTTATGTCGGAACTTACCGGACAAAAAATAGATGAAAGTTTTGGAATGTTTCCTCCGTTTTATACAGACTGCGGACGAAATATCCATATAGGTAAAAATGTTTTTATTAATGCAGGATGTAAGTTTCAGGATCAGGGTGGTATTTATATAGAGGATGGAGTCCTGATTGGACATAATGCAGTATTGGCAACGATCAATCATATGGAAGATCCCGAGAAAAGAGCAGGTATGATATTTCAGCCGATTCACATCGAAAAAAAGTGTGGCTTGGAGCAAATGTGACGGTTCTTCCAGGGGTTACAATTGGTGAAGGTTCGATCATTGCAGCCGGAGCAGTTGTAACAAAAGATGTTCCGGCCAATATGGTTGCGGCAGGAGTGCCTGCGAAAGTTATACGGAAGGTTAAAAAAGACACTGAAAAAGGAGAAATTTAATTATGACAAAAAAAGTATTGATCATATCTACAAGTCTTCGAGGAGGCAGCAATTCTGATATGCTCGCAAAGGAGTGTGCAAAGGGAGCTAAAGAAGCTGGGCATGATGTGGAACTTCTTTCTTTGAAAGGAAAAGATATCAAATATTGTATCGGTTGTCTATCCTGTCAGAAGACTGGAATGTGTGTACTGAAGGATGATGTTGCAGATATTATGGCAAAGGTAAAGGAGGCGGAGGTCATTGTCTATGCAACGCCAATTTATTACTATGAGATGTGCGGTCAGATGAAAACACTTCTTGATAGATTGAATCCATTATATTCGACAGATTATTCATTCAGAGATATTTATATGATTGCAACTGCCGCTGAGAATGATGAAACTGCATTCGAAAAAGCCTACAATGGTCTGCAAGGCTGGGTAGACTGTTTTGAAAAGGCTTCCTTAAAAGGCATGGTCGGTGGCGGTGGAATTGATGACGCAAATACAGCGGCTGATCATGTGGATACGATGAAAAAAGCATATGAACTTGGAAAGAAATTATAAGTTTGAAAAGAGTACTGGAACCTTGAAAATTGCAGATATTTTAGTCAGAGGTAGACTGCCCACCCTTGACAGCACACAAAAGAACTATTGTAGGTGATTCACCGACGGCGAAGAATTCAAGAATAGTTAGTGATTTTTCCGTCGTTTACAGCAGTGTAGCAGTTCTTTTATGTGCCATCAAGGGTATAGCCGCTAATGCGGTGGCTGGTTTATTACCTCTGGTTTGGAATCTAAGAACAGTTAGAGCCTTCGGCTGGCAGATTTAAATTATATGACCGCAGGAAGTTATAATAAGCAGCCCATAAAGCCAGATCGTAGTTGGCACCATCATAGTTAACAAATCGTATACCAGTTTTCTTTTCTTATTCCACAAAGTGGTGCTAATTTCTGCTGTAATGCTTTAAATGGCTCTTCTGTAAAGGACTTTGCCTGTGTTGGGCAGATTCTAAGGCAGGAGCCACAGCGGAGACATTTGCTGTTATCAATGTCTTTTGGATTGCTGTCACTGATTGCTTTTACCGGGCATACATCTGCGCAGAGCATACAGTAGATACAGTAGTCGTTTGTTTCAACTTTGAATGGAAATTCACCCATAGGTGGCTTTGTGTATGGGAAAGAACCAGGAACTTCTAAGTTAGAGGTATCATATGTAACGAGAAGACGAAGGCGTTCTTTTAATTTATCACCAAATTCTTTGGCCATTTTTAAATCTTCTTCATCTGGTCTGCCTTCGGCACATTCCTTTAAGAAGGTATGCTGGCATACAAAAGAAGCTGCACCAACTGGGATAAATCCTTTATCTGTTACATTTTTCTTTAATTCCATCAACGTATCATCAATGTCACGATTTCCATATGTTGCAACAAGGACGACAGGTGTATTTAAACCGGAAAAGCGGCTTAATGCATCGACAACTGGAACGGGAACTCTGCCACCGTAGGCAGGTACACCGATGATAAGAAGTTCATTTTCTTTAAAATGATATTCTTGCTGACGTTCATCATAACTTGTAAGATTGATAGATTCCACTGGATAATTTTCAAAAGATGACGCAATTCGGGAAAGAACTTTTTCTGTAGTATTTCCCGGACTAAAATACGCATAATAAACTTTAAGTAACTGCATAATAAAAACCCCCTGTATATTGAAAAAAATTACCACTAAGGGTATTATACAACATTGGATTCTGATTTGGCAAGCCAGATCAATCTTGAGTTGCGTAGCAAAACAAACGCTCCTAAAGAGAGCAGCACCGCTATATTTGTG
The DNA here is from genome assembly GCF_900209925.1 of Anaerobutyricum hallii. Classification (NCBI taxonomy): domain Bacteria; kingdom Bacillati; phylum Bacillota; class Clostridia; order Lachnospirales; family Lachnospiraceae; genus Anaerobutyricum; species Anaerobutyricum hallii. Next base: position 1,854,449 of record NZ_LT907978.1, on the reverse strand, counting down.
GCCTTAGAGCGAGGATTGAATGCGAGCGGATAAGCGAACATTCAACCCGCAGTGATAGAGTCACCAATATAGCGGTGCTGCTCTCTTTGGGCGCGTCTCTCCCTTTGCCTGCGGCAACCCAGAATTATTTAATTTTTTCTACAATCTGATCATATAAATCTAAATCGCAGTGTTCCTGCTTCGTGAAATGTGTGCAGTTTAAGCAGCTTGGAGTACTACATTCGCAGGAAGAATTTTTAAATGCGGATTCCTCAGATACCGGTTCATATTTGCTGCATGCTTCTGCGACTTCCTGATAGGTTTTCTTTGAACTTTTCATGATAAATCCTCCTTTTTTCAAGAATGTACTCTCGGAGTCTTTCTTGCACTTACTTTTGTAATTAAATTCTGTCAGTACCAAAATAATTTCGAGAGTACATTTATCAGGTACGGAGGTAGTATGTGAAAAAGTTAAAATATTATTCAGGATAAATCAGATTTTTTTCAGAAGGATTGTTTAACGCTTCTTTTAAATATTTTTTTGCAAGATAATTGGCCATTGGAAGATTCTGATCAAGATAATTTCCGCAGTCTTTTGCAGCGGCTCCAGGAATTTCACCTTCGTAATCAGCGATAAAAGCAAAAGTATCGCGTACAAGACCAACAACGTCTTTAGATTCATAGTCACCTGCAAGGATAAGATAACATCCGGTACGACAGCCCATTGGTCCAAAGTAAATGACTTTTTCTTTCCATTCGTCATTATTTCTTAAATACGTTGCGGCAAGATGTTCAATTGTGTGAAGTTCTGCTGTGTTCATAACGGGTTCTCTGTTTGGAGCGGTCATACGAAGGTCAAAGGTGGTGAGAACTTCTTTTCCTACATAATCCTTTCTTGAAACGTATACTCCCGGGATTAAATCTAAATGATTTACGGTAAAGCTTGCTATTTTATCCATGATATGGTTCCTCCTTATATAAAATTTGCAAAACATAATTTTATAGTATATTCTATACGAAGCTAATGATAGCTTACAAAATTAAAAAGGTCAATATAAGAAACAACAGAAATTTTTTTGATTGACAGAGGGGAGACTATATATGATAGAGACAGTAATGACGGCACAGATGCCGGTAGGACTTCCGATAAAAATAAAGAAGAACAGGTTAGAGCCGGATACGATACAGGAAAATATGCCGAGATTAAGTATTGTTGCAGGTGTTCATGGTGATGAACTGCAAGGACAGTATATTTGTTATGAACTGATTCGGCGGATTAAAGAGGAAAGAGAGAATCTGAAAGGAATTGTAGATGTATATCCATGTGTGGCTCCTATGGCACTGGAAATAAGAAAGCGTAATGCTCCAGGAGCTCTTGATATGAATGCGATGTTTCCGGGAAGTCATCATGGACATACGATAGAATATATGGCAGCAGAAGTAATTGAGGATTTAAAAGGTTCAGATTTTTGTATTGATATCCATTCAAGTGATATTTTTATTCGGGAACTTCCCCAGATACGAGTGCCGGAGAATGCAGGGAAAAAAGTGACAGAGCTTGCGCAAAAGTCAGGAATTCCAGTTTTATGGATGAACAGTAATTCTTCTTCTGTTTGGGAAGGAAGTCTTGCGTACAGCCTTCGGAGAAAAGGTATCCCGAACCTGGTGATTGAGTCGGGGATTGCACTTAAAATTGATTATGAGTACTGTAAAAAGGTAATAGATGGTATTTTTCGGATGATGAAGGAACTGGAAGTTTTTGAAGGAGAAGTTTCTCCTACGAAAAAAACAGTGACAGTAAAGAAAAATGATGTGGAAGTTATTCACTGTAATACGAGTGGAATTTTTATTCCTAAAATACAGATTGGAAGTTTTGTAAGAGAAAATCAGGTACTTGGCTGTATCGTGCGGCCGATTCTTGGGGCAGAGCTTGAGGAGGTAAAGTCTTCCTGTGACGGAATGATTTTTAGTTTGAGAGAATATCCGGCGGTTTGTGAGGGAGAACTTCTGGCAAGAATCTGCAAGGCAGAAAGACCTGCCGGAAAATATGAATAGCAAAAGGAGGACTGGGCATAATGGAAGAAAAAATATTGTATTCGATGGAATCTCCTTTTCAGCAGGAAATTAATGTAAAAGGATATTATTTCGGAAAAAATGAAGGGAAAGAACGCTCTGCTTGCATTGTGGGAGCTTTGAGGGGAAATGAATATCAGCAATTATATATTTGTTCAAAACTGATCGATGTATTAAAAAAGATAGAAAAGCATGGAGATATGGTAGGAGAGAATGGTATTTTAGTGATTCCTTCCGTAAACAATATGTCGATGGATTTTGGTAAACGTTTCTGGATTTCTGATGATACGGACTTAAACAGGTTGTTTCCGGGGAATCCGTCAGGTGAATCAGGAAGTCGTGTGGCATATGCAATTATGGAAACAACAAGAGGGTACCGGTATGGAATTCATTTACCTTCTTTTTATCTTGGAGGAACTTTTATGCCACATATCCGTCTTCTTGACCCGGAACATGGAAGCACCAGTCTTGCCAATCTGTTCGGACTTCCCTATGTTATTGAAGCAAAAAGCAGACCGTTTGACAGAACGACATTACATAACAACTGGCAAAGAAATGGAACAGAAGCATTTTCTTTATACACAGGAATGACAGGGAAAATTGATGATGAGCTTGCAACACAGGCAGTTTCTTCTATTCTGCGTTTTCTTACAAGAATGGGTATTATCCGTTATTATTCTCATAGTGGATATATCGCAAGTGTTTTAAAGGAAAGTGATCTGGAGCCAATTATGACAGAGGCGGCAGGTATCTTTATAAGAAAAGCAGAGTGTGGTCAGGAAGTAAGCCGGGGGGATGTTTTGGCGCAGATCATGAAGGCAGATAGCGGAGAAATTATTTCGGAAGTTACAGCACCAACAGACGGTATCATTTTTTACGCAGAGACAAGGCCTGTTGTCTATTCAAATCTTTTGGTATTTCAGATAATCAAGAGAATTCATCTGTAAAAAATCTAAAAATTTTTTGAAATTTTGTCGTCGATTTTTGTCAGAATTCATGGTTTTATAGAAACTGATATAAAACCATAGGAAATAGAATAAAAAAGTGATATGATAATTTAAACAGAAAATATGGGGCTGATTAATAAATTGTCCCCACAATTTAATTAAACATACTTGGAGGATGTAATGAGTCAGGTAAAGAGATTATATGTAGAAAAGAAATCGTCATATGCGGTAAAAGCAAAAGAACTTGCAGAAGAATTAAAGGCATATCTTTCCATAGAGGATGTCAGTGATGTTAGAGAGTTAATTCGCTATGATGTGCAGAATGTCTCAGCAGAAACTATGAAAAAAGCGGCAGTTACCGTATTCTCAGAACCGCCTGTAGATGATTTATATGAGGAAGATTTCCCTAAGAAAGATGGAGATAAAGTATTTAGCGTAGAATTTCTTCCTGGACAGTTTGATCAGAGAGCAGATTCAGCAGTACAGTGTCTTCAGCTTCTTGATGAGAAGGAAGAACCAATCATTCGTTCTGCAACAACCTACGTTTTCTCTGGCAATATCAGTGATGAAGAATTGGAGAAGATTAAAGAATACTGTATCAATCCAGTAGATTCCAGAGAAGCAGACGAGAAGAAACCGGAAACATTAGTTATGGATTATGAAGATCCGGCTGATGTTGCGATTTTTGATGGATTTAAAGATATGCCGGAAGAAGAATTGAAGAAGCTTTATGATTCTTTAGGTCTTGCAATGACATTTGAAGATTTCCGTTATATCCAGAATTATTATCAGGGAGAAGAAAGCAGAAATCCTTCTATGACAGAGATTCGTGTATTAGACACCTACTGGTCTGATCACTGTCGTCATACAACATTTTCAACAGAATTAAAAGATGTTGCTTTTGGTGAGGGATATTATAAGCCTCTCTTTGAAAAAACATATAATGAATATCTTGCTGACCGTACGGAAGTATATGGAGACAGAAAAGATAAGTTTATCTGTCTGATGGATCTCGCACTTATGGGAATGAAGAAGTTAAAACAGGACGGACTTCTTGATAACATGGAAGAAAGTGAAGAAATCAATGCCTGCAGCATTGTTGTTCCTGTAGAATTTGAAGATAAGACAGAAGAATGGCTTATCAGTTTTAAGAATGAGACTCATAACCATCCAACAGAAATTGAACCATTTGGTGGTGCTGCTACCTGTCTTGGAGGAGCAATCCGCGATCCATTATCAGGACGTTCCTATGTATATCAGGCAATGCGTGTCACAGGTTGTGCAGACCCTACTGTTCCAATGGCAGACACCATGAAGGGCAAGCTGCCACAGAGAAAGCTGACTACAGGTGCAGCGAAAGGATATAGTTCCTATGGTAACCAGATCGGTCTTGCTACAGGATTAGTAGACGAAGTATATCATCCAGGTTATGTTGCAAAGCGTATGGAGATTGGTGCAGTTATCGGTGCAGCTCCAAGAAAGAATGTTATCAGAGAAACTTCTGATCCGGGAGATATCATTGTACTTTTAGGTGGACGTACCGGTCGTGATGGCTGTGGTGGAGCAACAGGTTCCTCTAAGGCACATACAACAAAGTCTATTGATACCTGCGGTGCAGAAGTACAGAAAGGTAATGCCCCTACAGAACGTAAGATTCAGAGATTATTCCGTCGTGGAGAGGTAAGTTCTCTTATTAAGAAGTGTAATGACTTTGGTGCCGGTGGTGTATCTGTAGCAATCGGTGAGCTTGCAGACGGACTTCGCATTGATCTTGATAAAGTGCCGAAAAAGTATGCAGGTCTTGATGGAACAGAACTTGCAATTTCAGAATCTCAGGAACGTATGGCAGTTGTACTTGATAAAAAAGATGTAGAGCAGTTCCTTTCCTATGCGGCAGAAGAGAACCTTGAAGCGACAGTTGTTGCAGAAGTAACAGAAGAGAAACGTCTTGTAATGTCCTGGAGAGGAAAAGAAATTGTAAATCTTTCACGTGCCTTCTTAGATACGAATGGTGCACATCAGGAAACTACAGTTGAAGTAGAAATGCCTGACGAGAAAGAATGCTACTATAAAAAGCAGGCTGAACTCAAAGATGCAAAAGAGATGTGGGCAGAGAAACTTTCTGACCTTAATGTATGTTCTAAGAAAGGTCTTGTAGAAATGTTCGACAGCTCTATCGGAGCCGGAACAGTTACGATGCCATTTGGTGGAAAGACACAGCTTACTCCAATTCAGACAATGACAGCAAAACTGCCTGTTTTAGAAGGTAAGACAGAACTTACAACAATGATGTCTTATGGATTTGACCCATATCTGTCAAGCTGGAGTCCATATCATGGATCAGTATATGCTGTTCTTGAATCTGTTGCGAAGATTGTAGCAGCCGGCGGAGACTTCCGTAAGATTCGTCTTACATTCCAGGAATATTTTGAAAGACTTGGCACAGATCCTAAGAGATGGGGTAAACCATTTGCTGCATTACTCGGTGCTTACAATGCGCAGAAAGGTTTCGGGATTCCATCCATCGGAGGAAAAGACAGTATGTCTGGCTCCTTTGAAGATATCGACGTTCCACCAACATTAGTATCCTTTGCTGTAGATTATACAAAGGCTTCCCATGTTGTAACACCAGAATTTAAGAAAGCAGGCAATAACCTGTTACGTATCGACATTCCATTTGATGAATATGGTATTCCAGATTATGAAGAGACCGGAAAGATTTATGATACGATTCATAAATTAATGCGTAAAGATGTTATTGCATCTGCATATGCTCTGGGAGCAGGCGGACTGATTGAGGCAATCAGCAAGATGAGCTTTGGAAATATGTATGGTGTGAAGTTAGTAAGAGACTTTAATAAGGAAGATCTTACAAAGAAATATTATGGTTCTATTCTTGTAGAGATTCCTACAGAGTGGATGGCTGAGATGGCTGTTCTGCCGAATACTTTCGTAGGAAGAATTACAGACGATCCATTCTTCCAAGTTGGTGAAGAAGAGATTTCCTTAAAAGAGATGTGTGACGTATGGCAGGCTCCATTAGAATCTGTATTCCCTACAAAGACAAATGCAACAAAACATAACGTATCACAGCCATTATACCGTACAAATGACATTTATGTATGCAAGAATAAAGTTGCAGTTCCAAAGGTATTTATTCCAGTATTCCCAGGAACAAACTGTGAATATGACTCTGCAAAAGCCTTCCGCCGCGCAGGAGCAGAAGTAGAGACACTTGTATTTAAGAACCAGTCAGAATCTGACATCCTTGAATCCGTAGATGCATTTGAAAAGGCAATCAGCCAGGCACAGATTATTATGTTCCCAGGCGGATTCAGTGCAGGTGATGAACCAGAAGGTTCAGCGAAGTTCTTTGCTACTGTATTCAGAAATGAAAAGATTAAAGAATCCGTTATGAAGCTTCTTAACGAGAGAGACGGTCTTGCACTTGGTATCTGTAATGGATTCCAGGCACTCATCAAGCTTGGTCTTGTACCATATGGAGAAATTGTTAACCAGACAGCAGATTCACCAACGCTTACAATGAACGAGATTGGCCGCCATGTGTCTACTATGGTATATACAAAAGTAGTAACAAATAAGTCCCCATGGCTTCGCAAAGCCGTACTTGACCAGATTTATGCAATCCCTGCATCTCATGGTGAGGGACGTTTTGTTGCAAGTAAAGAATGGATTGAAAAATTATTCAAGAATGGACAGGTTGCAACACAGTATGTTAACTTAAATGGCGAACCTACAATGGATGACCGTTTCAATCCAAATGGTTCTTATTATGCTATTGAGGGTATCACCAGTCCAGATGGTCGTGTCCTTGGTAAGATGGCACATTCCGAACGTATCGGAGACAATATCGCGAAGAATATCTACGCAAAACAGGATCAGAAGATATTCGAAAGCGGAGTAGAATATTTTAAATAAATACTGAGTTGTAGATTTCGTATAGACGAAAAAAGAAAAAATACCCTATCCCATCTGCTCTGTAGTCGCTGTGTTTAAAATGCTCGTTCGCATCTTAAACACGCTCCGAAGCCGCATCTGGGATAGGGTATTTTTTCTTTTTTCTGACTACTCTAAATCTACAATTTAACAGCATGGAATGTACCAGAAGGATGTTTCCTTCCGGAAAGTTGAATTCTAAAGGATTGACATTTAAACTTATAATCATTCTTTTTTTAGAAGACTGACTACAATTTGGTGAGAAGACATTTCTTTTTGGAGATTTTCATTTCAACAAAAACCATAGAATTCTGAGCAAACCCCTTATTTCCTTCTCAGGTTAAAATACTAATTCTTTTTGGCTCCAGAAGGAAATTAGTATTTAGATTTGAGGAAGAATGAGGGGATTGTCGAGAAGGCTATGGTTTTCATCCAAATAGAAGCTCTAGACGAGGAATATTTTCTTACGGTAAAATAGTTCTTTGATTAAAAATCATAATCTCCTGGAGAATCCCCTTCTCTTTCCAACAGAAATCACTAATTTGCTATTTGTTATTAAAAACAGACAGCCGCTGAAACAAAATTCTATGCTGAATTGTAAGAAGACTATGATAAAGAAAAAAGAATTGTGATAAGTATTGCATTTTGTGACTTTGCGCTGTGGAATTCTGACCATAGGAACTTGGGACTCGTTTTTCCCAAGTTCCTGTTTTTCTGGGCAGAATGGAATGCTTAGCGCAACGGAACAAAATCAAACTTATCACAATTCTTTTTTCTTTAGAAGACTAACTACAATTCAGCTCAATATCTTCTACCAAAGCGGCGTCTGTGTCCCCAGCAAATTAGTATTTTAATAAAAAAATACTTGCATTCTAAAATACATTATGTTATAATAATTCTCGTTGGTGAGTGAAAGACATTCGCTGATAAGCAGTTGTGGCGGAATTGGCATACGCGCTAGACTAAGGATCTAGTCCGGGCTAACTGGGTATGGGTTCAAGTCCCATCAACTGCATTGTTGGAAGAAGCTGAGGACCTTTGCGGTTTTCAGCTTTTTTTGTTATTATAAAGTTTTAGAAAATGGGAGTTTGTCATGAGTGTAATAAATGTAGAACATATTTCAAAGCTATATGGAGATAAGTTGGTTCTCGAAGATCTTTCCTGTAGTGTAGATGAGGGAGATAAAATTGGGATTATTGGAATTAATGGTACTGGAAAGTCTACACTTCTTCGGATTATCGCAGGAGAGGAAGAAGCTGATGAAGGGAAAATCATATTTTCTAATGGTCTGACTGTTGGATGGCTGGGGCAGAATCCGGAATTCGATGAAGACAGCAGTATTTTAAAATATGTTTGTGAAGGAAAAAAGATTGAAGAAGATTATGGATATGAGAGTGATGCTAAGGCAATGCTTACAGTATTAGAGCTTGAGCAGTTTGATGAAAAGATAAAGAATCTTTCAGGCGGACAAAAGAAAAGAGCTGCGCTTTGTAAAGTATTGCTGCAGAAACCGGATATTTTGATTTTAGATGAGCCAACGAACCATTTAGATAATAAGATGTCTGACTGGCTTGAAAATTATTTGAGAAGTTTTCGAGGTGTTCTTTTAATGGTAACACATGACCGGTATTTTCTTGATAAAGTGACGAATCATATATGGGAAGTTGATGGTGGAAAAGTTTATTATTATGATGAGAATTATTCCGGGTATCTGGAAAGAAAAGCAGAGCGGGAAGAGAGGCAGTTAGCTTCTGAAAGAAAGAGGCAAAGTATTCTTCGTAATGAAGTAAAGTGGGTAATGCGAGGCGCCAGAGCGAGATCCACAAAACAGAAAGCACGTCTTGAACGTTTTGAGCAGTTAAAAGCAATGGATTCTCCTAAAACGGCAAAACAGGTGGAAATGGGTTCGGTAGGAACCAGACTTGGAAAGAAGACAATAGAGGTTTACGATATTTCAAAGGCATATGGAGATAAAGTGCTTTTTGAACATTTTTCTTATATATTTAAACGCTTTGAAAGAATTGGATTTGTTGGTCATAACGGATGTGGTAAATCTACTTTAATGAAGATTTTATCAAATTTAGAATCTGCGGATTCCGGAAGTATCGAATGGGGTGAAACGATAAGAATCGGTTATTTTGCGCAGGAATGTGAAATAATGGATGAAAGACAACGGGTGATCGATTATATTAAAGATGCTGCAGAGTATGTACGTACATCAGAAGGTTTAGTCAGTGCATCAAAAATGCTGGAAAGGTTTTTATTTAGTTCAGATATGCAATATACACCAATTGCGAAGATTTCCGGTGGGGAAAGACGAAGATTATATTTACTGAAAGTCTTGATGCAGTCTCCTAATGTTTTAATTCTTGATGAGCCTACCAATGATCTCGATATTGCTACTTTACGAGTTCTTGAAGAGTTCCTTGACGAATTTGCAGGAATTGTGATAACAGTATCACATGACCGTTATTTCCTTGATCGTACGGTAGATCGAATTGCTGCTTTCGAAGAGGAAAGAATAGTGATTTATGAAGGGGATTATACAGAATATCAGGAGAAATCAGGGAAGATAGAAACGGATGCAATTGAAAGTGTTGATTCTGGTGCGGGTCTTCATATTAAAAAGAATAATGAGAAGAAAAAAGAAGGAAGAGAAAAATGGCTTGCATCTAAAAACAAAGAAAAGCTATTAAAATTTACCTATAAAGAACAAAAAGAATTTGAAACGATAGATGAAGATATTGAAAAGTTAGAGGAAAAAATTGCTGAACTTGATGGGCAGATTAGTAAATGTGCAACAGATTTCATAAAATTGAATGAATTTATGCAGGAAAAAGAGAAGACGGAAGCTCAACTTTCTGATAAAATGGAACGGTGGGTATATTTAAATGATCTTGCTGAAAGAATTGAAGAGCAAAAGAAAGAAAAGAAAGAAAAGAGAGAATAAGGAGAACAAGGGTAATGGATACGGTATTTCAAGCGGCAGATATTTTACTGCCAGAAAAAACAATAGATATGGAAAAGTGGTCCGTAATTGCCTGTGACCAGTTTACAAGTGAACCGGAATATTGGGAGAAAGTGAAGGCAAATGTAGCAGAACATCCTTCTACTTTAGATATGATTTTGCCGGAAGTATATTTAGGGCATGATGATCACGAAAAACAGCTTAAAACGATTGAATCTTCCATGAATAAGTATTTGCATGAACAGGTTTTTGCAGAATACAAAGATGCTATGATTTATGTGGAACGAACAGACAGCAGCGGAAAGGTGCGTTCTGGAATTGTAGGAAAGATTGATTTAGAGCAATATGATTATCGCAAAAAAAGTACTTCTTTTATAAGAGCAACGGAAGCAACGGTAGCAGAAAGAATTCCGGCAAGAGTGGAAATTCGTAAAAATGCAGTAGTAGAACTTCCGCATGTTATGCTTTTAGTAGACGATGCCGGAAAACACGTAATAGAACCTTGTGCATTTGAAAAGGAAAGCCTCCCTCTTCTGTATGATTTTGATCTTATGTTAGGAGGCGGTCATCTTAGAGGATATCTTCTTGGAGAAAAAGAACAGGAAAGAATCCAGAAAGCTCTTTCTTTTCTTGCGGATGCGAAATGTTTTGGAGATAAATATCATGTAAAAAACCGCCCGGTATTATTATTTGCGGTAGGAGACGGAAATCATTCTCTTGCAGCTGCAAAAGAGTATTATGAGCAGCTGAAAGCAGCATATCCAGATGAGGATCTTTCTGATCATCCGGCAAGATATGCGCTTGTAGAGATTGTGAATCTTCACAGCCCGGCACTGCAGTTTGAGGCAATTCACCGTATCGTTACAGATGTTGATGTGGAAGATTTATTAAGTAAAATGAGCGTTGCTTTGCATATTAAAAAAGAAGGAAAAGGACAGACTTTTTATACGATCTATAAAGGAAAGAAAAAGAAATGTGTGATAGATCGCCCGACATCAAAATTGACAGTAGGAAGCCTTCAGAGATTTCTTGATAGTTATCTGGCACAAAATGGTGGAAAGATTGATTATATTCATGGAGAGGATGTGGTAGAAAGCCTTGCTAAAGAAAAAAACAGTATCGGATTTATTTTGCCGGATATGGGAAAAGAAGAACTTTTTCCTACAGTGATTCATGACGGAGCGCTTCCAAGAAAGACATTTTCTATGGGACATGCACAGGATAAACGTTATTATACGGAGTGCCGTAAAATAAGGAAATAAGAAAGGAAGAGATAGTATGCCGACAACATATACACATTATGCATATGGGCAGGATGTTTTTAATAAACTTCCGGAACAGATACAAAAAAGTATAGAACCTTATATGGATTATTATAATATAGGAGTACATGGTCCGGATATATTATTTTATTATCATTCTTATCATAAAAACAGTGTAAATCAATATGGAATAAAAGTGCATCATGAACCCGCAAGAGAGTTCTTTAAAAGAGCTTTTAAAGTATTTCAGGTTCAGAAAAATAAAAGGGCTGCCTGCGCGTATCTTGCTGGCTTTATGACACATTTTATTCTGGACAGCACCTGTCATCCTTATGTAAGAAAGCGGATAAAAGAAACCGGAATCAGTCATACAGAAATCGAAACAGATTGGGATTTTCAGGTTTTACAGAAAGCTGGAGAGGATTTAAATCATTATAAAAGAGCCTGTCATGTAAAAAACAGGAAGGAGATCGCAATGGTGATCGCACCGTATTTTAAAAAATCTGCGAAACAAATACGGGTAAGCCTTTTTCATATGAAGCTGGTAATTAATCACATATTTCGTTCTGGATTTGGAGTCAAAAGAGCAATCGCAATGATGATTGGTGGATATATATGTCCGGAATTAGAGATACATCATCATTTTATTCCAAGGGAGATACATCCGGGTGATAAGGAAACCTGTCAGCATTTATGGGAACTTTATTATGGAAGCCAGGATCTATGTGTGGAGATGATAACAAAGCTTTATAATGCTTTACATAGTATGGATACTTCTTTTTGCAAGGAAAAGAGATTGTCTAGAGACTTTTCATAGAAAAATATGTTATGCACTGCATGACGGACATCTTACAGCAAGAATGTCGGGACATTCATGAAAATGAAATGAGATAGGAAATAAACATAAGATAAAGGGGAATGATATGAAAAAGAAATTAACAGGAATCGTAGTATTGCTTTTATTGTTTTTTGCAATGCCGTTACAGGGACAGGCAAAAGTAAAAGCACCGAAAAAACAGTGCCATGCATATGCAGTGATGGATGCAGGTTCAGGAGAAGTTCTTTTTGGACAAAAAGCTAACAAAAAGATTTATCCGGCAAGTACCGCTAAGCTTATGACAGCAATTGTTTGTGTAGAGAAGGGAAATGTAAATTCTGTTATTAAAACAAAGTCCGATGTAGTATATCGCACAACACCGGGTACATACAGTCTGGGAATCGGAGCCGGCGTAAAATACACTTTCAAAGATTTATTACATATGAGTCTTATGTCTTCTGCTGCAGATGCGACAGATTCTTTGGCGGTTGGTGTATTTGGTTCAAAAAAAGCCTGCGTAGAGGCAATGAATGAGAAATGTAAAGAACTTGGGTTAAAGAAAACACATTTCGATAATCCGGTTGGTTCTGATATTGGGGCAGGATTTAACGAAACGTATGCCAGCGCAAAAGAAATGGCGGAAATTTGCCGTTATGCAATGGCAATGCCATTAATTCGAAGCACTGTAGCTAAGGCGCATTACCATACGCAAAAAGGCGGTATGGATATTAACACGACGAACTGGTTTTTAAAAGGAATGGCATATTATGACCATGATGCTTATAAAGTTATCGGTTCAAAATCCGGTACAACTAATGCTGCCGGTCATGTATTTATCGCAACAGCAACAGATGATGAAGGACATGAACTAATCTGTGCATATTTTGGAAATGTGAGCAAGGAAAGCACATTTGCCTCGATCAGAAGTTTATTTGATTATGCATTTAAGAGCTATAAAAAGGGGAAAATTACTTTAACACCAAGTAATTATGATGTGAGAAGTTCTAAAAAATATGGAGATGTTTACAGTGAATATTCTGCACTGCATTGCTACCCGGTACAAAATAACGGACTTTTTGACCCAAATAAAGCGATTACAAGAAGTCAGCTTGGTACGATGTTAGGTGCGATAGACTCCCTTAAGGATAATCCAGCATTAACCGCTTTTATTACAGAAAATGCAAATGGAACGGTTAGCACAGTACGATTTGCACAGTTAATTCAGGAATTGTATCCGGTGGCGATCGCAGATAATAAGATAGAAGAAGCATTGTCAGCTTGTACCGGAATAGAGAATATAAGCGAAGAAGCAAGAGAAGCGTATGCTTCTTTCGTATCAGGAACATTAGCGGTAGATGATTCCTGTAAAGCCGGTAATCAGCTTATCACAAGAGGACAGGCACTTTTGATTGCCGATAAACTTGCCGATTATCAGATGAATTATCTTGCAGAGCATACACAGACACAGAAGGCAGAAGTTCGCCAGATCTCCGGAGAGGATGGAACAATTACCCTGCCAGCAATGTCTTACACTACATTTAATAAAAAATGGGCGGACTCTCTTGCAGAACAAAAAGAAATACAGGAAGAACTGTCACAGACAACTACTCAGAATCAGAAAAAGAACGATTCAGACAAAAAGTGATAAAAGTAGTATAAAAAATGAAAATTAGTACGAAACAGAGTAGACAAGAATAGGTAAGAAAAAGAAAGGAATATTTTATGGAGAACAAACTTTATAAATCATCATTAGACAAAAAAATTTGTGGTGTATGCGGAGGTTTTGCAGAATTTTTCGGAATTGATGCAACATTAATTCGTCTGCTTGTTGTTCTTTTTACATTAGCCGGAGGATCTGGTGTATTATTTTATATCGTAGCCGCGTTAATTATGCCAGATGAACCGAACTATTATTAATTGCTAGAGGAAAAAAATGGATATTTCAAAAAAACTTGTAGAAACACACTCTCTGAGTAAAGAAGAATGTTTAGAACTGTTTTCTTTGTTTGATGTTCCAGAAAGCATGGAGTATATAAAAGAAGAAGCAGTAAAGATTCGTAAAAAATACTATGGAACGAAGGTATTTACAAGGGGACTAATCGAATTTACAAATTATTGCAAAAATAATTGTTATTATTGTGGAATCAGAAGAGATAATCGGAATATAGAGCGATATCGTCTCACTGAAAAAGAAATTCTTGACTGCTGTGCCAATGGAGAGAAACTTGGATTTCGTACATTTGTGCTGCAAGGTGGAGAAGACCCATGGTATACAGAAGAACGAATTGCAGATATTGTTAGAAAGATAAAAAAAGCACATCCAGATTGTGCAATTACATTGTCTGTAGGGGAAAAGTCTAAAGAAACATATCAGACATGGAAGAAAGCTGGAGCAGATCGTTACCTGCTTCGCCATGAAACGGCGAATGAAGAACATTATCATATGCTGCATCCGGATAGTATGTATCTTTCTAATCGAAAAAAATGTTTATATGAATTAAAAGAGCTTGGCTATCAGGTAGGAGCCGGTTTTATGGTCGGTTCACCAGGACAGACATGGGAGCATCTGGCAGAAGATTTGGTTTTTTTACAGGAATTACAGCCACAGATGGTCGGAATCGGTCCGTTTATTCCGCATCATGATACCAGGTTTGCAAATGAAAAAGCAGGAAGTGTAGATTTAACATTAAAATTATTATCGGTACTTCGATTGTTATTACCGAAAGTATTACTTCCGGCAACAACAGCACTTGGAACGTTAGATCCATTAGGAAGAGAAAAAGGTCTTAGTGCAGGAGCGAACGTAGTAATGCCAAATCTTTCTCCAGTAGAAAATCGAAAGCAGTATGAGCTTTATGATAACAAGATATGTACAGGAGATGAGGCAGCTAAATGTAAAAACTGTCTGTCTGCCCGAGTGCGTTCTGCCGGGTACGAACTGGTTGTGGACAGAGGCGATTATATTGGTTAGATCATCCAGCCGCTTCATGATTAATATTGGTTACTAGAGCGTGTTTGAAAAATGATAGAAATGTATCAGTAATTAATATTATAATGAAAGCAAGGAGGGCAAATTCGTGATATTATATAAAGAACGAATTTTATTTGCAATTATAAATTTATAATTGCAACAAGTGGAAGAAGAAAGGGGAGCATGATGAAATATTGTTTTGGTGTAGATGTAGGAGGAACAACTGTAAAACTTGGTCTTTTCACAGTGGAAGGAGAACTTCTTGATAAATGGGAGATTAAGACTTACACAGAAAACGAAGGAGAACGTATTCTGCCAGATGTTACAAAAGCAATTAAGGAAAAGATTGCAGAAAAAAAACTCGCAGCAGACGAAATTTGTGGAATCGGTGTGGGTGTTCCGGCACCTGTTGATAAAAATGGAGCAATTGAACGTGCAGCAAATGTAGGCTGGAAGGCAAAAGAAATAAAGAAAGAATTAGAAGAACTTACCGGTTATCCATGCGTTATCGGAAACGATGCGAATGTAGCTGCACTTGGTGAAATGTGGAAGGGCGCCGGAGAAGGAGAAAAAGATCTGATTATGGTTACGCTTGGAACAGGAGTTGGCGGCGGAATTATTATTGATGGTCATCCAGTAGTCGGTGCTCATGGAGCCGGAGGAGAAATCGGACATATCACAGTAAGAAATGATGAGACAGAAACATGCGGATGTGGAAGAAAAGGATGCCTTGAACAGTACGCTTCTGCGACAGGCCTCGTTCGACTTACAAAAAGATATTTCGAGAAAAATGCAAAAAACAGTATCTTAAATAAAAAAGAAATTACAGCAAAAGAAGTATTTGATGCGGCGAAAGCAGGGGATGAAGCAGCATTAGAAATTACGGAAGAATTTGGTGCTTATCTTGGGCAGGCATTAGTAAATTTAGCTGCAACAGTTGACCCGGCAGTATTTGTTATCGGTGGCGGTGTATCAAAAGCAGGGGATATTCTTTTAGATATCGTAAGAAAGTATTTCTACGACCATGCATTTTATGGAAATCAGAAAACTAAAATTTTACTTGCAACACTTGGAAACGATGCTGGAATTTACGGAGCAGCAAAACAGGTGCTTTAAATTCTGATTACTGTAGGCAAAAGAGACGCCATCTAAAAATAAAAGAATCTATATTTGTGACTTTAGTCGTTGCGTGTTGAATGCTCGCTTTACTGCTCGTATCCAACACTTGCTTCGAGGCCACAAATATAGATTTTTTTATTTTCAGATAGCTGTGCTTTGGCTGGCTATTTTTTGACTAACCACAACCGTCTAAAACCTTTCTCAAATCTCTCTAAAAACAAATTCTGAAATTTCTTCAATTGCCAAAGACAGCCTTCAGCAAGTCAAAATTATTTTATACAAATTGCTGAATTCTTGGCAAAAGATTTATGAAAAGTGTAAAAAATAAATAATACCCTTGACTGATATACCGGTATATCATATAATATATGCAAACCGATATATCAGTGTATCGAAAGCGGATAAAAAGAAAGGAGAGGTTCCTATATGAGTAGAGTTGGTTTTATTGGTCTTGGTATTATGGGTAAGCCAATGGCTAAGAATTTGTTAAAAGCAGGAATTGATTTAATGGTCTGTGATCTTAATGAGCAGGCGGTGAAAGAAGTCGTAGAATGTGGTGCACAGGCATCATCCTATCGTGAGATTGGTGAGAAGTGCGATATTGTTTTTCTTATTTTACCAAATGGTGATATTTCAAAAAGTGTACTATTTGATGAAGGCGGTGTGGCACAGACTTTAACAGCAGGTAAAGTTATCTGTGATATGAGTTCAGTAACTCCAGTAGAATCAAAAGAATGTTTTGCAGGTCTTGAGAAGATTGGAGTTGGATTTGTAGATTCTCCTGTATCTGGTGGAGAACCGGGAGCAGTAAATGGAACACTTGCATTTATGGCAGGGGGAAGACAGGAAGATTTTGATAAACTGATGCCATATTATAATATTATGGGAAGTTCTGCGGTACTAATTGGAGATAGCGGAAGTGGTTCTGTTACTAAGCTGGCAAACCAGATTATTGTAAATAATACGATTGCCATAGTGTCGGAAGCATTCGTAATGGCAACGAAGGCAGGGGCTGATCCAGTAAAGGTATATGAAGCAATTCGTGGTGGTCTTGCAGGAAGTGCAGTACTTGATGCAAAGATTCCTATGATTGTAGAGCGTAACTTTGTACCAGGAGGAAAGATTTCTATTAATCATAAAGATATTAAAAATGTTGTGAACACAGCACATGCGATTGATGTGCCGATTCCATATTCTGCGCAGCTTTATGAGATTTTACAGACATTGAAGATTCATGGACATATGAATGATGATCATGGCGGAATTGTACAGTATTTTGAAGCACTTGCAGATATTCAGGTTAAAAAGAAAGATTAAAAATGCTTAAGATATGTTTGAAAAAATCAAAAATATTTTTAAATACACTTGAGAAAGGAGAAGAAGATGGCGTTATCAATTGATGTATTAAGTTCCTATCCGCCAGTGCAGGAAGCGGAAGTAGATAAGGTGTTGGCAGAAGAGATTCGTGATAACGAGAAGAAAATCGTTGTATTGGATGATGACCCTACAGGTGTACAGACCGTTCATGATATTTCTGTTTATACGAATTGGGAGAAGGCAAGCATTGAACAGGGATTTGCTGAGGAGAATAAACTTTTTTACATATTAACGAATTCCAGAGGATTTACAGCTGCACAGACAGAAAAAGCACATAAGGAGATTGCAGAAGTAGTAGATCAGGTAGCAAAAGAAACGGGAAAGGAATACCTTTTTATCAGTAGAAGTGATTCTACATTAAGAGGACATTATCCGTTAGAAACAACTATTTTAAAAGATGAATATGAAAAGAACACTGGTAAAAAGATAGATGGTGAAGTGTTATGTCCATTTTTTAAAGAGGGGGGACGTTTTACGATTGATGACGTGCATTATGTACAGTATGATGACACGCTTGTACCAGCAGCTGAGACAGAATTTGCAAAAGATAAAACTTTTGGATATACCGTCTCTAATCTAAAGGAATATGTTGAGGAGAAGACGCAGGGAGCATATAAAAAGGAGAATGTTACAGCGATTTCTTTGGAGAATATTCGTGAACTGAATTATGATAAGATAGAAGAACAGCTTTTAGCGGTAGAAGATTTTAATAAAGTTATCGTGAATGCGATTGATTATGTCGATGTAAAGATTTTCTGCGTAGCACTTTTTAGAGCTATGAAAAAGGGAAAGAACTTTATGTTCCGTACTGCTGCTGCAATTGTAAAGGTAATGGGTGGTGTCAGTAATCAGCCGTTATTGACAAGAGAGCAGATGGTTGTAAAAGAGACGGATAACGGTGGAATTATCGTAGTAGGTTCTCATACCGACAAAACAACCAGACAGATGGAAAAACTAAGAGAGAATAAAGACATTGCTTTTGTTGAACTTAATGCAACACTTGTAAATAATGAAGCAGCATTTGCTGAAGAAGTAGAAAGATGTCTTGCATTAGAAGAAGAATATATTTCATCTGGTAAGTCAGTTTGTGTTTATACTACAAGAGTGTTAATCACAGCAGATACCGGAGATAAGGAAGATGATTTGAGACTTTCTGTACGAATTTCTGATGCAGTACAGTCCTTAGTTGGCAGACTTACAGTAACACCAAGTTTTGTTATTGCAAAGGGGGGAATTACTTCATCCGATGTAGGAACAAAGGCACTTGCTGTTACAAGAGCGAATGTTTTAGGTCAGATTCGACCGGGTATTCCAGTGTGGCAGACAGGTACAGAAAGTAAGTTTCCATTAACACCATATGTTATTTTCCCTGGTAATGTAGGTGGAGATACTACTTTAAAAGAAGCTGTAGAGATTTTAATGAAAACAAAGTAGACTGGTTAAAAAAGTAATAGGAAATAAAAAGTAGTTGAGAAAGTAAAATTTAAAAATAATATATGTATGAGGAGGAGTTATATATGTTTATGTTTTTATCACACCCATTAGATCCAGAAGGTTATGCATGGCCAGGAGAACCTGTTGTAAAGACAACACAGTGTACAGATGTTTCCGATGACTGTCCATTCTGCAGTTTTGTATCTGAACTGCCAAACCATTGTGGAACACATATGGATGCACCAAGACATTTTGTAAAAGACGGACTTAGTATCAATGATCTTTCTATTGATTATTTCTGCCATACAGAAGTTGCACTTTTGGAGATTCCAAAAGGACCGGCAGAAGGTATTTATAAAGAAGATTTAGAACCATTTGCAGATATTTTATCTAAAGTTTCTTTTGCATTAATCCGTACAGGAATGGAAAAATATAGAGAGACAGATCAGAATACATATCAGAATGAAGGTTCCTACATTGCTCCAAGTGCAGGAGATTACTTGACAGAGAATTTCCCTAATTTAAAAGGTGTTGGAATGGACTTCTTAGCAATTGGTTCTGCTTCATCCAAATGTCCAGAAGGAGAATTACCACCAGATTGTCAT
Organism: Anaerobutyricum hallii; assembly: GCF_900209925.1. Lineage (NCBI taxonomy): Bacteria > Bacillati > Bacillota > Clostridia > Lachnospirales > Lachnospiraceae > Anaerobutyricum > Anaerobutyricum hallii. The sequence goes on along the minus strand of NZ_LT907978.1, from coordinate 1,834,940 downwards.
AGACATATGCTTGGATATTATACAGGTAAGTTCGTTACAGGTGTAGAAGACATGCATTTGGCAGACATACCAAAGGGAGCAAAAATTAAGAGATTTTTCAATGCTCCATTACTTATCAAAGGATTAGACTCCAGTCAGGTAGTATGTATTGCGGAGATTGAATAAGTAATTTAGGAAGGAACAGACGCCCCTAAGAAATAATCAAACCCCTATATGTAACTTTAGTCGCGGTGTGTTGAATACTCGCTTTAAGCTTGTATTCAACACTTGCTCCGAGACCACATATAGGGGTTTGATTATTTCTTAGAGGCTGTCTTTGGCGATAGTTGAATTTATTATTCAAAAATGTAACATCTATTGAGCAAATGGGATATAAAGCCCCCCTTTGGTTGTTATTAAATTAAACTTAATGTAATTTTTTGAGGCACATCAAGGTGATGCATGATGAGTTTTTCAAGTGCGGTTAAGTCCTGTGCCTGTATCATATTTAATAAGGAAATGTGTTCATTGATTGTCTCATCCATTCGGCCTTTTTGAGAAAAGGAAGTAACTGTCAGCCAGAATATACGGTACATAAAACGGCGATAGATTTCTAACATGGATTCATTATCTACATATTGCACAATACTTCGATGAAACTCATAATCTTTCCGACCGAAGTCTTCTTCAGAATGTGTTGTGTTTCGTATCTCTTTTTGAAGTTCTATTTTAGTAGAAAGCTTATTAAAATATTCCTGTCCGCGAGGAGTATCTAAGTGGAGAGCAAGTTGTTTAGAACAGTATATTTCAATAGCATTCCTCATCTGATATGTTTCAATAATATCTTCTTTGGACATTTTATGGAGAGTAAAGCCTCGGCTTGGAAGAATGTCGATATAACGTTCCTGTTCAAGACGCAATACAGCATCACGAAATGGAGTTTTTGAAAATCCTGCCTCTCTAGCAAGCTGATTTAAAGAATAAATTTTATCTGTTTCTAATTCACCCTTTTTGATTAGATTAATTAAATAATCATAAGCTTTTGTCTGTAGTAATTGTGGTTCCTTCATCTGAAAATACCTCTATATTAAAATGGTCATTTGTTATAAAATTAACTATAGTAATCCTAGCGTGACATTCTCACTCACCTGTAGAGATAAGCGTTTTCCTAATTTTGGTAAGTTTTGTTCTCTTGGTTTTGTTTTTCATTATTTAACTGAATATATTATACTATGATTAGGATACACTATCAAGTGGGGAATGGATACAATTCATCTCCACAAATTGTAACGTACATCTTACAGAAAGCATTTTTTAAACATGCTCTAGAGGTGGGAGTATTCTTGTTGGAAAAGGATAAATATTATAAAAAATCACAGTTACTTCCAGATAATGCGACGTATGTGTGCATTAATCCAACTTGATAATGTGGATTATATCACATATAATAAAGACAAAGAATTAATGAAAAACAAAAATAAAAGGTGGGAATAAGTTCTATGAGTGATTTCAGAAAATATCTTAACAAACAGCTTGATAATAAAGAATTTAAAAAAGAATGGGATAACTCTAAGAATGAATATGATTTAGCCAAAAGTCAAGTAGCAGCAAGAAAGGAAGATGTCACATGGAAATCAAAAGCATATTAATAAAGGACACAACAAAAGAAGAACGAATCCGTATCGTACAGGAAGGACTCAGCCAGTGTGGTGGAGCCTGTGACTTCTGCAATGGCTGTGACAATCTAGGCGGTGGTCTGGTAGATGCTTTTTATGAACCATATATCAACGGTGAAAAAGAACTCCGTCAATTAAACGAAGAATACCGAAGTCATACTGGACTAGTAAGATAGCAAGGCAGGTGAAGATAATTATGCGACCACCAGAAATAGAATCTTCCACAGAAGAAGAAAGACGACAATACATCAAAAAAACATTTTCCTGCATTGCCGATTGCGATATGTGTGGACTTTGTACGGTATTCAAGGGCAAAGACCCGGAAATAGCATATGAGGATTATATTCGTGGGAAGCGGAGTTATATAGAGGTGTCAGGGGATTATAGATAAAAATATCCATGAAGGGGATTACAAAATGTAGGTCAGGGGGTCCAGAATAGATGTAAAAAGACTCTAAGGAAGTTCTAAAATAGATAGCTAAGAATCTCTTAGAGGTCTCTATAAAAAATATAACACGCAATCTTAGATAAAGATTATCTGAGACTGCGTGTTTTTATGATGAAATTAGAGAAAATATGTTATAATTTTCCTTAAATATATCAAAAAAGAACGTGAAAGATTACCAATAAGAAAACAAATGAGAAAAGTATTCGGGAGGAAAAATCATGTTATATTATATAAAAATTGCAAAGTGCTATTGCAAAAATGTCTCCAGCTAAATTCGAACAGTTCTCAAGAGCATTACTTACTAAAATGGGAGTACAGTTCACGAGTAAAAGCATCCAAATCTCAAATGACGGAGGGATTGAAGCAATGAATAAATATCAGGCAGATTATGGTGTTTTCATAACTAATAGCCGATTTACAAATCAGGCGAGAGAAGCTGCGAGAGCAGGGACACCGATTACTTTAATTGATGGGAATGATTTGATAAGGTTGGTTATACGGTATGAATTGTTTATTACGCCGGTGACGACGTATGTGTTGGATGAGTTTTATTTAGATGAGTAAATACTTTGGGGTTTGTATAGTTTAGTAATTGAAAAAATATCTCGTGATTTGTAAACATTATTATGGACATGTATAAGCGATTTAAAAATCCGGAAGGGACTTTTAAAGAACGGTATCCAAAGATTACTTGCTTACGAAATTTCAACAACCTGCTGCCATGGAAGAAATCTTCCGAGCAAGCAGGAACCTTTCTGTCCTCTTCCCCATCTCTCTCTCCAAAGACTATTGCATTCATTCCTTCTGGAGCCAAAACACAGAAAAAAGAAATACTATCATATCCCAGATGCGGCTTTGGAGCGTGTTTAAGATGCGGATAAGCATCTTAAACACAGCGACTACAGAGCAGATGGGATATGGTAGTATTTCTTTTTTCGTCTGTTTTCTCTTAATGAATTAAATAGTAACCTCAACTATTGCAGTTTTTTTTATCCTGTGATAGAATGGTAAAGATTAGGTCATAATTTATGACTATGGGAAGGATGTGCCCGAGACTTCTGAAAAGGACATTGCATGCCCAGTGTCTTTTTCAGTTGTTTCGGAAACCTTCCCTGTATTTAATATATATTTTTAGGAGGTTTAAATGATGGTAAAACAGTTTTCTATGGAACTGGCCGGAAGAACATTAACAGTTGAGATTGGAAAAGTGGCAGCGCAGGCGAATGGTGCTGCTCTTATGCGTTATGGTGATACAGTGGTTTTATCTACAGCAACAGCTTCAGAAAAGCCAAGAGAAGGAATTGACTTCTTCCCTCTGAGTGTGGAGTTTGAGGAGAAGATGTATGCGGTAGGTAAGATTCCGGGAGGATTTAATAAGAGAGAAGGAAAGGCATCCGAACATGCAGTTCTTACTTCTCGTGTAATTGACCGTCCAATGCGTCCGTTATTCCCTAAAGATTATAGAAATGATGTAACATTGAATAATCTGGTTATGGCAGTGGATCCTAATTGTTCACCAGAAGTAACAGCAATGCTTGGCGCTTCTGTTGCAACATCTATTTCAGATATTCCATTTGATGGTCCGATCGCCGGAACAAGAATTGGTCTTATTGACGGTGAGTTTATCGTGAACCCTACAGCGGATCAGCAGTTAGTTTCTGATCTTGCACTTACAGTTGCTTCTACAGCCGAGAAGGTTATTATGATCGAAGCTGGTGCGAATGAGGTTCCGGAAGATAAGATGATTGAAGCTATCTTCAAGGCACATGAAGTAAATAAAGAAGTTATTAAGTTTATTGACCGTATTGTAGAAGAATGTGGTAAAGAAAAGCATGAATACGAACATGTAGATACACCGGAAGATTTATGGGATGATATGGTATCCTTTATTACACCGGAAGCGATGGAAGAAGCAGTATTTACCGATGTAAAACAGGTTCGTGAAGAGAATATCCGACAGATTAAAGAAAAACTGGAAGAGCGTTATGCAGAGGAACACGAAGACTGGCTTCCATTAATTGATGATGCCGTTTATAAGTTCCAGAAGAAGACCGTTCGAAAGATGATCTTAAAGGATCATAAGCGTCCAGATGGTCGTGCAATCAATGAAATCCGTCCACTTGCTGCTGAGATTGATCTTTTACCTAGAGTACATGGTTCAGGTATGTTTACCCGCGGACAGACACAGATTATGACAATTACAACATTAGCACCATTATCTGAAGCACAGAAGATTGACGGTCTTGATGCAAATGTAACATCGAAGAGATATATGCATCATTATAATTTCCCTAGCTACTCTGTAGGTGAAACAAAGCCTAGTCGTGGTCCGGGACGTCGTGAAATCGGACATGGTGCGTTAGCAGAAAGGGCATTAGTTCCAGTACTTCCTAGTGAAGATGAATTCCCATATGCTATTCGTACTGTTTCTGAGACATTAGAATCTAATGGTTCTACTTCTCAGGCAAGTATCTGTGCTTCTACTTTATCTTTGATGGCAGCCGGTGTTCCGATCAAGAAACCAGTTGCAGGTATTTCTACAGGTCTTGTAACAGGAGACAGTGATGATGATTACATTGTACTGACAGATATTCAGGGATTAGAAGACTTCTTCGGAGATATGGACTTTAAGGTTGCAGGTACACATGATGGTATTACAGCAATCCAGATGGATATTAAGATTCATGGATTGACACCGGACATTATCCGCGAAGCAATTTCACGTACAAAAGAAGCTCGTGAACATATCCTTACTAATGTTATGGAACCAGTGATTTCTACACCAAGAGATCATGTTGGAGAATATGCTCCAAAGATCATGCAGATGCATGTAGATCCAGATAAGATCAGTGAGATTATTGGAAAACAGGGTAAAACAATCAATGCAATTATTGATGAAACTGGTGTAAAGATTGATATTAATGATGAAGGAAGAGTAGACATCTGTGGAGTAGATCAGGCTATGATCGACAGAGCGATGGAAATTATTCGTCTTATTGTAGAACCAGTAGAAGCAGGTAAAATTTATGAAGGAGAAGTAGTCCGTATTATGAACTTTGGTGCATTTGTGCAGTTGGCTCCTAATAAAGATGGTCTGATTCATATCTCCAAGCTTTCTAAAGAAAGAGTAGAGAAGGTAGAAGACGTTGTTAATATTGGTGATAAAGTAAAAGTAAAAGTTCTTGAAATTGATAAGATGGGAAGAATTAATCTTGCACTTCGTGAGATCATCAAATAAATTATTGTTACGGGGAGGCAGTGAAGGTTGGAACTCCTTTTAGAGCAGATCAGTCAGATTACACATGGTGTGGTATTAAACAGAATAAAGCCAAAGATATTAAGTGAGGGAGAGGAATATCCCATTCTTACGATCAGTCAGCTGATAGATGAGGAAAATGGAGTATGGGACTATGAAGTACCAACTGCTTTGGTTGATAGAAAAAAGACTAAGAATCTGAATCTGGCAAAAGAACACAGTATTGTAATAGGGCTGACCTCCTTCCACCGCGCTGCTGTATTAGAAAAGCAGCATGAAGGGAAAATTATTCCATCAAATTTTGTCTCTATAGAGTTTCAGAATGGAATTATGGATCCTTATTATTTTGCGTGGTATTTTAATGAGCATCCTGAAATAAAAAGACAGAGAATGATTGCTATTCAGGGGAATTCTTCTGTCAAAGTATTGTCAGTTCATATGATTCGTCAGCTGATGATCGAGTGCCCGAATTTGTCAACGCAGATGTCCATTGGTAAGCTGTATTATTATCAGAAGAGAAAAGAAGTATTGCTCATGGAAAAAATGCGTTTAGAAGAAGCAATTTTGACAGAAGAAATGATGCACTATTTAGAAAAAATATAAAAAGGGGAATCGGATGGACAGAGAACAGATACATAATGAATTTTTGTCGATTTTAAGTGAAAGTCATCCGGGTCTGACATTTGAGGAATACAGAGATAGTTGTGTGTTCCTCTTATTTTATCAGTATCTTTGTTTAAAACATGATGACTTATTAGAAGATGTATACAAACCAGGTGAATTAGTAAAAATGGCAATACGAGGGAAGCTTCAGGTAGCTTCTTTTTTAAAATTTATGGAATCAGCCTCTTCCTTTCTTCACATGCTTAATAAAGAATTTCAATTGACAGACTTTTCTTTTTATAAAAAACTTGAAAAAGTACATTCTTTGGAAAAACAAAAAAGTTATGCCAGATTTTTTCGTAAGTTTTTAAAAAAAATCAATGGTTGGAATCCAAAAGAAGAATTGTTGAGTCAGTATCCCAATTTATTTATTCTTTTAGTTACGGAATTTGCAAGATTAAAGAAGGATACGTATATATCAGAAGAACTGTGCGAATTATATAATATTTTTTTTAATAACAATGTGCAGAGTGTGTCAGAAAAAAAGAAGTTTCTTTTGCCTGAATTTCAGTATGGAATTTTGGCTTCCTATATTACAAATGCTGGAGAAGAGGCAGATATTTACGGATATGCAAAGGAAGAAGAATATATTGATATTTTCACTATTCTTTGTTATATGAAAGGAATTCCCTTAAATGATTTACATTTCTTCATGAAGAGAGATTGGAAGGCAAGACAGGAACTTCCGGAAGGTGCTGACCATATTTTAATTTTTATGCCAGAAGGCGTAGAGGCAGGTGAATATGTATCGCCACCAAAAATTTCGGTTGGCAAAGAGCAGTTTTATTCTGGAACAAAGGGAGAATTTCCATTTTTGTTAACAGCATTGTCCTGCCTGAAAAAAGATGGTTCTCTAGCTGCCATCTTTCCGGGAGCAATGTTATATCGTGAAGGAAGAGAAGCACAGATCCGCAAGTATCTTGTAGATGAATTAAATTGTCTTGATACGGTGATGTTACTTCCAGATACTATATTTCATTCAAATGGGCAGGCAGAAGTCTTTTTGTTTTTAAAGTTGAATCGAAGTGAAGATGATGTGATGTTTTTTGATTGTTCTGAAGTGGAAGAATTTAATAGAGAACAGGTAAAAAACTTACAGACACTCTGGATGGAGCGAAAAACGATTCCCGGATTATGCTCGTGTGTATCTAAAGCAATGATTCAGGAAAATGATTATAATTTAAATCTGCCCCGTTATATTACAAAAATTATGCAGGATACAGCAATTGATGTAGAACAGGGAAAGGCACGTATTCAGGAAATCAATAAGGAATTAGATGAAATAGAAAAAAGAATACAGATTTACAGACATGAGCTGGGACTATAAATATACTCTCATAATCTTCTCACAAAAGCAAGTGTAGTGGAGGCTTTGAGAGTACATTAAAATTAACAGGAGGGTCCGAATGCAAAAAAGAAAGCAATTTACACTGGGAATCATAACGTTGTTACTTTTATGTATTCTTGCAGGATGTCAATTTGGCAATCAAAAAAAGAAAACGGAGAAGAAAGTAGATTATTATATTGGTGTAGTTGATAACAATGCGCCATATTATTATAAAGACGCTGATGGCACAGAAAAAGGTTTGTATGTGACATTTTTAGATAAGCTTTCAAAAGAACAGTCGTTTACTTATATGTTTGTTCCGATGGATATTTCTGCTTCAGAACAAAGTCTTTCAGAACAATCTGTTGATGGCTTTATTGGCAGTACAGTCGTAAAAACCGGAGAAAAGGAAGTTCTTTCTGGAAGTGAATTTTACACATCAGATATTTGTGTATTGGTTCCGAAAGAAAGCAGATTACTTGATATGCGAAGTCTCAAAAATAAAATAATTGCAGCACCGGCTGGAGCCGGTGAAGAAAGATTTGCAAAATATCTTGAAAATAAATACAAAGGACGGGCAATCACGTTTTCGCATGTAGAGGAAGCGATAGGAGATATAGAGAAGGGATATTCCCAGGCATTGATTTTAGATAAAGAATATTATGATGCACATATGGACGCTTTTAAAAACTGGAATTGTTTGAAGGTGAGTAGTCAGTTTCAGAATAATCATAAGTTTTATAAAGTTTCTAAATAAAAAGAAAACACTGGAGAGTGAAATGTAATGGAGTTCTCTGGTGTTTTTTTGCTTGAAATGGGTATGCTAGAAAAAAATACAGGAGGCAGCTCATGAATCAGCAGTTAAATAATTTATTAGAAGTTGGAGAAATCGTACTGGAAGATGGGATATCAGGACATCATATTTTGTTTTTGTCAATTATTGGTGAAATCGAAGGACATAATCTGTCATCAGAGCGAATAAAGACGACAAAGTATGAACATTTACTTCCTATTTTGGCAAAAGCACAGGATAGTGAAGAAATAGAGGGAATTTTCTTCCTTATAAATACCGTAGGAGGGGATTGCTCTTGTGGGCTAGCCGTAGCAGAGATGATTGCATCTATAAAGAAACCAACCGTTTCTCTAATTATTGGTGACAGTCATTCTATTGGTGTACCATTATCTGTAGCGGCAGATCGAACATTCATTGCACCAACGGCGACAATGGTCCTTCATCCAGTACGTTTAAATGGAACGATAATTGGTGCACCCCAGACTTTTGAATATTTCAAATTAATTCAGGACAGGATTCTTAAATTTGTGGAAGCACATACCGGAGTTACAAAAAGCAGGATAGAAAGAATGATGCTGCGACAGGGGATGATGGTAAAAGATCTGGGAACAATTCTTGTAGGAGAAATGGCAGTAAAAGAGGGATTGATTCACGAGGTTGGCGGTATCTCCGAGGCACTTTTCTGGCTGCATCAGGAGATAGAAAGAAGAAGGAAAAGAAGAAATTATAAAAATTAATAAGATAAAAACAGTGTTATTTATTTTAAGAACGCATCTTTTTTTCTTCGGGTATTTGTGATATGATGATAGAAGTATCAAACTTAGAATATAAAGGTGTTATATATGGCAAATAGTAAAACAAACGAGAATAAAACAAAACGAAAAACGACAAAGAAAACAGCACCGGGCAGTAATGTGACAAGGAAAAGTACCGCAAAGGGCAGCACAACAAGAAGAAAAAAAGGAACGGCACAAAAAAACAGTGCACAAAAAAACAGTGCACAAAGAAACTATACGCAAAGAGATGAGGGTATTCCTATGAGCAATGAGATAACGCTTGTTGTTTCATTCGGATTAGTTGTTCTGATGATGTTTAGTAATTTTGGTCATTGTGGGATGATCGGAAAGTGGCTTGCAAGTTTCTTTTTTGGTATTTTTGGCTGTGCACAGTTTGTTATGCCGGTATTCTTTTTCCTTGGCGTAACCATCTTAATTGCAAATGATTATAGTACACTGGCGATGAAAAAGTGTGGCGCAGGTTTTATCATTTTGATGGAAGTGTCTGCACTTTCTCAGTTGTTGTATAAAGGTGCTTCCATAACAGTACATGATTTATTTTCACTGGCAATCAATAATCATGTGACAGGAGGAATTATCGGTGGTGGAATCGCCCTATTGTTAAAAGAAGGCTTTGGGACGGCAGGAGCTATGGTAATTCTCTTTTGCATTTTCCTGTTATCCTGTATTTTGCTCACACAGCGTTCTTTTGTGTCTTTTTTCAAAAAGATTGTAAAAGACATGAAAACATCAAGAGAAGAATGGAAAAAAGCTGCTCAGCAAAAACAACTGGAGAGGGAAGTTGCTGCTACAGAAGATATTTTGATTAATCTTGATGAAGAAGAAATTCCAGATAGAACAAAGTCATTTTTAAAGATGAAAAATGGTAAAAAGAAAACAACGGAGAAGCGCAGAACGGAACAATGCGAGGAAAAAGTAAAGGAATTAGAAGAACGTAGATCGCAGAAAGGAAGTGCCCGGGAAAAAACAGATAAGACAGAATCAGTAAAGAACTTACAGGATTTAAAAGTAAATGTTCCATTATTTACGTCCTCTGATGAAGTGAAACGAAAAGATTGTGTAAAAGAACTTCATCCAAGAATCTATCCTTTTACAGAAGAAGATGGGAAGACAGAACCGTTTCAGGGTAAGCTGGATTTCAGTGCATTTACATTCCCTGACGAAATAAAAGAATCTGCATCCTCCTTTGAAGAAGAAACGAATCAAAAAGAAAAAGAAGAGGACGTATATGAAGCACCTCATAAAGCAAAGGGAGGATTTCATACCTCTTTGCCGGAAGAAATCAAGATAAGTGGATTAAAAACTTCTGTCAAAGAATCTGTTGAGAATATTGTATCAGAAGCAGATGCGATTTTAGAAGAAGATATTTCAGTAAATCTCCCTGATTTCTCGCAATCAACGATAGAGGCTGAAAGAATCAATGATGAGGAAAAAGATAAAGAAAAAGATAAGGAGACAACGGAATGTAAGCTTATAGATAGTGAGACAGCCAATGTAGCAGCTATGACCAATGAAGTTGTAGATATAAATAATGAAGCGGCAGATAATGAAGAAAATGCCAGTGAAATTTCAAATATTTCAGATAATGAAGTGATAGAAAGTGAAGCTAAGGATAACGAGATTATATCTAATGAAACAGTAGTTAAAGAAATTAAAGCAAAAGAAGCTGCTGTCCCTGATAGAAAAAAGGCAGAAGGAAAGGATTACATTTTTCCACCGGTTACTCTTCTTATAAAAGAACAACAGACACAATCTTCCGGATATGAACAGTATTTAAAAGAAACTGCATTGAAGCTTCAGCAGACTTTGGAAAGCTTTGGGGTTAATGTAACGATTACAGACATTAGCTGTGGCCCGTCTGTAACAAGGTATGAGATGTTTCCTGAGCAGGGAACGAAGGTAAGCAAGATTCTTTCACTTACGGATGATATTAAGCTGAACCTGGCTGCTTCAGATATTCGAATTGAAGCACCAATTCCCGGAAAAGCAGCGATAGGAATTGAAATCCCAAACAAGCACAATCAGACAGTACATTTTCGTGATCTGATAGAAAGCAGTACTTTTAAAAATTTTAAGTCCAGACTTGCATTTGCTGTAGGAAAAGATATCGGTGGAAAAACCGTTGTTACAGATCTTGCAAAGATGCCGCATTTATTGATTGCCGGAGCAACCGGTTCCGGTAAGTCGGTCTGTATTAATACTTTGATCATGAGTATTTTGTACAAGGCTTCTCCAGAAGAGGTAAAACTTATTATGGTTGATCCTAAGATGGTGGAACTTAGTATTTATAATGGTATTCCGCATCTTTTGATTCCAGTCGTGACAGATCCGAAAAAAGCATCTGGTGCGCTGAACTGGGCGGTAGCAGAGATGACGAACCGTTATAAAAAGTTTACAGAAACCGGTGTTAGAAATATTGAAGGATATAATAAAAAGGTAAAAGAACTTCAGAAATCAGGGGAGATTGATCCAGAAACAATTAAGAAAATGCCACAGATCGTTATTATTATTGATGAGCTTGCTGACCTTATGATGGTTGCGCCTGGCGAGGTGGAAGATGCGATTGTACGTTTATCACAGCTTGCAAGGGCAGCAGGAATTCATCTGGTGATTGCAACGCAAAGACCATCTGTTAATGTTATTACTGGTCTGATCAAGGCAAATGTACCGTCAAGAATCGCCTTTTCTGTTTCATCTGGTGTAGACAGCCGTACCATCATTGATATGAACGGTGCAGAGAAGCTTCTTGGAAAAGGAGACATGTTATTTTATCCGGCTGGATATTCTAAACCAGTACGTGTACAGGGGGCATTTATTTCAGATAGTGAAATTAGTGATGTAGTAGAGTTCTTAAAAGAGAACGAAGATGTTGCAGTGTATGATACAGAAGTTACTGAAAAAATCGAAAGTAAATTAAACAGTGCAGCTATTTCACAGGAAAAAGATGAATATTTTGAGGCAGCAGCCCGTTTTGTTATTGAAAAAGATAAAGCTTCTATTGGTATGATTCAGAGGATGTTTAAGGTGGGATTTAACAGGGCAGCAAGGATTGTTGATCAGCTTGCAGATGCTGGAATCGTAGGACCGGAAGAAGGAACAAAGCCACGTAAAGTTCTGATGTCTTCAGAACAATTAGAGGCATATTTTGAGGAATATTTATAAAGATATATAAAGACTTATCGGTCAGGACTTTACGAAATGGAAAAAGTGTTGTATTATAAAATATCTTATGGCTGTTTAAAGCAGGAATGCTGATGCGTTCTGAAATACACATATTAAAAATATTGAATAAGAAAGAGGAAATACCATGTCTTTAAGAATTGATGGAAAAAAGATATCTTCTGATATTAAAGAGGAATTAAAAGAACAGGTAAAGCAGTTAAAAGAGGAAGGCGTTTCTGTATGTTTAGCTGTAATTCAAGTAGGAAATGATCCGGCTTCAAGCGTATATGTGAATAATAAAAAGAAAGCATGCGCTTATATTGGAATTGAATCACAGGCATATGAACTTCCAGAAGAAACAACACAAGAAGAACTGCTTGCCTTAATTGACAGACTGAATAAGGATGATCATGTCAATGGTATTCTTGTCCAGCTGCCTGTCCCAGCTCATATGGATGAAAAAGAAATTATCCAGGCAATCTCTCCTGCAAAGGATGTTGATGGATTCCATCCACAGAGTGTAGGAGCTTTATCAACAGGAGAACCGGGCTTTGTATCCTGTACTCCTGCCGGAATTATTCAGTTATTAAAGCGTTCCGGAATTTCTATTGACGGAAAAGACTGTGTAGTTGTTGGACGAAGCAACATTGTTGGAAAACCGATGGCGATGCTTCTTTTAAGAGAAAATGGAACAGTAACAATCTGTCATTCTCATACAAAGAATTTAAAAGAAGTATGTCAGAGAGCAGATATTTTAGTAGCCGCTATTGGAAAACCAAAGTTTTTTGATGAGAGCTATGTAAAAGATGGAGCAGTTGTTATTGATGTGGGAATCCACAGAAATGCAGAAAATAAACTTTGTGGTGATGTTGATTATGATAAAGTGGCAGATAAAGTTTCTGCAATCACACCAGTTCCAGGTGGGGTAGGGCCAATGACGATCGCCATGTTAATGAATAACTGTGTAGAAGCAGCATTAAGGATGAATAACCGATGAAAAATGTATTATTTGTATCATTAGGATGTGACAAAAATCTTGTAGACAGTGAAAAAATGCTTGGACTTTTGAATGAAGCGGGATATCGCGTTGCTCAGGAAGAATCGGAGGCAGATGCGATTGTAGTGAATACCTGTTGCTTTATTCATGATGCAAAGGAAGAGAGTATAGAAACAATCCTTGAGATGGCTGAATGGAAAAAGAAGGGTGACCTCAGGGCTTTGATCGTTACTGGTTGTATGGCGCAGCGTTATCAGGATGAGATTCAACAGGAGATTCCTGAAGTTGATGCGGTGATCGGAACCACTGGCTATACAGAAATTGTTTCTATTTTAGATGAAATTCTTGATAGAACAGAAAGTTTACAGGAGGTATCTCCAGAAGAAGCAGTAACACAAGAAAAATCTTTCATAAATTGCTGTCCTTCTATTGATCTGCTCCCTGATTCTCTTGCAGATAAAAGAGTAGTAACAACCGGAGGTTATACAGCATATTTAAAGATTGCAGAAGGGTGTAATAAACGCTGTACCTATTGTATTATTCCATACATTCGAGGACAGTATCGTAGTTTCCCTATGGAAGACTTATTACGGGAAGCAAAGAATCTTGCGTCAAGCGGTGTCAAAGAGCTGATTCTCATCGCGCAGGAAACAACAGTATATGGCATGGACTGCTATGGAAGAAAGGCATTACCGGAACTGCTTACAAAGCTTTGCGAGATTGAAGGTATTGAATGGATTCGTATTTTATACTGTTATCCGGAAGAAATTACAGACGAGCTTATCGCTGTCATGAAAAAAGAAAAAAAAGTTTGTCATTATCTGGATATCCCAATTCAGCATAGTGAAGATACGATATTAAAGCGTATGGGCAGAAGAACGAATCGAGCAGAATTAATTTCTCTTGTGGAGAAGTTAAGAAAAGAAATTCCGGACATTGTTCTCCGTACTACATTAATTACCGGTTTCCCTGGTGAAACAGAGGAAGAATTTAATAATATGGTAGATTTTGTAGACAAGATGGAATTTGACCGTCTGGGTGTATTCCCTTATTCCGCAGAAGAAGGAACAAAGGCTGCCGAGATGGATGGGCAGATTCCAGAAGATATAAAAGAAAGCCGAAGAGATGAGATTATGGCATTGCAGCAGGAGATTTCTGCTGAAAAAGAAGAACGTCGAATCGGTCAGGAGATGTCCGTTTTAATAGAAGGCTACTTATATGAGGACGACATTTATATTGGAAGAACCTATATGGATGCGCCAAAGGTAGACGGAAATGTATTTGTTCGTGCAGAGGAAGAATTAATTTCCGGTGACATAGTTCCTGTTCGGATTACAGGAGCTAATGAATATGATTTGATGGGAGATGTTATTTATGCCGATGAATTTACCGAATAAGCTTACAATTGTGAGAATCATTATGATTCCATTCTTTGTATTCTTTTTATTAACAGATTTTGTGGCTGGTTCAAAGTGGATTGCAACCGTTCTTTTTTGCGCAGCAAGTCTTACAGACTTTTTAGATGGACATATTGCAAGAAAGTATAATCTTGTAACAAATTTTGGAAAGTTCATGGATCCTTTAGCAGATAAAATGCTTGTTTCTTCTGCATTTATCTGTTTAGTTGCACAAAATAAGATTGCCGCATGGATCGTTATCGTAATTATTGCTAGAGAGTTTGTCATTAGTGGTTTCCGTTTAGTAGCAAGTGACAACGGTGTTGTTATTGCTGCAAGTTATTGGGGAAAGTTTAAGACAAATTTCCAGATGTTTGCTATCATTTTGCTCATGCTGAATCTTGGTGAGAATTTCCCAGCCTATGCTGGTGGTATACATATTGTTGAACAGATTCTTGTATACATTGCATTAATTCTTACGATTGTTTCTCTCGTAGATTATCTGGCAAAGAATATCGATGTACTGAAAGAGGGAGGCAATGAAAAATAATGAGTTCCAATCGGATTATGGCAGAAGAACCAATTGAAAAAAAGATTACACGTATTTTGCTTCACAAGAAGATGACAGTAACAGCTGCTGAATCTTGTACGGGTGGTCTCGTGGCAGGTACCCTTGTAAATGCCGATGGAATTTCAGAAGTTTTTAAGGAGAGCTACATTACGTATTCTAATGAAGCCAAACATAAATTGCTTGGTGTAAAAGAAGAAACACTCAAAATGTATGGTGCAGTATCAAGGCAGACGGCATTAGAAATGGCAGAAGGCGCTGCGAAAGCGGCAAATGCAGATGCCGCTATTGTTACAACGGGGATTGCCGGACCCGGAGGGGGAACAGAAGAAAAACCGGTAGGATTGGTTTATATCGGTTGTTATGTAAAGGGATGTACGATTGTAAAGCGTTGTTTTTATGGAGGAGATCGTCAGGGTGTCCGTTACAGTGCAGTAAAAGAAGCACTGGATATTCTGTATTGCCAGCTTCTTGCTGATGAGCATTAATAAAAGAAACGTATAAAGTGTGTTTACCGTAAGATAAGAATACATTTTATACGTTTTTTTCTTTATAGACTTGATTTTTTGAGCCACATGATATAGTCTATATAACACAGAAGATATCTTTAAAAGAATGGGATGATAAATATGAGAATAGAACTTGATTTTAACAGCCCTGAAGCAATCTACATACAGCTTCGCAACCAAATCGTTATGCAAATTGCACAGGAACAGTTAAGGGATGGAGATTCCCTTCCTTCTGTACGTTGTCTGGCAGGAGAACTTGGTGTGAATATGCATACGGTGAATAAGGCATATGCTATGCTTCGGCAGGAAGGCTATCTGAAGCTTGACAGAAGACGCGGAGCAGTCATTTCTGTACAGATTAGTAATAAAGCAGAAGAAATGACAAAGGTGAATGAATATATGCAGATGATCGTAGCACAGGCAATCTGTAAGGAGATTACAAAGGATGAGATGAAACAGTTAATTGAAGAAATGTATGATACATTTCTTGTAATAGAAGAGGAAGAATAGAAAGCGAGGATAGAATGAGAACAGAATATAATAACTATGCTTCCCGGGTATTAGAAAGAGCGGCACAGGATGCTGCTTCATGCCATCAAAAATATATAGGGACCGAGCATCTTGTTTTAGGACTTTTATCAGAGCCGGAATCTCTTTCCGGGCGAGTACTTTATGAGAATGGCCTTACATATGAAAACTTTTTAGAAGCAGTTCTTGGTGAGTCGGCAGCACTTGGAGATAATACTAGTCAGACATTTCTTGGATATAGTCCTAAGGCAGAGCATGTTTTATCTACCAGTGAGGAGGAGTCACTTCGCCTTCATGCAAAGCAGATAGGAACCGAACATATTTTACTGGCGTTAATTAAAGAAAGAGATTGTATTGCTCTTCGTCTGATGAAGGGAATGAATATCAATGTTAAGAAGATTTATATTGATGTATTAACAGCAACTGGAATAGATATGACAAGGGCACAGAAAGAATACCAATCTCTGACAGCTCCTAAGAAGAATAAGCGTAAGAACTCGATGATTTCTTCATACTGTGTAGATTTAACGCAGAAAGTGAAAGATGGAAGATTAGACCCTATCGTGGGAAGAAGACAGGAAATCGAGCGAATCATACAGATCTTAAGCAGACGGACAAAGAACAGCCCCTGTCTTGTTGGTGAGCCAGGCGTTGGTAAAACGGCAATTGTAGAGGGACTCGCACAGTGGATCATCCGGGGAGAAGTGCCGGAAATGCTCTGGGAAAAGAAAGTAATGACTTTAGATCTTCCGGGTATGATCGCGGGATCAAAATATCGAGGTGAATTTGAAGAGAGAATTAAAAAACTTCTTCAAGAAGTAATCTCCAGAGGAGACATCTTACTTTTTGTAGATGAGATTCATACAATGATTGGAGCGGGTGGAGCAGAAGGTGCGATTGATGCTTCCAATATTATGAAACCATTTCTTGCCAGAGGAGAGATTCAGTTAATTGGTGCAACTACTCGTGAAGAATACCGCAAATATATTGAAAAAGATGCTGCCTTTGAGCGGCGCTTTCAGCCGGTTACGGTGGAAGAACCATCTGAGGAAGAAGCAATTGCTATCTTAAATGGTTTAAAAGACAGATATGAACAGCATCATCAGGTACATTATACAGCAGGAGCAATTCAAGCAGCAGTAGAATTATCCGAGCGATATATCAGTGACCGTTTTCTTCCAGATAAAGCAATCGATGTTATGGATGAAGCTGCTTCAAAGAAGAAAGTTGGTCTCTATACAATGTCTGATGAGATGAGGATATTAGAAGAACAATTTGATAAATATGGTAAGAGAAAGGAGGAGGCACTCGCAGAGGGAAATCTGCGTAAAGCAAAGACGAATAATACAAAGCAGAAAACTATTGAAACAAAACTGGCAAAAGAACGAGAATTATGGGAAGAAAAGAAGTCCGTAAGCCGTATCACTGTTACAGAGAATGATGTGGCAGCAGTTGTTTCTTCCTGGACAAAGATTCCGGTGACGCGGATTAGCCAGAGTGAATCCCAGCGCCTTTTAGGGTTGGAAGATACTTTGAAAAAAAGAGTCATTGGGCAGGATGAGGCTGTAACAATGCTTGCAAAGGCAATTAAGCGAGGTCGTGTCGGTTTAAAGGATCCAAAGAGACCGATCGGTTCCTTTATGTTCTTAGGACCTACTGGAGTAGGTAAAACAGAATTGTCTAAGGCACTTGCAGAAGCACTCTTTGGTGATGAAAATGCAATGATTCGTGTAGATATGTCTGAGTATATGGAGAAACACAGTGTATCTAAATTAATTGGTTCTCCTCCAGGATATGTAGGATACGAAGAAGGTGGACAGCTTTCCGAACAGGTACGACGCCATCCGTACAGCGTTCTTTTGTTTGATGAGATTGAAAAAGCACATGGAGATGTATTTAATATCCTTCTGCAGGTACTTGATGATGGACAGATTACCGATTCAAACGGCAGAAAAGTAGACTTCAAAAATACAGTGATCATTATGACCTCTAATGCAGGTGCACAACGAATCATGGCACCGAAAAATCTTGGATTTATTACAGAAAGAAGTGCTAAGGAAGATCACGAGCGAATGAAGTCTCAGGTGATGGAAGAAGTAAAACAGTTATTTAAACCAGAATTTATTAATCGTGTGGATGGTATTATGGTCTTCCATACATTGGAAAAACCACAGCAAAAAGAAATTGTAAAGTTACTTTTAAAAGAACTTTCCGACAGACTTTCAAAGAATCCTGGTTTTGTATTGAATTTTTCTGATAAAGTTGCAGATTATGTTCTTGAAAAAGGCTATGATCCACAATATGGTGCAAGACCATTACGACGAGCAATTCAGAATGAATTAGAAGATTTCCTTGCAGATGAATACCTCGAAGGACATATCAAAAATAATGATAAAATCCTTCTTGATATTGAAAAAGATAAGCCAGTTATTCAGAAAGAGCGAAAGAAGAAAAAGACAGAATAAAAAAGTTTTTAATAATTATGTGTTTTTGGTAGAAAAATTACCTACTTTCTTGTATAATAATGGTAGCTTTATAGATACAAATACGGAGGATATAATAATGGCTAATGTAAAAGAACTATTAAAAGCAGAGGAGAATGGAAGCTTAAGCTTTGGAGATTACAGTCTTACACAGAAGACAAAGCTTGACGAATTTTCATTCGAAGGCGATGTATATAAAGTAAAAACATTTCAGGAAATCACTCGTTTAGAAAAGAATGGTGGTGTTGTGTACGAATCTGTACCAGGTTCTGCAGTGCATGGATATAAAGAAACAGAACGTCAGATTGCATTTGAGACAGAAGCAGCAGATGATCTTCAGATTACACTTGAAGTAGAACCAGAAAAGGAATATAAGGTATTTGTTAATGACACAAATATTGGTAAGCTGAAATCAAGTCTTGGTGGAAAGATTAGTTTTAGTATTGAACTGGATGCAGGAGAAACTGCAAAAGTTCAGGTAGTGAAGTTATAATACATATTGAAAAAGTATAAAAGTTCGAAAAAGTATAATCATAATATAAAGCATCTTCGTGTTGTGCGAAGATGCTTTATATAATAATATTGTTTTTTCGAGCTTATTTTATTTATCTCAGTCGAGAAGACTCCCACCTCTTTCAGGTGGTGAGTGATGGCTGCTCGACTTGAATTTTATCGAGAAGATATCTGATGAATAAAGACATTTAAAAATTTTTGATCTTGTAGTACAGAAAGGGATTACTTATGGCAAAAGCAAAGGCAAAGACCGTATTTTTTTGCAAGGAATGTGGTTATGAAACGCCGAAATGGATGGGACAGTGTCCCGGCTGTCATCAGTGGAATACAATGACGGAGGAGAAGATTAATCCTGTATCAAGGGGAGTTGGAAAAAGAGGAAATAATCTGCCACATCAGCAGCTTACCGGTTTATTTGAAGTTTCCATGGAAGAAGAAGACAGGTCAAGCTCTGGTATTCCGGAACTTGACAGGGTTCTTGGTGGTGGAATTGTAAAAGGTTCCCTTACATTAGTTGGAGGAGATCCCGGTATTGGAAAGTCAACATTACTATTACAAATTTGTCGTTATCAGGCGAACAGTGGAAAAAAAGTTGTTTATGTATCCGGCGAAGAATCTTTAAAACAGATTAAAATGAGGGCACAGCGTCTTGGTGGCTTTAAAGAGAATGTTTTTCTACTTTGCGAAACAGATATCAATGCAGCCGCAGAAGCTGTAAGAGAGGCAAAACCAGATATGGTTGTAGTGGACTCTGTTCAGACAATGTACAGCGAGGAGATTACTTCCGCAGCGGGCAGTGTCAGTCAGGTAAGAGAGGTTACCTCTGTATTAATGCAGCTTGCAAAAGTAGAAGGGATTGCTGTATTTTTAGTAGGTCACGTGACAAAAGAAGGCGTAGTAGCAGGACCAAAAACATTAGAGCATATGGTAGATACGGTATTGTATTTTGAGGGAGATCAGACTGCAATTTACCGAATTCTTCGAGGAGTGAAGAATCGATTTGGCTCAACAAATGAAATTGGTGTATTTGAAATGAAGGAACAGGGGCTTGTGGAAGTAGAGAATCCATCAAAAGTAATGCTTGACGGAAGACCAACGGATGCTTCCGGATCCGTTGTTGTATGTTCGATGGAAGGGACAAGACCATTACTTATTGAAATTCAGGCGTTAGTTTCCCCTACAAGTTTTAATATGCCAAGACGTACCACCGTAGGAATTGACTTTAATAGAGTGAATCTTTTATTGGCTGTTCTTGAAAAGAAGGCTGGTATGCAGCTTGGTGGCTGTGATGCCTACGTAAACCTTGCTGGAGGAATGAAGCTTGGTGAACCGGCAATCGATCTTGGAATTATCTGTGCAGTTGTATCGAGTTATCGTAATCTCCCAGTTCATGAAGGAACATTAATTTTTGGGGAAGTAGGGCTTACCGGAGAAGTACGCGGTGTCAGTCATGTTGAACAAAGACTGGCTGAAGCCGTCAAAATGGGATTTACAAGATGCATCATGCCAAAGACAAATGCAGAAGTACTCAGTAATAATATTTGTAAGAAGATACAGGTAATTGGTGTATCAAATGTACGGGAAGTCATTCAAGTGCTGTAATATTACAGTATTTAATGATTGCTTGTATTTTATCAGTATGCTATAATCTCGATATGCAAATCTATTTTAGAAAATTCAGTATAGAATACGGAGGAAGAAAATATGTTTAGTTTTGACTATGTGAAGGATTTTGATCCGGAAGTTGCAAAAGCGATGGAAGATGAACTCGGAAGACAGAGAAATAATTTGGAGTTGATCGCTTCAGAGAACTTAGTATCCGAAGCAGTTATGGCAGCAATGGGAAGTCATCTTACAAATAAATATGCAGAAGGATATCCTGGAAAACGTTATTATGGTGGATGTCAGTATGTTGATGTTGTAGAGAATCTGGCAATCGAGAGAGCAAAAGAATTGTTTGGATGTGAGTATGTTAATATCCAGCCTCATTCCGGCGCACAGGCCAACATGGCAGTATTCTTTGCAGTAATGAATCTGGGAGATACTTACATGGGAATGAACCTTGATCATGGCGGACATTTAACACATGGAAGCCCTGTAAATATGTCTGGTAAGAACTATCATTGTGTACCTTATGGTGTGAATGATGAAGGAGTGATCGATTACGATAAAGTAAGAGAAATCGCTTTAGAGTGTCATCCAAAGATGATCATTGCTGGTGCAAGCGCCTATGCAAGAAAGATTGATTTTAAGAGAATGCGTGAAATTGCAGATGAAGTTGGAGCAGTATTAATGGTAGATATGGCTCATATCGCAGGTTTAGTAGCTGCAGGTCTTCATGAGAGCCCAATCCCATACGCACACGTTACAACAACAACAACTCATAAGACACTTCGTGGGCCAAGAGGTGGTATGATTTTATCAAGCGATGAGGTAAATAAAAAATACAACTTCAATAAAGCTATCTTCCCAGGAATCCAGGGTGGTCCTTTAATGCATGTAATCGCAGCTAAAGCTGTATGCTTAAAAGAAGCATTAACACCAGAATTTAAAGAATATCAGAAACAAATCGTAAAGAATGCTTCTGTATTGGCAGATGCATTAATTGAAAGAGGATTTGATATTGTATCTGGCGGAACAGATAACCATCTGATGCTTGTAGACCTTCGTAAGATGGGCCTTACAGGAAAAGACATGGAAAAATTATTAGATTCTGTACACATTACATGTAATAAAAATACAGTACCGAATGATCCACAGTCTCCATTTGTAACAAGTGGTCTTCGTCTTGGAACCCCTGCTGTTACATCTAGAGGATTAAAAGAAGAAGATATGGTACAGATAGCAGAAGCAATCAAGCTTACTATTATTGACCGTAAACTTGAGGAAGCAGAAGCAATCGTTAAGTCTCTTACAGAGAAATACCCAATTTATGAGAGTATAAAATACTAATTTGATGGACTAAAGAAACGAAAACCAGAAATAGAATATAGAAGAAAATGTGAAGATAGTCGCGGCGCAGAAAATGCCTGTTCGGCATTTTTACTTGCTCCGACATCATATTTTCTTCTATATTCTATTTCTGGTTTTCTGTTCTTTGGCTCCAGATGGAAATTAGTATTTTAATTTTGAATGGAGAGGGGATTGCCCAGAAGTCTATGGTTTTTAATCAGAGAACGGTTTCGCCATAAGAAAATAGTAAGGGATACCGACAGAAAAAATAAAACTCCTTATATAAATGTCAGTTTCTTGGAATTTGATTTCCTGGAAAGCCATATCTTTCTGGAGAATCCCCCATTCTCGCCAACTGTAGATTTAGATAGTCAGAAAAAAGAAACAATACCATATCCCAGATGCGGCTTCGGAGTGTGTTTAAGATGCGAACGAGTATTTTAAACACAACGACTACAGAGCAGATGGGATATGGTATTGTTTCTTTTTTCGTCTATACGAAATCTATAAATTAGTATTTAAATAAATTATAAGAGAAAGTAAAAAAATATTTTATATAGAAATTTGTATTATTATATGTTATTATAAATTGTAAAAAAGTGTTTTTCAAAATGAGGTAATCGAAATGGAAGTATTTAAAATAAACTATATATACACAGTTTTTTTAATGATGCTGATCAATAATATTCTGGTATATGTGCTTAGCAGAACACCAGGGTTTGGAAAGGCCGAGAGGTGGATTTTCGTTTACTGCTTGCTGTTTGTGTCTGTGATCTTTCAGATGCTTTTGGGATGTTGTTAAAATATATTGCCGGACCGGCGATTTTGTATGTGTTAGATGCGGTTTTTCTTATTTCAATAGCCTTTATTTCCTTTTTTCTTTTTTATTACAGTGAGAATATGTATGGTTCGGATGTGTTTAAAAATCGGTGTTCTCTGTTTTTGCTATATATACCGATTGATTTGCTGGTGATACTTTTAATTATATCTTATTGGAAAAGAGAGATATATAGCTTTTCTGTGATTTTAATACTGGCGAATGTCTATAATGTAGTTTCTATCATATTAAGTGGATGGAGACTTTGCACTGAAAAGGATTTAGAAAAAAGAAAGATTTTATGGGAATCTATTTACTATATTGTTCCATTTTTTATCGGAAGTATCCTGCAATGTTTTTTTGATAATCTACCATGGGCTAATGCGGCATTAACGATCACAATTTTACTTATGTTCATCCATAATCAGGAACGTCTTCTTAGGAAAAAGACAGAGGATGCGGAAATGGCAGTTCGGGCAAAGTCAGAGTTTTTATCAAGGATGTCTCATGATATTCGAACACCTATTAATGGAATGATGGGTATGTTAGATATTGCACAGTCACATCTTGAAGATCCGGAAAAGATTGATTTATGTTTTTCTAAAATGAGAGGAGCAGCGGATCAGCTTTTATCGATTACGAATGATATATTAGATATGTCCAAGCTTGAAACCGGTGATATTCAGCTTATAGAAGAGCCATTTGATATTGCAAGCTTAGTAGATAGTACATTGGCTGTTCAGCGAATTATTGCTTCTGAAAAGGGCGTAAAATTAGAACAGCATGTAGATAATGAGATTATTCACCCTTATGTATGCGGAAGTCCAAATTATGTGCGTTCCATTTTAGTTAATATTATAAGTAATGCAATAAAATATACAGATGCAGGGGGAATCATTACTTTTTCCGTAAAAGAAGTATCCTGTGATGAAGAAGATGTGCATTTTGAATTTATTATTTCAGATACCGGAATCGGTATGAGTAAAGAGTTTGCAGAGCATATTTTTGAACCATTTGCGCAGGAAGATGCTGAAAATCGTTCCAGCTATCGAGGGACAGGGCTTGGTATGTCCATTGTTAAAAATCTTATAAGTAAGATGAAAGGAAGTATTACTCTTCATACAGTAAAGGGAGAGGGAACGACCTTTATTATTACTCTTCCTGTGAAGTTAGATACCGTTTGTATAGAAAAAGAAGATACAGAAGAAGTTACGATCGAAGGAATGAGAATTCTTCTGGTAGAAGATAACAAGCTGAATCTTGAGGTGGCACAGTATATTTTAGAGGATGCAGGTGGAAAAGTTTCTGTTGCAAAAAATGGTTTAGAAGCGTTGGAATGCTTTAAACAGTCTTCGGAAAATTATTTTGATGCGGTATTAATGGATGTGATGATGTCGGTTATGGATGGGCTTACGGCAACGCAGGAGATTCGAAAATTAAAAAGAAAAGATGCAAAAACCGTCCCGATCATTGCGATAACGGCAAATGTATTTAATGAGGATGTGATTGCAGCCAAAAAAGCCGGAATGAATGAATATATTGCAAAACCGCTTGATTTTGATAAACTGATTCACACCCTCGCAAAAAACTTTTCAAAGAAAAAAGAATTTTAATAACCTAATTCTTCTCCAACCATAATGATATGGATTCTGTCAGGATAGCGTGACATTCTTGTAGTGACAAATAAGTCACAGATAGAAGAAGCAGACATACAGTCGCCACAAACACCAGTTTTGCTGCATGGAGTTGGAAGTCCAAGACGTACACAGTTTGGAGGACAGGCATCCTGACGGATTCGTTTATATGCATCTTCTACAGATGGTGTCAGTTTGTTCATACCAGTAATAATTACTACATGTTTTGGTCCATAGCAAAGTGCGCTGACGCGATTGCCGTTTCCATCAATATTGACAAGCTGTCCATCCATGGTGAATGCATTTGTACTCATAAGATAATAATCAGACAGAATTGCTTTTGCGTGAATCTGTCTTTTTTCTTCCTCATTTTTTGCAATACTGCGGTCAATAAAAGTATATTCTTCTGAATGGGTTTTTATGTAATTAAGCAGTCCTACTTCTTCTATTGTAGCGGAACCGCCGCTGGCAATTACAGACCCTTTTTCAATGATGGAGAGTGCCTTTGATAAAGCCTCTTCCTTTGTAGAACAATAGTAAGCATTAAAGTGTCTACGTTCCATCTGTTTTATCACATGTTCTGCCTGTATTGCCCAAGCTTTCTGTTTTGGTGTCATAGTCATTCCTCCTAATTTAATGTACTTGATCATAGGGTAAGATCATTAATAATAGTATAGCATTTTTTAAAAAAGGAGAAAAGGGGATAATTCTCTAAGGTTCACAGAATAAAAAAATTATGATATAGTAGTTTCCGTTGTATTTTTAATCCAGAAAGAGGGAATCAGATGAAAAAGTTAATAATAGCGGAGAAACCGTCTGTGGCAAAAAATATTGCAGATGCCACCGCTTCTTCCCGGAAAAATGGATATTTTGAAGGTGAATATTATGTAATTACCTGGGCATTTGGTCATCTTTTACAGCTTTATGATGCCAGAGATTATGACCCGGAAATGCGCAGTTGGAAGATTGAAAAGTTTCCATATATTCCGGAGAAGTTTTTATATAAAATAAAATCAGACGGAAAGAATAAAGAAAAACCGGACAGCGGTGTTGTTCAGCAGATGAATACAATAAAAAATCTTATGGAACGGAAAGATGTAGAGGGAATTATTTCTGCGACGGATGATGACAGGGAAGGACAGATTATTGCAGATGAAATTATCAATTACATTTCTCCACAAAAACCAGTAGAACGAATTTTATTAAATGAATGGACGGCGGAAGAGGTAAACAGAGGACTGAATAATCTAAAATCGAATGAGGAAATGAAGTCCTTGCAGGATGCAGGATTTGGCAGGCAGATTGCGGATTGGCTTATTGGAATTAATCTGACATCCGTTGCCACTTTGAAATATCGAAACAAACAAAATATCCGTCTTCTAAATGTTGGAAGAGTCTTAATGCCGACCTTGAAGATTATTTATGATAGAGATAAAGAAATTGCCGATTTTAAAGTCACAAAGTACTACAAATTAAAAGGAATCTTTCAGACAGAAGAAAAGAAAGATTTTGATAGCATTTATTATGTAAAAGGAAATGAGAAGTTTGATAATCCAGAAGAATTAAAGGAAATTCAGGAAAAAATTCATGGCAGAAATGGAGAAGTTGTCTCTAAAAAGATAACAAAGAAAAATGAATATCCTCCCTATCTTTTTAATCTATCCGGATTACAGGGATATGTGACATCAAAATATAAAGGATGGACTTCGGATAAGGTCTTAAAAACAGCACAACAGCTATATGAGAAAAAGTTTATTACTTATCCAAGAACAGCCAGTGTTGTTCTTGATGAGAGTTTAAAAGAAAAAACAGCAAAAGTATTAAATATCCATAAGAAAAATTGTCCGTATGAAGAAATGATACAGTTTAAAAGTACAAAGCGTATTTTTGACAGCAAGAAAGTAGAGAGCCATTCTGCTATTATTCCTACATATATGCAGCCAGGAAAGCTAACTGAATCAGAAAGAATTGTATATGAAGCAGTAAAAAATCGATTTTTAGCGCAGTTTATGCCAATTGCGGTAGCAGAAGACACTGTTTTGCATATTAAGATGCAGGAGACCGATATACCCGGAGAATTCGTTGCAAAAGGCAAAGTACAATTAGAACCCGGATGGAAATTAATTGAAGGAATTGATGCGAAAGAAACAATTCTGCCACCAGTTCAAAAAGGAAACATTTTACCGTTAATAAAGTCTGAAATTAATGAAGTCGAAAGAAAACCACCGAAGCCACATACGGAAAAAACATTGCTTAAAGTCATGGAAACCTGTGGAAAAAAATATGAAGAAAAAGAAGAAGAACAGATGATGATGGCAATTTTAAGTGGATTCAGTATTGGAACCCCAGCAACACGTGCGGAGACAATTAAAAAGTTGAAAGATGCCGGCTATATTAAGGCAAAAGGAAAGAGTCTGACTTGTACAGATTTAGGAAAAATGTTAGTAGAAACTTTTCCGGCAAGAGAACTTTTTGATTTAGAATACACAGGACGACTGGAAAAAACATTGTCAGATATCGAAAAAAAGAAGTTCACAAAAGACGACTTCCTTTCGATGATAAAGCAGTTCGTTATAGAATCTGTCGATAAAATAAAAAATGATACTGTCTTTGGAGGTCCTGTTATACTCGAACCTCTCCATACAGAACCAGTTGGTATTTGTCCTGAGTGTGGTGCGCCGGTAGTAGAAACGGCCAGAGCCTTTGGATGTTCTGCTTGGAAAAAAGGTTGTAAATTTGCCATTTGGAAAGATGATCGCTTTGTCACGTCTCTTGGTAAAAAAGTATCCTATGAAATGGTAAAAATTTTATTAGAACATGGAAAAGTAGGATTTCGTGGCTGTGTAAGTAAAAGAGGGAATAAATTTTCCGCTTATTTTTATTATGAAAAGGATGAAAAAACGAAAAGATATAACTGGAAATTAGAATTTATAGATACAAACCCTCCATCATAAATTTATAAAAGTAAATTTCATGTGGGATTGATTTGATTTACTGCATTTGTTATTATGTAGTTGTTTAGATTTATTTATTTTATATGGAGAGGATTAATTTAGAAAGGAGAAGGCTGATACAGCCAGGAAAAGAAATGAAACGATTAGAGAATAAGGTATTATTTCAGGATTTTAACAGAACAATTGCAACAGTATTATTTGAGGAGAACACATATCCTTGGGAAATACTTCCGAAGATTCATGATTTTATCATGGAAGTGGGGATGCTTCTTCCAAAAGACGAGTATGACGAGATCAAGGAGCATGTCTGGGTAGCAAAAACAGCAACCGTTGTGCCAACTGCATACATTAACGGCCCTGCAATTATTGGACCGGAAGCAGAAGTTCGTCATTGTGCTTTCATCAGAGGCAATGCTATCGTAGGAGAAGGGGCAGTTGTCGGTAATTCTACAGAGCTTAAAAATGTTATTTTATTTGATAAAGTACAGGTTCCTCATTATAATTATGTTGGTGATTCTATTCTTGGTTATAAATCACATATGGGAGCTGGTTCTATCACTTCTAATGTGAAGTCTGATAAAAAGTTAGTAGAAATTCATTTAGACGATACAAAGATTGAAACACATATGAAAAAAATTGGAGCAATCCTTGGAGATTATGTAGAGGTTGGATGTGGTTCCATTTTAAATCCAGGAACAATTGTAGGACGACGCAGTAACATTTATCCGTTATCCAGTGTAAGAGGATATGTTGCAGATCATTCCATTTATAAAAATAAAAACGAAATAGTGAAGAAAGAAGAATACTAAAAGATATGATGAAAGCAGAGAGAAGAAAAATATATGCAGTTCTTATTTTAAGTATTGTGTTAGTACTCTCTCTTACTGGCTGTAAGGCTTCTAAGAAAAAGGTACTTTCTTCAAGTTATTATAAGGAACTGAAAAAGGAAAACAAAAAGTTAAAAAAAGAAAATAAATCCTTAAAATCAAAGGTAGATGCTGAAAATGATATGACTGAGGATGAACAAAGGGCAAGCGATTATCTGGAAAAAATATCAAGAGATCATCTCGTAAAACTTGAAGTAGGCTATGCTGACAATATGAATGGAAGTGAGTTTGTAGAAGACGAAGCTGTCTTTTCTCTTGCAACATCAATCGCATTAAGAGCAGACAAAACAACAAAATATACACCGGAAGAAGTGAAAGAAAAATATGGTCCGGGATATGAATATATTTTATATGATGAAGATAATGCTGTTTATGAAATAATGATATTTGGCGGGAACTATATCGTATTTACCGATTTGCCTAATAATGTATATTATGCATATAATGCATCCGCGATCGGAGATGCATTTTTGCACTTTAAGAATGGATATCCAAACTCAAAGCTGTTCCACCGAATGGCAGATACCCCTTTAATCACAAATACTGATGGAAAATGTTATGAAAATGAAGTTGCATTCTCTGTTGCAAACTATATTGACCAGATGAATAAAAAGAAGTCGAATGAAGCTAGAGCAAAGAAAAAATGGGGCAAACAGGCAGCAAAGAAAATGGGTAACGGAAAGGAATATACATTTTATCATCATGGCAATACGATGAAACTTGTCATCTATGATGAATATTTTACAATAACAAATATGAATGGTAAAACTGTCTGGTATCATGCAGAAAAAGAAGCGGTCATCAAAATGAAAAATATATTTAAAGAAGCGAACGCAAAACAAAAAGCTGAGAAAATCGAACAGAAAAAAAATGAAAATTCTACAGATCCCTCTACAGAACAAACAACAGGTTCTTCTGAAACAGATGTCTCATCTGCTCATCGTGATGAGATAGAAAGTGAAGGAACAGACCAATAATTTTATCTCAGTCGAGAAGACTCCCACCTCTTTCAGGTGGTGAGTGACAGCAAATTTGTCTCAGTGGGAGGGAGTCCAATCTCCGACTGAGATAAACGCTCCGCGAGGATGCGCAGTGATTCTGTAAAGAATATGTCAGCTTACGCTGACCAGAATCACGCGCCAAGTCTCGCGGCTGCTCGACTTGAATTTCATATATATTTTTTCCTGTAAAGCTTCGTATGATTCTTATTTAAAGTAAAATTTATATAATACCTGCCTGTTTTTGAATAGTTCTAATGCATAAAAAAGTAGTTTATTCGAGAAAACGCAAAGAATTGTGAAAGAAATATCAAAAAAAATGTCGAAAATTAAAAAAAGGTATGGACGAAAAGCAATTTTTGTGAGAAAATAATAAACTGTGAAGACAAGCAATCGTCTTGACTTAGGGATTACTTACGGAATGTAAGTTATTTTAGAAAAACTCAATTTATACCGAAAGGAGTACTAACATGATTATCTCACAAGAAGTACAGAACATGTGCCCAGTGGCTCAGGGCGTACATCACGGAGCAGCTCCAATTCCAGAAGAGGCAAAGTGGGTCAAAGCAAAAGAGGTAAAAGATATCTCTGGTTTTACACACGGTATTGGATGGTGTGCTCCACAGCAGGGTGCCTGCAAATTAACTTTAAATGTTAAAGAAGGTATCATTCAGGAAGCATTAGTTGAGACAATCGGATGTTCCGGTATGACACATTCAGCAGCTATGGCTTCTGAAATTTTACCAGGACTGACAGTTATGGAAGCATTAAATACTGACCTTGTATGTGATGCTATTAATACAGCTATGCGTGAACTTTTCTTACAGATCGTTTACGGACGTTCCCAGTCTGCATTCTCTGAAGACGGACTTCAGGTTGGAGCAGGACTTGAGGACCTTGGTAAAGGACTTCGTTCACAGGTAGGTACAATGTACGGAACTCTCCAGAAAGGACCTCGTTACCTTGAAATGGCAGAAGGCTATGTAACAGGAATCGCTCTGGACGAAGACGACTTAATTATCGGTTACCAGTTTGTAAATCTTGGAAAAATGACAGACTTCATCAAAAAAGGTGATGATCCTAACACAGCATGGGCAAAATCTGTAGGTCAGTACGGACGTGTTGATGATGCCGCTAAGATTATCGACCCTAGAACAGACAAGGTAATTGACTAATTAAGGAGGTAAGAAGAATGGCTTTATTTGAATCATATGAAAGAAGAATTGATAAAATTAATTCCGTATTAAGCAGCTATGGAATCGCTTCCTTAGAAGAAGCAGAGAAAATCACAAAAGATGCAGGACTTGATGTATACGGCATGGTAAAAGGCATTCAGCCTATCTGCTTTGAAAACGCTTGCTGGGCATATACAGTAGGTGCAGCAATCGCAATTAAAAAAGGTGCAAAAAAAGCTTCTGAAGCAGCAGCAGCAATCGGCGAAGGACTTCAGGCTTTCTGTATCCCTGGTTCTGTAGCAGAGAACAGAAAAGTAGGTCTTGGACATGGTAACCTTGGAAAAATGCTCCTTGAAGAAGATACAGAATGTTTTGCTTTCTTAGCAGGACATGAATCTTTCGCAGCAGCAGAAGGTGCTATCGGTATCGCAGAAAAGGCTAATAAAGTTCGTCAGAAACCTTTACGTGTTATCTTAAACGGTCTTGGAAAAGACGCTGCACAGATCATTTCCCGTATCAACGGATTCACATTTGTTGAGACAGAATACGATCCATACACAAACACAGTTAAAGAAGTATTCCGTAAATCTTACTCTGATGGATTACGTGCAAAAGTTAACTGTTATGGTGCAAACGATGTTTGCGAAGGTGTTGCAATCATGTGGAAAGAGAACGTTGACGTTTCTATCACAGGTAACTCCACAAACCCAACTCGTTTCCAGCATCCAGTAGCAGGAACATATAAGAAAGAAAGATTAGAAGCAGGTAAGAAATACTTCTCCGTAGCTTCTGGTGGTGGTACAGGACGTACACTTCACCCAGATAACATGGCAGCAGGTCCAGCTTCCTATGGTATGACAGATACAATGGGACGTATGCACTCTGATGCACAGTTTGCAGGATCTTCTTCTGTACCAGCTCATGTAGAGATGATGGGTCTTATCGGAATGGGTAACAACCCTATGGTTGGAGCTACAGTAGCTGTAGCTGTAAGCGTAGAAGAAGCTGCTAAGGCAGGTAGATTCTAAGAAAAACTCTTTATTTATGCGGGTTTTAGGACTTCCATTTTATGTGGAAGTCCTTTTTTGTTTTCTTGTGAACTTCCTAAAAAACCCTATGTACACATCACGTACACATAAAATAAAAATGTGTACTTGGAACACCTGCCTCATAAAGAATTGTTGCATGAGTATGTCGTAAACTGTGAAAGTCCCATTCTTCACTGATAAGAGTACAGTTTTTTGCTTTGTCGCTGCCTGAGCCTCTGCCTTTGTTCGGTATCCGCTACCGGTTTTCCATTTTCTTGTCCCATCCACACTGACCAGTTGAAAATAATACTGCGAGGTCTTCCCGCGTTTTCGTGTGCCAACTTTTCCCATGAAAATCATCCTTTCGAAAAAAGGGTATAAAAAATACACCCTATGCAAAATGCAGGATGCGTGGTATAATCCATTCATCTAATTAGGATGCTCTATCAAGTAGGTATAGACGCAATTCATCTCCCACCTTAGAGGTCGGAGTCTTCTTGCTGTAAAAGGATAAAATTCTCCTTTCTTACTTCCGCAAATTATCATCATTCATAATATCTAAATCACTCTGTATCCCTTCCAGAGTCACTTCTATATCAGTACGCTGGTGGGCAGCAAGGAGTTCAGATTCCATTCGTGGAAGTCTAGTACTATTGTGTTAATGATTTCATGAGCTGTCACCAGACTGCTCACACGAATTGTCATCAGATTGCTTAACTGCCTGTCATAGATAATGGTGGATTCGCCGCCCGAAAACGGGCGGCTGACTTTTACTTAGTTGTGACCGTGAGCATTTCATGCTCTACTACAAACTTGATCATATAGTCATCGACCAGACGCCTCTGCTGTTGGAAGGCATACATCAGTGCCTTTTCGCAGATCCGGTTGGATCATACGGGGAATTCCGGCAGATGCCTTGTGGATCTCATCCACTGCTTTTTCAGTAAAAACCTCCTGAGAACATCCAGAATACGCCATATGACTTCCGATGTACTGTTCTGTTTCCGATCTGTCCAGATGTGGAAGCGTACAATACATATCGATTCTCTGGCGAATAGCAGCGTAACGCTGTAACTTCAGTTTGTTTTCCCAAAGTTCTGTCTGCCCGACAAGGACTACTGCCATGGGACTGACAGAATCAAATTTGTAATTCAAAAGAAATCGGAATTCTTCCAGCGTTTCTTTTTCCAATAGATGAGCTTCATCAAGGATACAGACAACTTTCTTGTGCTGTACTCCACGGATGATTTCAATTTCCTGCTGTAGCTGGCGTTCGGAATCTCCCCGATAAAACCTTGGTTCCAGACCGAGCTGATCCAGCAGCCCCTTATAAAACCATCTTGGAGTCAGCTTTGAGTCTGAAAGATAAAGAACGATGTAATCCTCTTTAGGAAGCTCTGAGTAAAACCGGCGGATCAGCGTTGATTTCCCACATCCGGAATCAGCGGTTACAACCGCAAACATCTGGCGGTCTGCCACATAGGATAAACGCCCTAATGTCTCGCGAAAAGCAGATGATTCATACAGCTTTTCAGGCGGAACATCACGGACAAAGGGTGTGTGTTCCATACCGAAGAATGCCTCATACATTGTCATTCGCCTCCTTCCGATAGGATGCAAATGAAATCGCGTCAGCTATGTGACGCTGTGTCTGTGCATGGCGGTTTTCTAAAGCATCAAGAAAACGGGATGTGCTCGGTTTCTGTTCCTGCATGGATGCCGGTAATACGGGACGTTTGTCACAGTATGAGCTGATTTTTATAGGCTGTGCTGTAAAAGGTTCATAGCCTGGATAAGAAACCGTGATCGTTTCAGGCGCGGCAGGGTCATAAGAAATTTCAACTTTATGCCCAATCAGTGATGGTTTTGTCTCGTATTTTATTCCGCGGAAACTGATACATCCGCCTTTGTCAACTTTGCGTTCTTCGTGATGAAGGAAAGCTTCCGCTACGACTGAAACATCCAGGAAAGTGAGCGGGCGGCTGTCGCGGTTCCACTCCTGAAGAGGTGTGATCCCTTCTTCCGGGACCGCAGCTCCAAGGCTTTCATAGTACTCACTGATCCCTTCATGAGATTTCTTGTGATAATACTCGTCTGCGAAGATCTCCCAGAGACGGTTTAATTCATCCAGGCTTTTGATACCCTTCAGCTTCGATTCGCGGATAAAATCATCCACGACCTGGTGGAACTTTTCGATCTTGCCTTTGCTTTTTCCGCTTCTCGGCTTTGCATGAATGACACGGATGCCGAGTTTGGAAAGGGAAAAACGGATTTGCTTTGCGATATACTGTGATCCGTTATCAAAGTAACAGGCATCAAAAGTTCCGTGACGCAGGATCGCCTGGTGAAAGGTATCCTCGATGATCGCTTCTTCCTGATTATCATAGAACCGGGAGAATAGCAGCCGTCTGGAATGGTCATCAATAGCCGAGGACAGATAGGTCTGTACTTTGGCACCGTTTTTTCCAATAGGAAGTTTGGGACCATACTTGATATCTCCCTGGATCAGCATCATGCGGTGTGGTTTGCAGAAGCGTTTCGATGAACTCTCACGGGCTTCTCTGTACATCTGCATATGTTCACGGCCAAACCCTGCTTTATAAAGATGTCTTTCCAGGGTTGGGCGTTTTAATACCCCCGGTGCTACAAAGCCTTCTGCTTCCAGAATGAAGATGATCTGTGCAACAGACCGTTCCGGGACCTCTTTCCTGAGCTGGATTGCCTGTTCCAGAAGAAAATCGAAATTGTCCGGAAGTCTCTGGGATCTGTGTTTTTGCCGGTCTGCCGGTTTGAGTCCAGAGAACTGGCTTTCTGCATATGCTTTCTCGTAACGATAAAGAGAGCGGACGGAGATGTTATTCTCCTGTGCAATCTGCCTGCGCAGCTGCAGACGTTTTGCGTCATCCATATCTTCCCTGAGAAGGGGAGATATAAGCTGAAAGCGTTTGAGTGCTTCCTGTTCCTGCCACTGTTGTTTCATAAGATTTTTGCTTGTATTCATAGTATAGCGACCTCCTTTGAGACCACTATACAGAAGCAGCCGGTGACAGACGAACCAAAGTAGGTGCACAGTGCTACCAGGGGATCGGCACCAGGAATCCCCCGCTGTTATAGATCAGGCGGAGAATGATCTCCAGCCAGCTTTGATATTTTTTTCGTATAGCTTCGAGCAGTGAACCTTTGGAGAAGAGGACTCCTTCCCCAAGTCTGAAGATACTGTAGCCGGCACTTCTAAGGTAGCCTTCTATGTTGGTCAGATTGACCTGCAACCACAGGAGCCAGCGCTGCATGGTCTGCATGGACGGATAGTCCTCGGAATCAGCATCTTCAGGAGTGACAACTCCATCAAGAACTCCTGATATAACCTCAGTTTCATAATGCTTATACGGGGAGAGGCAATCCGGAAGTTCATTATGATAGGAATGGCAGTTTTTACATCTGAAACGTCGTATCATCAGACGCTCCTTACGTCCGCCTTCTTTCCTTCGGATACGTACGCGTGAATCCCGGTAGGCAAGAATCCCCTGACATCTGGGACATATATGGCTGGTCACACTGCTCTCAACAAAAAACACCTGAATTCCCCTTGAGGGTTAACGTATAGTCTGATATAATAACCATGGTTTTAGCGACCAGGTCTCAGAGTACACGACTTTCCAGGGAAGGTGCTCTGAGACTTTTTTCTTTCTGTAAACTAATGACAGTATACAGAACAATCCAGAGACACGCAAGCTAATCATTATTACGCTATTTTAAGAGGTCAATAACACTATTGCACCAAGTAGAAACAGAAGATTTATTAAATCCTAAATCGTTGATTATTATCAGCCATCTTGGTTGATAGGTAACTTGAAATCCGGTATTGTCAGTACCGGATTTTTTCATTTATAGGGTCATTATACTCTGTGCAGAACATATGTGCAAGAGAAAAAGGAAAGAGGCACTTTTTTACAAATTATTTCTCTAATGTGTCAGAATCTGATACATCTATAATATCCTCTATGCTACAATTAAGTGCTTTTGCTAATTTATATTCAGGGTTCATTATATGGGACAGGATTATACTTTATCTTTAATTATTATTTTTATATACTAATATATGTTAATAGATAAAACGAAAGGAAGGATTAATATGAGCGACTTAATTGTAAGACCAAGAATGTTAAATTTGAAAGGACTTATGCCTGTAAGGGTGTGGGTTCTTTTTTGGTAAAATAAAAAGACCAATCAAGAGATTGGTCTAATTATACTAAGTTACCAATAGCCTAGCAGCGATGCCAACACATGACACTTACCTCGATAATGGCACTGATATAGGACTTACTGTTGGTAGCTTTATCTTATCATATGCAAGAAAAACTGTCAATATTCCAAGAAAAAATCATTATTGTTTAGGAAAAGTAAAAACAAATTTTAGGATACCTGCTTCTTCTAATTTTTTTAATTCATTTTTATAACCACCTGTTTGCAAATGAGAGTAATATAGATTTGCAAAGACATCAGCAATTTGAATAAGATTATTATCAGATGAATCATAATATGTAACATCAAATTTCTTGTCAGTGGTTCCATTCATGGATAGTTCAGTATTAAGATAATTTTCGAGAAAAAATCTTGATTCAGTTTTTTCATTTCGCTCATCAAGTTGAAGTGAACAATCTTCTTTTGGGATATATCCCCTATGTATAAAGTATTCCATAGCTAACTTTATGGTGTAATTAAACACTCTCGCAGTATTTTGGCAAAATTGATCAGTTAATTCTGAATTTTTTATTTTAATGATATACAATTCAAATGATGGTTTACGAGAAAAGAAATCGACAAAACTTTTTTTCATTTCTTTGTCAAACTGGGAACCTTTAAGTTCTTTAAAAGTTTCATTAGAAAACATTTTGTCCCCTTCTTTTATGAGTTTTCCCGTTTTGGGGTGATACTTATCTTTATCTAATTCAAGAAGTCTATCATAATTAGAAGAAACAAATCGTTTGTAAGATCTTTTTAAAGATTTTTTATTAAGAACTCTGACTAAAGCAATTACAAAATGCTTATTATGAGAGAGATGATTATTAATAGATCCGGATTCATCAATATAAAATATCAAAGTTTATACTCCTTCGTTTAAAATATATGTAGATGATTATAGCAGGCAGTATGTGAAAGAGCAAATGAATTATAAGAGTTTTGTATATAAAAATTTCTGTGTATTTTTGTTGATAAAATATTTTAATGCAAGTTGCGGAGATTGAAATAACATATTGTGACTATAAAGTATATATGTTACAATTTAAATATGGGTGTTACCATGCATTAAAATCATCTGGATTAGCATCTCGCAGCAAGAATGCAGGGCATTCTTGAAAGTTATTATAAAAATTCTTATCTTTCTGTTATATGCTAAGATTTATACAAATTGATTAAAAAATCATACAGGCTGAGATGCCCTGTGGTAAAATGAGACAAGGATGAAGAAAAAGGGGGAAAATATGCGTTTATCAGATATCAGAAAACAGCTTACAAAAAATGGGTACCTGCCAAATGATGAGATTGTCATGGCAGCTTATGGGGCACTACATGGTGTCCCATTATTGGTCGAGTCTGACCCGGGGCAGGGAAAGACAAGCCTCGCTTTAGCAATGGGACAAGCCTTTGGGCTTTCTGTGTTGCGTGTTCAGTTTTATGAGGGATTGACTGCGGACAAGATACTGTACGATTACAACTACCAAAGACAGCTACTTTCCATCCAGGCAATTCAGAGTACTTTAGCGAAAAATTTAGATGGGAAGACGATTAACGAAGCGATGGATGTAGCAAAAACGATTGATTTTTATGGAAAGGATTTTCTAATCCGTCGCCCGGTATTGGAGTCTATCTGGGGAGAGCAACGGTATGTCCTGCTCTTTGATGAGGTAGACAAAGCATCAGAAGAATTAGAATACACGCTATTGGAGTTTTTAGATGATTTCTCCTTGAGCATTCCCCAATATGGCACCGTAAAGGCGAAAGAAGGGATGGAGCCCGTTGTCGTACTAACATCGAACAACTACAGGGACTTATCCGATGCACTAAAGCGAAGATGCAATTATCTGTACCTTCCAAGAAAAACAAAAGAAGAGATTGTGGAGATTTTGAAAATGAAAGCAGAAGCGTCTCCAACAATCATCGAAGGGGTGGCATCCTGTCTTTACCAGTTGCAGAGCCTGTGCCTGAAACAGATTCCGTCTATTTCAGAAGGCATCACATGGGCTAGCTATCTGCAGAAACTGATGGATGATAAAGATTTTAATATTGCAGATTCCCTGTGCATGTTGTGCAAGAACAAAGAAGACCAGATGAGGGTACGGGATGCAGGTATTCTGCCGAATATCAAAGATTTGCATTAATAGTGTCTTGCAGAATCGAATTCTTTTTAGAGGTGGTAAAAAATGATTTTTGACTATATAACAGAATTTGCTGGATACTTAAATGACAGGGGATATGCTGTCACACAGAATAAGATCAGCCGCTTTTTATCTTTAAAAAATGAAGAGACAGATTTTACAAGAGAAGCGGAGATCATTCCATTAATGAAACTGTGTTTCTGTCGGAACAAGGAAGAAGCCGATTCTTTTTCCGACTATTTTTACCAATATATAAAAGATTACAAAGGATCCTATGCAAGAGAAAAACAACGGATTCGGAAAGAACACCAAGAACAGATAGAATACAGTAAGTCCCAAAAAGAAAAGATACAAAAAGAGATTACCGGTGTCAGACAGGAAATCGAAGAGAAAAGGAAAGCAGTCTTAGAAGAAAAGGAAATGCTTCATATCCCCAAAACACAGAAAAATTACCTAAAAAAACAGGAAGTTAAATTCAAACAGTATTTTACAAAACAGGAGAAGAATCTGCTACTTTCCCTGTCCAAAGACCAAACAGAACTTTCTGAGGACTCCAAGAAAACTTTTCAGTCCCTTCGAAAAAAACTGCCGGAAAAAGCAGAAAAAGCGTTATTATCCGGAAAAATGGATGCTTTTGAAATCTACCAGAATATATTTAAGATACTGGAAAAAGCAAAGATACAGGTCATATACTATGAAAAATATATCGAAGATAAGATTGCACGGGAAACAAAAGAATTGAAAAATCAGCAGATAGAACTGGAAAATAAACTTCAAAGACTGGAACGGGAAGAGAAACGGATTCAAGTAGAACTAGATAGCCGGCTCTTTGCACTGACAAGGCAATTTACCGAAAAATCGGTCTCCAAAATACACCGGAAGAATTTTATCGGCGGGGGAGCTGTACAGCTTTTAGAGGAAACTCTGCCGGAATTTATGGAGAAACCGTTTAAAAAACTGGACAAGAAAGAAAAAGAATATATCTACCAATACATCCGCCAGAATATCGTTTCCTTTAAGACAAGGCTCGGAAGATATTTAAACACACAGGAAAGACGGAAGATTGATATGGGAAAGACGATACAGGCTGCCTGCAAGACCGGCGGTATCCCGTTTGAGGTCTGTTTTGCGAAGTCAAAACGCAACAGGTCAAATCTCATTCTTATTCTTGACATTTCTGGTTCATGTAAAGAAGCTTCAGAAATGATGCTGGGGTTCATGTACCTATTAAAAGATGTGTTTGCCGGAGGCTGTCGGGTATATGTATTTGTTAACTCCCTCTATGATGTAACGGAAATCATGGAGACGGATAGTATTGATAAAGCTGTTCAGAGTGTCCTGCAGGCTGTCCCGGCAAAAGGGGTGTATTCCGATTACAACCGTCCGTTAGAGATGCTATGGAAAAAGAATCGGAAGTATCTGAAAAAGGACAGTTTTATCCTGTTTCTTGGCGATTACCGTAACAATAAGAACCCATCGGGAACAGAATGGATGAAAAACATCCACGCAAGGGCAAAGAAAATGTTTTTTCTGAACACAGAACAGGCTGCCAAATGGAATCAGGGGGATTCGATCGCATCGGTATACGCAGCGTTCGCACCAATGTACGAGATACAGACTCCGGCTGACCTAATCCGTTTTATCAGCCAAATACGATAGGAGGGGATGTTATGTGGTATCTTGATGTGCATACAGAAGAAAATATCATTAAAAACATGAATAGGTTTGGTTACCTGCCCAAGATAGCGGAATATATTGGAGAATCTAAATCTGGTAATTATAAGTTTTCCTATAACATGAAACAATTAGTATTTTCAAAACAGGGAGAACTCCTTTCAGACGATGTCCTTCCCAGAAAAACAAAAAGATTAAGAAAATCAGAAAAAAGGGAAAAACGGAAAACAGAAAGAGAAACATTTCAAGAAGATTACAACAGGGCAAAACCGCATATAGAGATGCTGCTAAAAGAAGATAATCCATTGTTTATGAAACTATCCTTATCAAACCAGAAACCGTCCCAGACAGAGATTAATCTGATTTATGCAAAGAACAGAGACAGTTTGAAAAAAAGCCTAGCTGTATACCAGATTCCGCTTTCTTTTTACACAGATGGCTATGAAAAGAAAGACAACGCTACGTTTACCTCCTATGTTCTTAGGCATATAAAGAAAAATCTCCGGAATATAGAGAAAGCCTATGAAAAAGCAGTCAAAAAGAACATGCATGCCTTATATATCCAGGAAGGGAATACCCACTCTTATACAGCACATCCTACGCAGGGCTTTTACATCTGCCTTAAAAAAGCGGAGGCAAAGATTCCCTGCCAGGCAGACAGCAGCAAATGTTTTTCCGTAGAATATGCCGGAAACGGCTTGATACGTACTCCCTACATCAAACCGGCTGCACTAGCCATCATAAAAGAAGAAATGCGTAAGACCATATGCCGGAAGGATGTCTGTTTGTCATCCAGGATGTATACCGAAGTGAAAAAGTATGTAAACAGATACCAGCAGTGGTTAGATAAACGGCTTGATGCTGTTAACTACCCATCCGGCTTCACCAGTACTTATAACACGACACCGAAATGCCAGATAAAAGGGGATGACTTTTCCACGGTCTTTGTCGGCTCTGGGATTCTAATCAAAAACGGGCAGATTCGTTTTGCTGATGGGATAGAGAAAGAATTTGAGAAAAAACGCTTCCAAACAGCATTTCATGATGCAAAAGAACTGCTGGGTAGCTATCATTATGTTTCCGGGAAAGGTGTGTTACAGGGAGATACCAAAGTCTTTGCAGCAAGATCCGGGATTACATCCATCGGTGTCATCCACGTTCCGTGTTACAAAAACTCCCTTACCGTCTGGCGGAAACAGCTAAAAAAAGAAATAAAGCGGCTCGATAAAGAAATGGAAGTCCGGATTCGGGAGCAGGAAAAAGCACTAATAGAAAAATACGAGAAACTGTTGTCTGACTTTTTAACTCAGGACATCTTAAAGACAGTTGCGTTGAACGAGGATTATATCACAGAAAATGTGGTCTGTGCCATGCTTCGTGGTACCAAAGTCAATTTACAGAACCCCCGATATATTGAAAATGCTGGACGGTACAACAGTTTTTCAAAAGAGGAGATAACGACAGTCATTGTTCGATTATTAAAAGAGAATCTCCTGACGAGAAAACGGATTGATGGTTATTATGGAGTATATTACCTTTTAAAGATGACACTGGACGGGGAAAGATGTCTTTCCTCTATCCCTTTGATAAAAAAAGGCGGGAGCATAGATAGTGAAAAGCATTTTCAGAGATACCAGAAAAAAGAAACAGGCATTAAGCAATATCTGGAACTTCTTGACCTTATTTTTGAGGACAGATCCTTCTTCTGTGTATATCAGGATGAGATCTTTCGTTTCCTAAAAAAAGCACCAAAGGAGTTCAAGGTATTAGTAAAAATGCGGAAATCGACAGAAACGGATAAATTCCGGTTAAAGGTTTACCGGGAAATATTGAAAAGATAATAAAGAATAGAAAAATGAGGAGAAGAGGATTCATAAGATGAACGATTATATAGCTAGATTTCGTGTAAATGATTTCGAAAAACAGGAGTTAAAAGAACATATCAGAGAAGTGCAGAAATTAGCAGCAGCTATGGGAAAAAGAGTTGACTTGAGGAGACCTGTTAGCTAAAAAGAGCTACATTCTGATAAAAAAGCTACTTTGGAAAATACGCTTTCTCTTGCAGGCTTACTTCATGATTTTGGAAAATACAGCATTAAGTTTCAGAGGTTTATTCACGAAGAATGGAGACGGGCAAAAGAGGGGATAGAAAGTAAAAGACAATCTGGTATTGATCATGGTGTTTACGGAGCAAAATATATTTATGATTTATCAGGAAAGTACGGACCGAATGGAAGGATAGTGGGTGAACTACTCGCAAATGTTATTTGCTATCATCATGGAGGACTCCCAGATGCAGAAGATTTTAATGGAGACAGCCCATTGTTGATGAGACTTCAGGGTGAAAACAGACTTGCTGATTATGAACAGGTAAAAGTAACTTTTTTTAAGGATTTACAGATTACGGAGCAGGAGATAGAACAGCTTTTTAAGGAATCTATTGAAGAGATAAAACTGCTTATTCTGAAATCTTCTACAGGAAGTGAAGAAAAAAATAAGAGAAAAAATGATGCCAACTTTATGCCCAATCTCTTTATAAAGCTAATTTACAGTATGTTGATAGATGCCGACCGATTAAGTAGTATGTGCTATGAGACTGGTGAGGATTTTACTTCTTATGAAAAGGCACAAGACGAAATTCAAATGACCTGGAAAGCATATAAGCAAAAGTTTGAAGAGTACCTTTCTGGATTGCAAAAGAAGTCAGAGGCTTTAGAAGATACAGGTAAAAAAAGAGTGAATGCAATCCGTCAGAGAATATCGGATGAATGTTTTGAAGCAGGCAGGAAGGAGAGTGGCATTTATACATTAACTGTTCCGACAGGTGGAGGAAAGACCTTATCGAGTATGCGATATGCGTTAGAGCATAGTGAGAGAACAAATAAGGAAAGAATTATTTTTGTTCTTCCTTATACAACGATTATTGAACAAAATGCAAAGGTTATAAGAGAGGTTTTAGGAGGAAACTGTGATTTGCTTGAACATCACTCTAATGTAACAGAAGATGATAAAAGAATGTTGGACAGTTTGGGAGAGGAACGGGACTGCAGACTGCTTACAGAACGATGGGAAAACCGCATTGTATTTACAACAATGGTGCAGTTTTTAAATACCTTTTATGGAAAAGGAACGAGAGATATGTGAAGAATGCATCATCTGTTGAATGCGGTTATTATATTTGATGAGATTCAGACGGTTCCTGTCAAATGTATGGCTTTATTTAACGGGGCGATTAATTTTTTGAATCGGGTGGGGAATACCACAACGATTTTATGTACAGCAACACAGCCGGATTTCAGTAATATTTCTAAAGATATAAGTCTGGAAAATGTAAAAGGGGAACTGATAAATGCGGTAGAGGGAAATTTCACGCAGTTAAAAAGAGTTGAAATAAAGAATTGCTGTGCCATGGAACCATATACAATTAAAAATGCAGCGACTTTTATATGGGAAAGAAAAGCACAGGTAAACAGTCTTTTAGTTGTCGTAAATAAAATAAAGACAGCGAAAGATTTATTCCGATATTTACAGAAGAATGAGGAGGATGTTGAAACTCAAAATATAGAAAGTACAAAAGGTGTTTTAGCCCAGGATACCCGATTATTCCTTTTAACAGGAGATCAGTGTCCGGAACACAAAAAAGATGTTTTAGACGAATTATTGAAAGCTTTAAAGAAAGAAGAGCAGGTGCTCTGTATCAGTACTTCTTTAATTGAGGCAGGGGTAGATATCAGTTTTCAAGCGGCAATCAGAAATATGACCAAATTAGATTCTATTGTACAGACCGCAGGACGTGTCAATCGAAATGGTGAAAGAGGCCTGGGCTATTGTTATGTCATTAATTTAGAAGAGGGCAGCTACGAACATATGTCGGAAATTCGTCTTGGTCAAAAGTGGAGTAATGTTATTTTTTATAAGGCAGAACAGGAGAAAAAGAACATTTTATTACCAGAACTTATGAAAGAATATTTCGATGATTATTATAATGATAGCGAATGTAGTGGGAATTTTAAATATCCAATAGATGGAGGCAGAAGAAGTATCTATGAGTTGTTGACTCTTAAAAGAAATCAAACAGGTCCGAAACTGAACTGGAAGATTCAATTTAAAAGGGCGGCAGAAAACTTTAAAGTCATTGATGAGGATATGACAATAGTTCTTGTTCCATATCTCGAAGAAGGACAGGAGTTAATGAGGCAGATAGAAGATGTGACAGTATATACGAGTATGGCGGAAAGAAAGGAGCTGTTAGAAAAAGCAAAAAAATATTCTTTAAATATTAATCGGTATAAGTTTAGACAAATTTATGATGCTGGTGGAATTACATTTAAAGAAGATATGGGAGTGTACCTCCTTAATTATGCTTTTTATGATGAAAAAGAAATGGGAATTTTATTGGAAGCAGACCCTGATAAATTATAAATTTAACATAAATAGATAGAAGATAATAGGTAATTGCGAAACTCGCGATGCTCGTTCGCAATCTTGAACTTAAACAGGGAAGGATTCGTGCTTAGCACGAATCCTGGAATAAAAAGTGGATAACCGGACATTTTAGGCGCACTTTAATAAGCCCTCGGTTTTATGGAGTTGGTAAGTCCTAGGCTATGAAAGATTTTAAACTTCTGATGTATTGTCGTTGATGGATTTTGTCGGCAACAACTACAGTTAATAACTGTGATATACCAGCAAGAAGTAAATCTGCATGAAGTGTTTTTTCGTTTGTTGTTTTTCGGTTAGCGACACAAAAACTGTCTTTAAAGTGGTTGATTGATTTTTCAACATTTACTCGGATTTTGTAAGTGTCATCCCATTCCTGTGAGCCACGCTCCACGCCGGGGTATGCTCTAAGGTTTTTTTCGGGATAAACGTAAATCATTCTGCCACAGGAAGAAGTTGTACATGGATTATCGCAGTGGCACACCCGTCGTTTTGATTTGTCTTCACGATTGTATTCCCATTTCATTTTGGGACACACAAATTTCATGGTCGGAAGATTACTTCTTAAGTGAGACTTACTACCTTCCCGTTTCATAGGGAGTGAAGGATCATGAGGACAGCAGGGAATACCATTTTCATTGAATGTATAATCCACGTTATCCAGTGAAAGTTTTACCTTTAAAGGAATAAATGCTTTTTGAAATTTAAAATCTTCAAATAAGGATTTGTAGATTTCAATCGTATCAAAGGCAGCATCACCAAGAAATATCTTGGGATTGATAAGAGGGTGCCGTTCTTTGAAATCTTTAAGGGTTGGAATCAAGGCTTTCGAATCGGCAAGTGATTTATCTTCAT
The DNA here is from genome assembly GCF_900209925.1 of Anaerobutyricum hallii. Lineage (NCBI taxonomy): Bacteria > Bacillati > Bacillota > Clostridia > Lachnospirales > Lachnospiraceae > Anaerobutyricum > Anaerobutyricum hallii. Next base: position 1,790,053 of record NZ_LT907978.1, on the reverse strand, counting down.
CAGGAGATTTTGATTTCTTTTCAACAATGATGTCAGGGTGAGAATCCAGATAATCCTTGTTATAAAAATCAATGGAGCGAACAATGCCAAGTCCATTGGTCGTAATGCCAAATTTATAAGCATAGCAGAAATGACCATTCACATACTGTTGCTTTACTTCATGGTTAGCAGCGGCGGATGCAGGCATAGAGGCATAGGCTGCCTTGTAAGGATCATAAGAATCATCGAAGTTATGAGCTTTAGCATAGGACTTAAGCTGTTTAATAATGCGGTTGGCGTATTTGGGATTGTTTTCAGTCACATATGCTTTAATCCCTGAAGTATCAAACAAAAGCATAGAGGCGAGATTACCGTTAATGTCCTGGCAGATTGGTTCTGTGATATCTACGAGATTATCAAAAACTGATTGTAAGTCCATTAAAAAATCCTGTTTGAAACGAGTGATTTTTGAAGCGTCAGGAACTTTAGTAAAGCCACAGAATTCCCTCAGATGTCTGGAATAATGAAGGAAGATTAACAGGAGGGAATCTGTTGGAATAGAAAAGAGGCGTTGAATAATCAAAGCCCAAAGCATTGCATGCAAAGGATATTTACGATTTCTTCCAGTGGATGCGTAGTAATGCTTGTAAAAAGAAGTCGGAATAATTTTATCAAGGTCAATGTGATTTTCGAGCAGAGTAAGGAAATGAGGTTTGTCAGATTCATAAATATCTTTACAATCTTCAAAAATATCTGCCAAAGAGAGTTGTTTTTGTGGTATCATAGACATATCTCCTTTCGGGGCGTGATTTATGGTTTCTAGTCAACTCCATTATATCACAAACCGTGAGGAGATTTTTATTTTTAACAACAAAAAAATGACGTATTTATGCGACTTGTGGCGTTTCGCAAACGCCTATAGAAGATAAATTTGAAAGGAGGAAGTATGAAACCAAATAGAATTGTTATGAAAGTCTATGGGAAATACGCATTATTTACAGACCCCATGACAAAGATAGGTGGAGAAAAAAGCAGCATGATGATTCCAAGTTATGAGACATTGAAAGGGGTTGTGTGTGGAAATTATTGGAAACCCTCTATCAATTGGATCATAGAATCTGTTAAGGTTTTAAATCCAATTCGTACAGAAAGAAAAGGAATCCGACCGATTAAGTATAATGGAGGGAATGATCTTTCTTATTATACATATTTGTCTGATGTTGTCTATATTATTTCTGCCCATTTTGAGTTTAATAAGAGAAGACCCGATTTACAGGAAGATTGGAATGAAAACAAGCATTATTACGTGGCAAAGCGTGCTCTTGAAAAAGGAGGAAGAAGAGATATATTTTTAGGGGCAAGAGAATGTCCCGCCTATATTGAACCAGGAGATATGTCTGAGCTGGGATACTATGATGATAAAGGGACTCTTTCTTTTGGATTAATGTATCATTCTTTATGCTATCCTAATCAGAATGACGAGGGAAATTTATATTCAAGATTCTGGCATCCACAGATGGAGAACGGTATTATTCATTTTTGCCGCCCAGAAGAATGTGAAAATACCATTTTCTTAAGAAAAGGTACGAAAAAAGAACTTAGTAATATTCCAATCTTAGGAGTGGACAAGGAGGAACTTCTTTCTGGATATCAGGAAGGTGGTGAGCTACAATGAGCTGGATGAGAGCGTTGTATGATACTTATGATAATCTGGAATTACAGGAAAAAGAGGGATTGTTAAAGATAGCACATTCCACACAAAAAGCACATCTTGAAGTGCAGTTGTCAAAAGAAGGGAAAGTGATTGCCGTAAGCTTTCTTCCAGTAAAAGATTCAGATACAGTAATTCCTGTAACAGAAGAATCAGCAAGCCGTAGTTCGGGAGCGGCTCCGCATCCTCTTTTTGATAAGATAAAGTATCTTGCTGGTGATTACGAATTATATACGGGAGAAAGGAATGAGGAGCATCATCAAAAATACATGGAGAACTTAAAAAAGTGGTGTGACCCAGGGTATGGCGATTATAAGATAGAAGTTCTTTATAAATATTTGCAAGAAAATCGACTAATACATGATCTTATAGAAAGAGGAATCTTTTCTCTGGATGAAAAACAGCATTTGACTAAAAAATGGGAGAATGCAAGCGAGAAATTAATAGTAGGTGATCAAAAAGATGCCTTTATTCGTTTCCAGGTTGATGCAGTTAACTTATGGGAAGATACTAAGCTGCAGGAAAATTATATCCATTACTATCTGGGTAATGGAGGAGAGATTGGCTTTTGTCAGGTAACAGGAAGGGAAGAAAGGTTATGTGTAAATCACCCTTCTAAAATAAGAAACAGCGGCGATAAAGCAAAGATGATATCTTCTAATGATAAGACAAACTTTACTTATCGTGGACGTTTTCATGATGTCGGAGAAGCATATACTATCAGTTATGAAGCTTCACAGAAAGTTCATAATGCGTTAAAGTGGCTTATAGAAAGGCAAGGAGTTAAAGTAGGAGATAAAGAGTTTGTTCTGTGGGGAGTGAAATCAGAGAATGTACCATCTATTCTGGAAAGTACAGAGGGTGTTGCATCTAAGGGGAAGATATTTTTGCAGCTTTTTATGGAGAAGAAGAGGATAAGACAGTATCAATACAGGAAGATGTAGCTGAACGATTTAACAGAGCGATCAGAGGATATCATGGAAATGTGCGGGCAGACAGCCATTTTGTATTGTTAGGAGTAGATGCAGCAACGACAGGAAGATTATCTGTGATATTTAGCAGAGAGTACTTTGGAACAGATGGAAATGAACTGATTGAACGAATCGAGCAGTGGCACAGAGACTGTGCATGGAATGTTTCTTCTTATAATAAGAAACTGCAGAAACGAGTTTATTTTACAGGAGCACCTTCTCCATATGAAATCGCATTATGTACTTATGGAAGAGAGCAGGGAAATTCTATAAAAGGAACAGATAAAGTGATTGCGAATGCGGTAGAAAGAATTCTGCCATGCATTGTTGATGGAAAAATTGTGCCGGTAGATATTATGAGAGAGGTTGTGCATCGGGCACAGCATCCGCAAAATTATAAAAGTAAAACTTTATGGCAACAGGTATTATCAGTAGCTTGTGCGTTGACAAGAAAGCATTTGATAGAAAAAGGAGAGGAGTGTTTGGTTATGAAATCACCAGAGAGTTTAGACGCAAAGTGCGGAAGAATGTTAGCTATCGCAGATTCGATTGAAGCGTGGGTATTGCGTGAGGAGAAGATAGACAGAACCACAACGGCAATGCGTTACTACACAAAGTTTTGTGAAAATCCATGTGATACATGGGTGATTATTCAGAGAAATTTAAAACCATATGAAATGAAGTTAAGAGGGAGAGCCCGAAACCTTCAGACATTACTTGGAGAAATTTCAGCAGCTATTTCTGAAGAAGAATTCCAGCAAAAACGAAATTTAGATGGTACATTTTGTTTGGGATTTGACAGTCAGAGATATGAAACTATTGAGGAAGCAAAGCGAATCAAAAAAGAGAATGATGAGAAAAAAATAAAAAAGTTAGAAGAGGAGGAAAAGTAAATGGGTGTATTACAGAACAAGATTGATTTTGAAGGAATTATCGTAGTAGAGAATGCTAATTGTAATGGGGACCCTTTAAACGGGAACATGCCGCGAGTTACCTATGAAGGATACGGAGAAATGTCCGATGTCTGCATTAAAAGAAAGATACGAAACCGTCTTTTAGATGCAGGAGAAAATATTTTTGTTCAGTCCGATGATAAAAATACAGATGGATACAAGAGCTTAAAAGCAAGAGCAGAAGCGAATGAAGCTTTTGGAGCAGAACTTAAAAAAGGAAAGAAAGCAGATGCACAAAGAGGATATGAAATTGCCTGTAAAGAGTGGATGGATGTTAGAAGTTTTGGACAGGTATTTGCATTTAAAGGTTCTGACTTATCTTTAGGTATTCGTGGTCCAGTATCTGTTCAGCCAGCTTTCAGTGTAGATCCAATAGATATCACAAGCATGCAGATTACAAAAAGTGTAAATAGTGAAGATAAAGAAGGAAAATCCTCTGATACAATGGGAATGAAGCATCGAGTAGACTTTGGTGTTTACATATTAAAGGGAAGTATTAATGTACAGCTTTCTGAAAAGACAGGTTTTACCGAAGAAGATGCGGAAAAAATTAAAGAAGCTATCCGCACTCTGTTTGTAAACGACAGTTCCTCTGCAAGACCAGACGGAAGTATGGTAATGCATAAGTTATACTGGTGGAAGCACAACTGCAAGATTGGACAGTATTCTTCTCACAAAGTGCATAATAGTATTGAGATTAAGAAGAAAGAAGGAGTTCGTAATCCAAGAAAGATAGAAGATTATGAGATTATCTGCCACGAGTTACCTGGACTGGCGGTGGAAGAATATGAAGGTTTATAATGAAGAAGATTATTTGATGCTTTCTGGAATCCAGCATTTTGTATTTTGTACAAGACAGTGGGCATTAATTCATATCGAAAATCAATGGGAAGAGAATGTACGGACAGTAGAGGGAAACATTATGCACAAGCGGGCACATGATGGCCCGCAGATAGAAACGAGAAAGAATCTGGTTGTTTCTCGTCAGATGAGAGTATATTCTAAATATCTTGGGATTAGTGGAATCTGTGATGTGGTAGAATTTAAAAAATGCAAAAAAGGAGAAGAAGGCGTACATCTATATGAAAGAGAAGGACTCTATAAAGTACATCCGGTAGAATACAAAAAGGGAGAGCCAAAAGAAAATAATGCTGACCGATTACAGCTTGTGGCGCAGGCAATATGCCTTGAAGAAATGATGTGCACAAAAATAGAAGAAGGTGACTTATATTACGGGACAACAAAACGGAGAGAACATGTGGAAATAACAGATTCTCTTCGTCAAGAAGTGGAAAATATATGTCTACAGATGCATCAGTATTTTGACAGGCAGTATACACCAAACATTAAAAGAACAAAGTCCTGCAATGCCTGTTCACTGAAAAATATATGTCTGCCACAGCTTTCAAAGAAAAAGTCAGTACACACTTACATTTTAAAAACGATAAAAGACGGGGAGTTATGAGAAAATTATTAAATACACTATATGTAACAACTCCAGAACGTTATCTTGCATTAGATGGAGAAAATGTGCTGGTTCTGGAGGAAAAGAAGATACTTATCCGGCTTCCACTACATAATCTCGAAGGAATTGTGACCTTTGGCTACACTGGAGCAAGTCCTGCATTAATGGGAGCCTGTGCGAAAAGAGGAATTTCCCTAAGCTTTATGAATCAAAATGGACAGTTTTTAGCATCCGTAAGCGGAGAGAACAGGGGAAATGTTATTTTAAGAAAACAGCAGTATAGAATTTCAGATTCGCTAGAAGATAGTATCCCTATTGCCAGAAATATGATTATTGGTAAAATATACAACAGTAAATGGGTATTAGAAAGAGCAACAAGAGACCATGCCCTGCAGGTTGATGTGGATGCCATCAAAAAAGTGACCGCCAATCTGGATGAGCACATTCGGCAGTTATTAGAATGTGATTCAATGGATAGCATTCGAGGAATTGAGGGCAATGCGGCAAGTCAGTATTTTTCTGCATTCGACCAATTGATTCTACAAAATAAAGAAGAATTTTTCTTTGAAAACAGAAATCGACGTCCGCCATTAGATAATGTCAATGCCATGTTATCATTTGCATACACATTATTGGCAAATGAATGTGCCGCAGCTTTAACTGCAGTCGGTTTAGATGCTTATGTTGGTTTTCTTCATACAGACCGACCGGGAAGAACCTCTTTAGCATTAGATTTAATGGAAGAATTAAGAGCTGTATATGCAGACCGTTTTGTATTAACATTAATTAATAAAAAGACGATTAAACCGGAGCATTTTGTAAAAAAGGAAAATGGAGCGGTCTTAATGAACGATACAGGACGCAAAACAATGATTAGTGCGTGGCAGGGCAGAAAACGAGATAAAATCAAACATCCATTTCTCGGTGATAAAATAGAATGGGGTCTCCTACCTCATGTTCAGGCGTTATTGTTAGCCAGACTTATTCGCGGGGATTTGGATGAATATCCTGTGTTTTTGTGGAAATAAGAGGTGAGAAATGCTTGTATTAATAACATATGATGTAAATACAGAGACAGCTTCAGGAAAAAAACGTTTAAGGAAAGTAGCAAAAGAATGTCAGAATTACGGACAAAGAGTTCAAAATTCTGTTTTTGAATGCATTATGGATAATGCAAAAACAAAGGTGGTAAAAGCAAAACTACTCGAAATAATTGATATGGATAAAGATAGCCTAAGATTCTATTATCTAGGCAATGCTTACAAAAATAAAGTAGAACACTACGGAACAAAAACAAGTATTGACTTAGAAGAAACCTTAATTATCTGATTCCAGGTTACAAAATAAACAATCGTATCTGCGACAAAATCCCTTTTTCAAAAATCTTTCTAAATTTAGATATAGTTAAATGTAGAAAGAAAAAGTTTCTTATTATCTTCGTTAAAAAGGAATACCTTGAAATAAAATATAGAAAATATTAAAAATTAAACATAGTGCGAATCATAAGCTACGCAAAAAACGCAGGGCATTCGCACTTAAAAAAGAAAGAATAGTACAACATATTGCGATATAAAGCTAAAAATAGCGGACAAAAAAGTTGTTGAGACTAGATATGTACATGATAGCTGAAATATCACAATATGTTGCGGTCGCCTCCTTCGCGGAGGCGTGGATTGAAACGCTTTTGCTCTACATATCTATTTGTCGTTCTTGCGTCGCCTCCTTCGCGGAGGCGTGGATTGAAACAAGTTTTGACCCTAATAAAAAGTGGGGAGGAACGTCGCCTCCTTCGCGGAGGCGTGGATTGAAACATCATCTTGTTTCGCCAAGATGTAAGGCTCCTTGTCGCCTCCTTCGCGGAGGCGTGGATTGAAATGCTACATCAATGAATACTGCAAGCCAGTCTTGAGTCGCCTCCTTCGCGGAGGCGTGGATTGAAATATCTGATTGTCCACCCAACGAATTAAACGGCAAACACCCCATCAAATAGTCTCTTTTGTATAAAAAAATTAAAATTATCGTGAATGTTGCAAAAAAATATAGTCCATGATAAATTTTTGCAAAAAAATGACGGAAAATTATAGCATTTTTTATTCGTTTGTGCTATACTCATATTGCGCGTGAGGAAAGCGCATAAAGTAATGTTGATAGTTAATTGAAGGAGGAACACAACAATGGCAAAATGGGTATATCTGTTTACAGAAGGCGATGCCACAATGAGAAATCTTCTTGGTGGTAAAGGAGCCAATCTGGCTGAGATGACAAATATTGGATTACCTGTACCACAGGGATTCACAATTACAACAGAGGCTTGTACTCAGTATTATGAAGATGGTCGTGAGATCAATGATGAGATTCAGGGACAGATTAATGAGTACATTGAGAAGATGGAGGAGATTACAGGAAAGAAATTTGGTGATAAAGAGAATCCACTTCTTGTATCAGTTCGTTCAGGTGCTCGTGCTTCCATGCCAGGTATGATGGATACTATCCTTAACTTAGGTCTTAATGAGACAGTAGTAGAGACTATTGCCGCTAAATCCGGAAACCCACGTTGGGCTTGGGATTGCTACAGAAGATTTATTCAGATGTATTCTGATGTAGTTATGGAAGTTGGTAAAAAGTATTTTGAAGAATTAATCGATGAGATGAAAGCTAAAAAAGGTGTAAGTCAGGACGTTGATCTTACAGCAGAAGATTTAAAAGAGCTGGCATCTCAGTTTAAGGCTGAATATAAAGAGAAAATCGGTGAAGATTTCCCAGATGATCCTAAGAAACAGTTAATGGGAGCTATCAAAGCCGTATTCCGTTCATGGGATAACCCACGTGCTAATGTTTACCGTCGTGACAACGATATTCCTTATAGCTGGGGTACTGCTGTTAACGTACAGAGTATGGCATTTGGTAACATGGGAGATGACTGTGGTACTGGTGTTGCATTTACTCGTGACCCTGCTACAGGTGAGAAGAAGCTTATGGGAGAATTCCTTACAAATGCACAGGGTGAGGACGTAGTTGCTGGTGTTCGTACACCAATGCCAATCGCTCAGATGGAAGAAAAATTCCCAGAAGCATTTGAACAGTTCAAACAGGTTTGTCAGACTCTTGAAGATCATTATAGAGATATGCAGGATATGGAGTTTACTGTTGAGAACAAGAAGTTATACATGCTTCAGACACGTAATGGTAAGAGAACAGCACAGGCTGCTTTAAAGATTGCTTGTGATTTAGTAGATGAGGGAATGAGAACAGAAGAAGAAGCTGTTGCAATGATCGACCCTCGTAACCTTGATACATTATTACATCCACAGTTTGATGCTGCTGCATTAAAGGCTGCAACACCAATGGGTAAAGCACTTGGAGCTTCTCCTGGAGCTGCTTGTGGTAAGATTGTCTTCACTGCTGAAGATGCCAAAGCTTGGGCAGAGAGAGGGGAAAAAGTTGTTCTTGTTCGTCTTGAGACATCCCCAGAAGATATCGAAGGTATGAAGAGCGCTCAGGGTATCCTGACAGTTCGTGGTGGTATGACATCTCACGCAGCAGTAGTTGCTCGTGGTATGGGTACTTGCTGTGTATCCGGATGTGGTGACATCGTAATGGATGAAGCAAATAAGAAATTCACATTAGCAGGAAAAGAATTCCATGAAGGAGATTCTATTTCTCTTGATGGTTCTACAGGTAATATCTACGATGGAATTATCCCTACAGTAGATGCTACAATTGCTGGTGAATTTGGCCGTATTATGGCTTGGGCAGATAAATACAGAACAATGGGGGTTCGTACAAACGCTGATACACCTTCAGATGCTAAGAAGGCTCGTGAGCTTGGAGCAGAAGGTATTGGTCTTTGCCGTACTGAGCATATGTTCTTTGAAGGTAACAGAATCGATGCATTCCGTGAAATGATCTGTTCTGATACAGTAGAAGAAAGAGAAGCTGCACTCGATAAGATTCTTCCATATCAGCAGGGAGACTTTGAGCAGTTATTTGAAGCTATGGAAGGTAATCCTGTAACAATTCGTTTCTTAGATCCACCACTGCATGAGTTCGTACCTCAGACAGAAGAAGACATTAAAAAACTTGCAGATGCACAGGGTAAATCGGTAGAAACTATTAAGGCTATTATTGAAAGTCTGAAAGAGTTCAACCCTATGATGGGACATCGTGGATGCCGTCTGACAGTAACATATCCAGAAATCGCTGTTATGCAGACAAAAGCAGTTATCCGTGCAGCATTAGCTGTACAGGCTAAACATGCTGACTGGACAATCGTTCCAGAAATCATGATTCCATTAGTAGGTGAAGAAAAAGAATTAAAATACGTTAAGAAGATCGTTGTTAAGACAGCAGACGAAGAAATCAAAGCTGCTGGTTCTGACATGAAATACGAAGTTGGTACTATGATTGAGATTCCTCGTGCAGCATTATTAGCTGACGAAATCGCTAAAGAAGCTGAGTTCTTCTGCTTTGGTACAAACGACTTAACACAGATGACATTCGGTTTCTCACGAGATGATGCTGGTAAGTTCTTAGACGCTTACTATGATGCTAAGATTTTCGAGAACGATCCATTTGCTAAACTTGATCAGAATGGTGTTGGTAAGTTAATGGATATGGCAGTTAAATTAGGAAAAGGTCAGAGACCTGAATTACACTGTGGTATCTGTGGAGAACATGGTGGAGACCCATCATCCGTAGAATTCTGTCATAGAATTGGATTAGATTACGTTTCCTGTTCACCATTCCGTGTACCTATCGCAAGATTAGCAGCAGCACAGGCAGCGATAAGCATGAAACATTAATCAAAAATCCTTTATTTATCGGGGCATTTACTATTCCAAGAAATCTTACAAAAGATACTCTTGAGTATTATTATAAGAATTCTCAGTTTAATATCCCCGATAAAATGGAAATAAAAGTCTACTTAATATAAGGGATAGGAGAACATTCTATCCCTTATATTTTTAATTTATTAAATAAATTCCATTCCAGATGTACCTTAATAAATAAAAGAATGGAGAACATAATATGCCTAGAAAACCTAAAAGTGTATATACTAGAATTGAAGAAAAAACTGCTCAAATAAATAAGTTAAAAGAAAAAATATCTATATGTGAAACAGAGTTGATTGCATTAAATAAAGAACGGGAAAGTATTGAAATGGAACAGATTTTTTCTGCCGCAAAGGAGAAGAATCTCAGTTTTCAAGAAGTTCTTGATTTAATATCACGTTCAAATAAAAGAATTAAATAATTTTAAATCGTAAAAAATAGGGAAGAACCGAAATAGATGGTAGTGTAAATTATTCTGTGTAAACCTCTCAGATTGATGATAAAATCATAGGTTTATAGAATACAAAAATATAATGTAATGGGCTGAATGGCATACTTTGCTATTCAGCCTGTTGTTTATTTCGTAGCATGGATTCTATTGCATGTCAAGGGCGCCCGAGAAAATCGGGCGTTTATTTACCCTTGATATGCGATTGAATCTGTGCTTAATCGATATCCTCTGGCTGGATCCGATCCCCAAAATAAATGCATAACTGATCCAGTGTCAGACCCCAGTCCCAAGCCTTTCCGGTCCATTTTTTTGTAGCATCCATCATTGCCAGATAGAGCATCTTGAAAAGTGCATCATCCGTCGGAAAAATAGTCTTGGATTTCGTAACCTTGCGTAGCTGGCGGTTAAAATTTTCGATGGAATTTGTAGTGTATATTAATTTACGTATCTCAGATGGATATTTAAAATATGTGGATAATTGTGTCCAGTTATTTCTCCAGGATCCAATGGAAGCAGGGGATTTTTTGCCCCATTTTTCTTCCAGATCTTCCAAGGCTGTGAGTGCAAGATCTTCTGTATCCGCTTTGTAAACCAGCTTTAAATCCGCCATAAATGGTTTTAAATCTTTGTAAGAGATAAATTTTGTAGAATAACGGATCTGATGCACAATACACCTTTGGATCTCCGCCTGTGGGAATACTGCATGAATTGCATCCCCGAATCCGGTCAATCCATCTACGGATACGATCATGATATCTTCCACACCTCTGTTTTTTATCTCGTTGAGAACGGACAACCAGTATTTCGCACTTTCATTTCCTCCTACCCACATGCCGAGAACCTCACGTTTTCCATTCAGTTTAACACCTATAGCAACGTAAACCGCTTTTTTTACCGTTCGATTGTCTTCTCGAACATGGAAATGTACCGCATCCATAAAAACAATGGCATATTTTCTTTCCAGCGGCCGATTTTGCCATTCTTTTGCGATAGGAAGGATTCGATCTGTCATATGTGATATCATTTCTGCTGATGCATCCACACCATAAACATCTTTGAGATGAGAGGAGATATCCCTTGTCGTCATTCCCTTCGCATACATAGAGAGTACCTGATCTTCAATGTTTGAGATATCTGTCTGATTCTTTTTCACAATCTGCGGTTCAAAATCTCCCTTTCGATCTCGTGGTATATCCAGATCGATCGTTCCCATTGAAGAGGTGACTGTTTTAGGACTATAACCATTACGGCTATCGTCTGTCTCTTTGTTCTTGTAGTCATACTTGGAATATCCAAGGTGATCATCCATTTCAGCTTCTAACATACCTTGCAGCGTTTCGCCTAACAAATCCTTGAGCATGTCCTGGATATCCTGAGCATCCTTTGGTTGATAGTGTTCCAACAAGCTGTTGATGAACGCTTTGCGTTCTGGATCCATTTTTCTTCTTCGTGCCATAAAAAATCCTCCTGAATTGATATTTATTTTAACATCAATCCAAGAGGATATACAGCTCTTTTAGAGTTTACACAGAATTAATTACAGTCTCAAATAGATTCTTCCCTTAAATATTAATGTATATTTTATCTAATTGACAATAACTTACCTGCCTTTTTACAAGACTCTAAAAACTCTTGTGAGACTTTATTCTTGTTAAATTTTTTAATAAATTCAGCAGATTCCTTAGTTTTAATGATAGTCATTCTATTTATAGGTTTTGTTACTGCTGCCATATATACTATCCCCATTTTCTTTTTACTTAATTGATATTTACCCCTGCAATACCCTCAGCAATCAACTTACCAATCTTATCATAATTCTTACCAATCTTATAGTCAGATTTTGAATCACAGAAGAAGGATTCTACTAATGCTGATGGGCAATCTGTTTTCGTTAAGAAATATAACTGTGCCGTTTTAACACCTCTATCTGTAAATACCGTACCTAATTTTTTATCAATTCTCTGGGCAATTTCCTTACCTTTAGAACTCACATAATATACTTCACATCCATGTGCTTTACCGTTTGCACAATTCAAATGTAATTCGATAGCCATATCATATTTATGTCCATTAATCTTCTCAAGCTTATATGTCTTTTCAGAACTTTTGCTTGTATATTTCTTTTCTGGAACATTAATAATGTCAACTGTGCATCCAACTTTTTCAAGATATTTCTTGATATATGGCGCAAGCTTTTTATTGTATTTATATTCATTTACAACACCACTGGCAGAAGTACATTCACCATTTTTTAAAATACTATGTCCGATGCTAAGTGCGATTTTCTTATTCACTTTTTTATTTGAAGTAACAGGATTTGCTGTATTTACAGAAACAGTGGTAGATGTAGAAACTTTTTTAACAATACCCTTCTTTAAATAATTACAAGCCTGTTTATTCGCAGTATTCTTTACAGGAAGTCCAACTTGTTTGAGATATGCTTTGAACATTTCAGCAGTTTTTGTACCCCAAATTCCATCCGTAGATAACTTATCTAAATTTCCCTTATAACAAGCATTTAATCGCTTTTGAAGCCACTGAACATCAATTCTATCAGATTTATTTGATACAGCAGTAGGAGTAACTGTGAGTACATCATATTGTGTCAATTTATATTTTTCAATAAGATTACATAACATATTCGCATAATTACTATATGAGCTATATCCTGCATTTTGTAAAGCTTGTGTTGCTTTCTTATAATTACATTCACCAACTACTTTACTATAAGTTAAATTCTTACCATCTACTTTTCTTGTCATTAAATAAAGACTATGATCCGTAATACTATCTGCATAAGAATCATATTTTCTAAACACAGACGTCTTCCATACAAGCTTTCCATTTATCTCTTCTTTAGATTTAACAGTATATGTTTTACCTGTCCATCCGTTCTTTTTAATGCCAAATAATGCATTTGCTTTTTTAGCCAATTCACTTGTACCATAACCTGATTCCAAAATGGCTTGAGCAGTTGTAATAGAAGCTAAGATATGGGAAGTCTGCATATCTTTTTTTGCAGACTCTCCAATCACTTTAATAAAATTTTTCTGTTTTTCAGTAAGTGCCATTATTCATCACTTCCTTCATCAATCTCATCATCCACATCATCTTCTGGTACTTTTTCAATATCATCAAAATCTGCTTCTGTATCTAAATCTGTTTCGGAATATCTTGCAATAAAATCCTCTAATTCAGAAATAGTGATTCTTCCGTCTTTAAGGATTTTCATAATATCATCAGCTACCTGCGCAGGGTGAGTAATACTTTGATTTTTATACCAAGAATAAATAATGCCGACAACACCAACAATAGCAGTGACCCATGCGGCAATTTCATTTTCATTGATATTGATTACAGGTTTCCCCATAATATTTAACACATAATTCACCATCGTAAAAATAAGAACAACAGCACTGACATATGTACTCGCCTTAATATCTTTTACATTAATCTGTTCTAAAAAATTCTTTACTTTATTCATGATAATTCCTCCTAAAAACAAAAAAGTATAATGGTCTCATAAATTAAGACACTTTTTCGGACAGTTTTTAATGAATCTGATATACTTAAACCAGTATGAAAGAAAGGATCCATTATCATGTCCAGACAAAGAAGAAATTTTAATGCCAAATTCAAATCAGACCTTGTAATTGAGCTGCTTAAGGGTGAGAAAGATCTCAATACCCTTGCAACTGAAAATAACATCCAACCAAATCTGCTCCGCAACTGGAAAAAAGAGTTCTTGAACAATGCTTCGGTTGTGTTCGACGACAAGCGTGAGGAAAACCTCAAAGAAAAGCTTGCCGAAGAGCGTAAGGAGAAAGCGGAGTATGCCAAAAAGGTTGGTCAGTTAACCATGCAGGTTGACTGGCTCAAAAAAAAATCTGAAGAAATTTGTGGACCTGACTACGAGAGTAAGTTTAGTCCAAAACCTTTTGACGACTAAGGAAATTCCGGCTTCTGTTGGCGCCAGGTTGCTTGACATCAACCGTACAAGCATTTATTACAAGGGTGCCCCTATTTCAGATGAGGAACTGGCCTGCAAAGAGATCATTGATCATCTCCATACAGATAATCCCACTTGGGGCGCAAGACAAATGTCTGCACAGTTAAAAACCCGTGGTTACCAGGTTGGACGCCGCAAGGCAAGACGCTACATGAATGAGATGGATATTTACCCGATTTATCCAAAGATGAATCTTTCCAAGCGAATGCAGCAGGCGAAAGTATGTCCATATCTTCTTCGTAATGCGGTCATAGACAAACCAAATCAGGCATGGTCTATTGACATTACATATATTCCGATCAAGCGCGGATTTCTGTATCTGACAGCCGTGATCGACTGGTATAGCCGTTGTATTGTCGGCTGGGAAGTGGATGACACACTTGATACCAGAATGGTTATCAGTGCCCTGAAAAAAGCTTTCAAAGTGGCAAAACCTCAGATCTTGAATTCAGATCAGGGTTGTCAGTTTACAAGTCAGCAATACATTGACTTTGTAAAGGAAAACGGTATCCGCCAGAGTATGGATGGAAAAAGCCGCTGGGCAGACAACATCATGATTGAGCGCTGGTTCCGCAGCTTCAAGTATGAGGAAGCCTATCTGACACAGTACAACAACATCAGGGAAGCAAGGGCTGCTATCAGACAGTATATCCACACCTACAACTTTGAGCGACGCCATTCTGCACTTGATTACCAAACACCGGCTGAATGCTACTATCCGGCAATGTTGATGCCATATGTAGCTTAGCATATATTGGATCTGGGGAGTGCTCCACTGTTCTCTCCATGTTCCTTGTAACTTGTCCACCATATCAGTT
Organism: Anaerobutyricum hallii; assembly: GCF_900209925.1. Taxonomy (NCBI): domain Bacteria; kingdom Bacillati; phylum Bacillota; class Clostridia; order Lachnospirales; family Lachnospiraceae; genus Anaerobutyricum; species Anaerobutyricum hallii. The sequence goes on along the minus strand of NZ_LT907978.1, from coordinate 1,774,864 downwards.
CATTATAAAAATCTTAGATTTTTGTCTTGACAACTGAGCCACTATATCCGCAGGAGATTTCAAAATTCCTCTAAATTGCAAAGCGATAGTAGCAGCTGCCATAGAACATCCATGTTTCTGACAGAACGCACCAAATTTAGTTTGCTGTGGAATCTTAATCCTTCGTGAAGCTCGTCCAGATGCAATAACCGCTAACTTAGGATATTTCGCATTATCTCGACCTTTTACCTTTAGAACTAAACCTCTAAGATATCTGCCGTTAATAAATCCTTGATGTCCATTATATGTCGCTTTTACAAATGGAACATTATCTTTCCAAATGATTTTAGTTCCGATAATTGTAACATCTGTATTTGCAGGAACAATATATTTAACAGGCGCAGTTTTAGAAGCCGACTGTCGAAGATTAATTCGAGAAATTGTTTGTAAAACCATAATAATCACCATCCTTTATATAATAAAAAAGACTCTACCAAAAAGTAGAGCCATTAAATCATTATTTATTTCTATATCCAACTCTTTCAAGATCCTTCACCAATTCCTTTTTCACATCTTTCGCAATCTTCTGTATGAATTTATCCCACAATCTTTTCAGCATACCCACATCACCTCCATTTATATCTCGGCTTTTCTTCGCCAAACCATTTCCATCTAATAAAATCATCAACAATAATAGCAATCGCACTTAACGGTAAAAACAACAGAGCAAACTGCGGACAAGTCTGACCCAAAATATTTCCCGGCAAATCGCTATAATCCCATACATTCAACCCAAGCCAAAGATTTACAATACACCCTGTAATAAACTCAGCACTTAGTATAAACGCTTCAACTCTTAATACTTGTTTCCAGAACGGATAATCCCATTCAACTTGTTCATTCTGTAACCCTGCGTAAATAAAGCAGATTCCTCCGCATATAATCATGCTATAGTGAGAATAGCCGCGCCAGAGGATTTCAATGCCGTAATATGTATAACCTCCAAGCAGAAAGAGTATAAGGTATTTAATAAAGATTTTAATGTTATGCGTTTGAATCACCTGCTTTCTGAAACATAAAGTGTTAATGATTTCATGAGCTGTCACCAGACTGCTCACACGAATTGTCATCAGATTGCTTAACTGCCTGTCATAGATAATGGTGGATTCGCCGCCCGAAAACGGGCGGCTGACTTTTACTTAGTTGTGACCGTGAGCATTTCATGCTCTACTACAAACTTGATCATATAGTCATCGACCAGACGTCTCTGCTGTTGGAAGGCATACATCAGTGCCTTTTCGCAGATCCGGTTGATCATACGGGGAATTCCGGCAGATGCCTTGTGGATCTCATCCACTGCTTTTTCAGTAAAAACCTCCTGAGAACATCCAGAATACGCCATATGACTTCCGATGTACTGTTCTGTTTCCGATCTGTCCAGATGTGGAAGCGTACAATACATATCGATTCTCTGGCGAATAGCAGCGTAACGCTGTAACTTCAGTTTGTTTTCCCAAAGTTCTGTCTGCCCGACAAGGACTACTGCCATGGGACTGACAGAATCAAATTTGTAATTCAAAAGAAATCGGAATTCTTCCAGCGTTTCTTTTTCCAATAGATGAGCTTCATCAAGGATACAGACAACTTTCTTGTGCTGTACTCCACGGATGATTTCAATTTCCTGCTGTAGCTGGCGTTCGGAATCTCCCCGATAAAACCTTGATTCCAGACCGAGCTGATCCAGCAGCCCCTTATAAAACCATCTTGGAGTCAGCTTTGAGTCTGAAAGATAAAGAACGATGTAATCCTCTTTAGGAAGCTCTGAGTAAAACCGGCGGATCAGCGTTGATTTCCCACATCCGGAATCAGCGGTTACAACCGCAAACATCTGGCGGTCTGCCACATAGGATAAACGCCCTAATGTCTCGCGAAAAGCAGATGATTCATACAGCTTTTCAGGCGGAACATCACGGACAAAGGGTGTGTGTTCCATACCGAAGAATGCCTCATACATTGTCATTCGCCTCCTTCCGATAGGATGCAAATGAAATCGCGTCAGCTATGTGACGCTGTGTCTGTGCATGGCGGTTTTCTAAAGCATCAAGAAAACGGGATGTGCTCGGTTTCTGTTCCTGCATGGATGCCGGTAATACGGGACGTTTGTCACAGTATGAGCTGATTTTTATAGGCTGTGCTGTAAAAGGTTCATAGCCTGGATAAGAAACCGTGATCGTTTCAGGCGCGGCAGGGTCATAAGAAATTTCAACTTTATGCCCAATCAGTGATGGTTTTGTCTCGTATTTTATTCCGCGGAAACTGATACATCCGCCTTTGTCAACTTTGCGTTCTTCGTGATGAAGGAAAGCTTCCGCTACGACTGAAACATCCAGGAAAGTGAGCGGGCGGCTGTCGCGGTTCCACTCCTGAAGAGGTGTGATCCCTTCTTCCGGGACCGCAGCTCCAAGGCTTTCATAGTACTCACTGATCCCTTCATGAGATTTCTTGTGATAATACTCGTCTGCGAAGATCTCCCAGAGACGGTTTAATTCATCCAGGCTTTTGATACCCTTCAGCTTCGATTCGCGGATAAAATCATCCACGACCTGGTGGAACTTTTCGATCTTGCCTTTGCTTTTTCCGCTTCTCGGCTTTGCATGAATGACACGGATGCCGAGTTTGGAAAGGGAAAAACGGATTTGCTTTGCGATATACTGTGATCCGTTATCAAAGTAACAGGCATCAAAAGTTCCGTGACGCAGGATCGCCTGGTGAAAGGTATCCTCGATGATCGCTTCTTCCTGATTATCATAGAACCGGGAGAATAGCAGCCGTCTGGAATGGTCATCAATAGCCGAGGACAGATAGGTCTGTACTTTGGCACCGTTTTTTCCAATAGGAAGTTTGGGACCATACTTGATATCTCCCTGGATCAGCATCATGCGGTGTGGTTTGCAGAAGCGTTTCGATGAACTCTCACGGGCTTCTCTGTACATCTGCATATGTTCACGGCCAAACCCTGCTTTATAAAGATGTCTTTCCAGGGTTGGGCGTTTTAATACCCCCGGTGCTACAAAGCCTTCTGCTTCCAGAATGAAGATGATCTGTGCAACAGACCGTTCCGGGACCTCTTTCCTGAGCTGGATTGCCTGTTCCAGAAGAAAATCGAAATTGTCCGGAAGTCTCTGGGATCTGTGTTTTTGCCGGTCTGCCGGTTTGAGTCCAGAGAACTGGCTTTCTGCATATGCTTTCTCGTAACGATAAAGAGAGCGGACGGAGATGTTATTCTCCTGTGCAATCTGCCTGCGCAGCTGCAGACGTTTTGCGTCATCCATATCTTCCCTGAGAAGGGGAGATATAAGCTGAAAGCGTTTGAGTGCTTCCTGTTCCTGCCACTGTTGTTTCATAAGATTTTTGCTTGTATTCATAGTATAGCGACCTCCTTTGAGACCACTATACAGAAGCAGCCGGTGACAGACGAACCAAAGTAGGTGCACAGTGCTACCAGGGGATCGGCACCAGGAATCCCCCGCTGTTATAGATCAGGCGGAGAATGATCTCCAGCCAGCTTTGATATTTTTTTCGTATAGCTTCGAGCAGTGAACCTTTGGAGAAGAGGACTCCTTCCCCAAGTCTGAAGATACTGTAGCCGGCACTTCTAAGGTAGCCTTCTATGTTGGTCAGATTGACCTGCAACCACAGGAGCCAGCGCTGCATGGTCTGCATGGACGGATAGTCCTCGGAATCAGCATCTTCAGGAGTGACAACTCCATCAAGAACTCCTGATATAACCTCAGTTTCATAATGCTTATACGGGGAGAGGCAATCCGGAAGTTCATTATGATAGGAATGTATAATGGTCTCATAAATTAAGACACTTTTTCGGACAGTTTTTAATGAATCTGATATACTTAAACCAGTATGAAAGAAAGGATCCATTATCATGTCCAGACAAAGAAGAAATTTTAATGCCAAATTCAAATCAGACCTTGTAATTGAGCTGCTTAAGGGTGAGAAAGATCTCAATACCCTTGCAACTGAAAATAACATCCAACCAAATCTGCTCCGCAACTGGAAAAAAGAGTTCTTGAACAATGCTTCGGTTGTGTTCGACGACAAGCGTGAGGAAAACCTCAAAGAAAAGCTTGCCGAAGAGCGTAAGGAGAAAGCGGAGTATGCCAAAAAGGTTGGTCAGTTAACCATGCAGGTTGACTGGCTCAAAAAAAAATCTGAAGAAATTTGTGGACCTGACTACGAGAGTAAGTTTAGTCCAAAACCTTTTGACGACTAAGGAAATTCCGGCTTCTGTTGGCGCCAGGTTGCTTGACATCAACCGTACAAGCATTTATTACAAGGGTGCCCCTATTTCAGATGAGGAACTGGCCTGCAAAGAGATCATTGATCATCTCCATACAGATAATCCCACTTGGGGCGCAAGACAAATGTCTGCACAGTTAAAAACCCGTGGTTACCAGGTTGGACGCCGCAAGGCAAGACGCTACATGAATGAGATGGATATTTACCCGATTTATCCAAAGATGAATCTTTCCAAGCGAATGCAGCAGGCGAAAGTATGTCCATATCTTCTTCGTAATGCGGTCATAGACAAACCAAATCAGGCATGGTCTATTGACATTACATATATTCCGATCAAGCGCGGATTTCTGTATCTGACAGCCGTGATCGACTGGTATAGCCGTTGTATTGTCGGCTGGGAAGTGGATGACACACTTGATACCAGAATGGTTATCAGTGCCCTGAAAAAAGCTTTCAAAGTGGCAAAACCTCAGATCTTGAATTCAGATCAGGGTTGTCAGTTTACAAGTCAGCAATACATTGACTTTGTAAAGGAAAACGGTATCCGCCAGAGTATGGATGGAAAAAGCCGCTGGGCAGACAACATCATGATTGAGCGCTGGTTCCGCAGCTTCAAGTATGAGGAAGCCTATCTGACACAGTACAACAACATCAGGGAAGCAAGGGCTGCTATCAGACAGTATATCCACACCTACAACTTTGAGCGACGCCATTCTGCACTTGATTACCAAACACCGGCTGAATGCTACTATCCGGCAATGTTGATGCCATATGTAGCTTAGCATATATTGGATCTGGGGAGTGCTCCACTGTTCTCTCCATGTTCCTTGTAACTTGTCCACCATATCAGTTCATTATAAAAATCTTAGATTTTTGTCTTGACAACTGAGCCACTATAATGGCAGTTTTTACATCTGAAACGTCGTATCATCAGACGCTCCTTACGTCCGCCTTCTTTCCTTCGGATACGTACGCGTGAATCCCGGTAGGCAAGAATCCCCTGACATCTGGGACATATATGGCTGGTCACACTGCTCTCAACAAAAAACACCTGAATTCCCCTTGAGGGTTAACGTATAGTCTGATATAATAACCATGGTTTTAGCGACCAGGTCTCAGAGTACACGACTTTCCAGGGAAGGTGCTCTGAGACTTTTTTCTTTCTGTAAACTAATGACAGTATACAGAACAATCCAGAGACACGCAAGCTAATCATTATTACGCTATTTTAAGAGGTCAATAACAATAAAGAAATTGATTAATATATATATATATATATAGCAAATAAAGATAAGAAATTGTATGATTAATAAGAAATGAACATGAATAAAACTATATTAAACATTCTTATAACACAAAAGAGCCACCTAATACGGTGACTCTCTTGGTATAGGGTTCGATTACAGCTATATACTTATTAGTATATTCGAGCTTTAGGCTCTAGTTTTGATACATGACAAAGCATGACAAAACCACCTCCCAATCCCTACACATATATTAATATATGTAATTACTTTTGTCAATATGCTTTTTTAAATTATGGCATATATTTTACTCCATAACGGTCTTGATTTCCATCTACTCCTCCATAGCGATAATATTTCAATTTATTTATTAAGGTTTTATCTGAATCTAATTGTTCAAATCCTGCGTGTTCTCTAGCAAAAGCATTAGGGATAAAATCTGCTATTTGCAAACCTATATTGTTTTCTTCTTTCTTTATGAAATTGATTCCCAACAAATGATCGTCCATTGCCTGTTTAGTAATATACATTGAACCCATCAGTTTTATTTGATAAAATTTAGAGGTAATTCGTTCATTGTCTATTTCACTAATATGCTCATATACAATTCTACCTTTAGCGTTATGAAGAGCTAAGAAATGACAGTAATTTTCTAACATCAGTTGCAATGTTATTAAATATTTATTTGTTTCATTTCTAAATTTAACAGGACAGTTATTAGGAGTTGGTTTTATTATGTTATAATGTTTTTTCATGTAATCTACATTCATACTTCCTCCTACAATTTTGATTTTTTGACAATCAAATACTTTAGAAAACCTCTTTTCCCCTGTACTGAAAGTTGGGATAAAACTATAAGTTGTAATATTTGCCACCAAGTTGTATATCGGAAAATTATTCCTGCTCTTGGACATGATATTAGTGATTGGATAGTGGTAAATAATCCTACATCTTCACAGAATGGACTTAAAGAAAAAATATGTAATAGATGTGGAGTTGTTTTACAATCACAAACTATCCCCAAATTAATATCTACATCCAAGCTTAAATTAACCCCTACATCTAAGCTTAAATTTAAGAAAAAATCCATTACAATTAAAAAAGGAAAATCCATAAAACTTAAATATACAAGAAAACCTGTAAACGCTCAGGATATATTGTCTTGGAAATCATCCAAACCAAAAGTTGTAAAAATTCTCAAAAATGGTAAAGTAAAGGGGATCAAAAAGGGAAAATCTGTAATTACATTAAAAACGAATACTGGAAAGAAAGCTAAAATTACGATAAAAGTTAAATAATAATCTATTGATAGGGGTTCAAAAAAAGAACTCCTATTGTTATCTAATTTTATTTATTATAATAATTCAGTATCATCAAAGATCATAATCCAAAGCATAAATTAAAATATCCCCCATCTGAACATTAACAGAATAGCCATCTATAGGAGCAATTCTGAAATCTATAGTATCTCCCTCGGATAAATATAGTATATAGTTGTTTAAATAAGTCATTGTATAATTAACTGGGGTAGTATAACCTGATGCATATGCTGCGTATCTATCTCCATTTTTAAATAACGCAACTTCAACTCTCTTATTTCCAGTTGGAGAATTAACATGGAGGCGAGTTTGAAAACTATATACTCCATTCCCATTTATTTTAATTTGATAGTCTGATTTCTTGTCATAAGGAAATACGTGTTGATGTAAGAACTGCGTCAATAAAAGAAAGTACAGAAGGGCAACGTCAGACAAAAATATTATTTCAGATTAATCATACAATGCCTTTTACTGATGAATATAATCATTTATTAAAGGAATTGTTTGGAAATAACCTAGGAGATGGGAGTATGATATCACCACCGCTTAATGGAGCATGTGTTGGAAGCGTAAAGATTGGCAGGAATGTATTTATCAATTGTAATCTTCTTGCAATGGCAAGAGGTGGAATAACAATTGAAGATAATGCTATGATTGCTGCAAATGTACAGCTTATTTCCAATAATCATGATCCATATGATTTGTGTACTCTGACTTGTAAGCCTGTTCTGATAAGAGAATATGCCTGGGTAGGAGCTGGAGCTACGATACTTCCGGGAGTATGTATCGGAAGACACGCAATTGTGGGAGCTGGATCTGTAGTGACAAAGGATGTACCGGATTATGCAGTAGCAGTTGGAAATCCGGCAAAAGTAATAAAAATGTTTGATAAAGAAAAATTTCAGGAGGACTAAAAAGATGGAAAATATGAAGTTGAATAACAATTTGGAATGTCCAATGCTTGGACTAGGAACTTTTATGTTATCACCAGAGGATGCCTACACAAGTACATTAGAGGCATTAAAAATGGGATATTCCCTAATTGATACAGCAAATGCTTATGTAAATGAGCGTGCAGTTGGAAGAGCAATCAAGGATAGTGGAATTGACAGAAAAAATATATTTCTATCAACAAAAATATGGGCTAGTGAATATGAAAATGAGAATACTGTAGAAGAAACTCTAGAAAGACTTGGTGTTGATTATGTGGATTTACTTTATATACACCAGCCTGCAGGCAACTGGCTTGCCGGATACAGAATGCTTGAAAAAGCGTATAGAGAGGGCAAAGCAAAATCCATTGGTATCTCGAATTTTGAAGGAAAATATATGGAAGAGTTGGAAACAAAGTGGGAAATTGTACCTCAGTTTATTCAGGTGGAAGCACATCCATATTTCACACAGAAAGAACTTCGTGTAACTTTAGACAAATATGGAATTAAGCTTATGAGCTGGTATCCGCTGGGACATGGAGATACAGCATTAATGAATGAGTTGGTATTTGCAGGACTTGGCAAAAAATATGGAAAAACACCTGCACAGGTTATTCTCCGTTGGCATACTCAGATGGGATTTGTTGTAATTCCTGGAAGTAAAAATGCAGAACACATTAAGGACAATATGGATATCTTTGATTTTGCATTAACAGATGAAGAAATGGAACAGATTGCAAAGCTGGACAAGAATGAAAGATATTATCACCGCACGGATGAACAGCTTGTACAGTTTGCAAACTGGAAACCAGAGTTTGAAAAATAATATGGGGAAAATAGTATGAGCAAAAATGATGTATGGCTGAATCAGTAAAATGGGGAAGTACGGAGCAACTGCTTCAATCTTTTTATCTAGAAGTAGCAGTAAGTAAATCCGAGTAAAATATGGTCAAAAAATCATCGACATCCAACCCCATGCACGTTATAATATAGTTAATCTAATAAGAAAACCAAGTGAGTATTGTTGCGATGCCGAATCGTAATCGTGGCCAACCAAGTGAACTCGATGGAACGCAATAGTTACATCCTCCGGTTGCTCCGAGCATCGGACGAGCACCGAAAGATGATTTACTAAGATGAATTCGGGTTTTCTTATTTTGACATGAAATGACAGAATAGTTAGTAAAATCAAGGCTTTCCTTGACTTGTATTAACTCAAAATTATATAGGTTTCCTGTGCGGACGCGAACTCCTAAGCGAGGGGTCGGAGGTTCAAATCCTCTTGGCGACGGGCTTCAAAGCGTTCGAAAATGTTAGCTGGATTAGCTGACAACGAACGCTTTTGTTATTTTCAAATCACGTTCGTGACACAAAATTCCATTCAAAATGATCAATTTCCAGCTAACGCAATCCGATTTTTGTTAGCTGACAGCTAATCAAAATTACCGGTTTGCAAACATAGGTTTTAAGAAGTCCAGCTAACATTTGGGTTCCGCTCCGTTGTCACCCCTTATTCGGGGATGTAAATCAGAGAAAAGGCGGGAAAAGAAACAATCTCTCCCAAACTTGCAAACATGAATTAGCTGAAACAGTATTCAATTCTATTAGCTACAGCTAATGGTCAAACAGCAATGTCTGTTTGGAACTTTACTATCTATAAAAGTTCCAGGCAGGCATTTTTTATTTCCTGAATCCTGGAGGAAAGGAGTCGAGATGAATGAGCCAAATAGACAATCAGGAGAAAACGAAGAAAGAATCATAGAAATTGAGATTGAGCGTCTTCGTCCGTTCAAAGAGCACCCGTTTCAGGTAAAAGATGATAAGGAAATGTTTCTTTTGCAGGAAAGCATTGAGAAGTATGGAATTTTAAATCCGCTAATCGTCAGACCAGTACCGGATGGATACTATGAGATCATATCCGGTCACAGAAGAAAACATGCTGCGGAGAAACTGGGATACCGTAAAGTACCGGTAATCATCCGGGTATTAAGTGAAGATGATTCCATCTTGAGCATGGTAGATTCCAATCTTCACAGAGAACGGATTAGTTACAGTGAAAAAGCTTTTGCTTACAAACTGAAGAATGACGTATTAAAAAGAAAAAGTGGTCGAAAAAAGAGCCAAGTTGACCACAAAAAAACAAGAAAACGTTCGATAGATATTATCAGTGAGGATTGTGGTGATAGCCCAAAACAAGTGCAGCGTTATATTTCACTGACAAAGCTGATACCGGAAATGTTGCAGAAACTGGATGATGAGATTATTTCTTTTTGTCCGGCTGTAGAGATAGCTGCATTGAGTGAAAAAGAACAAAGAGAACTGCTTGTAGCAATGGAGTATGCACAGGCAATCCCATCACTCTCACAGGCCCAGAGGATCCGGCAACTGAGTAAAGAAAAACAGTTGTCACTGGAAAAGATGGAAGAGATCATGTGTGAAGTGAAAAAGGGTGAGATCACAAGAGTGGCATTCACAAACGAGCAGTTGCACAAGTATTTTCCAAATTCTTATACACCGGCAATGATGAAACGGGAAATACTGGCACTGTTGAAATTATGGAAAAAAGAATCATGGGAAAGTTAAAGGAGGAAGAAATCATGTGTAAAGTTATATCCGTAGTAAACCAGAAAGGTGGCGTCGGAAAGACCACCACAACCGTAAATGTAGGCATTGGACTGGCAAGAGAAGGTAAGAAAGTGTTGCTGATCGACGCGGATCCACAGGGAAGTTTAACCGCAAGTCTTGGATATGAGGAACCGGATGATCTTCGCATCACATTGGCAACGATCATGATGGATGTCATCAACGAAGAAGAAATCTCTCTGGAAGATGGGATTTTACATCACCAGGAAAATGTAGATTTTCTCCCGGCAAATATTGAGCTTTCCGCACTGGAAGTAACGATGGGAAATGTTATGAGCAGAGAAATGATCATGAAAGAATATATCGATGCGATACGATGCCGATACGATTATATCCTGATCGACTGTATGCCGAGCCTTGGTATGATAACAATCAATGCACTGGTCTCTTCCGATTCTGTGTTGATACCTGTGCAAGCCGCATATCTGCCGGTGAAAGGACTTCAGCAGCTGATCAAGACCATTCTTACAGTAAAGAAAAGACTGAACCGGAAACTGGCGATTGAGGGCATTCTCCTGACCATGGTAGATTTCAGAACCAATTACGCAAGGGATATTGCATCGAGAGTACATACAACCTACGGAAGTCAGATCGAGGTATTTGAAAATGTGATCCCGATGTCTGTAAAAGCTGCTGAGACCAGTGCAGAGGGAAAAAGCATCTACATGCACTGCCCGAAAGGAAAAGTTGCCGAAGCATATAAGAACTTAACACAGGAGGTTTTGAAAAATGAAAAATAGAAGTGGCGAAAAGATTAAACTGGCAAGCATTGATGAACTGCTGGGTGTGGTAAATGAAGAATCTGCAATGGAGATAGAAATCAGTAAGATCCATCCGTTTAAAAATCATCCGTTCAAGGTGCTGGATGATGAAAAGATGCAGGATCTGGTTGAAAGTGTAAGGATCAATGGAGTACTGACACCGGTACTGCTTCGAATGGATGATAATGAAGAATATGAAATGGTATCCGGTCATAGAAGAATGCATGCAGCACAGCTTGCAGGACTTACGACTATTCCGGCAATCGTAAGAGAATTATCGGATGATGATGCCATTGTGGCCATGGTGGACGCTAACATTCAGCGAGAGGAACTGTTGCCAAGTGAGAAAGCTTTTGCTTATAAGATGAAACTTGAGGCAATGAAAAGACAAGGAAGCAGGACAGATATAACTTCTGGTCAAAATGACCAGAAGTTGAAACCAGTAATATCGAGAAATATACTTGCAGATCAAGTTGGAGAAAGTTCTAAGCAGATTCAGCGTTACATCCGACTGACAGAGTTAATACCAGAACTTCTTGATCTGGTAGATAACAAAAAGCTTCAGTTCACGGTTGCCGTAGATATTTCCTACATCGATAAGGAAGTACAGGAATGGATTTATGAATATATCAGCGACACCGGATTTATCAAGCCAAAACAGATTGCAGCACTCAGAAATCAGCTGAATGATGGACCAATCAATCAGATCCAGATGTTATCAATTTTCAATAACTGTGTGATGGCAAAGAAAGTATCCAGGTCTCTCACTTTCTCAGAAAAGAAACTGACAAAGTACTTTCCGGATGATTATACAGCCAAAGATATGGAGCAGGTGATTGAATCATTATTAGAAAAATGGATGCAGGAACAGTCCTATTAAGGATAGAAAAAGCTAAGAAAACAAAGTCAAAGAAGTTTAAAAAGAGGACTTCTTAGCAGAAAATGAAAGGAGGAAATTATGGAGAAAAAAATGACATTTAATTATTTTTACGGTACCGAAGCTGATCAGTTCAGCTTCTACCGCATACCAAAAGCATTATTTACAGACAGTTACTTTAAAGATTTATCGAGCGATGCTAAAATTTTATATGGACTGATGTTGGATCGAATGTCTCTTTCCATCAAGAATCAGTGGTTTGATGACAAAAACAGAGCATATATCTATTTTTCCATCGAAGATATCATGGAATTACTGAACTGTGGCAGAAATAAAGCCATCAAATCCATGAGAGAACTGGATGACGAAACAGGAATTGGTTTGATTGAAAAACGCAGACAGGGATTTGGAAAGGTGAACGTTATCTACGTGAAAACCTTTATGCCCGAGAAAACAGATGAGAAAAAATTTGAAGAGGAATTAAAGAAGTTTAAAAAACAAACTTCTTTGGAAAATGAGGAACCTACAGAAGTTTACAATTCAAACTTCATGAAGTCCCAAAATCAAACTTCTAGAAGTCCCGAAAACAAACTTCAAGAAGTTTACATTTCAAACCCTAATAATACTAATCTTAGTGATACTGAAATGAATGATAATAAATCTAATCATATCATATCTGTGGATGAGAAAAGATTTGATAGCGATAACCGCTCTGAGGATTATCAGGCTTATGAAAACCTTGTCAAAGAGACCATTGATTATGAATCACTGGAAGTAACCCATCATGACGATATGCGGCAGGTAGATGAAATCGTGAACCTGATTGTAGAGACTGTGATGTGTAAAAATGACAAGATCTTGATTGCCAGCAACTGGTATCCGGCATCACTGGTGAAGAAAAAATTTCTGATGCTGACCTATTCACATATCGAGTATGTCTTACACTGTATGAGTGGTAACACCACAAAGGTGAAGAACATCAAGAAATATTTATTAGCAGCCCTGTTTAATGCACCGTCAACGATGAACGGGTATTATCAGGCAGAGGTGAACCATGATATGCCAGGACTGGCAAGATAGGAGGTGCACATGTTTATTTTAAAACTTGCTGGGAAGATATTATTACTGCCGGTATGGCTGATCCTTTTTGTGATCGGCCTGGCAGTAAAGATGACAGTACAGACTTATGCGGTTGTCAGAGGGATCCTTGGGTTTATATTCACTTTGTTGATTATAGCGACTGCATACTGTTACCATGACTGGGCACAGGTTGCATTTCTGTTTTCGCTGAGTGTAATTCTGTATCTGATCCTTTTTGCAGGAGTGTTCGTAGATACTGTACTGGACATGACAAGAGAACGTATTATTGATTTTATTATATCGTGAGGAGGACATGAAAATGAGCGAAAACAATGATTATATTCAGTTACCACCACTTAAAAAAGACACACCGTCCGATGTGATAGCATTTATGTGGGAGTACATGAAAGTACCGGAGGATTCAAGAGAAAAAGTTAAGAATCTGCTTAAAGATGCAAATGAAAATGGCGTAAAATTAAGTCATCAGGCACCAACACTGTATGATGTTGTCCCAAAAGAAGAAATTGCTGAATTTGAAGAGCTTATGCGCAAAACCATAGCTGACATTGTATCAGAAGCCAGTAGCGTTGCCTGTTGGGTGTATGTGCAGAAATATGTGAAGCACAAAACCCTAAACGAAATGCTGCAAGAATTGCCAGACGTAGGTCAATTCATCCTAGCTATGGATACCTGGTTTGAAAAACTGATGGAGAAATAATCTAGGAAAATAGTTTAAAGTTTACATGTTATGATCATGTATGAAGTTGGAACAAAATAAAAGAATTGTGATATAATATTGTTCAAGAAAAAGCTCATTGACATATTTCAATCTATTTAGGAGGATAAACGATCATGTGTACAGCAGCAACTTATAAAACAAAAGATTTTTACTTTGGACGAACCCTCGATTATGAATTCTCTTATGGTGATCAGATAGTAATTACACCACGTAATTATGCGTTTAATTTTCGCCATGTTGGCGATATGAAAAATCATTATGCAATTATTGGAATGGCTCATGTTGCTGAGGATTATCCTTTGTATTATGATGCTATGAATGAAAAAGGAGTGGCAATGGCAGGACTGAATTTTGTCGGAAATGCTGTTTACGCCGCGATTAAGCCAGATGTGGAAAATATTGCACAGTTTGAATTTATTCCGTGGATTTTAAGTCAGTGTTCTTCTTTAGTTGAAGTTCGCGAGCTTCTTGAACGAATTAATATTGTTAATACTCCTTTCAGCGAGCAATTACCATTAGCACAATTACACTGGATCATTTCTGATGAGAATGAGTCAATTACGGTAGAATCTATGTCAGATGGTTTGCATATTTATGATAATCCAGTAGGAGTGCTTACGAATAATCCGCCATTTCCACAGCAGATGTTTCAACTAAATAATTATATGTATTTATCTCCTAAACAGCCCAGAAATACTTTCTGCGAAAATTTGGCTCTTGATGCATATAGTAGAGGTATGGGAGGATTAGGTCTTCCGGGAGATCTCTCATCTTCCTCACGCTTTGTACGTGTAGCTTTTACAAAGGTAAATGCAATTTCAGGTGAATCAGAGGAAGAAAGCGTTAGCCAATTCTTCCACATTCTCGGATCTGTGGATCAGCAACGAGGATGTTGCGAAGTAGCGGATGGAAAATATGAAATCACATTGTATACGTCGTGTTGTAATGTTACAAAAGGTATTTATTATTACAATACTTATGAAAACCATCAGATCAGTGCAGTAGATATGCATGTAGAAAATCTGGATAGTGATAAAATGATTTGTTATCCAGTAATTCAAGGAGAACGAATCAACTATCAAAATAAATAATGTTTTGAAATCAGGGATGAGGTAGAAAGGAAAGTTCCATGACAAAAGATGAAGTAAAAAAACTCAGGATGAACAGTCCGGAATCACTACAGTTTTTAAATAATGCTACAAAATTTTATAATTTAATGATGATGTATCGTTGTGCTATTCGGGAGATACAAACTAAACTTGAGGTTTTGGATGATGAATTTTCAGTTGAGAACAATCGAAATCCTATTTCTTTTATAAAAACAAGAATTAAGCAGCCCAATAGTATTTACGATAAACTACAGAAGATGGGATATGAATTTACAACAGAAAATATACAGACATATCTCAATGATGTAGCAGGCGTTCGAATAGTTTGTGCGTTTATTGACGATATTTATATGATATCAGATTTGATTACCCAACAGGATGATATTAAAGTTATTGAAATAAAAGATTATATAAAAAATCCAAAATCGAATGGTTATCGAAGCTATCATATGATTGTTGAAATACCAGTATTTTTTGCTAAGGGTAAAACACCTATGCGTGTAGAATTACAGATTCGAACCAATGGTATGGATTTCTGGGCAACATTGGAACATCAACTTCGCTATAAAAAAGGAATTGAAGAAATGCCTGGCTATGATGAGATAAGTGAAGAATTACTTCATTCTGCAAGAGCTATCATTGAAGCAGATAATGAAATGCAGAGAATAAAAGACAAAATTGGTATGTTCCACGAAATTTAGGGTGAAAACTGAGCAAGTAGGAAGGTGGAATATATATGAAACAAGATACTTTAGAAGGCAAAGCAAAAACAAAAAATGGGGTAAAACGGCTGTGTTTTTCCATAATCTGCATTCTTCTGGAAGTGATTTTTATTATTACTATCGTAACACGCTTGAATGAATATGCAGAAATCATAAATTTATTTACAAGGATTTTGAGTGGGATCTTGGTTTTGGGATTGTACGCATCAAATAAGACATCCTCTATGAAAATGCCTTGGGTCATCTTAATTCTAATTTTCCCAATTATGGGTGTAGGCCTGTATTTGTTGATTGGTTTGAATGGTGGCACACATAAAATGCGTGAGCGATACGCAGAAATTGATAGCAAATTGTTACCAATGCTTCCGGACAGTCAGGAGTGTTTGAGCAAAATAAAAGAAACAATTCCGAAAGCAGGAAATATAGCAAGTTACATACAAAGAAATTCGCAGTATCCAATCTATCAGAATACGGACATTGTGTATTTTGATAAAGCAGTGAAAGGACTAGAGGCACAGCTTAAGGATTTGGAGAAAGCACAGAAGTTTATCTTTATGGAATATCATGCGATAGAAGACGCTGAAGCATGGCATAAGATTCAAGATGTTCTGGAAGAGCGAGTAAAAGCAGGTGTGGAAGTTAGAGTATTCTACGATGATATGGGTTCTATAGGCTTTATTAACACAGATTTTGTGAAAAAGATGGAAGCAATAGGAATTCATTGCCGTGTATTCAATCCGTTTATGCCAGGTTTAAATCTGTTTTTGAACAATCGTGATCATAGAAAAATAACAGTTATTGATGGAAAAGTCGGATTTACAGGTGGATATAATCTAGCAAACGAATATTTTAATTACACACACCCGTATGGACAGTGGAAAGATACAGGTATTCGTTTAGAAGGAGATGCTGTTCAGTCGCTTACGGTGACATTTTTGGAAATGTGGAATGCAGTAAGTGATAAGGATGCTAATGATTCTGATTTTAGTAAATATCTTTTCCATTATGATTATGCGGCACAGCAAACTGGGTTTGTTCAACCTTATGCAGACAGCCCTATGGATAATGAGCAAGTAGGAGAAGAAGTTTATATCAGTATGATAAATAAAGCTGAAAAATATTGTTGGTTTATGACTCCATATCTAATCATAACAGATGAAATGACGCATGCGTTATGTCTGGCTGCTAAGCGAGGGGTAGACGTAAGAATTATCACACCTGGTATCCCTGATAAAAAATTCATTTATAATATAACTCGTTCTTTTTATCATGGATTAGTTAAACATGGTGTTCGTGTTTATGAGTGGACTCCTGGTTTCTGCCATGCAAAAATGAGTGTGGCAGATGACTGTATGGCAACTTGTGGAACAATTAATCTGGATTATCGAAGTTTATATCACCATTTTGAAAACGGCTGTTTTATGGCAGATTGTCAGGCAGTTGTGGAAATAAAAAATGATCTGATAAGAACGATGGGAGAATGTCGTGATGTGACAGACCAATATCAAACCGGACGAAGTGCATATTTGCGACTGGGACAATTATTTATGAGATTATTTGCTGGATTGCTATAAGAATCTGATGAAACGACCTTTCAAAAAACAGTTGATTTAGAAGTTAACTGTTTTTGAAAGGCCGTTTTTGCTATATCTAACAGTCTGTTGTACAAAGAAGATTTTGCATGGATAGTGATTAATACAACGGAGTAAGAAAAGCTCCTTCATATATTAGAATAAAAATATGACTGTTTCATTAAAAAGAAGCCGGTCATATTTTTTATGAAAAATAAATTTTGTTGAGGTTAAATTGAGATTGACTTTGTATTGTATAAGTATGAAATAAAAAGGAATCAGGTGATGTACAATGAAAAAGCATAAAATATGTAAAATCCTTCTTGTTATACTGGCAATTTTTTTATGTGTGGCTTTTTATGAATTGCTCGGAATCTGCGTTGCATATAAAAAGCAGCCGGAAGTGTCCAATACAACCAAAAAAGAAACAAAAAATGGGTCATGGAACGAATGCAGTGAAAATACAGAACGGGCAGTAATCATAGAAAAGAATCCAGAAGCGCTTTTACAAAGAGTGCGTTTGATTAAGAATGCAAAAAAGGAAATTATTCTTTCTACTTTTGCATTTCAATCCGATGAAAGTGGAAAATTGATTTTAGGAGCACTGCATGATGCGGCAGACAGAGGTGTACATATTCGTCTGTTAGTAGATGGAATGGAGAGCTGGATTGATATGGAAGGAAATCCGTATTTCTATGGATTATCTTCCCATGAGAATGTTGAAATTAAACTGTATAATAAGGCCAATCCGTTGAAACCGTGGAAAATGATGGGTAGAATGCATGATAAATATTTGATTGCAGATGGAAAGAGATATATTCTTGGGGGAAGAAATACATACAATTATTTCCTGGGTGATTTTCCGGGACATAAGAACTATGACAGAGACGTGTTAGTGGTTTGCGATGAACCTGAGAAAGAAAATTCAGTTAACCAGTTGTCAGAGTATTTTGAAACCATATGGAATCAGGAAGACAGTGATTATTTTCATGACAATAAAAAACTGGCAAATAGAAAATCTGTAAAGAACGCAGTTTTAGAGCTGCAGAACGGCTATCAGAAATATTTTGAAGAGAATAAGGAAAGAATCTGCGATACTGATTACACGGACGAAACTTTTGAGACAGAAAAGATTGCATTAGTGTCAAATCCTATTCACACAGGTTCCAAAGAACCAGTAGTGTGGTATCAGTTGGGAGAATTGATGAAAAATGCAAAAAATCGTGTGAAGATCCACACGCCATATATTATCTGTAATGATATGATGTATAATACATGGGAGGAGATTGCAGAGAACGTTTCAGATTTTTCTATCATGACAAATTCAGTTGCGAATAATGGGAATCCATTTGGGTCTGCCGATTATGCGAAAAACAGAAATAGAATCTTAAGTACAGGAATTAATATCTGGGAATATGAAGGCGGTTATTCATACCACGGAAAAAGTATTCTGATTGACGATGATCTGTCTGTAATCGGTTCCTTTAATATGGACATGAGAAGTGCATATCTGGATACGGAACTGATGCTTGTAATACGCAGTAAAGATATTAATAAACAGTTGGAAGAGGGCATGATGGAATATGAAAGAGTGTCCCGCCAGGTATTGGAAGATGGAACCTATCGTGATCCATATCATGTAGAGCCAATCGAATTAACAAAGAAACGTCAGAGAAAAATATTTTTGGTACAGCATCTGCTTGGATGGGCAAGGTATCTGTTTTAATAAGGAGGAAGGAAAACGTGTTTCAAATATTGATTGTAGAAGATGATAAAGAATTAAGCCAGCTATTCCAAAAAGTGCTTGAGAAGAATGGATATCAAGTCAAAAGTGCATCGGATGGAGCACAGGCATTAGAAGTATTGGATAAGGAATATATTGATCTGATCATTTCTGATATTATGATGCCGGTTATGGATGGCTATGAACTGGTGTCAGAACTTCGCTCAGCAGGATATCAGATACCAGTGCTTATGATCACTGCGAAAGGTTCCTTTGATGATATGCGCCAGGGATTTCTTTCGGGAAGTGACGATTATATGGTAAAACCGGTAAATGTGAATGAAATGGTTTTAAGAGTCGGAGCACTGCTTCGCCGTGCACAGATACTGAATGAACACAAAATTGTGATCGGTTCAACAGAGTTTGATTATGATGCAATGACGGTTACAACTGATAAGGAAAGTCTTGTTTTGCCTAAAAAAGAATTCCTGCTTTTATATAAGCTTGCAACTTCGCCAGGCAGAACATTTACAAAACAACAGTTGATGGATGAAGTATGGGGATACGAGACGGAGGCAGACCCACATACGATAGAGGTACATATAGGAAGAATCAGAGAGCGTTTTAAAGATAACCCGGATTTTGAAATTGTAACAATGCGTGGAATTGGATACAAGGTGGTGAAAAAATAATGGAACAAAAGAAAGAAAAAGGATTGCGGATCCGATCCTGTCTGACTGGTGCAATCTGGCTGGCACTTGTATTTTCAACAGTTATATCTGCTTTATTATTTGCTTTTTTGAATCATTTTTTTAATCTGCCGGGCAGCATACCTGTGCTTGGCTGGCTTTTGATTTTCAATACATTGATTGCAGGGCTGATCACTTCCTTTATTAATGCAAAGTTACTGGAACCAATTACTAGGCTTAGTAAAGCAATGAAGGAAGTTTCTCGGGGAGATTTTGAACAGCATTTGGAAACGAACAGCCGTATAGCAGAAGTTGGAGAATCTTATCAAAGTTTTAACGTTATGACAAAAGAACTTCGTGCAACAGAGGTGCTGCAGATGGATTTTGTATCTAATGTTTCTCATGAGTTTAAGACCCCGATTAATGCCATTGAAGGATATACAATGCTGCTTCAGGGAGAAGAACTGTCTCCGGATCAAGAGGAATATGTAGAAAAAATCTTATTTAACACCCAAAGACTTTCCGGATTGGTTGGTAATATTTTGCTGTTATCCAAGTTAGAGAATCAGAATATACCAATGAAAAAAACAGAATATCGTCTGGATGAACAGATCCGCCAGGCATTTCTTTCATTGGAAACAAAATGGACAGAAAAAGAAATTGGTTTTCAGGTAGAATTGGAGGAAGTTAAATATACTGGGAATGAAGGACTTTTTATGCATATCTGGATAAATCTTTTGGATAATGCGATTAAGTTCAGCCCTTCAAAGGGGATAATTACGATGTTTCTGAAACAAGAACAGGATTCTGTTAAGTTCATTCTGGAAGATGAAGGACCAGGAATAGAGGATGATGTAAAATCCAGAATATTTGACAAGTTCTATCAGGTAGATGGATCTCATAAAGCAGAAGGAAATGGCCTAGGTCTTGCACTTGTAAAACGGATTGTAGATAGTGCCGGAGGAACAATCAAAGCAGAAAACCGTGAATATGGTGGATGCAGATTTGTTGTAGAGCTTCCAATACAGAAAGATGAGGCCATATAAGTTTAAGAAAAACAGATAGAGGAGGAATTACATGACATTTTATCAGGAATTGCAGTTAAATCAGGCAGGTTCTAAAAATCTGTTGAAAAAGAGTGAAACAGTGAAAGAAAAATCATATCATATGTGGGTATATCTGGTGAAGATAGCTGTTACAATGGCATTTTGTTTTTTATTTGTTACTATTTTCAGTATCTTATTTGGAAATGAGAATAGTATTGTGGGTGTAGTAGTTTTATTATGCCTTATGGTATTTCGGAATGCGGATCTGGGGATCCACACCGGACAATCTACGATGCTTTTGGCTTTGTTCTTTGTAATTATGACTGTATGTCCGCATTTAGCAAATCAGTTTTCACCGGTATTGGGAATGCTGTTAAATATTGCGGCACTGGCTGTGTTGATTCTGTTCGGATGCCATAATCCATTCATGTTTAATCAATCTACATTGGTTCTTGGGTATCTGCTGCCATATGGTTATGATGTTACGGGAAAAAGCTATCAGACGCGATTAGTCGGAATGGCTTTAGGTGCAGCACTTACCTGCTTCGTATTTTATCGAAATCATAAAAACAAAACTTATAAAAGAAATCTGAAAGATCTGATACAAGAATTTGATATCACTTCTTCCAGAACAAAATGGCAGATATGTCAGATTTTATGCGTACCGATTGTCCTTTGCATTGCAGAACTTTGTAATATGCCACGTGCAATGTGGGCTAGTATTGCGGCCATGTCCGCGATTTTGCCGTTTAGGGAAGATATGCACTACAGAGTCCGTAAAAGGATTGTCGGAAATATTGCAGGTGTTATATGTTTTACAGTATTATATTTTCTGCTTCCTTCGTCAATCTATGCATATATAGGAATTCTTGGTGGAATCGGTGTAGGATTTTCAGCACAATATGGCTGGCAGGCAGTATTTAACACATTTGGTGCTTTAGCCATTGCTGCAGAGACTTATGGACTACAAGGAGCGGTTAGTCTTAGAGTGATTCAAAATGTTTTTGGTGTTGTGTTTGCTTTAGCATTTTGTGTTATATTTTATTGGTTTATGTCTAAAAAAAAGGAAAGTGCGCTATAATGATGGTCATATTGGTCGCTCTGTATATTATCCAGAATACCAGGACTCTTAAGGGAGAGACTGTATAAGCAATTTTATATTGCAATGACTAGAAAAATATTTAGGAGAACTGATTCATTATAAAGGGCTATCAGATATGAAGAATAAAAAGACAAGAAGAGTTTTTAGCTTATGCTGAACTCGTGGAAAATATAAAGCAGATGGTAAAAAATAATGGTGTTAGGGCGTTTGCCCTTGAAGGTGACTACGGCGGCTGCGGGCAGGTAAACCGATATATACACGGCGGTGAGGGGACAGCACAGGAAGCAGCTGCAGCGATTGGATTTTCCATTTATAGAACGGAAGAGATGGCAGAACTTATCTCCTATATGCGCCAGTACAATGAAAGTGAAAAGCGTACAATTCAGGTGTTTTATTCCCATGACCCTTTAGCAAAGGCGGCAAAACTGGCGGGATTTGATATTTGTTGGTTGGATTTTACTAAAGTCCCGGAAAATTCTGAACTGGGTAGGCAGGCTTCTGAATACACCTATATGGGAACACTTGGAGAAAGCTACTCAATCATTATGCGATTTCTTCCTCCAAGTTATCGAATGTTTCAACCTCCTGCGGTGCTTTATGATAGTATGATATTTGTAACGGATGCGAACCCTACAAAAATATTAGAAGAATAGCGTATGCAAAACTTCTTTAGGCTACAATCAATAGCAGCGTAAACGAAAAAGCAGTCTTGAAATATAGAAAAACTGCCCTTTCGTTTGCGCTGCGTTTGATTTTGCCAAAGTGAACAAAGTAAGCGTCTGTGTAGCCGATCTGTATGGACTTTCAATTCTTGCTCTTTTCACGAAGATTATGAAGTTCCTGTGCGGATTGTAAAACTTCAGGTTGTTTTTTGCAAAATCAAGGCACGACAAATAGACCTCATCGCTGAGGTTTTTGAAAAAATATAAATAGAGCTCTTTAAATCCGTAGAGGTATTCTCTGCTGTGGTTTGCCAAGATGTCCGCCACAACATTTACAAACAGTGACATTGATACCATAGAGTGTTTCAAGTATCTGGGGTGCTTCCATATCTTTAAGTTTTGAAAGATATTGTTTGCAGCCAAGCAGGTTTCGGCATAATGTAATGTGCTTGGTCTTGCTTCTGGTACAAAGTAAACCGTAGTGTCTAATTCTTACGAAGCGCTTTGGCGGCACATGCATAAGAAATCTGCGGATAAATTCGATTCCGGAAATGGTATATTCTTTCCATTTACCTTCTTCACGATAATCCTTCACATAGTAAGTAACAGTATTTTCGTCCATGCGAATGATACGATGATTGCTGATGGCAATTCTATGTGTATACTTACCGAGATAGTTAATGACAGACTGTGCCCCATTGAAGGTTTTCTTGCAATGGGGAATCCAGTCTTTTTCATAACAGGTATTCAGCAATTCTTTGAAAGCATAATGATTGCGATATTTTTCACTACTCCCATGAAACTGAAGCTTCTTCTCATTCCACAAGCGTTTCAGCTCATCCATATATTTACCACGGAACAGCTTTGACAAAATTTTTACCGGAAGGAAGAATTCTTCACCTTTATCACGCCACTGATTTTTAGCAGTCAGTCCACCGCCAAGAAGGATAACATGAATATGAGGATGATAATTCATTTCAGATCCCCAGGTGTGTAACACACAAATATATCCCACCCTTGCACCGAGATGCTTTGTATCGGCTGTTAACTCATTGATAGTTGCAGAAACAGAATGATACAGTGCATCATACAGAAGTTGCTGGTTGCTGTAGATTAAAGAGTTTAATTCCTGTGGGACTGTAAATACCACATGGAAGTAAGGAGCTTCGAGAACATCTTCACGACGTTTATCCATCCATTTTTCTTTTGGGAGCGCCTGGCACATGGGACAGCATCTATTACGACAGGAATTATAGTGAATCTGTGGATGTCCACAGTCTTCACAGAATTGTACGTTAGCACCATAAGCTCCGGTTTTGCAATTGATAATACAATGAGCCACCTTTGCTTGCTGAGGAGAAGGAGAATACTGCTCTAAATAGAGTGGATAAAACCGGTGAAATATATCCTGTACTGTAGGATTAACCATTTATTTCACCAGCTCTCTTATCAAAAGGGCTCTGAACACCTAATAATGCCTTGTTGCTAACATGAAGATAGATTTCGGTGGACTTAGGGGAACGATGTCCTAACAAGGTTTGAATATATCTTATATCAACACCATCTTCCAAAAGATGAGTTGCATAGCTGTGTCGCAGAGAATGCATGCGTATACTGTGTGGAAGGCCGGCAATCTTTAAAGACTTTTTGAAAACAAGTCTTGGACCGGAAGTTGTGAGATATTCACCAGTCCACTTGTTGGGAAAAAGAATTCCGGTAGGTCTTCCACAAGTGAACCAATATTCAGTAAGAATATCGAGAGCTCTCTTGGACAATAGTGCATAACGAGCTGTATGAGTTTTAGAGTCTCGTATATAAATCTGCATATTTTTTCTTGAAATATCTTCATAGTGCAAATGTAATACTTCTGAAATGCGTAAGCCGGAGGAATACATGATTGCAAAAATAGCTTTGTATTTTAAATCTTCCGTTGCATTTAAAAGTTTCTCAACATCATGAAAAGAAAGAACTTCCGGAACAGCATAATCGTTAATGGCTCTAGGTACTAAGTTATCATCCCATAGCTTACCTAAGACACGTTTATAAAAAAATACAAGCGAACCATTGTTATTGTTAAGTGTAGAAGCTTTGTCTCCTTTGCCTTGTAAATGGAGAAGATAATTTCTGGCATCTTCGCAAGTCAGTTCTTCGGGATTTTTTTGGATGTAATTCAAAAAACGAGAAACATTTTTCTGGTAAAGCGTAATAGTTTTAGGCTTAAGATTTCTAAGCTTTCCGACATCTTCGATTTTATTAATATATGATTCGTACATAAAAAACCTCCATGAAATAAAAGTAGTAATAATAACAGTAACTACCTATCATGGAGGCGCATTTGCAAAATAAAACTGCTTGTGAAAGCAGCCTAAAGATGATATTCTTTTCATAGGCAGTTGCTGGGACTAAGCCCGTGTTTGAAGTTTGTTTTTAGGTCGTGCTTTAACAATACTATCTTGGGACAATCCTGTCACTGCCTTTTTTAGAAAAAGTAGAAAACTGCGCCACAGCCTTGGCAGGCCATCGCGCAGCGATTTTGTTCAATTCTTTAGGTTACAATCGCTGATGGTGTAAACGAAAAAGCAGTTTTGACATTGCAGTGAACTGCCCCTTCGTTTACACCATTTGCGATTTGACCTAATTGAACAAAGTGAGCGTCCTGTTAGCTGTATACTATGGACTTTCAATTCTTTGTTCCCATTCATGAGTATATAGGATTTTCAGTATGAAAGCTACAATAATTCATGGACTCCCGGAAAATAGGCATGACAATAAAACCTCAGAAACTGAGGCATTTGAAAGTATGGAAACTGCTCTTTAGCAGCGTAGCGGTATTTTCATCTGCGGTTTTCCAAGATGTCCGCCACATGCTTTACACACACAGACTTTGATGCCGTAAAGATGTTCCAGTACTTCCGGCATTTCCATGTTACGAAGCTTTGAAAGATATTTCTTGCATCCAAGGAGATTTCTGCAAAGAGTGAGCTTCTGATTCTTAGTACGGGAACACAGCAGCCCATAGTGCCTGATACGGACAAAACGCCTTGGTGGTACATGCATGAGGAACCGCCGGACAAACTCCACACCGGAAATGGTCAGTTCCTTCCACTGCCCCTCATTACGGTAATCCTTTACTGAGAATGTAACGGTATCATCATCCATGCGGATAATACGGTGATTGCTGACAGCAATGCGGTGAGTATACTTGCCAAGGTAATTAATTACTGACCCGGCACCATTGAAAGTCTTTTTACAATGAGGGACCCAGTCCGTACCATAACAGGAATCCAGGAGTTCCTTGAATTCATAATGGTTACGGAACTTTTCGGCAGTACCATGAAAAACCAGCTGATCCTCTTCCCACAGTTTTTTCAGCTCCTCCAGATATTTTCCGCGGAACACTTTGGAAATGACTTGAATGGGAAGAAAGAAATTTTCTCCTTTGTCCTTCCATTGATTGTCAGAGGTCAGACCGCCACCGAGCAGAATGGTATGAATGTGGGGATGAAAATTCATTTCAGAGCCCCAGGTATGTAAGATGCAGATGTATCCAACCTTTGCACCGAGATGTTCCCGGTCGGCAGCCAGTTCGCTGATGGTTGCAGAAGCTGCATGGTATAAGGTATCATAAAGAAGCTTCTGGTTGCTGTAAATGACCGGATTTAAAAGATCGGGAACAGTAAAAACCAGATGAAAATAGGGAGCATCAAGGACATCCTCCCTGCGTGCGTCCATCCACATCTCTTTGGGAACGGCCTGACACATGGGACAGCAGCGGTTGCGGCAGGAATTATAATGAATCTGTACGGAACCACAATCCTCACATATACATACATTTGCACCATAGGCACCGGTTTTACAGTTCATGATGTTATGTGCAACCTTTGCCTGTACAGGGGAAGGTGAATACTGATCGAGGTATGCCGGATAAAAACGGTGAAAAATATCCTGTACTGTGGGTTTATCCATTGACTGTACCATCCTTTTTGTCAAAAGGGCTACGGATGCCCATAAGGGATTTGTTGCTGACATGAAGATAAACTTCTGTGGATTTCGGATCACGGTGTCCAAGCAATGCCTGAATATTCCGCTGTTCCACTCCCTGCTCCATAAGGTGAGTGGCAAAGCTGTGACGGAGGCAGTGGGGTGTGACACCGGATAACCCGGCAGCCGCTGCAGAACGGCGGATCACCTGTTCCAGTGTACTTACGGTAAGATACTGTCCTGTAAACTGATTTGGAAACAGAATGCCTTTTGGCCTTCCTTTCCGAAACCAGTATTCCGTAAGAAGCGCAAGGTTTCTTTCAGACAGAATGGTATAACGGTCCATCCGGTTCTTTGTATCCCTGATATGAATCTGCATGTTAGTGCGGGAAATATCATCATAGTGAAGATGGATCACTTCGGAGACCCGCATTCCAGAAGAATACATGGTGGCAAACATGGCTTTATATTTCAGGTCATCCGTAGCATCAAGAAGCCGCTCTACTTCATCAACAGAAAGTACGGTAGGGAGCTTGTGCTCTATCATCATGCGAGGAACGGTGATATCATCCCACAGAACATGAAGTACATTCCGATAGAAAAAACGGATGGCAGAATTATAAAGATTAAGCGTGGTTGCTTTCAGGCCATCGTCCTTCCGGGCAAGAAGAAAGCCTCTGACATCCTGACAGGTAAGTTCTTCCGGGTTCTTTCCCATGTAGTTAAGGAAATAGGAAACATAGTTTTTGTAGCAATCGATAGAACGCTCTTTAAGGTTACGGATCTTTCCGGCCTCTTCAAGCTGTAATAAATATTTTTCGTACATAATAAATCCTCCATGTAAAGTCAGTAATCTCAGGTATCACTGCTTACATGGAGGTGCATTGGAATAATAAAACCGCTTGCTAATTAAGCGATAAGGTGTTAATCTTGTCATAGGCAGTGGTAATGTCGATCCTGTTTGATTGTTGGTTGTGGTGACTTAACAATACTACTATTAGGACTTGGTTTCCACTGCTTTTTGATTTAGAGAAAGAAAAACTGCGCCACAGCCTTGGCAGGCCATCGCGCAGCGATTTTGTTCAATTCCAGTTTGTCGAGATGTTTCAAGTAAGTGTAAAAAGCTACGCTGAGAGGATGCCGCGGATTGCTGTTTGTTCCGGGCTACGGCACTAACAGCTTCTAAGCAGCTCTGCCGATGGGCTGGTTCTTGACGCACCGCTGCGGACGGCCATCCATGGCCTATCCTCGCTAGCCCCGGCCATCCGTGGCCGGGCTTGCTGAGAACGAAGACCTGCCAAGAAGCTGTAAGCACCTCCGGAGTCACAATCTGCAATCCGCGACATCCTCTCAGCTTGGTTCTTGGCTGTATGTATTTGTAAAAATCCTGACTTCACTCCCATAGCTCACTTCGTTCGCAAATATAAGTTGCACATAATCAAAAGTAATCTTTGAAATATAACATAATGAGCATAGGGATTATAATATCCTATATTCAATCTCTAAAATAATCTTAATGCTACAACATAATGAATCTAAGGATTAAAATATCTTATAACCTCCCTATATCTAAGAGCAAAAGTAATCCTTGCAGAGTCATATAATGAACATAGAGATTAAAATCTCTCATGCATAAGCTAAAAAATAATTCTTACCATGCAATATAACAAGTACAAAGATTAAAACATCACCTGCGAGCGTAGCTCGCTACTGTAGTGAAGTCGGAATTCTGCTTGCATCGCAAAAATTTTTCCTACGAATATAGATTGTGTAAATGGCGGGGAGAGGTGGATGTGATTCTCGAGGACAAAATTGCAACTGCCCCGTTAAGAAATCGGCCGGTAACGCCCGGTCGATTTTAGAGGTTGACTTGCAATTTTTCTGAGAGAATCAGCATCCGCCTCTCCCCGCCCTACCACAACCTATATCCATAAAAACACCCGCAAGCAGAATCTCGACAAACGGAAATTTATGAATCTTAATTCTTATCCATTTCTTTGGTCATAAGACGATATTCGGACATCCCATATCCACTCTTGTGATATGCTTCGATAGCGGAAGTATTTTCCATCTCCACCTGAAGCTTAAATCTTACCGCCTCCCGGTATGTGTCTTCAAGAAACTTGAAATATACGGAGGCATATCCCTTTCCTCTTGCCTTTTCCTTAAAGTAAAGATCTTCTATCCAGATGCAGAGACCGCCATATTCCGTGGTGTAATTCTTGGAAATCATGGAATATCCAATCACAGAATCATTTTCTTTCAATACATACCCCTCTATGAAGGGATTATCCGATATGCAATCGTCGATATCTTGCGTAAGAATTGCATCAGACGATTTATGAATGACCGCAGAGGAAGCGTAAAATACTTTCATCATGCGAAATACTTCCTCTTTGTATTCGTTTGTTAATTTAATGATTTGCATTTTCCTCTCCTTGTCAAAAACAACCTCATTTTACCTATTTTCTGCAAAATTGTTCATTCTCTTTGTGCCACTTCTACCACTTTGTAAAGAAATTCTCTTGCGATTCCCTATATTTGCATTATACAGGAAGTTCTTCTGCAAAGTAAAGATATGCATTTTTTATAAGCATGTGAGCATGTATCTCGGATCACTAGAATATTGACAAAAAGTTATATAAACTTATATAATAAAGAAAAAGTTATATAAACTTATATAAGACTATATAATATAATAAAAGTTATATAAGGGGGCAAAGATGAGCAATCCATTTACATTGTCATTCGGGAAAAAACCAGCACAGTTTATATCACGTATCACGCAGACAAATGAAATTGTTGAGAATTTCAGAGCAGATGTGCCATCGAATCAAATTTATATGCTTACCGGAGTCAGAGGTTCCGGTAAAACGGTGATGATGACAACTGTATCAAATATAATTGCAGAAGATAATAATTGGATTACGCTTGAACTCAATCCAGCCCGGGATCTTCTGCAAAGTCTTGCCGCAAAATTGTATGGAATTCCGGAGCTTCATACGCTTTTTTTGAAGGCAAAATTTGATTTTTCCGCATTTGGGCTGGGGGTATCCATTGAGAATGCAGCTCCTGTGACAGATATAGAAACGGCAATTTCCCTTATGCTGGGAGTGTTGAAAGAAGAGGGAAAACGTCTGCTCATTACCATAGATGAAGCCACCAATAGTGATAACATACGGGTATTTGCCAGCTCTTTCCAGATATTCCTCAGGCAGGATTACCCTGTATTTCTTTTGATGACCGGTCTCTATGACAATCTCTACGATTTGCAGAATGAGAAATCCCTCACCTTTTTGTATCGTGCACCCAAAATAGTGCTGGATCCTCTCAATTATACGGCAGTTAAGAAGCATTACATGGACATTTTCGGGTTAAGCGTACAGGATGCAGAATATATGGCACTTCTGACAAAAGGTTATCCATTTGCATTTCAGGTTCTGGGGTATCTTTATTGGGAGAACAGAGAGCATATGACCATTGAAGAAATTCTCCCTGAGTATGACCAGTATCTCGAAGAATATGTTTACAGCAAAATCTGGTCAGAAATGTCGGAGCTGGATAAAAAAATTGTTTACGAAATGTCGGTTAGTGGGGAAACAAAGATAAAAAATATTCGGGAAAAACTTGGAATGAAGTCAGAATTATTTTCCGTATATCGTGACCGGTTAAAAAGAAAAGGGGTTGTCAATACGCAGGAATATGGACATTTGTCACTGGCACTACCCCGGTTTGATGACTTCGTGAAGGCTCGCCTGATTTAATGAATTATGAAAAAGCTTATGGGAATGTCTCGCTCAAAATTGCGCGAGACACTCCCACTTAACATACTATCACACCACTATTCCCTCAGAATCCGTTTTATTCAGCAAGCGTTTGTGCTTCATTGGCATCGTCCGTGGAATTTTATCAAATTCTGATAAAAGCGAACTGCTCCCGGAAGACAGTCATACTCAATATTTTCATCCAGTCCATGCATGCCCTTCATCTGCTCAGGTCCGTAGATCACCGGTGCAAAACGGATACAGCTTTTGCAGACCTGCTGGTAAACAAAGGCATCCGTAGCTCCCGTCACCACATAAGGACTTGCTGCCAGTCCCGGAAATGTCTCGTCAATCACATGCATCACCACTTGGAATGCCTCTCCATTCAGATCCACCGGCTTGGAATAATCATTGGAATAAAGCACCTCGGTCTTCAGACCATGCTTCTTTGCAACTTTTTCCACAAGCTCCAGACTTTCCTTCTCGCCCTGATGCGGGATAAAACGCATATTGGCACCAAGGGTTGCCTCCTGCGGAATCACATTGTACGCATCGGAACCGGACTGTTTGGTAAATGCAATGGTCGTTTTCAGCATTGCGCCGGCCTGTGCACTGATTTTTGGAAGCACCACCTTTAACAGTGGTCCAAACAGCCATAGATTTCCCAACACAAATTTCAACCCAAAGGATGCGTATGGTGCGAGAGTTTTAAACATTGCAGCCACTTCCGGCAGTATTTTCTTTTTGAATGGTGAATGATGCTCCATCTCATTTACGAAGGAGGCCAGCCTTGCAATTGGTGTATTTTGCGCCGGGGCGCTTGCATGTCCACCGGTACTTCTTGCAGTAAATTTCACATCTGCCTTACCCTTTTCAAATACACCTACCATGGCAAAGTTGCCTGGAATTCCGCCGATTGGCTCCGTAATGATTCCACCACCCTCATCACATACAAGGAAAAGCTCAACACCACGGTTTTGCAGTTCTTTTACAATCTTTGGTGCGCCATCACCGGCCCATTCCTCTGTGCAGGAGGAAGCCAGATACACATCCATTTCCGGCACATAATTTTCTGCCAGCAATTGTTCCACAGCCTCAAAAAATGCCATCAGTGAGCACTTCGTGTCTGCAGCACCTCTGCCCCACACCTTACCATCGGCAATATCTCCCGAAAATGGTTCGTGTGTCCAGGTTCCCTCTGCCGGAACAACATCCTGATGACTCATCAGAAGAATTGGTTTTTTACTGCTTTTCCCCTTCCAGTAGTAGAGCAGATTGCCGTCAATCTCTGTTTTTTCCAGATGGTTGTGCACCAGAGGGAAAAGCTCTTCCAATAGCTGGTGGAACTGTAAAAATCGTTCTCTGTCCGCTACATGAGGGTATGAGGTGGTGTCACACTGAATCATTCTGGACAGTTTTTTCGCCAGACGAAGGGTTTCTTTTTCATCCTCCTTCGGAACATAATCCGATTTTTTTGACGGTGTCATCAGCGTATGCAGTACGGCGATGAGCAGTAAAGCAATGATCAGAACAGGTATTAACAATAAATATTTCATTTTCTTATTTCCTTCCCTTTTTATATGTTAAGTAAGCCACCCCAATAGCGATAGCACCCGATGGAATAATCATAAAACTTGTGGAACCGATCAGGCTCGGAAGTAGCACAAAGAGCACACTCATGATCACCAGCGGAAAAAGGGCAATTTTCATATTTCCACGATAATATTTGTATGCCATCGCTCCAAATAATGCAGGAACCACATTCTCAAATGCAGGCTGCAGCACCGGGTTCTGCAGAATTGGCTGAAGAGGTACCAAAAGAAGCACTCCCAGTGCCAGAACAAGGATCGTCACCAGAGACGAGGTTGCGATGGAAATGGTGGAAATAATCTCATTTTCCGGAGTTCCGCTTTTGGCATCCACCATATCCCTTGCATTCATTGCGCAGGGAATCTTCATGTTGATGAGATTACCGGTGATAAATGCAAGATATCCTCCGCCCGATCCAAGCATCGGAGTATAAATCAAAAATTCCGCAACGCTGCTCACCAGCCAGACTAAGCCAACTGACAAAAAGCCGCCTGCCACAGCTTTCAGATCCGGAAATGCTCCCAAATATTTTCCAATCAGAAACGGCGCAGCCAGAAGCATAAGCAGCACGATTGTGCTGGTAATCCGCCCGATTACATGTGTGCGTTTCCTGTAATTTTCCCATAAATCCATATTTTTCTCTTCCATATCGTTTACCTTCCTTCCATTATAATAGCGCAACAAATACGGCTGCTGTCATTCCAAGTAGCATACTTCCTGCCAGAGAAAAGCTGTCCAGCCAGGCCACTTTCTTTTTCTCGATAAAGAACGTAAACACTGCCATGACAACCGCCGACACAATCATAACGATAATCGGTATGTAATCCCCGGTAAATGTAAATACCCCATTTTCAGATACAAACTGTCCCAGATAGCGTCCCACATAAGTGCTGACAAGACCAATAAACATTGCTTTCATGGCCATATCCCCAAATCCTGCCCCGGAACTGTTCTTCTGGTCACTGAGTTTTCTGGTGTATTTTTTGTTAAAGAAAATAGAAAGCACCATTCCCCAGATGATGCATACGCTCATCAGAAGCGCAATCGTTGTAAAGGCAGTGGGTGTCATTTCCGCGGCGGACAGGGATGACATTCCTACCTGCTCTGCCGCTGCCTCTGCAATCTGCGTCTCATAATGAAGCGCACCGATCACCGATAACCTAAGCCATGGCCACGGTGTTCCCAGACAACCGGACAAGGCAATCACACCAAGCAGAATTCCCACACTGGGCAGTATGGAAAAGGTGATACTTGATATAATCGCCCGATTCATATTTGTGGTATCCATGCCGATTGCCTTTCCCGCCCGATAAGCCCGCACAAGGAAAATGATACAGACAATTGCAACAAATGCCACAATGCATCCGCATATAGCATACATTGGTATGCTGTTCAATTGATTCAAAATAGACATATAGATTTCCTCCTAAGTGTATTGTTTAACTTTATTTTCTTTACTACTTGCTTACTAATTATACAGGCATGGCGTAACTTCTTCAACGAATGTTTCCGAAGAAGGTAATGGAATTTCAAGTTAGATAAATAAACATTGGGATATATGGTTAAAATCAACAAAAAATCGGCGGATATGACAAATAAATTGACAAAACTGTATAATTTTGATATAATAACAATATTCTAATAGGAAGGACTTGACAGCTATGGCAAAAGAAATTAGACTTTGCACAGCACAGCACAGCACAGCACAGGCTGTTTTCTGCCGTGTTTTAATTTAGGTTCTTTTATAAATCTGAATAGGTATCGTAGCGTCTTCTGACATATTTTAGTATGTTAGAAGACTTTTTTTGTTTGAAGCAGTTTGGTGAGAAACTGATTTCATTGCACAAAAACATGGTCGTAAATAAATTTTAAAAGCGAGGGTATCATTATGGAATTAAAAAGCATAAAAAATGAAGAGAAATTTATGAATTCAATTATGTTTCTGACAAATGCTGTAGTGCCAATTGCTGCATTTGCTTTTGTCATGTTATTCATTAACGGCAATAATAAAGATTGTATGGTTTTGATTATGATTTTGTTTGCCGGTTTAACAAAATTATTTGAAAAGAAATTGGAGAAATATGCAAAATATATATATGCATGCATTATACCTGTATGTGGTGCAATAACTATTGCATTTGCAAACGATCATGTGTACAGCAGCAACTTATAAAACAAAAGATTTTTACTTTGGACGAACCCTCGATTATGAATTCTCTTATGGTGATCAGATAGTAATTACACCACGTAATTATGCGTTTAATTTTCGCCATGTTGGCGATATGAAAAATCATTATGCAATCAGAATATACCAATGAAAAAAACAGAATATCGTCTGGATGAACAGATCCGCCAGGCATTTCTTTCATTGGAAACAAAATGGACAGAAAAAGAAATTGGTTTTCAGGTAGAATTGGAGGAAGTTAAATATACTGGGAATGAAGGACTTTTTATGCATATCTGGATAAATCTTTTGGATAATGCGATTAAGTTCAGCCCTTCAAAGGGGATAATTACGATGTTTCTGAAACAAGAACAGGATTCTGTTAAGTTCATTCTGGAAGATGAAGGACCAGGAATAGAGGATGATGTAAAATCCAGAATATTTGACAAGTTCTATCAGGTAGATGGATCTCATAAAGCAGAAGGAAATGGCCTAGGTCTTGCACTTGTAAAACGGATTGTAGATAGTGCCGGAGGAACAATCAAAGCAGAAAACCGTGAATATGGTGGATGCAGATTTGTTGTAGAGCTTCCAATACAGAAAGATGAGGCCATATAAGTTTAAGAAAAACAGATAGAGGAGGAATTACATGACATTTTATCAGGAATTGCAGTTAAATCAGGCAGGTTCTAAAAATCTGTTGAAAAAGAGTGAAACAGTGAAAGAAAAATCATATCATATGTGGGTATATCTGGTGAAGATAGCTGTTACAATGGCATTTTGTTTTTTATTTGTTACTATTTTCAGTATCTTATTTGGAAATGAGAATAGTATTGTGGGTGTAGTAGTTTTATTATGCCTTATGGTATTTCGGAATGCGGATCTGGGGATCCACACCGGACAATCTACGATGCTTTTGGCTTTGTTCTTTGTAATTATGACTGTATGTCCGCATTTAGCAAATCAGTTTTCACCGGTATTGGGAATGCTGTTAAATATTGCGGCACTGGCTGTGTTGATTCTGTTCGGATGCCATAATCCATTCATGTTTAATCAATCTACATTGGTTCTTGGGTATCTGCTGCTATATGGTTATGATGTTACGGGAAAAAGCTATCAGATGCGATTAGTCGGAATGGCTTTAGGTGCAGCACTTACCTGCTTCGTATTTTATCGAAATCATAAAAACAGAACTTATAAAAGAAATCTGAAAGATCTGATACAAGAATTTGATATCACTTCTTCCAGAACAAAATGGCAGATATGTCAGATTTTATGCGTACCGATTGTCCTTTGCATTGCAGAACTTTGTAATATGCCACGTGCAATGTGGGCTGGTATTGCGGCCATGTCCGCGATTTTGCCATTTATGGAAGATATGCACTACAGAGTCCGTAAAAGGATTGTCGGAAATATTGCAGGTGTTATATGTTTTACAGTATTATATTTTCTGCTTCCTTCGTCAATCTATGCATATATAGGAATTCTTGGTGGAATCGGTGTAGGACTTTCAGCACAATATGGCTGGCAGGCAGTATTTAACACATTTGGTGCTTTAGCCATTGCTGCAGAGACTTATGGACTACAAGGAGCGGTTAGTCTTAGAGTGATTCAAAATGTTTTTGGTGTTGTGTTTGCATTAGCATTTTGTGTTATATTTTATTGGTTTATGTCAAAAAAAAAGGAAAGTGAGGCGACCGTACATGCAGAGTGAAGTGAATCAGGAAGAAAATTTGAATAGAATTATTACGGTTCCTAATCTTCTTTCTTTTTTTCGGCTTTGCCTGATTCCGGTAATTATATGGAGCTATTGTGTAAAGAAAAATCCTCTGTTAGCTGGAGAAATCTTATTGCTGTCTGGTCTTACGGATCTTGCTGATGGATATATCGCAAGAAGATTCCATATGATTAGTAATTTGGGAAAAATACTTGATCCGGTGGCCGATAAGCTGACACAGGCAGCGATGTTAATCTGTCTGTTTACTCGGTTTCCGCATATGCTTCTTTTAATCGTAATAATGGCAGGTAAGGAGCTGTATATGGCAGTCAGTGGATGTCTTGTGATACGAAAGACAGGAAAAGTACACGGTGCAGACTGGCATGGAAAGATAGTAACCTTTTTATTATATGGAACTGCAGCGGTGCATATTATATGGTTCCACATTACACCTATGGTATCAGATCTGTTGATTGGTTTGTGCGCTATAATGATGGTCATATCGGTCGCTCTGTATATTATCCAGAATACCAGGACTCTTAAGGGAGAGACTGTATAAGCAATTTTATATTGCAATGACTAGAAAAATATTTAGGAGAAGATAGATATAAACAGTAAGTCAAACACACAAACTATGGAGTCTTTAGTCGGTTTAATAAAATTTTAGATAGAAAATAAATCATTATAAAAAGATCCTGTTCATACTATGATATATAGAACAGGATCTTTATTTACTTTATTTCGCCAGGAAATTACTCTGTATCTCCATAGGCATATGGTAAGCCTGGCCTCGTTTTGTCAGGCTGTATAGTTTAAAGCTCATGAGTTCCGGAGTCGCATTCAAAGAGCTGCAGAGTCCGAAATAATCCAGGTCTTCGTTCTGAACCATATCTTCGATCTCCTCATCATTAATCAGAAGATCGGCAGCAAACAGATTGGCCTGGTATTCTGTATTATCCGTCATATTGTAGAGGGTATCATCTTGCATTGGAGCCATTTTCAGCTGGGAACGATGCAGGATGATATGCCCTAATTCATGGGCGGCAACGATCATCTTTTCTTCTTCTGAAAGGAAACTGTTGATCATGACATAGATTGTCTTACAGCTCATAAAACAGTATCCTTTCAGTGTCTTATATCTGGAAGTTTCACCGACCACAATGTTCATCTGATCCATGATCTCAAATGGATCTCGGGTTCCATATTTCTTGATTAATTTCTTTGTTTCTGTATATATGTAAGTGTTTCTCAAATAAATCACCTCAAAAGTAAAAAATAAAAAGGGCAGAAATATCCTTGTAACTATAAGGTAACAGATTAGGTGTACAATAATCCCGCCTTCTATTATTTTTCCTCTTGGTTTTTCAGATATTTTTTCGGTGTAAATTTCTTTGCACGTCTTTTGGAATCCAGATAAAGGCTCTGGATCTCATCCATAAAAGCTATTTTATCTTCGTCTGTCAGTGATCCACCAGCAAACATAGCTGCAGCCTGTTCCAGAATCTGCTGAGCCTGTTTGGCACCGCGGTTACCAAACTGTTCGGATGCCTCTGTGATAAAAGCTTCATTCTCACTCATGAGATAAGAAACATCACACTGTAATGCATCTGCCAGTTTCTGATACAGAACATTTTGTTTTGGGAAACGTCCTTCTACTTCCCAGGATCGAATGGTCCTATATGAAACACCAACCATGCTGGCCAGTTCCTGCTGACTCATCTTTTTTTCTTTTCTTAATGATCTTACTTTTTCACCGAATGTCATAAACATACCTCTTTCTAAGCCTTGTCTTATAAGTTTCATTAGCCGCTTCAAGGCAAAACGGGAAATGTGTCTCCTAAAAAATAAAAATTAATCTTGACAAAGGGAAATATCTCTCCTATAATGTGAATCACAGATAAGGGAAACATCTTTCCTATAAGATACACAATATTTCCTCTTTTGTCAATGAATATGTGGAATGAATTTCCTATATTTTAAAGAAAACAGAAAGGATGCACAGTCATTGACAGTTAAAATGGGATACATGTTACAAAAAGAGGAAAGACGTATGGGAGGTGACAATGTGAGTCAGGATCAGACTTCTATTATCTGTATTGATCTAAAGTCCTTTTATGCTTCTGTAGAATGCGTAGAACGTGGACTGGATCCGTTTAAAGCAAACCTGGTGGTTGCAGATCCGACCAGATCAAAGTCAACAATCTGCCTGGCAATCACTCCAGCTATGAAGTCTCTTGGCATCAAGAACCGGTGCCGGATCCATGAGATACCGGATTGTGTGAAGTACATTACAGCCATGCCGAGGATGCAGTTGTACATGGATTATTCCGCAAAGATCTATGGAATCTATCTGCGGTATATCTCAAAAGAAGATATCCATGTGTACAGTGTTGATGAGTGTTTTATTGATGTGACAAACTATCTGCAGCTTTATCATCTCACTGCAAAAGAAATGGCGGTAAAGCTTATGCAGGCAGTCATGGAGGAAACTGGCATCACTGCAACTGCAGGTGTGGGAACCAATCTGTATCTTGCTAAGATCGCAATGGATATCGTAGCAAAGCATGTGGATGACCATATCGGAATCCTGGATGAATTCTCTTACAGAGAGAAGCTATGGGATCATAAACCATTAAGTGACTTCTGGAGGATTGGATCCCGGACTGAAAAAAAACTGGCCGGTTATGGAATCCATACGATGGGCGATATTGCAATGGCTTCTTTAAGATCCGAAGACTGGCTGTATAAGATGTTTGGGATTGATGCAGAGCTGTTGATCGATCATGCATGGGGCTATGAAACATGCCGGATGAGTGACATCAAGAACTATCATTCGGAAGAGCACAGCCTTTCAAATGGTCAGGTGCTGATGCGAAACTATTCTTTCGAAGATGCACTTGTGATCGTAAGGGAAATGACAGACAACCTGGTCCTGGATCTGTTTGAAAAGGGACTGGTGACAAGTTCTATCACCTTATGGATTGCATACGACCACAGGTATGAGCATGAGGTATCTAAAGGAACCGTAAAACTTGAAAGAGGAAGTAACAGTTCCAAAAAAATCATAGATGCAGTGGCAGATTTATATCTCAGGATTGCAGACAAATATACCGGAATCCGAAGAATCGAGGTGTGTGCGAACAGGGTTGCTCCTGAAAGTTATGTGCAGTACAGCCTGTTTGATGATCCCAAACAGACCGATAAGGAACGGCATTTACAGGAAGCAGTATTGAATGTAAAGCAGCGTTATGGAAAGAATGCGATCATGCGTGGATCCAATCTGCTGGAGTGTTCCACCTATAGAGAACGCAATGAACAGATTGGTGGTCACCGTGCTTAGAGGAGGTGCAAAAAGTGCTGGCAAGTGCATATCAACCGTATTTATATTTACCAAGACCGGTTTCCAGGAGGCATCCCATGGATGTAGGACGCAGGGCAAAACAGTTTGCTCCATTTGCGGCACTTCGTGGACTGGATGAAACGATCCGGCAACAGGAAATCATTTACGAACCAAAAAGAGATTTATCTGAGGAAAAGAAAAATGAGCTGGATATGAAATTAAGAATCCTGGCATATGGAATGAAGATACAGGCAACTTATTTTCAAAAATCCTGGAAGGATCCATTAATTGGTCAGTACCATACATTATCTGGAACCGTAGAATTTTTTGATCCATCAGTCCACTTACGGATCGATGATACTGAGATTCAGATCCAGGACATCTGTGATCTGACTGGGGATGTATTTGAAACTATAGAAATATCATGTTAATTAATCACAGCGGAATTTTTTATACTGGAAAGAGTGAGTGGTAGCTGGTGGAAGGATAAAAAAGGATGCACAGATTGACAAAGCAGATCTGATCAGAATAGAAATCGTGCTGTTCGTGCAGCTTTGGCACTTACGGAATGGATGGCATGATGCTCATAAGGCGGATTTGATTTCCCTTTGGTCCGTTGAGTAATAAATGGAGAAATATCTTATTGCTTAAAGGAGGAAGCCTATATGGGATCAGGTGCTATTAAATGGCATGTACACTGCTCTGTATGTGGAGCATTTATTGAAAAGAGCGCACAAAGCGATTCAGAAGTGGAGTGCAAAAAATGTCGCAGTACATTGGAAATATTTGTAAAGGATGATATGGTGTCGGTTCGTCCGATCCACATCCGAGATGAACAATTAAAGTCCAGGATGCGGACGTATTCCCGAAAGATGATGAATCAGGGATCATAACAGAATAGAATGAGCTGTCTGTAGTAAGCGTTGGATTTGGCAGGAACCATCAAGAACGCACCAGACAGCAAGAGTTTGTCAAGGAGCTGAACCTGACTGGAATCACTAAGAGCCCGGCAAAACATTTACGGATACACTGCAAGATCAGAAGTATTTTCTGGTTTTGGAGATTGTTGAAGTATTTGTTTTGTCGGGCTTTTTTGACGTATTTCGAAAGATTTTTAAATTTTTTGTCGTACCCCACTGTAAAACAGGCTCTCAGCGTTTCGTTATATAGAGGTTGAATTCTTTTTTGCAAAAATAATTGTAAATAGAGATTTTGATAATATGACACAAAGGAGGAAACAAAGATGACTGAAATCGAATACCAGGAATTTGTAAGGCATTGTCCTTACGATGCTATGGGCGATTATTCCATGTTTCGCAAAGAGCAAACAGAGAATAAATCAGAAGGTGCACATAGCAACTGAATAAGCCAGGCAATCTGGCAAACCTAATCTAAACGCAGATACATGCGTTACAAAGGAGTCACGGACTCCCGTTCAAAAAAAACGGGTGAGTTCGTGATCTCTTGTGCTGCAGTTCTTTATGTCTGTGCAGGAATTTTATAAAAGATGGAATGGACCACCCGGAGCCGAAAGGCAGAAAGGTGGTCATTATGTTGACATTAAAAGAACTGAAGAAAATCGTGAAAGTTGCTGATATGGAGAAAAGAATCCCAAGCG
The DNA here is from genome assembly GCF_900209925.1 of Anaerobutyricum hallii. Classification (NCBI taxonomy): domain Bacteria; kingdom Bacillati; phylum Bacillota; class Clostridia; order Lachnospirales; family Lachnospiraceae; genus Anaerobutyricum; species Anaerobutyricum hallii. The sequence goes on along the minus strand of NZ_LT907978.1, from coordinate 1,734,178 downwards.
TGAAATCCTTGAAAGAACACAAAGTTGTAGTAAAAGAAATGATCAATGCAGATACAACGATCTCTGTTTATGATCACGGATATGTGCTTTATACAGCGGGAAATCAATCAACCGTATTTCCGCTTCATAGTTGTGATGACTATGAATATGTGAGTGTAACTGGCGATAACAAGGAATTCAATAAAGAGTTCTTTGATAACGAGAACTGGTATATCCGTCTGCTGATGGAGGCTGAAGACCGTATGACATACAGCCAGAGCAAAATCAGCACCAATCATGGTGTATTTTCTAACAGCGATGTTACAGATGATGCGGAGATTATGAGAGGATCTTCAAAAGATTTTGTTGACGATGTTATCGACAGAGAAATTCTGCATGCGCTGATCAAGGAATTGACAGAGAGGCAAAAGATGGTACTCAATCTGGTTTATTTCGAAGAAATGCGTCAGCAGGATGTCGCAGATTATCTGGGAATCAAACAACAGAGTGTAAATGACCTTCTGAACAGAGCATTAAAAACGATGAAAAAAAGGCGGAAAACGAAGAATTTTAAAAAAATTTCAAAAAAATTGAATTAGACCACTGTAAAACAGGCTCTGAGCGTTTCGTTATATGAAGGGTTTGCATAGAACACCTTCATGTACCTTGAAAAATGAATAGCCTGCCCGGAGTGATATTTGATTTGAACATGCATAGAGCGAAAAGCTGCGTGTCTGCCAGAAGAAAACGTATCAGAGATGGAAACTGATATAGGAACGGATCCGGGAAAGAAAACAGGAAAACGCTTAAATCTTAAATCAAAATAAAATGTCTGAATCTAAAAAGAGGATGACAGTAGAAATCATGTGGCGGTATTTGTGACAAACAGGTACCGCCATATATTTGTGCTGTTATCTCAGCTTGTGCTGACTGTCCCAAATAGCACAAATTTCAGGAAAGGAGGCGATCATCTTCGTATAAAAGATAATATGCAGAAACTAACAGATAACCATACACAAAAGAATCAGAAAGGAAGGATTTAAGAGAATGAACGTGAAAAAGAAAGCACGCAGGGTGATGTCCGGTTTACTGACTGCAGTAACGGTTCTATCGACGGTACTCTCTCCCGCTGTTGCCTATGCTTCTGATGATGCTGGATCTGTAAAAAAGATTCCGTATTATGAGGAGATCAAGGATCAGTTGGATGAAGATGAAGTGGTAACTGCAAAGGATTATGAGATCAAGGTTGGAGACAATTTCGATGTAAAGAGTGATTATACCGGTCTTACGATCCAGGATGACAGCAAAGTAAAAGTTACATTTCAGGAAGCAAAAGATGCGGACGGGAATGATTTTTCTACCGATTATGCCAATTCCTATAAGGCAGTCTATTATGTAGAACCACAGACAACGGATCACCCAACCTACCAGATCAATCGAAAGATCGTGGTAAAAGAAGCGGATCAGCAGAAAGATTCGCAGTCAGAAAGTTCTTCTGATCAGGATGCTGGTTCTTCCGATAAGACAGAAACTGAGGATTCTGAGGCTGACTCGTCTACAGAGGAAACTGGTGCTGCTGAAACGGAGAGCAAAACAGAACTGACAGAAAAAGAATTTGATGCAGAGATCGAAGCAACTGAAGACCAGGAGACCGTTGATCCGGAAACAGGGATCACACTCTCTGAGGTCATGCAGGAAGCGGTTGACCAGGAAGTTGCTCTTGCAGATCTTGAAGCAGGCGAAAGTATTACTTTCGATATGCCAATGATGCTTGCTTCTGGTGAGACAGGAACAAAATCAGTCACCGTCACAGCCGGTTCCTGGTACTATTACGCAGATTATGGATTAGGTTCTTATCTGACTTGTCCATATTATGTGAAATGGGGAAGCATCAATGCGACAGCATACTGTGTTGAACCATCAAAAAAAGGACCGGGAAATGGAACTTATACGATCCAGAAACTTGCCGATGGAAAGACACTTGCAAAGGTCTGCTATTACGGAACAAAAGCAAGTGATGAGAATGGTTTCTTCGATGAGAAACATCCGAATTTTCCAGCAGGAAAGAGATTCATTATTACGCATCTTGCAGCGGCTTATGCAAATGGATCCAGTGACTGGGCATCCGGAACCAATGCAACAGGAAAGAACCTGGCAATGGAGCTTTACAATTATTGTGTAAATATGCCGGACATTCCGTCTGTAGATATGAGCTTTTCCGAATCTAATGTAAAGGCTTATGTGGAAGGAAACAGCCAGCGAACAAGCGTGATCACATTCAAAGCAGATAAACTGCAGACAATCACATTTAAGTTGCCAAGCGGTGTAAAGCTTGTAAATGTGACAACCGGTAAAACCAGTGCTGCAGGAGCAAGTGTAGAAATCAGTGGAGGTACACAGTTTTATCTGACAGCACCACTTGATCAGGCAGAGAGCGTCAGTGCTACATTTTCTTCTCAGATGAAGGGAAGTATTGATAAAGAATACTCTGCTTACAAGATTGTGACAGGATCCGGAACACAGGATCTGGCTCTTGTTTTCGGTGAAGGTGTCGGAAATGAGAAATATGTGGATTTTAAAGTAACCTGGACAAAAGAATGTAAGGTATCCATTGTAAAGAAAGACCAGGATACAGGCAATGCACTGGCTGGTGCAGTGTACGGGATCTATTCCGATGCTGCATGTACAAAGCTGATTGCAGAGATGCCTGCAACAGATCAGAATGGTGCTTCACAGCTCACAATGGAAAAGACACAGGAAGTTGTTTATCTGAAAGAAATCTCTGTTCCAACAGGATATCAGATTGATACAAAGTCTTATAATGTGACTCTTGCTATCGGAAAGACAACGACTAAAAATGTAACAGACAAACGTGTAAATGCAAAGATCAACATTGCAAAACAGGATGCTGAGACAGGGAATGCAGCACAGGGGGATGCAACGCTGGAAGGTGCAGTATATGGCCTTTATGCAAGGGAAGATATTGTTCATCCGGATGGAAGAACCGGAACGATCCATAAGAAAGACAGCCTGATCACATCCCTGACAACGGATAAGAATGGCGAAGCTTCTGTATCGGATCTCTATCTTGGAAAGTATTATCTGAAAGAGCTTAGTGCTCCGGTGGGATACGTACTGGATCTGACAGAACATGAGGTGGACTGTACTTACGAAGGTGCTACTGTTCCGACAGTAGAAAGAACTTCTGTATGTAAAGAAACCGTCATCAAGCAGCCGTTCCAGATTATCAAGGCAGCAAACAACGGGAAGACCGATGCAGACCTTCTGCAGGGAGTTGGTTTTTCGGCATGGCTTGTCAGTGATCTGAAAGTAAAAGCAGATGGAAGTTATGATTTTGATTCAGCCAGACCAGTTGTACTGACTGCAGATGGCCAGACAGAAATGTTTACCGATGAAAAAGGATATGCAAGATCGATTCCGCTTCCATATGGAACTTATGTGGTAAGAGAGACCACAAGCAAACACAACTATGCACCGGTCGATGATTTTGTAGTGAAGATCACAGAGAATTATCCGGATACACCGCAGACATGGCGAGTGCTTCTGGATAAAGAATTCAAAGCAAAATTAAAGATCATCAAAAAGGATGCAGAAACACAGAAATCTGTACTCCTGGCTAATACTGAGTTCAAGGTATACGACCTGGATAATCAGAAATATGTGGAACAGACAACATCCTATCCGAAGCCAACGGTACACAAATCCTATTTCACAAATGAGGAAGGATACCTGGTACTGCCGAGAAATCTGAAACCTGGTAACTACCGGATTGAGGAAGTGACGGCACCCGATGGGTACACAATATCCAAAAACTATGTGACAGTTGCAGTTGATACAGATACTGCTTATCTGACCGATCCTGTCACAGGAGATGCAGTCATTGATGTGGAATATACCAATGCCCCGGTCAAAGGTCAGTTAAAGATCTATAAACAGGGTGAAGTGTTAAAGAGATTTGATAAGGACTTCCAGTATGAAATGGCTGGACTTGCAGGTGCTGAATTTGAAGTCTATGCGGCAGAGGATATCTATACTGCCGATCATCAGGTAGATGCAGATGGACAGAGAACTTTGTATTTTGCAAAGGATGCACTGGTGGCAACCGTTACAACGGATACAGATGGTTATGCAACTGTAAAGAATCTTCCACTTGGCAGATACTATGTCAAAGAGAAGAATGCACCGGACACTTATGTGTTAAATACGGTGCCGGAAAATTTCGAATTTGCTTATGCAGATCAGGATACTGCAGTAATCGAGAAAGAAATCTCTGTCACAGATGAACGACAGAAAGTGTCGATTACGGTCGAAAAACAGGATGCTGAGACAGGCAATACAGTAGCTGGAGCAGTATTCGGTATTTATAACACAAAAGACATCCAGACGAAAGATGGAAAAGTGATCGTCAAAGCAGATACTTTTTTACAGGAAATGACTTCTGATGAAAAAGGTCAGGCAGCATGTACACTGGATCTTCCACTTGGAAGCTATTATGTAAAAGAACTGAAAGCACCAGATGGATTCGTATCTTCGGATGAAGTACTGAGATTTGATGCTTCTTATCAGGGGCAGGATGTACAGACAGTAACATTAAAATCCGTAAAGAAGAACCAGCCGACAACTGTTGAGATCACAAAATCAGATGCAACAACCGGTGTAGAACTGGATGGAGCTTATCTGAAAGTAACGGATAAAGATGGAAATGTAGTAGATAGCTGGACATCTTCCAAAGATGCACCGCATGTGATTAAATATCTGAAAGTGGGTGAGACTTATACCCTACATGAAGAGTTTGCACCGCATGGTTATCTGGTAGCCAATGATGTGACATTCACAGTCAAAGATACCGGAGAGGTTCAGAAAGTGGAAATGAAGGACGAGGTACCGGTTGGTGAACTCATCATCAACAAAAAGGGAGAATTTCTGGATTCTGTTACACTGGGCGATAAGGTCAAAGGTGTGGTGGAACACATTTTCAACTATGTAACCGGAAAGCTGACAGATGTTACTTTTGAAGTCTATGCTGAGGAAGACATCAAGGCTGCCGATGGCGTCAGTGACGATTACTATAAAAAGGATGAACTGATTGCAACGATCAAGACAGATGAAACCGGTATTGCAAAACTGGAAAATCTTCCACTTGGTAAATACTATGTGAAAGAAACAGGAACTGCTTACGGTCATGTACTGGATGGTGAAATCCGTCATGTAAATCTGACTTACGTGGATCAGAATACACCGGTTGTAGTCTATGACAAAGACTGGCAGAACAACCGTCAGAGAGTAGAAGTCAGTGTACTTAAGAAGGAAAAAGATTCTGACCGTACACTGGAAGGAGCTATCTTTGGATTATTTGCCAAAGAAGACATTAAGTCTGAGACAACTGGTAAAGTCCTGATCGAAGCCGATGAGATCATTGAACTGAAATCTACGGATGAAGAAGGAAAGATCACATTTGTTGCAGATCTTCCAATAGGAGCCACTTACTATGTAAAAGAACTCTATGCACCGGATGGATTCGTAACCAACGATGAAGTAAAGGAATTTACTTTTGAGTATGCAGGTGAGAATCAGCCGACTGTAACCTATGATTTTACCTTTGAGAATCAGCCAACCGTTGTAGAATTTACCAAATCCAGTCTGACAACCGGAAAAGAACTTCCAGGATGTAAGCTGAAAGTGGTAGATGCCGATGGAAATATCGTGGATGAATGGACTTCCGGTAAAGAAGCACATGTGATCCGTGAGCTGGCTGTCGGAAAAGAATACGCACTGGTTGAAACAAAACCGGCCGATGGTTATGTGACAGCTGAAAGCGTGAAGTTCACCATCAAAGATACTGCCGATGTGCAGAAAGTTGAGATGAAGGATGATGTGACGAAGGTGAAAATCTCCAAACAGGATATCGCCGGAAAAGAACTTCCGGGAGCAAAACTCACGATCCTTGATCAGGATGGAAAAGTTGTGGAAAGCTGGACCAGTACAGAGAAAGCACATTACATCGAAATGCTTCCAATCGGAAAATACACTCTCCGTGAAGAAACAGCACCGGATGGCTATCTGGTTGCAAAAGATGTGGAATTCGAAGTAAAGGATACTAGTGAAGTACAGCATGTAACCATGGTAGATGAGGAAAAACCGGCAGAAAAGACACCGGAAGGTGGAAAACCTGTCAGTGATTCACCAAAGACTGGGGATAACACCAATCTGTGGCTGTGGTTTATGCTTCTCGGCATTGGTGCGACTGGTACAGGAGTCCTTGCATTTATGAGAAAAAAGAAACACTAATCAAATAAGAATGAGCGTTCATGGAAACCGAAAGGAATCTGTGGACGCTTTTTTAGATGGGAGAAACCATGAGAAATATCATTATTTTTGTTGCTCTTCTGGGAGCAGCGGCAATATTTACAGTTTTGTATTGTCTCATTGCTGCCGGAAGTCAGGCAGAGAAAAAACTGACAGAAATCATGAGAAAAGAGGAAGAACAGAATGAAGACAAATAAAGATCTGATCATAGAACCAAATGCAGCTATAGAAGGAAGAAAGTACAGCGAAGAAAAGCCATGGTCCTGTAAGTACTGTTACTGGTGGGGAGGCAAAAAGAAAGGCTGTAACTTGAAGCAGTGCCATTATCTGCTTCCTGAAAAGAAAAAAGCGGTAAAAACAACACCATGTGGTGGCTGTCCGTATGGAAAACATGTTCCATGCATCGGATATTGTATTGCCCGTCTTCATTCTGAAATGAAAGGAAAGAAAGGACGTGGGTAATTGCAGGAAGAAGTAAATCAGAAAGTGATCAGCCTGAGCATCCAGGGAGTCAAGATCACTGCCAGTGTGCTAAAAGCAGCCCTTCGGAAGTTCCTGGAAATGGACAACCGGAGGAAACAGAAAGCAACGCAGGTGAAAATGGCTGAAAAGACCGGACGGGCCCAGGAGAAAGGAAGGGAAAAAGCCCGAAAAAAGATTGAAAAGAAAAAGCCACATGGAAAGCAGACCATCAAGCAGCTGAATGCACAGGGAGTACAGCTTTCCAACATAAAGATCACAGATGAAAATATCAAATCCTTTGACCGTGTGGCAAGAAAATACGGGATTGATTACAGCCTGAAAAAAGAAGTCGGTGCGGATCCACCGAAATATCTGGTCTTCTTTAAGGCTAAAGATGTGGATGTGATGACAGCGGCTTTCCGGGAATATGCCGGAGTAGAACTGAAAAAGAAACAGGTGAAGAAACCATCGGTCAGAAAGAAACTGCAGAAATCTGTAGAAAGAAAAGCAAAGCACCGCCAGCGTGTGAAGCAGAGACAAAAATCCAGAGGTCAGGAACGATGATGCGGGAGAAATTACAGAAGATCCAGATCAAACGGCTGGTGATCTTAAATCTCCCATATTTCTTTATCTTCTATGTAGCAGATAAAGGATCCTGGCTGTACCGGCATTGCCTGGGAGAAAGCATGGTCCAGAGACTTGGCGTGATGTTAGTCAATTTTCGACTGGCATTTTTAAGCTGGCTGCCAAGTATCGCTTTGCAGGACCTTACAGTAGGTGTTCTGGCTGCAGGTGCATTAAAACTGGTTGTCTACTATCGTTCTAAAAACGCAAAGAAGTTCCGGCAGGGTGTGGAGTATGGATCTGCAAGATGGGGAAACAGAAAAGACATCGAACCCTTCATGGATCCGGTTTTTGAAAACAATGTCATCCTCACAGAAACAGAACGTCTGACCATGAACAGCCGACCAAAAGCTCCGAAGTATGCCAGAAATAAGAATGTGATTGTTATCGGTGGTTCCGGATCCGGAAAGACAAGATTCTATGTGAAGCCCAATCTTATGCAGATGACGGACCACGTATCCTATGTGGTCACCGATCCGAAAGGAACGATCATCGTTGAATGCGGGAAGATGCTGGTAAATGGAGGATACCGGATCAAGGTATTAAATACGATCAACTTTAAAAAGTCCATGCATTACAATCCGTTCCATTATATCCGGAGTGAAAAAGATATCTTGAAGCTGGTCAATACCATTATCGCAAATACCAAGGGTGAGGGCGAAAAATCAACGGAAGATTTCTGGGTCAAGGCCGAACGTCTATTGTATTCTGCACTGATCGGATACATCTGGTATGAGGCACCAGAGGAAGAACAGAACTTTTCTACTTTGTTGGAATTTATCAATGCCAGTGAGACCAGGGAGGATGATGAAGAATTTAAAAATGCAGTGGATGAATTGTTTGAAGAACTGGAAGCAGAAAATCCGGAACACTTTGCAGTAAGGCAATATCGCAAGTACAAGCTTGCGGCCGGCAAAACTGCAAAATCGATTTTGATTTCCTGTGGTGCCAGACTTGCACCATTTGACATTCAGGAACTAAGAGAAATCATGTCGTATGACGAAATGGAACTGGATATGATCGGTGATCAGAGAACAGCCATGTTTGTCATCATCAGCGATACCGATGATACATTCAACTTTGTGGTAGCGATCATGTACACCCAGCTCTTTAACTTGCTTTGTGATAAAGCGGATGATGAGCATGGAGGCAGGCTCCCTTATCATGTACGGCTGCTTCTTGATGAGTTCAGCAATATCGGACAGATTCCAAAATTCGACAAGTTGATTGCTACGATCCGAAGCAGGGAAATCTCCGCTTCTATCATCTTGCAGTCACAATCTCAGCTGAAAACTATCTATAAGGATGCTGCTGAGACGATCACAGGTAACTGTGACACCGTTCTTTTCCTAGGCGGAAAGGAAAGCTCCACACTGAAAGAAATATCAGAAACCCTGGGAAAGGAAACCATTGATCTTTATAACACATCAGACACCAGAGGCAGCAATCGGTCCTATGGACTGAACTATCAAAAGACTGGAAAAGAACTGATGAGTAGAGATGAGCTGGCGGTCATGGATGGAGAAAAATGTATCTTACAGCTTCGTGGAGTCCGGCCGTTTTTAAGCAACAAATATGACATCACAAAGCACAAACGGTACAAAGAGCTTGCCGATTTCAATAAGAATAATGCGTTTGATGTCGAAAAATATCTGGCACACCGACTGGTGATGTCGAAAGATACAGAATTTGAAATGTATGAAGTAACTGTAACACAAGAAGATGTATCAGCGATTGAAGCTGAGGAAGGTGAGGACTGATATGAAAGAAAGAATTCGAGCACCCTGCTACTACTGATAAGGGTACAAAAAGGTCTGAATAAAAGGGAAAGGAGTAGAGCCAAACGCTTACAGACCATAAGAAAAGCGTTTGTTCATACATTTGATTATGGCTTTTTTTAGCAGTGCAATCAATATCCTTCAGACACTGGTCGTTGCAATCGGTGCCGGTCTTGGTGTCTGGGGTGTAATCAACCTGATGGAAGGTTATGGAAACGACAACCCGGGTGCAAAATCCCAGGGAATTAAACAGTTCATGGCTAATTAAAGGGAACAAAAAGAAAGGGAATGCACAATCCAGACGGTATCAGCGGCAGGCTACAAGAATAAATTGTGATTTCACAAGATTGGTGTTATAATAAGAGAAAAGTTCCTGCCGGGGCAACCGCCCCGGTGGTATGGATAGAAAGGCAGGAAAACAATATGCACATCAGCTATAAACCACTCTGGCACACACTGTTAGAGCGTGATATGAGAAAAGAGGATTTAAGGCTTGCTGCTGGTATGACAACAAATATGATTGCCAACATGAGCAAAGAGGGAAAGCACATCAGCATGGATACATTAGCCCGTATCTGTGAAACTCTGAATTGTGAGATTACTGATGTGATTGAGTTAGTACCAGACGAGCCTGCTTCCACAGGAGGTAAGGAACATGAGCGAATTGAAACCAAGAATAACGGAAAACGGAATTGATTATATCCTTGTCGGAGATTACTACATTCCAGGCTTGAAACTGCCGGAGGAACACCGCCCTATCGGAAAGTACGGACGAATGCACCGGGAATATTTAAGAGAAGTCCACCCAGCCAGATTGAATACATTGATACTGACCGGAGAATTGTTGACATATCTTGCAGACCTGAATGAACAGGCACAAAAACGGTTAGACACTATCATGGAGCAGATGAAAGCTACCGAGGGCGTGACAGAGGAATTGAAGTGTACCCGACAAATGGAATGGGTGCAGCGTTGCAATAACATTCACAACAGGGCAGAAGAAATTGTTTTGTATGAGATGATTTATTCATAACGGGAGCAATTAAATCGGAGGTATATAAGATGATTGAAATTGTATTTGGTGAAAGTGCCTGTGGAAGTTTGAAAATTGCCCAAACTTACGGCAAGGGAAAGTATAGAGGAAGTGCTGTTTCAATATTTATGAGGCACGAAGACGGGAGTGTTCCATCTTCAGATGAAATGAAAAAGGCACAGCTTCAAGCACAGGAACAAGAACGCATTGCTTGGGAGAATGCTATTCCATTGGGAGGCAAGAGCAGTGATGTTTATTGTTTTGATATGGCTCTTAGTGTGGGAGATATTTCTGATAATGGAATTGGCGAACAGCGGAAAAATATTTTCAAGAAAATGCTGTCTGTCTGCTTTGTAGAGGATTTAGATTATCAGGTTGAAGAAAAAATACAGAAAATTAAAACTACATTGACCTCAGTGATTGAACGATATGTAGCTGGGGAAGAAATTCGCATTTGGTATAGCTATAATCCAGATGAGCTTTGTGGTATGTATTGGCTTATGAAACAACTTCAACCATTAAACTGCCAGACAACAATTTATTTGGTTAAGTTACCTACATGGGAATATGGAAAAGAAAATACTATGACATCCAAAATAGCATGGGGCGAGGTCTCTCCTGGCGAATGGGGAAACTATATAACTCTACAAGAGAAAGCTAATCCTGTATTTCTTTCAGCTTGTACTATGAAATGGAATCAACTTCAAAATGAAAATGCACCTTTGCGTGCAATGTTAAATGGTAAATTGCAAAGCGTTTCAGAAGATATATATGATAGTTTCATTCTTCGTGAAATTGCGGAACAGCCAGAGCAATTCAAAATGGCTATTGTCATAGGTAATGTTTTAGGAAAATATCAACTTGGAATTAGTGATGTATGGATTTCCAATCGCATTGATAAAATGCTTGAAGATGGTGTGTTGGAAATTATACAGGACGCACCAAAGGGAGAAACAAATTATCGCCGAATATTAAGAAAACGAATGAAATAATAACCACAGCACAAACCGCTGCTACATGGAATCCAACAAACCATGCAACAGCGGTTTTCCTTTACCGTTTTTTCCTCTGGCTGATAGGCGTTCCCATTTTCTTTGATTTTTTGAGAATACGAATGAACCAGCGAAATTCTTCTTCTGACAGGTTTTTATAGTTGATACCAAGCTGCTTGCAGTAAAGGATAACCAGTTTTTCATCTCGACTGCCCTTGAAATTTTCGACCGCTTCCAGATTTTCTTTCAGTTCATCGGCAACGGTAGTTTGGGGCGCACTCTCGCTGTCCTTTTTGTGGAATTCCCGAATATCCCGGATAATCAGGTTGAGGTCATCCAGAACCATGTGACTGAAATACTCATCATCACTGATATGTGCGGCTTGCAGCACCTTCAAATGCGGGTCATCTTCGCCGGGGCGATACCGTTCAATAATTTCATGCCGGACGGTATCAACAAGGGAGTTGAGATTTTGGATTTGCATGGTGGCAATCCCGTCCACATAAATCTCAATGTCCGCAAGAAACTTGATAAAGTCCTTATGGGTGGCAAGTTCGCAGAGCAGACGGTTGTTAATCCGACCGCTTTTCAGCAGTGCCACCATCTCATCGTTCAAATGCAGCTCCGTCAGTGGCGTGTTGATCTGCTCCCTGTTCTCTGTCCGGCACAGCAGATAATCGACGGAAACCCCATAGAAGTCTGCCAGCGTGATAAGGTTGCCATGATTGATTTCCTTATAATCCTCTTTTTCATAACTGCCAAGGGCTGATTTAGAAATGCCCGTCAGCTTTGATAGTTCTTCCAGATTTAAGCCTTTGTCTTTGCGGAGTTCCCAAAGGCGTTCCTGTATGCTTGTTGCAACTTTCATGGGCGCACGCTCCTTTCCGGTGGTTTTATTTCTGCCGTTTAACTGGATTATATCACACTTTCCGCAATCGTGGAAATTTCTGATTTTCCCCCTGATTCCTACTTTGTGGATATACGGCACAGGGCACAAAAATGTTCTATGATACAGGTAGTTCATCGATGGATTATTCCAATCGAATGACCAGCCTGTGTGGGATATGCTTCCCCGGCGATGTAGCGCCATGACTTTTGGCAGGGATATGGAGGAACCCTGACCGAAACGAGCGTACCAAAGGGAGCGATACGCCGCTGTGAGATTCAGGGGAGGAACGACACCGGGGAGAACTGGCGAACTGACACCGAAATGATACCGAAACACGACAATTTGATAGGGAGATAGTCTACCCTATCGCTGAGACTTCGGGAGATTTTAAGCGGCTCTATGGCTGTAATTTTGCCGAAAATCGCCCCGAAACCATACACGAAAACGGGAGGAAACGTAACATGCCGAGAATGAGCAAAAAGCGGAAGCATGAGCTTTCCTTTTACCTCAATGACCGGGGGCGTGTCACTTACAACGAATTATGCCGGAAATGCCAGCATGGGTGCAAGCAGAGCTTCCGGGCGGTTGTGATTGACTGCCCCCGTTATTTATCCAAACGAGCAAAGAAAAAGGAGGAACACACCGAATGAATTTTGAATTTATGACGATAGACACACCATTGCCGCCCTGTATGCCATTTCCCAGAGCGTTGACAGGATTTCCAGTCAGCAGCACCGCAAAGGTCATGTACTGCCGGATGTTGGACGCTATGCTTTTCAGAGGGCAGGCGGACGAGAACGGGATTCTTTTTGTCTGCTTCCCTATCACAGCCATTGCCGCAGTCCTGTCCCGCAGCCTCATGACGGTCAAGCGTTCTTTGAATGAACTGGAAACCGCCGGACTTATCATGCGGGTGCGTCAGGGCGTGGGAGAACCGAACAGGATTTATGTGCTGATACCGGGAAAGGAGGGCGCTACCCTTGCCTGATACCTCAAAGCTGGGAAAGCTCAACCGGGAGTTGGAGAAAAGCGAAAAGAAACTGCGGAAAGCCATCAATGATGAAAAGGCATTGCAGCACCAGTTGAAGCAGCTTACCCGAAAGGAACGGACGCACCGGCTCTGTACTCGTGGCGGTATGCTGGAAAGTTTTCTGCAAGAGCCGGAACGCCTGACGGACGATGATGTCATGCTGTTGCTGAAACTCATTTTTCACAGGCAGGACACGCAAGATATATTGAAAAAACTGCTGGAACGGGAGAAGCCGGAAACCCCTTAGTTTACTAAGGGCGCAATTATACACCACCCAGAGGTTGGTGCATTGCGTTCTCCGAAGGCTCCTTGCAGGAGGGCTGTGATTTTCCGCAGCCACGGTCTGCTCCAAATCAAACAGGGGACGCTACACTTCCCCTGCGCTGGCTGCCGCCAGCTACCCTTTTGTGGACTTGCCATCTGGGGACACCTTGCGTTGCAAGCTGTTCCCAGCCGATAAGTTTCATAAAATATAATGCAAATGGAAAGCTAACTTGACATAAAAGAACTATGTGATATAATGGAAGCATGGAAAGTTAACTTTCCATAAGAGAGGAGGATGACATGAAAAATCGCCTGGAAGAATTACGAAAGCAACGAGGCATAAAGCAAGAAGATTTAGCAAATGCATTGGAAGTATCACGACAGACCATCGGCTCTTTGGAAAACGGACGCTATAACCCATCTATTCAGTTGGCATTTAAGATTGCCAGATATTTCAACATGAGTATTGAAGAAATTTTTATTTACGAGGAGGATTGATTATGAAAAAAAGGTTGTTGATTTTAATGACAGTTACAGGAATGATTATTCTACTGGGAGGATTGCTAACATACGGTTTGGGAGTACATGAAATAATACCTGTGCCACGTCCCGACTTAATAGTAGTAGGTACATCTCTCATTGGAATTTTGCTGATTGTATCTGGTGTGTGCGACTTGTTCGTTAAGAAAACCAAAGAAATGGAAATAGAGGAAAATGACGAGAGAAATATTTCGCTTAGTAATGCTGCTATGGCAAGTGGCTTCAAGGTAATGAATGTTACGATTGCTGTTTCTATTTTTGCTTTGATTTTCACCGGATATATGACAGTAGTCCCATGTTTCACTATTATTGGGGCTTATGCTATTGGACAAATTGTATTTATTGTGCGACTTTGGTACTTGCACAAAACTATGTAAATGTATTACTAAATACCCGCCGCCCCCAGCGGCACAACAAGCAGGAAATCTGAAAAGGTATCCTGCTTTTTCTATGTCCAAAAACGGAAAGGAGGAACACAAAATGCCCTGTCCACACAACGAAATCTCTATTGTGCAGCGCAGCCACCGCCAGTCTGCGGTTGCCGCCGCTGCTTACCAGAGCGGCGAAAAGCTGTTCTGTGAATATGACCAGGAAGTAAAACACTACCCGGAAAAGCGTGGTATCGTCCACAATGAAATCCTGCTCCCGGCAAACGCTCCCCTGGAGTACACAGACCGCAACACCCTCTGGAACGCTGCCGAAGCTGTTGAGAAGCAATGGAACTCCCAGCTTGCAAGGCGGTGGGTGCTTTCCATTCCCAGAGAGATACCGCCCGACCAGTACGCCGCCCTTGTACGGGATTTCTGCCGCCAGCAGTTTGTTTCCAAAGGAATGTGCGTGGATTTTGCCATCCATGACAAAGGGGACGGAAACCCACACGCCCATGTCATGCTGACCATGCGGGCAATGGATGAGCGTGGGAAATGGCTTCCCAAGAGCCGCAAGGTCTATGAACTTGATAAGAACGGGGAACGAATCAAGCTCCCGTCCGGCAGGTGGAAAAGCCACAAGGAAGATACGGTTGACTGGAACGACCGCAAATATGGCGAAATCTGGCGGCATGAATGGGAGGTCATCCAAAACCGCTATCTGGAAGCCAACAACCGCCCGGAACGAGTAGATCTCCGTTCTTACGAAAGACAGGGGCTTGATATTATCCCTACCGTCCATGAAGGGGCTGCTGTCCGGCAGATGGAAAAGCGTGGGATTCAGACGAACATCGGCAACCTGAACCGAGAAATCAAAGCCGCCAATAGTTTGATGAAGTCCATCCGGCAGCTTATTAAAAATCTCAAAGGCTGGATTGCGGAGCTTAGCGAAAAGCGGAATGAACTGCTTGCCCAAAAAGCTGCGGAGGAAGCGGTCTTTCTTCCCAATCTGCTGATGAAGTATATGGAGATACGAAAGGCAGAACGGAGCAGCTGGACACGGGCGGGACAAAGCCGGGGGACTTCCAAAGACTTAAAGGCAGTCAGCGAAGCCCTGTCCTATCTCCAGAGAAAGGGACTTTCCACCGTGGAGGATTTGGAAAACTTTATAGAAACGTCCGGGAAATCTGCCGCCGACTACCGAAAGCAGATGAAGCCAAAGGAAACCCGCAGCAACGTGATTGACGCTATCCTTGCCGCCCGGACGGACTGTAAGGAATGTAAGCCCGTTTATGAGAAATACCAGAAGATATTTTTCAAGAAAACTAAGGAAAAATTCAAGCTGGAACACCCGGAGGTTGCCCGGTTTGAGAAAGCCAGTGCCTACCTTGCCAAGCACCCGGACGATAAGGACAGCACGAAAAAGGAGCTTTTGCAGGAACAGGCGAAGCTTGTGGACGAAATCGCAGACTTGAAAGTACCGTTGACCGAGGTGCAGGAAGATTTGAAGAAGCTGTGGGACATCCGCTACTGGGTACGGAAAGCCACACCCGGCACAGAGGAAAGCAAAGAGCCGCCCAAGAAGCAGCCCCTCAAAGAAGTCTTGCAGGATAAGGCTGACGAGAAGAGAGCACAGAAAAACGCCCCGGCGCAGACGAAACACAAACAACAGGATATGGAACTTTAACAGGCACTTGCCATTTTCAGATTGAGAATGATAAGTGCCTTTTCTTTTTTACAAGGAGGAATTGATTTGAATGTATTTGAAGCTGTGAAGCAGTCCGTTACGACAAGACAGGCTGCGGAGCATTACGGAATCCGGGTAAACAGAAACGGGATGGCTTGCTGCCCGTTCCACAACGATAAGACCCCCAGCATGAAGCTGGACAAGCGTTTCCACTGCTTCGGATGTGGTGCAGATGGGGATGTGATTGATTTTGTAGCTGCCCTGTACGGGCTGGGGAAAAAGGAAGCCGCCGCACAGTTGGCGAGTGACTTCGGGCTTGCCTATGAGGACTGGAAGCCACCGGGCAGGGCAAGGAAGCCCAAGCCCCGGCAGAAATCCCCGGAAGAACAGTTCCGGGAAGCAAAGGCACATTGCTTCCGTGTCCTTGCCGATTATCTACACCTCTTACGGGTATGGAAAACCGACTATGCCCCGCACTCCCCGGAGGAAGCGTTTCATCCCCGGTTCGTGGAAGCCTTGCAGAAGCAAGCCCATGTGGAATATCTGCTGGATGTGCTGCTGTTTGGGGATACGGAGGAAATCGCTTCACTGATTACGGAACATGGAAAGGATGTGATACAGCTTGAACAGCGAATGGCAGAGCTTGCCGCCGCAGACGCAGCAAGAACTAAAAAACACCATGAACGCCATGCAGCCGCCCCAGAGCGTTGAGGAAGTAAAGGCAACTCTGGAAACCACCGAGAAAGGCGGTGTCCGCCAGAGCATACGGAACTGCCTGACCGTATTCCAGCGTGACCCGGTGCTTGCCGGGGCAATCGCCTATAACATCCTGACCGACCGAAAGGACATCATAAAGCCCATCGGTTTTCACAGAGAAAGCACAGCCCTGACCGATACAGACATGAAGTATCTGCTTCTCTATCTGGAGGAAACCTACGGGCTGACCAGTGAGAAAAAGATTGAAACCGCCATCGGGATTGTGGCGAATGAGAATAAGTACCACCCCATCCGGGATTTTCTGAACAGCCTTGCATGGGACGGGACGGAGCGCATCCGCTTCTGTCTGCGGCACTTTCTGGGGGCGGATGTGGACGATTACACCTATGAAGCCCTAAAGCTGTTTCTTTTGGGGGCGATTACAAGGGCATTTAAGCCCGGAAGCAAGTTTGAAATCATGCTGTGTCTGGTAGGCGGTCAGGGGGCTGGCAAGTCCACCTTCTTCCGTCTGCTGGCAGTCCGGGACGAGTGGTTTTCCGATGATTTGCGGAAGCTGGACGATGATAACGTGTACCGCAAGCTGCAAGGTCACTGGATAATTGAAATGTCGGAAATGATGGCAACCGCCAATGCCAAGAGCATTGAGGAAATCAAGTCTTTTCTAAGCCGACAGAAAGAGGTTTATAAGATACCCTATGAAACCCACCCGGCAGACCGTCCCCGTCAGTGCGTGTTCGGCGGTACTTCCAACGCCCTTGACTTTCTCCCCCTTGACCGTTCCGGCAACCGCCGATTTATCCCGGTCATGGTGTACCCGGAGCAAGCCGAGGTTCACATTTTGGAGGACGAAGCCGCTTCCAGAGCCTATATCAGCCAGATGTGGGCGGAAGCAATGGAGATTTACCGAAGCGGCAGGTACAAGCTGTCATTCAGCCCAGCCATGCAGCGGTATCTCAAAGAACACCAGCGGGATTTTATGCCGGAGGACACCAAAGCCGGGATGATACAGGCTTACCTTGATAAGTACACCGGGGAAACGGTCTGTTCCAAGCAGCTCTACAAGGAAGCCTTAAATCACACCTTTGACGAGCCGAAGCAATGGGAAATCCGGGAAATCAACGAGATAATGAACCAGTGCATTACCGGGTGGAACTACTTTTCCAATCCAAGAATGTTTGCGGAATATGGCAGACAAAAGGGCTGGGAGCGTGAAATCCCGGCAACGGACACCGACAACCCGCCCGAAAAATCTATGGACGGTTTTGTGGAGGTCACGGAGCAGATGGAGCTTCCATTCTGAAAATGACAGCCCGTTGCCGACTTCGTTGCTATCCCGTTGCCGAGCCGGTTGCCGGGGAAAAACCCATAACTGCGGGCTTTTCTCCCCTATGACAACCAAAACAACAGAAAAATAAAAGAAAAGTATAAATAGTAACCACCGCCAGATTGAGATTGTTTGCAAGGTCTTTTGAAGCCCGTTGCCGGACTTCGTTGCCGACACCCTCTGTCTGGCTATTTTCATGTATGGAGGATAACTGCCTATGGCAAAAAACAAAACAGAGATTCATGTGACCACTGTATTTGACGGGGAGCTGGACGCCACCGATGTGTTCGTCAGCCTGATTTCCCAGAAATACGGCAAGACAAATACAAAAGAATATCTTGCTAAAAAGAAAGAATTGAAGTATAATGAAGATGAGGTTCAAAAGAGCCGGATACCGTCTGGATTGTGTGGGTAAATGGCTATGATGAACGAAATGGAATACAGAACAATCGGTTCGGCACTTGCCGGGGGCTATCGTGCAGCGGTCTATTGCAGACTGTCAAAGGACGATGACCTGCAAGGCGAAAGTGCCAGTATCGCAAACCAGCGTGATATGCTGGAAAAATACTGCGAAAAGCAGGGATGGGAGGTTGTGGCAGTCTATCAGGACGATGGCTTCACAGGTCTTAATATGGAGCGTCCTGATTTACAGAGAATGTTGAGATCCATTGAGCGCAGGCAAATCAACCTTGTTATCACGAAAGACCTCAGCCGACTGGGGCGTAACTATCTGCAAACCGGGCATTTGATTGAGGACTTTTTCCCAAGAAACGGGGTGCGCTATATCGCCATGAATGACGGTATCGACACCTTACGGGATAACAACGACATTGCCCCGTTCAAGAATATCCTGAACGAGATGTACAGCAAGGATATTTCCAAGAAAGTCCATTCCTCTTATCTTCTGAAAGCGCAGAAAGGACAGTTTACCGGGTGTCTTGCCCCGTTTGGGTATCGGAAAGACCCGGAGGACAAAAACCATCTGCTCATTGACGAGGAAACCGCCCCGATTGTGCGGCTGATTTTCGGATATGCCCTAAACGGTCATGGTCCGAACTATATCCGCAGACGGCTGGAGGAAGAAAAAATCCCCTGCCCCACATGGTGGAACCGGGAACGGGGGCTTCGCAATACCCGCACCAAATGGGAAAAGAAAGACCCGGAAAACGGGCGGTATATGTGGGACTTCTCCGTTATCAAAGACCTTTTGATGAATCCCGTCTACACCGGGGCGATTGCTTCCCAGAAAAAAGACTACCGCTTCAAAATCGGCACGATTGGGGAAAAGAAACCGGAGGACTGGGTTGTGGTTGAGGGACAGCACGAACCGCTGATTGACCGCATGAGCTTTGATATTGTGCAGAACAAGCTGAAATCCCGCCAGCGTCCGGGGCAGACCAATGAAATCAGCCTGTTTGCCGGACTGATAAAATGCGGCGAGTGTGGGAAGTCGCTGACGATACGCTACACAAACGCAAAACATCCCCAGCGGATTTACTCCTGCAAGACCTACAATGCCTTTGGAAAGAACCACTGCACCCAGCACCGGATTGATTATGACACCCTTTACAGTCATGTGCTGCGGAAAATCCGGGAATGTGCCAGAGCTGCCCTGATGGACGGAGAAGCGGTTGCCGACCGCCTGACCAATACCTGTGAAGCCGAGCAGCGGGAACAGCGGGAAGCAATGGAACGCTCCCTTACAAGGGACGAGGAACGGATTGAGGTTCTGGACAAAATGGTAATGCGGCTTTATGAGGATATGATTGCAGGGCGTATCAGTGAGCAGAACTTCAACACCATGCTGGAAAAGACGCAGACCGAGCAGACGGAGCTTAAAACAAAAGTGTCCGAGGGCAGAAAGCGGCTGTCCGATGAAGTCCAGCTTGCCAATGATGCAAAACAATGGGTGGAAGCCATTCAGGAATACGCCAACATCACAGAGCTGGATGCAGCCACCCTTAACCGCTTAATCAAAGAAATCGTCGTGCATGAGCGCATTGACGAAGATAAAACAAGACACATTTCTATCGAAATTCATTTTAATCTCAAACCCATCCCGGAGGTGGAACAGGTCACTGCCTGACCTGTCCCGCCTGGATGGTTCTCTTAAAAACACCATATAGATTTTTGTACGCCGCCGCCCGCCATCGAGCAGAATTTTACACCTAATTGGGGATAAAACAGCTGATGAGCGGTGGTGGTGTTATCCTAATCGGAACACAGCTGATCCCGCTTCTGAGTGGATTATTTGGTTAAGAGAAAGGAGTAGAGATCCATGTTCAGTCAGATTTTTGATGCGATTGAGGAATGGATGAGGGAACTCTTAACCGGGATGATCACTTCCAACCTGGACACGATGTTTACTGATGTCAATCAAAAGACCGGTGAGATCGCTACCCAGGTTGGACAGACCCCTCAAGGGTGGAACGGCAGCATATTCAGTATGATCCGGAACTTATCAGATTCCGTGATCATGCCGATCGCAGGTATTATTATTACACTCGTACTCTGCTACGAATTGATTTCTATGCTGACCGAGCGTAACAACATGCATGATATTGATACCTGGATGTTTTTCAAGTACTTCGTAAAAATGTGGATCGCTGTATATCTGGTGAGTAACACATTTACGATCACAATGGCGGTATTCGATGTGGGCCAGCACGTAGTTAATTCTGCGGCCGGTGTTATCACAGGAAGTACCGCCATTGATATTTCTTCGGCATTGACGGATCTTTCCGCAACACTGGAAAGTATGGAAATCGGAGAACTTGTTGTATTGGCGCTGGAAACCCTTATCGCCGGCTTCTGTATGAGAATCCTGTCTGTACTGATCACAGTGATTATGTATGGACGTATGATAGAGATTTACCTATATACCTCAGTTGCGCCGATTCCATTCGCAACTATGAGCAACAGAGAATGGGGACAGATCGGCACAAATTATTTCAGAGGACTCTTTGCCCTGGCTTTCCAGGCATTTCTGATGATGGTATGCGTTGCAATCTATGCAGTGCTTGTTGCAGGTATCCAGTATTCAGATAATCTGAGTTCTTCATTATTTGGCGTTATGGCTTACACAGTAATCTTATGCTATAGCCTCTTTAAGACGGCATCCTTAAGTAAGTCGATATTTAACGCGCACTAAATTACAGAAAGGAGTGAAAATCATGGCATATGTCAGCGTACCGAAAGATTTAACGAAGGTAAAGAATAAAGTAGCATTTAACCTGACCAAAAGACAGTTGATCTGTATCGGGATAGGTGCTGCAATGGGAATTCCAAGCTATTTCCTCTTGCGTAATGTGATGGGAAACAGTAATGCAGCAACAGTCATGGTGCTTTTGATGTTACCGGCATTTTTATTTGCCATGTACGAAAAAGACGGGATGCATCTGGAAGATGTTCTGATGCATATGATCAGGGTGAAGTTTCTTCGTTCACCCGTTAGAAAATATGAAACTGAAAACTATTATGAGACAGATCCGGAACAGATCAGACAGTCTCCGGATACAGGAAAACCGAAAGGAGGAAAAACGGTTGCGAAAAAAGAAAAATAAGAAAACTGTCGCAGATACCGGATACAAAAAAGTAGACAGAAAAGAGAAAAAGAAAAAAGAAAAGCAGGAGGAAAAACGCAGGCAGAAAAAACTGTCCGTCCAGCAGTCGATCGCTTATAAGGAAATGGGAAGAGATGGAATCTGCAGGGTACAGGGAAAAACTTATTCTAAGTGTATCCGCTTTTATGACATCAACTACCAGCTGGCTCAGAATGAAGATAAAAATGCAATCTTTGAAAACTGGTGTGACTTCCTCAATTACTTTGACAGCAGCATCCATTTTCAGCTGAGCTTTATCAACCATAAGAGCAGCATGAAGGAGTTTGAGCAGGTCATCCGGATCCGACCACAGGAGGATGCTTTTGATGATGTCCGTATGGAATACGCAAAGATGTTGAAACAGCAGCTGGCAAAAGGAAACAACGGTCTGGTGAAGTCAAAATATATCACCTTTTCCATCGAAGCGGATAATATCCGGGAAGCAAAGCCAAAGCTGGAACGTATTGAATCAGATATCCTGAACAACTTCAAGATCCTTGGAGTTCCGGCATATCCGCTGAATGGCGTGGAACGTCTGCAGATACTGTATGAGACTTTCAATCCGGATATCATGACAGACTTCCAGTTTGATTATGGTTCCATGATCCGGACAGGACTCAATACAAAGGATTATGTGGCACCGACCAGTTTTGTATTCCGAGACAGAAATACGTTCCAGATGGGAAATACTATCGGGGCTGTCTCTTATCTGCAGATCCTGGCACCGGAGCTTACGGATAAGATGCTGGCAGAATTTCTGGATATCGATAAGAACCTGATCGTCAACCTGCATGTCCAGTCTGTGGATCAGATGAAGGCAATCAAGCTGGTAAAAAGCAAAGTGACGGATATCAACCGTATGAAAATCGAAGAACAGAAAAAAGCAGTCCGGGCCGGATACGACATGGATATCATCCCATCGGATTTGAATACTTATGGAGGAGAAGCCAAACGTCTTTTGGAAGATCTGCAGTCACGAAATGAGCGTATGTTCCTTGTAACAGCGCTCTTTTTAAATACTGCAAAGACAAAACAGGCACTGGATAATGCCATCTTCCAGACGGCCGGTATTGCACAGAAATATAACTGTGTGCTGAAACGTCTGGATTATCAGCAGGAAGAAGGATTGATGAGCAGTGTTCCGTTGGGAGTAAATCATATCCCAATCAAGCGGGCTCTTACGACTACCAGTACAGCAATCTTTGTTCCGTTTACGACACAGGAACTTTTTATGGCAGGAGAATCCTTATATTACGGATTGAATGCACTCAGTAACAACATGATTATGGTGGATCGTAAAAAGCTGAAAAACCCGAATGGTTTGATCCTTGGTACGCCTGGATCCGGTAAATCCTTTGCAGCAAAAAGAGAAATCACCAACGCTTTCTTTGTTACGAAGGATGACATTATCATCGGAGATCCGGAGGGCGAGTATTATCCACTGGTCCATGCACTTGGCGGACAGGTAGTACACATTTCACCGACCAGTAAGGATTATATCAATCCAATGGATATCAATATGGATTATTCCGATGATGACAATCCACTTGGTGTAAAATCCGATTTTGTCCTGTCCTTATGTGAGCTGATCATGGGAAGCAGGGATGGCATTGAAGCAGAGGAAAAATCAGTGATCGACCGTTGTCTTCCACTGGTGTATCAGAAGTACTTTGCAGATCCAAAACCGGAAAATATGCCGGTCCTTGGTGACCTGTATGATTGCCTCAGAAAGCAGAAAGAACCCCAGGCCCAGAGAATTGCAACAGCACTGGAAATCTATGTAAATGGATCACTGAAAGTATTCAACCATAGAACCAATGTGGAACTGAATAACCGTATTGTCTGCTTTGATATTAAGGAACTTGGAAAGCAGCTGAAGAAAATCGGAATGCTCATCGTCCAGGATCAGGTATGGAACAGAGTTACGATTAACCGCGGCATCAAATCTACCAGGTACTATATCGATGAATTCCATCGGACGAGACGTTCCGCTTGTTGAATAGACAGCGGGGTCAGTAGCCGTCCATAAAAAGAAAAGCTACTGATACAACTGATATGGTGTTGTTCAAATGAAGGGGTAACGCCCGGAAGGGACACACACAAACTCCCTACAGCGTGATAGTTGTGCAAGAACTATCGGGTTGTCAAAAGTTAGGGTGAAGAGCAAAAAGCAGGTCCTAACAGGTAAGGCTGAGGAAAGATTCACAGAGGTGTGGGTTGCCTGTGATTATGTAGTGAAGCTGTATATGGTGAGTATCCACGGAAGTGGGGACGAACTGACGATTTAAAGAGTCTAAAATTCGAATGCGTTGAAAAGCGTATGCCAACGGTTTGGCGCTGATTACCGAAAAGTAACTGGGTGGAAGTGAAAGTCGGAGCATTGTTACAGGCAATGGAAATCAGCAGGCTCAAAGGAAGCACCTAAGTACAGTATATTGCATCATATTGGAACGTCGAAAGCAACGAACAGCGAGCAGTTGCACATGCTATGACCTGTTGGTAAGGAAAACACACTGTATAACTTACCTTTATCGTTGTGAGAGCGGAGGCACGAGCGATGAAGCTTCTGTAATGGGAGTGGAGCAACAGCCTCTAGTGGGACGACTGGTCAGTCTGCCAGTCGACAAAACAAGTGTAATAAAGTAATGCAGTTAACATTCATAGGTTCGAGTATGACTAAGAGAAACAAGTCTTGCGAGAGTGAGGTGATGTTGACTATGCAAAGAAAGGAATTGTTAAAGAAAAGTGCTATCCGATATGCTGAGTACTACGGCATGGTCGAAGTACAGGACGCATTATATGCGGATAGTGCGAGCGAAAAGATTTTCACGAATCTGATAAGTATTATCGGTTCAGATGCCAATATCAAAATGGCATACCGCAATCTCAAATCAAACAAAGGAAGCAGCACACCTGGTGTCGACGGTAAGACCTTTAAGGACTTAGCTGAGATGTCAGAGGAAGCATTGGTTCAATGTGTTAGGGACAAAATTCTTAACTATCAGCCTAAAGCGGTGAGAAGGGTATATATCCCAAAGCCAAATGGGAAAATGCGACCATTAGGAATCCCTACGGTATTAGATAGGATTGTACAACAAAGCGTGTTGCAGGTCATGGAGCCTATATGCGAAGCCAAGTTTTATCGGCACAGTTATGGTTTCAGACCGAATCGTAGCACTAAGAATGCCGTTGCCGTGTGTTACAAACTGGCGCAGGTGGACGGATTCCACTATGTAGTTGATGTAGATATCAAGGGATTTTTTGATAATGTCGACCATGGAAAGCTACTAAAACAGATATGGACGATGGGAATACGTGATAAAAGGCTGATTTCCTTAATTGGAAAAATGCTAAAAGCTCCAATTGAAGAAAATGGGGTTAGAACGGTACCCGACAAAGGCACGCCACAGGGCGGTGTACTTAGTCCCTTACTGGCAAATATTGTGCTGAATGAGCTTGATTGGTGGATAGCCAGTCAATGGGAGGAAATGCCTGCAAAGCATCCTCTGAAAAGCGATATTTATATGAATAAAAATGGTACTCCGAATAAAGGGAATCTGTACAAGAAGTTGCGACAGTCCAGATTGAAAGAGTGCCACATAGTGAGATATGCGGATGATTTTAAGATATTTTGCAGGTCGTATTCTGATGCTTCCAAGCTAAAGCATGCGGTCGAGCAATGGCTAATGGACAGACTAAAGCTGGAAACATCTCCAGATAAGTCACGAATTACGAATCTTACCAAAGGCTATAGCGACTTCTTAGGCATAAAATTTAAACTTTACAAGAAGGGAAAGAAATGGTCTATCAAGTCTCATATGACTGACAAAGCCATCAATTCTCAACGAGTGAAGCTGAAAAATGCCATGGCGCAGGCCTGTAAATCTCACGAGAGTGAACAATCACAGCACGATGACCTCATCAGATACAACCAAGCAGTCGTAGGTATGCATCAGTACTATAACATGGCTACTATGATAAATTCAGATGTTCACAGACTGTTCCCGTCGATTGACATAACCATGAAGACGAGACTGAATAGTCGGGCTGACCTCTCCAAGGAAAAACCGCCGACATTGAAAGGTGCGATGGACGAATATTTCTATCAGAAATATGGGGAGTCCAAACAGGTTAGATATATCAATGGTATGATTGTCGTTCCTGTAGCATACTGTAGGACGCAAAATCCAATGTTCTACCGAGTGGACACCAATCGTTACACCCCACAGGGACGTGAACGTATTCACCGCATGCTTGCTAAATCTGAATATGGAGAAACGCTGTTGAAGTTGAGTAGAGATAACGACACGAATCATAGTATCGAATTCTGTGACAACCGCCTATCAAGATTTGTGGCATCAAAGGGTAAGTGTGAACTCTCAAAGGTGTCTCTTGCGTTTGAAGATGTGGAATGCATATATCTTAATCCACCAAGCCAAGGTGGTACGGATGAATATGCAAACCTCAGAATCGTACACAAAGATATAAAGAGCCTTATCTATTCTAATGACGTGAAAATCATCAAGTCCCTCATCGATTTATTCGATTGTAGGGGACCTGCCAAGATTGCAAAGCTCAACAAATGGAGAGCTAAAGCAGGATTGGAAGCAATTAACCTTATAACAATTAACCAGACTTTGAAGTGACTGTATTAGCAATAAAGACTTATCCCATGGAACGCCGTGTGCAATGAAAGTTGCTTGCACGGTGTGGCTCGGGGCGAAAGGCGTGAAAGCGTCTGACCTATCGAGATTTCTGCTCAAAGAAGAACAGACAGCAGCTTATTCCGTAGAAATCTGGAAGAGATTCAGAAAATGGGGAGGCGTACCGACTGGAATCACACAGAATATCAAAGATCTTCTTGCCAGCAGGGAAATTGAAAATATCTTTGAGAACAGTGATTTTATCCTGATGCTGAACCAGGCTGCAGGTGACAGACAGATCCTTGCAAAACAGCTGAATATTTCCCCGTATCAGTTGTCTTATGTGACGAATTCCGGGGAAGGAGAAGGACTTCTTTTCTATGGAACAACAATTATTCCATTTAAGGACAAGTTCGATAAGAACTTGAAGCTGTACAGTTTGATGACTACAAAACCGGAAGAAGTTGAAAAACGAGAGAAAGAAATGGAGGCGGAAAAGCATGAAGGAAATTGATAAGATCCGAATCAGGCAGTGGAATCAGGATAATCCTTACATTCAGATGAAAAATCTGGAAAATGCACAGCCTGGATACCGTGTTCATACAGTCAATGATGATCATCATCTGTATGAACTTCCGCTGGAAACACAGAACATTATCCTTGATTGGGTATTCTGGAACTTTTATCCGGCACAGAAGATCTATCCACATCTTACCAGTGATGATCTGAAAGAAGTTTTGTATAAACGTACCCAGATTCATCTGTACAATAATCAGTTTAAGGAAGCTATGCTGATCAATGGTTTCTGGCCGAGAGATCCGAGTGAATTGAACTGGGTATTTCATATCCAGGCGAGCTCTCCAGCAATCAGGACACAGGCAGATGGTTATCCTGGTATCCCGATTATAGGACGCCAGGAACTGAATGAGTACAGAAAGAAAAGTTGTGCCAGGAGGTGATGACCTATAGCTGGAAAAGAATTTAAAGGCAAGGATAAAAAGGTCGCAAAGATGACCAGGGAGGGTTTGACAGAAGAAAACCTCCGTGATGGTAGTGTAAAAGATATCAGTCACAGGAGCCGGGGGCGACCGGAAAATAAAGAAGAATTTGTTCCGGAACGGGAACGAAAAAAGACTGAGGGCGAAGATTCAAAATCAGGAAAAGGTAAACGACTGCAAATGGAAAAGATCCGGAAATCTTCTGTCCAGCAGGAAGCTGTTGAGGATACAGTTGAAGTCACACCGGAAGAAAAAGTATCCGGATATCGAAAGAAACTGCATCGTCATGAAAAAATCCCAGATGATGATAACAATCTGAACAGCCAAAAGAAATCCATTCGGAAGAAGCAGCTGCAAAAAC
Source organism: Anaerobutyricum hallii (assembly GCF_900209925.1). Lineage (NCBI taxonomy): Bacteria > Bacillati > Bacillota > Clostridia > Lachnospirales > Lachnospiraceae > Anaerobutyricum > Anaerobutyricum hallii. The sequence continues at coordinate 1,706,560 of NZ_LT907978.1, read as the reverse complement.
AGATGACCAAAGAACAGGCAAAAGCAGGAAGATTATCCTTTGATGATGAAGGAAATCAGATGGTGAAAGGTGCTGGCATGAAACCGGGAGGGACAGCCGGGAAGTACATTGCCACACAAGCTGCTATATCTGGCATGAAAGCAGTCACTTCCGAAGAGGAAGAAACAGATGAAAATGCAGGTGTGGAAAGTGCCCGACTTGCAGAGCGTGAAACAGAAGCTGCGTTACGTGGTCTGCGTCATGCTCAGATCCGGAGCAAACGAACGGATGTGAAAACCCATCGCAGAGGATATCGTGAGGCTACCGTAGAAAAGAAATTGAAATTTGGTTCTGCAGAAAGTATGGAAGGAGTCAAACATGCAGAATCGGTAAAGAATGCTGAGCAAAAGAGACATTTCTATAACCGCTTCTTCCAGAAAAAACGATATAAGGATGCATACCGGGCAGCCAAAGCCGGAAAATCCGCTGGCAGTCTGGGTGGAGCAACAACCATTGCCGGTGTCGAGAACATGACGGTAAAAGCAAAGATTGCCTTGAAAGAGATCATAAAGCGTAATCGTGCCATGTTCGCAGGCATCGGTATTTTTGCGCTTCTTTTTCTAGTCATAGCGGTATCTCTGGGGAGCTGCAGTGCTTCTATCGAGGGTGCTGGATCTGTGATCGGTATCACAACGTATCCAAGTTCAGACGAGGATATCTATGCTGCCGAAAATCAATATGCTGCTTTGGAAAGTGCCTTGAACCAACAGATCAATGAGATGGAACGAAGACATCCAAATTATGACGAGTATCAGTACAACATTGCTGAGATTGGTCATAATCCATACCATCTTATCTCGTATCTTACTGCAAAATATGGGGACTGGACGTACTCAGATGTTGAAAATGAACTGCAAGCTCTTTTTGAAGCACAATATCATCTGAATACAGAAGGTCGAACAGAAACGGTGACAGAAACCAGAAATGTTCGAGTCGGAGAATCATTAGGACAGGTAGTGACAAGCGGATATTGTAATTGTCGAATCTGCTGTGGTGTATGGTCAGGCGGACCAACTGCCAGTGGTGCATATCCAACTGCAAACCATACCATTGCTGTAGATGCTTCCAATCCATTTGTGCCGATTGGCACTAAGGTAGTAATGAATGGTGTGGAATACACAGTTGAGGATACCGGAGCCTTTGCACGATATGGTGTGCAGTTTGACGTTTACTATGATAACCATGCTGCCGCTTCTGCTCATGGACATCAGACCTGGGAAGCCTATATCGCAGATGACAATGGCAGTCAGGAAGTAACGGTTACCAGTACAAGCACTAAGAAGATTCTATATGTGACACTGACAAATGGAAGCTTTGACGCTGTGGCAAGAGCCAATCTGAATGCGGAGCAGCTGATCATCTATAATGCATTAAATACGACATATGGAAACAGAAATTATCTGTGGGATGTAAACAATGTGACCAGTGGATCAGGCGGTAATGGAATGAGCTATGAGATTCCACCGGAAGCACTGCAGGATGAAGAATTTGCCCGAATGATCCGGGAAGCAGAAAAATATCTGGGAGTGCCTTATGTATGGGGTGGCTACTCTCCGTCGGGATTTGACTGCTCAGGTTTCGTATCTTATGTCATTAACCACTGTGGTAATGGCTGGAACTATGGACGATTGACCGCGGATGGATTAAGAGGCGTATGTACTTATGTATCACCGGGAGAAGCAAAACCAGGAGATCTGATCTTCTTTCAGGGAACGTATAACACATCTGGTGCAAGCCATGTGGGTATCTATGTCGGTAACAATATGATGATCCATTGTGGGGATCCGATCCATTACTCAAATATCAGCACATCCTACTGGCAGCAACACTTCATGTGCTTTGGAAGACTGCCATAAATGGGTGATTGAAGGGAGGTGAAAGTTTGAATAAAAAGATTAAAAAATATCTGGATGAAATTGCCAAGACAGAGAAAAAGATCGCGGATCTGCAGCAATATCTTAGGGGTGTCCAGGCTGCATTAAAGCAGGAAGAGGACAATGAGATGATCAGGTGCATCCGTGGTATGAAGATGGATAATGATCAGTTATATGATCTTTTGGATGGTATCCAGAGTGGAAAAGTTAAATTTCAGGTAAGCAGGGAGTCTGACGATGAAGGTTCAGGCTCCTTTGTATTCACAGAAGAAAATAAGGAGGAATATCAGAATGGTGAAATGGAAGAAAATGAATAAGAAAATAGCAGGACTGCTGTTGGGAGTCATGATGCTTTTTACAGCATCAACCACAGCATTTGCCTATGTGGATGAATCGGCAGAGGCATCCAAAGTAGAGACAACTCAGACGGAACAGTCAACAGACAAAGAAGAGAAAAAGGACGAGGCGACAAACACAAACGAGGTGCTGCCGGAAGATGGAACAGACAAGGGAACTGCATTTACGACACCTGGCAATGGTGAAGTCAAGGATGACATTACCGATGATTCCACAAAGGAATTTCTTACGGTTACAACGAAGAATAACAACACTTTTTATATCGTGATCGACCGTAGTGCCACATCACAGAATGTCTATATGTTATCCCAGATTGATGAGAATGATCTGTCCGAATTTCTGGATAAAGACAGCACTGCTACTGTCGTAACACCACAGCCAGATAAATCAAAGGTAGTGCTGGATGAAACAAATAATGAGGATGTAGACAAGGAAGCTACTGTTGATCTTGAGAAAACATCATCTGCAAAATCTAATATGGGTGCAATGGCAACTATCCTGATCCTGGCACTCGGCGGTGTGGCAGCATACTACTACTTCAAAATCTATAAGCCAAAGAAGGAAGAAGAAGAGGATGATCAGCCGGAAGGCTTAGAAACAGGGGACTTAGAGACTGTAGAAGATGATGAAGAACTGGATGACGAGCCAGAAGATTTTGAGGATTCAGAAAAATAAATAAAATTTTTTTAACGGAGAGCCTGTAAAATGCAGTCTCTCCTTTTGTATATGTGAAGGAGGTAATACATCATGTATTTAGTAATTGCAGAAAAACCAAGTGTATCAAGAGCAATCGCAGAGGTGATTGGAGCACAGGAACGAGAAGACGGATATTTAAGAGGAACCGACTGTATGGTCAGCTGGTGTTTCGGACATCTGGCAGAATATGTTTCACCGGATTTCTACGATGAAAAATTTAGTCAGTGGAGATATGAAGATCTCCCGATCATCCCGAAAGACTGGAAAGTTACAGTCTCAGAAGATAAGAAAGATCAGTTCTATATCTTAAAAAGACTGCTTAATAGTCCGGAAATTGAATACGTCGTAAATGCCTGTGATGCCGGACGTGAAGGAGAATTGATCTTCAAACATGTCTATGACTTGTCTGGAAGTAAAAAGCCGGTGAAACGATTATGGATCAGTTCTCTGGAAGATTCCGCAATCCTTGATGGAATGCAGCATCTGAGATCCGCGGAGGAATACCGACATCTGGCCGAAGCTGCTGTATGCCGTTCTCAGGCTGACTGGCTGGTAGGAATGAATGCAACAAGAGCTTACACCACAAAGTACTTCAAAAAGCTGACAGTTGGAAGGGTTCAGACACCGACACTTGCCATGTTGGTGGAACGTGCCGGACAGATCAGCAATTTCCAGAAAGAAAAGTATTTCAATGTGGAACTGGATTGTGATGGAATTCCGGCTATAAAGCCAAAAATCTTTGATCCGGATAAGGCAGAACAGTTAAGAAGCAGATGCCAGGGAAGTGAAGCTAGTATCAGCGCAGTAAAAGAAACAGAAAAGAAAGTAAAAGCACCAAAGCTTTATGATCTGACCACACTGCAGAGAGAAGCAAACCGTATCTACGGAATGACAGCCAAACAGACACTGGATACCGCCCAGAGCCTGTACGAAAAGAAACTGATCACTTATCCAAGAACGGACAGCCAGTATCTGACCGAAGATATGGAACAGACCGCAAGAAATGTGGTTCGTCAGATTTATGAGAAATATCAACTGACAGGTCCGTTTGATCAGCCGGAGCAGCCAGATGTGAAGAAAGTCATGAATAACAGTAAAGTGACAGATCACCATGCAATCATCCCAACGATGGAGCTTGCATCCTGTCATCTGGGTGAACTGAAATCCTGGGAAGAAAAGATCCTGTTTCTAATCGCAGTCCATACAGTCATGGCAATGAGTAAGGATCACATTTACCAGGAGACAGAGATTGAAGTGGAATGCCAGGGAGAAATCTTCAAAGCAAAAGGAAAAACCGTCCTGCAGGATGGATGGAAACTCTTTGAAAACTGCTTCAAAAATAAGGATCGCATGGCAATCGTAGATCCGGATCAGGAAATGAAAGAGAGAATGCCGAAAGTAACCCAGGGACAGACTTTCTATGCTGTAGCTGCAGAAAAGACAGAACATTTTACATCGCCACCAAAACCATACAGCGAAGATACTCTCCTTGCGGCAATGGAAACAGCTGGAAATAAGGAATTCGATGAAGATACGGAAAAGAAAGGATTAGGAACTCCGGCAACAAGAGCCGGTATCATCGAGAAACTGATCTATTCCCAATATGCTACCCGAAAAGGAAAAAAGATTCTTCCAACAGATGATGGAAAAGTCCTTGTGGAGATCCTGCCAGACTTTCTGAAATCTGCAAGTATGACTGCAGAATGGGAAAATCAGCTGCTCTTGATGGAGCATGGAGAGATTGCACCGGAACAGTTTATGACTGGGATCAAAAACATGCTGACCATGATGCTGAATGGATGCGATGCGATTTCCGAAGAAGAAACAAGAAGATTTCAGACCAGAGAAAGCATTGGAACATGTCCGGTATGTGGAAGCCTGGTATATGAAAGCAAACCCAACTTCTATTGCAGCAACCATGATTGTCACTTTGCGCTCTGGAAAGATAACCGCTATCTGCAGAGCATGGAAAAAACCATGGATAAAAAGATGGCTGCAGAACTTCTGAAAAACGGAAGTGTGCATGTGAAAGACCTGTATTCCAGAAAGAAAAATATGTACTTTGATGCAGATCTCCATATGGATACAGATGAAACCGGAAAGGTGAATTTTTCTTTATCCTTTCCCAAAAAGAAACCAAAAAACAAAAGCAAAAAGAAATAAGAAAACAGATTAGAGGAGGAAACGAAGAATGAATTTTAATGAATTTGTAAATGAAGTAAAGGACAATATCAGACTCTTTTTACCAAAGGATTATGAGAATGCCGAGGTATCCGTTATGGATTACCAGAAATTAAACACTACTTATAAGGGCCTGATGGTGAAAAAGGAAGACGAAACGATCACTCCGACCATCAATATGAATCAGCTCTATAAAGCTTATCAGGATCAGCCGGGAGTAACGATGGAAAGCGTATACAGAAGAATCGCAGATGTCGTTGTGGAAGCACCGATCCAGGTGAATCTCAAATCCATCTTGGATTATGACATTGCAAAAGATAACCTGTTTATCCGTGTATCATCGGCAGAGAGAAATAAAGATATGCTTGCGAATGTTCCGCATCAGTTAAAGGAAGATCTTGCGATCACCTATCATGTGGCCGTCAGCATGGATGAGGAAGGATTGAGTTCTATGCTCATCAAAAATGATTTGCTCAAACAATACGGCATTACAGCAGAACAGCTTCACGAAGATGCAATGAAGAGTTCTCCGCGTATTATGGCACCTGAAGTATCTTCTATGGGTGCAATAATGGAGGAATTGGTCGAGAAAGATCTGTTCATGATGTCACCGGAAGAAAGAGAAATGCTACAGGAATCTATTAGAGAATCCACACAGATGCCATCCTTTTTTGTAGTGACAAATCAGCAGAGAATCGATGGTGCCGGTGCTCTCTTTTATCCGGAAGTGATGGACAATCTGGGAGAAATTCTTGGACAGGATTACTTTATTCTCCCGTCATCAATCCATGAAATGTTGGTTCTTCCGGATAATGGAGAAGTCAGTGCAGATGAATTAAGGATGATGGTCACAGAAGTTAATGAGACTCAGGTAGCACCTGCAGAACGCCTTACCAATGATGTCTATCACTTTGATACAAAGGATCACGTCTTTGAAAAAGCTGACAGATTCACAGAACGTCAGAAAGAAAAAGAAGCACAGGCTGCAAAAACAGAGAAAACAGGAAAAGAACAGCCAGATCAGAAACCGAAAACAAAGAAGCACGATATGGAACTCTAATAAAAAAAATCATCTCATCAACTAATAAAAAGCCCTGCGGCATAAGCACAATGTCGTGGGGCATTTTTGGAAAGGAGTATTATGACAGAACAAAATAAAACTACTACAATTCCACTGCCGGTCCAGGGAAAAGATATGGACAGCATTATGCAGTCACTGGAATCCGGTGTGGAAGAACTTTTTACAAGTAACCGCTATCAGGAATTTCTTAAAACCATGGCAAAGTTTCACAATTATTCCTTTAATAATACAATGCTGATCGCCATGCAGCGACCGGATGCCACACTTGTTACCAGCTACAAAAACTGGCAGTCCATGGGTAGACAGGTCATGAAAGGTGAAAAAGGAATTACGATCATCGCACCAGCACCATATAAGAAAATGAAGGAAAAAGAGGTTCTGGATGAAAATCAGCGACCAATCATGGGAACCGATGGAAAACCTAAGACTGAAAAAGTGGAAGTTACGGTTCCACATTTTAAAGCAGTTACGGTATTTGATATTGCTCAGACATCCGGGGAACCAATCCAGACACTAGCACCGGAATTATTGACTGTAGCTGTACAGGATTTTGATTCTTTCATGCAGGCTATTCAGAAAATATCCCCAGTACCGATACGATTTGATGAGATCGATGGCAATGCCAATGGATATTATCACAATGCAGATAAGGAAATTGTGATCAAAAAAGGACTCAGTGAAAGCCAGACCTTAAAGACTGCTATTCATGAAACAGCCCATGCAAAATTGCATGACAGGGAAATCATGGAAAGCCTTGGTGTAGAAAAAGACCGATTGACAAAAGAGGTCGAGGCTGAATCCGTTGCTTACTGTGTGTGCTCTTCCTTTGGTTTGGATACATCGGATTATAGTTTTCCTTACATTGCAGGTTGGAGTAGCAGCCGGGAAATGAAGGAAATGAAAGCATCTATGGATGTGATCCGCAAGACAGCTGGTGAAATGATTGATCAGCTGACAGAAGAACTGGAAATCAGTCTTGAAGAAAAACAGAAAACAGAATTACATGAAAAATACGGAATTCTGGTAGATACACTGGAAGCAGCCGGATACCACTATGATTATCGGGAAAGCGAACCGGGACATATTGTACTGGCGCCGGATGGGACGCATGAAATTGCCGGCTATCTACAGTTTGAATCATGGGGAGATATCCAAAACTGGCTGGAAGACACGATTACAGAAGGGACGGATATTTCGGAGAGAGTTGATCGGGCTATGTACCCATTTAAGTATGATTATACCCTAGAGGAAGAAATGTTCAGAGGTAATGGTGACCGCTATGCGATTTATCATGTGGATGAAGACACACCGGGAAAACAACATTTATTTATGAATATGGCAATGGTCAAAGAAGATGGCATTACAATCGATGCAGCAAATTATAAGTGTGTCTATTCTGGCAGATTACATGAAAATGAAAAGCTGGATGATTTGTATGCCGTATTCAACGATAATCCACCGGCAGATTATAAAGCACATTCTATGTCGGTCAGTGATGTTATCATTACAAACCGTGGTGGGGATATGCAGGCATATTACGTGGATCGATTTGGATTTGCAGAACTTCCAGAGTTTGCAGCACAAAGAGAAAAAATACTCGATATTGTCCCGGAAATAGAAAATGTGGATTATGAAAATGATCTTACATGTATCAGCTTTTATGCGGCTGAATGTGCTGAATTTCCTGTAATGGGTGAAGTACATTATGACCTGACATTACCGGAAGCCTTGGAAGCTTATGAGAAAATCCCATCAGAACGTATGCATGGACTGAAATGTGTTGGCTTTGATCTGAAAGACGGAAGTGATTATGAAGGAATGCAGAGTCTGATGATTGAAGGAAAAATACAGAAAGAATTTTTGAATTCGATTCCTGGATTTAGAGAAAATTCTTATGTGCAAAATGCAATCAGTCGTGTGGAAAAGTACTTGGAAGAAAGACATCTAAATGTGGAAAATCCTCTGAAATCCAATAAGAAAGTGGATAACGAAAAAAATATAAGCGAAGAAAAAAACGAGAAGGAGCTGAATATACAGATGAAACCAATACCGAAAAAGAAAAGGGGGGAAATGAGCCTATGAGAAATGTAAACCTGGAAGAAAACGAACTGACTATTACTGCTATCTTCCAGCAGCACACAAAGGAAGAAACAATCCAAACACTGAAAGAAGCTTTGGAAGTTTTGGAACAGGAAGAAAGTGATACTGAGAATGATGAAATGATTGAGATCATCAATTCTACAGTTGGAAAATTACAGCAGATCGAAGACAAATACTACTATTCTCTGGATCTGAATTATTATCTGAATAACTTGGAGGACGATGCCTATGAAGCTTAATCAATTTGCAGTCTACCGAGTAGATCAGCAGACAGCAGGAAAAGCACTGTGGCATCTGCCATATCAAGAGGCAAGACAGCATAATGTGTCGATTACTGTCGAAAATTACCGATTAATCTCGATTCATGAAATGCAGGAAAATGAAAAAGTCGCTGACATCTGGAAACGGACGAAAAATCAATGCGAAGTCAGTGACGTGCTCGTATTGAACAAGAATGGAGAAATCAGCTGCTACTATGTAGATGAGAACTATCCACAGTATCTGGCTGGATTTATTCGTATCAACACATCCGGTGCACTGATCACTATGGAAACTGAGAATTATCAGATTGATGGGAAAAAGGGGAACTGGATTGCAACAGACACCATCATTATTGATGGAAAACAGTTTTATTTGATGGAACATCAGGTATACCGAAATCAGGCCCAGGGTGTTATCCTGGATGCCTATGGAAAAATGGTTGTCGAAGAATGTAAGAAATTCGATGAAAAGACAAAACAAAAGATTCATGATTACATCCAACAGCAGGTACCGCTAAATCCGGTCGAACAGCTAAAACAAGATGGTAAAATCCGTCTGGAACATTACCAGAAATTCTACCAGAACGGCACTTATGAACGAAGCAGAGAATCTGGTACAGAAGCTAACTATGATATGGTGGACGGTCTGGTGAATAATCAGAAGAAGAACCTGGAAAAAATTTCTGATGCACGCAACAACAAACAGACGTCCCAAAATCAACAAAATAATAAACCTAAGAAACGAAGGTCCGTAATCAAACGACTGCATCAGAAACAGATTGCCATTGCTCGCCGGTCCGGAAAGCCGATACCAAAGTACCTAGATCAGGAAATGGAAAGAAAGCGGGGATAGAATATGCGAAGGTTAAAGTGTGAAAAAGAAACGATTATTCTGACCAATGAAGATGACGGATTCTATGATGTGTATACCTTCAACCAGAGCTTGCAGAAACGGTTACGAGTCTTTGCTGAGAAGTATCCGGATGATTGCTGGTTGAAAGAATCTTCGGAGGATGGAAGTGAAACGTATATGATCAAAAAGGGAAGATTATCTTTAAAACTGGTTCCGCCATATAGCACTTCAAGAAAAATGCAGGCAAAGGATATCAGCAAGATGAAAGAACCTTCATAGGACGCGATTTAAGAGAAAAATGCTATGTGTAGACATGGAAAAATGAAAGCAAAATACGTTAGATGATAAAGTGTATAGGCTCAAAAGGGAAAGTGCCCTTTTGGGCCTTATTTTGTGCTTTTTTATAATAGATACCACAAAGACAGAAAGAGAAAAAGTCAAAAAACATTACAGCCCTTTATAAATCAATTTCCTGAATATATGTCGCTGGTGGAAGAATTAAAAGATTGGGCCGTATTTCTTAGAATATAGAAAGTGTAGCTTCGAAGGAGTGTGACTTATGAAAGATTCTCAAGGCGAAATTTGCTCTAGTTATCACGAAAAGGATCTATGCAAAAAGCCTTCTACTTATCTGGTGTTTTTGGAAAATAGGAGTCCTGTACTACTAAATAAAAAGTTTTTCTTACTATATTTCCACAATATATTGACTATATTTATAAAATGTAGTAATCTTAGAACGACATATATACAAAATATTTCGGAAATGTATTCGTGGAGGAGACTTTTATGGAGTCTAAAAGAGACAAATTTATTAGATTAGCAGAAAAAAGAATGGATAATATTTTAAAAGGTATTGACTTAATGGGCAATTTATCAAATTCAAACAATTATGAGTATACTCAAGAAGACTTGAATAAAATAATAAGAACATTAAAAAGTGCAGTTTCCGATTTAGAGCATAAATATAATGTTGCTGGTGGTACTAAAAAATTCAAGTTATAGAGTGTATGCGTGCACAACGTGTTTAGGAGGAGTTATATGATTCAGTGGAGATTTCCATCAAACGATCATGGTGAAAATAAAGGGATAAATGATTCTGGTGTTGCTACATTCAGGGGTACACCCTTAAAATCTCTGGCGAGGGAGATTTGTCAGAATTCATTGGATGCAACAAGAGATAAAACGGTCAAAGTAGAATTTAATGTATTCTCAATACCTACACAAAATGTTCCAGGAATGAATGTACTAAAAGATGCATTTAGAAGATGCTTAGATTTCTGGGGCACACAAAAAGCAATAACCACGAAGGAATTTTATACCAATGCAATCGATGTTTCACAAAAGGAAAACTGTTCTTTTTTACGAATAAGTGATTTTAATACAATTGGACTTACCGGTACCACGGGAGAGATAAATACAAACTGGACTAATTTAACCAAGTCATCCGGTGCCTCTGATAAAAAAGGTACCGCAGGAGGTTCATATGGAATTGGAAAATTTGCTCCTTTTGCATGTTCTGATTTTTCAACCGTGTTTTATAGTACATATAACGAAGATGAAGAAGTTGCATATCAAGGTGTATCACGATTAGTTACATTTAGAAGGGATGATGATGAAACAACACAAGGTATTGGATATTTTGGCAATGAGAAAAATACTCCTGTAAGAGAGCAGTTGTTTTTAGAGCCAGGTTTTAACAGATCTACTGGAAACTATGGAACAGATATTTATATAGCTGGATATAAATTTGCAAATGGAGATTGGCAAAAAGATATTATAGTTTCTATTCTTGATGGATTCTTGGGAGCAATTTGGAACGAAAAGCTTACAATTCAAGTGGGCGATAAAGAGGTATCAAAAAACACTTTACAAGATTTAATTGAGATTTATAAAGATGATCTCACAGACTATACAGAAAAGTATTATTCCGTTCTTATGTCATCCGAAACAAAGTGGATTGAAGAAGATTTTTTGGGACTTGGTCTTGTTAGATTAGGAATTCTTGTTGGAGATCCTGAAGCTCCGAGAAGGATTGCAATGATTCGACAAACAGGAATGAAAATAATGGATAAAGATCATTTGCCTGGTCATGCACCATGTGTTGGAATTATGTTTATCGAAGGGGATAAGATAAATGAGAAGTTGAGAGTAATGGAAAATCCGGAGCATACTCTTTGGCAACCAGATAGAGCAAAAAATCCCATAGCAGCCAAAGAATTGCTGAAATCACTCAATAGATTTATCAAAGATGAAATAGAAAAAATAATCTCCACAGGTGGCGGAGAAGAAATGGATGCTGTTGGCGTTGGAACATTTTTACCAGATATATCGGATGATTCCAAAGACCAGGTAAAAGAAGAAGTTGTGAGTGATAAGGTTGTTGAGGTCGAAGTGAATATCGCATTAAAAAAGACTAAATCTGGACAAGAACCTGGAAATATCAAATCTGAAGAAGGAGAAGATTCTGGTGGACATATGGAACCAGGTGGAAATGAAGAAGAATGGTTCCATCCAGGTGGTCACACCTACGATCCAAAGCCACATGATCCGCAACCTGCTCATTTAGAAGAAGGTGGTGATGAACCAAGGCCTATTAGAAAAATGGTATCACTAAAAAAATTTATTCCAGTATGTGTAGATAAAAACAAAGGGCAATATATGTTTATGATTGTTCCTAATGAAAGCATATCAAATGGATCAATTGAAGTATATTTATCTGCAGAAACTCAAAATTATAAAGCTCCAATAAAAGGCGTGACTGTAATCGGGGGAAATCAAGTGACATTAACAGAAAATATAATTAGTGGAATTGAATTTGTAAAAGACCAGACAATTCGTCTTAAAGTCGAGCTTGATTATTTTGAGATGTGTGCAATGGAGGTGAGTGCATATGCAACTTCGAAGTAAATATTTCACATATCCTGTTATTTCAGAAGATACTTTTTTTTACGAAAATAGTTTCTTCACATCAAGTGTTGAGCAAACGCTGGATGGATATAATATAAAACTCAAATTGAAAGCCACATTAATTAATCCAGAGCTTGAAGATATGGTAAAAACGGAAGATGTTTTATATGCGCATCATATTGAATGTACACAAACTTGTTTTAGAAAAGTTGTACTGACAAATGAATCTGAAAAAGAATTTATTTTAAGAGATGGCGATGTAAACGGGCTTGTTCAAATATGTTCATTTTTGGTAGCAAATAAGGATATTAATAAGTATTCAAACAAATTATTTTCTTCCGATTTTCGTGGCTTCCGATTTGATATTGAAAAAGGTTGCATTATGGCCGTTGGAAATCAGGTAAATCTTAGAATTAACAAGATTCGAGATGACCTTGCGAACACAGCATCTATTTTTTCAATTGTACCAAGTAGAGATGAAACTATAACTAATATAAAAGTTGATATAAGTGGAAATAAAATAGTTGTTGTCATCCCGCAAGAAACATTTTCCATTTATTCAAATATGAGTAGTAGTCTTGATATTCAGCCGGTAATGCACTCAATGCTTATTATTCCGTCTTTAGTATATGCATTGACAGAGGTAAAGGATTCACGAACACATTTATATGACTATGAAGATTATAGATGGTATAGAAGTTTACGAAAAGCTGCAGAAAAAATGAATGTAAAATTTGACGAAGAATGCTTAGCGAATATGGATCCTTTTGATTTTGCACAAAAATTGCTGGATAGCCCAATTCCTAAAGCTGTCAATTATTTAAGAGGTGATAATGATGAAGAAGATTAAATTTCTAACGGAAGATAGCATTGAAATGCTCAAGAAAAATTCTGAATCATTGTATAAAGAAGTGGTGTTCACTGGTGAAAAGACTTTGGAAGCGTTCTTGGGTAATGCGGGAGAACTAAAAGAAACTGCGTTTGAAATAGAAGATTTTGTTTTAGAAATGGGACAGCCTTCTGGAAAAGAGCCATTAACAGACGCGGAAAATGCACAGCGTGTATATACTCACATGAAAGCACTGTCGGATTCGCAAGCATCTGATGAAAGAATATGGTTGGCTTATACCCTGCAGGAACAACTGGATTATATGAAATATCGATGGAAAGCAAATTCTTCTCAAGATATGTTAAATAGATATTTCTTTAATTACTCACGAAATCGTTCTTTATTTAGAAATGGTATGGCAAGATTATGGTGGATAGGTCGTATTACTTATGATGAAAAACGTACAGATCCATTTGAATTGACAAAATTTTTATGTAATCATCAGGATTTTATAGAAACTATATGTGGTCGTAGTACATTTAATAATCCGATTGTTCAAAAAGCTACATTAACTGCTTTGTTTGATCTACTTAAAAATAGAAAAGCAGATAATCGTGAAATAATTCGTGAAGTAGCAAAATATGTTAATCTATTAGCAGGAACATATCTCTTAGATATGTTATCGTACAAGGAGGTATACGATAAAGTATACAAAAAGATTGCTGAATTGGTAGGGGAATAGAAATGATTTGTAGTGTCTGTGGAAGCGAATTTAGTGTTGAAAAATTTGATATATGTCCATATTGTCTTACTCCTGTAGTGGTAGAAGACAACACAAATAATGAGGTGTCGGAAGTTCTTAATGAGGCTGTTTCTACTGAACTTACAAGTACCATCGAGAAAAATATGAATATTGAACACTCTTCCACAAAAAATATTGAACTCGATGATGAATACGAAGTTACTGAAGCTGATCTCATTGAAGAATCTGAGGAAATTGATTCTCCGGATATTATGATTGATGAGATTGGTTTAAGTGTTCGTGCAAAAAATGCTTTTAGAAGAGCAAATATTCACACGCTTAACGGGCTGATTTCATTTTTGGAAAACAATAGTATTTCGGATTTGAAAAATATAGGTGCGAAGACAGTTCAGGAAACAGAAGCATTAATAGAAAAATTAGGTATTGATGGACATAATTCTTCCCAGGATATTGTAAATAAAGAATATACAGATTTGGAAAAACGTATATTTGAAAATATGTCCTTGGATGTAGATTTCTTAAGCGTAGATGCATTAGTCGAATTAGGGCTTTCAAAAAAAATAGTATCAAGTTTTATAGATAGTAATATTAAATGTTGCCAAGGATTACGAAATTTATCGACAAAAGAATTATCTATGATTGTTGGTAAAAGGTACATAGATCGGTTGACAGCGGTAGCAACGTTACTGGAACAAGATTTAATGTCTTTACTAAAGTATGTTTTGGACAATTCTAGATTATCCAGAGAGTACAAGATATTTCTTAGAAGAGCAAGAGGTGAAACACTTCAAGAAATTGCAGATAATCCGGGGCCACAAGAGAGTTCTATTACCAGAGAAAGAGTTAGACAAATTGAAAGAAAATACATGAAAGGTATCTTACCTTTTGTGAGAGAACTTTTATTTATTTTAAAAGGTTCTAATAATTGTATTGGTGTTCAAGATATTTTGGATATTTTTGATGATGACGAATATGATCAGATTTTATTGTATGTTTCTAAATCATGTGACGAGTTTGAGTATCTTGATTTTGCCGATATGTTTGTTGATAGGAATCAAGAATATTCTGTTGAGGAAAAACTTTTAGAACTGCTTAAGGATTTCGTTGCGGATGGAACTGATTTAAGTGAAAATAGAGAGGATCTTGAAACTGCTCTTGCGGAAACAAAGTTAGATTATTTAGACAAGAATTCCATTACTAATCTTCTTAAGAAGAACAATTATACCTTCTATGGTGATTTTGTCGTAAAAGGAAAAGCTAGCTATGCTCAAGCGTGTATGCACATAATCCGAACAAAATTCATAGATGGAATTAAACTATCTCAAAGTGAATCTGAACAATCTGAAGATCTTATTACATTGAGAAGAATCATAAGTGAGAAATATAAAGGCTTGTCGGTTCCAGCAAGTGACAGAGCTTTAAGCTCTACACTGATTCGTAATGGGCTGATTTTAAGAGGCCGTGGGATGTATATTCCACAGGAAAATGTTACGCTTGATGAGGATCTCTTATCAGAGATAAAGAATTTCATAGATGAATCTGATACAAATAAGGTTTTTTATAATGAAATTTACTCAAATTTTGAAGGTGCCCTAAATTTCATGTGCGGTATAGATAACTACAATTATCTTCATGGTGTACTTGCAATGAGATATCCTGATTCATATGAATATAATAGAGACTATTTGTTGAAAAATGGTGTAAAAGATGAGCATGCTGATAGCATTGCAGATCGAATTTATGCCTTCATCTGTAGGATGGGTCGACCTGTTAGTAAAAAAGAATTATTCCAAGAGTTTAGAGGATTTAGCAATATTATGCTTATTATGCCGTTTGTTAATGATTCTAGATTGTTACAGTGGGAATATAATTATTATTCATGTACAGGAATACTTGATATCACAGAAGAAGATTTATTAGTTCTTAATAATTGCCTTTGTGAATTATTTGAAGAAAACAATGGATACGCAAGTGATGGTTTACTATACGAAAAAACTCTAGACAGATGTCCTGATTTTCTTGAAAAGAATCATATTTCATCAGAGATGAATTTGCATTATATAGTTGCGAAAATGTTTGATTCGACAATGGACTTTAAACGACCTCATATAAGCAAAAAAAATCGTATTAACCTTTTGTCAACAAAGAATGTCGTGATGTATTTAATGAACTATCCTGACCGATTTACATATCAACAGTATATTTCATTGTGTGATAAAATGAAATGGTCTCGAGTAACAGCAAGTGCCGTTCTTGTTGATATTGAAGAGGATTATGCTAGATTATCGATAGATGAATACATCAAAAATGAATTACTGGTCGTTTCAGAGTCAACTGTTTCAGAGTTGAATTCTTTGATTGCGGATAAAATAGAAAATGGAGTTCTTTCGTTGATAAACATTGATTTAGAGGGGTTCCCTGATTGGGAATATCCATGGAATGAATTCATACTTGAAACAGTAATCAAGAAAGAGCTTTCTGATTATGAAGTGATTCAACCAATAATGAAAGATAGACGTTATCAGAGAGGTATTGTTGTTCGTAAAGAAGAGAATATTAATTCTTATGCCCAAATAGTAGCAAAAAGAATGACTGAAACCGGTAATCATAAGATGTCAGAAAGTCAATTTTTGTCATTTTTAGTTGTAAATAATCTTGCTCGAATGGCTATTCCAAATGAATTGACCAACTCTGAATATATTAGAAAAGATGGAGAATTCTATTGTACTATCATTTAAAGTAAATGGGGTGAAACGATTATGTGGGAGGACTTACCTAGTTCCAAAAAAAATGAATATAAGCGTCTGATATTGGCCTTTGCCAGTTTGACAGAAATGTTTGCACAAAAAGTAACCGATAACGTAGAAGAAGCTGCACCTATTATCAATTCAAAATTTCAAGAAACTGCATTTCAGAGAGCCTTTAATGCTTATGCAGAAGATATTGGTAACACATCATATGACGCTTCTTTAGAACATAATGGTGAAAAATATCTGGTCGGAATAAAAACTTTTGGAATATCATCAGGTGATCAAAAGGTTGCACAGTTTAAAGCTAAACATGATGAGTGGTCTGATATTATTGATGAAATAAAAAGACATGCGAATGATGCTGAAGATAAGGCTACTGTTGATTCATTAAATGAAGTTCTATATATGAAGTTGGCCCGTCGTATTGCAAAAATACGAAATGCAAGAATCGATTCCTCTCGTGCAAATATTAAAGGATTTAAAGCGGGTGAAGATGATACTCATGTACACTCTGTTTATCATGTTTTGATGCCTTCAAGTAGAAATGAAGACGCAAAAATATATGTTGGTGAAACTTCGTATGACAAAATCAATCTTGAAAATCTTTCTATATTGGGGTGTACGGGCAAAAAGAATCCTACAAATTTTTTCTTTACAGATGGAAAGCATGTGTACAAATATACCTCTGCAGATAGTCAATTGCATATGAATTTTGATAACAGAAATATCGTATGTGATGAGTGGAATGTAAAATACGCCGATGATGCACATGCTATTTTTGGAAAAATTGCGGATATGGTTTATCCTAAGTCACCAGACTTAGATGACAATTCTAACATATTAGAGATTGAAGATGATGTCGAAGAATTGGAGGTAGAAGATACATACTGTTGGACTATCTGGAATAAAAATCAAGAAACAGAATTATTCTCAGGCTTTAATAGTTTTTTGGCACAGGATCCAAGATGGGAAAAGATCAGCGTGAAAAGCGAATAAGTAAAATTTGCTCTGAATATGAGGATCAGATTGATTCAAAAGTTTTATTTGAAATCAAACAAGGAATGACGACATTTCTGCTTGAGCCTGCATCATCTGTTGATGAAAAAGCACAGAAGGTTAGATTGAGGGAATACTTAGTTAAAATTGCCAAGGCTACCGGTATATTTGATTTGGAGAAAGATCTTTATAAGTCGTTATATCGTCCAATGGATGAAATGTATATTCCGATTCCAGATTCAGCACAATTTCATAAAGAACATCCTGATTTTTTTGGACCAGGATTTGGAACGTTGAAACCAGGAACCAATAAATTAGCTTTACCCAAAGAGCAACGTTGCTTTAATTTGGTCTTTGAACCATCAGGGGATGTCCTGCCAGTATATATAACACAAGACAATGGAAAAGCAATTGAATCGACTGAAAAACAAACTTATTTAGGGGAATGGATTCTTCGCGGAATATTTCAGCTAGATGAGTATGAACCTCTTACATCCAAACGATTATATGAACTAAATATCAATGGACTTCGATTTACGAAATACAAAGGTTCCGACGATATTCATATGGAATTTATTTGGATTGATGAAGAAAATCCGCCAAAAGGATTTATTCCGAGAAAATAGAGATGGCATTTTGCCATCTTCTATTTTAAAATAATAAATTGCAGCGCGCCGCGATTATGATATACTATACACATAAAAACTATTTGAGGAGTGATGAAATGTTTAAATGTGCATCCTTTTTTGCTGGAGTTGGTGGAATTGATTATGGATTTGAAAGTACAGGTGACTTTAAAACAATATATGCAAATGAATTTGATTCATATCCAGCAAAGACATTTGAATTAAATTACGATATTAAAGTGGATATTAGAGATATTCATGAAGTAAAAAGTGAAGAAATACCTGATTTTGATATTATGCTAGCAGGATTTCCTTGCCAGGCATTCTCCATTGCTGGATATAGAAAAGGTTTTGAAGATGAAAAAGGTAGAGGAGAATTATTCTTTGAATTAACAAGAATATTAGAAGATAAAAAACCAAGATTTGCATTCTTTGAGAATGTAAAGAATCTAGTTGGTCATGACAATGGAAACACATTCAGAGTGATATGTGAGCAGTTAGATTTACTAGGATATAAATACACTTATCATGTATTAAATGCAATGAACTACGGTAATGTAGCTCAAAACAGAGAGCGAATCTATATTGTTGCATTTAGAGAAGAACGAGATTTCGAAAGATTTCAATGGCCATTATCAATTCCATTAACATCAACCGTAAAAGATCTTATTGATTTTGAAACAAAGATTGATGAAAAGTATTATTATACGCCTGGAAAGTATAAGGGAGAAATATATGATGCTTTAGTTGAAGCGATGCGTGATGACGATCCTCTTCATCCAGCCATCTATCAATGGAGACGGAAATATGTTCGCAAAAATCAATCCGGTGTTGTTCCTACCCTTACTGCGAACCAAGGTGAAGGAGGTCATAATGTTTGTCTAATTAAGACGAAACATGGTATTCGAAAAATGACTCCACGAGAATGCTTTAATACTCAGGGCTTTCCCGAAAACTATATTCTGCCTAGCGATATGAGCGACGCAAGATTATATAAACAAGCAGGTAATTCTGTTTGCGTTTCTGTTATTTCAAGAATAGCTGAGGAAATTGCAAAAGTTACAAAAGACTAGGGGGACTTCAGACGGCAGATACCAAGCATCCAGATGCTGTAACATCAAGATGTGATAGATGTGACAGTACCACACTTAGTTGAGTGGTGTCTGCCGTCTTCTAGTTTATATTGATTGATGTTGTGACACATTCGGTTACTGGTGTTACGAATGAATTATCTGAAATGATAGAGAAACTACCGAAAGAAAAGCAACAGAGAATTATCAATGCAGTGAGAGCATTGGTGGAATAAATACGTGAATAAGAAGATGGAAGGGCTTATTGCTCTTCTTTTTTTATTTGGTTTAACGTGAAATAATATGATATAGTAGTTCTAAAGACTTATATATAACTCTAAGGAACTTAATAAAATGAATAAAAAAAATATAACACTTGTATTTGTTGCTATCGTTTTTTCGATTATTGTTGGAATGATAATTGGGAAAAGCTTATTAAAGTATAAAGAAGGTGAGCCAGATGTAGTTGGCAGTTTTTCTATGAATAGAGATGAGAATCTTACAGTAGTTGCTAACAGAAAAAACATTTCTGATAAAAAAGAAGCATTTGCAAGACTGCTTTTAAAAATGTACAAAGAGAATTCATTTCATTCAATAAAATTTTCTACAGATCATGGATATGCAACCAGCCTTGATATGACCGTATATTCTTGGAAAGAAGATATCGAAAATGGAAAATCCATTATGCAGATAGAATTTAGACCGATTGAATATGGAAAAGATTATGATATTGTTCATAATCCGGATAAATATGTGCTTTTTATCGATGGAACAGAAATAAAATGAAATATATAGATATGCAGATAAAGCGCAGAAAAAGAGGATTGCTCAACACAGGAGGATATTTTCAATTACCCTCAAAATGATAAAAGCGAGGCAACGGAAAATCCGTTGCCTCATTTCAGTATTATGACAATTAATCTAGTTCCGCCCCTAATTCATACCTCCAATATTCCGCCGCCTCATACTCCCTGGGTTCTGAGAGTACCGGTACGGTAAAGAGTTCAACTGGAACGCCGAGTGTTGATGCGAAGAGTTTCATAAGATCTTCTTTCGGTGTTCGGACATCGCTTTCGTACTGAGCAATCCGGACATCAGCACAGCTGTCAGAAAATCCGACAGCTATGCCGAGTTCTTTCTGGGTGAGATGATTTTTCTGTCTTAAGTGTTTTAATTTTCTTCCAAATGTAATCATAGTATTATTCTCCTGTGCTTCCGAATGACCCGGTTCCTCGTTCTTCACCAAGGTCCAGGACAAAGTCTGCAATCACGACCGGTGTAATCACCAGCTGACCGACGCGTGTGTCTTTATGAATGGTCTGAGAAGATATGCTTACGTTGCTGATAATGGCATGGATCTCACCACGGTAACCGGAGTCGATCGGTGGAAGTTCGCATACCAGTCCTTTTGCTGCCATGCTACTTCGTGGAAAGACATATCCGGCAAATCCATCCGGTATGATGAGACCGAATCCAAGTGGAATTCTTGCAACCTCACCTGGTTTTAATACGCAATCATAAGGCATGAATACATCAGCACCGGCATCATTTTCATGTGGCCGGAAGGGATGATGATCTGCTTTCAGACCAAAGTCAATCAGTTTAATCTTTATGGTTGCTCACCTCCTTCCTGATGAGCAATGGATAATCAGTTTTTAAAATATCTGACGGCATCCAAAGTTTCGAAATAGGATTCTGGCAGGACATCTGTTTTTCCATACAGCTTCCTCTTTGACAGAATGGACCGGTCAGATCCGGTGCAAAAAGAATCGGGCTTAATTTGTACAATCTTTGCCAGATATAGAGCATCACGATCCTGGTTTCATCCGTATTTCTTCTGCAGGTTCTCTGGCCGATCATATGTTTCCACTGGTAAGGTGTTGCACTGATGATCAGTACGTTTCGAAGTCCCTGAGGTGTAGCATATCCGGCTGAATCATGATCAATGCCTAAGGTACAAAGCTCTGCATAATGATCCAGATCTGACTGACAGCTTTTCTTGTAAATATCCTGGATTTCTTTATCTGCTTTCATGATTCCATATGGAATAGCAAATGCAGCATGACTGGAATAATTGCTGTACTGCAGAGATGCACTCATGTACTTTACTTCGTTCTGATGCCTTGTGATCTGTGCCAGGAAGCGTCTGCTTGCACCAACAACAGCCACGGTAATGACCATGAATTTCTGTACTGTTGGATGGGGAAGTCCTGCAATGTTTTCTACGGTCTTCTGACTGTAGGATTGATGGTAAAGATCCATCAGATCTGCCATGTTCTGGATCGTATGACCGTGTTGTGTGAGCCTGGCAGCAAAGACCATATTCTGTTCTGCTTCCCGGATCCCATAGCAGTTCAAGATGGCTGTTTCAATGTGATCCATAGGCCTGTTCCTCCTTTACCAGAGCTTTTAAAAGGATCAGATAATTGATGCAGTCTGTAATCTTTTCATCCCACTGTTCCATATCAAAATGTAACAGAGTGGAATAACACATATCGTAAAGGGATACGACATGTTTCGACATCATACCAGCCAGTGCTGCTTTTGGATCACAGTTCTGTAAAGCGGCAGCAATCTTGAATGCACTGAGGCGATCAATATTGTCACCGGTATATTCTTTCTTTTTATGTGCCAGAATATCGGCACATTTTCTCATCTGAAGTTCAAATACAACATTAAATTCTTCTTGTGTCATGTGATAGTTCCTCCTTTGTTTTGTGATAGTTATCGTTCGAGATCTTTGGTTTTTGATCTCACTGGTTCTGGAATCTGCATCTGAAGAATGGCATCAACATTCTGATCGGCAGTATCCAGATTTTTTAATTTTTCTTTCAAGCTGCTTATTGCTTCTTCTTCGGAAGCTATCTGCTGTTGCAGTTTTTCTTTTTGTAAAGTCAGAGTTTTTAGGCTTGTCATCTTTCCATCCTGATAAAAGGATCTCAGCCAATCTCTGGCTTCTTCATATTTCTGAATTTCCTTCGCATGTTCTTTTCGGTATTTTCCTTTGTACTTTGCTTTTGAAAATTGGGAATAAACTTCTTTATTTGCATAGTACTGGCCGGTATAACGGATCTGATCTTTGAGGATCCTTAGATCGGACCGATGCTGAGCAAACTGTGTCTGCATTTCCTTCAGTTCCTGCTTTGATGCAAGCAGTGTATTTTTCAGATCTGACTGCGTATCAAATCCATGTTCCTGCACATAGATAATGGTATTTGCCATTTGCTGCAGATTAGTAAGTTTTACCCGATGAGCATAGGCTGGGCTCTGCATTGCTTTCACATTTGTCTGGAGATTTACAACCAGGCGCAGGTGAGATCTGACATAGAGGATGGCCAATGGATCCTTGCGTAAGAAGGTCTGTTCCAGGTGTGCTTTTCCATATCGTGTTCCCAGTGCACGTTCAGTAATCCGCTTCTGTCGATCAGGATGAAGATAGCTGTATCTGCCACGATGCTCAATCACAGAGATCTGAAATTGTTCCAGAAGTTTGGATTGGAATTCATCAAAACTATTGGATGTGGCAGCGCATTCATCAATCGCATTTCGCAAATATTCTTTCTGTGTAAGGAACACGGCGGATGTTGGTTTGAGACCATCTTCGATAATTTTCTGATTGATTTCATCCAGTTTTTGCTGACCATGTTTCTGTGCTATATATTCTTTTTGAGTAGTTTTTCTTTCAGCTGGAACAAGAAGATCTATCTGGTGAAATCCTTCTTGTTGACACCGTTCCATGACTGTTTTCTTGAATGCGTTCATGAATTTATCGGTGGAACGATGCTTGTAACCGGCAGCTTCCTCATGTGGCTTATCCATATACGGCTGCCTTTCCACTGCAGTCTTCCTCACACTGTTTATGACGATGTGGGTATGGATATTTCCGGACTCATTGTGACCGTCAGTATGAGTAACCACCAGTGCCTGATATCCAGGAAACATCTGCTTTGCAAGTTCCAAACTGATTGCTTGTGCTATTGGTCCGGTAAGTCCATTTTCTGTAACATCGGCTGGATCGTAGCTGATAATGTAGTGGTGACTTTTGATATCTGCACGTTTCTTATTCTTGTGAAAATAAGCATTTGTCAGTTCACATTCCTTGTCAAAAGACATCGGATCACAGTTCAGCCCATCCATATAAAATTCTTTTCGAAGGATGCTTCGACCAGATTCATCTACAATCTTTTTTCCGGTTTTCTCATCGTGTTCAAACAGAAGATAATTGATAGCAGATGAGTAATTTGCATTTCTGCTTTTAATATGCTTTACGATTGCCATTCATACCACCTGCCAGTTTCAGTACTTCTTTTCTCAGCTGAAATAAGTCAGTGATGCACTGATGGATTTCATTTTCTATAGCACGTGACTGACTACCACCACTGTTAAAATGCTTGGCGATCTGATTGAGATTCGATCCGATCTTTCCATATTCACTGACCAGTTTTCTGAGATCGTTCATGTCTGCAACAACTTCAATCTGATGATTGATTTGCTTCTCAAGCAGAAGTTTTCTCAGATATTCAGATCGTGAGATTGAAAAACAAGCAGCTCCTTGATCCAGCAAATTGAGTTCGACATCTGTCAGTCGTACTGCAACAAAATGTCTGTGATTTAGTTCTTTATCTTTGTTTTCTGTTCTCATATTCCTCCTTTCGCTACGACTATTCCTCCCACCGGGAGTCACGTATTTTAATATCGGCTGTCCCTTCCGATATTAGAAGTAGTGCTGTGAACACCTTTAGGTGGAACCAACAGACAAGTGAAACGTCTGTTATGAAGAGGGTATGGGGAGATCCCCATCAAGATAAATCCCATAGGATGACAGGATGCCAATCGGCAATACTGTTAAACATGGGTGGATCTTGCTCTGTATGTGTACCCCTCTATATAACGAAACGCTCAGAGACTGTTTTACAGTGGGGGAAAAGAAAAAATATCAAAAAAATGATGATTAATGGTGAGCTTGTGATAGAATGAAAAAAAGAGAAAAGCATAAAGGATGTAGTTGTGGAGAAAATTTGTTATGATTAGAAAGTTGCTGAACGGAGATATCGATAGAGTTGCTGACATATGGTTAAAGACAAATCTGAAAGCACATTATTTTATTTCCAATCAATACTGGAAAAGTAATTATGAATTAGTAAAAGAAATGATGTCACAATACGAAGTTTATGTGTTTGAAGCAGATAAAATGATACAAGGATTTGTAGGACTAAATGATAAATATATAGAAGGTATTTTTGTCTCCGATGAAATGCAGTCATGTGGCATAGGTAAGCTTTTATTAGATTATGTTAAGGATAAAAAAGTTAGCTTACGATTAAATGTATACCAGAAGAATGCCAGAGCAATTTCTTTTTACCAAAGAGAAGCGTTCATTATTCAATGTGAAGGCTTGGATGAAGCTACTGGTGAAAAAGAGTACACTATGCTATGGAAACGAAAATAGAAATCGGGATTTGTAGTAAAGGAGGTTTACAATGGGGTTTTGGATTTTTATGTTGATTATGGATTTGCTTCTTCCTTTTACGATGATTGGTTTTGGAAGATATTTTATGAAAAAGGCTCCAAAGGAAATAAATTCAGTATTTGGATATCGGACTTCGATGTCTATGAAGAACAAAGACACATGGGAATTTGCTCATAAATATTGTGGTAAAGTCTGGTATGTCTGTGGAATGGTTATGTTGCCGATAACAGTAATATTCATGCTTTTAGTGATTGGAAAAAATGAAGATTGTGTTGGGAGTATAGGAGGAATTATCTGTGGTGTTCAACTTATTCCTTTAATTGGGTCTATTCTCCCAACAGAAATAGCATTAAAAAAGAATTTTGATAAGAATGGAACAAGACGATAAATGCCATTTTTTGAAACTGAGAAATCGGGATTGACCGAGTTCTTTGAGTGAGATACACTTCTTGGACGAAGGGAAGGAAGAAGGAAAAAGTACTTTAGAGGTATTATGGAATGAGTAATAAATTGGTTGAGCACAAAGAATCAAAAGAAATATTAACTGGAAATCAAAAGAAAATTTTGTTTTGGATTTGTTTCATTATTTTAAGTATAGCTTTCATTACAGTCTGGATAAATATACTTTTGACATCTAAAGCATTTAATACACAAATGGAAGAGATGGTACTGGGAGAAGATTACTATATGGAGGATATTGTGATTACAGGTAAAAGGGCTGAAGATGCTTCGGTTGATACGATATCTCAGAATTATTTCTTCTACTACAACAATGGAAAAGTGAATGATTATCACAAGCGAATGCAAGTACCGGGATTTGTATATTCGGAATATAATGTAGGAGATTCCATAGCTGCATATACCACAGACCATGTTAGTTATTCTTATTACAAGTATGGGATTCTTCCGGATACAGGGTATACAAACAATGAATTAATGAAAGTGGCTGGCGTATTGCTTGGAATTGGAATATTTTTATTGGCTTTGTTTGGGGTGTTAAGTAAGAAAATGAATTACAAGAAGTAACCAACTTCCCGTTTATTGGGAAGTCGCAGAGAACGAAAAATCGGGATTTATCAGAAAATGAGGAATAGTTGAAATGGAGGCGCTATAATAACATGAAGATTGAAGGGAACCAGAAAGAACTGGATGCAATGGTAGAATTTCATAAGGGAAACCGTGTCGAGGGGCTGAGATTGCAAGAAGAATTTGCAGCGGAATTTCGTAAGGAGTATAAAGACAAAGATCACTGTCCTTGCCTGAAAGCCTGTCGTTATCACGGAAACTGTAAGGAATGTGTAGCAATCCACAGAGCGCATCAGGAACATGTTCCTAATTGTATGCGATCATTGATTAATAAAAAATTGAAATTGATGTCAGAATTAACAGAGCATACCTTGGCAAATGAAATAGAAGCGCCACATGAGATTTTAAGAAAATAGGCAAGTCAAATTCAAGTTTGTTGAATTAAAAATGAAATAAAGTTCCAGTAATCATAGAGTGTATGGATTCAATTCCATATGCTCTTTTTCTTTACTTAATTTCATGAAAAATGTAAAAATCTAATGTTACGAGTTGCATTAAAGAAAACTCGTAAGAAAAAAGTAAAAAAATTTGCTTTTGACCACTGTAAAACATGCTCTGAGCGTTTCGTTATATGAAGGGATAATTTTTCTTTCATATTTCAAAGAAAAGAGGATAAAGAAATGTCAGAAAAAAGATGTTATACAGTTCAAGAGTTACAGGAAATCTTAGGAGTCAGCAGACCTACTATTTATAACCTTTTAAAGAAAAAGGAATTCCGGTGGATCCAGTTGGATGGCGGAAAGTATCGCATCTCTAAGAAGAGTTTCGATGACTGGCTCGATAACTTGGAACAATAAAAACAGGGTGTTGATCAGGCAGATTTTGTCTGCATCGACATCCTAAATTTTTATCTGGATTTGAGATATGATATAAGAAAAAACACTAACACTAAAAAAGACAGGAAGTGAAGAATAAATGGCAACAGCAATTATGAAACAAAAAGAAGTTCCGGAAATGGACGATGTAGAAGAGATCATTTCAAAGATATCAGAAGACAGTCCTTACAAACGGCGTCCGACACAAAAGAGAACCTGGATGACCGTGCCGGAAATGGGAAAGCTGCTGGGATTAAAAAAGACAGATCGATACTGGCTGGTGCATAAAAATGTTTTTGAATCTAAAGAGATTGCCGGAAAGATACGAATCAATATTGCCAGCTTTGAAAAATGGTATGCCAATCAGATTAAATACCATAAAGTTACCGGAGAAGAACCGGGGAAAGAATTGAAATCCTGGTCCTATTCTGTTAAGGAAGTCGCGGATCTGTTGGGTGTTGATGAATATCTTGTTTATGATTTACTCAAGAAAAATCAAATGGAAGCTGTTATTGTCGATTACTGGAAACGAATACCAAAAGAATCTTTTCAGAATTGGTATAAAAGCCAGTCCCGGTATCGAACAAAGGAAGACAGAAAAAAAGACGCTCTTTTGGAAAATGCAACTATTACGATGCCTGAGATGGCACAGCTGCTTGGAACAACCAGAAGCGCAGTATATACAATTCTTGATAATCCGAAGTATAGTCATTTTTTTGAATTCATTGTGATTGCAGAAAAGAAAAGGATCACAAAAGAGAGTTTTCAAAAATTCCTGGAAGGTCAGGACCGTTATAAGCTGGATCCATCGAATGATTATGAAGAACTTGCACAGGAACAGAATATTGCCCTGGCTAATTTCCGGCGGAAGAAATTATCACAAACCGGAATACGAGGAAGCAATGGAAATATAAAATATCTTACTTTTGATGAAGCTTCCTATCTGGCAAAGGTCAGCAGAAGCATGATTAACAAGTGGGCGGATAAAGGGAAGTTCACAGTAATAAAAGTTGGCAGTCGAGTAAGGATCTGTCGGGATGAATTTGAGGACTGGATGGAACAAAGAGATTTGGAAAGGAGCATGCAATAATATGGCATCTATAAGAGAACGAAACGGAAAATTTAATGTAATCTATTCTTATACGAATGAAAAAGGTGAGAGGAAACAGAAGTGGGAAACCTATGAAACGAAAGCCGAAGCAAAGAGAAGAAAAAAAGAAATTGAATATAAAAAAGAGATGGGATCATTTGTCGTCCGTAAATGCAAAACACTGGACGAGCTTATTACAGAATATGTTGCACTTTATGGCAAAGAAAACTGGGCGCTTTCTACATATGAAGGAAATGTCTCTCTTATCAATAACTATATTCTTCCGATCATTGGTGATACGAAACTCTCAGAGATCAATACCAGATTCATCGAAAGATATTATCAGAGTCTTTTGAAGAGACGTGCAGTTATCAATCCATTGAATAAAACCAGTCGAAATGAATTTGTATCTTCCAGTACGGTCAGGGATATTAATAAGCTGCTTAGAAACTGTTTTGAACAGGCAGTGAAATGGGAGTTGATGGAGAAGAATCCTTGCACCCATGCGACTGTACCAAAACATAAATCACAAAAAAGAGACATCTGGACAGCGGATACATTAATGTATGCGCTCAGTGTCTGTGAAGATGAGCGATTAAAGCTTGCAATAAATCTATCCTTTTCATGTTCCTTACGACTTGGTGAGCTGCTTGGTCTTACCTGGGATTGTGTAGATATTTCTCCTGAGGCAATTGAAGAAAACCGTGCATATGTCTTCATCAACAAAGAATCACAGCGTATAAGAAAAGAATCGTTGAATGCATTGGATGGAAAAGATGTGTTGTTGGTATTCCCGACAAATCATAAGAAGAATTCTACGGTCCGTATTTTGAAAACACCGAAGACAGAAAGTAGTGTGCGTAAGATATTCTTACCAAAGAGTGTCGCTAATATGCTAGTAGACTGGAAAGCTGAGCAAGATGAAATGAAAGAAATTCTTGGTGATGAATATATGGACTATAACCTGGTTATGGCAAGTACCTTTGGGCTTCCTCTAGGAGATGGAGCAATACGTGGTCCTTTAAAAAAACTGATCGAGGACTATAATCTCCCACCGGTTGTATTTCACAGTTTTCGTCATAGCAGCGTTACTTATAAGCTGAAATTGAATGGTGGAGACATCAAGGCGGTACAGGGGGATTCCGGTCATGCTCAGGTCAATATGGTTACGGACGTGTACTCTCATATTCTGGATGATGACAGAAGGAAAAATGCAGAGCTTTTTGAAGAAGCATTTTATGAGAAAAAGAATCTGGATCCACAGATGCATGTACAGCAGGAAAATAATAATGTACCTGTTGCTGATGAAGTCGATCCAGAACTTCTGGCAAAAGTGTTGGCTAATCCAGAGATGCGGGCATTGCTCAATTCACTGCCGAAGACGATGAAGTAATGAAAAATAGTGTAATTTTAGTGAAAAAACGATTCGCAACGACATAAGAAATAAGTATCGGAATAATAATACAAATAAAGCTTCAAATGAATCAATAAATGAATCAATAAGTGAATCTTTAAATTCAGATGAAGCAGTAATAATAGCTATGATTAAAACGAATACACAAATAAGTCAAAAAGAAATGGTTACTGGAAAGTTCTATAAATTTGCCAGTCAAAAACGCATGGACAAACCGTCTCGTATGCGTTATATTAATTACTAAGACTTCCCATACCCCAAATGGGCTTCGCACCTTGAAAATTCAATATTTCAGCTAACAAAATAGCAATTTATGCCATCGCAGTCCCTGGATGGAGTGCATTACGCAGATATTCTGGCAGTCTGGATTCAAAATCAGCAATAAGGGCAGAAAGCTGCTCGTCACTCAGCTTCAGGATTTCCTGAAGGCTCGCCATTAAGGCATCCATCAGGATGCCAAGTGATCTGCTGAAAGTAATATCTGCCATTTCATCAACGAGAAAAAAGAATAGCTCTCCCAGCGTTCTCTGGTCTTCGTTCTGCCGTTGTTCCGTTGTATAGTGGCTCAGTTGTCAAGACAAAAATCTAAGATTTTTATAATGAACTGATATGGTGGACAAGTTACAAGGAACATGGAGAGAACAGTGGAGCACTCCCCAGATCCAATATATGCTAAGCTACATATGGCATCAACATTGCCGGATAGTAGCATTCAGCCGGTGTTTGGTAATCAAGTGCAGAATGGCGTCGCTCAAAGTTGTAGGTGTGGATATACTGTCTGATAGCAGCCCTTGCTTCCCTGATGTTGTTGTACTGTGTCAGATAGGCTTCCTCATACTTGAAGCTGCGGAACCAGCGCTCAATCATGATGTTGTCTGCCCAGCGGCTTTTTCCATCCATACTCTGGCGGATACCGTTTTCCTTTACAAAGTCAATGTATTGCTGACTTGTAAACTGACAACCCTGATCTGAATTCAAGATCTGAGGTTTTGCCACTTTGAAAGCTTTTTTCAGGGCACTGATAACCATTCTGGTATCAAGTGTGTCATCCACTTCCCAGCCGACAATACAACGGCTATACCAGTCGATCACGGCTGTCAGATACAGAAATCCGCGCTTGATCGGAATATATGTAATGTCAATAGACCATGCCTGATTTGGTTTGTCTATGACCGCATTACGAAGAAGATATGGACATACTTTCGCCTGCTGCATTCGCTTGGAAAGATTCATCTTTGGATAAATCGGGTAAATATCCATCTCATTCATGTAGCGTCTTGCCTTGCGGCGTCCAACCTGGTAACCACGGGTTTTTAACTGTGCAGACATTTGTCTTGCGCCCCAAGTGGGATTATCTGTATGGAGATGATCAATGATCTCTTTGCAGGCCAGTTCCTCATCTGAAATAGGGGCACCCTTGTAATAAATGCTTGTACGGTTGATGTCAAGCAACCTGGCGCCAACAGAAGCCGGAATTTCCTTAGTCGTCAAAAGGTTTTGGACTAAACTTACTCTCGTAGTCAGGTCCACAAATTTCTTCAGATTTTTTTTTGAGCCAGTCAACCTGCATGGTTAACTGACCAACCTTTTTGGCATACTCCGCTTTCTCCTTACGCTCTTCGGCAAGCTTTTCTTTGAGGTTTTCCTCACGCTTGTCGTCGAACACAACCGAAGCATTGTTCAAGAACTCTTTTTTCCAGTTGCGGAGCAGATTTGGTTGGATGTTATTTTCAGTTGCAAGGGTATTGAGATCTTTCTCACCCTTAAGCAGCTCAATTACAAGGTCTGATTTGAATTTGGCATTAAAATTTCTTCTTTGTCTGGACATGATAATGGATCCTTTCTTTCATACTGGTTTAAGTATATCAGATTCATTAAAAACTGTCCGAAAAAGTGTCTTAATTTATGAGACCATTATATTGCGAGTAGCATATATCTGGTAAACACAATTGCTACGTGAGCAGTTAGTGCATCATAAGATAAACTGTGACACTCTCCAATCAGGTTGAGCATGGACTTACAGGTTTTGAAGAAAACTTCAATCTGCCAGCGTTTTCCATAAATCCGAATGATTTCTTCTTCGCTAAGAGATGTATCAGTGCAGATGAAAGCAAGCCAATCCTTACGATTAGCCTTATTTCGAACACATACGATTTTGGCAGGGATTGGATTTTCTTTTCCTACGATGACATCAACAGAAAGAAGATATTTGGATCTGCCACGACGCTTTTTGTTCTTAGAATAGATTTCCTTGATGTTAAGCTGCTCGTCATTGTAGGTATACTTGATCCGACTGCTTTTCTTGATCATGGCAATCACATCCATTCCTTTGCGCTTGATTGCCGTAATCTGAGCAGGATTAGAGAACCAGGAGTCGAAAAGAACGTATTCCGCAGATAATCCGGCAGAAACGGCTGTATCAAGCAGTGTCAGCATTGCTTCAGGGGCCTTGGTCTGGGCAAGTTTGCGACGTTTTCCGGCGAGAGTTCTCTTATCAAATGCTTTTACCGGGCCGATGATGTTTGATTCCTTTGACGAAGCAAGAAGACAGCTATTAACAGGAATAAGCGTATTTCCATCGCTCCAGCTAAGTGTCAGCATACGGTATCCCTTTTTGTAATTCATCCCAGTATGGTCAAAGACTTTAGAACCCAATTCAGTTTTTTTACAACTGGTACGATTGAAAAGACTGTCATCAATGATGAATACATTCTTACGAGAGGCATCGGTAAGATCCTTGATCCCATTGTTAACGATGTCTGCGGCAAGGAGTGACGTAAAACGAAGCCAGTTTGTCTTAGCAGAATTCAGAAAGCGATAGAAGGTATTTTTAGAGAAATCTTCCTTGAAAGAACCGGTACGCTGCTGCATATACATACTTCTTCCGATGAAGATGTTTCCGAGTTTGTATTTCAGAAGAGAAATGGAAGGAACACCTTTCTCCTTGGTCCCATTACATTGCTTCAGTAACTTTCCAACATGATGCTTTGCAAAAAATTTCTGAATACAATCAAGTAAAGCTACCTCATCCGTATGGTTCTGTGCTAAAATGGACATGGCATAAATCTCCTTTTCTATTTTGGTTTCTGGACAATTCCATTATACCAAAGGATTGTATTTATGCCTTTTTTATTGGCTGAAATATTGGATTTTCAAGGTTCAGCACACCTTATTGGTGTGGGAAGTTTGAGTTAATTATAGACAAGAAAATATCTTGTACTTACGATAGGAAGTTTAATTGAATACTGTTTACCATGATCGAACGTACGAAGCATGGTGGTCATATAACAGATGTCGATGGTAATATCAAGGCATTCCCCGATTATTAGCTGGAGCAAACAATCAGCTAACTTTCAGAGCTTTACAGAGCTTGGCAGAGGGGGTATTCAGAATAACTCGAATTGAATCGGAAACAGTTTTATATAGTGTCCCACTTGGGTTTACCTTACCTCAGATTGACAGAGAGTGACAATAGGTTGGAGCTCTCCTAAGCGAGGGGTCGGAGGTTCAAATCCTCTTGGCGACGGGCTTCAAAGCGTTCGAAAATGTTAGCTGGATTAGCTGACAGCTAATCAAAATCACCGGTTTGCAAACATGGGTTTTAGAAAGTCTAGCTAACATTTGGGTTCCGCTCTGTTGTCACCCCTTATTCGGGGATGTAAATCAGAGAAAAGGCGGGAAAAGAAACAATCTCTCCCAAACCTGCAAACATAAATTAGCTGAAACAGTATTCAATTCTATTAGCTACAGCTAATGGTCAAACAGCAATGTCTGTTTGGAACTTTACTATCTATAAAAGTTCCAGACAGGCATTTTTTATTTCCTGAATTCTGGAGGAAAGGAGTCAAGATGACTGAGCCAAACAGACAATCAGAAGAAAAAGAAGAAAGAATCATAGAAATTGAATTTGCTTTCAGGATTATGACAAACTGCTTAGTGTATTGAAAAATTGAGAAATCGTAAAATTGAAGAAAAAAGGAATGCACAGTTCTTAGCTTATCGGGAACTGTGCATTTTTGTAAATAAATACTTTTAATTAGCCGATTACGGCATCCTCTGCTGTAAAATGTTTCAGAGAATTTTCTTTTACCTGAATGCAGATATAAGTAATTCCGGAAATATCGGATGCAAAAAACTGACGCTTTGCAGCAGGTGCGATTTTTATCCAGTCTCCAGTTGAAAGGCTGATTTCTTCTCCATCAATTATGGCCTTGCCGTTACCTGAAAGAATTCCATAGATTTCTTCATTTTCTTTATGAGAATGAACAAATGGGACATTTGCTCCTGCAGGTAGTTCGTTTAAACTGATTTCTGCACCTGTTAAAGACAACTTTTCATGCAGCTCAATTCGGTTTTCCTTTCCAATAGTTGTTTTTGTGTAATTTGCTATAATAACCTCCATAGTTAATTTGTAGTTTCTGGTTGCTTGGTATTAGTATAGTGTGAGACACATACAAAAACAAGTACGCACCTTTTTGTAACTGTGCACTCAAAAATGAATGTGTTACAATAGACTCGGAGGTGAGAATTATGCGAGCAAAAGAAGAATTACCGGAATGCCCAGTTGCAACAGCAGTATCTCTCATCGGAGGAAAATGGAAATTGCTGATTTTGCGTAACTTGAAAGAGCGTCCATGGAGATTCAATGATATAGATGGTATTTCACAAAAGGTTTTGATAGATAGTTTAAGACAAATGATGAGTGATGGGCTGGCATATCGCCACGATTACCATGAGCAGCCACCGAGAGTTGAATACGGCTTAACGGAACTCGGAACAAAAATGCTTCCAATTGTTAATTCACTTGCTGACTTTGGTAACTACTATAAATCAATTATTGAACAAAATTAAGGACGTTAGTATTTGAAAAACTCGAACAATTCCAGTTTGTAGAGGACTTAATGAATCCTTGTAATATTGGGCGTTGCATGAATGTTAATTTGCGTTGCTTGATGTATTGAGGGCTAATCAGCATACTAGTTTTATCAAACGAAAGGAGTAGCTAGAGATGATTGGTAAAACGATACTTTACACTGGTAGGTGCAGAAAAAATGCGACAGTATCGGAGAGTTTTGATTGCCAGGAAGAAGAAAGGATAGATTTATTGCCGGAAGTCACAGATAAAAGGTGGCTTCCGGCTTTTTTCATGCCCTATATTTATTATCAATAAAGTTATCAATGTTTTGTAATTTAGAATATGTTAAGAAGTATGGGATATTTGTGGATAAAAGAACATACGTATGGTATACTAAATCAATAATATTGTTATTTTAAGGAGGGGGATAGATTTGGATAAGATATATGCTGCGATTGACTTAAAATCATTTTATGCATCAGTGGAATGTGTGGAAAGAGGCTTAGATCCTCTCACAACAAATCTTGTTGTTGCCGATAAGAGCCGTACTGAAAAGACCATATGTCTTGCCGTTTCTCCTTCTTTAAAAAAATATGGTATTCCAGGACGTCCTCGCTTATTTGAAGTAATACAGAAAGTGAAGAGGATTAATAAGGAAAGACAGGAATCTGCTCCGGGGCATAAATTTATAGGACAATCCTTTCATTCAGATAAATTAAGTGATCCTTCGGTTGCACTGGCATATATTACAGCACCTCCGAGAATGTCATTGTATATGAAATATAGTACACAAATATATCAGATCTACCTTCGGTATTTTGCTCCAGAAGATATTCATGTATATTCGATTGATGAGGTTTTCATTGATTTGACAGGATATTTGACAAATTATCGGATGGGGGCAAAAGAATTAATTTCTAAAGTGATACAGGATGTATTAAAAGAAACAGGGATCACAGCTACTGCAGGGATTGGTACGAATCTATATCTTGCAAAGATCGCAATGGACATTATGGCAAAGCATGTGTCGGCAGACGAGTATGGGGTGAGAATTGCTTATCTTGATGAGATAACATATCGAAAGAAATTATGGGAACATCAGCCGATTACAGATTTCTGGAGAGTAGGGAAAGGCTATGCCAAAAAGCTTGCTGCATATCAGATTTACACGATGGGAGACGTTGCCAGATGCTCTGTTGGAAAAGAAAAGGAATATCATAATGAGGAATTACTTTATAAACTATTTGGCATTAATGCCGAGTTATTGATTGACCATGCATGGGGATATGAATCTTGTACGATTGCAGATATAAAAGTATATAAACCAGAAGCAAAAAGTATCGGTTCCGGACAGGTATTATCTTCTGCTTATTCATCAGAAAAGGCAAAAATTGCAGTTTTAGAAATGGCGGAACAGATTGCATTTGATCTTTTTGAACAGAAGCTTGTTTCAAAGCAATTTGTCCTTACAATAGGTTATGATAGGGATAATCTACAAGGACAGGAATACAGTGGGGAGGTTGCAACAGACCGTTATGGAAGAAAAATCCCCAAACACGCACATGGTACGATTAATCTGGATATACCAACTTCTTCACTAAAAGAAATTACAATTGCTGTTTCTAGTCTTTACGACAGGATAATTGATAAGGAACTCCTTATCCGGCGGCTCACATTATCTGCTACTAAAGTTATGCCAAAAGAGGGACAGGTATATCAGCAGTTAGATCTGTTTACTGATTATGAAGCATTAAAGAAAGAACAGGAAAAGGAACGTAGATTACAAAAATCTATTCTTGATATTAAGAAAAAATACGGAAAAAATGCAGTTTTGCGAGGGTTAAGTTACGAAGAAGGTGCAACAACAAGAACGAGAAATGGACAGATAGGAGGGCATAAAGCATAATGGGAAAGTATGACGATATTATCAACCTTCCGCATCATGTATCAAAAAAACACCCCCAGATGCCTATTGCAGACAGGGCAGCTCAGTTTGCTCCATTTGCAGCTTTAACTGGATATGGAGAACAGATTAAAGAAACTGCTAGAACTACGGAAGAATTTCATCAGGTATCAGGACGAGAAAAAGAAGAGCTAGATCAGAAATTACAGATATTACAGCAAACCCGATATAAACATCCTCTAATTTTCATATATTATTTTGCACCAGATGCCCGAAAACAAGGTGGACATTATAATAAAACAACAGGATGTGTAAAAAAGATAGATGTAATAAATGAGAAGCTTATGATGATAGATGGAAATGAAATTGCATTTAAACATATAAAAGAAATACAGGGTGATTTTTTTCTTTCAATTATGGAAAGTGAAAACATTACATGAAGCCAGAATATTTTCCAAATACACTCTAATCCGAACAAATGCCAACTTTATGTGGATAAAAATGAAAATGAATAAATCAGTATTACAAAGGGGGAGCATGACGATAGTTCCCTTTTATTTTATGCAAAATATTTTCTGAAATCTCTTTTTGAAAATAAATTATAAGAAATTATTATATATTATATATATTTTTTTATTTTTATTGACTATATTAATATTATTCAGTATAATTTTATTGTAGGGAGGGGAGATAATATATATTCTTCTACAGGAATTTCTGCCTAGAAATTGTCTATTTTCTCAGCAACATATTTCTTCTCTTTCATTGTTTAACCCCCTCTTTCATCAACTGCTTTTCCTTTTAAAATACACTAATTGAGTTTTTTATCAAGCGATTGGCAAACAATACTTTTTAAACAAAAGAAAAAATTATGATTCTTTTACCAGCTTTCCTGTCATGTGCTCTGGTATTAACTCTAAGCATTGTACTCTTTTACCAGCATTTTCTATTTCTTTTTGAATATATTCTTCATCATCTGTAAACTTAAAGCAAAGTTCTCTACAAATAGACAGAGATTTTTCCTGTTCTTCAACCAAACGAATTCTTCCAAAAATAATAACACTTTTTATATTTAATGCCCATTCCCCTTCTTCTCGGTATCCCTCGTCATAAACGCAAAAAGATGCTTTATCACATTCTTTTATTGCATCAATCTTATGTCCTTCCTTCGCTCCATGAAAATAAATTCGATTCTCCTCCTCACAGTACCAGTAATCAATTGGAATACCATAAGGATAACCGTCCTCACCTAATATTGAAAGAACACCTCTTGGCTGACTTTTTAACACCTCTATACACTCTTTTTGTTCTAACTGCTGTTTAAATCTTCTCATCTTTCGAAACATAACTTTATTTCCTTTTTCTAACTAATTATGACAATTCTGCAAGTTTGATGTCCATGAACTTTTACTCTTTAAATACTTTTTAAAACACCTAACAATTAAATCACCAAGGAGTTCTAATTACTTTTCAAACACATTCTAGAGAAACTCTTTTCTCAAATGTTCTTTAGGAGGTTCTATCTCATTAGCAAGAGTATGTTCCGTTAACTCAGAAAGTATCTTAATCTTCCTATTCAACATCGGCCGCATACAGTTTGGAACATGTTCCTGATGAGCCCTGTGAATCGCCACGCATTCCTTACAATTTCCATGATAACGACAGGCTTTCTTACAGGGACAATGATCTTTATCTTTATATTCTTCACGAAACTCTGAAGCAAACTCCTCCTGCAGTTTTAATCCTTCTGCTCTGTTTCCTTCATGAAATTTCTTCATAGCAGCAAGTTCTTTGGGATTATTCTCAATAACCATAGTAGCCTCCTATTACTTTGCTAATTTTTCTACTTCAAAAATATTATAACATACAATCGGGAGTTTGACAGTTACATATCGCAAAAAATAGTCGCAGGCCGCTGGACTATGATAAACAGGTCTTTTTCCGTGGAGGTTATCTCTTTCCACAGTCTGTTTATTATCAGCTGCAGATGAATAAAGTCTGTAGGAAATTAAAACAAAAATATAAATTTAAATACGATATCAATGCGATCCTTTCTGATCTGATCTATACAAGGATCCTGGATCCATGCAGTAAGCGTTCTTCATTCAGGATAGCACATGAGTTTTTAGAAAAGCCTTCTTATGAGCTTCATGATGTATACAGGGCATTAGATGTTCTTGGCAGCGAAT
The DNA here is from genome assembly GCF_900209925.1 of Anaerobutyricum hallii. Classification (NCBI taxonomy): domain Bacteria; kingdom Bacillati; phylum Bacillota; class Clostridia; order Lachnospirales; family Lachnospiraceae; genus Anaerobutyricum; species Anaerobutyricum hallii. The sequence continues at coordinate 1,668,356 of NZ_LT907978.1, read as the reverse complement.
GTGACCTTATTCAGGCTGACGTTTACAAAAACAGCCACTTTCTTGGAAAAAGGAATGACAAGATCTTTTATTGTGACTGTTCCAATTATTACTTTGAGATCGAACAGGAAGATGGAATTAAAAAGTATGGAAAAAGCAAAGAACACAGACCCAACCCGATCATTCAGATGGGCCTGTTTATGGACGGGGATGGGATTCCCCTTGCTTTCTCCCTCTTTTCAGGGAATTCAAACGAACAGACATCCCTGAAACCATTAGAGCAAAAGATCCTTGAAGATTTTGAATGTCAGAAATTTATTTACTGTAGCGATGCAGGTCTGGGATCCGAATCTATCAGGGAATATAACCATATGGGGGAACGGGCCTATATTGTGACCCGGTCTATTAAAAAGCTGAAAAAAGAAGAAAAAGAATGGGCTTTAAGCCCGCAGGGATTCAAAAGGGTATCTGATGACAAACCTGTTGATATCTCAAAACTGCCCGAAGACGACAAAGGACTTTATTACAAAGACGAACCATATACCACTAAAAAGTTACAGCAGTGTTTGATCATTACTTATTCCCCTAAATATGCCTTTTACCAGAAATCCATCCGTAGCAAACAGATAGAACGTGCACAAGCGGTGCCGGATTCCGGGAACACAAAAAAGAACCGCAGGAACCCAAACAATCCAGCCAGATTTATTGGAACAACAGCAGTTACAAAAGAAGGTGAGACTGCCAATATCCAGCATTATCTTGATGAACATAAGATTTCTGAAGAAAGCCAGTATGATGGACTTTATGCAGTATACACGGACCTGTTAGACGATGAAGTCAGCGATATTTTAAAAGTAAGTGAAGGAAGATGGCAGATCGAAGAATGTTTCCGGATCATGAAAACAGACTTTTCCGCAAGACCTGTTTATCTGCGGGATGAAAACCGGATCAAAGCACATTTTCTGATCTGTTTTCTGGCATTAATGATCTATCGTTTCCTTGAGAGAAAATTGAACTATAAATATACTTGTGAGGAATTATTAGATACATTAAAAGCAATGAATTTTGCAGAGATTCAGGAACAAGGATTTATAGCTTTATACAAACGGGAAGCCATTACTGATGATCTTCATGAAGCCTGCGGCTTTCGAACGGACTATCAATTTATAACGAAAAGCAGAATGAAAACAATCCAGAAAAAAAGTAAAAGAAAAGAATAAATTACCATACTTTGTGACAATGAGAAAAATCGCCACAGCTCAGTAAATACAAGGGTTGCAGCGATTTTTTCTTTTACAAACTGTCAAAGACGGGAGCAGGAAACAGTAATGTCAATGCTTCGTGGACTTCGAAAGTAGAAGAACAGTTCGAGTATATGTATCGGCTGTTCTTTTTTGATTTTCGGGTGTTAAAACGGTAATGTTTTTCTTGTATACAGTAGAGAACCATAGTATAATAAAACCAGTTTTTTTGCAAAAGTTTAAAAATAATAAGGAAATCGACAAACCAGATGAAAGTCTGGGACGCAAAGCTACTGGGCCTGTAAAATGGCAGCCAGTTGCATGAAATGAGGTGCACTGTCTGTTTGGCAGTGCTTTTTTATGGTAGAGCACTTGAATAAGTAATACAGAAGCTGTTTGGAAAAATATTGTGAAAAATAGCGGGGAGGTTATTGACAATTAATGAATGTAAAATTAAAATCTGGAAGCAAGCAATTGTAGCCTAGAGGATGGGAGAAAGATGAAGAAGTGCAAATTAGTACAGAATATAATGAATTTCAAATTTTGTTACATTATATTTTGCACAATTATATGTTTTATTGTTTTATCCGTTCCTACATTTGCCAAAGAAAACTCTGACAATGTTATCCGGGTAGGATCTTTTGAAGAAACTTATAATACCGTCAATGAAAAGGGGGAAAGAAGAGGATATGGTTATGAGTATCTTCAAGATATAGCAGGTTATGCAGGTTGGAGCTATGAATACATAACAAGTAATTGGGAAGATTGCTTTACACAGTTGGAAAATGGAGAGATTGATATTCTTGGTGGCATTTCCTATACAGACGAACGTGCTGAAAATATGCTTTTTTCCGATATGCCTATGGGGGAAGAGAAATATTACATCTATACGGATGCATCCAATATGGATCTTACAGCAGGAAATCTGGATTCTTTTGAGGGAAAAAATATTGATGTGTTGAAAGATCATATACCGGAGGATCTGCTTAACGAATGGGAGTTAAAGTATGGTCTGCATACGCAGCATGTCAATGCTTCTAATACCGCAGAAGTTATGGACAAACTGTCGAAACATGAAATTGACTGCTTCGTTTCAGTAGAAGAATCCCGTTGGGAAGAATCAGATATTTCGCCTGTTACAAGTATTGGAGAGGCAGAAATCTATTTTGCCATAAATCCCAAACGTCCGGATATCAAAAAAGCACTGGATAGTGCTATGCGCAGAATCAAGGATGACAATCCATTTTACACTGATGATCTCTACAGGCGTTATCTTTCTGCACAGAGCAGCTCGTTTCTTTCAAAAGAAGAAAGGGAGTGGATCGGGCAGCATGGAGCAATCAGGATAGGGTATCTGAATCATGATGGAGGTATCAGTAGTGTAGATCCATCAACAGGCAAATTGACAGGTGTTATCACAGATTATGTGGATCTTGCAGAAAATTGTCTGCAAGGTCAGACTCTGGAATTTGAATTAAATGGATATGATACAAGAAGTGAACTGCTTCAGGCATTGCAGGATGGAAAAATAGACCTGATTTTTCATGCAAACCAGAATCCATACTTTGCAGAAACAAATGGATTTGCTTTGTCGGATACTCTATTGACTCTCAATATGGCAGCAATTACGGCAAAGGATTCTTTTGATGAAAATAAAGAGAATATAGTTGCCGTTGAAAAAGATAATTTTGCATTGAAGGCATATCTTTCATACAATTATCCACAATGGGAGATTATAGAATATGGGACATCAGATGCAGCAGTAAAAGCAATGCAGAAAGGGGAGACGGATTGTATTGTAAGAGATTCAGGTACTGTTTCAGACTATTTGAAAAATAATAAGCTTCATAGTGTTTTCCTGACAAAAGAAGCTGATGTTTCATTTGCTGTTCAGCAGGGAGAACCGGTTCTTTTGTCCATTCTGAATAAAACACTGACATCTATGCCTACAGCTCAATTTTCAGGTGCAGTAGTTTCGTATAATGCTTCTTTACGAAAAGTTACAGCGAAGGATTTTATTCAAGATAATTTACTGATGTTTTCACTCATAGTTGGAATCTTTATTTTTGTTGTCCTGTGTATAATTCTTGATTCTTTGAAAAAATCAAAACGTGCGGAAGAAAAATCCAAGAAGTCTGCTGAGCAGGCATTGAAGCTGAATCAGGAGCTTGAAGAAAAACAGCAGGAATTACATAATGCACTTGTAGAAGCACAGAGTGCCAATAAGGCTAAGACTTCCTTTTTAAATAACATGTCTCATGACATCAGGACACCGATCAATGGCATTATTGGCATGCTTACAATTCTTGAAAAAAGCGGAAATGATGGTGAGCGGGCAAAAGATTGCCTGAATAAAATAAATGAGTCTTCGAAACTGCTATTATCATTGGTAAATGATGTTTTGGATATGGCAAAGTTAGAATCGGATACCGTGGTTTTTAGTGATGAATCCATCAATCTGGATCAGGTATGTAAAGAAATCACGGAGTCACTATCTTTTCAGGCAGAAGAAAAAGGACTTCATGTTATAGGAGAACATGATGATTACAGTGGTATATATGTTTGGAGCAATGCAGTTCATCTGAAAAAAGTATTGATGAATCTGTTTACAAACAGTATGAAGTACAATAAGGTGAATGGTTCTATTTACATGAGTATGAGAACGATTGAAAGATCAGAAGATCACATGACATGTGAATTTAAAATAAGAGATAATGGAATTGGAATGTCAGAAGAATTTATAAAAAATAAATTATTTACTCCATTTGTGCAGGCAGATAATTCCCCACGTTCTGATTATAATGGGACAGGTTTGGGAATGCCTATTGTGAAACAACTTGTAGAAAAGATGGGTGGAACCATAACAGTTGAAAGCAAGCTTGGTGAAGGAAGCTGTTTTACTGTAATACTTCCATTTAAAATTGATACGAATGCACGACCGGAAGAAAAAGAAGATTTCAATACAGATATATCAGGTGTCCGGATATTATTGGTTGAAGATAATGAGCTGAATGCGGAAATAGCAGAATTTATGCTGACAGAAAATGGGGCTAAAGTAGAAACAGTGAAAAATGGGTTAGAAGCTGTTCAGCACTTTGAAGCCTGCGAATCAGGAACATACGATGTTATTTTAATGGATGTCATGATGCCGGTGATGGATGGGCTTACTGCCACAAAAACAATAAGATCCCTGGAACGGCAGGATGCAAAAACAATCCCTATCATTGCTATGACTGCAAATGCATTCAGGGAAGATGCAAAAAGATGTATGGAAGCAGGAATGAACGCACATTTGTCAAAACCGATTGTGATCGATGAAGTTATAAAAACAATTTTGAGATATGTACACTAATTGTTATGTAATTTCGGGGCAATTAACTATAATAAATGGAAAACAGGAAAGTACAAGAAAAGTGCAGGGATGGAAGAAAAATGAAAGGAAAAAGAGTGATTGCAGGCATTTTGCTTCCGGGAATTTTAGCAGTCACCCTTACAGGGTGTAAAAACACAGACAATGGTAAAAAAGAAACAGAAAAGCCAGTCATTACCCTCGGCAGCGACAACTATCCACCATACAATTATCTGAATGAGGATGGTGTACCGACAGGCATAGATGTAGAACTGGCTACAGAAGCATTTAAAAGAATGGGATATCAGGTGGAGGTTGTCCAGATTAACTGGGAGAAGAAAAAAGAACTGGTGGAGAGCGGAGAGATTGACTGTATCATGGGTTGTTTTTCCATGGAAGGACGCCTTGACGATTACCGCTGGGCAGGACCATATATAGCAAGCCGTCAGGTGGTTGCTGTAAATGAGAATAGTGATATTTATAAACTGAGTGACCTGGAGGGAAAGAACCTGGCTGTCCAGTCTACAACCAAACCAGAAGGCATCTTTCTGAAACGGACAGATGAAAGAATTCCCAAACTGGGAAATCTGATCAGTCTCGGACACCGGGAACTAATCTATACGTTTCTGGGGAAAGGCTATGTAGATGCGGTTGGCGCACATGAGGAATCTGTTATCCAGTACATGAAGGATTATGATACAAGTTTCCGTATCCTGGAAGAACCACTGATGGTCGTGGGGATAGGAGTTGCTTTTGCAAAAGATGATGACAGAGGAATCTGCGAGCAGATGAACCAGATGCTGGAAGAGATGCGTCAGGATGGCACATCTCTGAAAATCATTGAAAAATATCTGGATAATCCGGAAAAGTATCTGGAGGTGGATGATCTTGGATATTAAGAGAAAGAAAAAAGAAAAACGAATCCAGCTGATCGGAGGTCTGATTGGAATCTGTGTGGCTGTAGTCTCTTTGTTTTATTTTTTTCATGTGGAAAAAACGGAAGCAGAGAAAAGAATGGTGGAGATTGTAAACTATGTGAAAGTGCAGTGTTCCACCTACACCCATTATAATGAATCTTCGGAATCCAAAAGTCTCCTACGTGCGATTGAAAGTGCCAGACAGATGAGTACAAATATCGCTATAGAAACAGAAAACGGCGGACAGCTAAGCGAGGATTTCCTGAAAGAAAATCTGCAGACTCTCTGGGTGGATGGCATCATTGTACTGGATACAGGAGGAAAGACGGACTGTGAATACAGTACGGATGAATCTCTGGCAAATGAGATTACAGAGTATCTGCAAAAAGAAATTATCATGGATTTTTCCGGATATGAAGAAAGAAGCTATTCGGAACGGTTTACCAGGGAAGACGGGTCGCATATCGACATTGCGGCCTGTGCCAGAAAAGATGCACCGGGTATCGTTGCAATCTATTATTACACATCTCCTGAATTTGCCAGAAACTATACTCTGACGATACAGGGGCTTTTAAATGGCTATAGTACTCAGAAAGATGGAACGATTATTGTTGCAGACGAGGGAATCGTTGTTGCCAGCAACGATGAGAAACTGCTGGGGCAGAGTACAGCCGGTAGCGAAGTCGTTCAGGCAATGAAAAAGCATACAGACAGTCAGCACATTTTTCATATGAAGAATGAAGGAACCGGATGTTACGGAATCATGCTGAAGCAGAGGGATTATTATATCTATGCGTATCTTCCAGACAAAGAAGTGTTTCATAACCTTCCATTAAGTGTGACAAGCGTTATTTTTCTTTATTGTCTGATGTTCAGTATATTCTGGTTCTGGACATACAGAACCAATCTGGCGCATCGGAAACAGGAACAGGAAAAAGATGAAAAATATAAAGCAGAACTTCTGATAGCAGCAAAAAAGGCAGAAGCCGCCAATGAGGCAAAAACAGAGTTTCTCCAGCGGATGAGCCATGATATCCGGACTCCGATCAATGGAATCTGCGGCATGGTCAATATGGCAGACCATTATGCAGATGATATGGAGAAGCAGACAGAATACAGGATAAAGGTGAAAGAGGCATCTAATCTATTACTGGAACTGGTAAATGATGTTCTGGATATGAGTAAGATGGAGTCTGATGAAATCGTTCTGGAAGAGATCCCGTTTAATCTGAGCAGTATTTTCAGGGAAGTATTTGTTGTAATCGAGCAGATGGCAGCAGAAGAGAATATCCAGATCGTGTGGGAGAAAAAAGAAATCATACACAGAGATTTTATTGGAAGCTCAGAGTATGTGAAACGTGTGATGATGAATATCCTGTCAAATGCGGTGAAATATAACAGAGAAAACGGATATATTTATATCAGCTACAGGGAGATTCCATCCAAACAGCCGGAAATGACAACAATGGAATTTGTCTGCCGGGATACAGGAATTGGAATGACTGAGGAGTTCCAGAAACATATTTTTGAACCATTTGCACAGGAACAGCCAGGAAGCCGCACAAAATTTACAGGAACAGGCCTGGGAATGCCTATTACCAAAAAACTGGTTGAAAAAATGGGTGGAGCCATTACTTTTGAAAGTGAAAAAGGCGTAGGGACGACATTTGTGATCCGGGTTCCATTCAAAATAGATCTGGATGCGGATAAACGAGAAGAACAGAAGGACGTATCAGAAAAATCTATAAAGGGACTGCATATTCTTCTGGCAGAAGATAATGAGCTGAATATGGAAATTGCTGAATTTGCGATTCAGAATGAAGGTGCTGAGGTGACCAAAGCATGGAATGGACAGGAAGCTGTTGAGATATTCGAAAAAAGCAGATCTGGTGAATTTGATGTCATTCTTATGGACATTATGATGCCGGTCATGAATGGTTATAAAGCCACAAAGATGATCAGGTCTCTGGACAGAGCGGATGCAAAGGAGGTACCGATTATTGCAATGACAGCAAATGCTTTTGCGGAGGACAGAATAAGAGTAAAAGAAGCAGGAATGAATGAACATGTTGCTAAGCCTGTTGATGTGGAATTACTGATAAAAGTAATTCATAAACTAGTGGAGTGAAATGGCAGCCAGTTGCAGAAAAAGCAGTCATTGCCTCTTTGACAGTGTTTTTATTTTGAAACAAACTTGGATTATTAATAGTACATGAGAAAACAAGGAGGATTTTTTACAGAAAAAGAAATCCGCAGGGAAAATGGTTTTATATACAGTCAGACCTTTCCTATCTCATCGTTGGAAAGAAAAAATATATCTATGTGACCTATCAGGATGTCAGTGCCTTGCAGAAGAATGAAGAATTGTCAAACGCACTTCATTATAGCCAGAAACGGGATGAGGAGCTTACAAAAGCATTGAAGGCACTTGGAATGGTATTTACCAATATATTTTTAGTTCATCTGGAAGATCAGAAAGTAGAATGGTTAAAAATCCAGGCGGATAAGGAAAATGTCCTGAAACAATGCCAGAATGTCTGTGGGATAAGGAAACTGATCCATGATAATTATATGCTGCCGGAATGCCAGAATGACTATCTTGAATTTACAGATCTTGACACGATCAGTGAACGGTTTGAAAAACATAAGATTCTTCGGTATATTTATCGTAACATGGACAGACAGTGGATAGAAGTAAGTGCCATTGTTCAGAATTGTGATAAGGATGGCAGGGTGACAGATATTCTGTTTCTGACACATGATGTGACAGACCAGAGAGAAAGGGAACTGCAGCAGGAAGATGCCCTTCGGCTTGCTCTCGCCTCTGCTGAACATGCAAATAAGGCAAAAACAGCAGGATCTTTATATTGACACACAAGATGTTGTCCATGAGAATGTTATCACTGACAGATTACGTCTGAACCAGATTCTTTTAAATATAGTAAGTAATGCAATTAAATTTACTCCGGTAGGTGGGTTGGTCAATATTCGCGTATCCGAGAAACCATGTAACAGAAAGGGATTTACTGCCTTTGAATTCAGAATCCGGGATAATGGAATCGGAATGTCTGAAGAATTTCAGGCACATGTGTTTGATTCCTTTTCAAGAGAACGGACATCTACCCAAAGTGGAATTAAAGGGACAGGACTTGGTATGGCTATTATCAGGAATATCGTTGCCATGACTGCAAATGCTTTTGAAGAAGATAAAGAAAAGTCATTTAAAACAGGTATGAATGCACACATAACGAAACCAATTGATATAAAAATTATACTTGCTGTTTTAGATCAGGTGCTTGGAACTTCATAAAACCCTCACAGATAAAGGAAATAAAAAATATGGATTATGGGCACTTGAAGAAAGAATTGCCAAAGAAGCAGGAGTAGCAGTCTGAAATATTAACGAATGGAAATAGATTAATAGTTCGATTCTGAATTTGAAAAATAAATAAGCTGCCCTTAGTTCTTAGCGGAATAGGCAGCTTATTTATTAACTGATATAACCCCCAGAATGGGAAACTTAAAAGCAACCTGCTGGTTGTTTGTTAATAGCATAATAGCAATTATATAATGTAATGTCAACTAATGTATAAAGAATCTAGTAAAAATAGTACATATGTAAGAATTCCATCGCCAGTAAAGATTGGTGGAAAATTGTATGTTTAAAAATATAGAGGAGGATGATAATGTTATATTTAGACGATATATTATACGAAATAGAGGAAAGCGAGATATGGTCATTTAATTATAATATAATGGAAGGGACAATATATTTATCAATAGTTAATCCATATACAGCGGTAAGACATGAAATGACAATAGAAAAAATATACAATATTTTCTTTGTGCATAGTGCAAATAAAAAAGAAAAAGAAGATATATCGTATAATCCTTTTGTAGAAATGTCATATATAGGGACAGACAAAATTGAATTTCCATTAAAAAAAATTAAATTATTAAAAGGTTATAATATAGAATTTAATTTAATTATTGAGCTTTATACAGATAAAATGTTTATAAATGCTGAAAATATAGTAGTTGATGGAGAAAAATATACACTCCCATAAAAGTGGTTCAATTTCGATTTGAGTAATTATTTATGTAAAAACGTAGGAATATTGCGATATTTAGGAAACACCTTGCGAAAAAAGGAGATTTTTCAATGAAAATGCACATCATCGGTACCGGAACAGCAACGGTAAGTAAATATATTAATACATCCTGTGTCTTTGAAGAAGACAATCAGTTATTTCTTGTGGATGGAACAGGAGGTAGTGATATCTTGCGGGCATTTGATATTATGAATCTTGACTGGAAACATCTGCATCATGCCTTTCTTTCCCATGAACATACGGATCATTTTTTAGGGATGATTTGGGTAATCCGCACGATTGCAGAATTATTAGAACTTGAGGAGTATGAAGGGGATTTTTATCTTTATGGAAATGATGAAGTCTTGGGGAAGGCATTGCAGGTATGCCGCATGATTCTTAAGAAGCGAAGTCAGGCTTTTTTGGAGACAAGAATCAAGTTTGTTGTGGTAAAAGATCATGAAAAGAGGCATATTTTAAATAATGATTTTACATTTTTTGATATTGGTTCTACGAAAGCAAAACAATATGGCTTTCTGATGGAATATGATAATGGGAAGAAGCTGGTATTTGCCGGAGATGAACCGTTAAAGGAAAATGGTAAAAAATATAGCAAAGAGGTAGATTGGCTATTATCAGAAGCATTTTGTTTATTTAATGAAGAACCGAAATTTCATGCGTATCAATATCAGCATCAGACAGTAAAAGAAGCAAGTATGATTGCGCAAGATTTAAAAGTAAAGAATCTACTGATCTGGCATACAGAAGATCAGACAGGGATAAAGCGAAAAGAACGATACAGTGCAGAAGCCAAACAATTTTATGAGGGAAATGTGTGGGTTCCGGAGGATGGAGAAGTTTTTGATATATCAGATATGAGAGGACTTCGGCAGGATTACCAGAATGTGCATTAAAAGTATGTCATGCAAACTGTTTTTTCTCCTAATATTACTATGAGTTATTCCCAGTGATTGCAAAGAAATTATAATATAATGAACTTAAAGTATGTTTGAAAAATCAAAAGGCAATTTGCATACTTTTCCATTCGCTTTTAAACATCATTTAAGATATTTTTATAGAAAGAAGTTGATTTCTTGGAGAAGGAAAAAATGAAAACGATAGCTTTAATTGGTACTTTTGATACAAAGGGAGAAGAGTATCTCTATGTAAAAAATAAAATAGAGAATTTGGGATTACAAACATTAATGATTCATGCTGGTATTTTTGAGGCTGCTTTTTCACCGGATATTGATCATGATTCGGTTGCTGTTTTGGGAGAGGGAAGTATTGCAGAATTACAGGAGAAAAAAGACCGGGGACATGCTATGGAAGTGATGGCTAAGGGACTTTGTACATTAATTCCAAAGTTATATGAAGAAAGGCTGTTTGATGCGGTTCTTGCGTTAGGCGGCACAGGCGGAACTTCTCTTGTGACTCCCTGTATGAGATTATTGCCTCTAGGCGTTCCTAAAATTATGGTATCTACGATGGCATCCGGGGATGTATCAAGATATGTGGGGACAAGTGATATTTTAATGATGCCTTCTATTGTCGATGTTGCGGGAATTAACCGTATTTCTTCTCAGGTATTAACACATGCTGTTCATGCGATTGTTGGTATGGTGGAACATGAGAATACGGATATTCCAGTAAAAAAGCCACTGATAGCAGCTACGATGTATGGGGTAACGACTCCATGTGTTATGAGAGCAAAAGAATATCTGGAGCAGGAAGGCTACGAAGTGATTATTTTTCATGCTTCTGGAACTGGTGGTAAGATGATGGAGTCTTTAATCAACAGTGGAATTGTGGATGGTGTATTAGATCTGACAACAACAGAATGGATCGATGAAATTGCCGGAGGTATTATGGCCGCTGGTCCAGAACGCTTAGATGCAGCGGCGTTGAATGGGATTCCTCAGGTGGTATCCGTAGGTGCTGCTGACATGATTACATTTGGAGAAAGAAGCAGTCTCCCGGAAAAATATAAGAATAGAGTTGTCTATATGCATAATCCGGCTATTACGGTTGTAAAAAGTAATATAGAGGAAAATATTGCATTTGGTATTAAAGTTGGTGAAAAACTGAATCAGTGTAAGAGTAACGCAGCATTATTACTTCCGATTCGAGGAATTTCAATGAATGATAAGGCAGGCAGTAAATATTATGGTCCAAAGGAAGATCAGGCATTATTTATTACATTAAAGAAAGTGATAAACAATCCTCTTGTTGAGATAATTGATGTGAATGCACATATTAATGAGGAAGCATTTGCAATATCTGCCGCTAAGAAATTAATTGCACTGATGGAAATGAAGAAGAAGTGAAATGAGAATATGAAAGAGGATTCACTATCCAATAGTGGCGCTGGCATTATATAATTTGGAGGAAAGTAATTTGAATATACAAATTTTTGGCACGAAGAAGTGCAATGACACAAAGAAAGCTGAAAGATTTTTCAAAGAACGTGGTATTAAGTATCAGTTTGTTGATATGAAGGACAAAGGAATGAGCAAAGGTGAATTTAATTCTGTTGCCCAGGTAAATGGTGGATTGGAAAATATGGTTAACTGGGAGGGGAAAGATAAGGATTTGCTTGCACTCATTAAATATATTGCAGACGAAGATAAACTTAGAAAGATACTTGATAATCCACAGGTAATTAAAACACCGGTGGTTCGAAATGGAAAACAATCTACGCTTGGATATCATCCTGATATCTGGAAAACATGGAAATAAGAATTAAAATCAATCGTAAATTTTTATGATTGATTTTTTGCACATTTGTATGCAGAGAGTCTGGTAAAATCAGATTTTGAAGTGTCAGAAAATACTATAAAAATTGTGTTGCCGGTATTTGAAACCAATGCTAATTTAACCGAAGATGAAAAAGTAATTTACAAAATCTTAAGTAAAATAATGCTAAAACCGATAAGTGAAATTGCACCATATGTCCCATTTGGTAAATCGAAAACAATACAGTTATTGAAAACGATGGGAAAAAAGAAAAGCCTTGACAAATAAACGACTGTTTACTATTATTAAAAGTAAACAGTCGTTTATTTTTTGGAGGAAATGTACATGGGTAATAGGAAAGAGGAAATATTAATTGTGGCACTGCATCTGTTCGCCAGAGATGGTTATGAGGCTGTCTCAGTCAGTCAGATAGCAGGAGAGCTTGACATGACAAAAGGGGCATTATACCGACACTACAAAAGTAAGAGAGATATTTTTGACAGTATTGTTAAGCGCATGGAGCAACAGGATGGCGAACAGGCATCAGATTATGATATGCCGGAAGATGAAAAAGAGAGTATGCCTGAAGAGTATGAGGATGTATCATTGGATGATTTTGTAGAATACAGCAAGTCTATGTTTGAATACTGGACAGAGGATGATTTTGCATCATCATTTCGGAAGATGCTGACAATAGAGCAGTTTCGCAGTGAAGAGATGCAGAATTTGTATCAGCAATATCTCGTATCTGGACCGGCAGAATACGTGAAGGAGCTGTTCAAAAATATGAAAATGAATCATCCAGAAGAGAATGCAGTTAAATTTTATGCAAATATGTTTTTCTATTATAGCCTGTATGATGGAGAAGCAAATAAGACGAAAGCAAAAAGTCAGTTTGAGCAGATGCTGGATAGAATTGTAGAAGAAATGAAAAAATATGAGTTATGACCTGATTGATGGAGCAGGCAGAAAGGAAAAAAATGAGAAAAGCAATCGTATATGCATCTATACATCATGGAAATACAGAAAAATTAGTAAAAAGCATAGCAGAAGAGTGTCAGGTCGACTTGATTGATGCTGTAAAACAGTCAGATGCAGATCTGGGTAGTTATGATATGATTGGGTTTGCATCAGGGATCTATTTTTCAAAATTTCATCAGTCAATGTTGAAATTTGCAGAGAAGAATCTACCAGACAACAAAAAGATATTTCTGATTTGTACTTATGGTGGAAGTGCGAATTACAGATCTATAGAGCAGATTTTAAATAAGAAACATTCTAAAGTGATAGGAAAATTCGGATGTAAGGGCTATGATACATTTGGTCCATTTAAACTGGTTGGTGGAATTGCAAAAGGGCATCCGGATGAAGAAGATATAAAGAATGCAGTTGAGTTTGTAAAAGGATTATAAATAGTTAAGCAAAGAAGAAAAACCGGGGAATAGTCCTCGGTTTTTCTGGCATTTTGAGTTGATTGTTTGTATTCATTTGGATTTTAGAATAAAAATTATTTGTTATGGTTCAGTAGCGTTTTGATGTCTTCTTCTGGTGTGGTAATAGGTGAAATGCCATAATTTTCTACCAGAAAGTTCAGAATATTAGGAGACAAAAACGCTGGAAGAGAAGGACCAAGACGAATGTTTTTGATACCCAGATGTAAAAGTGTTAACAGGATACAGACTGCTTTTTGTTCATACCAGGAGAGAACGAAGGAAAGCGGAAGCTCATTTACAGAACATCCAAATGCATCTGCAAGTGCTACGGCAACTTGGATTGCACCATAAGCATCGTTACATTGCCCCATGTCCATCAGTCGTGGCAACCCGCCGATTTCTCCCAGATTGAGATCATTGAATCGGAACTTGCCACAAGCAAGAGTGAGGACGATACTATCAGAAGGTGTCTGTTTCACAAATTCTGTGTAATAGTTTCGACCTGGCTTAGCCCCATCACAGCCGGCAACCAGGAAGAAATGGCGGATTGCACCTGATTTTACGGCATCTACTACAGTATTTGCATGAGATAGGATAGCTGCATGACCAAATCCGGTTGTCACTTTTGTTCCGCCGTTGATACCAGAAAATATCTGATTTTCTTTGTAACCACCCAGTTCCAGAGCTTTTTCAATAACTGGCGTGAAATCTTTTTTCTCATCGATATGAACAGCTCCTGGGAAAGCAACCACTTCTGTTGTAAATACTCTGTCAGCATAACTACTTTTTGGCGGCATCAAACAGTTGGTAGTGTAAAGAATCGGAGCCGGAAGATGATCAAACTCTTTCTGCTGATTCTGCCATGCAGTTCCAAAATTTCCTTTTAAGTGTGAGAATTTTTTTAAGAATGGATAGGCATGGGCAGGGAGCATTTCACCATGAGTATAGATGTTGATTCCTTTTCCTTCTGTCTGTTCAAGCAAAAGCTGCAGGTCTTTCAGATCATGTCCGGTTACGACAATAAAAGGACCCTTTTCTACTGTGAGTGTAACATCGGTCGGTTCTGGTGTTCCATAGGTTTCTGTATTAGCCTTATCAAGAAGTGCCATACACTTCAGATTAATTTCTCCTACTTTCAGTACAGTAGGAAGCAGTCTTTCCACACTTTCTTCATAACCAATCTTAAACAGGGCTTCGCGGAAGAACTGATTTACTTCAGTATCTTCATAATTTAGAACATTTGCATGATAGGCATAGGCAGCCATTCCACGAATACCAAAGAGGATAAGCGACTTCAAAGAGCGGATATCTTCATCGTCATTCCAAAGTTTTTGCATATCGTATTCCTCTGTTCTGCCACAAGGAGCCTGACAGTTGCTGCAGTTAGGAACCAGTCTTTCTTTCTCAGCTCTGACTTTTTGTATCATATTTTCGATGGCTGTATTATCAAAACTTACATTTGTAACGGTAGTAAACAATCCTTCTATGATGATACGCCAGGTATTTTGGGATATCATTGTTGTGTCATCCATAGATCTTGCAAGACCGATCAATGCACCTGTTAGTTCGTCCTGTAATTTTGCTGTATCTGCCTTTTTTCCACAGACACCGGCATTTCCTGTACAGCCGGCACAACTTACGGTCTGCTCGCACTGGTAACAAAACATTTTTTTATTCATTCTCGTATTCTCCTTTTACTCTATAATCTTTCTTATCATTTTTACCCTTCATTAATAGCATGTAACTTTTGTTTCTGTTAGAAGTATAATATGATAAATACAACTTGTATGTTTGATTTCCAACAGAAGAAAAGATTTTGAAAAAATATTTGTCTATTCTGCAGTGTTTAAGGAACATGTTGAAAGCATTTTACAAAAGAAATCTTGACAGTAACATCATAATCATGGTGTAGTCAGTCTCGCAGTAATGAATTTTCCTGCGGATTGGAAAGAACATTTAAGTGTATAAATGCAGTGGAATTGCATAAAATAATAAAGCAGACCTAACCAATCATTTTGCTCAAACCGGTTAGGCTTTCGGCGGAGTGTTACGATAAGCACTTCGCCATTTTTATTTTGATAAAGAACATCCTCCTTTTACATTTGATTGCACAATTTGAACGGAAAAAGCCTCATGATCATGTACGAAAATGAAAGTAAAATTTAATAGATGATATAATTGCCATATCGGCTAAAAAATAGCACAGTGGCCAAAAAGAATGGCGTTTTTGCCGATGGTGTGATATACTAATTAGTAGATTGGTACGTTTTTGGGATTTGATTTATGACGGAGGATTGTAGATGAGATACCTTTTAGTTGCTGATATAGCAAAAAAATGGAATATGTCAGAGCGCAGTGTTAGAAATTACTGTGCCCAAGGACGTGTGAACGGTGCGTTTCTTACTGGTAAGACATGGAATATTCCAGAAAACGCAGAGAAACCAGAGCGCACCAACAAAAGAAAAGAAGAACCGATTACTCTGTTGGATATTCTGAAAGAGCAGAAGGCAAGTAAATACTCCGGTGGGATTTATCATAAGACACAGATTGATTTGACCTATAACTCTAACCATATGGAGGGAAGCCGCCTGACACATGCTCAAACCAGATATATCTTTGAAACTAATACTATTGGTGTAGAAAAAGAAGTGCTGAATGTGGATGATGTGATTGAAACGGCAAATCACTTCCGTTGTATCGACATAATTATTGATCATGCGAAAGCAACTTTGACGGAGAAATTCATCAAAGAACTTCATTTGGTTTTGAAGAATGGCACCAGCGATTCCAGAAAAAATTGGTTTACTGTTGGTAATTATAAGAAACTTCCGAATGAAGTCAGTGGCAGGGATACAGCCCTTCCAGAAGAAGTTGCCGATAAAATGAAGGCCTTGCTGACGGAATATAGCGCTAAGGAAGAAAAGACCTTTGAAGATATTCTGGACTTCCATGTGAAATTTGAGCGGATTCATCCGTTCCAGGACGGCAACGGTCGTGTGGGCAGATTGATTATGTTTAAGGAGTGTCTGAAATACAATATTGTTCCGTTCATTATTGAGGACAATCTGAAGATGTTCTATTATCGTGGATTGAAGGAATGGGACAACGAAAAAGGATATCTGACAGATACCTGCCTGAGCGCACAGGACAAGTATAAAGCGTATTTGGATTATTTTAGAATTGCATATTAAACGTGATTCAAAGTGAAAAATTTGCGCTTTGAGAAAAAATAATAATATACATTTTAAAGACGGGAGTAAATACATGTTCTATAAAATGATAGAAAATAAGTGTACACAATGGTATGAATCAGAACGGTGTACGGTTAAAAACTTAATTGAGTATATAGAGAAAACAGGGCAGATGCGTGATGCTCAGATTGAGGCTATTAAGGTATATCTGTTTCTAAAAATTGCCTGTGAATGTAAGCCGTTGACACAGCTGTTTAGACAGGGATTCTTTAATTCTATTGATTTGAATGAGATAGAATTGTCAAAATCCACTCGTGAATATTTGTTTCAGAATCCAGCGGCTGCGGCATTGTTTGAATATGTATGTTTGACAAATGATAAAGGTGAACAGGTATCTGAAAAACTGGAAAAACAGATAAAGAAAGATCCAGCGGGAATTGATTATAATGAATTCTTTCGTAATGCGTTTTATGGTGTTTCCTATACGGATTATCTGTTTAGTCTTCCTATGGGTGCAGGTAAAACATATTTGATGGCGGCATTTATTTACTTGGATTTATATTTTGCTTATAACGAGCCAACAAATCCGTCATTTGCACATAACTTTATCATATTTGCACCATCAGGTTTGAAATCATCAGTGGTTCCAAGTCTTAAAACAATACAAAACTTTAATCCATCATGGATTCTTCCGGAGCCGGCAGCAACAGACATCAAGAGGATGATTTCTTTTGAAGTGTTGGATCAAAGCAAAACTGCAAAAAAATCAAATAAGACAAAAAATCCAAATGTTCAGAAAATCGCTAATCATCAGCCGCTTTCTGAGTTGTTTGGTCTTGTTGCTGTTACTAATGCGGAAAAAGTAATTCTTGACCGTATTCAGGAAAAACAGGGACAGATAAATATGTTTGAAGAAAGCGAGGACGATAAAGACCGACAGGCAAATGAACTTCGTAATTTAATTGGTAAGTTACCATCATTGTCTATCTTTATTGATGAAGTTCATCATGCAGTAAGTGATGAAATTAAGCTTCGTGCTGTAGTTACAAGATGGGCGCAGAATCATACAGTCAATTCTGTAATTGGTTTTTCTGGTACTCCATATTTAGACAAAGTTGAAAAAATAAAAGTTGTAGATTCATTGTCCATTGGTACAGCTGAAATCACAAATATTGTGTATTACTATCCACTTATAGACGGTGTAGGAAATTTCTTAAAACGTCCAGTTGTAAAAATTGCAGATATTGCAGATAGCAGCATTATTATTGAAAAGGGTGTCAGAGAATTTCTTGATACTTATAAAGACACTGTTTATGCAGATGGTTTAACAGCTAAATTGGGTATTTATTGCGGTACTATCGAAAAATTAGAAGAAACAGTATATCCACAGGTATCCCGTATTGTAGCTGAATATGGCCTTGGTACTGATGTTATACTTAAATTCCACAAAGGAAATAAACAGTATAAGATGTCGGCTGATAGTCAGATGCAGTTTGATATCTTGGATAAATCTATTTCTAAAGTTCGTATTGTTTTGCTTGTGCAGATTGGTAAAGAAGGTTGGGACTGTCGAAGTCTTACAGGTATTATTCTTTCTCAAGAAGGAGATTGCCCAACCAAGATGGTATTACAGACATCTTGTCGATGCTTGCGTCAGGTGATTAAAAACGGTCAGGAAACGGCGCTGATATATTTGAATGAAAGCAATGCCGAAAAATTAAATATGCAGCTTGAGCGGCAGCACCATATTTCGCTCAAAGAATTTTCTTCTGCAGACAACATTAAGACTACTTTGAAACGTTATAATCGTACGGCTTATTTAAAGTTGCCTAAAGTAGAGTTTTATCAGCTGAAAATCAGCTATGATACACTTACTGTTGAAAAGGCAAATCCTGAAGTTTCTATTGAAAAATCTGTTGATTCAGCGCAAATTGCAGGTAATATTATCAAAACAACAGATCTTTCTATGAATGTAAATAATATCAGTATCCAGGTGGATGATGCTGAATATGGTACAGAATATGCAACCTTTAATTCTTGGATTTATGGCATTATGAGAAGTGGATTTGGAACACCTTCCATGGCAGAATTAAATGCATATACAGAGCAGTTAAAAGTAATATATGAAAAAATCACATACGAAAAAGGTGGATCACGATATTTCAGTTCGAAGTACAATAAAAAGTTGGTAGAAGCCAATATTCGCAAAGCTTTTTGTGACAAAACGGATTTCAATACAACAGAAGAACTGATACCAGAAGAAGCTAATTTGTTGAACATTGCGAATTTTACTTCTGAGATATATGCAGATAATCTGGATGACTACTATCCAAAACAGAATGTTGTTGAAAACATAATGGCTGACGATAAGGGAAAATTGAAAGTTGATAAAAAGACACAGCAGTTAATTGATCTCGCTATAGAAACTGGAAACGATAGAATCGTTTTGGAATTGCAACAGCGTGTATCATCTCACCCAAATAAGAATCGTTCGTTCCACTACTTGCCATATCGTACAGACAGTGGTTTTGAACAAACATTTTTAAGAGAAGTATTGTCCTTCGATATTATCGAAGAATTAGGTCTGGAAGTGTATTACAATGGTGACCGTGCTATGACGGAGTTTAAGATCAAGTGCTATAAGAAAACCAGTGGAAAATGGAATTACATTGGTATTTACACACCGGACTTCCTTATCATTAAACGAAAAGATGGCGTTATCCATAAGGTTATTGTAGTGGAAACCAAGGGGCTGATTTATGCCAAAGATCCAGTCTTTAAAGATAAGAAGAATTTTATGGAAACGGAGTTTTCAAAACAGAATAATGCTGCGTATGGTTATGAACGTTTTGATTACCTGTATTTGGAAGATACGATGCCAGAGAAAGATAGATTGACACAGACACATCAAAAAATCTGTGAGTTTTTTAAGGAGAAAGCGTAATGAATGGAATTAGACCTACTGTAGGCATAGAGTTTGATGATAAATATACTAATGCAAAAAATAAATTGCTTGATTTTATTAAGGCATTAGACGAGTTGGATGACATACAAAAAGCAAAATTGGCACAAGAATTTATAACATCATATAGTATGGCAAATTCTTTTGAACAATTTGTAAGTTATATGAAAAACGGAGGAATCAAATAATGCCAATTAAATATGTACCGTTTATACCGGAGCCGGTGGAAGGACAGGCTGTGCTTGGTAATTTTAACAGAATATTGAGATACAAAGGCGCTGACGATGTTTCTATGACATTGCAACGTGGCATGCCTTTATATGAAATGGAAAAACAGGAAACTGTGGGCGAAAACTCCGATGGTAATATGGTTATTCGTGGAGAATGTGTTTCTGCCTGTGCTTATCTTAAAGAGCAAGGCATTCAAGTTGACCTTGTTTACATTGACCCACCATTTGCAAGTGGTGCCGATTACGCAAAGAAAGTATATATTCGTCGAAATCCGAAAGTAGCAGAAGTTATTGCACAGGCTGAACAAGAGCTGGATGTAGATGAATTGAAAGCTTTTGAAGAAAAGATGTATGGTGATGTATGGGATAAAGAAAAATATCTGAACTGGATGTATGAAAACCTTATGGCGATTAAGTCTATAATGAGCGAAACGGCATCTATTTATGTTCATCTTGATTGGCATATAGGTCATTATGTAAAAATCTTATTGGATGAAGTATTTGGAGAATCACATTTTCTGAATGAAATTGTTTGGCATTACTACAATAAAATGCAGGGGAATGTAAACAGATTTGCATCTAATCATGATGTAATTTTTCTGTATACAAAAAGCGATATATATATTTTCTCGCCCATTAAGGAAAAGAGAGATGAAACTATTAAACAAATTAAAAGGGTTTGGGATTCTGAAACTCAAAAGCTTGTGAATGCAAAAGATGAAAATGGTAGAGTAATTTACCAGGAATCATCAGAAAAGACTATTGATGATGTCTGGAGAATGTCTATGCTTCAACCTGCAGATAAAAAAGAACCGGTTGGATATGCTACGCAAAAACCAGAGTCATTGATTGAAAGGGCAATTCAAGCTTCTTCGGATATAAATTTAATAGTTGCAGACTTTTTTGGAGGCAGCGGAACAACTGCAGTCTGCGCAAATAAACTTGGCAGAAAATTTATTCATTGTGATATTGGATTGAATTCTGTTCAGACAACCCGTGATCGTCTTGTCGCAGATGGGGCTGAATTCGATGTGCTGGAAATTAAAGATGGAGTTCAACTTTATCGTAATCCGGTTCAGACAATGGATAAAATTAAAGCTTTGATTCCTGGCTTGAAAAATGAAGATTCTCTGGATTCTTTCTGGGAAGGTGCTATCTCTGATAGCAAGCTTGGTACAATTCCTGTTTACGTGCCAAATTTAATGGACAGCGCATCCAAACTTCTTGATAAAGTGACCATGAACCGTATTATTCATCAGGCGATTCCAGAATTGGATAATGACATTAAAAAGGTTATTGTTTACTATATCGACATTACTGATGAAGTGGAGATTATGAATTTCATCAAAGAAGATGACAGTACGACTGTAGAAATTGAATTGCGTGATCTTAAATCAATTCTTGATGATGTTGTCATTGGTGATTATGCAGAATTCCATGCAGAAGAAATTGCAGGCGGATATGCTGTTGCTATTGATAAATTTATGAGTGATCGTGTGTTGTTTAAAATTGCAGAATTCAATCAGAAAGCATTCCTTAATTCTTCTACGAAGAAACCGTATAAATCGATTGAAATCAGTGAAGAAGGCTTGGAACTTATTGAATTCCTTAGCCTGGATTGCACTGCGAACGGTGGTGAGTGGCATTCTGATAGTGAAATCAAGATTGATAAAAATGGCTATGTTATCGTAGACGGCAATAAAACCAAGGAGTTCTGGGATGGTTACATACGCAGCACAAAGAAACCTCTCCGACTTAAAATTCGTAACATTTGTGGGGATGAAACTGTTTGGGAGGTGTAATCAATGGCTCAAAATGTGACATTATATAACCTTTTGATTTCTTGTCCAGGTGATATTAAGGAAGAAGTTACATTGATTGAATCTGCAGTAGATGAGTTTAATGAATTATATGCTGAAACTTTAGGAATCACAATAAAAACTCGCCATTGGAGTAAGAGTTCTTATGCTCGGTCTGGAGGAAAACCACAGGCATTACTTAACGAGCAGTTTGTAAATAAATGTGATGCAGCAGTTGCGATTTTCTGGACAAGATTTGGCTCACCTACTGATGAGAATGGTTCTGGAACAGAAGAAGAAATTGAAATTATGCTTCAGTCTGGAAAACAAGTGTTTATGTATTTTTCGGATAAGCCTATCCCACCATCAAAAATAAATGGTGACGGCTATGAGAAAATACAAGCATTCCGTGACAAATATAAAGACAAAGGAATATATTTCACTTATTCATCCGACGAAGAATTTAAAAAGATGTTTTTTGCCCATCTTTCCATGCATTTTTTGACAGAAAAGAGGGTAAGTGAAACAGCCAATGAATATCGTTCTAAGTTAAAGTTATTAGGTATTGACGAAACTGGAAGATTGACTGAAGAAGCGGTGGTATGCCCATTCGTGTTAAATGCAGAGATTACCATGAAAGAATACATTACTTCGATTAAGAATATGTATCAGGAGATTTCTAATATGAATGTAGGTGGTAGATCTGTTACAACTAATACTTTTTTTGCTGGATTTACAAGCCCTGTTGACATAGATGAAGATGAGAAAGAGTTTATTACTGTTGCGGCTGAACAGTTGGAGTGTGAGTTGTCCGATTCCTTTTTTGAACTTGGAAATTTAAACAAAGATACTTTAACATCAAATCCACTCAGTGGTCCTAAGTTGAATGGAACGTCCGAAGAAAAGCAGAAATATTGGAAAATCAAAAGATTGCATGAAACTATTTCTAAAGCTTTGGAATGGGCTCCGGTTGAGAAAGCGTTTTCTGGAATGAATTGTATTAAATTAGCAATTCAGAATTGTGGTAAGGCCATCGACGAAGATGCTGAAATTACGTTTGAAGTTCCAAAAGAATCCTTGCTTACATTAGGTGAATTCCCTAAGTTTAATAATGCAGAGATGGGATATTTGCTTACAGATTGTGATATGAGTATTTTGTTCGGAATTGAAGGCACATCTGAATATATTGAATATTCAGAATCAAAGCAAAATGGAAGAACTCCGTATGGAGCACGTCCATATGGTTTGTCAGGATATGTTCCGAATTATAGTGATGATTTCACTGATGAGATAAAAGATGTGTTTTGTTATGGATTCTATTCAAGTGAAGATAAGTATATTGTAAAGCTTAAAGTAGATTACATAAAACATAATACAACTGTTGCTTTCCCGACAATCCTTTTTGTGAAAAATGAGATTGATGAGATACCATATAAAATCACATCTAAGAATAATCCGGATGTTGTTGAAGGCTGTATAAAGTTTAAAAGTTAGGAAAGGAATACTACATGGAAAAGCCACAATACATCGATTGGATAGTTGAAGAAACTGGTATTGTAATTAAAGATGACATACCGCTAAAATGCTATAAAATTGATTATAAAGATGATGAAAGTATTCTTGATGACTGGGCATTGCACATTCGAAGAAATTACATAGAAGATACTGAACTTAAAGAAGACGCAGATGACAATGCAATGACTATTGAACAGTATTTGTATGATTATGTAATTCCACAAAAAGGAGAAGAATTGGGAGCTACGGTACGTTCTGCAGACATAACAGAAATTTTAATTTCCGATTTATTAGAGTTTGTTCATCAGTATTCTGTTCCGAGATATAAATTGAAGAACAGATCCGGAAAAAACAATTCACAACAAGGAACTGATGTCATTGCATATAAGTACAAAAATGAAGATAAAACTTCAAATGATAAAGATGAATTGGTAGCAGCAGAAGTTAAAGCTACCCTCTCTAATACGGAGTACACACCAATCAAAAATGCAATTATCGATTCCAGAAAAGATGAACATCGATTAGCAAGATCAGTAAACTACTGCAGAAAGCGATTAAAAGAACTGGGCAAAATAGAAGAGGCAGAAGAGGTAAAGAGATTCTTATTTAAACCAGATAATAATTATCGTATTACATATGTGGCTGCAGGAGTTAGTAGTCGTGAAAACGTAGATGATGCCATAGAATTAGATTTTTCTGGTGAAGAACTTGAAATTAGAAAAAATGAACTGATTTTTTATGTACATGGTAAAAAGTTGATGGAATTGGCTCATAACATTTACCAGAGGTGTTGTAAATGATTTTTGGGAAAAATGCAGGCTTAATGTTAAAATATCAAAAAGCAAAGGCCAAAATGGTAGAATACGATGTTTCAAAGCAGGAGTATCCACATTTTCCGCTGAATTCTAATGAATTATCGTATCCAACAACTTATGTGCTGTCACGATATTCAGAATGCATTATAGAAAATAATCATGACGAATTAAAAGAGCTGGAGTTACTTTTGATTACAACTGCAGAATATTATGATTCAGCTTTTAAGTCCAAAGATAGACCAGAATATGATTGGGATTTTTTGCTATCTGGAGCATCTGCCTACTTCCTAAGAAAGGATTTTGGTAGTGCTAAAGTGTTGGCAGCAAGAGTAGTTGATTTAATTGATGAGGAGCGATCTCCGCAGAAATTGTTGACGAATCTCTATAATTATCTTCTGGGTGGAGTGTATTTGCCATATTTGAGAGTTATAGATACTTATGAGCGAATAAATAATTTTTTCTTGGATTACTTTGGAAAGGGTAAGTCTTTAGAAGCATTAAAGTCAAACTTATGGGTATATAGAAATGAAATATACGAGAATGGAGATCCGGATAGTATATTTTATGTAGATATATTAGTGGCAGTTATTATTGTGGCGTGCGAAAATTCGCCATGGAGTCTTTTGCCGAGTAGTTCAGGTATCCCGGATGAAGAATGGGAGCCATATCTACAAGGTAAGATGTCAATAAAGATGTTATGGCCAGCACAAAGATTAATAGCCGAAAAGGGATTGTTGCGTGGAGAAAGCTCTATTGTTCAACTTCCGACAGGGGTAGGCAAGACAAGAAGTATTGAACTAATTATTAGAGCAGCTTTTTTATCTGAACGAGCGAATATTGCTATTATAGTGGCACCATTAAGAGCATTGTGCAACGAAATAACAATGGATATGTACAAAGCTTTTGGAAATGATGTCACGATAAATCAGTTTTCTGATGTACTTCAAAATGATTTTTGGAATTTTTTTTCTGAAGATATTAAACGGCAGATACTAATATGTACGCCAGAGAAACTGAGTTATGTATTACATCATGATCCGTTTTTCTTAAGTGCTATAGATTTATTTATGTTTGATGAAGGTCATATGTTTGATGATGGAGGTAGAGGTGCAACATATGAGTTATTAGTAACACATATACGTCAGAACATAACGAGCGAACAGCAGTTTGTTTTGCTATCTGCGGTATTGCCAAATTCAGGAGATATTGCACAGTGGTTGTTTGAGGATAGAGGTTGTTTGGCGACAGATGATAGTATTGTATCAACACCTAAATCAATAGGATTTTCATCGACACAAAGGGATATTCATTTCTTTTCTGATGATAAATCAAATGAAGATTATTATATTCCCCGAATCCTTCGAGTTGAACAATTGAAGAAGTTACCCCGAGAAAGAAGTAATAAATATTTTCCAGATTTATCATCATCTACAGATGTGGCCATTTATAATGCAATAAAGTTGTGTCATAACGGCGGTGTTGCTATCTATCTTGGGCAGCAACGTTCAATGAAAACGGTATTTGAAAGAATTATAAATTTGGATAAGCGAAACTATGATTTGAAAGCATTAAAAGATAATACAAATCAAGCAGAGCTTTCCAAAATCAAGGGATTTATAGAAAGCTATTATGGTTCAGAGCACTATTATACGAAAGCAGCGGAATTGGGTGTTTTGCCTCATTCATCTAATCTTCAAAATGGAGTTAAGCTTGTTGTTGAACATGCATTGAAGAATAAATATGTTTCTTGCGTAGTATGTACATCGACGCTTGCACAGGGTGTGAATATTCCGATAAAATATTTATTGGTTACCAGCATTCGAAATGGATTGCAATTAGTAAAAGCTCGAGATTTTCAAAACTTGATGGGTCGAACAGCACGAGCAGGTATATACACAGAAGGAAGTATTATTATTACGGATTGCAAAATATACGACAACCGTACCAACTGGAAAAATGGTGGAGGATATTTATGGAATGATTGTGTAAAGCTATTTGATACAAAATTGACAGAACCTTGTGGCAGTTCTATTCTTTCGTTAGTCCAGGATTTTAACATAGATTATGATGTGACCGTAAGTGGTGAGAAATTTATTGATATAGTGATAGATCACCTTGACGAAAGAGATTTCTTGCTTGATTACGCAAAGAAGTTAGAAAAAGCATACTTAAAAGCCAATCCCAAAAGAACACAAAATCTGATTGTGCAGGAAATATTATTGCGTCAGGATATTATATCAAATATAGAAAATTATTTGTGTTTAGTACGTTCCGCAGAAACATTGGTCAATGATAGTAAGAAAAGTGCTGTGGATATTTCTACAAATACATTGGCGTATGCTATGGCAACAAAAAAAGAGAAAGAATTACTGATTAAAGTTTTTCAGAAGATAGAAGAGAATATTCAACAATATTCTGTTGAAAAATTGAGCAGATATTCTAATGCAATGTCAGGAATAGGTTTGTCTTCTCTAATAGAGGAATGGATTGTTCAGAATGAACTT
Source organism: Anaerobutyricum hallii (assembly GCF_900209925.1). Taxonomy (NCBI): domain Bacteria; kingdom Bacillati; phylum Bacillota; class Clostridia; order Lachnospirales; family Lachnospiraceae; genus Anaerobutyricum; species Anaerobutyricum hallii. Next base: position 1,641,594 of record NZ_LT907978.1, on the reverse strand, counting down.
ACAGAGAAGATATATACAGAAACAGAACTGTTATCTGTTATTGCAGAATTGTATCTGCAAATCTGTGGAGACTTTAGATACCAAGAGCATATACAAAGCGTTTGTAAAAAATGGATTGATGGCCAGACTCCAATGGAAATTAACAACAAAGAAACTATTGGAATTGCAGAAGTAGAATCATTATGTAATAAAAGAATCTCATATGAAATGAATTTTCTTATCGGCAATATCTGTGATCTGATAGAAGTTGACGAAGAAAATGAGGAGCAAGTTGATCAAAGGAACCTCTTGACATTGTTACAAAAGAAAGTAAAATATGGCGTTCCAAATATGACAGCAATTTCTGTTTGTGAGAGTATTTTTAATGATCGTCTATTAGCTATAGAATTAGCTCAAATTTTATCTGATGCGAATATTGGAACGGACAAGATACTTAATATGTTGAAAGCTCATAGTGAAGAAATCTTTAGTTGTCTTGATTCGTATCCGAAATATTTCAAGGATAGATTATCTGTGTTGATGAAATAAAGGTATTGTTCAAGGCATGTGCGGTTCGCCAATCATACAATGGATTTTCTACGGTGCATAAAGATATCACGCAGCGCCTTATAAAGAAACAACGATCATCTCCTAAGTAGCCATTATCTGTTCGGTTTCGGTTGGGCGTTTATAAAAACTGTATGTTTTCAGAAAAATAATAGAATTCAATGTAATTGATAGGAAGCATCCAACTTCAACGGTTGGGTGTTTTTCTTTTGCACTAAAAATGTAAGTGGTAGATAGTCCGTATCTGGATTTTACGTAAGCAGGTAATCATCCGTACCTGTTACCACAATTAATTTTCTGATACAATCTTCTCAAAATATGAGAGGAAGTATACCATTATGAAAAAAGAAGAGAAAATCTTATTCTGGTCTGAACGTGTACAGAAATTTTATTCCAGTGGACAGACCTCCGGACATGGTGCCAGGAACATCAGATTCCTGTTTCTACCATGTCTTACTGGATCCGCAAATTAAAAAATCTGGATACGGTTTCTGTAAAAGAAGATGCCCCTGTCTTTGCAAAAATGCCAACAGAACAGGAATTACGCAGGAAAGAGCTTGTTTCCTCACAACCTTCATCCTCTATCCATATCTTTCTTAATGACAGTATCCATATTGAGATCTGTCCCTCCTGCCCATCAGAACTTTTGTCTGCTATTATAAAAGAGCTAAGATATCATGCTTGACCTGGCTGGAGGCACTACCGTTTATCTGGCATGTGGAGTTACTGACCTCAGGAAAAGTTACAATGGACTGGCTGCAATCATCAAGCTGAAATTCCACCTCGACCCATACTCCCGCTGTATGTTTGCTTTTTGCAACCGCAGGCGCACTTCTATCAAGATTCTTCAATGGGACGGATCCGGTTTCTGGATCCTTATGAAAAAGCTGGACAAGAATTCTTTTCACTGGCCAGACACGCCGGATGAGCTGCAGAAAGTAACATTAAAAGAGATGCACTGGTTATGTGACGGGCTGTCTTTAAATCCGCAAGGGGCTTTTAAAGAACGGCATCCCAAGATTATCGTGTGAAAGACTTCGGTTTTTCCTGTCAATCCGCAAAAACACGAAATATCTGCGGTTTTTTCTGCTATTTCCTACATTTATGACTGCTGTTTTTTCTGGATAAAACCCTATACCATATGGTATAATCTATCCATAAGATTACAGGCAGGAGAGCAGATAGATGGATCCATTGTTTACAAAAGAACAACTCAATAACATGAAACGTGAAGATCTCATTAAAGTAACGCTGCTCATGCAGGAACAGAAAAGTAAAAATGAAAACGAGATCCAGCTTCTTAAGGATAAACAAAAAGAACTGGAATTCATGAATGCTATGCTCTCTGACCGTCTCGCTCTGGAACAAAGAAGACGGTTCGGAAAGTCAAGTGAGAAGTATGCTGACGGATATGAACAGCTCTGTCTTTTTAATGAAGCAGAGATGAATGCAGATGTAGAGGATACAGCTGCCTATGAAGAAATCCAGCCGTCTTCTTATAAGAGAAAGAAACGGAAAGGAAAGAAGGAAGCAGATCTTTCTAATTTCGAAGTTACAGAAACAAAGAGATATAAACTGGATGAAGAAGAACAGTATTGTCCAGAGTGCGGTACAAAATATAAAGTTGCTGCAAAAGAGATTGTAAAACGTCTGAAGTTTGTCCCGCCCCACTTTGAAGTAGTAAAGGAGATCACCTACGTATACAGCTGTTCAAAATGCGGAGTGATGAAACGCCCGGAAAAGACACCGCCATTGATCAAGGGAAGTATAGCAACCCCATCCTTAGTGGCTGGAATCATGAACGCGAAATATGTAAATGGCCTGCCGCTGGCAAGACAGGAACGGGAATTCGCAAGATATAACCTGAACCTTTCGACGAAGACAATGGCGAACTGGGTCATCTGCTGTGCAGACCGGTATCTGAAACTGCTCTATGGACGTATGAAAGAAGTATTCCTGAAAAGCCATTACATCCACTGTGATGAATCCCGGATACAGGTACTTGGTGAACCAGAGCAGGAAGGGAGTACAAGGAAGATGGACATCTCAGTATTGATAATAACAGTGCGGAACGTGCAATAAAGAACTTTGCAGTAGGACGACGGAACTGGTTATTTGCGAAAAGTATACGTGGAGCAGATGCCAGTGCCATTACTTACAGCATAGTAGAGACAGCCCTTTTAAATGGATTAAAACCATATCTTTACTTAACGTATGTATTAGAGAGACTCCGCCAGCTTGGACCATTCCCAAAGCCAGAGGAACTGGATAGCTTACTTCCATGGGCAGAAGAACTGCCGGAAGAAATAAAGACAAAAACTAAACCGAAAAAATAAATTTTGAGCCGCCCAGAGGGACGGCTTTTTTAGTCAAGGTACGGATGATTACCTGCTTACGATTTTACCTCCAACCAGTGCCATAATAGTCCTATGATTATTAAATGTCTTAAAAGTTCAGTACTCAACTTTTAGGACTGGTTAGGAGGCATTTCCTATGAGTTCTATTACTACAGCAGTTGCTGCTGACTATCGTTTGCAGCAATGGGCCCAGTTGGTCAAAGAATGCCAGAACCGTCCTTCCGATATGACGGTAGAACAATGGTGCGATACCAGGGGCATCTCCAAATCGAATTACTATTATCGTTTACGATGTATCCGCAAAGCCTGTCTGGAGCATATCCCGGAAGATTCTCTTCCATGCCAGCAGGTTGTTGAGATTTCTGAAAACATTATGCATCTGCCAGAAAGTACTCCCGATATCTCTATCGAGATAAATGGATGTATCGTCCGGGTTCATGGAGATATCTCGGAAGCTTTACTGAAAAAGACAGTCCGGGTACTCTCACATGTTAAATGATGCGACCTGTTTTAAAAAGATATTTATTGTAACAGGATATACAGACCTCCGTTCAGGGATTGACCGTCTGGCAGATACTGTGCGCTCTTATCTTGGAGAAGATGCCATCGAACCAGATACCCTATATCTTTTCTGTGGACGGAGAACAGACCGTATCAAAGGTCTGGTATGGGAAAATGACGGTTATCTTCTGCTTTATAAAAGATTAGAAGCAGGGAAGTTTCAATGGCCAAGAACAGAATCAGAAGTACGTTCCATTACATCCCAACAGTTCCGATGGCTTATGGAAGGTCTTACTACACTCCCTAAAAAGCAGGTGAAACGATTGAAAAAGGCACCAGATTATACTGTATAGTTTTGTGCATAACGTAGAAATTTTTAAACTTTTTTATGGACGAAAAAAACAGGCGGGCTTTCACATTTTTTTCTTATATATAAGCCGCCTGTTCTTCTTTTTTTACAAGATAACGCAGATTTCTTTTTGGAAGAAGGGCATCTGTTTTCTTTGCCTGCAGGCACAGAAATAAGCGGAAAAAGCATTGTGATACTGACGAAAAGGATAACAGGGGCGATTCGCCTGCTGTCCTGTTTTCTGATATAATAGAGATAATCTTTAGAAAAGGAAGGTCTCTGTTATGCAGATGAGATATACAGAAGAAAAACTGAATACGTTTTCGAAAGAAACACTCATCCAGCTGTTCCTCGCACAACAGGAGCAGCTTTCAGAGATTGATAAGAAACTGCAGCTGGTATTGGAACAGCTTGCGGTCATGAACCAGAACCGCTATGGGAGAAAGACGGAACAGATGCCAGTGCCACAGCAGATGGCATTTGCCGATGTGAACGGAGAGCTGGTAATGTTTAATGAAGCCGAGGCACTGGCTTCTCTGGATGAAAATGAGGAAGAGACTGTTTCAAAGAAGCATCCCGTAAAGAAAAAAGAGAAACGGGAAACAGACCTTTCCGGGATCCCTGTCATAAAAGTGGAACATTATCTGGCAGAAGAAGAACTGCAGGAACGTTTTGGAAAAAACGGATGGAAGCAGCTTCCAGATGAGATATATACACGGTATCGTTTTGTCCCTGCAAAAGTAGAAGTGGAAGAACATCATGTTGGTGTTTATGCAAGTAAAGATGGGGACAGCATGACAAAAGCACCGCATCCGGTAAGCCTTTTAAGAGGAAGTCTTGTTTCTCCTTCCCTTGAAGCAGCCGTACTCAATGGAAAATATATCAACGGAGTACCATTTGCCAGACTGGAAAAAGAGTTTTCCAGATATGGGCTTGCCATTACCCGACAGAACATGGCAAACTGGACAATCGAATGTGCAGAACGGTATCTTGCCGTATTCTATGATTATCTGCACAGGTATATTTATCAAAGCATGGTCATCCATGCAGATGAGACGTCAGTCCTTGTGAGAAAAGACGGAAGAGATGCCGGGAGCAAAAGCTTTATGTGGGTGTATTGTACCGGCGGGGGAGAAGAAAAAGCCGTCATTCTCTATGAATACCAGAAAACAAGAAAAGCAGACCATTCGGAAAAGTTCCTGAAGGATTATGAAGGAGTCTGTGTGACAGATGGTTATCAGGTATATCATAAACTGGCAAAAGAAAAGGGAAATCTGACCGTAGCTGGATGCTGGGCACATGCAAGACGCCGGTATGAAGAAGCCGTAAAAGCCCTGCCTGCAAAGAGCCGGAAGAGCAGTCTTGCATGACAGGCCCTCGAATAGATAAATATGATATATCACGTGGACAATACCTTAAAAGAGCTTACACCAGAAGAACGGAAAAAGCGCCGGCAGGACAGCGTAAAGCCATTGGTGGAAGCCTATTTTGCGTGGGTAAAAGAGAAAAAGAAGGATGGACGTATCGCAGAAAAAATCAAAAATCGGATATTATATTCAAGAAACAAAGACAACCAGCGGAACGAGAAAGATACCTATGACTGCAGATGTAGAGGAATGCTTTCAGAAAATAATAGAAAAACGAAATCCGCCCAAAGCAGAACCTATGGTAGATGGAAAAAGTGGATTCTTATACTTTGATAAGGATGGAAGTATCTGTTATTCATTGCACTGGGAGCACTACTTTAAACATATTATTCAGAAGTATAATAATACTTACAAAGTACAGATGCCTGTCATTACACCGCATGGTCGAGTTATAATAAGGACAAGTTAGAAAACTCCAGTAAATACAAGGGGTTGCACTAATTTAGTCCTTATTTTTAACTCCCTGAAAAAGGGAAAAATAAGACAGCGCTGTCATTCCAGAATATGAATTATTACAGATCCAGACTGGAAATGGATTTGTGTAAGACAAGAGTAAAAACAACAGAATTATTGTAATTATAGGACTGAATTAGCTCGCACGGAATATAGATTCCGGTTGTCTAATTCAGTCCTCTTTTTGATTGACGACGATGAAAGGTGATGAAAAATGGCTAGAATTATTTCTATTGTAAACCAAAAAGGGGGAACTGGAAAGTCCGCATGTACAGCTAATTTAGCAGTAGGATTAGCACAAAAGAATATGAAAGTGTTAATCGTTGATGCCGATCCACAGTCTGATGTATCTGCAGGATTTGGATATCGTGATTGTGATGAAAGTAATGAAACACTTACAGCTCTTATGGATACAGTAATGAAAGATGAAGATATTCCTTCAGACTGTTATATCAGGCATCAGGCAGAAGGAATAGACATTATCTGTTCTAACATTGGACTGGCAGGTACGGAAGTACAGTTGGTAAATGCAATGAGCAGGGAATATGTATTGAAACAGATTTTATATGGTATCAAGGATCAATATGATGCAATTATCATTGATTGTATGCCATCATTGGGAATGATCACAATCAATGCACTGGCTGCATCAGATGAAGTACTAATTCCGGTTGAAGCGTCTTACCTGCCAATCAAAGGATTGCAGCAGTTATTAAAAACAATCGGTAAGGTCCGTAAGCAAATCAATCCGAAGCTGCAAGTCGGTGGAATTCTGTTTACGATGGTCGATGCTCATACGAATGATGCCAGGAATAATATGGAACTTCTCAGAAATGTATATGGAAGTCAAATTCATATTTTCGATAATTATATTCCATTTTCTGTAAGAATGAAGGAAGCAGTCAGAGAAGGACAGAGTATTTTCTCTTATGATCCGAAAGGCAAAGCTACAGAAGCTTATCGGAGAGTGACGGAGGAGGTGCTGAAAGATGCCATCTAAAAAAAGAGCAACTCCCGTTTCCTTACAGCCGCTTGATGCATTGTTTGGAACAAACGAAGAGACAACCAATGGAATTAGTGAGATAGCAATAGGAAGTCTTCATCCATTTACGAATCACCCGTTTCAAGTAAGAGATGATAAGAAAATGGAAGAATTAGCAGAAAGTATTACACAATATGGCGTGTTGGTTCCTGGTATTGTGCGTTTGAGAGAGTCCGGTGGTTATGAGCTGGTAGCTGGTCATCGGCGAAAACGAGCATGTGAACTTGCGGGACTAGAGAAAATGCCGGTTATCATCAAAGATCTTACGGATGATGAAGCGACGGTAATTATGGTAGATTCCAACATTCAACGAGAAGAGCTGCTGATCAGCGAAAAAGCATTTGCTTATAAAATGAAATATGAGGCGTTAAAGCGTCAGGGAAAACGCTCTGATTTAACTTCTTGCCAAGTTGGCAAGAAGTTGGCGGCAGAAGAAGTCAGTCAGAATACAGGAGATAGTTCCAGACAGATTCTTCGATATATTCATCTGACAGAGTTAATAGCAAAGCTATTAGAATTGGCAGACGAGAAAAAGCTTCCCTTTAACACTGCTGTTGAAATTTCATATTTGAGAAATGAAGAACAACAGGTGTTACTTCAGTATATGAGTAATCACAATATGGTACCGTCCATGAAGCAGGCAAAGGAATTGAAACAGATTTCAAAAGAGCGGATGTTGACGTATTCAGAGATTGATCAGATTTGCATGAATGAAAGTACTGAAAAAGTTCAGGTGCAGATTCCGGCGAAGAAATTGAAACAATATTTTCCAGAGACATATACAAAGACTCAGATGGAAGAAATTATATTTAAGCTTCTGGCATCGTGGGCAGAAAGAGAGGGTAAAGAATGAGCAATGAAGATACGGTAAGTAGAATACAAGCCTATCTGAAAAAGATAGAAAAGATACGTGTTAAACGGATGAAAAGAGAGAAGTTTGAACATTTGTTGAAAACATTAGGATTATCAGCAGGAAGAAAGTGAAAGTATGGCTTTAAAAATTGTACGAAGATATGATGCGAACGGAAGGGAGCTTACGGAGAAAGATTTGGAAACCTTTCGATTGGATTCTCCTGTGGTTAGAGAAATATTGGCAAACCTTAATCGGGAGGTGGCGGAAGGAATCAGACAGAAGGAGAAAAAAGGTGACGATTGAAGACGTAATTAAAAAATCAATTCTGCCGCTGGCATTTATGGTATTCTGGTTTTGGATGACAAAAACAATTATGAAAGTCAGTGGTCAGACGGATTGGTTCTGGTGGATATTTATTGCCGGATTGCCATTTGGAATACATAAAATGCGGCTGATTCTAATCCCTAGAGGAATGGATACCACAGCAACGCTTGGTATGGCTGCATTAAGTGTCATCATTGGAGCTTTGATTGGATGTATCATGATTCCAGTGTATGTAATCCGTGCGGTATACGTTTTCTTACGATATATCATCGGAAAATAATTGAATATTTGATAAGAGGCAGGTTTGCGAAAATAAAATCGTAAGCTTGCCTCTTTTTTTGTACCAAAAATCAAGCAATTCAGGGGAAATCCCTTTTGCAAATATATATACTCGGAGGATTTTTAAGATGAGAGAGCGAATTGAAAGTAAGCATGTAACAAAAGAAATCAAAAGTCAGATGCCAGTGATTCCAGTGGAAATTGTTAAAGAAAGAGGCTGTACGTTCTGTCCGTATTATCTGGGCAATTATGAGAAACAGCCACGCTGTATGATGAAAACCTGTGCCTGGGATGATGAAAATGAACGTTTCCATCCAGTTCTTCGTGGACTGATTCCATTTTACAAAGAGAAGATGGAAAAAGCAGAAGAGAAGTTCCTGGCAATGAAAAAGATTTACACAACGCTGTTAGGAATGTTTGCCGATGAAATGAAGCAGGAAGAGTTGGAAAAAGATGAATGTTACGGATGTGCCTATGGAAAATGTGGACCATGTATCGGTATCTGTTACAAATCAATGAAAGCATAGGAGGGTTAAGCCAATGAATACAACAGTTATTTCCGGGCGATTGGTAAGAAATCCCGGATACAACGAAGTGGAGAATGAAAAAGGACTTCATAAGATTGCCAAGTTTGTTCTTGCAGTCAGAAGAAATTATTCCGATGAAGTCAGTTTCATTCCGGTAAAGGCTTTTGCAAAGAAAGCAGAATTTGCCAGAGATTATCTGATGCAGGGAACGAAGGTCATGGTGGAAGGCGAGATTGTCACAGGTAATTATGAAGATAAGGATACCGGGAAAAAGATCTATACCACCGAAGTGTATGCTAACCGGATTGAATTCGCAGGTGCAAAAATGGTTGACAGACCACCGTTTCCAGAAGATGCGGAAGGGTTCTTAGAGATCCCAGAGGGCATGGAAGAAGAAATGCCGTTTAGATAGAGGAGGATAAAAGATGGTTTCAGTAGATCAGGCGTATATGGTAGGGCATATGAAAAATGCCGATGGAAGTATCAATAACAAAAATGTAGTGCTGTCAGCAGCATGTGAAGCAGCGGAACTGTTCCAGTGCATGATGTCAGTAAACTAGAAACTAGAGGACTGGCAGAGATTTAATCACACTTTGGAGATGCATCTTAGAAGTGTGGAATGTGAGAAAATCCATGATATCTGTCAGGCGGTATATGGAATGAAACATCCGTCCGATGAACTGGAAGGATTGTATCTGGCAAGAGAGGATGAACAGATATGCCTGCTGTACTATCAGGTATTTGTAGGGATGCTGGAAATCAATATTAATTCAGCCGAAGTGCTGTACAAACAGAAGGAGGAAATAATCAATGAGTAAGATGGAGTATATGCCGGTAGATTGTTTGCAGGTGCCAAAGATGCTGTTCCAGGTGGAAGAATTCAAAAATCTATCAAATACAGCAAAAATTTTATACAGCTTATTTCTGGATCGTTTGAAATTTGCGGTGCAGAATGGCTGGGTAGATCATAATGGAGATCTGTTTGTTATCTATCCAAAAAGCGAAATGAAGAAAGATCTGAATACGACTCGATATGGCGTAGATCAGGCAGTACAGGAACTTGTTAAGATTGGAAAGCTGGTGCGTATTGTTCAAAACGATGGAAAGGCGAACCACTTTTATATCAATGATATTTATGAAAATGAGATGGAGGAAGAATCAATGATGACATTAGACAGAATTATGGCAAATATGCAGATGGAAGAAAGAGAAATTATCATGGACAAGATGGTGGCAGCATCCAGAGATATTCTGGGAACAATTGCAGATATGGGATATCTGAATGAATATGAGACACCACTGACTCCTATGGAAGAGCGTGGCTATTACGATGAAAAAGGTAATCTTGATATTGATGCCGTAGAAGCCGATGGCTATGAGTTTGGCATGGATCTGGCATTTGGCGTGTTATCTGTTTATGAAGGAAAGCCTGAACGTGTGCTGGAAATTCAGAAATATGTAAATGAGCAGTATGAGTGCTGCTCTAATAAGAAGTTTATGAAAGTTCTGGAAACAATCGCACGAATGAATGGAAACGAGGAGGTTTATATCGAGGATATGTATGCCTGCAATAAAGAAGCAAGGAATTATTATCTGAGTGAGTTAATGATGTGTTTCAACTTTGTGTTTAATGAGATGTGTCATGGTACAGGCAGTGCGGCAAATTGTGATTTCGATGTAGAAGAGTAGGAAAATATTATGGCAGATTTTGAATATTTCAGAGCAGAAGAATCTGACCAGTTTTCTTTTTTTCGGATACCAAAAGCTCTGTTCACAGAAAAAGAGTTTGCAAGCCTGTCCACAGACGCAAAACTCCTTTACGGAATTCTGCTTGATCGAATCAGCCTATCCAAGAAAAATGGCTGGATTGACGGTGATGGTTATGTCTATATCATTTACACGATTGCAGAATTGCAGGAGCTGTTGCGAATGTCGCATACAACAGTAACAAAGCTTCTTTATGAGCTTGACAGTGTGCATGGGATTGGATTGATTGAACGGTATCGGCAGGGGAATAATCGTCCCTCTGTCATATACGTGAAAAATTTTGTGAAACGGATTAGAGGAAAGCCCGTAAGATACTTTGCTTCTGGAACGCCAGAAACTGGAAATCCGGACTGCAAGGAATTGGAAATCCGGATTGCAAGAAACTGGAAGTCCGGAACACAAAAAAATAGAAGTCCGGACTGCAAGAATCTGGATGGAAGTAATACTAAGATAAATAAGACTGAAAAGAATCATACTGATAAGAGTAAGGGCAATACTCCCGCTCTGGAAGAAAAATTCAGTCAGTATGGTAGATTTAAAAATGTTGTTCTGTCGGAAGCTGAACTGCAGGAGTTGATGACAATATTTCCATGGGATTATCAGAAACGGATTGATCATCTTTCTGTTTATATGAAATCCAGTGGAAAAGAGTATCAGAATCATTTTGCAACAATCTGTCTTTGGGCAGAACGGGATGGCGCCAGGGCAGGAATGGATAAATATGAGTTTCAGGAAGGAGAAAGCCTGTGATGGAAAATAAAGTAACAGCAGATTATCTGGATGAAGAGGGATGTCTTCATTGTGGTATCTGTGGAAAAAGAAAACAGATGAAAGTTAGTCTGATGGGATTTGAGCATGTAGTGTCCTGTTTGTGTGAATGCGAGGTAAAAGCCAGGCAGGAACTTGATGAGAAGATGCAGCGGGAAGAAACACAGAGGCAGCTTTATCAGAGAAAATCCGTCGGACTTCGGGAAAGAAGATTCTGGGAATGGAAATTTGAAAATGACAATGGAAGCAACCAGAAGATACTAATTGCCAGGCAGTATGTAGAAAACTGGACAGATATGAAGAGAAAAAATGTAGGATTGCTTCTGATGGGACCAGTTGGAACTGGGAAAAGTTTCTTTGCAGGCTGTATTGCAAATGCACTTTTGGAACAGGGAGAACGTGTCATGATGACAAATTTTTCCAGGATCTTAAATGAAATGACCAGCTATCAGGCAGACAAGAATCAGATCATACAAAATCTTGTGGATTATCCGCTGCTGATTATTGATGATTTAGGCATAGAACGAAATTCCGAGTTTGCTTTGGAGCAGGTCTATAATGTGATAGACAGCCGTTATTGTAAAATGCTTCCGCTGATCGTAACAACGAATCTGGGACTGAATGAAATGAAATCCACAGATTTGGATACTGCCCATCAGCGTATTTACAGTAGAATACTTGAAATGTGTGTTCCCATCTATTGTGGTGGAGACGATAAGAGAAAAGAAGAAGGGACAGAAAAACTCGTACAGGTGCAGAACCTGATTACCGGTTAATCTGTCTTTTTTCATTAAAGGGGGTGATTGCCATGATTACAGATCTGGACAGCAGTTGAATCGCTGAAAGGAGGGAAAAGTCATGCAGGAAGAGGTAACTCAGAAAACGGTCACGTTCTGTATTCGGGCAACTAAGATTACAGCAGACCTGTTGAAAAAGGTTCTTGTTGCGTATCTGCGACATCAGAAGCAGAAATCAGTAGAGAAGAAAGCACAGAAAAATCAGCCGAAACAGGGAAAGGTCACGGTAAAAGAGCTGGCAAAACAGAATGCCGGGATGGTCAATATCGAGATCACGGACAAAAATATCAAGTCCTTTGAACGGTATGCCAGAAAATACGGGATCAATTATGCTCTGAAAAAAGACAAGAGCAAAGATCCTCCGGTTTATCTGGTATTTTTCAAGGGACGTGATCAGGATGCCCTCAATGCTGCTTTCCGTGAGTTTTCCCAGAAACAGATTCAAAAAGCGAATAAGCCTTCCATTCATAAGCGTCTTGCAGCTTACCGGGCAATGATGCCAAAGAAGACGAAGGACAAAGTAAAGAACCGGCATCAGGAGCAGAGTCGATGAAAAAGAAAAGCGGCAAAACTCTGATGCAGAAGTGGAAGAATAAAATCGGGGGTAAGCTGTCCGCCCTGGATAAAAAGAAACTGGTTCTTACAAATATCCCTTATGCTCTGGCTGCTTTCTATGCAGACCGGGCATTTTTTCTTTACCGGAACAGTCCGGGAGAAGATATGGGGAACAAATTTTTATATGCAATGGAACACGCAGACCGGATTTTTGCTGGTTTTGTGTTAAGCAATAACTGGAAAGATCTGCTAGCAGGTATTGTTGTTGCAGTCGTTCTGAAAGTGTTGGTTTGGCAGAAACAGGCAGACGCAAAGAAATTACGGAAAGGCATCGAGTATGGTTCAGCCAGATGGGGAACCGCAGAGGATATCAAGCCTTATATGTCGGAAGATCCATGGATGAACATTCCATTGACAGCAACAGAAGCACTGACCATGGAGAGCAGACCGAAGCAGCCGAAGTATGCAAGAAATAAAAATATAGTGGTCATCGGCGGCAGTGGTTCCGGTAAGACACGTTTTTTCGTAAAACCATCGGTCATGCAGATGAACTGTTCCATGGTCATTACAGATCCGAAAGGCACTTTGATTGAAGAGTGTGGGAAGATGTTAGCAAAGGGACCACCTAAGAAAGATAAGAATGGAAATATCATGAAAGATAAATCTGGAAAAGTGGTACATGAGCCATATGTGATTAAGGTTCTGAATACCATCAATTTTTCCAAATCGCTTCATTACAATCCATTTGCTTATATACGGTCTGAAAAAGATATCCTGAAGCTGGTTACAACAATCATTGTTAATACCAAAGGCGAAGGGGAAAAAGCTTCCGAAGATTTTTGGGTGAAAGCAGAGAAATTGCTGTACACAGCATTGATTGCGTTTATCTGGTACGAGGGGAAAGAGGAAGAAAAAAATCTCAACACCCTTCTGGATCTGCTGAATGAAAGTGAAACCCGTGAAGAGGATGAAACTTACCAGAATCCGGTGGATATGTTGTTTGAAGAGCTGGAGGCAAAAGAACCTCAGCATTTTGCGGTCAGACAATATAAAAAATACAAAATGGCGGCTGGAAAGACAGCGAAAAGTATTTTGATATCCTGTGGAGCCAGACTTGCCCCATTTGATATCGCAGAACTTCGTGAGATCATGTCTTACGATGAAATGGAACTGGATAAGATTGGGGACAGGAAAACAGCCTTGTTCTTGATTATGTCCGATACAGATACAACCTTTAACTTTGTGATTGCGATGCTGCAGTCACAGCTTTTCAATTTGCTTTGTGATAAGGCAGACGATGTATATGGTGGAAGACTTCCGGTGCATGTGCGTGTCATCGCTGATGAGTTTGCCAACATCGGGCAGATTCCTCAGTTTGACAAGCTGATTGCAACTATCCGAAGCAGGGAAATCTCTGCTTCTATTATTTTGCAGTCACAGAGTCAGCTAAAGGCAATGTATAAGGATAGTGCAGATACCATTCTGGGTAACTGTGATACTACACTATTTCTTGGTGGAAAAGAGAAAACTACCTTAAAGGAAATGAGTGAACTTCTGGGTAAGGAAACCATTGATCTGTATAACACTTCGGAAACGAGGAGCAATCAGAAGTCCTTTGGATTGAATTACCAGAAAACAGGCAAACAGCTGATGACAGAAGATGAGATTGCAGTCATGGATGGAGGAAAATGTATCCTGCAGATTCGTGGTGCCAGACCATTTTTCTCAGACAAATATGATATCACGAAACACAAAAATTATCGGTTTCTTGCAGATGAAAATGAGAAAAACCGATACAAAGTAGAAAAAGAGTTAAATCCGCAGTACACACCGAAACCCGAAGAAGAAGTGGAGGTAATTCAGGTGGAGTTGTCGGAGTAACCTTGGGAATGAACGAAAAATAATGAGGAAAGGAATAACTGACATTAGGTGCGCCGGCTTTTTAGTCGGTGTTTTTTCATTCCCGTAAACACCTGAAAGAAGTCAGTTTTGGTGAATGTATATGGCATTTTTTAGCAGTGCAATTACAACTTTAAAAACTCTTGTAGTCGCAATCGGCGCAGGTCTTGGCGTGTGGGGTGTCGTAAACCTTCTGGAAGGATATGGAAATGACAATCCCGGTGCTAAGAGCCAGGGCATCAAACAGCTGATGGCTGGTGCTGGAATTATGCTGCTGGGAACTACCCTGATTCCACAGCTGGCAACATTGTTCTCTTAAGAGGAGTGGTAGATGAACACCATCATTGAGAGAATTACGGAAGCGATAAAGGATATCCTGATCGGGCTTATTAAGTCAAGTTTGGATAACATGTTCACGTCTGTCAATGAGCAGGTGGGAACCATAGCCGGGCAGGTGGGACAGACACCGCAAGGATGGAATGCAGGGATTTTTAATCTGATTCAGAATATATCCCAAACGGTGATTGTCCCCATTGCGGGACTGATCATCACCTTTGTCCTGTGCTATGAATTGATCACGATGGTAACACAGAAAAACAATTTCCATGAATTTGAGACTTATAACATTTTCCTCTGGATCTTCAAAGCGTATGTAGCCATTTATCTGGTGACAAATACGTTCAATATCACGATGGCGGTCTTTGATGTTGGCCAGCATGTGGTCAACAATGCCGCAGGGGTGATATCAGGAAACACTGCGGTGGATGCAACAGAAGCAATTACACGGATTGTGGATGCCCTGGAGGATATGGAGTTAGGGGATTTGTTCCTGCTATCCATGGAAACGATGTTGATCAGTGTTACCATGCACATTCTGTCAATTATCATTACGGTAATCTTGTTCGGAAGAATGATAGAAATTTACCTTTATACTTCCATAGCACCAATTCCGTTTGCCACCATGACCAATAAGGAATGGGGCAATATCGGAAACAACTATTTAAAAGGCTTGTTCGCACTGGCATTTCAGGGATTCTTCATGATGGTCTGTGTGGGAATTTATGCAGTTTTAGTAAATGCAATGACCATATCCAGTGACCTTCATGCAGCAATGTTTTCAGTAGCGGCTTATACCGTGATTCTTGCATTTTCATTATTCAAGACCGGAAGCCTTAGCAAATCAATATTTAATGCCCACTAACGGCCAGGAAAGGAGCGCATACCATGGCGTATGTACCAGTACCAAAAGACCTTACCAAGGTCAAAACAAAAGTAGCGTTAAATCTGACAAAGCGGCAGCTGATTTTCTTTTCACTTGCCGCAGTTGTGGGAATTCCGTTTTATCTGGTCATGAGAAAACCAATCGGTTCCAGTATCGCAGCCATCCTGATGGTAACGATCATGCTTCCGTTTTTCTTCATGGCAATGTATGAAAAAGACGGTCTTCCCTTTGAAAAAGTGGTGGCAAATATCATTCGACAGAAGTTTATCTGTCCGGCAGTAAGACCATATAAGACAGAAAATTTTTATCAGGAGATTTCCACCCTTGTGAAAAAGGAGGGTGTGCCGGATGGCAAAAAAGACAAAGCAGGAGGCTCAGCAGGAGCGTCTGTCCCTGGCGGAAAAAAGAAACCGTCAGGAAAGAAGAAACAAAAAAAGCAGAAAAGAAAGAGAACAGGAAAAGCGTAGAAAGAAGCAGGAACGGGATCGTAGGAAACAGAAAAACATTCCTACAACTGCACAGCAGAGTATTCCGTATATTCGGATGCTGCAGGATGGTATCTGCCAGGTGACAAAGACCTTTTTCTCCAAGACGATTCAGTTTTATGACATCAACTATCAGCTTGCTCTAAATGAGGATAAGACCACGATATTTGAAAATTACTGTGATTTCTTAAATTACTTTGATTCTTCCATCAGTGTGCAGCTGTCCTTTATCAATCAGCAGGTGGATGTGGCAGAATTTGAAAAAAGTATTGATATTCCGGATCAGAACGATGACTTCAATGCCATTCGTGAAGAGTACCGTACTATGCTGAAAAATCAGCTTTCCAAAGGAAATAATGGTCTGGTAAAGACAAAGTATATCACTTTTGGAATCGAAGCAGAAAACCTGAAGGTGGCAAGACCAAGGCTTGAAAGAATCGAAACAGATATCTTAAATAACTTTAAGGTTTTGGGAGCACAGGCGCATTCCCTGAATGGTCTGGAAAGGCTGGAGATTCTGTATCATGTGTTCAACCAGGATCGGATTGAACCATTTAAGTTCCAGTATAAGATGCTTCCGGAAACAGGATTAAAGACCAAAGATTTTATTGCACCGACTTCCTTTAACTTTTCCAAGAATCAGACATTTTTGATGGGAAGAACGATGGGAAGTGTGAGTTATCTGCAGATTCTGGCACCGGAGCTTACAGACCGGATGCTTGCAGATTTCTTGGATGTGGATGACAGCATCAATGTTAACATTCATATCCAGTCCATTGACCAGAGTTCTGCGATCAAGATGATCAAGAGCAAGATTTCAGATCTGGATAAGATGAAGATTGAAGAGCAGAAGCGGGCAGTACGTTCCGGTTATGATATGGACGTGCTTCCATCGGACCTTGTGACTTATGGAGAAGAGGCGAAGAACCTGTTGGAAGATCTGCAGTCCAGAAATGAACGAATGTTTCTTGTAACGGTTCTGGTGATGAATACCGCAAGGAAGCGTCAGAAACTGGATAACAATATTTTCCAGGTGCAGGGAATTGCACAGAAATATAACTGTTCTTTAAAACAACTGGATTATCAGCAGGAAGCAGCACTCATGTCCTGTATTCCACTGGGAGTCAATCGGATTGAAATTCAGAGAGGGCTTACCACATCTTCAACAGCGATCTTCGTGCCATTTACGACACAGGAACTGTTTCAGGAAGGGGAAGCTCTTTATTATGGATTGAATGCATTATCCAACAACATGATCATGGTTGATCGGAAACGTTTGAAGAACCCGAATGGACTGATTCTTGGTACACCAGGTTCCGGTAAGTCTTTCTCAGCAAAGAGGGAAATTACAAACTGCTTTTTGATCACGGAAGACGATATCATTATCTGTGATCCAGAAGCCGAATATTCGGCACTTGTGCAGGCACTGCATGGGCAGGTAGTTCGGGTTTCGCCAGTATCTGACCAGTATATCAATCCAATGGATCTGAACCTGAACTATTCCGAGGAAGATAATCCACTGTCATTGAAAGCAGATTTTATTCTGTCTTTGTGTGAGCTGATTGTTGGAGGAAAGAATGGACTGGAGCCGGTAGAAAAGACCATCATTGACCGTTGTGTGCGGTTAGTATATCAGGAATATCTTGCCGATCCAGTACCGGAGAAGATGCCAATCTTGGAGGATTTATATAACCTTCTGAGAAAACAGGAAGAGCCAGAAGCACAGCGACTGGCCACTTCGTTGGAAATCTATGTTACAGGTTCTTTGAATGTGTTTAACCATCAGACAAACGTGGACATCAATAACCGCATTGTCTGCTTTGATATCAAGGAACTTGGTAAGCAGTTGAAAAAGATTGGGATGCTTGTCATTCAGGATCAGGTCTGGAACAGGGTAACAATGAACCGTTCTGCTCATAAGTCCACCAGATACTATGTGGATGAGTTCCATCGGACGAGACGTTCCGCTTGTTGAATAGACAGCGGGGTCAGTAGCCGTCCATAAAAAGAAAAGCTACTGATACAACTGATATGGTGTTGTTCAAATGAAGGGGTAACGCCCGGAAGGGACACACACAAACTCCCTACAGCGTGATAGTTGTGCAAGAACTATCGGGTTGTCAAAAGTTAGGGTGAAGAGCAAAAAGCAGGTCCTAACAGGTAAGGCTGAGGAAAGATTCACAGAGGTGTGGGTTGCCTGTGATTATGTAGTGAAGCTGTATATGGTGAGTATCCACGGAAGTGGGGACGAACTGACGATTTAAAGAGTCTAAAATTCGAATGCGTTGAAAAGCGTATGCCAACGGTTTGGCGCTGATTACCGAAAAGTAACTGGGTGGAAGTGAAAGTCGGAGCATTGTTACAGGCAATGGAAATCAGCAGGCTCAAAGGAAGCACCTAAGTACAGTATATTGCATCATATTGGAACGTCGAAAGCAACGAACAGCGAGCAGTTGCACATGCTATGACCTGTTGGTAAGGAAAACACACTGTATAACTTACCTTTATCGTTGTGAGAGCGGAGGCACGAGCGATGAAGCTTCTGTAATGGGAGTGGAGCAACAGCCTCTAGTGGGACGACTGGTCAGTCTGCCAGTCGACAAAACAAGTGTAATAAAGTAATGCAGTTAACATTCATAGGTTCGAGTATGACTAAGAGAAACAAGTCTTGCGAGAGTGAGGTGATGTTGACTATGCAAAGAAAGGAATTGTTAAAGAAAAGTGCTATCCGATATGCTGAGTACTACGGCATGGTCGAAGTACAGGACGCATTATATGCGGATAGTGCGAGCGAAAAGATTTTCACGAATCTGATAAGTATTATCGGTTCAGATGCCAATATCAAAATGGCATACCGCAATCTCAAATCAAACAAAGGAAGCAGCACACCTGGTGTCGACGGTAAGACCTTTAAGGACTTAGCTGAGATGTCAGAGGAAGCATTGGTTCAATGTGTTAGGGACAAAATTCTTAACTATCAGCCTAAAGCGGTGAGAAGGGTATATATCCCAAAGCCAAATGGGAAAATGCGACCATTAGGAATCCCTACGGTATTAGATAGGATTGTACAACAAAGCGTGTTGCAGGTCATGGAGCCTATATGCGAAGCCAAGTTTTATCGGCACAGTTATGGTTTCAGACCGAATCGTAGCACTAAGAATGCCGTTGCCGTGTGTTACAAACTGGCGCAGGTGGACGGATTCCACTATGTAGTTGATGTAGATATCAAGGGATTTTTTGATAATGTCGACCATGGAAAGCTACTAAAACAGATATGGACGATGGGAATACGTGATAAAAGGCTGATTTCCTTAATTGGAAAAATGCTAAAAGCTCCAATTGAAGAAAATGGGGTTAGAACGGTACCCGACAAAGGCACGCCACAGGGCGGTGTACTTAGTCCCTTACTGGCAAATATTGTGCTGAATGAGCTTGATTGGTGGATAGCCAGTCAATGGGAGGAAATGCCTGCAAAGCATCCTCTGAAAAGCGATATTTATATGAATAAAAATGGTACTCCGAATAAAGGGAATCTGTACAAGAAGTTGCGACAGTCCAGATTGAAAGAGTGCCACATAGTGAGATATGCGGATGATTTTAAGATATTTTGCAGGTCGTATTCTGATGCTTCCAAGCTAAAGCATGCGGTCGAGCAATGGCTAATGGACAGACTAAAGCTGGAAACATCTCCAGATAAGTCACGAATTACGAATCTTACCAAAGGCTATAGCGACTTCTTAGGCATAAAATTTAAACTTTACAAGAAGGGAAAGAAATGGTCTATCAAGTCTCATATGACTGACAAAGCCATCAATTCTCAACGAGTGAAGCTGAAAAATGCCATGGCGCAGGCCTGTAAATCTCACGAGAGTGAACAATCACAGCACGATGACCTCATCAGATACAACCAAGCAGTCGTAGGTATGCATCAGTACTATAACATGGCTACTATGATAAATTCAGATGTTCACAGACTGTTCCCGTCGATTGACATAACCATGAAGACGAGACTGAATAGTCGGGCTGACCTCTCCAAGGAAAAACCGCCGACATTGAAAGGTGCGATGGACGAATATTTCTATCAGAAATATGGGGAGTCCAAACAGGTTAGATATATCAATGGTATGATTGTCGTTCCTGTAGCATACTGTAGGACGCAAAATCCAATGTTCTACCGAGTGGACACCAATCGTTACACCCCACAGGGACGTGAACGTATTCACCGCATGCTTGCTAAATCTGAATATGGAGAAACGCTGTTGAAGTTGAGTAGAGATAACGACACGAATCATAGTATCGAATTCTGTGACAACCGCCTATCAAGATTTGTGGCATCAAAGGGTAAGTGTGAACTCTCAAAGGTGTCTCTTGCGTTTGAAGATGTGGAATGCATATATCTTAATCCACCAAGCCAAGGTGGTACGGATGAATATGCAAACCTCAGAATCGTACACAAAGATATAAAGAGCCTTATCTATTCTAATGACGTGAAAATCATCAAGTCCCTCATCGATTTATTCGATTGTAGGGGACCTGCCAAGATTGCAAAGCTCAACAAATGGAGAGCTAAAGCAGGATTGGAAGCAATTAACCTTATAACAATTAACCAGACTTTGAAGTGACTGTATTAGCAATAAAGACTTATCCCATGGAACGCCGTGTGCAATGAAAGTTGCTTGCACGGTGTGGCTCGGGGCGAAAGGCGTGAAAGCGTCTGACCTATCGAGATTTCTTTTGAAGGAAGAGCAGACCGCAGCTTATAGTGTGGAGATATGGAAGAGATTTCGTAAATGGGGTGGTATTCCAACTGGAATCACCCAGAATATAAAAGATTTATTGTCTTCCAGGGAGATAGAGAATATATTTGAAAATTCAGATTTTATTTATATGCTGAACCAGGCTTCCGGAGACAGGCAGATTCTGGCAAAGCAGCTGAATATCTCACCAACCCAGCTGTCCTATGTAACCAACAGTAATGAGGGGGAAGGACTTTTGTTCTATGGAAATGTCATTATCCCATTTGTAGACAGATTCCCGAAGAATTCCCTCTATAAAATCATGACAACCCGCTTAGAGGAGACTTCCGAAGCAGGTTAAATCAAAGGAGAAAACAATGTTACGAGCAATTTCATATGTATTAACTTTTAGTGGCGGTGCTGTTTTCGGCATCGCTTTTCTCTGCTTATTACAGGCAGGGAAAGGGTATCCGAAGAAGGAGGAGTAAGTAGTGGCAGAACAGAGAATGAAAGTCAGGGACAAGAAAGTCCAAAAGATGACCAAGGATGGTCTGGTGGAAGAAAACCTGACAGATAAATCTTCTGTTCGTGTCAGTAACCGTGCCAGTGATGTGCAGATGGGAAGAAAACAGGGGGAAAAAGAAGAAAACCTTGTGGATAAGTCTCCCCGCCAGTCTGAACGGAGTGGGAAAAATATTCGTCCCTCTGTGCAAAAATCCAGAGATGCACCGGAACTGATACGGACAGAGAAGCAAAGTGGGGATTTTGGACAGAGTAGTAAGCAGCAAAATAGAAAAAGAATCCGTGCTGAAGTCGGAAAAGAATCCAGACTTGCAGAAAAATCCGAAGTCGGACAGTTAGGGAGACTGAAAGATAAACGTGCTGATCTATCAGAAAACAGGGGAGACAGCCGGAGAAATCAGACCGGTGGCAGCAAAAAGCCTAAACAAAAACA
This sequence comes from Anaerobutyricum hallii, assembly GCF_900209925.1. Classification (NCBI taxonomy): domain Bacteria; kingdom Bacillati; phylum Bacillota; class Clostridia; order Lachnospirales; family Lachnospiraceae; genus Anaerobutyricum; species Anaerobutyricum hallii. Next base: position 1,619,752 of record NZ_LT907978.1, on the reverse strand, counting down.
ACGTTTGAAGTTTGCTTATGAGGAAACTGGTGCTTCTGTGAAAAATGACAAAGATATGGAGAAATTGAACCAGATGGATACGGATGGAGTCAATTTCCGCCATCAGAAACAGAAAGAAAAAGCCAAAAAGTTTTCTTATGAAGAAGCAAGAAAGAGAAAGGAAGCAAAGCAGCATTCCAAGAAAGCACAGGTCTATCAGGCAAATGAAGGAGAATCTCCTGGAAAGAAAAAATCCCGTTTGAAGTTTGGTGAAGGGGAATCTGTGAAAACAGAAAAAGCTTCTGTTGTCAAGAAAGCAGGAAGTGCAACTTCCGTAGCATTGCACCGTGAGATCAGCAAAAATGAAGACGATAATGCGGCGGTAGAAGGTGCCCATAAGTTGGAAGAAGGCGGCGAAGGTATTTACCGGCTGGAACAGAGAAGTGCCAGACGAAGGAAACAGAGGGCTTCCAGAAAGAGAAGCAGACTGGAGAGACAGGTAGAGAAACAGACACAGGCGGCAGCCCGTCAGGAGCAGAAGAAGCTGAAAAAGCAGATTCAGAAGCAACAGATCAAACGGGATTATGCCAAAGCGAAGCGAAGTGAACAGACAGTAGGAACAGCTGCAAAAGGTACGATTGATTATATCAAGAAGATTGGCGGCAAAGTGACCAACTTCTTTAAAGAAAACCGGAAAGTGTATATCAGTGTAGCAGTTCTGATCGGATTGATGTTTCTGATCATAACGAATGTCACGTCATGCTCTGCAGTGTTTTTACAAAATGTGATCACTTACACAGGAACCAGTTATCTGTCATCGGATCAGGCAATCCGGGAAGCGGAACTGTATTATACACAGCTGGAAGCTAATCTGCAGGAGCGGATCAACAACATGGAATCTGAAGAACCGGGACATGAGGAATACCGATATAACATCGGACCTATTGAGCATGATCCGTTTATCCTGATCAGTTATCTGTCAGCAAAGTATGAAGAGTTTACGTTTGAACAGGTCAAGCCGGAGCTGGATGCTTTGTTTGCAGAGCAATATCATCTGACTACAGAAGCGGTCAATGAGACTGTGACAGAGACAGCAACAGTAAGAGTTGGAGAATCTTTGGGACAGGTTGTAACAAGCGGATATTGTAATTGTCCAATCTGCTGTGGTATTTGGAGCGGAGGACCAACTGCCAGTGGAGCATATCCAACAGCCAATCACACCTTAGCGGTAGATGCTTCCAATCCGTTTGTTCCAATGGGAACAAAGGTGGTAATGAATGGTGTCGAATATACGGTAGAAGATACCGGAGCTTTCGCAAGATACGGGGTACAGTTTGACGTCTACTATGATAATCATGCGGCGGCATCTGCACATGGACATCAGACATGGGAATGTTATCTGGCAGATGATAATGGAAGTCAGGAAGTGGAAGTGACTAGGACAAGGGATGTAGATGTGCTGAATGTCACCTTAAATAGTGGAAACCTGATGTCAATCTGTCAGGACAGGCTGGGATTTTTCCAGAAAGAACTGTTCAGTGCCTACAACGATACAAAAGGCAACTTGCAGATGTTTGCAACACCGGTTGATTTTAACTGGTACTCCAGTGTGACCAGCTATTATGGATACAGGATTCATCCAATATCAGGAGCAAATCAGCTTCATAATGGTATGGATATCGGAGCACCGGAGGGAACAAAAGTGATGGCAGGACTGACCGGAACAGTTACAACTTCTGCTTATAACGACAGCTATGGAAATTACGTCATTATCAAAGACAGAAAAGGTTATGAACTGCGGTATGCACATTTAAGCAGCCGGAGTGTATCTGCAGGAGCATCCGTCACGAAAGGTGATGAGATAGGTCTTGTAGGAAATACTGGTAATTCCACAGGAAGCCATCTTCATATTGAACTTCTGAAAAATGGAGAGCGGTTAAACCCGATCTTTTATCTGGAAACTGGAGAAGGAGCAGGCTTTGGCGGCAATGAATATACCAGTGAAGCAGCACAGCGTTTGTTAAATGAAGCAGCGAGATATCTTGGAACACCATATGTATGGGGTGGATATTCCCCAAGTGGATTCGATTGTTCTGGATTTGTAAGCTACTGTCTGACAAACTCTGGTGTAAGGAATACAGGAAGACTAACAGCACAGGGACTGTACAACATTTGTACACCAGTATCCCAGTCGGAGGCGCAGCCGGGAGATCTGATTTTCTTTACTGGAACTTACGACGCAGGGGAGCCGGTAACGCATATCGGAATCTATGTAGGCAATGGTCAGATGATCCATTGTGGACATCCGGTGCAGTATACGTCCATCAATTCCCCATACTGGCAGAGCCATTTCTATGGATTTGGACGATGGTAAGAAAAAAGGGCGGCTGCATCAGCCGTCCGGAAAGGAGAACCGATGAAAAGTCTTGAAAAAGCTACGGCAGATTATGAGAAAGCCAAAGAGAAAATGGAAGCCTCCAAAGCCAGATATGAAGCAGATTTAAAGCGGTTCAAGGCTGCGGAGATTGCCAAAACAGAAGCGGAAAATCTGGAAATTGTAAGAATTATCCGTGCAATGGATATGAGTATTCCAGAATTGGAAGCTTTCAAAAAGAGAATGAAAAATGAACTGCCCGGCAGGGTAGAAATACAGAAGGAGGAAACAAAAGCCGATGATGAATCTGGAAAAAATGAAACAGAAGAAGAGAACAATTACTAAAAGCAGGGTAAAAAAGAGCTTGCTTGCAGCAACGACATTTCTTTGCCTGACAACACCTTTGCTCCAGACACAGACTGCTTATGCAGCTGAGAATACCACACCTGCAATTACGATCGAGAAACCGGATGGCTGGAAACAGGGAGAAACAACCATTGCTGTTACGGTAGATGCTAGCCATATGCCGGAAGGTTTCTCAATAGCAAAAATTGAAGCAAAAGCAGGAAAAGATGGGAGCTGGCAGGATGTAACCGGAAGGGGAAGTATCACGATCACTGGAAACCAGACAGTGTACGTGCGTGTGACTGATGGTGAGGGGAAGGTCTATGAGCAGAATCGCTCTATTAAGTGTTATGACACAGAAAAGCCTACGCTTTCTGCATCTCTGACAGATGGTGTACTGACGATTCAGGGAAATGATACCGTTTCCGGCATTACTTCTGTGACAGTTAATGGCACCACTTATACAGATCTGAAGGATGGAATGCTGAGAGTGCAACTGACACAGAAAGATTTTACAACAAAACAGATTGAAATCACGGTAACGGATGGTGCCGGAAATACTTCTGAAAAGTATGTGTTGCAGAATCCTTATTATGAATGGGCAAAGAAGCAGGCAGAGAAACAGAAAACTTCAAGTGACAGCAATGGTGCGATGGCAACCACGACCAGTGCAGATGCAACTGGGACTGAGAAAACAACGACTTCACCACTTCCGCAGGATGCACAGGCTTCTGAGCCAACAGATGCAAAAGGAACCGTGGATGATCGGACAGTGACAGGTATTGAGGAACAGCTTAATAAAGAAGGCGAGACAGCAGATTCTGTTACGAAAACAGCTACGGAAGGCACAAAAGAGTTTTATACCATTTCGACTAAGAGTGGCAAGATTTTCTATCTGATTATTGACAATTCAAAATCTCAGGATAATGTGTATTTCCTTACAGAGGTCAGTGAAAAAGATCTGATGAACTTCACACTTTCTGATTCGGTGATACTTCCGGAAGTGGATACGGTTTATGCAGAACCAGAGAAAAAAGCAGAGGAAGAAAAACCGGAAACGACAGAGTCAGCAGAGAAAGATAAGGTAGAGGATGACATCCAGATGCCAGAAGATAAAAGTCCATTTGGAACGTATCTTTTGATTGCACTGGTTGCAGTCGGAGCTGCGGCAGGAGGATATTACTTCAAAGTCTATAAACCAAAACATGAATATGATGACGAGGATGAGATGGAAGAGGATGAAGATGAATTCGAAGATTCAGAGTCAGAAAAACGGGAAGTAGACGATGCAGATGAGCAGGAAGAAAGTACAGAACCGGAAATCCTGAGAGATGAAGATTTTGACGATAATGTGCTGGAAGATGAAGAAGAGGAGCAGGAGTAAATGAAATTAGTGATTGCAGAAAAGCCATCGGTTGCGATGGCACTGGCTTCCGTGCTTGGAGCCAGAACAAGAAAAGATGGCTACGTGGAGGGAAACGGTTATATCGTTTCCTGGTGCGTAGGACATCTGGTTGGATTATGCGATGCATCGGAATACGATGAAAAATATAAAAAATGGAGATATGAAGATCTGCCGATTGTGCCGGAATGTTGGAAACACAAGATTTTGGAGGGTACAAAGAAGCAGTTTGGAATCTTAAAGAAACTGATGAGAGATTCCCAAGTAGATGAGGTGATCTGTGCTACTGATGCAGGACGTGAAGGTGAGTTAATCTTTCGTTTGGTGTATGAGCAGGCAGGATGCAGAAAGCCGATGAAGCGGCTTTGGATCTCTTCCATGGAAGAACAGGCAATTAAAGATGGATTTGCGTCATTAAAAGACGGTTCGTATTATGACAGTCTCTATCAGTCAGCACTTTGCAGGGCAAAGGCAGACTGGCTGGTGGGAATCAATGCGAGCCGTCTTTTTTCCGTTCTGTATAACCAGAATCTGAAAGTTGGAAGAGTACAGACACCAACACTTGCTATGATCGTGGATCGAAATCAGAAGATCAAGGAATTTACCAAAGAGAAATATTATATGGCTCATATCAAGTTTGACGATATGGATGCGGTCACAGAGCATTTTCAGAAAAAAGAAGATGCAGATAGAGTGGCTGCGGACTGTATGGAGCGTATGTGCGAAGTGGAGAAGGATGATGTGAAAGAGAAAACGGTCCGTCCTCCGAAGCTTTATGATTTGACCACTCTGCAGAGGGAAGCAAACAGAATGTTTGGTTATACCGCTCAACAGACATTGGATGCCGTGCAGGAGATGTATGAGCAGAAACTTGTCACTTATCCGAGAACAGACAGCCAGTATCTGACAGATGAGGTGGGAGACAGCACAGAAACTCTGATTCAGATGTTACTTGGAAAAATGCCATATGCCGAAGGTCTGGAATATCAACCGGACGTGAGTAAGGTATTAAATTCAAAGAAAGTATCCGATCACCATGCGATTATCCCAACCATGGAAGTAGCCAAAGCGGATATTGGTGAACTGAAAGAACGAAGCCGCAAGATTTTGTATCTGATCAGTGCCAGAGTTCTGACAGCAACTGCAGATCCTTATATTTATGAGAGTCATAAATGTCAGATTACCTGCAATTATCATACGTTTTATCTCAATGCAAAGAAAACAAAACAGGAAGGGTTCAAGACAATTGAGAAAAAACTGAAACAGTTCTTTGGAATCATTGCAGAAAAAGAAGAGCCGGAGTTGGATATCTGGGCAGGCAAGCATTATGGTCCCTGTGATTCTTTTGTATCGGAGCATTTTACACAGCCACCGAAACAGTACACAGAAGATACCCTGCTTTCTGCAATGGAACGTGCAGGAAATGAAGAACTGACCGAAGATACGGAAAAGAAAGGACTTGGCACACCGGCAACAAGGGCAGCAATTATTGAAAAACTGATTCAGTCTGGCTTTGTGAAAAGGGAAAAGAAAAATCTGGTGCCGACAGATGATGGAAATGTGCTGATTACGGTTCTACCGGATGAGATTAAATCTCCGAAGATGACCGCAGAGTGGGAAATGGCTTTAAATCATATTGCCCAGAATACAGAGACAGCAGATGAATTCCTAAATGGGATTACAGAGCTGATGCAGGAACTGGTTGCCAGATATCAGGGTATTTCAGAAGAAAAGAAAGACCAGTTTCATGGAAAAGCAAAAGGAGAAATCATTGGCAAATGTCCCCGCTGTGGAGCAGATGTCAGGGAAGGGAAAGTAAACTTTTACTGTTCTGACCGGAACTGTGCTTTTACCTTATGGAAGAATGATAAATTCCTTGCAAGCCAAGGGAAAAAGATGGATAAGACGACAGCAAAAAAATTTCTGTCTAAAGGAAAAATCCATTATAAGGATCTGGTATCAAGAAAAACAGGGAGACAGTATGAAGCAACTGTGGAGATGGTCGATCCCGGAGAGGGAAATGTACAGTTCAATCTTATTTTTCCACAACGATAAGTAGTGTATTGCAGGCAGTCTAAGGACTGTCTGTTTTAATACAAATATATGAAAGAGAGGACCTTAGCATGAAGAAAAAAGGTAATTTTAGAAAAGTAGTATCTGGCTTGCTGGCAGGCATGACAATGCTTAGTACAGTGTTATCTCCGATGACTGCATATGCAGCGGAGATCCAGCCAGAGGAAAAACCGCCACTTTATGAGGAAGTGAAAGAACTTCTGGATGAAGATGAGGTGGTGACTGCCAAAGATTATGAAATCGAAATAGGCAGTGTATTTGATGTGAAATCAGACTACACAGGACTGGAAATCAAGGATGATAACAAGGTTAAAGTCACATTTGAGGAAGCAAAGAACGAAAAGAATGAGGATTTTACGACAGATCATGCGGACACTTACAAAGCGGTCTATTATGTGGAACCGGTAAATCAAGAGCATCCGAAGTACCAGATCAGCCGAAAACTGATTGTGCGTGAGAAAGAAACAGAAGCTCAGACTGAAACTGCAGGGAGTGAAGCAGTGACCGAATCAGAAACCGCTGGCAGTGAACAGCAGACAGAGGAAGCGGAGGATTCAGAAGCAGACTCGGAGGTTACCGATATTGACGCTGATGAATTTGATGATTTGGTAGAGCAGGCACAGAATCAGGATACCTATGATGAAGAATCAGGGTTAGAGCTTCATGATGTTTTGGAACAGGCAGGAGACGAAGGTGTGGATCTTGATGCTATGGAAGAAGGAGAGATTGCAACATTTGAAGCAGTTTCGGCTTATTCAGCAAGAAGTACACAGCAGGTAACAATCGAAAAAGGACCTCTGTATAGATATGCAGATTATAATCTTGGAACCTATCTGACAGAGCCGTACTATATCAGCTACGGAAGCGTCAGAGCAACTGCGTATTGTGTACAGCCAGCAAAAGCTGGACCAGGATCTGGAAATTATACAATCACAAAGATTGGGGACAATCAGGCGTTAGCAAAAGTGTGTTATTACGGTACAGATGCCGCAGGGAGCGAAAGCTTTTTTGCGAATAAACACACGGATTTCTCAGAAGGAAAAAGATTCATCATTATTCACATGGCTGCATCTTATGCCAATGGAAGCAGTGATGCATTCTATGGAACAAATACTACAGGCGAGGCTTTGGCAAAAGAACTCTATAATTATTGTGTGAATAAGCCGGAAATACCAGATGTAGCGATGTCATTTTCCAAACCGAATGTAAAAGCTTATGTAGATGGAAATGTTCAGAGAACGGAGAACATTAAGTTCAACGCATCTTCCCAACAGAAAATTACAATGGACTTACCAAAGGGAGTAAAGCTCCATAATGTATCTACTGGAAATGTAAGTGCGGCAGGTGCAAGCGTAACAATTGGAGGAGGAACTACGTTTTATCTTTCAGCGCCTCTGACACAGACAAAAGATGTAAATGCTACTTTTTCTGCAAAAATGAAGGGAAGTATTACAAAAGATTACTCAGCATATAAACTGACCACGAATGCAAGTGTTCAGGATCTGGCATTTGTATTTGGAGAAGGTGTTGCTGATGAAAAATATGTAAGCTTAAAGGTGTCCTGGATTGAACAGGCTACGATCGAAATCGTAAAGAAAGACGATACAGCGGATGTTAATCTTGCAGGTGCAGTATTCGGTGTATACAGCGATGAGGCTTGTACAAAGCTGATCACTCAGATGCCGGCAACAGATAAGAATGGAAAATCTTCTGTTACGATCATCAAGACACAGGATACTGTTTATCTGAAAGAGATCACAGCACCAAAGGGATATGTAGTAAATGCAACGGCAACAAATGTAAAACTGGTAGCAAGTAAGACCTCAGCTGTAACCGTGGAAAATAAGGAACAGCTGGCAGAGCTTACCATTTACAAAGAAGGACAGGTTCTGACCGGAGCAGATGTCAGTGAAAATGGAACGGTATTTCAGTATGAAAACCGCAGACAGAAAAATGCAGTGTATAACGTGTATGCCGGGGCAGATATCGTAACAGCTTATGGCACAAAAGTGTACAGCAAAGGTGACCTTGTAAAAGAAAACCTGACAACAGGTGAGAATGGTTCTGTCACACTGAAAAACCTGCATCTTGGAACCTACGTGGTAAAAGAAACAAAAGCACCGGACTCTTTCTATAACGGCAGCGAAGAAAAGTCAGTGACTCTAACTTATGCTGGTCAGAATAAAGAAGTTGTATTTGCAGATGTGACTTTTAACAACGAGAGACAGAAAGCAGATGTTTCCGTAGTAAAACAGGATAAAGACACCAAGAAACCACTGAAAGGCGGTATTTTTGCTCTGTATGCATCCGATGATATCAGAAATGCAGACGGAAGCGTTGTTGTGAAAAAAGGAACGCTGATTGAGAAAGTAACTACTGGCGCAGACGGAACTGCAAAATTCACAGTAGACCTGCCAATCGGATATTCCTATTCTGTAAAAGAAAATCAGGCACCGGAAGGCTATGTAAGAAATACAGAAGATGTGTATACGTTCAAGTTTTCTTACACCAATGATAAAGAAGCAACCGTATCTTTTGCCCATACCTTCAGCAATGACCGTGTGACAGCAAAGATTAATCTTTATAAAGTGGATAAAGAGACAGGAAAAGCAGTACCGCAGGGAGATGCGACACTGAAAGGTGCAGTTTATGGACTGTATGCCCGTGAAGATATCGTGCACCCGGATGGAGCAACGGGAACTATTTATAAAGCAGGAGAGCAGGTAGCTTCTCTTACAATAGATGACAAAGGACAGGCTTCTGTAAATGGCTTATATCTTGGCAAATATTATGTCAAAGAGATTACTCCGCCAACCGGATACCTGGCAGATGCAGAAGAGCATGATCTTACGTGCGGTTATGAAGGAGATATGACAGCAGAAGTAAAAAGAGAGTGCACTTCCAGTGAGCAGGTCATCAAGCAGCCATTCCAGATCATCAAAGCAGCCAACAATGGGAAGACAGATGCAGATCTGTTATCCGGAGCTGGATTTACAGTTTATCTGAAATCTTCCCTTACAAAGAAAGCAGATGGAAGCTATGATTTTGATTCTGCCAAACCAGTAGTGAGTGGAGAAAATGGAGCAACGGAGATTTTCACAGATGAAAAAGGATATGCCTGCAGTATTCCATTACCATTTGGAAGCTATATCGTGCGTGAAACTACAACACCGCACAATTACAAGCCGGTCGATGATTTTGAAGTGAATATCACAGAGCATCATCCAAATGAGCCGCAGATCTGGCGAGTGCTTCTGGATGAAGAGTTTAAGGCAAAACTGAAAATCGTGAAAAAAGACGATGAAACAAAGAAATCCGTATTGATTGCCGGAACAGAATTTAAGGTATATGACCTGGACAACAAAAAGTATGTGGAACAGGTAACAACGTATCCTGTGACAACTACTCATAAGTCCTATTTTACGGACAGTCAGGGATATCTGATCATGCCGAAGAATCTAAAGATCGGACATTACCGGATTGAGGAAGTCAATGCACCGGAAGGGTACACAATCAACAAGAACTATGTAGAGATTGCAGTGGATGCAAACACAGCATACCAGATGGATTCTGAGAGCGGAGATGCCATTATTACGGTAGATTACGAGAACCATCCGGTAAAAGGAAAGTTGGTGATCTATAAAAAAGGTGAGATGCTGACCGGATACAAGAAGGATTTTGTTTATGAAGAAAGATACCTGAAGGGTGCATCATTTAATGTCTATGCAGCTGAAAATATCTATACACCGGATTATCAGAAAGATGAAAACGGAAACAGACAGCTGATCTATGCAAAAGATGCACTGGTAACAACGGTAACGACTGGAGAAGACGGAAAAGCAGTTGCTGATAACCTGCCACTTGGTTCTTACTATGTAGTAGAAAAGACTGCACCGGAAGGATTTGTCCTGAACCATGACAGATCAGATGTCGCATTTGTCTATGCAGATCAGGATACACCTGTGATCGAACAGGAAGTGACTGTTGGCGATGACCGACAGAAAGTTGCAATCCAGGTAGAAAAACAGGATGCAGAGAATGGTGCAACCGTAGCAGGGGCTGTCTTTGGTATCTATAACAAAGAGGATATCAAGGCAGATGGAAAAGTGATTGTGAAAGCAGATACACTCTTACAGAAAATGACTTCTGATAATGATGGTCTTGCAGCATGTACGCTGGATCTGCCACTTGGACAGTATTATGTGAAAGAGTTAAAAGCACCGGTGGGATTTGTATCCTCTGATGAAATTCTGAATCTGGATGCTTCTTACCAGGGACAGGATGTGAAGACAGTAAAACTGAAAACAGTGAAAAAGAACCAGCCGACAACAGTAGAAATCACGAAATCTGATGTAACAACAGGTGTGGAACTGGATGGGGCAAAACTCACCGTTCTTGATAAAGAAGGAAATGTTGTGGATCAGTGGACTTCTGTAAAAGATCAGCCACATGTGATCAAACGACTGACAGTTGGTGAGGAATACACCATTCGTGAGGAAATGGCACCTTATGGTTATCTGAAAGCAACGGATGTGAAGTTCACGCTGGAAGATACCGCAGAGATTCAGAAAGTAGAGATGAAAGATGAAGTTCCGACAGGACTTCTGATCATCAACAAAAATGGAGAGTTTTTGGATAAAGTGACACTTCTGGACAATGTAAAAGGTACTGTGGAGCATCTCTTTGAATATGTAACCGGAAGTCTTACAGATGTAACTTTCGATGTATTTGCTGCGGAAGATATCAAAGCGGCAGATGGTGTCAGTGAAGATTATTTCAAAGCAGATGAAAAAGTAGGAACCATTACTACGGATTCCAATGGTATTGCACAGATGGGAGATCTACCGGCTGGCAAGTACTATGTGAAGGAAGTAAAAACAGCCCATGGTTATGTGCTGGATAAAGAGCCGAGATATGTTGACCTTTCCTACCGGGACCAGAATACACCAGTCATCACTTATGATGAGAAATGGCAGAATGCCCGTCAGAAAGTAAAGGTTACGGTTCTGAAGAAAGAAAAAGATACAGAGCGTGTCCTTGCAGGTGGCGTCTTCGGTCTTTATACCAGTGAAGATATCAAAAATGCAAAGGGCGAGGTACTTCTTGAGAAAGACAGTCTGATCGAGCAGCGAGTAACAGATGAAAAAGGACAGATCACTTTTACGGCAGATCTTCCGGTGGACGGAAAATACTATGTGAAAGAAATCTTTGCGCCGGACGGATTTGTTACAACAGAAGAAGTACAGGAATTTACCTTTGAATATGCCGGAGAAGATCAGGCAGAAGTAAGCTACGACTTTACTTTTGAAAATCAGCCAACCACAGTGGAGCTGTCCAAAACAGACCTGACAACAGGTAAAGAACTTCCAGGTGCACACCTGAAAGTAACGGATTCAGATGGCAATACAGTAGATGAATGGACTTCTACGGAAGAATCCCATTTGATCAAAGAACTGGTTGTTGGTAAGGAATACACCATGACAGAGACAAAACCGGCTGATGGATATGTCACTGCAGAAAGTATTACCTTTACAGTAGAGAATACAGCAGAAATTCAGAAAGTAGAGATGAAAGATGATGTGACAAAAGTAGAGATCAGTAAGACTGATATCACAGGAGAAACTGAGATTCCAGGTGCGAAACTGACGATTCTCGATAAGGATGATCAGGTAGTAGAGAGCTGGACTTCTACAGAGGAAGCACACTATATCGAAAAACTTCCAATCGGTAAATATACCTTACGTGAAGAGCAGGCACCGAAAGGATATCTTCTGACAGCCGATGTGACATTTGAGGTGAAAGATACCGGAGAAATCCAGAAAGTGGCTATGAAAGATGATACTGCCAAGGGAAAAGTGATTCTCAATAAGACAGATAAATCATCAGGAGAACCGCTGAAAGGGGTAGAATTTGAACTCCGTGACAGCAAAGGAAAGGTTCTGGAAACCTTAAAGACAGACGCTGCCGGTCATGCAGAAAGTAAGCTGTATGAGATTGCCACATTTAAGAACGGCAAATATGATACAGCAATCAAGTATTATCTGGTGGAAACAAAAACACTGGATGGATACACACTGGATCAGACCAAGCATGAAGTGACATTTGCTTATGCGAATGACAGTACGCCGGTCGTGGAAGTCACTTTCAATCTGACAAATGAGAAACCGGAAGTTCCAGAAACACCGAACACACCGGATACACCACAGTCCCATGAAGAGACAAAAGTATCAAATGCACCAAAAACAGGTGACAGCACGAATATTTGGCTGCCGATTCTGCTTCTGGTAATCTCCACAGGAGGTATGGCAGGACTTTATATCTGCAGAAAAAGGAAAAACAAATAAGGAAATCAACGGTTATGATTGGGAGCTTCTATGTGAGGCTCCCTTTTTCATACAAAAAAATCACAGAAAGGAACAGAAAACTATGATGAAAGCAATGGAAAAAAGACAGGAAGCACGAAAAAACCAGGAGAAAACTTTAAAGAGAATGATGGCTTATCAGAAGAAAGCCGAGCAGATGGTCAGCAGAAAAAGAATGAACCATCACATGATCAGAAAGGGGTAAAAGCGTATGATGAACAGAAAAGAATTTTATGAATATGTCAAAGACAATGTAAAGGAGTATCTGCCAGAGTCTTATAAGGACGCAGAAATTAAACTGCAGGAAGTAGAAAAAAACAACGGGTTGAAGTTGACAGGTATTACGATTCCAAACGGAGATCAGAGAATCGTACCGACAGTCTATCTGGATTCCCTCTACCAGGAATATATCCATGGAAAAGATGTAGACTCTTGTGTTGGGGATGTGGCTGATATGCGTATTGAGGCACAGGGAAAAGCGGAATTTCTTGATATGGGAGTTCCAGATATTTTGGATTATGAAAAGATGAAAAATAAGTTACAGGTAAGAATTTGTGACAAAGAATGGAATACCGATCGTCTGGCAGATAAAGTAGTCACAGAACACGGAGATTTTGCAGCTTATTATGCAGTAAACCTGGAGGAAAATGGAGAAGGGATCAGCAGTATTCCAGTAACTGTTTCTCTGATGAACGAATGGGGAGTATCTGTCGAACAGATTCAGGCAGACGCGATGATGGCAGATAAGAACAGAGGAGTGCAACTGGTGGATATGACACAGATTGTCGAATCCATGATTTTTGGAGGAACACCGAAGAATCTTTTGAATGAAAAACTGGATATGGAAACCGTGGAGAATCCAATGTTCTGCCTTACCAATGAATCAAAGATGAATGGAGCTTCTCTATTATTGCAGGAAGATATTCGAAAACAGATTGGGGAATGCCTGGGAAGCGATTTCTTTGTTATTCCATCTTCCGTTCATGAAGTGCTGATTCTCCCTGACAATGGTATTTTTCAGGTTCCAGAATTAAATGCGATGGTACAGGAAGTCAATGAGACACAGGTGGAAAGGCAGGAACAGCTTTCTGATAAGGTTCAGTTCTGTGACAAAAAGACCGCAGTAATGGAAAATGCTGAGCGCAGGGAAGCTCGTTTGGAGAAAGAAAAAGCAGCCGAAAAAGCGGAAGTAAAAGGTGGAATCCATGGAAGACTGGAGAAAGCTAAGGCAGAAATCAAGGCAAAAGAGGCAGACAAAGTGCCAAAGAATAAGTCGAAAGATCTTGCCGCAGCATTATAAAGAGAAGTAACGATGATTTTAAGGGGACTGTGCCAAGCAGTCCCTGATTTTATGAAAAGGAGTAGCACATGGCAAATAAATTATATGCAATGGAACAGCTGACGGAAGAGGTGGCAAAAGATGTAGCTGCCAGTCCGCAGGAATGGATGCGGTTCCTTGACATTGCATCCAAACTGTATAAGTATACTTTTCCAGAACAGCTTTTAATTTATGCACAGCGACCGGAAGCAACTGCTGTAGCATCCATGGAAATCTGGAATCAGAAGATGTACCGATGGATCAAAAAGGGATCTAAGGGGATTGCCTTGATTGACAATACTTCCGGACCGAAAACAAAACTTCGGTATGTATTTGATGTGCAGGACACTTATAAAGTGCGGAATCTTGGAAAGGATCCTCAGTTATGGAATCTTCCAGTAGAAGGAGAACATCTGGTGGCAGATTATCTGCAGGAGCAGTTATCACTGGAAGATACAGAAGGAGGACTTGCTGAAAGTCTGCATCAGGCAGCGAAGGAGAGTATGCAGGAATGGCTTCCAGATGCATTGGAAGAACTGAGACTGGATGTGACAGGGACATTTTTGGAAGAACTGGACGAACAGAATCAGGAAGTAGAATTCCGGGAACTGATGACCAATAGTGTCTGGTATGTATTACTAAACAGGTGTGGACTGGATGTACAGGAATATCTGGATGCAGAGGATTTTCGGCATATAACGGACTTCAATCAGCTGAAAATATTAGGACATCTGGGAAGTGCAGTCAACGAGATCAGCAGACCAGTTCTGATGCAGATTGGACGATATGTTCTGAATGATCTGGAAAATGACCTGAAAACGGTTGCAAAAGAAAAAGAAGTAGCTTATAATGAATTTAACACGTTAATTCGTGAAAGTAATACAGATAACACAGAAGATAGAGAAGAAAAAAAGGAGGAAACAGACTATGAGAGAGATCAGTTACAGCCAGAACGGAGAGTATCAGATTCCAGATATCAGCCTGGAAGAGACGAGAGGAACCATCGGCAAGTACGGAATGATGCGGAAAGAGTATCTGAGAAATCACAAGGTAGCCAGGTTCAACATTCTGACACTGCAGAACCGTCTGGACAGTCATCTGATGGAGATCGACAGCCAGGCAAGACAGAGAGTAGACGACCTGATGAACGAACTTCTGGAGAAAGATCCGGCACCGGACAAAATGGCAGACGGGATGGCATGGACCAGACACATGAACCAGATCAAGGCACAGGCAGAGGAGCTGGTGATTCAGGAGATTATTTACAGTTAAGTCTGTTCCCAACAGAAGAGGAACAGTTAGGAGAAATAAGGAAAGCGGCAGCTGCATTGGAACAGCCAGCCGCTTTTCTTATTTCCGATGAAGTGGTAAATGATATTCTCCGCACGGGAAGCGGACAGAAAAATACACTGTTTCATATTACAGCAAGACTGATTGAAGGTCTGGATAATGAAGAAATGCGGAGTTTTCTGAAAGATGAATATGGAACTGGTGGCAAAGGATTTACCATAGATGGTCAGAAAATCAGTATCTGGTATGACAATGATGGTATCCGTATCCGGCGAGGGGACTCTGCCAGAAGAAACTTTGACCGCATGGTTACGTGGGAAGAAGCAGCGAACAGAATTCGGGATATGTATGAGGATGGAAATTACGTGGATAATTTGATTTCCAATAATGCCATTGAACAGGAGCAGGAAGAAATGACCAATCTTCTTGCACTTCATTTTCGGGATACTTGCAGAAACTGGGAAAAGAAACAATCATATTCAGACTGGCAGGATGTAGTGAGTGGAGCATGGACAGATCAAGAGGAAGCAGATGCGATTGTCTATCGTTTTGAATGGCTGCAGAAATATATGGATGAGAATCCGGGAGATTATCACCGCTGGGAGATTCAGCATAATCCGGAATATTTCCAACGCTTTCAGGATCTTCAGAGGGAGCGTTCCTGGGTAGACCAGAAATTTACGGTCGAACGTCCGGCACTATCCTTTATCACTCAGGATGAAATTGACGCAGTGTTAAGAAGAGGCGGCATTACTGCAGGAGGACGTAACCGAATCTATGAGTATTTCATGGAACATCATGATATGAAAGATGCAGCTGAATTCCTGAAAAATGAGTATGGAACAGGTGGTTCCTCACCCGGAATACCAGGAGCAGATGCTTCCGACGCATCCCATGATGCAAAAGGATTAAAACTTGCAAAAGGGAAAATTGGCAGTCCAGAGGTAGAAGTTTTATTAAAGTGGAACAAGGTTGCAGAACGTGTTCGCCAGTTAATCCGCACAGATGATTATTTGTCACCGGAAGAAATGGAAAAGTACGAAGAACGACAGGAAGCACAAAGACTGGCAGATTTGGAAGAAGCACAGCAGATGTTAGGAGAACAGCTGGAGCAGGATACTTTGACAGCGGAAGATATAACTGATTTGCGATTAGTTGATTCAGAATATATGTCTGGTACCAGAACAAAAATCCACGATTTTGATTGCAAAGTTAAGGGAGAAGCGAATCGACTTCAATACACATTAGAATATCATGATGATGGAGAAGGTTTCACGATTCATACGGAAAAAGATGATATTTGGAATCGAATGTCAACACAAGAATTGGAACGTCTGGATGTAAAACTCGGACAAGAAGTACTTTATTATCATTATCACAACAAAACTGTAAATGCGGATACTTTAGATGAATTACGGGAAATCAGGGAAGAAATTATGGAGGAAGAGTCCTCGTATTTTACTGCTATTTCTCAACGTGTGTGGACAGATTATGAAAAAAAGGAAAAAGAATTATCGGGAGAAGCTGAGGTATCGGAAGAAAAAGAATCTTTGGAAGAGATTAACGGAATAGCAGAACCGATTCCAGCAACGAACTTCCGCATCACAGATGATGAACTTGGACAGGGAACACCGAAGGAGAAATTCCGAGCCAATATCATGGCTATCCAGTTGTTAAAGAAATGTGAGGATGAGAACCGCAATGCGACATCAGAGGAACAGAAAATCTTATCCAGGTACGTCGGCTGGGGAGGTCTTGCAGATGCATTTGATGAGACAAAAGCTGCATGGGAGACAGAATATCTGGAATTAAAGACGGTTCTTACACCAGAGGAATATGCTGCAGCCAGAGCTTCCACCTTAAATGCTCATTATACACAGCCGATTGTGATTGAAAGTATGTATCAGGTGTTGGAGAATCTGGGATTTACAAAAGGAAATATCCTGGAGCCATCTATGGGAGTCGGGAACTTCTTTGGAATGCTTCCAGAGAATCTAAATCAGTCCAAACTCTATGGTGTGGAACTGGACAGTATCAGCGGTAGAATTGCAAAGCTACTCTATCCAGATGCCAATATTCAGATCAAAGGTTTTGAGAAGACAGATTATCCTAATGATTTTTTTGATGTGGCGATTGGAAATGTGCCATTTGGTGCATACAAGGTCAATGACCGTCAGTATGATCGCTACAATTTCATGATCCATGATTACTTTCTCGCCAAGACGATAGATCAGTTACGTCCAGGTGGCGTGGCGGCACTGATCACAACAAAGGGAACTATGGATAAGGCGTCACCGGAAGTCCGGAAATATCTGGCAGAGCGGGCAGATCTGTTGGGAGCAATCCGACTGCCGAACACAGCTTTTAAGGCAAATGCGGGAACAGAAGTCAGTGCTGATATCTTGTTTTTCCAAAAGAGGGAAAGCCTTACGAAAGAAATGCCGGAATGGATAAATCTGGATAGTGATGTCAATGGAATTACGGTCAATCAGTATTTTGTTCAGCATCCGGAAATGATTCTGGGTGAGATGAAAGAAGTGTCCGGTCCGTATGGTATGGAAACAACCTGTGCTCCAATGGAAGGAGCTGATTTGGAATTACAGTTACAAGAAGCTGTGAAACAAATTAAGGGAAGCATGGTACCGGCAGTAGATGTGGAAACAGAACTGGATGAGATGCCAGAGAGTATTCCGGCTGATCCGAATGTTAGAAATTACAGCTATACGGTGGTAGATGATCAGGTATATTATCGTGTCAACTCTTTGATGAATCAGGTGAAAATGCCTGCAGCCACTGCAGAACGTGTAAAAGGCATGGTTGCAATCCGTGATACCGTTCGTGAGCTGATCGCCATGCAGATGGAAGAATTTGTCACAGACGAAGAAATCCAAAAACAGCAGGAAAAACTGAATCAGGTGTATGATACCTACACAGCAAAGTATGGAGTTATTGGAAGTAATGCTAATAAACGGGCATTTTCTGATGACTCTTCTTATTGTCTGCTGTGTTCCCTGGAAGACTTGAATGAAGATGGAACATTGAAGCGGAAAGCGGACATGTTCACCAAACGAACCATCAAAAAGGCGGTTGCTGTGACAAGTGTGGAGACAGCCACAGAAGCACTTGCTCTGTCTTTAAATGAAAGGGCTAAAGTAGATCTCCCATATATGGCACAGCTGACCGGAAAGACCGAAGAGAAAATTACAGAAGAGCTGGTTGGAGTTATCTTCAAAAATCCACTGACAGACCAGTGGGAAAGCGGAGATGAATATCTCTCCGGAAATGTTAGGGATAAATTAAATACTGCGAGAACTTTTGCAGAGAATCATCCGGAATTCACATCGAATGTGCGTGCACTAGAGGCAGTTCAGCCGAGAGATCTGGAAGCATCGGAGATTGAAGTGCGTATTGGAGCTACCTGGATTGAACCTTCGGATTATCAGGATTTTATGCAAGAAACATTGCATACACCATGGTATCTGCTTCAGAAAGAAATACAGGTGAAATTCTCTGAGGTAAATGGTGAGTGGAGGATTACAGGAAAGAATGCCGACAGTCCCCAAAATGCGTTTGCCTATGCAACGTATGGAACTGAGAGAGCAAATGCCTATAAGATTCTGGAAGATACCCTGAACCTGAAAGATGTACGCATCTATGATAAGAGTGTCAATGAAAATGGTGATGAGATCCGTGTCCTTAATAAGAAAGAAACCATGCTGGCATCACAGAAGCAGGATGCCATGAAAGCAGCATTTAAGGACTGGATTTTTAAAGACCAGCAGAGACGTGAACGACTGGTAAAGGTGTACAATGAACGATTTAATAGCATCCGTCCCCGTGAATATGATGGCAGTCATTTGACTTTCCCAGGAATGAATCCGGAAATAGAACTTCGTCCGCACCAGAAAAATGCAGTTGCACACCAGCTTTACGGAGACAATGTACTTCTGGCACATGTAGTAGGAGCTGGGAAGACCTACGAAATGGTAGCGGCGGCAATGGAAAGTAAAAGACTGGGATTATCACAGAAGAATCTCTTTGTCGTGCCAAACCATTTGACGGAGCAGTGGGGTGCAGAATTCCTACAGTTATATCCGGGAGCCAATATCCTGGTTGCAACCAAGAAAGATTTTGAACCAGCAAACCGAAAGAAGTTCTGTGCCCGGATCGCTATGGGAAATTATGATGCTATTATCATTGGACATTCCCAGTTTGAGCGTATTCCAATCTCTGATGAACGTCAGGAAGCCATGTTACGGAAGCAGATTGATGATCTGGAAATGGCAATTCAGAGTGCAAGGTATGAACAGGATGGCGGACATTATACCGTCAAACAGATTGAAAAGACCAGAAAGACACTGCAGACAAGGCTGGAAAAACTGAATCAGAAAGAGAAAAAAGATCAGGTAGTTACGTTTGAAGAACTGGGAGTGGATCACTTGTATGTAGATGAAGCACACAGCTATAAAAATGCGTTTCTTTATACAAAAATGAGAAATGTAGCCGGGATTGCACAGAACGAAGCACAGAAGTCGGCAGATATGTTCAATAAATGTCAGTATCTGGACGAGATTACCGGAGGAAAAGGCATTACTTTTGCTACAGGCACACCAATCAGTAACAGCATGACGGAATTATATGTTATGCAGCGGTATCTGCAGAACAGTAAATTACAAAATATGGGACTTGGACTGTTTGATTCCTGGGCTTCTACCTTTGGAGAAGTTGTCACGAGCATCGAACTTGCACCGGAAGGAACTGGATATCGAGCAAAATCAAGATTCGCCAGATTCTATAATATCCCAGAACTGATGAATATGTTTAAGGAGATTGCAGATATCAAGACTTCCGATCAATTAAAGCTTCCAGTGCCGGAAGTGGAATATGAAACAGTGGTGTTGAAACCAACGGAACAGCAGAAAGAAATCGTAGAAAGTCTGGGAGAACGTGCAGAAGTTGTCAGAAACGGCGGGGTAGATGCCTCGGTTGATAATATGCTGAAAATTACCAATGATGGAAGAAAGTTAGCATTGGATCAGCGTTTGGTGAATGAATTATTGCCAGATAATCCGGAAAGCAAAATAGCAGTCTGTGCAGAGAAAAGCTATGAAATCTGGAAAGATACAGCAGCACAGAAATCAGCACAGTTGATTTTCTGTGATTTGAGCACACCGAAAGGCGATGGCAGTTTCAATGTTTATGATGATTTGAAGCAGAAACTGATAGAGAAAGGTGTACCGGAAAAAGAGATTGCGTTTATTCATGATGCAAATACAGAAGCAAAAAAGACGGAGCTGTTTGGGAAAGTGAAATCCGGACAGGTTCGTTTTATGATTGGCTCAACAGCAAAGATGGGTGCAGGAACCAATGTGCAGGATCGTTTGATTGCCCTGCATCATCTGGATATTGGTTGGAAACCATCTGACTTGGAACAGAGGGAAGGACGTATTATCCGTCAGGGAAACCATAATAAAAAGATTCATATCTTCCGGTATGTAACTGAATCCACATTTGACAGCTACATGTGGCAGTTGATCGAAAACAAGCAGAAGTTTATTTCCCAGATCATGACCAGCAAAGCACCGGTCAGAAGCTGCGAAGATGTGGACGAAGCGGCACTGTCCTATGCAGAGGTCAAAGCACTGGCAACCGGAAATCCAGCAGTAAAAGAGAAGATGGCATTGGATGTGGATGTGGCGAAATTAAAGCTTTTAAAAGCGAACCACATGAATAACCAATACCGACTGGAAGATGATATTGCAAGGAATTTTCCGCAACAGATTGCAAAACTGATGGAGATCATTGACAGCTATAAGGCAGATATCGCTCATTTTTCTGAGCATAAAATTACAGATCCAGAGCAGTTTTCTATGGAAATCAGTGGCAAAGTGTTCACAGAAAAGAAAGAGGCAGGAGCGGCTCTTCTGGCGGTCTGCAAAGACATTAAGTCTGTAGATGCAGCTATGGACATTGGAAGTTATCAGGGATTTAACATGAGAATCCAATTCGACAGCTGGAGCAAAGAGTTTATCCTGTCTGTAAAGCATGAATCGGTAGCTAAAGTTCGGTTGGGAGCCGATGCCCTGGGAAATATCATTCGTATCAATAATCTTTTAGAAAGTTATCCGGAAAAACTGGCAGAAGCAGAACAACGGCTGGAAACGGTACAGGAGCAGATGACAAATGCCAAAGAGGAAGTCGGGAAGCCATTTCCAAAAGAAGAGGAGTTGAACCAGAAACTGGAGCGACTGTCAGAGTTAAATGCACTTCTCAATATGAATGAGCGGGAAGATACAGAAACAGAGCAGTCGGAATCAAAAGAGAAAGAAGAAAGACCGGCACGAGGTTCTATTCATGAGAAACTGCAGATTTATAAAGAAAAGAGTCAGCGGGAAAGTGAAACTGGCAAGGAAACCAGAAAACGGGACTTCGGTCTGGAATAAATAAACAGGAAAGATGGCATAATTTGGTAGAAGAAGGTTCTGCCGGTTATGCCTTTTTTTAGAACACAGGAGGAATTTATATGGCGAGAAATATGATAACAGGAAAAGAAACGCAGAAAATGCAGGAATTTACGCAGGAACAGATAGACCGTGCAGAACACATGGGAATAGCGCTTCCAGTAGATGTAAAAGAACAGATTTTTGAATATGCAAATCTGATTGGCGAGGAAGAGAAAGTAAGGACGTTGGTAAAAAATCTGACAGATGCAATCAATCAGGCAGATGAAGATAAAGTAGAGGAACTTCTGGATGATGCAAAAATGGATATTCAGGACCTACCAGATCCAACCATAGGTAAGCTGGAATTACGTGATTATGGATATACAGCAGAAGACATGGTGCCGCTCAGAAAAGAAGCAGCTTTGGATTATCACAGAATGGGTTCTAAGATTTATTGCCTGGGCAGCGATGGCGGTAAGGGAGAGTATGCAAGTAAAGAAATGATACAGGCACACGAAGGGCTGTTTGGCATGGAATTACAGATGTGGGAACGGATAAGGGATCAGGATCTGGATTATGCCGATGAAGATTTTGGAGCATTTCAGGAGCCTATGAGTGTCATTGACCAGGAAGAAGCACTGAAATTATACGATGCCGGAGCAGATATCTATCTGATCACTAATTTTTCATCACCAATCTATGTCACGGAACGCAAGGAAATCGAACGAGGACCGGAGCATTATCAGATGTCCATGGCAGAACGGGAGCGTTTCCGTAACCTGGAATGGGAAATGCAGAAATATCCGCAGATTCAGTCTTTGAAAGAGGCAAACCTGTTGTTAGGAACAAGGCGAACCTTTGGTATTTATCAGATCAAAGATGATTCACCGGGCGAAAATTATGTATTTATGAATATGAGTTTTATTGAAAGTCATGGTATGCAGATAAAAAAAGAAGATTATGAGCTGGTCTATGTTGGAGAATTACTGGGAAATACGTCACTGGATGATATTTTTGAAAGGTTCAACATTGATAGACCGAAAGACTTCCGTGGGCATTCCCTGTCTGTCAGTGATATCGTTGTTTTGAATGATGGGGAAAAAGTAACAGCTCATTTTGTAGACAGTATCAGTTTTGAACAGCTGGATTCTTTCCTGAATCTGGAAGAACAGGTTCTTAGTGAACTGGCATATGAGGTAGGAGAACGGTATTTTGCTATTCAGAGGACAGAAGAAGGATACGATTATTCCTTTTACGATGAAGATTTCCGTCTGATGGATGGTGGCGTCTATGAAAATGATGAAATTTCTATTGAAGAAGCGGCAGAGGAACTTTTGGAAGACGAAGGCTGGACTGGAGAACGCATCCGTGGGGATTATGATCAGTTGATGGAAAAAGTGAAAGAAATGGATGAGGTTGTAATGGCAGAGATTCAGAAAAGCCAGGGCGAATATAAGCCACTGGCTAAGGTAGAAGAACTGGAAGAGGAGAATTATAACATGATTGACAATGTACTTAACAATATGCCACTGAAGAAAGAACCTTATCTGGAATACTTTGCCACAGAATGTGATGAGTTCCATGATATGGGAGCTTATGAAAAAAGTACCGATGTTAATCAGATAGCTGCAGTCTATGAAAAATATAAGGAGAATCCAGAAACTGCGTATCTGGGATGCTCGATGGGAATTATCTATCGTGATCCGGAAGACAGTTACTACGATGATGCTGAATTTGCAATCGTAAAAGGAAATACAGTACTTGGAAATCTGATGGATGATGTTCGGTTTTACGGAGAGCTTGCACTGGTACGGGAAGGGATTGAGAAAATTCATGAAGCATTGCCGGACTACAAGTATGTACCGATGAGGGATGTTCGAGAAGCAATGTATCCAGAGAAGATGACCACAGAACAGCTGGCAGAGGCACTGGATGAGATTGCAGAAGCATTTGATCCGTATGATTACCGGGATCATGTAGAACCAGGGCAGGATACCTTACAGGAAGTCATGCTGGATCTGCAAAGTGGAAATGTTGGTTCTTATATTTCCTTTCTGAAGGATGTGATTGAAGAAGACTGTGAGCAGTCCGTGTGGGCAGGTGTTTTGCTGGAACGGCTGAAATCCTACGAACCAGATATATCCAAAGAAACAGAGCCGATGGTGTATGTGAATTACTGTGAAAAGCGGGAGCTGATGGAACCACGCTGTCAGAAGCTCTCAGATCTGGATTCCCGTACTGCACAGAAGGATAAGGAATGGTACGCAGACCGTAATCCGAGGACGGATGAGCCGATGGTAACAGCCCAGATGTTTTTTACTATATATTATGCGGAAAAAGGCGATAAAATGCTGCAATATTTCAAAGGGAAAATAGATATTGGAACAGGAAATGGCGGTATTTTAAGTCAGCTGAAACTCCAAAATGAACTGAAACTTACGGATGAAAGTTGGATTGGTTATCTGAAAAACAAGGGAAATGAAGAGTTTCAGAAGTGTATGGAAGATCTGACCGATATGCAGAACCATGTGCTGCCATATTTGCAGAGCTTTTGCAGTCTGGAAGAAAAAAGTGTGCAGGAAAAGCAGGAACGGCAGGTTGCAGAAAAGCAGGACAGCAGAGTAGAAGCGTCAAGAGCAGCGAATGTGACAAAAGGGGATAATGACAAAGCTGTGAAAAAGGTAGTTTCGAGTATGCAAACAGAAAAGAATAAAGCAACTACGAAGGCAAAGAAGCCATCTATTCATGAACGACTGGAAATCAATAAGAGAAAAATCCAAGAAAAGCAGGGAAAAGATGACCCGGAGAGAGGAGCTGATCGGGATGTAAGAACGGTATAAATTTATAGAAAGGCACTTGGCTCCGTTTTGGACATAGCAAAAGTGCTGACAGTGACGAACGAAGATGTGCTGCCTGCTTATTTGCAGAGAGTATCTGATTTTGAAGACTGCCTGCTTGCAACTTGTACGAAGGCGAATCAGTGTGATGCGATTGTGACAAGGAATAAAAAGGATTTTCTTTCCTTTTGGATTACACTGCTTTCTCCGGAAGAACTGCTGAATATTTATTCGTAAAATATGTTTTTACAATCGGTAGCAGAAGGAAAGTTGAATGATAACTCCGATCCAGCATACTGGAAAATATAAAAATTTTATAACAAAGTGGAAAACCCTGCGTAGGATCAGAAATGTTCTCACAGGGTTTCATGTATCTAATAAAATATAGAAATTTAGCTGATTTCTGCTAGAATAAGAAAAACTGTTAAAAAAATATCGTACATAGATCAAAAAGACTATATATGGGCGACCTTTTAAAGCCGATTTATATAAAATAGAAGAAAAAAAGGTGGTCGATACCGTGGATATAAAAACAGCGGTCATATATCGTTTAAACGATCTGATTAATCAGAAAGATATCACAGTGAATGAGGCGGCGGTATGTTCTGGCGTTCCTCCTTCGACATTAAAGAATATTTTGTATGGTCAGAGTAAGAATGCTGGCGTAGTTACAATAAAAAAGATATGCGATGGATTGGATGTCACAATACAGGAATTTTTTGCTGATCCCATCTTTGCAGATTTGGAACCCGAACTATAGGAAGAGTAAATGCTCATAGGATTCAGATTCTGCAGGATGGATTTTTTATGAAAAAGAGTTAGGAAAAACTAACCTATGAGGACATAGATGTATAAAATAGCAATTTGCGATGATGATAAAAATTATAGGGAGAAAATAGAGAAGGTTATAGAAACGGAAGGGATTCTTCCTAAGAGCGAGATACGGTTTTATGAATACGAGTCAGGAAAGGAACTACTGGAAAATGCTGATATTTTGCATGATTTGGTCTTTATGGATATGCGTATGCCCGGATTGGATGGGAATAAATCGGTACTGAAGCTGAGGGAATACAATAGGGCAGCGATATTGGTGTTCTGCTCCGGATACTTTGAACCGACTCCAGATAGCATCAATATTGGGCAGCCGTTCCGTTATATTATGAAAGACTTGCATGACAGAAGTCTGAAAAGGGAAATCCCTGCGATTTTATCAAAAGTAAAATTGCACTGTGGAGATTATTCCGTGACGGTTACATCAGCGGGAAGAGTAATTCGTATCTATACGGAAGACATTTTATATATCTGTCTGGCGAAAAGGGGTTGCTCTATATACGTTGCTAGGCAGGGGGAGATAGATGAGATGCATTGTAAGGAATCTTTAGGCGATTTATATGAACGTCTGGCCGGAAGGGGATTTGAGTATGCACATAACAGTTATATTGTAAATCTGGCGAAAGTGGAAGGATTGGAAAAGAATGTGGCGCTGCTACAGATGGGAATCCAATTGAATGTTTCAAGGTCGAGAAAAGGTCAGTTTGCTGACGCTCTGATCATGTTTCTTGGGGAAAGGAACGGCATGGTATGATAGTAAGAGATTTTTTGATCTGCCTTCTTCAGATGTATCTGTTGGAAGATCTGGAAAAGAACATGCTCCCATACAGAAGAGAAAACTTTTTGGGAAAATTTCTCGTATATTTTGTCATAGCGCTGGTAATGCTCGGAATCAACCACTTGGAATCCTCAATATTTAATATGGTAATGATTCCGGTAACGTATATGATTGTGTCAATGGTTGTGTTCCGGGGAAATATATGGAAGAAGCTGGTTATAGTATGCTGCTATTATGTGCTGGCAATTATTCCTGAATTTCTCTTTGCAACGCTTACGAATGCGTATGGCGTGACAGGTGCATCTGAGGGTTTTGGGACGGAAATAGAAAAGACATTAGCGCTACTACTGATGAGTACCATGACATTTCTGTTTATTAAATGCATTAATCAGGTAACGAGAAAAAGGGATTATCTGACGATTGAGAATAAAACTTTTACTGTGCTGCTCATGCTGCCAACCGCTACGATCATTATATTAGGATGTGTGTTTTATTCAAATATTTCTTTTGAAGGAATGAACAGGGTTATGGTTCCGGTAGGAGCTTCACTGCTGCTATTGACGAATATCTTCATTTTCTCAGTGTTTGACCGGTTTGTAGAGAAATCAGAAGAAGTGAAGAAGATGGCCCGGCTTTACCAGAAAAGCAGGGCGGAGATTGCTAATTTACAGTATATGAATAAGGTCAATGAGGATAACAGGGCATTCTTACACGATATAAATAAATTTATTTGTACAGTAGCCGGTTTGATGGAAGAAGGAGAAAATCAAGAGGTCAAGGAGATTATGGAACATTTAGGTGTCCGGATTCAGAGCCTTCAAAAAGGTGTGTATTGCGAACACCCGATCTTGAACAGCATCCTGTGCGAAAGGAAATTCCTTGCGGAATCTAAGAATATTTCCTATAAGATTACCCTGGGTAATGATCTCAGGCTGGACTTTTTGGAAGAACTGGATATGATCTCAATCGTAGGTAATCTTTTGGATAACGCACTGGAAGCGGCAGAAAAGACAAAAGATGGCCGATATGTAGAATGCAGGATGTATATGGGAAATGAGGAACATTTCCTTGTTATGGAATTTTGCAACGGGTATGTTGTTCCGCTGTTAAAGGACAAGGACCGGTACATAAGCACCAAAAGAGATGCAGACAGTCACGGGATCGGACTGCATACGGTTGGAAAACTGGTTAAAAAGTATGCTGGAATTATGAGAGTGGAGGTCGGAGAACAGGAGTTCTCTGTTAAGCTGATCTTTACAATAAAATAAAGATGTGCAAAAATCGCCCAAAAAGTTACCGTTTTTGCCACGGTAATTGAAAAGAGGGCGATTTTTGTGTAAACTTTCGAAAAAAAAGGAGGCATGTAACTATGAAAAAAACAATCAGAAAAAGCTTGGGTATCAAAGTACTTGGAGTTGTAAACTGTCTTGCACTCTGCCTGACGGCATATACGGCAAATCTGGCGTGCAACTGGCTGTACTATCAGGAAGAAGAGCCGGAAGAAGTTAAGAAAATGAGGAAATTCTAGTGTGGAAAAAAACTACCGGCTGGCTTTTTGAAGTGCAAAAAAGGAACGGGATTCTTGAAGAAAAAGACCGCAGGTTGTATGAATATGCTTACGGTGTACTGCTGGGCAGGGTCGCGATATACCTTATCACTGTCATACTTGGTATCGCAACGGGGAATTGGCTGGAGATGCTAGTCTTTTTATTGCCCTTTACTGTTCTAAGGCAGTATGCCGGAGGAATTCATTTAGAAAAAGCAGGGAGCTGCATGATTGTTTCCAGTATCCTTGTCCTTCTATGCAGTCAGTATCTGGCATCTGACCTAATTGTGACGTGGCAAATGCGGATTATATGGCTTGTCGCAGTTGGATTCATATTTGCTATGGCACCGGTGGATGCCAGCAGCAAGAAACTGGATGTGAAAGAGAAGAAAGTTTATGGGATGCGCGCGAGGGTAATTTTAGTGATTGAATGTGCGATAGCAGGTGTTTTTTCTGTGACCGGATATTCCCTGATCGTAAAGGGGCTTATGGTAGCGCATATTGTTTTGGCGTCCGGTTTGATATTGGGATGGATCAAAATTTTTTTTGACAAAGAGTTAGAGGTAACTAATTACAGGTAGAAATAAGAAATGATTGAGAAAAACATATTACAAAATGATGGTAAACAGAGAGAAAAAGAACATTATGCCAGAGGAATATAAAAGTGAATATGAAATTGATAAAAAATACGGAAAACATTAGTAAAGAGAAAATAACCTTGTTTTGTCTGCCATTTGCGGGAGGCGGTGCTTCTGCTTATAACCAGTGGGCGAAAAAGATGCAGGGGAAAGTAACGGTATGTCCAGTTCAGCTTCCGGGAAGGGAAGAACAGATCATGGAGAAACCGTATATAGATATGTCGGTTATGTTAGATGACCTGGAAGAGGCTGTAAGAAAGGTTGTGTACGGACCGTATGCCTTATGGGGACACAGTATGGGTGGGAAGATCGCCTATGAGCTGGAAAAACGGTTGGAGGCAGCGGGATATACTGCAAAATGTCTGTTTATTTCCGGCAGCCGGGTTCCTAGTATTCCGGAGCCAAATCCAATCTATCATCTTCCGGATGAAGAGTTTAAGAGGGAACTGGGGAGATTTGAAGGGACGCCAAAGGAGGTACTGGAGAACCAGGAATTGCTGGATTTCTTTCTGCCTATGCTGCGGGCAGATTTTACCATGGATGAAACGTATTATGACAAGGCGGGAATAGTGCTGCATACGCCTATCGCTGCATTTGGCGGAGAAAAGGACGGAGAAGCGGATGAGAGTGCGATCTTGGAATGGGGAAAGTATACGGACAATGATTTTAACTACAGGATATTTCCGGGAGGACATTTTTATCTGCGGGATTGTGAAGACGAAGTAATAAGTGAGGTCATGAGACTGCTTTAGAGAATGAAAAATGGAGATTAAACGATACGGAGAAAAGGAATTTCTGTCAGCAGACAAACTTTATATCCGTGAAAATGAGATACATATATGGTGTATCCGCTGGTCTGAAATGACAGATTTCTGGAAGAACCATGAATATATCCTGAGTGGGCAGGAATTGGAGCAAGCCGGAAGATTCCGTTTTCCTGAAGACAGGATGCGTTATATAGCCGGGAAGGTTGTCGTGCGGATCCTCTTAAAAAGATACTTAGATATGGAAACGATTGATTTTTCTGTCAATGAACTGGGTAAGCCTTATCATAAAAAGATTGCAGGAAAGCGGACAGTGGATTTTAACATTTCGCACTCGGGTGAATTCATACTGGCGGTATTCGCTGTCGGAATGGATATCGGAGTGGATGTGCAGGAGATGGCAGAGTGCCCGGACTATAGGGAGATAGCGGAAAATTTTTATACTGCAGAAGAAGCGGAAGATGTAAAAAATGAAGGACCGGATCTGTTTTTCCAGTACTGGGCGGCGAAAGAGGCATATGTAAAGGCGCTTGGGATTGGATTAGGAAGAGGAATGGATTTCTTCTCTGTCAGAAACGGAAAAATTGCAGAAAAAGATAAGAAAGATCAGGACTGGTTTCTGTATCCGGTCAGGATCAAAGGATATGCTGCGTATGTGGCGGCGCATAAGAAAGGAGACAGATAAAATGGGTTATAAGAAAGATATGAGCAAATATGAGAATCTGGAAGGCTGGGAGAGATGTGGCTTTGGAGAACAGCTTGATAGGTGGGCGGAAAAATATGGAGAAAGAACTGCGGTCACGGACAGTGAAGACGAGATCAGTTATATGGAATTAAAGCAAAAAGCAGATTGTCTTGCGGCAGCTTTTCTGCGTAAAGGGATTTTAAAGGGAGATAAAGTGCTTGTGCAGCTTCCGAACAGGATTTCTTTTGTGATCGTGTTTTTTGCGCTTTCCAAGATTGGGGCGGTGCCAATCATGATGCTGCCGGCCCACAGGGAGGCGGAACTGGAAGGAATTATTGAACTGGCAAAGCCGGCCGCTTATATTGTGGTGGAGAAATATCTGGGATTTTCATATGTGCCGATGGCAAATGCGATGAAAGAGAAATATTCATGTATCCGGCATATATTTATAGATAGCGAATCCGGGGATATCAGTGGAATGATTGCGGAAACGTGTGGAGAAAATGGAGCATTTCCGGCTGTGGATGGGTATGAAACGGCGGTGCTTTTGCTGTCAGGCGGGACGACAGGGGTTCCGAAACTGATTCCGCGCACCCATACGGATTACATGTATAATGCCCGCATGTCCGCGAAGAGATGCCGCCTGGATAGCAGTGACGTTTATCTGGCGTCTCTTCCGGTAGCTCATAATTTCCCGTTATGCTGCCCGGGGCTTTTAGGCACGCTGGACGTGGGAGGAAAAGTTGTGCTTGCGTCTGCGACCAGCCCGGATGATATCCTTGACGCAATTACAGAGGAAGGTGTCACGATAACGGCATTGGTTCCTGCTATGGTTACTGTGTGCATGGAAATGCTGGAATGGGATGAAGATTATGATATATCCAGCCTGCGGATTTTGCAGGTGGGCGGCGCAATGCTGGAAGATTCCCTTGCGGATAAGATCATTGAAGAATGGCCGTGTAAACTGATGCAGGTATTTGGTACGGCGGAGGGGCTACTGTCCTTTACTAGCCCGGAGGATGAAGGTTCCCTGATCGCAAGATGCCAGGGAACTCCGGTGTCTCCTGCGGATGAAGTGAAGATTGTGGATGAAGAAGATAAGGCCGTACCGGAAGGAGTTTTTGGGGAATTATTATCCAGAGGCCCGTATACGATTGATGGTTATTATATGGCGGAGGAAGCGAATAAAAAGAGCTTTACGCCGGACGGATTTTACCGGACGGGCGATAAAGCTATGTGGACGAAAGACGGAAGGTTACGTTTGGGCGGGAGGATCAAAGAGCAGATTAACCGCGCCGGAGAAAAGATCATGCCTTCAGAGATTGAAGCTTACCTTTGCAGGCATTCGAAAATCAAAGAGGCAGCCGTTGTCGGCGTTCCGGATGAAACCCTTGGAAACCGGATATGTGCATTCCTTGTGACCGATGATGAAGCCGGGATCGATTTACAGGAAATCCACAGGTTCCTGCGGGAAATAGGCGTTGCGGCGTATAAAATGCCGGATCAGATAGAATGGGTAGAGACATGGCCGCTGACCAGCGTAGGAAAAATAGATAAGAAAGCATTAGAACGGATGGCACAGGAAAAATAGAAGGAGACAGAATTATGGAATATATAGAGATAAAGGAACAGATCAAACAAAAGCTGCCGGTAGCCAGAGATTTGGGAGATTCCGAAAATCTGCTGGAGCTTGGGCTTTCATCCCTGACGATCATGCGTCTGGTAAACCAGTGGAGAAAACAGGGGGTTAAGGTTTCATTCGGTTCATTGATGGAAAATCCTACCCTTGAAGGCTGGTGGGCGCTAATCCAGCGCAGCATGAAGAAAAAAGCGGGCAAAAAACGGGCGCAAGAATCTAAGATAACGCCGGAAAAGGATATGAAACAGCCGTTTCCTTTAACAGACGTACAGTATGCATATTGGGTTGGCAGGGATGAAGAACAGGCTCTTGGAGGAATAGACTGTCATGCGTATTTAGAGTTTGATGGGGGAAATATAGATCCGGAGCGTCTGGAAAAAGCATGGAATGTGCTGCAGTATCATCATCCCATGCTGCGTGCCTGCTTTCTGGAAGATGGGACACAGAAAATCCTGGATAAGCCGTATTGTGAAAAAATAAAGGTTCATGATTTTTCACGGATGCCATCTGAGGAAGCCGAGGCAATGGCAGTATCTGTCAGAGAACGTTTATCCCATCGGAAGCTAAAAATCGAGGAAGGCGAAGTGGCAGGAATAGAGCTTACGCTTTTTCCTGAAAATAGGGCACGCATGCACGTGGATATGGCACTTTTGGTTGCCGATGTACAGAGTTTGCAGATCTTATTGAGGGATTTGGCGGCTGCCTATCGCGGAGAAAGCCTTCCGGCAGAATCAAAAGGGTGGAATTTTGCTTCTTATCTGGAACGGCAGAAAGAGGAAGATAAGGAAGAGAGAAACAATGCAGAAGGATACTGGAAAAAACGCTTGGAGCATTTGCCGAAAGGGCCAGGCCTGCCACTGGCAAAACGGCCGCAGGAAGTGACAAAGACTGTATTCAACCGCAGGATTGTAAGGATTGGCAAGGAAGAGTGGGCTCATCTGCAAGTACGGGCAAAGGAATACCAGACAACTCCGGCAATGGTTCTTCTTACTGCATATGCGACGGTTTTGGAACGGTGGAGCAGGAATCATCGTTTCCTTATTAATATTCCATTTTTTAACCGGAAAACAGAGCAGCAGGGATTGGAAGACGTGATAGCAGATTTCACTACACTGTTATTGCTGGAGATTGACTGCGAAGGGAATCCGACGTTTGCAGAATTGCTAGACAGGATCCAGAAGCAGCTCCATGAGGATATGAAGTATACGGCATATTCCGGCGTGCAAGTCCAGAGAGACCTTGCACAGATGTATGGAGACGCATCGGCAGTGGCGCCGGTTGTTTTTGCCTGCAATCTGGGAACGCCGTTGGTAAATGATATGTTCCGGAAAGAACTGGGGCAGTTTTCCTATATGATTTCCCAAACGCCGCAGGTGTGGAATGACTTCCAGAGTTATGAAGATGAAAATGGCGTACAGCTTACATGGGACAGCGTGGATAAGTTATTCCCGGAGAATATGATCCCGGATATGCTGGAGTGTTTTGAGAATCTTCTGCATGAATTGGGAAAGAAGGACTGGAATCAGCGATTTGATGTGCTTCCTGAAAAAAGAAAAAGAGAAATTGAAGATACAGCGCGTACAGGAGTGCCGGAGCGTGTGGAATGCCTGCATTGGGCTGTTATGAACCATGCGGAAGTTTGCCCGGAAGATATTGCGCTTATTGATGCGGGAAGCGGAAGATCGGTTTCCTATGGGGAATTAAAAGCACGGGCGACAGCAGTGGCGGCAGGGATTTCAGAAAAGGATATTAAGGGAGTCCCGGTTGCACTTACCCTGCCGCGCGGGATAGAACAGATCGAGGCGGCATTAGGAATTTTGCTTTCCGGAAATTCATACCTTCCGGTCAGCTTAAGCCAGCCTAAAGATCGGAGAGCGTTAATCCATGAGAAGACGGGAGTCCGCTATGTGGTCACGAATCGGGAATTATCCGAAAAACTGGACTGGCCGGAAGGTACGGAAATCCTTGTGATGGAAGGTATGGAAGAGGGACAGGAAAATGTGAGACTGCCAGAGGTGTCGCCGAAGGACAGCGCCTATATCATCATGACGTCAGGCTCTACAGGTGTTCCGAAGGGTGTAGAGATTGCGCATGAAAGCGCATGGAATACGGTTCAGGATATTAATGAAAAGTACCATGTGACAAGTGCAGATCGGGCGCTGGCTGTATCAGCTATGGATTTTGACCTGTCGGTATATGATGTTTTTGGAATTTTAGGCGCAGGAGGAACATTGGTATTGCTTCCAGAGCAGGAGAGAAGGAATGCGGATTACTGGCTGGAACAAGTGTTGAAATATCAGATTACCGTTTGGAATTCAGTGCCGGTGCTTCTGGATATGCTTTTGATACGGGCGGAATCCATGAAACAGAAACTGCCGATCAGGGCGGTTATGCTTTCTGGAGATTGGATTGGGATGGATCTCCCGCAGAGGGTTGCGGCATGGACAGAGGATTGCCAGTTTGTCGCTATGGGAGGAGCTACAGAGGCAAGTATCTGGTCCAATTATCAGAATGTTACCCTGCCGATGCCGAAAAACTGGAAATCTATTCCTTATGGAAAGCCACTCAGATATCAGGCATATCGTGTTGTGGATGAGTATGGAAGGGATTGCCCTTACTGGGCAGAAGGCGAACTCTGGATTGGCGGTTTTGGTGTAGCAAAAGGATATAGGGGAGATTCTGCGCTTACGGGGCAGAAATTTATCACAGATCAGTATGGAAGATGGTATCGGACCGGCGATCTCGGAAGAATCTGGGATGATGAGACAATTGAATTTTTGGGAAGAAAAGACCATCAGGTAAAGATTCGCGGACACAGGATTGAATTGGGAGAAATTGAACATGCGATTCAGGAGTTTCCGGGTGTGGCTCATGCAGTTGTTGATACAGTTAGTGATGGTCATGGCAATAAAACGCTGGCTGCTTATATCGGAGCGCCGATACAGGAAGATTCTAAAGTTACAACGTATTTGTACGGCACAGATATCTTTGGCGGGGGCTGGAAAGAACTGAAGGATGATGTCAGCAATTGGCAGATGCAGCAGGAACGGAAGACAGCATACAAAAATTTCCTTGCCTATGCAGACCAGAGATGTGTACAGCTTATGCTGGAGACACTCATAGAGTTAGGCATTTTTGTATCAGAGAAGGAAGTTCTTTCGCAGAAGGAAATTTTTGAAAAAGGGAGCATTACGGAAACACAGAAGAATACTGTGGCAAGATGGTTGGAAATTTTAAAGAAGGAAGGAATCCTGAGAGAAGAGGACGGCAGACTATCGCGTACCGGGAAGGAAGTGGCTGTACCGGAAAAAGCTGGAGATACGGAAACGTATTTTAATAAACTGAAGCCGTATCTGAAGCATATGGTTACTGGGAATGAAGTTCCGCTGGACGTATTCTACCAGAAAGAGCCGGCTTTGGCTCCGAATATGCTGCTTCGGAGGATTCCGGGCTGCGAGGAAACAGTGGAAAGACTGGTGCAGGGATTAAGGCTTCTGGCAGAAGAACGCAGAAAAGAGCCACTCCAGATTATAGAAATTGGTACAAGGGACACTGCAATTACAAGACAGTTTTTGAATGCACTGGAAGATGTAAGCGTGGCTTATACTTATGCGGATTCTTCAAAATATTTTCTGCAGGAAGCAGAGAAAGAACTTGCGGGATATGAGAGAGTCGAGTTTGAGATGCTGAATCTGGAAGAAGGCATGGATAAGCAGCAGATGTCCTTGCATAGTTATGACGTTGTGATATCGGTAAATGCTTTACATAGAAATATTGATGCTGCGGATGCGGTAAAGAAAGTAGCGGAATTACTGAAGCCAAACGGAATATTGCTGATGACTGACCTTGTGGTAAGGACATACCTTCAGGAACTTACAGCGGCTTTTTTGGAAAATGGTTTTGCGGATATTCGGGACAAGAGAAAAGAAGCAGGGCTGGTTACCCCGGATTGCCTGCTGTGGAGAGAATGTTTATCAGAGGCAGGATTGGGCGAAGACTGTGCTGTGACAGAGAGATATGGAAGATGTATATGCTGCAGCAGACAGCAGGCGTCTGTCCTGTCCTATCATAATGGAGCACTAAGGGAATATCTGTCAGAAAAACTGCCGGAGTATATGGTTCCACAGAACTATCATTTCATGGAGCAGCTCCCAACATTGTCCAATGGGAAGATTAACAGGAAGCAATTGCGGGAAGATTTTAAAGAAGAAACTGCGGTTATCCGATTTTCAAAGGCAACGACAGAAACAGAAGAAAAGCTTTTAGATATCTGGAAACAATTATTTGGATATGAAAATATCGGAATTGAAGATAATTATTTTAGCCTTGGGGGAGACTCGCTGATTGCCACAAGGTTGATCTCGGAAGTACAGAAAACCTTCGGCTGCAAAATAACGATCAGCACGATTTTTGAAAATCTGACCGTAAAATCTCTGGCAAAAGCTATTGAACAGTCCGAACAGAAAGAAGAAGATACACTGCAGATCAAACCGAATCTGGAGGAAGCATATCATCCGTTCCCATTAACCGATGTGCAGTATGCTTACTGGCTTGGCAGAAGCGGATTGTATGAATTGGGGAATGTTGCAACGCACTGTTATTTTGAACTGGATGCAGACGGCCTTGATACTGAGTGCGCAGAGACGGCATGGAATCTGTTGATACAGAGGCATGGGATGATGCGTGTTATTATCCAGCCGGATGGTATGCAGCGCATACTGGAGAATACTCCCCAGTATCATATTGACGTGACGGATATCCGACAATTGGAAGTGACAGAAAAAGAAAAGGCATTGGATGAAAAACGGGCAGAGATGTCTCATCAGGTAATTCAGACAGATGAATGGCCTCTGTTTGATGTGCGAATCACTAAAATAGAGGACCAGAAGCATAGAATCCATATCAGTTTTGACAATATTATCTTTGATGGCTGGAGTATGTTCCATCTCTTAAATGAGTGGGCAGAAGTATATCGAAATGGAAAAGCGGAAATGCCGATTACTTTGTCTTTCCGGGATTACGTGCTGGGACTGGAGCAGATAAAGTCTACCTCTGCTTATGAGAAAGATAAAAAATATTGGGAGGACCGGGTGGAGACTTTTGCGGACGCACCGGATCTGCCGCTTGCAAAGAACGAAAGCCAGATTACAGAGCAGCGTTTCTGTCGCCGGAGCGCAAAACTGTCACAGAAAGAATGGCAGTCTGTAAAAGACGCGGCGGGAAGACTGGAGGTAACGCCTTCTGTTCTTTTGATGAGTGCTTATGCGGAGACTCTCCGCTTGTGGAGCAGTAATAAGGATTTTACACTTAATCTGACGCAGTTTGACCGGAAACAATTGCATCCGGAAGTGAACAATCTGGTTGGAGATTTTACAACACTGACATTGCTGGAGATAAAGAATGCAGGGAATAATTTTGCGGAAAGGACAAAGGCAATTCAGAAGCAGCTTACAGAAGATCTGGAGCATACAGCTTATGGCGCGGTTGAACTGGAGCGCGAATTAAAGAAAAAGACTGGAAATATGCGGGGCGCTATTATGCCGGTAGTGTTTACCAGTGGCCTTGGCGTGGAGCAGTGGAATGAAGGAAAGTGGCTTGGAAAACTGAACTATAACATTTCACAGACGCCGCAGGTGTGGCTGGATCATCAGGTGGTTGAAATGGATGGCTGTTTATGCCTGTTTTGGGATTCCGTGGACGAATTATTTTATCCGGGAATGCTGGATGAGATGTTCCGGGCATATACCGGCCTGCTTCATACGCTAGCAGTTCATCCGGAGATCATGCAGGAAAAAACGGCAAGTCTGGTAACAGCGGAAATTTCAGAAAAACGGCGTCAGGCGAATGAAACGGCGGCTGAATTTGAAGAGAAAACGTTGGATGGATTATTCTTGGAGGCGGCAGACAAATTTCCGGATAAGGAGGCGCTGGTAACGTGCAGCAGGCGGATGACTTATCGGGAGATAAAAGAAGAGGCGTTTTACATTTCCGGGCAGTTGAAGAGCATGGGAATAAAAAAAGAAGAGACGGTAGCTGTATTTATGGAAAAAGGGTGGGAGCAGGTAGTTGCTGTTTATGGAATCCTGTTTGCCGGAGCCGCATATCTTCCGATAGATATCCATAATCCGAGAGAACGAGTTGAAAAGATTCTCCGTGACAGTGGAACAAGAATCATTCTTGTGCAGAATCAGGCGTATGATCAGGATACCGAATGGCTGCACGAGTGGGATTGTATTTCTGTGTCTGGATTAAAAACCGATTCTGAATACAAAGCACAGGAGAATAAGGCGGGAGACCTTGCGTATGTAATCTATACGTCGGGAACAACCGGGATGCCGAAAGGAGTAATGATTACTCACCATAATGCAGTGAATACAATACTGGATATCAATGCACGCTATCAGATTACAGAACAGGATACGGCGTTTGGAATCTCCAATCTTCATTTTGACCTGTCTGTTTATGATGTTTTTGGCGTTTTAGGCGCAGGTGGGAAATTGGTTCTTCCGGATCCGGAATATGGAAAAGATCCAGCGCATTGGATTCACTGGTTGAATCATGAGAATATTACCGTATGGAACAGCGTGCCAGCTTTTGTAGAAATGCTGGCAGAATATGAGGAATATCAAAGGCAGGTAACTTCACAATCGTTGCGGTTGGTAATGATGAGTGGCGACTGGGTTCCGGTTTCACTTCCGGGGAGAATCCGTAATCTGTTTCAGAATGTTGAGATTGTTGCACTTGGAGGAGCGACGGAAGGCAGTATTTGGTCCAATCATTTCGAGATCCCAGAGATTGTGCCGGAAGATTGGAAGAGTATTCCGTATGGGAAACCGCTTGCAAACCAGAAGTATTATGTTCTGGATCAGAATATGGAAGATTGCCCTGACTGGGTACCGGGAACACTTTATATTGCCGGAGATGGCGTTGCACAGGGATATTTAAACGATAATGAAAAAACAGAAGAAAAGTTTGTTGTTTTAGATAGAACTGGGGAACGATTGTATTGTACTGGAGATATGGGACGGTATTGGAATGAAGGTAATATTGAATTTCTTGGAAGATTGGATAATCAGGTAAAAATCAATGGATATCGGGTAGAATTGGGCGAAATTGAAGCTGCATTACGAAGGATTCAAGGTATAACGGAAGCGTTTGTTTTTTTTAAAAGGGATAATGCGATAGAAGACATATGTGCTGTATTAGTAGAGGAAAAAAGGTATCGTGACCGGATAGACAAGTTTTATAAGGAAATGTTAAAAAAAGATCTTCCGATCTATATGATTCCAACAGAATATATTAAAACGAATGCTATTCCGCTTAATTCAAATGGGAAAAAGGATATTCATAAAATTTTGATTGTTGCAGAAAAAAATAGAAAGCCTATTTTTAAAAAGAATAATAATTGTAAACAGCTTACTCAACTTCAGGAGCAATTACTCGCAATTTGGAGAGAAGTTTTAAAAATTGAAAATATTGATATAAATGATAACTTTTTTGAAATAGGTGGAAATTCGATACAGGCAATACAAATTACTAACCAAATGACGGAGAAAATAGGGTGTTTTATGGATATCGGCAAGTTATTTGAGTATCCGACTATCAGCAAAATCGAAAGATATATATTAGAGGAAACGTAATGAGTAAATACATATTTAATAATGATACCGATATTTTGGAGTTTTTGGAGCAACTTAGAGAGAATGGCATTCAAATTTGGGGAGAAGGGGAGAAAATTCGATACAGATCTAAAAACAGACAATTGGCACCGGAAACATTAAGGATTCTTAAAATGGCTAAAGGTCAAATTTTAGATTTCTTTCGAATGATCGAAAAAAATGTGATTCCATTAACATCAATACAAACAGCTTATGTTGTGGGACAAACGGCTGGGTGTGAGTTGGGAAATATAAATGCGCATTATTACATCGAATATACAATAGAATCTTTGGATGTTGAACGACTTGAGCAAATGATAAATCTGGTTATTTCTAAAAATGATGCATTACGGTTGATTGTAACACATGAGGGGAAAGCGAGTTTTTTAGATAATGTGCCATATTATTCTGTGCCAGTTTATTCATTATATGATGGGAATGATAGAGAGCAAAAGCGGCTAGAGAGAAGTCATCATAGGTATAATTATTATAAATGGCCCATGTTCCATTTTTGCGTTGGGAAAACATCAGGAAAGACAAGTGTTTTACATGTAGATTTTGATTGTATTATTTTGGATGCATGGAGTGCAAAATTACTGTTGAACGAGATTTTCAGTTTGTACTATGGAAAAGATGTTAAATTTCCACGAATCTCTTTTATGAATTACATGAGATTAAAAACAGATAAAGGAGATTTGGAAGCTGAAGAATACTGGAAAGAAAAAGTAAAAAATATGCCGAGCTTTCCCAAACTGAATTACCAGAAAAAATTTGCAGAAGTGCAGAATGTAAGATTTGATAGAATTGAATGTGATTTTTCTTTTATAGAAACACAACGATTATATCAGAAAATAAAAAACTATCATTTTACTCCTGCTGCAGTAATTTCTACAATTTTTATGAAAACACTGGCACAATATAGTGAAACTCCAGGACTTTCCATAAATGTAACATTGTTTAATAGACAGTTATTGCATGAAGATGTGAATGGGATACTGGGTGAATTTACTAACAATGCAGTAATATCATACCAAGAAAAAACGGATTCTTTATTGGATGCTATTCGAGCAACTCAAGAACAGATGTGGCGGTTAGTTCAATATAGAAAATTTGAAGGAAGCAATATATTAAAAATGCTTTCTTCAGGTAGAGCAGGAAAAGCGATTATGCCAGTAGTGTTTACTTGTATGCTGGAGGGGAATGTGTCTAAGGTAACAAAAAAAAGATATTCATTCAAAGAAGAATATGCGATAAGCCAAACACCGCAGGTGGTTTTAGATCACCATGTAAGAGATGATTTGGGATATTTGAAGATTTCATGGGATTATATTATTGACATCTTTGATAAACAATATATTACTGATATTTTTGGCGCTTATGTAAATAATATAAAGAAATTTATGGAAAAATATTAGGGAGAATAAAAATATGTTTGTAAAAGAATTGGAAATTACTTTGGAAAATGGAATGAAAATTTCAGGAGAATTAGATTTGCCAGAAAGGCAAGGTCAATGGAAAACGATTATTTTATTTCATGGTTCCGGTCCATCTGATCGGCACGCTACAGTTGAATCCATGGGAGGTATAGTATCCCGTAATTTTGATTTATTGAGCGAAGGGTTTGTGAAAGCTAGATATGCGGTATTTCGTTATGATAAAAGAGAAAATTATGATATAGAAATAATTATTCGGGATGCCAGAGAGGTAACGAGATTTGTTTCTGGCTTGTCTGAAGTGGAAGGAATTCTGTTTTATGGATGGAGTGAAGGAGTACGAGTTTGTACAACTTTAGTTTCAGATTTTCCGAATGCGCAGGCTTTGATTCTTCAGTCGGGTATTGCAGAAGGATGGAGTTCCTATTTCTCT
Source organism: Anaerobutyricum hallii (assembly GCF_900209925.1). Classification (NCBI taxonomy): domain Bacteria; kingdom Bacillati; phylum Bacillota; class Clostridia; order Lachnospirales; family Lachnospiraceae; genus Anaerobutyricum; species Anaerobutyricum hallii. The sequence goes on along the minus strand of NZ_LT907978.1, from coordinate 1,578,924 downwards.
TATATATTGCGCGAACTTACAGTAGAAAAGTTGAAAGAGTTGGATAACAACAGTGATAGCATATTAGAAATTTCGGATTTTTTGAATTGTATACCGGACTCCACATCTATCGCTTTCTCTCTGTATTTACTTATTCTTGGTACGGATAAGGAGGGAAATATGAAATTTAATGAAGAACTTGATCCAGAAGGGAAAGGAAGCTTCAGCATAATAGATAATTGGATACCATTGGCAGATGAAATAGTTGCAGATCCTACTACTTTAATTCGATTTGCTGAAAATGCTCCTGGAGAAACATGGGCAGGAATATTAGATGACATAAAAAAAATCCAATTACCTATTTTAGTACTTCATGGTTTGAATGACGGATGGATTTCTCCGGTAGAAGCTGTGCAAATAGCAAAGGCAGCAAGGAATAATGCAGATATAATTTTGTTTAAAGGGTTGGGACATTCACTTTCTAAGGTAAGTTCTCCATTAAAGGATGAAGGCGGTACTATAGAAGATGAGGTTATTGTGAGAGTCGTAAAATGGCTTAAAAAGAATGTGGAATAGTTGAGGAAAGGAAATGTATATGATGAACGATCGAGAGTTTTCTAATAGAAAGGAAACATTACATGGAGAATTTTATGAAAATGCATTGAAATATCCAGAGAGAATTGCGCTTATCTATGAAAATGAGAAAGTTTCTTATAAGATGTTGCGTTTATATGCGTTGCGTGCAGCAAACTATATGTGGCAAAGAGGAGTAAGAAGAAATGATAAGATTGTAGTTATATTGCCGAGAGGTATTGGACAAGTAGCTGCATTGTTAGGAATTCTTGCAATAGGTGCAGCGTATGTTCCGATTGCGATGAAGCAGCCGTTAGGACGTCGGAAAAAAATCATAGAAAATGTCAAGCCGGCTCTTGTATTGCAGGATGAAGCCTTTTTAGAAGAGAATCCATGGACTGGGTGTATTGAAAATAATTCAAAAGATACTGCCTATATTATTTATACATCGGGCTCTAGCGGAGAACCTAAAGGAGTAGAAATGAGTCATGTGGCTGCAATGAATACAATAGAAGAAATTTTACATATGTGGAATATTGGTGCGGAAGATTCCGTATTAAATATATCAGCATTTGATTTTGATTTGTCGGTTTTTGACATATTTGGTCTTTTAACTGTTGGAGGGACAATTGTTTTAATTGATGAAGACGACTTTAGAGATCCAGAAGTATGGAAAAATCTGATAGAGATTTATGGAATTACTATTTGGAATAGTGCCCCCGCGTTATTGGACATGTTTTTGATAATGGGGGAAAATAATCATTTTGGTAAATTGCGGTTGGCATTAGTGTCAGGGGACTGGATTCCTTTATATTTACCGGAGAAATGGTATAAAGTAACTTCAGCAAACTCGCAATTTGTAGCGTTGGGCGGAGCGACAGAAGGCGGAATTTGGTCCAACTATTATTGCGTTTCAAAAGTAGATAGATTGTGGAATTCTATTCCTTATGGGCAAGCATTACCAAAACAGAAATATAGGATTACGGATGAAAATTTTGTGGAGTGCGGAGTTGATATTCCTGGTGAATTGCAAATTGGAGGTGGAAGTCTGGCAAAAGGCTATATTAATGATGAAGAGCTAACAATGAAAAAGTTTATTACGGATGTAAAAGGGGAACGTTGGTATAGAACAGGAGATCGGGGAAGGCGATGGGCAGATGGAACGATAGAGTTTTTAGGGCGAATGGATACCCAAGTAAAGATACGTGGACATCGAATTGAGTTGGGAGAAATTGAAAGTGTATTAAAAAGTATTTCAAGAATAAAAGAAGCCGTAGTTGTTGCTCAGGGGGATAAATACCATAAAGAATTAGTTGCATTTTACTTGGGAGAGTACATTGCAGAGAGTGAAATAGAAGATTATCTTAAGATACATCTTCCTGAGTATTCTATACCGAATTCTATAAACAGATTAGAAAATTTTCCTCTTAATGCAAATGGAAAAGTTGATAGAAGAAGATTGGCAGAATATCAGAAAACTGATAGTGTGGAAATAATGTCTGACAAAGTATTAAATATTGTACTGATGATTTGGGAGGAGCTATTGAAAAATAAAGTGGCTGATTTGGATGAGAACCTTTTTAAGATAGGTGCAGACAGCTTGCTTGCGGCTAGATTTGTTGCGGCTATTAATGCTCGTTGCGGAATAGAGGTACGCATGAAAGAGGTCTTTATGAATCCATCAATTAACGCACTAACAAAATTGGTTGATAAGAGAAAAAATACAGATATAGCAGAATTTGTAGAAGAGGGGGAAATTTAAAAAATGCAGGACACGAAAAAAGTAGCAGGAGAATTATTAGTAGAGCTTGAAAAAAAAGGCGTTACTTTTGAAACTGTTGATGGAAAATTAAAATATAAAGATTCCAAAGGGAATTTTACAGAAAATTCTAAAGAGAAAGTTAAAAAATATAAAGAAGAAATAATTGAAATTTTGAAGAAAAAACAAACGATAGACGAGTTTATTACGGATAATGATTATGAAACTAATGTATATCCTTTGACTGATGTGCAAGCAGCCTATTTAGTTGGAAAAACAGAAGCTGTGAAGTGGGGTGGAATTGGATGTAAAGGATATATTGAGGTTGATTTTGGTTCCTACAGTGCAGAAGAACTATCAAGAGCTTGGAAAGTATTGGTAAATAGGCATGAAATGCTAAGAGCGAAAGTAACAGAGGTCGGATTTGAAATTTTAGAGAGAGATGAGATTGATTATGAAATTAAAATAGTAAATCTACAAAAAATGGCAGAGAGGGAAAAAGTAGATACTTTATCTAAGATTAGGGAAGATTTTAGTGAATATGTTTTTCATACGGAGGAACCTCCATTATTTAAAGTGCTAATAACGAAGCGTATAGAAGGAAATTTTTTCCATCTACTTGTTGATTTAATTGTTTCAGATTTTGCAAGTGTGCAACTTCTGATTTCTGAAATGGGAGAACTTTTGAAAGGAGCTTCATTAGAAAAAATAAGGTATAAGTTTTCAGATTATGCAATGTTCAATCAACAACGTAAAGGAAGTTTAAAATGGCATCAGGATAGAATGTATTGGTTAGAAAGACTGAAAAAATTGCCGGAGGCTCCAATTCTTCCACAAGATGGACGAGCCGCAGATAAGTGTGAAAATACATATGAATTTTATCGATTTCAGAAACATATTAATCAGTCTGACTGGAAACGTATAAAGGAAATTGCAGGAGAATACGGAGTAACAGTTTCATCGGTGCTTATTGGTATATACGCAGAAGTTATTTCAAGGTGGAGTTCGAATAAACATTTTACACTCAATTTACCAATTCAAAATAGACCAACTATCGGAAATAATACTAATTCCATAGTAGGAGACTTTACAGCAGTGAACTTGCTAGAAGTAAATGTAACTCAAAATATGAGTTTTATAGAAAGAGTCAAAGAAATTACAAAAAGATTGATGGAGGATTTAGAGCATAATTCTTTTTCTGGTGTCGAAGTGCTAAGAGAACTGAGTAAAGTGTCTGAAGAAAAGGAATTATTAATGCCGATCGTATTTACAGGGGTTTTGAAGACTGATGGCACTGTAGGCACTATTGAATATGGGTTTAGTCATACCCCTCAAGTATGGATTGATTGTCAGATAGTCGATGAGATAGATTCAGAAGATCAAGAAAAAGGCCTGATGATAAGCTGGGATACAAGAAAAGGTGCGATAAAAGAATCTATTGTAACGGAGATGTTTGAGTCTTTTACTGAAACAATAAGAATACTTGGAATAAAACATTCGGAAGAATGGAAGAATCCATTGGAAATTATAGTGCCAAGTGCGAGTAAGAAAAAAGTAATTTGCGAACGAAATAAAGGTATTACGAATCAATCTCGTATTCAACAGAGATTTGTTAAGTATGCGAAAAAGAATTCTAATAAAACTGCCGTAATAGATGCTGTTGAAACAGTGACATATGGAGAATTGTTGGAAAGAGCAGAATATATAGCAGGTTATTTAAGAAAAGAATTTGTGGAAAATAGAACTGGACTGGTTGCGATAAGAATGAAAAAATCTGTAAATCAAATTGCAGCAGTAATGGGTGTTTTGATTGCTGGATTTTCTTATTTACCTATTGATATAAAACAGCCATTGGCACGACAAGAAAAAATTTTATCAAAAGCAAATGTTATTGTGGAATTGGATGAGAAAAAAGTAAATATGATACTTCAGAATTTGGAATACCGATTAGAAAAGCATCCAGAATTCCAAAATCCTATTGCATATGTAATATTTACTTCTGGCTCTACAGGAGAGCCTAAAGGTGTAGTAATGTCACATACTGCGGCACAAAATACTCTTATATCTATTGAAAATATGTATAATATCTCGGAAGAGGATACAATCCTTGGTATTGCGGAACTGTCATTTGATCTTTCTGTATTTGATATATTTAGTGTATTGGGAGTTGGTGGAACATTAGTATTACCGAATCCAGAAAAAGGACCAGATGCATCCCATTGGGGCAGATTACTTAATGAATACAAAGTGACCTTGTGGAATAGTGTTCCAGCGCAGGCGGAAATGTTAGATGCTTTTGCGTCTAAATCGGAGAGTTATCCGACAGTTAGATTAGTACTGTTATCCGGAGATTGGATAAATACTAGTCTGCCAGGAAGACTAAGAAAGATTATGACCAACGCTCAAATGATTAGTTTGGGAGGCGCTACGGAAGGTGGGATTTGGTCTATATATCATGAAATTGATGAAATAGAAGAAAGGCCTACTATATTATATGGAAAAGCTTTGCTTGGACAGTGGATGGGAGTTGTAGACGAGGAATTGAGAATTTGTCCGGAATATGTTTCGGGGCAAATTGCCATAGGAGGATATTCTTTGGCAGAAGGCTATTTAGGAGATACAACATTAACAAAAGAAAAATTTGTTTATGTGGAAGAAGAAAAGAACAGGATTTATCTCACTGGAGATAATGGAAGATATGTAGAGAATGGCGACATTGAATTTTTAGGCAGATTAGATAATCAGGTAAAAATCAATGGGCATAGAATAGAAATTGCGGAAATAGAAAATGCAATACGTGGAATGCAAAATATTGAAGATTGTTGCGTGGTTTATAATCAAAGTATAGGGAAGGGTGTGCTGATAGCTTTTATAAAAAATAAAATATCGAGCATTTCCTATACGAAAGAAGAATACAGAAAGCAGTTAGCCTTTTTTTTGCCACCAGCAATGATTCCTTCAGAGTTTGTAAATGTAGAGAGGTTTCCACTTTCTACTAATGGCAAAATAGACAGAAAAGGACTGGCAGAGAGTATACAAAAGAACATCAAGGTAAAGCATAATGCAAAAGCAACTTTAATTTCGCGAAAGAAGGAATATGTAGAACTTGCTAAAAGTATCAAAAAAATCGTATGCTCTATTTCTGGAAATGATTATATTGATTATGAAGATAATTTATTAGAAAATGGACTTGATTCTTTGTTATTATCTCAGATTTCTGGGCGCATAGTTAGTGACATACAAGAAGCACAAGGCATGAGATTTGATGAAATATTACGGGCATCGTTGACGATGCCAACAATTATGGGGATTGCTCAGTATATATCGGATTGTAAAAATCCTTCAAAAAATCAAATGCATAGTAATGCAGGAAATCAAACAAGAAATTCATATACTGTTGTATATATATTTGGGGATAACGAAAATGAAATAAGAGATGTTCTTATAGAAAAGTTGAGCGCTTCAAACATAAGTTGTAAGAGAGTGGGAGGGCAAGAAATAATTGAAAGATGTCATGAAGACATAAGTGTTAAAAAGAAATATATTATTGCCTTTTCCGAAATGGCTTCTTTATGCATAACTAAGGCAAGTGAACTATTGGGGGAAAACATTATTATTAACCGCATTTTTTTAATAAATCCATCTAAAGCAAAAGAAAGTGATTTATATTTAGGAGATATAAGCATAATTGACGGAAATTCAGTTGCTATTAAATCTTGGGAAAAGGCTGTTTTAGGTAACGTTAGAGAATTTGAATCTAATAGTAATGACATTTTTGATATTATTATGAGGGAACTAGAAAATGATAAATAATCGCAGAACAATCTGTATTCTTGGCGGAACAAGTACTGTTGGTGTGACAGCGTGTAAGGTTTTAAGTAAGTTAGGCTATTCATTAAGAGTCAGTGTACGGAATATAGAAACAATAAAAGATACAGGAATGTATATGGCTCCCAACATCCAATTATTTGAACTTGATATTGATAAGGAAAGTAATATTGGAAAATTCTTTAAAGGAAGTGATTTGGTAATAGGAGCAATCGGACCTTCCGCAGACTATAGTGAAAAAATGTTACTTGAAGCAATGGCAGAGAATATTCCGTATGTTGACCCAGGAGGAATTCATTTAATTAGAAAAATGAGGAATTCTAGCATGAAAGGTACCGCTATAGTTGGTTCGGGAATATTTCCGGGGTTATCAGGATGGATGTTGTCTTCTGTGCTTAAAGAAGCTTTCAATGATGACTTAATAGAGATGATTATTGGAGGTGTCTATAATTTTTCAAAAGCTGCCGCAATCGATTATGTGGAAGAAATAAAAAGTTATAAAGCTGGAATTCCTATGGCATGTGTGCGAAATGGAAAAATTTTACCTGCTCAGAAAAGAAGTCCGCTGAATCTTCCAACAAGAATTTCGAAATTATCTATATTGCCATATGTTACAGAAGAAATTCAAGAAATTATACAAGGGAAATATATGCTTAATATTGATTCATATACGGCGGCACCTGTAAGTTTATTTTCAATAGTAAATAAGGCGCATTGTCAAAAAAAAGATTTAGTAAATGCATTAATGGGACAGAAAAATAGCAACCAAAAAGCTTTTATATGGGTAAGACAAAATAAAGGAAATGATAGTAGATGCATTTATTTTGAAGGAAAAAATCCGAGTGTTTTAACTGGCGAAATATTAGCGATTACTGCCAATGCAATATTTGAAATGCCTAGGAAGGATGGAATTTATACAATGGCAAGTTATCTTGAAAAATATCAAGTGTTAGATGAACTTAAAAAAATAGATAAGTTCAAATCAGAGGGAAAGATATGAAGAAAAAACAGATTTTAGTATGTGGAACAGGATTTGGGAAAATTTATTTGAAAGCTATTGCAGAAAGTAAAGAATATGAGCTTATGGGTATATTGGGAAAAGGAAGCGATAGATCCAGACTTCTTTCAAAGAATCTAAATGTGCCAATGTATACGGATATTAAAGAAATAAATCAAAATGTTGATGCAGCATGTGTAGTTGTACCTAATGCGGCTGGAGGTGGAAACGGTGCCAATATAGCTAAAAGTATACTTGCAAAAGGGATACCAACATTATTAGAACATCCTGCTCATGAGGTAGAAATTGTTAATTGTATAAGAGAATCCGGAAGTGCCGCTTTTATGTTGAATCCATTTTATCGGTATATCAAGCCAATTCGAGATTTTTTAGAGGCGGCACAAATAATAAGTAAACATGCTCATCTTATAAATGCATCCTTGGAATGCGCTATACATGTATTATATGATGGAATAGATATATTGGGGTGTGCGTTGGGAGGCTTATCTACATGGAAATTGGGAAATGTAGCAGAATCTTATACAACTTCTATGGCAGGAGGGGGTAACAGAGTTATTAGTGGTATAATTGGAATGGTTCCGGTAACATTTATAGTGAATACCAATGTGGATCGTAACGATATAGACCATCCATTACATTTATATCATAGAATAGAATTGACATTTTCCACAGGGCGGCTCTGTCTGGTCAATACCCATGGTCCGGTAATATGGCTTCCTTTCTTGCATATGCCAAGAGATGAATATGGAACACTAAGTATTAATGTAGAAGAGGAAGTAAATATACCCTCTGGTGTTACTATAGGAAATGTAATGTTACCATCAGTAAAAGAAACGTTTGAACAAATATGGCCGGATGCAGTAAAGAAAGCTTTAGAGATTTTATTTAAGCAAAATAGAACAGAAAAAATGTCCATGGCGCAATATCAAATATATGTATCAAAATTATGGTCTGAAATATGTCAGAAAGTGGGCTATATGAATATCGTTGATTATGACAATTTTGGTGACATAAAAAGTATATTTTATGATTTGGAAAAAAGACATTTAATAAAAAAGGAGAATGACGGGATTGAATGAAATTGAGAATGTATACGGAGAGACAGTAGAATTTTATGATTTATCAGCTCTTTCACAGATAGGGAACAAAAAAATTGTTTTAAACAAATTTGCTGATATGGTTAAGGATTTAGATGGAATCATTTTGGATATAGGTGCAGGAACTGGAAAAACAACAATAGAGATGGCTAATATGATATGTGATAAAGAAATAATTGCTTTAGAACCATCGGCTTATATGAGAACAGCGTTTATGGCAAGATTAATGGAGCATAATGAAGTTAAAGAGAGAATTTCTCTATTGCCGATAGATGTAGGTAAATATTCATTTCGAGATAAAATAAGTGGTGTAATGTGCATGGGAGTACTTGGACATTTAAAAAGGGATGAACAAGAAAAATTATTGTATAAATTAGATAAAAATTTGAATATAAATGTCCCAATCCTGATAGAACTTTTAGAACCGAAATTTCTTGTTGCGCCAGTAGGAAGTAGAATATCGGTGGCTACTCAAGGAAGATTGCGCTATGAGACGTATATTACCGATATAAAGCAAGTGGGGATGGATCAATGGACATGGAGATTGACCTATAAAGTTTTTTGTGGTAAAAACATAGTTAGTACTGTAGATAGCCTAATGTCGTGGAATTATCAGAGTGTGGAAAAAATTTTAAACCAATTGACAAAAATGCACTTTAGAACAGCTAAATTATCAGAAACATTATTACTTGCAATAAAAGCACGATAAATATGAACTTCAGATAAAATTAACTCTCGAACTGTCAGGTGTTCCTAAAATGCCATATTTATAAGATAATTTAGCGATGTGCAGGGGAACAATGAGAATTAATATTAAATTGTCAGTACAATGGGTTTTAAAAGTGACTTTATCGTCTTGTGAGATGCAGAAAGAAATGGAAGTAAGTGAAGTTTGTAATTTACATTAAGTAGTGTCTGCTTTTTACATGATTACAAAATTTGACTTTTTACTTTGGAAGTTGTAAAATTTAATTAGTCTTATCTAACTTCGGGAGGAATGCTTGTACATGACAAACCAATACATGAATAATCTTTATCGTGATCTGCTCTCTAATTCACCGCAGACAATAACCATAGATATTCCAGCAGACATGGGGACAGGGCAGATTTTACAGGTGGTCACGAAACAGGGAGCAGTTGTTTCGGACTGGAAAATGAATTATTTTTCAGATATGAACGTGCAGGGAGTGAGTAGCGAAGAATACATTCAAATGTTGTTCTGCTTCAATGATGGTGTTTCCTGGAATATTGCAGATAGCCGACAAAGTATCAGCATACAAAAAGGTGAGTCCTGTATTTATCGTGGACACGGGAAAATGGAATATCTGTGCTATTCCAAACAAAACGATTTCCTTTTCAAAAATGTAAAAGTACCACTGTCGTATTTCCGTAAAATTATGAATGACTATTTTGATGTTGGTGAGATTGAGGTTTATCAGAAAAAACTATTGGAAGGTATATCAAAAGTAGGTATTACTCCCTATATGGAGCACATTTTTGCGGAACTGAAAGACTTCACGCAATATCGCGGCGGATTGGGATACCTGTTTTTGGAAAGCAAAGTTTTTGAGTTGTTATCTGTATATTTGAGTGAGATTTTGGAACTGAGTATTCTTGCGTCAACTTATATAGCAATTTCCAGAAGTGACCGAGAATCCATCATAGAAGCGAAGAGAATCATTGACAGTCAGCTTGCTTTGGCACCAAGTTGTGAGGAATTGGCGCGAAAAGTCAATATTAGTACTTCAAAATTGTCAAAGGGTTTTTCCTCGCTGTTTGGAACATCGGTTCATGCGTATATTATAGATCAGCGATTGGAAAAGGCGGCAAGTCTACTATTAGAAAGTAATTTGAACGTAAGTCAGGTGGCAGCATTTGTAGGCTATTCAAAACCGAGTAACTTTGCTGCGGCATTCAAAAAGAAGTATGGGGTAATTCCTAAAAACTATAAAACGGAAAATACGATTGGTTAAAATTAAAAAATACCGATTTTGGGTAGAATAAAACCGTTTTTGGGTTGGAAATGTAGGCGTAAATTGTTATTATATGTGGTGTAGTTAGAAAATACTAACTACACCATTTTTTAGATAGGAGGATACTGGTATGAGTTCCCAGAAAAAAAGTTCCCGGCTTGAGGGAAAAGATTTAATTACTATCGGCATCTACACCGTCATCTATGTCGTCATTGTTATGCTGGTGGCGATGCTTGGCTTCATCCCCATTTTTATTCCGCTGATGGCGGTGCTGTGTCCTTTGATTGGCGGCATCCCCTATATGCTGTATGTTACAAAGGCTAAAAAATTCGGGATGACTGCAATCATGGGTTTCCTGATTGGTCTAATCATGGTGTTCTTCGGCAACGGCTATCTTACTATGGTAACTGGTCTTGTTGGCGGCCTGTTGGCTGACGTGATCCTGAAAAAGGCAGACTACAAAAGTGCAAAGAGTACAGTTCTTTCCTGCGGTGTGTTCAGCATCTGGGTGTTTGGCAACTTTGCTCCCATTTTCCTGAACCGTGAAAGCTATATGGTAATGCTGACTGAAGGATACGGCACTGAATATGCAGCTACCCTTAATACATATATGCCTATGTGGATTGCGCCTATTTTGCTGGTTGCCTGCTTTGTGTTTGGCCTTGTCGGAGGTATGATTGGGAAAGCCATTTGCAAAAAGCACTTCCAGCGTGCCGGTATTGCATAATGGCGCGGGAAATTCTGCTCAGCAAAAAAACAGAACAAGGGTTGCGGCTCGATCCGCGTACAAAACTGTTGCTCATCTTCATCATAAGCATTTTTGTCATGGGTGGAACAGGCGGAGAAGCTATGGGACTGATCCGCCTTGTTCTTTGTGTGGTTCCGGCTATATTGCTGCTTACCTCGAAACAATGTGCAAAAGCTGTGGGCTATATTGCTGTGTTTTCTGTTTTTTATGCTGTCCAAATTTATGTTTTGCCGCACCTTACGGGGATATTGAATTTCCTTGTTCTGTTTACAACAGGATTCTTCTGCCGAATCCTTCCCAGTGTTGCGATTGCTGCCTATGCAGTGAAAACAACAACGGTCAGTGAATTGATTTCCGGCATGGAAAGAATCCATATGCCTAAAGAAGTGACGATCCCCTTAACGGTCATGTTCCGCTTCTTTCCAACTGTCTTTCAGGAGTCAGAAGCAATCAGTGACGCTATGAAAATGCGTGGGATTAAACTTGGAGGGAAAAAATCTTCAAAAATATTGGAGTATAAGCTGATCCCGATGATTACCTGCTCCGTGAAAATCGGTGAGGAACTTTCCGCTGCGGCAATTACCCGTGGCCTCGGCGCTCCTGTCAAACGCACAAACATTTGCCAGCTTAAATTCAATTTTGCCGATGTGGTGCTGATCTTGTTTTGTTGCTTTGTAGTGTTTTGGGCGATTGCTTCCCCGATAATTTCCGCAGGAGGGATTTTGCCATGATAGATTTTCAAAATGTTTCTTTTTCTTATGGTGAAGAATCCAGCGGCGGAGGGATTAGAAATGTCAATCTCACCATAAACACAGGGGAATTTGTTTTACTCACGGGAGAATCCGGCTGTGGGAAAACAACGATTACCCGTTTGGTAAATGGGCTGGTGCCTCATTATTACGAGGGCAAATTAGAGGGCGATGTCCTTCTGGACGGAAAAAGCGTATCAGATACGCCGCTTTATGACTTGGCTGCTATGGTGGGATCTGTATTCCAGAATCCCAAAAGTCAGTTTTTCAACGTGGATACGGATAGTGAATTAGCCTTTGCCTGTGAAAATTTAGGCTATCCTCAGGAGGATATCCTGAAAAGGATTGACCGGACAGTTTCCGATTATCATATTGAAGATTTGATGGGGCGAAGCGTGTTTGCTCTGTCCGGAGGCGAAAAGCAAAAAATAGCCTGTGCTTCATCAAGTGTATTGCTGCCGGGAATTATGGTCCTGGACGAACCATCTTCTAATTTGGATATGGCTGCTATTGATGACCTGCGGCAGGTCCTAAGCCTCTGGAAAAAGCAGGGCAAAACAATTCTGATCGCAGAACACCGCCTTTACTACCTTCACGATCTTGCAGATCGTGTGCTGTATGTAAAAGATGGGGAGATTGAACGGGAATACACGCCTGCTGAATTTGACAGCTTATCGGATGGCACTCGAAAAGAAATGGGGCTGCGGCCGTTTTCTCTCTCGAAGTTGAAGCCTGCGAATCAGTATCAGGCGCATACAGCTAAACAGATGGAATTTCAAAATTTCTGCTTTGCGTATAAAAAGCGGGAACCGGAAAGCCTCCATATTCCGAGTGCAGAACTGCCTGTTGGAGAAACGATTGCCATTATCGGTCTGAATGGCGCTGGAAAATCTACTCTGGCCCGCTGTATTTGCGGACTGGAAAAGAAGTGTGGCTTTTTGCAGGTTGAGGGGAAAACCCTTGATTGGAAAGCCCGGCTCAAACATTGCTACATGGTAATGCAGGATACCAGCCATCAGCTATTTACCGAAAGCGTGGCGGATGAAGTGCTTCTGAGCATGGACAACAAGGATGAAACTGTTGTGGATAAAATCCTTAAACAGTTTGATCTGCTGGAATATAAAGACAGGCACCCGCTTTCTCTTTCCGGCGGGCAAAAACAGCGGGTAGCGATCGCGTCTGCCATTGTGAGTAACCGGGAGATCATTGTGTTTGACGAACCAACAAGCGGGCTTGATCTCAAACATATGCGGGAAGTTGCGCGGAGTTTGAAGTCACTCGCGGATCAGGGCAAAACGCTTTTTGTTATTACGCATGATCCGGAGTTGGTGATGGCGGGATGTTCGTATGTAGTCCATATGGAAAAAGGGCAAGTAAAAGAAAGCTATCCATTGGACGAATCCGGCAGTAAAAAGGTTTTGGATTTTTTCCGAATCCGCCAGTGAATTTTAGAAATTATGAATGTCAGGGCCGCCTTGACTGGACAGAAAGATAATGATAAGAGGCCGCTTTACTTTGGCGGCCTCTTGTTTTTGAAGCACAGACAGTACGGCTCAATATAAGGAGGGCTTATGTTCAAAAAAATCTTTGAGTACGCAGGGCCATATAAGAAAAATATGTATGTGGCCACGGTTGTCGTACTGGTCAGCGTTCTTATGGGCATCCTGCCTTTTGTGCTGGCCTATCAGGTCATTTCGCCATTGGTTATGGGCGATTCTGTTGAAACAGAATTTGTTTTATTGCGTGTTATAGGGGTTTTGATCTGTCTTGTTTTGCAGGCGTTTTTTTATGGATGGGGATTATCAATTTCTCATAAAGCAGCATATAACACATTGTTCCGGCTGCGGGTATCTCTGCAAAAGAAGTTTGAGAAACTTCCCCTTGGCATTGTGGAGGAAAAAGGGACAGGGACAATCAAAAAGCTGTTTGTCGATGATGTGGACAGCTTGGAATTGCTCCTTGCTCATTCAGTCCCAGAGGGTATCGCAAATTTACTGATCCCGCTGGTGATTTATGTTGCTATGTTTTGTGCGGACTGGAAACTGGCTCTTATGTCTTTGGCCTCTATCCCGATCAGCCTGCTCTCCATGGTCATTATGTACTCTGTTGGAATGAAGCGCATGGGTCCCTACTATCAGTCTGCACAGAAAATGAACAACACGATCATTGAGTACATCAATGGTATGGAGGTTGTCAAGGTTTTCAACCGGGAGAGCGAATCTTACGAGAACTTCCGCAAGGATGTAACGGACTATCGGGATTATACCTTGGCATGGTATAAGGCCGCCTGGCCCTGGATGGCGATATACGGAAGTCTACTGCCCTGCACTGTTATTCTGACTTTGCCTCTTGGGGCATGGTTTGTTCTCTGTGGCATAAGCACTTTACCTGATTTGATTTTAGTCCTCTGCCTTTCCCTCAGCATTGGGATTCCTCTCCTGAAAGCACTGGGCTTTATGGAGACGATTCCGAATCTGAATTATAAGATCACGGCACTTGAACAGATGTTAAATACGGCACCGCTGCAAGCTGCTGAGGATGATTTCCACGGACAGGATTTTAACATTTCTTACGATCATGTTTCCTTTGCGTATCAGACGACACAGCCTGGCCCAGATGGGAAACCGATAATAGCGGAAAACGAAGTCCTCCACGATATTACCTTTGTGGCACAAGCAGGACAAAAAACTGCCCTAGTTGGTGAATCCGGTTCTGGCAAGAGCACCCTTGCAAAACTGTTGATCCACTACTATGACCCGCAGAAAGGGAGCATTTCCATTGGCGGGCAGAAACTTTGTGATATGAGCCTGGAGGCATTGAACAGCCGCATTTCCTATGTGGCTCAGGATCAGTACCTGTTTAACACCTCCCTGCTGGAAAATATCCGTCTTGGACGTTTGGATGCTACCGATGAGGAAGTAATGCAGGCGGCGAAGAAAGCCCGGTGTATGGAGTTTCTGGAAAAGCTGCCGCAAGGTATTCACTCCATGGCGGGCGATGCGGGGAAAATGCTTTCCGGGGGGCAGCGCCAGCGAATTTCCCTGGCGCGGGCAATATTGAAGGATGCCCCGATTGTAGTGCTCGACGAGGCCACGGCCTATGCTGATCCAGAAAATGAGGAAAAAATGGAGGCTGCTATTGCGGAGCTGGTGGAGGGAAAAACCTTGGTAGTTATCGCTCACAAACTTCCCGCTATAATGAACGCAGATCAAATATGCGTTATGGATCACGGAAAGATGGTGGCAACCGGAAAACATCAGGAGCTGATTCAAGCTTGCCCAGAATACCAAAAGTTGTGGAAAGCGGCTCAGGACAGCGCCGAGTGGAAAGTATCTACTGCAAAGGAGGGAAGATAAATGTTTGCATTGATTTCAAGAATCCTGAACCTCTCCGGGAGGTATAAAAGCCGTATTCAGGCTGCATTTCTATGTGCATTTGTCGAGTCCATTCTCTCCAAAATGCCGATCTTCATGGCGTTTATTGTCTTGGCCGGGTTTGCTGATAATACGCTGACTGGAAAGACCTGTCTGTTTGTCGGACTTGGATTATTAGCTGTTGTAGTGGTTCAGACAGTGGTTCACTATTTGAGCGACCGTCTGCAAAGTGCCGCTGGATTTATGATCTTTGCTGATAAACGGATGGAGTTGGGAAATCATTTAAGAAAAATGCCGATGGGTTACTTTACATCGGGGAATATTGGCAAAATCAGCTCTGTTCTCAGTACGGATATGGTATTCATTGAGGAAGTTTCTATGAGTACCATTGGCAACATGATGAGCTATATGCTGTCTACTTTGGTTTTAGCTGTTTTTATGTTCGTACTGGATTGGAGACTTGGGCTGATTGCGGTAATCATTACCTTGCTGGCATCACTGGTTGCAAAATATATGAATAAGGTTTCCTTCAAGGAGGCTGTCGGGCGTCAAAACCAAAGTGAGAATTTGACGGATGCGGTCTTGTCTTTTGCTGAAGGAATTGGGGTTATCAAAAGTTACAATCTGCTCGGAGAAAAATCTGACGAATTAACGGAAAACTTCAAAAAATCAAGGGATGTCAATACGAAGTTTGAGCAGAAAATGACACCGTGGACCACTGGCTTAAACATTCTCTATGGCGTGGGTATTGCCGCTATCTTCGGTTTATCCGTTTTTTTACATCAGGAAGGCGTACTCTCCCTGGCTTATCTTTTGGGCGTGCTGCTGTTTGTCTTTGATCTCTTTGGACCTCTGAAAGCTCTTTATGGAGAAGCAACCCGACTGACCGTGATGAATGCCGCATTAGACCGCATTGAAGCTGTTTTGGACGAGCCCGAACTTCCCGATAACGGAAATCAACATATTCTGTCACAGGCACAGCCGGATCAGCCAGAAGTACAATTTAGCGATGTGGGCTTCGCCTATCAGGACAAGGAAGTCCTGCACAACATCAGCTTCTCTATGCAGAAGAATACCATGACCGCACTTGTGGGACCGTCTGGCGGTGGCAAATCCACGATTGCGAACCTTCTGGCGCGGCTGTGGGATGTGAAATCCGGCAAAGTGACAATCCGTGGTACAGATATTCGGGATGTACCTCTCGCCGAACTGATGGAACAGATCAGCATGGTTTTCCAGAGGGTGTACTTGTTCCAGGATACCATTTACAACAATATCAGCATGGGTAAACCGGACGCTACCGAGGAAGAAGTCTATGAGGCTGCAAAAAAAGCCCGCTGCTATGATTTTATCATGGCGCTGCCAGATGGATTCCAGACAGTCATCGGTGAAGGCGGCGCTACTCTGTCCGGCGGCGAAAAGCAAAGAATCTCTATCGCCCGATGCATTTTGAAGGACGCACCGATTGTCATTCTGGATGAAGCGACTGCAAGTGTTGATACCGATAATGAAAGCTATATCCAGGAGGCAATCAATGAGCTGGTAAAGGGTAAAACATTACTTGTGATTGCACATCGCCTGAATACCATCCGTCAGGCAGATCAGATTTTGGTGATCTCTGATGGACGGATCAGCGAACAGGGAACCCATGACGAGCTTATGGCAAAAGCCGGGATTTATCAGGATTTTGTAAATATCCGTAAAAAGGCTTCCGGCTGGAGCCTTGCATAAAGGAGGAACCGATGAAGATTCATGCGTCCGGGGAGGATTATCTGGAGGCTGTGCTGATTCTTCAAAAGAAGCAGGGTATGGTCCGATCCATTGATCTTGCCCGGCACATGGGATTCAGTAAACCGAGCATCAGCCATGCAGTAGGTGTGTTAAAGAATGGCGGTTTCCTGACTGTCGATGAAGATGGATACCTCAATCTGACTAATGCCGGGCGGGAGGTTGCCGAGAAAATTTATGAACGCCATCAGTTCTTTACGGAGCAGCTTGTAGCTGTCGGGGTTGATCGGGAAACTGCAGAAAGAGATGCCTGTCGGATAGAACATGTAATCAGTGAAGAAGCTTTTGAAAAATTGAAAACTTCGGTTGAAAAAAAGTATTAGTACAATGTTGATTCACCGAATCTTTTATGTTCATCATACTATAGAATTGTTGAGAAACGTGAAACAGGGTATGAAACTCGTATACTAAAAGACATTCAGAGTGGAATTATACTAGAAACACTTATGGCAAAAGGACATAGGAAAACGCCGGAAGAAAAAGCAGCTGTTGCGAAACAAAAGAGGAAACAGAGGCGAGCAAAACGGAAAAAAGAAGCAAGAGATAATCTGACCAAAGAAGAGATCTTGCAAGATGACCGATTTTTCTGTATTGCTGGTTATACCTCCGGAGGTGCACCGTATGGTGTCACCTGGGAGGAAAAGGATTTGAAACCTTGGGAAGATTTGGAAGAAAATGAGTGAGTTGCCAGTGCAATCTTATTTTTCTCTTGTGACAGAAACAGGTTCCTTTTTTGCCGGAAGTAAGTCTGAACTGATCTCTGGAGCATCGAGCAGTGCAGTGAAATTTTGCTGAATGATCTCTAGGGTTTTCTGCTTTTTCTGCAATTCCTGTTTTTCCCGGACAGTAGCATCCTGTTCAGATTCAAGATTTTCAATCCGCTTCTGGATTTTATTAGAGCTTGGGATTTTGGTGACACCGAGATCCTGAAGCTCTTTTTTTAGTGAATCGTGGAGCTGGTATTCTGCCTGATGTTTGGTGCGGTATGCTTTTGGATTTTTAGCAGATTTACAATCTTCAATTACTTTACGACAAAGCCGGTAAGAATCGCAGTGTTTCTGAATGACTTTCTGCGTGCTCAGCTCACTGTTGATTTGTGCTATTCTTTGGTCGGCAACTTTCACAGAAGCTTCAATGTCAGATACATGCTGCCTGAAATCGTCATAATTCAGCAAGTTATTTTCGGAAAGATAGTTGAAGGTATGGGCTGCCTCTTTTAGATTATTGAGCTTTGCCCATCGTTCAAATCCCTCTCGATTTCCAGTTGTGACATAAGTGGAGATATTGATATACAAGCGAGCTTCTCTGGACAGATGTCTTGGAGTTTTTACTTTGCTACGATTTTTAGCCAGACGGATGCGAACATTTTCTTCGGAATAATAGCTTCCGAGAGATTTCATATAAGTGAAGTTCTTCTGCTCCGGTGCACGGAAGGACAGGTGCTTTCCCTGCCGGACTTCATATCCGGCTAACTGCATCTTTTGCAGAAATTCCTCATAGTTGATGGAAGTCCAGATTGATTTATCAACTGCGACACGTAGCTTGGCTTTCCAACTGGTGCCACGATGATATTCCATGTTCTCTTTATAGCTTTTACCTTTTTTTCCGGTTGGCATGCTGGTGGCAAGTCCATTTTCATGGCAGATACGATTACTGATTCTGCAGAGTTTATGGTAGCTCCGCTTATTGGAAACATACTTGTGATGATCAACAAAGCTTGCAGCGTTGAAGATGATATGATTGTGAATATGATTTTTGTCAACGTGTGTGCTGATCACGTACTCATATTTTCCTTTCAGCACTTCGTCAGCAAATTGTTGACCTAAGCGATGGGCATTTTCGGCATCAACTTCTCCAGGTTTAAATGATTGGATCAGATGAAATGCCAGGTTATCGCCTTTATCCATTCCATTCTTTTTTGCCATTTCTCTTGTCATAGAAAATTCAAGATCTGCAGTTTCCGGGGAACAGCCAAAACTGGAAACTAACAGTTTTTCATCTGTCTTATCTGGATTTGTAATATAGTCCAGAGCTTTCTTGTCAGTTACCTTAATGGGGAAGATTTTAAGATACGCCATAATTCTTTCACCATCTCTTTCAATTCTTGCATTTCTTCTGGATATAGATCTCCGGTGGTATTTACCTTTTTTGCAATCTGGTTGATATTTACACCAATCTTGTGCATTTCCTCATACTGTTTCTTCAGTGGGGTGGTATCGGTGTTGACGATGTAACCGTCGATTGCCATCTTACGCAGATAAGCTCCCATGTTTTTGGTTTTTGATTCTATCATCTTCCTGCGTATAAGCTTCCTTTCTTCTTCGGTGACATAAAAATGGATTTCTTTGTTTCTCTTTCTTTCAGCCATTGGTGGGTTCTCCTTTCTGAGAGGACAGTAGTATCGTTGCTTTCAACGTTTTTCAATTTAGGGCAGGGTACCCTAAATTGGGATTTCCCGGAAGTGTATCCTCACTTCCTGTCCTTGCTGTTTTATCCCTCTATTAGTTAAAGTCAGGAGAACCGGGAAAATGCAAAAGAATTTGACAGGTAGTATAGGGAACAAAAATGTGGTAAGATTATGGACAGGATATCAGAAGAATCAGGAGTTGAATGGATTGTGAAGAAAGAAGAAATATTTGAATATGTGCAGAAACAGTATGGCACACTTCCGGAATATCTATGGAGTAAACTACCGGACAGTGCAGTACTCCGACATAAAAATGGAAAATGGTATGCAGTGATCATGACGGTTGAAAAATCGAAACTGGGATTAGAAGGAAGAGAGTTGGTTGATATCATTGACGTAAAGTGTGATCCGGACATGACAAATATGATTATTCAGACTTATGGATTTTTACCTGGGTATCATATGAATAAACAGCACTGGATCACGATTTTACTGGATGGTTCGGTCAGCGAAGCAAAGGTACTGGACTTTTTAGATATGAGTTATGACCTGATTGACGGAGCAGGCGGAAAAGAAGAAAATGTAAGTGGTTTACAGTGATTTTTGAGCAAAAGGAAAACCGGGGATTTTACTCCTCGGTTTTTCGGCTGTTATGCTTCAGTCTTCAACTTGAAAAATATCTTCTACAGGCACTTTCAGGTAATGGGCCAGCCGGATTGCAATCTCAAGAGAGGGATTACGTTCTCCACGTTCGATGCGGCCTATAGTCTGGCTGCAGGAACCTATGGCTTCAGCCAAATCTGCTTGAATGAGATTCCGTTCTTCACGAATATCTTTTAATGTATTATTGATTGCCATTCAATCACTTCCTTTGCTTATTGTTATCAGCAGGATCATGAACCTGCTGTTGAAATCTAATGAAATCCCGGAATTTCTGCACCTTTGCATTTCCCGATTACTTTTCCAAAAACTTTAAAAGAGTCAGATTCCAAAACCTGGATAGGACGATATTTTTGATTTAAAGAGATCAGATAAACACCATCTGGCTCATCGTGTAATTCCTTGATGTAAATATTGCCGTTGAGATAGAAGATTCCAATTTCACCATTAGCAAGAGAATCTTTTTTCTGAATCCATGCAACATCATCTGTATGATAAACTGGCTCCATACTGTCACCGGAAATCCGTACACCAAAGTCAGTCTGCTCAGGAGCAAGGTGTCCTACATCATAGGTTTCTTTTACAGAATCCTCCAGGTAATTTCCAGTACCAGCAGAAACTGGTTCCCATGTAATTTCTACAGGATGATGGAATGGGATAATTTTTGCAGACAGTGGAGAAAACTTTTTAGAAGCTTTCAAAATATCAGCAAATTCAATCAATTTATTTCTGCCTTCTTCATTCAATCCACTCATAATGTTATATGGGTTTTCTCCAAAGAAGGATTCATATATATCTTCGATATCAAGTAACTGGCAAAGTGTCAGGAAAACATGTAAAGCTGGTTCTCGTGCATTGGTCTCCCATTTGGAGATTGCTTTTGTAGTGACCTGAATACCTTCCTGAGAAAGCAGGTCTACCAGATCTGATTGAGAGTATCCTTTCTTTTTTCTATTTTCTGCTAATATTTCCCCGAAATCACGCATTTGTTCGCCTCATTTCTATTTGAATTTTCTATATGCATTATACCGTATGATAGAAATAAAATCAACAATAATCTCCAAAATGGAGAAAATACAACCAAGATGTTACTTGACTATCTCCGGAATGTCGATATATACTAAACATACAAAAATTGATAAGACATCATGTTGAAGAAAACAGCTGGGAGGTGAAAAGTTTGAGTGAGCGTGTGATCCTGCATAGTGATATGAACTGTTTTTATGCCAGTGTGGAAATGCTGCATCATCCGGAATTTACCGGAATGCCGCTGGCAGTCGGTGGCGATCCGGAAGCCAGACATGGGATTGTGCTGACAGCAAATTATATTGCAAAGCAAAAAGGTGTAAAGACCGGAATGGCATTATGGCAGGCAAAACAGATTTGTCCGGAAATCATATTTGTACCACCACGGATGGATTTGTATTTGAGATTTTCACAGATGGCAAGGGAAATCTATTCGGAGTATACGGACAAGATCGAGCCATATGGAATTGATGAAGCCTGGCTGGATGTATCGGACAGCAGAAATCTGAAAGGAAGCGGAATGACGATTGCAAGAGAAATCAGCCATCGGATTAAATACGAACTGGGTGTAACGGTAAGTATTGGAATTTCCTGGAATAAGATTTATGCGAAACTTGGTTCAGATTATAAAAAGCCGGATGCAATCACAGAGTTTAATCGAGAAAATTATAAAGACAGGATATGGCAGCTTCCAGCGACAGATTTGCTTTATGTCGGAAGACAGACAAATAAGAAATTGCAAAAACTTGGAATCCGGACAATTGGGCAACTTGCGGAATCAGACGAAAAGTTGTTAGAGAGCCATTTGGGAAAAATAGGAAATGTATTATGGGCTTTCGCAAATGGTTGGGATGAAGATCCGGTTTGCAAGGAAGGATATGAAGCACCAGTAAAGTCGATAGGTAATAGCACTACAACACCGAGAGATCTGGAAAATGATCTGGATGTCTGGATCATTCAAATAGCATTGGCAGAAAGTGTAGCTGCACGATTGCGGAAACATGGATTTAAATGCAAAACAGTAGAAATTACAGTTCGAGATAATGGATTGTATAGTTTTTCCAGACAGATACATTTACGACAGCCAACGAATATTACAAACGAGATTGTAACTGCAGCATTTCAGCTATTTAAAGATAATTATAAATGGGAACATCCCATTAGAAGCCTGGGAATCCGAGCTGCGGATCTTGTGTTAGATGATATTCCCGTGCAGTTGGATTTATTTGGAAATCAGGAGAAAAAGGAAAAGTTAGAGAAGCTGGATCGTACTGTAGATGAGATCAGACGACGGTTTGGTTATTTCAGTATACAGCGAGCGGCAATGTATCAAGATAAAGTCTTATCCCACTTAGACGCTGGTACGCACACGATCCATCCACACAGTTATTTTCATGGGTAATTGGAGGGATAGATTTGAAAAAAACATTAACCAGAAAACAGAAAGAAAGTTATCAGTGTCTTTTGGATTATACGAAGGAGCATGGATATCCGCCGACAGTACGGGAATTTGGAAAATTGATCGGGGTGAAATCAACATCATCAGCATTTTCCAGAATCAAGCAGTTGGAGTTAAATGGATATATCCGCAGAATCCCGGCATCGCCAAGAGCAATTGAGATTTTATAGTGAGGTGTCGGCATGAACAAAGTATATGTAGATGTAGTGGCAGAGTTTCGGAAAGACGGACAGCTGGTTCCCATATTTTTTACATGGGAGGATGGAAGAAAGTATAGCATTGACAGAATTTTGAAAATCGAGCGATGCGCCAGCAGAAAGGCAGGCGGTGTAGGAATGATGTACACCTGTATGATACAAGGGCAGGAAAGCCACTTGTTTTACGAAGTGGATAAATGGTTTATGGAGAGAAAAACAGCATAAGGAGAGATTGGTATAGACGATATTATTTGGATTATTAACCGGCAGGGATAGTCACTTTCCCTTTATATTCCTGCAGGTTTTACATAAGAAGATGGATTCCGGTCAGCAAAGGCAGCTCCCACAATGCCTTTTGGATATCCGCTTCTGCAAGTTGTAGTAAGTAATTGCTTCCCATCAAAATCATGGGGAAAGCGAACTGGTCTGAAAGACCGCCAGTTAGTGTGATGATGATAAGGAGATTTTGAAACTGATGACAGACAGAGATTATGCAATTAAATCAATGAAAGAAATTACCTTCCAGATGGCAAGTCATGCACAGGATTATCTGGAAGTTACAATCGAAAGACATTATACTGATATTAAAGAATTGATGACAAGCTATCAGAAATTGATTTTGGAAAATCAGATTGTGTTAGAAGAACTGGATATGGAATGCCAGGAGAAAATCAATGAAGATATGGCATATGCATTGAGTTATCTGAGCATTTATAACAACCAGCTGAATGTGCCAAAGATGCACCGGGAGATGAATAATCTGATGATTATTTATGGATTGTCGGACATGATCTATCGGGGAATGACTTTGGTGAAGTTCTATGCACCGAATGGTGTGATGCTCAGTGAAATCCTTCATTCCTGTTTTTGCAGTCATTATAATAAGACAGATGTGGAAGTACAACAGGAGTTAGGAATAGGCAGGACTTCTTTTTATAAAATGAAGAAGCAGGCACTTGGGTATTTAGGATTTTATTTTTATGAGATCGTGGTACCGCAGGCAAAGGATAAAAGATTTAAACCGTCACTGGGCGTTGAGGAAGAGTAGGTGAATAATATGAGATACGAAGATTCAATGAAAGGTGTAGCTGCTCAGATAATCAAAGAACAGCAGCGAGTCAGTAAAATTAAAAACAATCCAGAAGAGTTCCATTGGCATGACGAATATGCAACGTTGAATTTCTTTCGGTTTATCTGCAAAAATATCGGTAACTTGGGAAATGGAGAAATTGAGAAAATGGTCACACGCTTGAAAAGCATAGATCAGAAAGCAGTGGAAAACCATGTGAATGGTGCTGTTTGGGCATTTGATTATGATAAGATGTTCTGTGTATTGATGGAAAATGAAATTTGCCGAAAGGTGTGTGAAAAGAATAAATATAATAGTTGGATGAAACTGATTGGAAATTATTGTTTTCAAGTGGTGTAGGATAAAATAGTGGCTTGTGAAAAGCTGATTTTGATGTTAAGATGAAATTGGGATAGGAGACATTTAGGAACCTATCCTGACATAGCAAAGAATGGAGGCGAGAATGGACGTGGCGAAAGAAGAAATCGTGAAAACAGAAGAATTGGAAACACGTTACGAAAGATACAAGGGTATCTTAAAAGACCTTACCATCATGAGCGATGTGTTTATGCGGAATGTATTCAAGAAACGGGAATGTACAGAATATGTTCTGCAGGTAATTATGAATAAAAAGGATCTGAAAGTGATTGATCAAGTTCTGCAGAAAGACTATAAGAATTTGCAGGGGCGTTCAGCTATTCTGGACTGTGTTGCCAGAGATTCTGAAGGCAAGCAGATGGATGTAGAAATCCAACAGGACAACGAAGGGGCATCTCCCAAAAGAGCAAGGTATCATAGTGGTCTGATGGATATGAACACATTAAATCCAGGACAGGATTTTGATGACCTTCCGGAAAGCTACGTGATTTTTATCACCAGAGACGATGCACTTGGATACGGACTTCCGATTTATCATATAGACAGGAAAATCGAAGAAGTCAGTGAGAATTTTAAGGATGAAGCTCATATTATCTATGTAAATTCTAAGAAACAAGAGGATACAGAATTAGGCAGACTGATGCATGATCTTCACTGTAAGAATGCAGAAGATATGCACAGTAAGATACTTGCTGACAGAGTATACGAATTGAAGGAAACACAGAAAGGGGTGGAATTCATGTGCCGTGAGATGGAACAGATTTACAGTGAAGGTATTGAAAGCGGTGAAATGCAAAAAGCAAAAGAGACAACGATTGCCCTTGCAGAGATGGGTTTACCTGCTGACAAGATTGCTAAAGCCGTTAAGATTGGCGTCGATGTCGTACAGAAATGGATTGATGAGAGCATGAGTGTTGCACATTAACAAATACTGAATTTCAAAGAAGCTGCCAGAAGATATGATTTTCTGGCAGCTTCTTTTTAAGAAATTGGAACACAAAGAAAAAGTGCTTTCTCAGAATTGATGTGAATAGAAATTAGGAAGCAAAACAATGCGAAGAGATTGTTCACTCGTGCAACTGGAAGACATGTTGGATAGAAATTTATTTATAAGAATTAGTAAAAGCGGCATTGTAAATTTAATGAATGTTGATTCTTATAAAAAAGGAACAATAAATATAAATGGATAAGAAATAAATGTTGCAAGAAGAAGACGTAAAGATTTCGAAATCGCATTCCAAAGATATGATCTTGAATTTAGAGGGGAATAAATGGAAATAGGAATATTATATTTATAGTAGTAAATAAAGCTTTTAATGATTAAGCTTAATGGCATAATCGACATAATCTAAGAACATTGCAGTAATTACTCATGTAAATGTCGTAAAGCTAATATATAATTTAGTCACTCGATAACAAAGTCGAGAATATACATAAGGAGGAAATGCCATGAATCCTATAGCTATCCTCTTAATTAGCGCAAATTCCAGATGCGTGGAACCACCCTTTGCAATCGTTCGTACTTATTGTTTCTAAGGCCGCTTTTACAGCCTCAGGTAGTTCAGCAGCAACACGGACTTTCCTCTTTCTGAGAAAGGATTTCATTTTTGACCACATTTTTTCAATAGGGTTCAAATCTGGACTGTATGGTGGCAAATATAGATAGGAGATCCCCGCCTTGTCTAAAAGTTCCGTCACTATTTTGGCATGATGAGAGCGCATGTTATCCATGATTACAACATCGTCTTTCTCAAGGCTCGGTATCAATTGTTTTCCCATATATTCACGAAATCGCTGTGCAGTTGTTCCACCTTGGTACGTAGTATATACCAGACTGCCATTAAGCCGTATGGATGACAAAACAGTTGTTCCGGCAGGCGTGTTGATCGGGGTAGCATCCATGGCACGTTTCCCATGTACTGCATGTGCATAGTGTCTTGTGAGGTTTGTATTAATACCGCTTTCATCGAGATATATTTGATGTTCTGCATTTGCACCAGATATAGTTTCTATCCATTGACTGCGTTTTCTCTGCACATCGGGGACGCTCCTGTTCTTTTGCGTGCAAAGACTTTTTCTTATAAGTATAACCTTGCTTTATCAGAAAACGCCTGACGGCTTCATCGCCTACAGGTAAATGAAGCGTTTCGACAATCTCCTTCATTGTGATATCTGGTTGTTCTTGTACAAGTCCCAGAATATCGTGGTGCTGTTTTTCTGTAAGAATTGTTTTCCGGCCTCTCATCTGCGTTCTGGTCTCATAACTGCCAGTGCGTGCACGCTCTTCTACAAGGCGGTATACGGTGCTTTCATTTACTGAAAAATATTTTGCAATTTCCCTGGCATTATGAGTTTTATCCCAGGCCTCCAATACCAGTTTTCTAGCTTCATTGTGTAGCATACTATCATCTCCTACACTATATTTTATCACCGCTGTAAAGGGACTGCATTATTTAAGAGGTTTGCTATAGTATTTCACCAATGGGAAACGGATGTAAATTATGTGCAGGATGTACAGGGTGTATGTTCTGTGGACCATCCGCAATTGCTGCAGCGGGTGCAGCAGGCTTTGTTGGATTTTTCTGAGTAATAAATCATAACAAGCAGAAGACTGGAAGTGAGATTTTACCGCTAGATAGTAATAATTCTCACTTCCTGTTCTTTCTATAAAATAATTACAGATGATAATAGAAATAAGATTGATTATATTGTAGGTTAAACAACAATAAGGAGAAGGTATGTATCTGAGATTAATTAACGTAAAAGCAATAGAAAGACAAAGAGATTCTTATATTCTTGTAATAAATAACCGTTATGAAAAGATGGGTGAATCATTGTATCGCATTAACAAAGATGCTTTAGAAATTATACGTAACCTAAATGGGACAAAAACATTTGATGATCTAGTTGACATGATGATCAGTTGTCATTTAGAGAAGAAAGAACAGGCTAAGTATAAATTAAATAATTTTTTGAATGAATTGGAGAAAAATCCAGGAATTTCTGTGGAGTATTTAAAAAAAACAAATCCAATAGAAATACCAATACTTGGAAATGGAAAAACACAGTATCCATCAGCTATTTCTGTAGAAATTACACATAGGTGTAATGCAAAGTGTTTGCACTGTTATGGAGAATATTGTGCAACGAATGCATTTAAAGATAATACAGAGGAAATAAAGAAGTTACTTAAGGATGCACGTAAAGCAGGGACAAGAGTAGTAGAATTTACAGGTGGAGAAGTCACGTGTCATCCGAGGTTTTTAGAAATCCTGAATGAAGCGTATAATCTTGACTATTCATTAGTAAGTATACTATCGAATGGTTTATTTTGGAATAAAGAATTGTTCGCACTGATTGCAGAACATAAGGAGCAGACAGTTGTACAAATCGATTTACACGGAGATAATGATGATTATATAAATTGGTTTATGGGAACACAAATACCCAATATTACTCACCGTGTTAAAGACACAATTATGAGAATTAATAATTCAGGAATACTGATGAGAGTTGTTACAATGGTAACACCGCAAAACATTGACCAAATTGAAAATATTGCAGGATGGGTAAAAGAAGCAGGTATCGAAACTTATGGTATATCAGCAATTACTCCTATGGGAAGAGCTGATTTAGAGGATAAAAATAATTTGCTTTTAAAGACATTAGAACAACATGAAAGGGTTGGTAAAGTAATAGAAAACATTAATACCCGATATGGAAAAGGGTTTTTATATAAAATTAAAGACGGAAATAGCAACGCAAAGAATTGTGGAGCATTTACATCGAATCCTTCAATAACGCCAGAGGGAGAAATCAAATTTTGTGCAATGGATAACCAGACAGTGATTAAATCTTTGGGAAATGTATTTAAAGAGGATATCGGACAGTTGTTTTCAAATAATTATCAATTAATGAATATGATTCGTGGTATACAAGCTCCAGATTATACAAGTAAAGAATGCTCAGGGTGTGAAAAAAAGTACTTTTGTAGTTATTGCATAATACGTGGGTTAGTAGCTGCTAAAGAAAAAGGCTTTGAAAATTGTGCATGGTATTCCCAATATATACCAAATGAGTTTAGGAGGCTGTTAATATAATGACAAATATTATTTCTATTTACAATCTTTCAAAAGCGTTTGATGGTAAGAAATTATTTCAAAATTTTAATTTTACTGTCAAGAAAAATTCTGTCCATGCCTTGATAGGAGCAAATGGAGCAGGAAAAACTACACTATTGCGTTTACTCACCGGATTATACGAACCAGATGAAGGAAAAATATCTGTATCGGGTAAACATGCAATGTTGCTTGAGAATGATTATTTATATGAGGATAAAACAGGTTTGGAGAACTTGAAAATCTTTGGGTTGTATTTTGGATACTACGTAAAGGACTATAAGAAATATAGTGATTCATTAAATATTACAGAACATTTATTGAAACGTGTTAGTACGTATTCAAAAGGAATGAAAAGAAAATTGTCAATTCTAATCGTTATACTAATCAACAGTGAGATTATTTACCTTGATGAGCCAACATCAGGGGTAGATCCGTTGTCTCGTGTTGAAATAAGAAAGATTATCCAGAAACTAAAGGAAGAAGGAAAAACAATATTGATTACATCTCATGATTTAAGTGAAATTGAGAAAAGTGCAGATTATGTCACTATGATTGAAAATGGTAAGGTTGTTTTCAATGAGGATATAGATAACATAAAAGGGACAACACTGGAAGAGTTATTTATAAAAGAAGGTGGAGATTATGAATAATATTAAAAAAGCTGTTTTTTATATTATATTTAAGAGTAAATCTACAATTTTTAATATGTTAGGAGTAGGAGTGCTTGGGACACTGATGTTGGTTGTATTTCAACAGGATCAATTTTATTCAAAAGGAACAGATTATCTTATTTTAGTTTTTTTTGTAGTTCTTTTAGGATGTACTCTTCTTCAGGCAAATTCTATAATAATAGATTTGACAGTGAAAGATAAAATGAGTAAACGGATGGAGTTTTTTTTAGCATCAGGGATTGATTTAAAGTTTATTATTAAGGCCTACACAATACAAATTTTAAAAGCATCAATTATAATTCCTTTTATTATATTTGTATTAGGTTATTATCTCATAGATTTTAAAATTTCATTTTTTGGTATTATAGCCTTTTTTATATCGACAGTAATAATGAGTTACACTGAAGTTCTATTTTTCAATACAATTACATTTTCTGTAGAAAAATATAAGTTATTTAAAAATATGGTCTTTTTTGGAAATTTTTTTCTGATTTATATTAGTGCTATGTGTGCGAATGAAATTGTTGAATTTGTATCAGGTTTAAATATTAGTATGTATATTTTTATTATTATTCTGAATATAATTGGTGCGACAATTTTAGCTGTTATTTCTTTCAGAAAGATTTCTAAATTAGACAATGAAAGTGTTGTAAGGAGTGTTGGACAATGGATTTGACTATTATTAGGATTCATGTGAAAAAAATTTTAACAGGTAATTTTGTTTTTATGAGTCTAGTAGCAATTATTTTTGGTATATTAACCTTATTTAGTAAAGGGCAGGAAAAAATAATTGGCTCATATACTTATATTGATATGCTTTGGAAGGGGTATATTTTTTTATATATTATATTTGCCTGTGAATTAAGTAAAGATTTACTACAAATGGAAAAAATCACAAGAAGAATAGAGTGGTTGATTGCAAATGGGACTAGGCTTCAATCTATCCTTATTAATCATACAGTTTCTTTGTGGATATCAACTCTCTTACTTCTTATGCCACTGTTAGGTATTACTATATACAAAATAGGATCACCTGATGTTGCCCAAATACTTGATTTCTTTACATTTACCTTATTAAGCAGTATAATTATTAATGCAGTTATTTTGGTTATAAGAGATATGAATAAATATAAGGGAATTTCTTTGCGTATATCAGTATTTTATTTTTTTATTTTAATTATTGAGAGTATGTTTTATTCCTGGAGCAATAATTTTATTTTAACTGTTATAATAAAGTATGTAATAAGTTTGTGTGTTAGTGTATTTGTTCTGCGAATGGCCACTAAAGAGAGAATTGTAATGGCATACTACTAGATACGGTAAATGATGTTTCAGTGATGTGGGTGAAAAAGAGTATGAAGAGTAAGTACAGCATATATATTCTGCTCCATATAGCTATAATTGTTATGTGGAGTTTTTTTTATAAATTTAATTTGATTACAAATGATGCTGTAGAGATAAATGCATTATCTATGATATTGTTAGTTTGTTTTATTAGTGCATTATATGTATATATTATGACATCACAAAAAAAAACAGATATAGTGGATAGTATTGATTATACAGTTCCTATATTATTCTGTAGTTCCATGATACATAGAACAGGTATTATAATTTTTGAAATCGCATTTGTATTATTTTTATTGTATAAGGCAAGGAATTTATTAGCCAGGAAAAGATATAAGGAAGAAATAACTGTTCTTATTTCTTATTTTTTGGGATTGCTTTTTTACATTAATCGGTTTGTCCTTTTTTCTTCGTTTATGATAGTATTGGGCATGGCGGTAGATATTTTTGTTAAGTATAAATGGATAAATTTCAAATATGTACATATACTTCCGACTTCTGCAAAGAAGTCAAAATATATTTTAACCTTATGGATACCACTAGTAGTATATATATCTTATATTTTTGATTGGGATTCATTTTGCCTTAATATGATTTTCCAGGTTTTTATGCTATTGTTTGAAATATTAACTATGATACATATAGAGGATAGGCAAGAATTTTATAGAGAAATAAGTTCCTTTTTTTTCTTAACAAAGTATATAAATACTGAAAGAGAGAATTTTTCAAGAATACTTCACGATGATATTGTCCAGGATATCAGAGCATCTTACAATTTATTAGCATTAGAACAACCGGATATTGTGCTATCGAAAAAGGTTTTATTAAATCTGGAAGATCGTGCAAGGAAAATGATGAATTTTTATTCGGCAAATATTTTTCTGGAATATGGTGCCTATATTAATTTAGAAAATATGTTAAATTCTATACAAGCCATATATCCAAATAAGAAAGTTCAATTAAAAATTGATATAAATGAAAAAGCAGAAAAATATCTAAAAAATAAAGTGCATTTAGAAATGCTGTTACAGATTAGTAAGGAATTGATTAACAATATTTTTAAGCATTCCAATGCGACTTATATCAAATACGAAATAAAATTGGACGAAAATATGGTGTTAATAATTAACTGCAAGAGTGATGGGGCGAGTGCAATAGATTATGAAAATATTTTCAAGTCTAAAGGTGGTGTGCTACTTTTGAGGGTGCTTGTAGAGGCAAACAATGGGAAATTGACATATAATTATTCAAATGGCATTTTATGGTCTAGTGTCGAGCTGGAGGTAGATTAGTGAAAATTTTACTATTTGATGATCATAGATTATTTGGAGAGAGTTTAAAGAAATTACTGATAGAGAGTCAATTTGTATCACTTTGCTACTATGTTGAAAGGGAGAATGATTTTTTCCGTACGTTTCGAGAAAAAGAATTTGATATTATTCTATTGGACATAAATTTAAAGAATAGTTCTGAAAAGAATGGATTTGAAATATTGGCAGATATATTATCAATTAATCCAGATTCAAAAGTAGTTATACTTTCTTCGTATGATATGCCTATATACAAAAAGATGGCATTTGACAAAGGAGCTGCGGATTTTATAAATAAGTCTGTTTCTATGGAGGAATTAGTAGAAAGATTAAAGAGAGTTCTTTGTAATAAAACATATTATAATAAAATTCCAGATATTGAGGTATTAACAGAGAGGGAAATTGAAATATTACGAGCAATTTGTAAGGGGGATATAAAGAAGAAAATAGCAAAGAATCTTTTTATAAGTGAACGTACATTATATAACCATATTCAAAATATTTATGATAAACTTGAAGTATCTAATACAGTTGAAGCTTATAACAAAGCAATAAAGCTAGGATATATTGAGCCATTAATGTAATCTGTTCCGAATTTAAGTATTTTTTACTTTTTTTGATAGAATTGTAGGCAGATAATTAACTATAAATGAGCAAGTTCGTGATTTTGCATAAAAGAGAGACACCTTGATTCCGTGTGTTGTATAATGAAAGTACCTAAACAAACATTTGCAACATTTACGAAAGAAGGTGTCTCTCGCAAATACTATACATCATTCTACATTCATATACAACCAGCTTAAGAAATTAAACTTATACAAATTTTATTCCAATCGAGTGATAAATCATCTTATGAGCATTCTGATCAGCATATTTCTTTTAGGATACCATGGGAAAACCACGGACTTTGCTAAAAACAGTTCCTGTCACAGGACTACGATCGCACATTTCCTTAATTCAGGAAAATGGGATGATTCCTCACTTTCAGATACGTTAAAACGTTCTGTTATAGAGATTATTTATTCAGAAGCAGCTCGCACCGGAAAGCCTTTTTTCTGTATTGTAGATGATACGACAGCTTCAAAAACAAAGCCTTCGTCACAGGCTCTGCATCCAATTGAAGACGCGTACTTTCACCAATCCCATTTAAAGGGGAAACAGGATTACGGACACCAGGCAGTTGCTGTTATGCTTTCCTGCTGGTATACTTCTGAAAAAATAATCAACACTTTCGCAGCCGGAGGATTTCATACCATAGGTGCACTGAAAACAAACCGGATGCTTTATCCATTTGGATTCAAAAAGAAACTTAATGAGTTTGCTGCTTTTTTAACGTCCACACGTTCCAATTTTCGCCTTGTGACAGTGAAAAAACAAAAATATTACGTGTATCGTTATGAGGGAAAACTCAACGGTATTGAAAATGCCGTAGTTCTTTTAAGTTATCCGGAAAAAGCATTTGGAAATCCAAAAGCACTGCGTGCTTTTCTCAGTACAGACGTTTCATTATCATTGGACGAAACACTGTCTTATTATGTCTGCCGGTGACCGATAGAGGTATTTTTTCGCCAGTGTAAGAATAAACTGGCACTGGACAGCTATCAGATACGTTCTGCACAGGGAGTCCGAAGATACTGGCTTCTTATGTCAATGGCACATTTTATGTGTGTGACAGGGACTGGTGAATTCTGTTCTTTTGAAAAAGGCTACCACCGGATTGGAAGCATTATTCAGACAGAAAAGTATCAGTATCTCTTCCAACTTGCAAAAGGAAGTAATGATTTTAAGGCATTTATGAAGTTAGCAGGATAATTTTGTGCAATTTTTCAAATTTGCTCATTTATAGTATATTTCTTAACTTCCTGTAAAATTAACTCTCGTTCCAAATAAATGGCTTATTTATGCGGTTTGTGCGTGTTATATCGTTAACGACACGAGAATTAATTAACTCTCGAGAGTTAACTTATAAAACAGTCACAAATCCATTATTATAAGGTTCTCGTACAGTCGAGAGTTAATTCATCAGGAAGTTAACAATATTATACACAGGATCTGTTAATGTACATATCAGGATAACTGCTTCTGGATTTAAGCTCGAGATGTTCATGGAAAGTTTGTATTAAGAGGGCCTCTGAAAATGAGGTCCTCGATATTTTTATCAGAGTATTATAATTGAAAAATAGTAACGAATTTATGAAGTATCTCTGATTGTGCAGATTATGTACCAGAAGTTTGGGCTGGGATTACTGCTTGCAAGAAAGGGAAAAGACTGGTATCGGATAGGATTAGTATTAAAGAAAAGTTCTTTTATTCGATAAAGTTTTCTACGGACAGAGGATATGCGACGAGCCTTGGTATGAATATATATCTATGGAAAGAGGATATTGAAGACGGAGCGTCGGTGATGACAGTCGAATACAGACCTGTAGAATATGGAAAGGATTATGATGTTGTCAATAATCCTGATATATTTGAACTCTATATAGATGGAAAAGAAGTAAAAGAATAGCAGGGTGAACTTTTAACACCGAAATATGTACGATTTCTGTTATGACATGAACTTATGGGAACGTATTGCGGATACTTTGTGAACTTTATCCTGATACAATGATTATGCTGATGAAAGAGGGCATAGATAACTGAATACAAGAAAGAGACAGAAGCCTCAGTAGTTAAGAAAAACTACTGGGGCTTTTTTTCGTGCCTGAATTTATCAGCCAATAACTGCGGATGTGTCCCGGCAGGATGAAGGCGGAGCAGGCATGATCCTAAACAAAGGTCCTCCTTCCGAATTTGAAACGAGCAACAAGATTTCAAATTCAGGAGGAACGGATATGTATATTGAACACCCATATTTTTACGAAGGAAAGTATTACGCAAATATTGATGGAGAAATGATCGAGATTACAAAAGAAGTTGCGTATGCGATGAATAATTTTTACAGAAGCAGCAAGGCAAAAAAAGTTGAGATTAAGAATGAACTGGGTGAGGTTGTGGATAAGATGCTGAGAGAAGTACCTTACAGCGGTCAGTCCATTGATGGAGAAGGCTTCATGATTGAGGATTTTCCAGATCTGAACTGTGATGTGGAGCACTGTGTACTGACAAAAATGGAACAGCAGGATATTCACACAGTGATCAATCAACTGAACTCAGAGGAACGCATGATTATTTATGGTATTTTCTTTGAAAACAAGACACAGACACAGATGGCGGAGATTATGGGGATTTCCAGACAGATGCTGTCATACAAGTTGAAATCCACTCTTAATAAGATGCGTGAAATGTATATGAATAAATTTTTTTAAAAAATTTTTCAAAATCTTTTGCATCTGCCAAAGTCATTTGACTTTAGTAATTAGAGGAAGTTAAAGGACTTCCTAAAATGAACCATGATAACTGAATATCCAATAATAACTGACGTGACATTTCATGCAAAGAGCACGAGGAAGATGCCGCTATAGGATTATAAGACAAAACAAAGATTTTTAGTTCAGTCCGTAATGCTGCGAAAAAGCACTGACCGAAGCCAGCTGGCAGGCTGGTGATGCGATGATATGTATGAGATGCGATACACTTGCAGATCCTGAGAAGTCTGTAACTGGTAAACCTATGAACTGCTGGAGCCTGGAAACGAGAGTTTCCGGGTTGTGGTCCGGAGTATGCATCCGGGCAGGTTATTATTCCCTTCCTGCATATGCGGGAGTAACGATTCGGGGTATCGAGGATAAATAGAATCGAGCGAGCACTGTTTAATAATCAAATTGGCTATAGAGGTTATGCGGCAGAGCTTTCCGTCTTGGAAAGGAACTCTGCCGTATTCCTGTGGAGCTAATATAGCGCTATGAATGCTTTACAAATAAAAAAGGATTGGAGAGATGACAA
This sequence comes from Anaerobutyricum hallii, assembly GCF_900209925.1. Classification (NCBI taxonomy): domain Bacteria; kingdom Bacillati; phylum Bacillota; class Clostridia; order Lachnospirales; family Lachnospiraceae; genus Anaerobutyricum; species Anaerobutyricum hallii. The sequence goes on along the minus strand of NZ_LT907978.1, from coordinate 1,543,508 downwards.
GTGACGATTCGAAGAGGAGATATCTTATGGGCGGATCTCGGTATGTTCCCGACAACTTCGGTTCAGGGTGGAGTAAGACCGGTGATCGTAGTAAGTAACAACAAAGCTAATACATACAGTTCAGTCATTACAGTAGTTCCGCTGACGTCAAGAATATATAAGAAGCGGTATTTGCCAACACATGTATTTATCAGCAAATATGATATGACGGGAATCCGAAAAGGAAGCCTGGCACTGGCTGAACAGGTTATGAGCATTTCTACGAAATGTATTATTGAGAAATGCGGAAGAGTGAACAAGTGGAGCCTGGATCGGGTACTGAAAGCAGTACAGATTCAGATGGGAATGGAAGGAGAAGGGCATGACGGCAGAGGAATACAGAAACTATCTGGAGCAGGATTTCAGTGATGTAGATATCAATGAAATGACTGATCTACGGATGATAAAAGCAGACAGAAATAAATCGCTTCAGGAACGGAGAGATATTTTTCTGAATAAAGTAGGAAATCCATATTTGGTCCGGATCGGCAATATGAAAGTAAAAGTCAGATTTGCCAATAACGGTATATCTATGGAGCAGGCATTTGAGAATATGCTTCTGAGTGTCTGAAAAAGTACTGGCAAGATTGAGGGGACTGTGTTAGAATGTCGGTAAGGACAGATTATGCAGCCCCCTTTTATTACATGGATTTTCTGACGTAATAAAAGGAGGTAAGATATGTATCAGAATATCAATAAAATCTATCATGCCGCCATCTATGTCAGATTATCTAAAGAAGATGGCGATATTTCCAGTTCAGCAAAACTGGAAAGTAACAGCATTTCTAACCAGAAAGCTTTGATTCTGGATTTCCTGAAAGACAAAAAAGATATAGAAGTTGTTTCAGTCCGAGTTGATGATGGCTACTCAGGCTCTAATTTTGAGCGCCCAGCATTCCAGGCAATGCTGGAAGATATCCGGCGTGGGATTGTAGACTGCGTAGTGGTAAAAGATTTATCACGATTTGGAAGGGAATATATTGATTCTGGGAAGTATATCGAGAGATTATTCCCGGCTCTTGGTGTGCGTTTTATTGCCATCAATGACAATTATGACAGTCTCAAGGGAAAGAATCAGGCAGACGAAATTATTATCCCATTTAAGAATTTAATCAATGATGCTTATTGCCGTGACATTTCTATTAAGATCAGGAGTAATCTTGAGATTAAGAGGAAAAAAGGCGAATGCGTGACTCCGTTTGTAGCTTTTGGATACAGGAAGGCAAAGACAGATAAGCATAAATTAGAGATTGATCCATCTGCAGGCAGTGTAGTACAGGATATTTTTAAGATGAAGCTGCAGGGAATGAGTCAGGATGCGATTGCTAATCGTTTAAATGAACTGGGTATTCTTTCCCCATTTGAGTATAAAATCAGCAGTGGCAGTCATTATGAAACAGGCTTCCGGCAGAAAGAACAGGCACTTTGGAGTTCCGTTACCGTCCGCAGGATACTGGAAAACGAGGTTTATATCGGAAACCTTGTGCAGGGAAAAAGGACGACACCGAACCATAAAGTGAAGCAGACTTATGTGAAACCGGAAGATGACTGGATCCGGATTGAGAAAAATCATGAGCCATTGGTGAGTGACCGTGATTTTGAAATTGTTCAGAGACTTCTGGGCATGGATACACGTACTTCGCCTGACCAAAAGCAAGTATATCTGTTGTCCGGAATTGCTGTATGTGCGGATTGTGGTGCACCTATGACAAGAAAGGTTTCTACTGTGGCAGGGAAAAAATATGCTTATTATCTATGTTCCGCAAATAAAGAAACAAAACGCTGTTCTAGTCATAGAATACCGGAAAAGGATCTGGAAGATGCCGTACTGGTGATGCTGAAACAGCATATCCAGAATATCCTGCACCTGAAAAGAGTCCTGGAATTTGTTGGTACTGTGCCATTTCAGGAGATCAATATGAAGAAGCTGCAGGACAGGCTGGAGAAGAAAAAACAGGAGACAGAACGTTGTAAGGAGTTACGGATGATGCTCTATTCGGATATGAAAGAGGGCATTGTATCAAAAGAAGACTATGTAGAGCTTCATGCAGCCTATGGAAAGAGGCTTAGAAATGCGGAAGAGAGTATCCGTGCAATCCAGAAAGAAATGGATAGTGAGCTGGAAAAAGCAGACAATGCCAATACCTGGCTGGATTATTTTGTGAAATATCAGGATATTGAAGAACTGTCCCGCACAGTGGTGGTAGAACTGATCAGGAAAATCAGAGTATATGATAAAAAGAATATAGAGATCACTTTTGATTTTGATGATTGTTATCAGACATTGCTGAATCAATTACCGGCTATGGGAGTTGATACGGTAATAGATGATGATAATAATCTGCAGGTCAAGGTAAAGGAGGTTGTATAAAATGGCACGAAAGAGTAGGAAAAACATTCCGGAAGTAGTCGGCAGTGCAACCGTCCAGACAGAGGTGAGAAGACCATTCCGGGCAGGATTGTATGCCAGAATTTCAATGGAAACAGAAGAAACATTAGAAAGAGGGACGATAGAAACCCAGGTGGAATTGATGAAAAACTTTGTAGCAGATACGGAAGATATTTCGGTTGCGGAAGTTTATAAGGACTCAGACTATTCAGGTACAAATTTTGACCGTCCTGGATTCGTACAGATGATGGAAGATATCAAGCATGGAAAAATCAATTGTGTTATTGTAAAAGATTTGTCCAGACTTGGAAGAAATTATGTCGAAACCAGCAACTATATTGAACGAGTATTTCCGTTTTTTCATGTAAGATTCCTGGCTGTGACAGATGATTTCGATTCCTTCAGAGAGGGTGTGGATCTTACAGTTCCACTGAAGAATATTATCAATGAGTTCTATTCGAAAGACCTTGCCAAAAAGAGCAGCAGCGCAAAAAAAGCTCTTTGGAAAAAAGGAAAATTTACAAGTGCCTGGGAACCGTATGGTTACAGAAAGTCAGAAGAAGACCATCATCAGCTGATCGTTGATGAAGAAGCTGCAGAACATTTGAAAAGTATATTTTCTATGTATATGGATGGCAGGAACTATAGTGATATTGCAAGACAGCTCAATAAAGATGGAGTTTTATCGCCGACTTTACAGAGAAAATTCTATAAAACCGGTGAAAAGCCGCTTCCGGAGTCAAAACCCTGGAACAATTATGAAGTGAAACGAGTTCTTCAGGATGTTCATTGCACAGGTGATTCTGTATTTGGAAAATATCAGCAAAGTGTTTTCCAGGGAAATAAACAGAGAAATCGACCAGAGAGTGAATGGGTGCATGTGGAGAACACGCATGAAGGGATTATAGATAGAGAGTTGTTTCAACAGGTACAATCTAAAATCCAGGAATATACGGAAGCTTATAAGAAGAAACATCAGCAGAACAATGGAGCTATTAGAAACCATAATTTCTATACAGGAAAGATATGGTGCGGAGGCTGTGGCAACCGCATGACGTTGTCCAGAGAAAGAAATGGCACATTCTTTTATATCTGCGGAGCCAATACTAACCATAAATCCGGAGGAAAGCAATGCAAAGGGCACAGAGTCAGAAAAGAATATGTGGATGACGATGTTCTTCGCCTGATTCAAACGCATATGAAAACCGTATTGGATACAGAAAAAATGATTCAGGAAATGAATACAGCTTCCAAAAATCAGACACAGTACCTGCTTTTGGATAAAGAGGTGGGGAAACTTCGACGGGAACTGAGCCGTATCAGTAAGCGTAAATCGGATTTATATGAAGATTACTCAGAACGTTTGATTACAGAAGAAGAGTACATACAGTTTTCTCGGATCTATTCCAATGAAATTGAGAATATCAAGAGCCGTCTGGACACTGTATTGGCGGCACAGGTTCGGTATTCCCAGAATTACCACATTGAAGAAGGCTGGGGAAATGTGATACATACTTATATGTCAAAGCGTAAGCTGACAAAAGAAATGGCAGATGCCTTTGTGGATTCAATTATTATCCATGGTAAGTATGATTATGAGATCAAGCTGGTATATGACGATCAGTTTGCAGATTTACAGAAACTAAAGAAAGAGAAGGAGGCGCAGTCAAGATGACAGATCTTAGAAAAACAGCTGTTTACATCCGTTTGTCTGCAGAAGATGACAATGTAGATGGCAGAGCCAAAAAAGAGAGCGACAGTGTAACTTCTCAGAGAATTCTGTTAAAATCATTTGCAATTGATGAGCTGGGTGTAGCTGAGTCGGATATTCTGGAATATGTGGATGACGGTGTCAGCGGTACTCATTTTAAAAGGCAGGGATTTCAACAGCTGCAGGATGACATGAAAAGCGGAGAAATCGGCTGTGTAGTTGTGAAAGACTTTTCCAGATTTGGAAGAGACTATCTGGAAGTTGGATTTTATATTGAATATATTTTCCCACTTCTACAGATTCGATTTATTTCGATTAATGACAGCTATGACAGTGCAGCAAGCAGCGGAATGACTGGTGGAATGAATGTAGCATTGCAGAATCTGGTATACAATATGTATAGCCTGGATTTGTCCAAGAAAATTTCATCAGCATTGCAGACAAGAACGAGAAATGGTACACGCCTTCCGGTAAATGCCAGATATGGCTATAAAAAAGGAAAAGACGGAAGACTGGAAGTTGATCCGGAGGCTGCAAAAGTCGTGAAAATGATTTTTCGGATGGCAGCGGAAGGAACAAGTTTTGCAGATATTACAAGGGAATTGAACAAACAGGCGATTGCCACTTGTGATGAGCAGAAATTATCAAGAAGGGATCAGGTGCAGTTCCAGAGGTTTGACACGATTAAAAAGAAACACTGGAGTCCTACGACAGTAGCGGCAATTGTCCGGGATGAGATTTATATTGGAACCAGAATCTGGGGAAAAACACGTTGCAGTATGCATACCGGTCATAAAGCAGTTCTGAATGATGAAACAGAATGGGTTCGCCTGGAAAATCATCATACGGCAATTATAGACAGGGCATTGTTTGAAAAAGCAAATGAAATGCATCCGAAAAAGAAGAGAAGTGTTGCGGAATCACGTACCAATTTTACTCTGGAAAGGCGTAAAAAACAGCCGGCATTACTGATATGTGCCAACTGTGGGCATTCTTTACTAAAAGAAACGGAGCATCTGCTAAAATGCTCAGATGCTCGAACCAATGGAGATCCTGTGTGTCGAAGTCTGGTGATCCGACGGGAACCGCTGGAGGAGAATATCCTTGGGCTTGTTCATCAGTATGCAGCGTCAATGTTGGAAAAAGAAAAGAAAGTATCTTCCAACAGGCAATGCGACTACAAAGAGATCAATACCGCAGAATTGCAAAAACAGAGCCGACAGTTGACCTCGGAAAAGATGAAACTCTATGATGATTACAAAGATGGTCGTATAGATCGTGATTCGTATAAGCAGAGAGCAGGAAAGATAAGTGTACAGCTGGAGGAAATAAAACGAAAGATAGAAGATGCGGAGAATAGTAAAAAGCTTCTTGAACAAAATGAACTTTCTGATAAAATAAAACTAAAAGATTTCTTGGGAATTCAGAAGTTCGATACAGAGAAGCTGCGTGAGATTATCAAGGTGATCCGTGTTCATAGTCAGGATGAAATCGAAATCGAATGGAATTTTGACGATATTTTTTCAGAACAGAGGTAACTTGAGCAGGACAAGAATGACTTACCAGAAGATAATAAAGGTGCTGGGACTACCTGATGGAAGCGTCAGATAGTCTTCGGCAGAAAAAAATAAAATTTTTTTTGTCCTATACTTGACACATCCATATGTATGCCGACACACCTATTGTTCAAATATGGCAAAATCCGGAATGAATCCAAAAGCATTGTAATATTTGATGGGCCACTCAGATATCAGCGTAACGCTAAATACATATACGCATGTAAATCTTAAAGATGCCGGAAAAGAAGTTGCCCGAATTCGGATTGTATAATGATAATTTTTAATTGAAAATAGCAAGGTGTAAAATATAAAAATATGCAGCTTATTTTACACCTTTTCGCGGTCATAATATGCTATATTATACTTAGATATCCCAAACAAATTTTTTAACAATGTGTCAAAAAGTAACTAAAAATCACTAAATATTAAGAAATGCGAGGTTATAAAAGTTATGATTAAAGTATTATTCATATGCCACGGCAATATATGTCGCTCTCCGATGGGTGAATTTATTCTAAAAGATATGGTAAAAAAAAGAGGATTAGAAGATTCTTTCCAAATCTCTTCTTGTGCTACCAGTCGTGAAGAAATTGGAAATCCGATGCATCCGGGGGCGAGGGCAAAGCTTGATGCAATGGAAATTCCTCATACAAAGAGGCAGGCAAGACAGCTGACGAAACAGGATTATGAAGTTTATGATTATCTGTTATGCATGGATAAATGGAATATCAATAATGTAAAACGCATTATTAATCATGATCCGAAGCATAAAGTGCATCTTTTACTGGAATTTGCAGGGAAGAAAAGGGATATTGCAGACCCATGGTATACGGGTAATTTTGATGAAACTTACGAAGATCTCATTGAAGGCTGCGAGGCGTTTCTCGAAGAGCTAGGTGTATAATTAATATTTTATGAGAATATTTTTCACTATGCAGGATATATGAGATTGTGTTAAACTAACAACGAAAGATTTTAATATAAAGTACATGAATGAGGTATAAAGGGAGGATTTTACAAATGAACAGAGCAGAAAGAGCCGCAGAATATCATAAAAAAGGATATAATTGTGCACAGGCAATCGTATGTGCATTTTGTGACAAAGCAGGACTAGATGAGGAAACGGCATTCAAGGTATCAGAAGGTCTTGGTCTTGGTGTCAGTGATACTTACGGAACTTGTGGAGCGGTGACAGGAATGGCTCTTATTATGGGAATGGCGAATAGTTGTGGCGATTTGGAAGCGCCAGTTTCTAAAGCAGATACTTATAAAAAAGTAAGAGAATTAAATGATAGTTTCCGCAAGAAAAATGGTTCTACAATTTGCCGGGAATTAAAAGGAATGGATACAGGCAAGGTACTTCGTTCTTGTCCTGGCTGCATTGAAGATGCTGCCAAAATATTGTCTGAAAAATTAGGTGAATAGTTTCTATTTATTAATAAAATTAACCAAACATGAGCTTTTTAATTATTTTCTCTTGAAAAAAGATTAAATATATGATAATATTCGAAGCATGACAAGGGTGTCTGAAGTATAATAATTATACTTTAGGCGCCTTTTTTATTTTCCGGAATATTTTTTAATTAATGATGAATCATCAAAGAAAGAGAAGAAAGGACATAAATAATTATGAATACAGGAGATACAGCTTTTATGATGATATGTGCAGCGCTTGTCTTTTTTATGACACCGGGGCTTGCATTCTTTTATGGTGGTTTAGTTCGAAGAAAAAATGTTTGTAATACAATTATGGCATGTATTGCTATTATGGGGCTTTCTGTTGTAATGTGGACGCTTTTTGGTTATTCGTTAGCTTTTGGAGGAAATCATGCAGGAATTATCGGTGATTTCCGCTGGTTTGGTTTAAATAATGTTGGAATGAGCGCAGGACCTTATGCAGATAGTATTCCTCATCTTGTATTTTGTGCATTTCAGATGATGTTTGCTATGATTACCCCGGCTTTGATCACTGGTTCCTTAGTTGGTCGTATGAAATTTAAAGCATTATTTCTTTTTGTAGCAATATGGTCAGTTATTGTCTACTATCCTATGGCACACATGGTGTGGGGCGAGGGAGGATTTCTTGCGGCAATCGGTTCTGTTGACTTTGCCGGCGGAGATGTTGTTCATATCAGTTCAGGAGTAAGTGCCTTAGTACTTGCCATTATTCTCGGAAGAAGACGAGGCTATGAACATACGACTTATCGAATTCACAACATCCCTTCTGTTGTCCTTGGAGCAACGCTCCTTTGGTTTGGCTGGTTTGGTTTTAATGCAGGCAGTGCATTAAAAGCTGACGGACTGGCAGCGCACGCATTTATGACTTCGGCTATTTCTGCAGCAGCAGCTCTTCTGTCCTGGATGTTTATTGATGTAGTAAAAAACAAAAAAACTACATTAGTTGGTGCTTCAACAGGATTAGTTGTAGGACTTGTCGCTATCACACCTGGAGCAGGATTTGTTCCAATATGGGCATCCTTTATTATCGGTGCGTTAGTCAGTCCAATCTGTTACTTTGGTGTAGGATTTATTAAGAAAAAATTAAAGATAGATGATGCGTTAGATGCTTTTGGATGTCATGGTATTGGCGGAATCTGGGGTGGTATTGCAACTGGTATTTTTACTAAGTCTTCCATTAATCCTGTCGCAAAGTGGGATGGTCTGATTTATGGAGATTATCATTTATTTGCTGCACAGATTATCGGAATTATATTTACGATTGCCGTTGCTGTTGTCGGTACATTAATTTGTGTTGCAATTGTCAGAATATTTACTCCATTACGTGTAAGTGTTCGTGAAGAACAGGTTGGTCTTGATATTTCTGAACATGGAGAGAGCGCTTATCCATCCTTTAACGGACTTGACCAGTAATATAAATACTATTCGTATGCAATTTCAGAAAAACAGGAGGAATAGAAATATGATGATAAAAGTTGAGGCTTATGTCAGAGAAGATAAATTTGAAGATGTAAAAGCCGCTTTAAATGCGATTGGTGTAAATGGTCTTACTGTATCCCAGGTAATGGGATGTGGTATCCAGCGAGGATATAAAGAAATTGTTCGTGGTATGCAGGTTGATATGCAGATGCAGCCTAAAATTAAGTTTGAAATCGTTGTTTCTTCAGAAGAATGGGAAGCAAAAACGATTGAAGCGATTGAAAAAGCTGCCTATACAGGAGAACCTGGCGATGGTAAGATATTTACGTATGAGGTTCGTCATGCTCAAAAGATTCGTACGAAAGAAACTGGATATGATGCGATTCAGGCAACAGAATAATAAGAAGAATAATAAAAAGGGGCTATCAGAAAATAGATAGTTCCTTTTTATTTTGGACAAAATGATTATTAATAGATTCGGATTCATCAAGATAAAACATCATATGGATTTCAAAATTTGTTTTTTTGCGCTATAATATAGTCTGTTCTATTTGTACAGAAAAAACGAATTATTTATGAAAATTTTGAAAAGAAAAGGAAAAAAGATGAAATATTTAAAACCACATTTTTATGACAAGTTTATCTGCACAGCAGGAGATTGCCCAGATACCTGCTGTGCAGGATGGCAGATTATGATCGATGAAGAATCTTTGGAACGTTACGGAAAAGAGGCAGGCGAATTTGGAAGACATCTGCGTAATTCAATTGATTGGGAAAAGGAGTGCTTTTATCAGAATAACCGTCGGTGTGCGTTTTTAAATGAGGAAAGTTTGTGTGATCTTTATAAAGCATTAGGACCCGATGCGCTCTGTGATACCTGTAAATCCTATCCAAGACATACGGAAGAATATGAAGGGCTTAGAGAATTATCCTTATCACTTTCTTGTCCAGAAGCAGCAAAAATCATTTTGTCCTGTAAAGAACCTGTTCGATTTCTAGAAGAAGAAACAGATGAGGAAGACGATTTTGAAGAGTTTGATTTTATGATGTTTTCCCAGTTAGAAGATACTAGAGATGTTCTGTTTTCTATTTTGCAAGATCGTTCTATTTCATTGACGCTCCGTATGGAAGTTTGTGAACAGCTGGCAGAAAGTTACCAAATCTGTATGGAGGAACAGCGAGAATTTGATATTGATAATCTTTTGCGAGAATGTAAGCGTTATCAGAAAGAAGGTCATTTGCAGGAATTCGTATTGAAATGCCTTGCAGGAAAGGGGGTTAATGCCGCATCTCTTCATCAATGGGAACGGCAAAAAGAAGAATTACAGATTCTTCGGCATCTGGAACGCCTGCGTCCGGAATGGAATCAAGTGCTTGATGGGGCTGATAAATGGCTTTATAAGACAACGAAAGAGAATTATCATCACATTTGTAATGAATTTCACGAAATGTATGGTTTGTTGAGTATTCATAAAGAAGAGTGGAAAAATATAGGCGAACAATTGCTGATGTTCTTTGTTTATACATATTTTTGCGGAGCTGTTTACGACGATATGGTTTGTTCTAAAATGGAACTGGCATTATTTTCCGCTCGCTGGATTCAGGAATTTTTAATCGTTCGTTGGTTAGAGAATGGAAAAAAACTTTTCATGAAAGATGTGGAAGAAATTTCCTGGCGATATGCGCGAGAGGTTGAACATTCAGATGAAAACTTAAATACATTAGAAGACTGGCTGTTTGAAAAATATGCACCAAAAGGCTGTATAAATACAGATGGCTGTGATATATTGTAATAAATAAATGGAGGCAGAATTATGTTAAATAATAAAAAAAAGAGATCAAATCTTGAGATGTTTATGAAGCTTATAACAGGATATTTTAATAATAAAGAGCAGTTTGAAGAGATGCAAAAAGCGGGAAAAATATATCCATATGCCGAGCATGTTAATACAGTCTGTAATGACAAGATTAAAAATCTTCCAGTGGATTTTCAGGGAAAGTTTCTTGTAGAAGAAAGCTATTATGAAACAAATGGAAAGAAACATGCATCTCCCCATATTTTTTTATTTACAGAGGAAAAGGAAGGAATTTTACTTTCATCTTATGAAATACCGGCGGGAGCAGATAAAAATACATTTACGTATGATTCCATGCTGCCGGTAGAATATAGTGAATTGAAGAAGTCGGAAAAATTTACACCGGCATTATATGTTGAAAATGATGGTATTTGGGAAGGTGGAAGTACAAGCCAGTTTACACCGGTTATGAAGTTTAAATTGTGGGAACGTTTTTCAGAGACAGGTTTGGAAGTAGCCGAGAGTATGGAAGTAAATGGAAAAAGAACGTTTGGATATGATGTTCCAATTCTTTATAAGCGTGCATAAATGAATGTAATAATAATTTGGAACCATTTGCACAAAGAGAGATATTATAACGACAAGTAGATAAAGAAAATCAAACGTAGTAGTGTATAAAATGAACCCGGTAAAAATCAGGAAACTTTGCCCCTTTTCTTTTTTACAAAATTAGTATATGATGATACAAGATATTTGAAATGAGGTGAAGAACAATGATTTGTAAGAATTGTGGCGCACAGACAGAGGGAAACTTCTGCAATAACTGTGGAGCTCCACTTCCGAAAGAAGTAGCAGGTAATAATGAATCTATGGATGCAGAATATAAAGTATATAATGAAGAAGATGCGCAAAAGGAGAATCAGCAGCAGAAGAATGTAAAAGTTACAATTAAAAATAAAAGAGGAGGTTCTTCAAGAAATACAAGAACCACTCAGACAAAAAGAAAGCGCCGCTCCGCTTTAAGTGCTGGTGGAGATGCTGTATCAAGCGCGGCTTCTACAGCCGGAACTGTTGTAGGAAAGAGTGTAAAAACAGCCGGAAATCTGCTTTTTACAGGACTTCATTGGCTCTGTGCACTTCTGATGCTTGGAATTGTACTGCAGATTTTTAGAAATGTCTTCAATTATACAAGCATAGGCGCAATTATGGAACTTCCTTCCTCAAGAGACATTAATAGTATTATATTTGTTGGAGGCAGTGCCTTTTTCATTCTTTTTGGAATTATAGAAGCCTTATGGATTTTAGGTTCTAAAAAAGTAATGGATATGGGTGTTCTTAGAAATATTGACACCGGAAGAGGCATTTTTGCCTTCGGATTATTTCTAATTATTACGATACTTGCCCCATTTATTGATGGCTTTCTTTCTCTTGGATATAACGGTATAGAAGGTGAGGGTGGAAGATGGATCTTAGATGCTTTTACAGGAAGTAAGACGATACTTACTTTTGCGGCAGCCGGATTAATCCTTTCCTTTGTTCGAAAGATGAGGGGAAGCATCAGAGGAATGATCGCATAGATAAAAGGATTCTGTTTTTAAATTTTAAAATCAAAATGCACTGATTTGCATATTAATAAATAAAACAGGTTTGGCAAAGTGTTTTGGAACATGTTATGAGTAAATATTATCCAGATATCAGTCATTATCACCCAGTACGAAACTGGGATACTGTTAAAAGAAGCTGTCCCTTTCTTATTATGAAAGCGACACAGGGGATTTCCTATATCGATAAAACATTATACACTAATATAAAAGAATGTGAAAAAAGAGGAATTCCATATTGGTTGTATGCATTTCTAAACCGAGGAAAAGAAGTTGACCAAACCAGATTTTTAGTCGAGGTCTGTAGAGAACGAATAGAAAAACATTTTGTAGGGTATGTGCTTGATGTGGAATCAGGCAATGCAGAAGCAGATATAGAAAAATCTCTCGATTTTTTAAAGAGACAACGACATAAAATGATGCTTTATACGATGTACTCAGAGTACGAAATGTATAAACAAGTAATTTACAGACGACCAAGGAATTGTGCGTGGTGGGAAGCTCGTTATGGATTAAATAATGGAAAATATAATCCTCGCTACGATGTTCATAAGGGAGCAGACCTTCAGCAATTTACGTCTAATGGATTTTGTCCGGGAATATCCGGAAGAGTTGATTTAAATCGGATTACAGACCAGGGAAAGAGTGAAAGATGGTTTCGGAATTCTGGAAAACGTAATTAAAATAAGAACCGCCTGTCATAGTAACTATAAAGATAGCCGCTATGACAGGCGGTTCTTATTTTTTTCTTTTGATTCCTTATAGGAACGCGTTTGATACCAGATTGCTACACGCCTTATCGCAATCTTCAAAAATAATTAGATCGCAATATCTCCTACCCCATTTAAAATAAGTCTTGGGCGATATGGAAATTCTTTGATAGTTGCTCTTGTGGATACTCCTGAAAGTACTAAAGCAGTATCAAGACCAGTTTCAATACCAGCAATAATATCTGTATCCATTCTATCACCAATCATTACTGCCTCCGAAGAGTGCACACCTAAAATTTGTAAACCCGTACGCATCATTAATGGATTCGGTTTACCGACATAATAAGCCTTTTTTCCTGTAGTTGCTTCAATCGGTGCAACAAAAGCACGACAGGCAGGTGCGATACCACCCTCAATAGGACCAGTAATGTCAGTATTTGTTGCAATTAATCGGGCACCTTTATTTACAAGATTCATGGCAGTAATAATATGTTCATAACCATAAGTTACAGTTTCTCCTACAACAACATAATCCGGATCCACATCATTAATTGTAATTCCGGCATCATATAAAGCATTATAAAGTCCATGATCTCCAATCACATAAGCGCTGCAGCCCGGAGCCTGAGATTGTAAAAACTTCGCTGTAGCTAATGCACTTGTGTAAAAATGTTCCTCTCCAATTTCCAATCCCATACGATATAATTTATTCTGTAATTCTTTGGGCGAGCGACTGCTTGCATTTGTAAGAAAAAGAAATTGTTTTTCCTCTTTTTGTAACCATTCAACAAACTCTTTTACACCCGGAAGAAGTTGATTTCCATGATAAATTACACCATCCATATCGCAGATAAAGCCTTTTTTTGCTCTTAAACTTTCCATAGCTGTTTATTCTCCTTTTTACAATTATAACCTGTAAATATTTTCAATTCTTAAATATAGTCTTCAAGCGTATTGTAACGATTTATTTCGTTGTTGTAAAGTGAAAAAAGAGAAAATAACACTATTTTCAAACATTTTACAAAAGACATACGTGTTTTATATACAAATACGTGGTTTAAGATTTTATATATGCAACAAATTTCATTTATAAACATATATAGAAAATAATTTTATTTTTCTGTTGACATAATTCTTTATAGATGATATGATTACAACAAGGTGAAATAAATATTAATAATATATTATATTTGCAACAAATTGCATTATGGAGGGCTGAACAATGAAAGCAGTAAGAATGTATGCACCAAGAGATTTAAGAGTAGAAGAAGTAGATATTCCGTCTTATGCATCAGATGAATGCCTGATCAAGGTGATGGCTGTTGGTGTCTGTGGTTCTGATATTCCTAGAGTGAACCAATATGGAGCACATGTTTCTCCGATTATTGTAGGGCATGAATTTGGAGGACAGATTGTTGAAACAGGTGCTGATGTAACCAAATTTAAAGTAGGGGATAAAGTAACCTGTCCACCGCTGATTCCATGTTTCAAATGTAAATATTGTGAGATAGGAGAATATTCTCTTTGTGAAGACTATGATTATTATGGTTCAAGAAGAGATGGTGCATTTGCTCAATATATCGCAGTAAAGGAAGGAAATCTTCTGAAAGTAGATGATAAAGTCTCTTATGAAGATGCAGCTACAACAGATCCTTGTGCCAATGCATTACATAGCATGATGATTGGTGAATTTAAACCAGGCGATTCTGTTTGTGTTTACGGTGCAGGTCCAATTGGGCTTTTTGCAGTTCAGTATGCAAAGATCAAAGGCGCTTCAAAGATTATCGCTGTTGATGTCTGGGAAGAAAAGTTAGAGATGGCGAAGAAGAACGGAGCCGATGTTGTTATTAATTCAATGAAAGAAGATGCGGTCGCAAAAGTTATGGAAGCAACGGGTGGTAATGGAGCAGATATCGTTATTGATTATTCCGGTGCACCGATTTGTCAGAAGGCTGCAATTAATTCCGCAGCAAAACTTGGCAAGGTTGTATTTTTAGGAATTTCCCATCAGGGATTAGAACTATCCGAAAAAGAAGTAGATAAGATTTTACGAAGAGAACTTTCCATTAAAGGTTCCTGGAATTCCTTTGGAAAACCATTCCCAGGAAGTGATTGGACGGGTGCGGTAGATTTATATGAAAATCATGGAATGACAGCAAAAGATATCATTAGCCACCGTTTATCTTTAGATGAAGCACCAGCAATGTTTGAAAAGATTGCCACAGAGAAGTTCTTCTTTAGCAAAATTATGTTTTATCCAAATGGACAGGAGTAAATATTATTAGGTAAAGAAGAAAAAGTGAACAGGGAGGTTACAAATGAGTAAATATTTTATGGGTGTAGATGCGGGAACACACGGTGTTCGTGTAGGAATTACAGATGATCATGGACAATTTATTGCAATGCACGAAGTAGAACATCCAACCGAATATCCAGTTCCCGGACGTGCAGAACAGAATGCTGAGCATTGGTGGGTTGGTTTGAAAGAAGCATTAAGAGATTGTTTAAATGAAATTACAGAAGAGCAGAGAAAAAATATAGTTTCAGGTTGTGTATGTGCCACTTCATCTACAGTTGTACCTGTAAATGAAGATATCAATCCGCTTTCTCCTGCCATTTTATGGATGGATAATCGTGCGGTAGATCAAGCAGATCGTATAAATGCAACGAAGCATCCTGTATTAAAATATTGTGGTGATGCAGATTCTCCAGAATGGATGATTCCTAAAGTATTATGGATTAAAGAAAATCAGAAAGATATTTATAATAGAAGTTATAAAATTATTGAACAGCTTGACTACCTTAATTATAAACTATGTGGTGTATTAAGTTCTTCTATATGTCAGGCAACCTGTAAATGGAATTATGTGGAATCCGAAGGTGGTTATCAAA
Organism: Anaerobutyricum hallii; assembly: GCF_900209925.1. NCBI lineage: Bacteria > Bacillati > Bacillota > Clostridia > Lachnospirales > Lachnospiraceae > Anaerobutyricum > Anaerobutyricum hallii. Next base: position 1,527,934 of record NZ_LT907978.1, on the reverse strand, counting down.
AAGACTTCATGGAAGCAATTGGATTAGAGGATTATGAAGAAAAAATGGTAACACGAGTAGACAAGATTGGAACCTACCTTGGAAAAATCTCTCCAGAATTTGCAAGAGAATTTGATTTGAACCCAGATATGATTATTGTTCAAGGTGGAGTAGATGCACATATGGCAATGTTTGGATTAAATGTTATTGTTCCAAATAAAATAGGTGTTATTATGGGAACGAGTTTTGTACATCTTTGTCTTGCTGAAGAAAAAAAAGAGTATAAAGGAATATGGGGTCCATATGATGGAGCAGTTATTGACAAGTTATGGCTCTTGGAAGGTGGACAAATTTCTGCTGCTTCTGTACTTGACTGGTATCAGAATAATTTCTATCAAGGAGATAGTTATGAAACAATTATTCGCCAGGCAGAAGAAATTCCTATAGGATGTGATGGTTTAGTAGCATTAGATTTCTTTCAGGGAAATCGTACTCCATATAAAACGGCAAGAGCAAAAGGTGTTTATTATGGATTAAAATTAACACATACAAAAGCCCATTTATATCGTGCATTATTGGAAGCAGTCGCATTTGGAACAGCAAATATTATTAAAAACTTTGATGATCAAGGTTATCCAGTAAATACCTTGATCGGATGCGGCGGTGTTACAAAAAATCGTTTATGGATGCAGATTATTTCTGATGTAACAGGTAAACCGATTATTGTAAATAAAGAATTGCAGGCAGGAGTTCTTGGATGTGGAGTTGTAGCTGCTGCAAGCGCTTTATATGAGGGTGATTTTCAAAAAGCAGCAGATGAAATGGTGCATACAGATGTAAAGATTGAACCAAACATGGAAAATCATAAAAAATATGAGAAGATTTTTACCAAGTATTTAAAATTATACGAAAATCTTGCAGAAATGATGGAAATGGATAATTAAGATATAAATAATAATTTTTACTTTATGATATATGAATAGGTAATTGCGAAACTCGCGATGCTCGTTCGCAATCTTGAACTTAAACAGGGAAGGATTCGTGCTTAGCACGAATCCTGGAATAAAAAGTGGATAACCGGACATTTTAGGCGCACTTTAATAAGCCCTCGGCTTTATGGAGTTGGTAAGTCCTAGGCTATGAAAGATTTTAAACTTCTGATGTATTGTCGTTGATGGATTTTGTCGGCAACAACTACAGTTAATAACTGTGATATACCAGCAAGAAGTAAATCTGCATGAAGTGTTTTTTCGTTTGTTGTTTTTCGGTTAGCGACACAAAAACTGTCTTTAAAGTGGTTGATTGATTTTTCAACATTTACTCGGATTTTGTAAGTGTCATCCCATTCCTGTGAGCCACGCTCCACGCCGGGGTATGCTCTAAGGTTTTTTTCGGGATAAACGTAAATCATTCTGCCACAGGAAGAAGTTGTACATGGATTATCGCAGTGGCACACCCGTCGTTTTGATTTGTCTTCACGATTGTATTCCCATTTCATTTTGGGACACACAAATTTCATGGTCGGAAGATTACTTCTTAAGTGAGACTTGCTACCTTCCCGTTTCATAGGGAGTGAAGGATCATGAGGACAGCAGGGAATACCATTTTCATTGAATGTATAATCCACGTTATCCAGTGAAAGTTTTACCTTTAAAGGAATAAATGCTTTTTGAAATTTAAAATCTTCAAATAAGGATTTGTAGATTTCAATCGTATCAAAGGCAGCATCCCCAAGAAATATCTTGGGATTGATAAGAGGGTGCCGTTCTTTGAAATCTTTAAGGGTTGGAATCAAGGCTTTCGAATCGGCAAGTGATTTATCTTCATCAGGAGATTTTGATTTCTTTTCAACAATGATGTCAGGGTGAGAATCCAGATAATCCTTGTTATAAAAATCAATGGAGCGAACAATGCCAAGTCCATTGGTCGTAATGCCAAATTTATAAGCATAGCAGAAATGACCATTCACATACTGTTGCTTTACTTCATGGTTAGCAGCGGCGGATGCAGGCATAGAGGCATAGGCTGCCTTGTAAGGATCATAAGAATCATCGAAGTTATGAGCTTTAGCATAGGACTTAAGCTGTTTAATAATGCGGTTGGCGTATTTGGGATTGTTTTCAGTCACATATGCTTTAATCCCTGAAGTATCAAACAAAAGCATAGAGGCGAGATTACCGTTAATGTCCTGGCAGATTGGTTCTGTGATATCTACGAGATTATCAAAAACTGATTGTAAGTCCATTAAAAAATCCTGTTTGAAACGAGTGATTTTTGAAGCGTCAGGAACTTTAGTAAAGCCACAGAATTCCCTCAGATGTCTGGAATAATGAAGGAAGATTAACAGGAGGGAATCTGTTGGAATAGAAAAGAGGCGTTGAATAATCAAAGCCCAAAGCATTGCATGCAAAGGATATTTACGATTTCTTCCAGTGGATGCGTAGTAATGCTTGTAAAAAGAAGTCGGAATAATTTTATCAAGGTCAATGTGATTTTCGAGCAGAGTAAGGAAATGAGGTTTGTCAGATTCATAAATATCTTTACAATCTTCAAAAATATCTGCCAAAGAGAGTTGTTTTTGTGGTATCATAGACATATCTCCTTTCGGGGCGTGATTTATGGTTTCTAGTCAACTCCATTATATCACAAACCGTGAGGAGATTTTTATTTTTAACAACAAAAAAATGACGTATTTATGCGACTTGTGGCGTTTCGCAAACGCCTAATGATATATGAAAAATAAAAGGAGAAAAAGCAATGACAAAACAGGAAATCTTAAGACATATTGATCACACGCAGTTAAAGGCATTTTGTACATGGGAAGATATTAAAAAACTTTGTGATGAAGCAATTGAGTATAATACCGCTTCTGTATGTATTCCACCATCTTATATTGAGAGAATCAAGGAAACTTATGGCGATAAAATTAATATTTGTACTGTAATTGGATTCCCGCTTGGCTATAATACCACAGAAACAAAGGTATTTGAAGTAAAAGATGCCATTGCAAAGGGTTGCAATGAAGTGGATATGGTTATTAATATCGGGGACGTAAAAAATGGACATTTTGATAAAGTAGAAACAGAAATTAGGACATTAAAAGAGGCCGCCGGTGATAAAGTTCTGAAAGTAATTGTGGAAACCTGCTATCTTACTGAAGAAGAAAAGATTAAATTATGCCAATGTGTTACAAATGCAAAAGCAGACTATATTAAGACTTCTACAGGCTTTGGAACAGATGGTGCAACAATTGAGGATATTCGTCTGTTTTCTAAGAACATTGGTCCTAATGTAAAAATGAAAGCGGCCGGAGGAGTAAAGAGTCGAGAAGATTTAGAAATGTTTCTGGATGCAGGATGTGATCGAATTGGAACAAGTTCTGCAGTAAAAATGTTAGAAACAGAGTAGGATATATATACTCTCTTTTCGCTTAATTTTTCACAAACTCTTGATTTGTGTTTTACTATCAGCTAAAATATAAAAGGAAGAATGAAAAAATCGTAATAAGAGAGGAATATGGATACGATATGGATACAAATAAATCATATCAAATTATAAGAGTAGCAAAAAAATATTACGAATTACATATGGGACAGTTAGAAATCGCTCAAGAAGAAGGGGTTTCTAAGTCCACCATAAGTCGTATGCTTCAAAAAGCAGTAGATCTTGGATATGTGAAAGTAACAATTGATGCACCAATAGAATCCGTAAAAGAAATGGAAGATAAGTTGAAGAATATTTTTCATTTAAAAGAAATTTTTGTAAGTCCTAATCTGGTAGATGATGAGGAAATTAATCTAAGAGATACCTGTAGGGCATTAGCAAATAACCTTGATCATTATATTGAGGATCATACTGTTGTTGCTGTCTCCTGGGGAAAGACTTTGAATTGCCTTGCAAAACAAATACAGCCACTAAAAGCAAAAGATATCAAAGTAGTTCAATTAAACGGTGGTGTTGCAAAGTCTGCAAGTAGTACGGGTGCTTCTCAAATCGTAGATGCTCTTACGATGGCCGGACATGGAATCGGTTATATGTTTCCAGTTCCAGCTATTGTAGATTCAAAACTTACTTCTGATATACTACAGGAAGAAACCCAGGTTAAAAATGTACTTACGTTAGCAAAAAAAGCAGAAGTTTCTATCTTCAGTATTGGAGCATTATCGAAAGATTCTATTTTATATGAAGTAGGCTACTTAAAAGATGAAGACTTCTTAGCACTTGAAGAAAAAGAAGCGGTTGGAGATATTGCATCAAGATTTTTTGATATAAATGGTGCAATTGCCCTTAATGAATTAAATGATAGAGTTGTTGGTTTCAGATTAGAGGAATTAAAAGAAAAGGAGTGGGCAATTGCAATTGCTGTTGGAATCAATAAAATAAACGCATTGATAGGTGCCCTCCGTGGAGGATTTATGAATGTTCTTTATACAGATGAAAAAACTGCAAGAGAGTTATTAAATCGTTGTGGCTAAGAAGAGAAAATAAAACTTCAGGTCATAGGAAAGGTAATGTCGAAGCAAGTAAAAATGCCAATAAGCATTTTCTACGCCGCGACTATCTTTACATTTCCTATGACTTGAAGTTTTTATTTTCTTACAATATTCTATTTAATAAAGATCATAATTACTCATTGTTTTTCCTTCTCCAGTTAATGCTTCAAAGTCTTTTATGAAATCATCAACTGCGGAAGTGATGGCCTGATTCTTAACAAGTCCTTCAATGATGTCCGGAGCAATAGTAGAAGCTCCGATTCCATATTCACATAATTCAAGAACCTGCTGTGAATTTTTAAAGCTTGCAGCAAGAACTTCTGTTTTTAAATTATTATTTTTAAAAATATCATGGATTTGTTTCGTAACCTGAATCCCATTGAATCCCATATTATCAATACGATTTACATATGGAGCTGCGTAAGATGCGCCACATTTAGCAGCGAGGAATGCCTGCATTGGGGTGTAAATAGCAGTAGCTGTGATATTGATATTTCCCTTAACGAGAATTTTCATTGCTTTGAAGCCTTCTGGAACAGACGGAACTTTTACATAAGTATTTGCTCCTAATTCTTTTACGATGCGGTGGGCATCTTCAACCATACCTTCCGCATTTTTCGCTACAACCTGCACATGAAGTTCTGTATCTTTCCCAATAAAACTACGAATTTCTTTTAATACTTCAAACGGCTGTCTTCCGCTTTTAGCTAAAATAGATGGATTTGTTGTTACTCCATCTACAGGATAGTAATCGCAGATTTTTTTAATAAGGTCAATATGTGCATCATCAATCAACAATTTCATAAGTAATCGTTCCTTTCTGGTTATGTATTATAATTATCTGTTTCATATAAATAAAAATCATACACTGTTGTCACGAACTTGTCTATATATTTTTTCACTTCCATATTTTAGAATATCCATTATAAATAGTTCTTTCAAAAAGCTTTCTTCACTATAATTGACAGATATTATGGCTACCTATATAATAGCCATAGGATTGTTTTGTATAAAATAAATTGCAAGATTGTGGAGTGCTTAAACATGAAAAAAGTTTTAAATTCAAAGAAATTATCATATATTACCCGTAGCTGTATGATTCTTTTAACAACAGTTTTAATTATATTGTTTTTTTGCATTATGTTACTGGTAGGACAGATTCAGGGGACAGCAAGGGTTGTTAATTATGCGGGATTGGTGCGTGGTAAAACACAGCGTATTATAAAGCTTGAGAATGCCGGACAGCCTCATGATGAGATGATTGAAAGTGTTTCTTCCTATATTAAAGGATTACGTTATGGCAGTGATGAATTGAAACTTGTCCGATTGGATGATGCTGCTTTTCAAGTTAAAATGAATGAACTTAACAGATATTTTGAAAAATTATGTAAAGAGATTCTTCTCATTCGTGAAAAAGGATATGAGAATACAAATATTATTGAGATGAGCGAGACTTTTTTTAATATATGTGATGAGGCAACCGGACTTGCTGAAGCGTACTCTCAAAGGAAGGCAACTGCTCTTAACAGATTAGAGCAGATTGTTTTCGTTGATATTGGAGGTCTTATTATTATCATTGCCATTGAGCTTGTGAAGGCATTACGTTATGCAGCACAAAACCGCATTTTGCAAAGTAAGGTATATCTTGATGAGGCAACTGGTCTTCCGAATAAAAATAAATGTGAGGAGATTCTTAATAAACCGAAATTGTTAACTACCGAAGATGCTGTGGCAGTTTGTGTGTTTGATCTGAATAATCTTCGCAATATTAACAATACTCTGGGGCATGATAAAGGAGACGAATATATTTATTCTTTTGCTAAACAGCTTCGCATTGCTGTCTCGGATGAGTATTTTGTAGGCCGCGATGGTGGTGATGAATTTATTGTTGTTTTAAACGGGGTTACTCGTGCTCATGTAGAGAAATGTCTTTTAAATATTCGGAAGCAAACAGAAACGTATTCAAAGGAACATCCGGAAATGCCGATCAGTTATGCTGTTGGTTATGCCCTGTCACAGGATTTTGAGCAGGCTACGATGAGGGAATTATTCCGTTATGCCGATAAAAATATGTATATTGATAAGAATCGTGCCAAAATGGAAGAGGCAGCGGAAGAAAAAAGGATTAACCAGTCTTTATTAGCAAAGGTAAAGGATATGGGATATCATTTTTCTGATTGCCTTTATTGTGATGCATTTATGGACAAGTATCGTACTTTACGTGCCAGTAGTGAATTTTTTCTTGCAGAAAATGGAAGCTATTCCGGAGCGGTAGAACAAATTGTTCGTAAACTGGCTACTGACTCTACACGAAAGACTATATGGACGCAGCTTCAGATTGATTATCTGAAAGAACATCTTACAAATAAAAATTTTGTTCATGAAATTTCATATCAATATAGAAAGGGAGATTCCCCATTACATGGAAGATTAACTGTTATTTTTTATGATGCCAGTCGTGATGGGGCCGTACACCATTTTATCTTGGGATTTGAAGTATTTCATGACAAAAATATTGCAGCAGCGGATGAAAAGCTGCAATTAACGCAGTATTATGAGCAGATGAAACAGATTATTCTTGAAAATGGAAATTATGTAGAAGCATTACTTGATACGGCAGAAGTAGTTTGTACGGCGGATTTTACGCATGATCGTCTGGAAAATATTTTTTATCATTCAAATAGTCTACAAAAATTCAATATGAAAGTAAGTCTGCCATGTTCTTATAATGAATATTGTGTAAAACACAAGGAGCTGATAACAGAAGATACCATAGAGAATTATCGTATTGTAGACTCATCTGCAAAGTTATTGGAACGTTTCCATACAGGAGAAAAACAGGTAATAGTAGAATATCGTGAAAAAGATATTAATGGTAAACCAATCTGGCTTCAAAAAACGGTATTAATGTCAAGAGATACTGTTTATGACAGTGAACTTCAAAAAGAGTCAACGGTAGTGCATGGAATTATTTTATTTAAGAATACAGCAGTGTTTCATGAAAAAGATCAGCAGGAAAAAGAGCGCCTGCAGCTTGCATTTGAAAAAGCAGATTCTGCAAGTCGTGCAAAAACAGAGTTTGTTAACCGTATGAGTCATGATATTCGTACTCCGATCAACGGAATTATAGGTATGCTCGATATAATCCGTAAAAATAAAGACAATGAAAAAAAGGTGGAAGAATGTCTTGATAAAATTCAACTTTCTGCTGGACATTTGATGTCTCTTGCAGATGATGTCCTTGATATGAGCAAATTAGAATCTGGACGACTTGTGTTAGAGGAAGTTTCTTTTAACCTCTTACAGGTTATTGACGAAGTGTGTTCTTTAGTTAATGCACAGCTTCTTGAAATGAAATTATCACATCATGCGCATCGAAAAAATTTAGACCATATGATGGTGATTGGAAGCCCTACACGCCTACGTCAGATTATGGTGAACTTGTTTAGCAATGCTATTAAATATAATAAAATTGGTGGTACAATTGATACGTATGCAGAAGAAATTTCTTTTGACGGAACTACAGCCTGGTTTGAGTTTAAAATAAAAGACAGCGGAATTGGAATGAGTGAAAAGTTTGTAAAGGAAGAACTGTTTGATATTTTTACTCAGGAGCAGGTGGATGCACGAACACGTTATAAAGGAAGTGGTCTGGGTATGTCCATTGTCAGACAGCTGATTGAAGCAATGAATGGAACGATAGAAGTAGAAAGTATTTTAGGAAAAGGAACAACATTTATTTTCCGCCTTCCATTTAAAATAAATCAGCCAGAAAGTTCTTTACCTGATACAAAAGAATCACTATTATCCATTTCAGAAAAATCAATGAAAAAAGGCAACACTGCTTCCGAAGTTAACAGTTTAAATAATAACTGTTTGGATTGTATGCATATTCTTTTGGCGGAAGATAATGACCTCAATATGGAAATAGCAGAATTTTATTTACAGGAATACGGAGCACGAATTGAAAAGGCATGGAATGGTAAAGAAGCCGTAGAGAAATTTCTGGCATCTGCCCCAAATACCTATGATATGATTTTAATGGATATTATGATGCCAGTTATGGATGGTCTTGAAGCAAGTCTGGCTATTCGACTTTCTAAACGTACGGATGCAAAAAACATTCCGATTATCGCAATGACAGCACAGGCATCTAAAGAATGTATGCAGCAATGTAGTGACGCAGGTATGAATGGACATTTGACAAAGCCAGTTGCCTCTCAAAAATTAATAGAAACTATTATAGAATTTGCATAATTTTACATATATTAATTAGATAAGAAAGGAATACATACAATGAGAATTTTATTTATAAGACATGGGGATCCCGATTACTTAAATGATACATTAACTGAAAAAGGCTGCAGAGAAGCCGATCTTTTAGCCAAGAGAGCGGTTACTCTTCAAATGGGAGAATGTTACATATCTCCATTAGGAAGAGCACAGCGTACAGCAAAACCCTGTTTAGCGGCAGTGAACTGCGAAGCTGAAACTTTATCTTGGTTACAGGAATTTCCTGCACAATTAGATATAAATAAAGCCCCCGAACTGGCGGAAGCTTATCCTGATGTAAAGAAAAACGAAAAAGGATATCTTCCAAGAATCGTATGGGATATGATGCCAGAACATCTGACAGAACATAACGAATATATGGATAGAACTGCATGGAGAGATTCCGTTGTAGCACAGTGTTCTGATATGGTCGAGGTATATGATAACATCATACAAGAATTTGATAATCTTCTTGCAGAACATGGGTATGTTCGTGAAAATGGTCATTATCGCGTAGAAAAAGAAAATACAAAAACGATTACCTTTTTCTGTCACTTCGGTCTTATAGGTGTACTCCTTTCGCATTTGTGGAATGTTTCTCCATTTACTTTATGGAATAGTCTCGCATTAGCTCCAACATCTGTTACAGAGCTTGTAACAGAAGAAAGAAAAAAAGGCATTGCTTATTTTCGCGGTTTAAAAGTAGGGGATGTGTCTCATCTTTATGCCGGTGGGGAAGAACCGTCTTTTGCCGCAAGATTTTGTGAAGTCTACAGCAATAAAGCTCAAAGACATTAATTATTGATTTATGGATTTGGTGTAGACGACACTGCTGAAGAGGGATTACTTAACTGAATTGTATTGAAATTTCTAAAGAAAAGAGAATTTTTATAAGTTTGATTTTGTTCCGTTGCGCTAAACGTTTCATTTTGCCTCGAAAAACGAAAACTTCGGAAAAATAAGTCCGAAGTTTTCAGAGTCAAAATTCCACAACACAAAGTCACAAATGCAATACTTATAAAAATTCTCTTTTCTTTGCCATAGTTTCCTTCCAATTCAGCAAAAGGCTTTATCTCAGTCGAGAAGACTCCCACCTCTTTCAGGTGGTGAGTGACAGCAAATTTGTCTTAGTGGGAGTCCAATCTCCGACTGAGATAAACGCTCCGCGAGGATGCGCAGTGATTCTGTAAAGAATATGTCAGCTTACGCTGACCAGAATCACGCGCCAAGTCTCGCAGCGGCTCGACTTGAATACAGCGGCTGTCTAATCTAAATCCATAGTTGGTGAGAATGGAATTTTCCAGAATATTATGGCTTTCTATGGAATTAAATTTTAAAGGATTGACATTCAAACTGGAGATTTTCATTTGAATAAAAATCACAGACTTTGGGACAATCCCCTTATTTTTCTCAGGTAGAAATCCTGATTTCATCTGTTTCGCCTTACAAATCAGGATTCATTCTCTTTAATTCTGGAAGGACAGTAGCGAGCATGACGATAAAGCACAGGCTTCCGCCAAGTACATTGGATACTGGTTCTGCTATGAAAACACCGTTACATCCCATATGACAAGCATACGGAAGTAAATATGTCAATGGTACAACAATGATGACTTTACGCAGTAAGGAGAAAAAAATTGCCTGTTTTTTCTTATTGAGAGATTTAAACATTGTCTGTCCGGTATATTGAAAAATCATAAAAATAAAGGCTGCAAAGTAAAGCTTCATTGCAGGAATTGTATCAATCATAAGACTTTTATCCGAGCTAAAGATTCCAATTAAGAATTTTGGAGCAAGAAGAATGATTCCCCAGGCAATAAGACTGTAAATTAAAGCAAGAACAGACATAGTGATCCATGCCTTGATTACTTTTTTTGGTCGTTTTGCTCCATAATTATAACTGATAATCGGAGAAGATCCTTCAGAAATAGACCATATTGGGGTTTCTATCATTTGTCGTACACTAGATATGATTGTCATAACTGATACATAAACATCTCCTCCTGTTGCTGCAAGAACATTATTGCAGCAAATCGTCACAAGGCTGTTTGTAAGCTGCATAACAAATCCTGCTGTTCCAAGACTGACGATATTTTTTGCATCTTTCCCGCAATTCTTAATTTCTTCTTTATGTAGTAATCGAATTTTGTATTCTGCTTTTTTTGAAAGAAAATAGAATACAAATCCAGCAGATAAGCATTGCGATAATACGGTTGCTATAGCAGCCCCACGTATACCAAGATGAAATACAAAGATAAAAAGAGGATCAAGTACAATATTGGCTATGGCTCCGATAATAACAGAAATCATACCTGTTGTTGCATATCCTTGTGCATTAATAAAAGGATTCATTCCGGTTGCGATCATTGACGGAAAAGTTCCAATCAGATAAATCATAATATAAGGATAGGCATAGATAAGTGCATTGTCAGATGCACCAAATATTGTAAGAATCGGCCTGGCAAATAAAAAAACGACACACATCAGTAAAATCGAGCATATCGTGAGCATAAAAAAGGAGGTATTCATGATCATACCTGCTCTTTTTGTATCGTTACGTCCTCTTTCAATTGCAAAGATAGGAGCACCGCCACTACCAAACAAGTTGCTAAAAGCCGTAATAATCACGATAATTGGAAAACACAGACCAACCGCTCCAAGCGCAGTTGTTCCGATATCTGGTATTCTTGCAATATAGATTCGATCTACAATATTATAAAGAAGACTTAAAATCTGTGCAATTAACATCGGTATGGCTGCTTGAAAGATGTTGGTAGTAATTTTTCCGTTGTCAAAATCAATTCTTTTCATAAATAAAATCACTTCCTGTTATGTTTACATTTTTTTTACTTAAGCGATTATAACACGAAATTGGCTATATGAAAAATAATAAATGTAGGGATAATGAAAGATTTTAAGGGATGTCTGCAGATAAGATTATCAATCATAACGGCAGGCATCCCTCTTGTTATAGAAATAAATAAATTATTTTTTTAATCGACTCAGTTCAAGTTGTAAATTATACTTTTCTTCTTTTATTATATCAAGTGTATTTCGAAGTTCTTCTGTTTTGGAAATCATTTCCCTTTCTTTTTCAATAACAGCTCGTTCTTTTATAAGCTCGGCATCTTTTACCTGTTCTGCAAGCTGAATACGTAAAGTATTTAATTCCTTTTCCTGAGTAGTAAGAAGGGATTCTTTTTCGGAAAGCTCCTTTTGTGTATTTTCCTTCATATGCAGTTTTTCCTGATTTAACTTTTCGATAGTAGAAGAATCATTCTCTTTTTCTTTTTTTAACTGCTCTATCTCTTTAATATGTAAAAGTTCGTTTTTTTCGTAGTCTTTTATTTTAAATTGCAGATTTGAAACTTCCTGATTTAAAGAAGTCACTTTTTGTTCTAAAGAATTATAATTTTTAGCTTTTTGTTCTGCTATACGTAACTTTTCCATCAGCATGATATTTGTTTTATCTTTTTCTTTTGCAAGATTCACAGCAGAGGCCGTTTGTTCTTCGGCAGCTTTTCTTGCAGATTCTGCGGTTTCCTGCAATTCTTTTAGATCATTGTATTTTCGTAGAGCTTCTTCCTTCTCTGTAATGAGTTTCCCCAGTTGAATCTTATAGTTTTTTTCTAATTCTTCGTTTTTTTCCCGAAGTTCTGCCATACGGCGTTCATATTCTGTCCGGATTTCTTCTTTTCCGGAGAGGGCGGCAGTGAATAGATTACGAATATTCGTAATGGAAGCATCTAGTGCCTCTGTATCTACGCCGCTTCTTTTTAATTGATCTTCCTGCAAATGGGTGGATACAAGATCAAAAAGACGATTCAGTGTAACTCCTTTTTTTTCTCCAGGTTCTTGTAATTCCTCTATAAGCTTATTGCCACGGGCGATAACATTTTCATCGGCTGCAATTGCAAAATTTGCCATAATAAATTCCTCCAATTTTCTTAAAATTCTTCTTCTAAAATCCGTTCTCTTTTTCTTCTGGCAAGTGTAGCGGTACTGATCCCGGTCATGCTCTCAACTTGTTTATAACTATATCCTTCTTCTAAAAGAGAAAGGGCATGATCTATCTTTATCTTGCTGATTCGAGGTCTTCCTTCTTTAAAATCTTCTTTTTGTCTGGCAATCGCCTTTCCTTCCTGGGTTCGTTCAACAATCATATCACGTTCAAACTCAGCAAAGGCAAGCATAATTGTTCGAATCAGCTTGCCGGTAGGCGTATTATCCATAATACCCATATTTAAAATATGTACAGTGACTCCTTTATCAAGCATCGTATCTATCAATGCGATTCCCTGCGTGGCACTTCTTGCAATTCTGTCTAACTTAGTTACAACAACTTTATCGCCATCTTGTATCACTTTTAGCAACTTGTCCAGTTGTGGTCTGTGTTTCTTTGTCCCTGTAAATGCATCTGCATATATTTCTTCTGCACCCGCTTCTCTTACTGCCGCCTCTTGTGCCTCTATACTGTTTCCGTCTTTCGCCTGTCCCTTCGTTGATACCCGGCAGTATCCGTAAACCATTGATAATCCTCCAATTTTGATAATAAGTTTTGATAAAACTCACAGCTCTATTTTTCGTTGTTTTTGAGACGTTATCAATACTGTTAAGTTTTGATAAGGGTATATTCCCCCTAAAAGCTTTAAAATGCCTCAAAAACCTTTTCTACAGCATACAACATCTCAAAAAAAACTTCAAGATGCATTTTTATCAATTAATATTAATTAATATATTACAATTAATAACATATATCTTCTGAAAAATGTTAGATAAATACTGTAAAACAAATAATTTACATAGGATGTGCCATTTTTTCTTAAAAATCAATTTATAAATAGTAAAACAGAATGCGAAATAGCATGGTTTCTGGTTATTTATAGATTGTACTTATAATTTCATTAGTTTTTTTGCCTGATTTTGGGGAGATTTTCGTGGAATAATAGAAACAAAGAACTAAATTTTAGAAAATAAACGGTTAATACCATTGTGTAGATTAAAAATATAAGAATGTTGGCGGCTATATCGCATATGATATAACAAAAAATGCACATAGTCGAATCAGTTTTTGTGCAAAGAAAAATAAAGAGATAACTTTCTCTTGCAATAACAATAGAAGATTCGCTATGTGCATTTATTATTTTTTGTATTTTTTCAAAAATATTCCGGTATGCTTGAAATTAGTTTTTTGTAAGTTTTCGTGCTTCTCGTTTTTTCTCAAGGTTTGATACAACAACGCAGCAAGAAGCATCTCCGGTAATATTAACCGTTGTACGTCCCATGTCAAAGATACGGTCAACTCCGGCAACTAAAGCAATTCCGTCAACAGGAAGTCCAACCGAAGTAAGTACCATCGCAAGCATAACCATTCCTGCTCCAGGAACACCGGCTGTACCGATAGACGCTAAAGTAGCAGTGAAAATGATCGTAAGCATTTGTGGAAGGGTGAGATGAATTCCATAGCAAGAAGCGATGAAGATTGCACATACCCCTTGATAGATTGCAGTACCATCCATGTTAATTGTTGCACCCAGTGGGAGAATAAAAGACGAAATCTCTTTAGACACTCCCAGTTTTTCTGTACACTCCATATTAATAGGAAGTGTTCCAACAGAAGACGCACTTGAAAATGCAAACATGATAGCTGGAAGCATTTCTTTAAAGAATGTCACCGGACTGATTCCACCGAGTGTTTTTACAGCAAGCGAGTAAACAATAACGGCATGAATAACATAACATACATAAGCTGCTAAAAGTACCATGGCAAGAGAGCCAATAATCGTTGCTCCATTCGCGGCAACTACTGGACAAAGCAGACAGAACACACCGACTGGAGATAATTTCAAAATCATTTCCATACATTTCATAAATATATCATTTAAATCATTACAAGCCGTAATAATCCGGTCATTCTTTTCGTCCCCAACAAGAATAATAGCAAAACCGATTAATATTGCCATAACAATAACCTGAAGCATATTTGCTTCGACCATTGGAGAAATAAAATTGGAAGGAAAAATATTTACAATCGTATCCATTAAGGATGTTTTCTCTCCGATTTCATAAGATAGATCTGTGGTGGCAATTACAGGAAATAATTTTTTAAATAAGTTACCGCCGATCAGACCAAAAGTAATAGCAAAAGCAGTAGTACACATATAGTAAACAACTGTTTTCAAACCGATTGCCCCAACTTTTTTAATATCGCGCATCGAGATGATTCCACACATGATGGAAAACAGCACGATAGGAACAACGATAAATTTAAGTAGATTTAAGAAGATTGTTCCAAATGGCTTGATATACGTTTCGGCAAACTGCGCATATCTTTGCAAAAGAAGTCCGGCAGCAATCGCCAGAACCAATGCAATAAATATCTGCATTGCCAGTGACATTTTCTTTTTTTCTTTCATAATACCTTTCTCACTTTCCTTTTCTTTGGACATAAATTATGGCATTGCTTAATACAATGCCATAATCCGTAAAACTTATTCTATCATATTTCATAACTGAAATCAATTCTTATCATGAATCGTTATATTTTTATTTCCATCGAAAAGGTTCTGCCTTCTATAAATGAGGAGTATTGATTAAATCTTAAACTTCTCCCAAAGTTTCTTTTTGGAACTGTAGTAGAGTAGGGAAATATAAACAGAAGTGAAAGAACCTTCGGGAGAAAGAAATTCAGGATAACTTTTCCTGAAAATGTTGAATAACCTGATCTGTACAGAAGATATTCTGTAAAAAAATCTGGTTAGGAACATACCAAATGTTTTAAAATGTTATAAACACTTACTTGTTGAAGTATAACAGGATTTTTCATATAAGTCAATAAAAATGCAATTATTTCTATGTTTATATTTCTATACATTTAATTTTTGCAAATATTTTCATTTTTTCGATTTCTATTGATTGACACTATCCTATTGGTATTTTATAATAATGGTAAATGTGGGGGAAACGTATGAAGAATGATAAAATAATCAAAATAATTCGAGTGGCAAAAAAATATTATGAATCGCATATGGATCAGAAGATCATTGCACAGGAAGAGGGAATTTCGGTATCTACCGTCAGCAGAATGTTAAAAAAAGCAGAAGAGATGGGATATATTAAGATTACTGTAGAATATCCGGTATTATCGAATGAAGAATTATCCGATTCTTTACAAAAACGATATGGGTTAAAGAAAGTATTTCTTGTTCCTAAACTGTCAAGCACGTCAATTGCTGTACAGGAAGATGTATGCAGGGCAGCAGCAAAGGACTTATCTTCCTATTTAAAAGATGGAAGCATTATCGGAACTGCCTGGGGTCGTACAATGAAGAGTTTTGCAAATTATATTTCAGATCTTGGTGTGAAGAATGTAAAAGTAGTTCAGCTTAATGGAAAGACAAATCTGACGTCTGTTCCTGTTGGAGCAGATGATTTGTCACAGGCGATTGCCCGGGCAGGATGTGGAGAGGCTTATGTAATTCCTGCGCCTGTTGCAGTAGATTCCGCAGAAATTGCTGATATGTTAAAACAAGAAAGAAATATTTCCGCTGCACTTACTTTAGGACGTGATTGCCAGATTGCCCTTTTTGGTATAGGAAATTTAAGTCGGAATACTATTTTATATCATTCTGGTTCTTTAAAAGAAGAAGATTTTGTTGAATTAGAAAAAAAAGGAGCTGTAGGAGATGTATGCACTTGTTTTTTTAATGCATCCGGAGAAGCAGTAAGTAGTTCCTTTTCAAGGAGACGTATCAGTCTTACTTTAGAAGAATTAAAGAAAATCCCCTGTAAGATAGGTGTTGCTTCCGGACTTGAAAAAAAAGAAGCACTGCATGGTGCATTACTTGGTGGATATATCGATATCCTCTATGCTGACGAAGAATTAGGAAAAGAGATACTGAATTACTAAAATCATTTAAAAAATGGTCTTCTGACAGTGGCTGAATTATATTGAAACCTTATCCAGCCACTGTCAGACTTAAAAGAGAAAAGCTTATCTTACTAATTTACTGATGATACGTGCTTAAAAATTCAGCCATACCTGTCGTTGCTTTTTTTAATACTTCGATTCGTGGCAGATATACAACACGAAAATGGTCTGGCTGTTTCCAGTTGAATCCACCACCATGAATAAGTAATACCTTTTTTTCTCGTAACAGATCTAGTACGAATTGCTCATCGTTCACAATATTGAACTTTTTCGTATCGATCTTTGGGAAGATGTAAAAAGCTGCTTTCGGTTTTACTGCGCTGATTCCCGGAATATCTGTAAGAGCCTTGTAAATGAATTCTCTTTGTTCATAAACTCTTCCGCCAGGCATAATATAGTCTTCTACGCTCTGATGTCCGCCGAGTGCTGTCTGTATGATGGACTGGCCTGGAACATTAGAACAAAGACGCATATTAGAGAGCATGTTTAAACCTTCGATATAGTCTTTGGCCATAGCTTTATTTCCACTTAAGATCATCCAGCCAACACGAAAGCCTGCAATCATATGGGATTTAGATAATCCACTAAATGTTACACAGAATAAATCCGGTGCGAGAGAAGCAATGGAAATATGTTTTTCGCCATCCATAACAAGACGGTCATAAATCTCATCAGAAAAGATAATTAACTGATGTTCTCTTGCTACCTGCACAATCTGTTCTAACACTTCTTTTGGATAGAGTGCACCTGTGGGATTATTAGGATTGATAATAACGATTGCCTTTGTGTGGTCGTTAATTTTTTTGCGGATATCATTAATATCCGGATACCATTCTGACTCCTCATCACAAATGTAATGAACAGCTTTTCCACCTGCTAACGTAGCACAGGCAGTCCAGAGTGGATAATCCGGAGAAGGAATTAAGATTTCATCTCCTGTATCAAGGAGTGCTGACATACAAAGATTAATCAATTCACTGACACCATTTCCAGTGTAGATATCATTGATATTCACATTTGGAATATGTTTTAACTGTGCATACTGCATAATCGCTTTTCTTGCTGAAAACAATCCCATTGCATTTGAATATCCTTCACAGTCTGTTAACTGCTGGCGCATATCATAAATTACTTCATCAGGAGTACGGAAACCGAACGGTGCCGGATTACCAATATTTAATTTTAAAACATGTGTCCCAGCCTCTTCCATACGAGCAGCTTCATCAACAACTGGTCCTCTTACATCATATAAAACATTATCTAATTTGGATGATTTCTTAAATTCACGCATTGTTCTTTCCTCTTTATTACTAATGTCCCTGCTGATAATTTCTGCAGAGGTTGTTTGTATAGTATTACTAGTATCGTTCTTATCTAATAGATCTCTATTTTTATTGGCAGAAATGGCTGTGTCAGATTCCATATCCGATATACCAATCAGCCATTTTTCTTCTACTTGTAATGTTTTCGCCAAAAACAATAAAATATCCGTCCTTGGAACTGTTTTTCCGCTTACATACTGGCTTATATGACTTTTTCCAAGTTTGATACCCTGTGACTGCGCCGCTCGTACAAGATCAATCTGCTTTACGTTTTGTTTCTTCATGGCAGCTTTTAATCGCTCTGAGAAGACTTCTTTTTGAATCATCTAGCTGCTCCTTTCTGTTTTTATGATTGCGCAAAGTTCAATTTGCGTTGTATGCTTGTAAGATTTAGACAGAGTATAGCACACGGAAGGAAAAAGTTCAATATAAAATAAATAAATTTGAACTTTCTATATTGAATTTTTATACAGTTGAAAAAAGTATCCTGATATGATTGAACTTGTTTGCCGAATGTACTCACAAAATCAAGTGCAAGAAAGACTCGAGAGTACATCCGATTAAAGAAGTGTAAAAAAGCAGAAAAAGAAGAGAAACATAAATCATAGCTAAGAAAATCTCAATATGCTATACTTATAAAAGTAATCAGATCTTGTGTAGCGGATATAGATATGTAACAGATATGTAATTGAAAATTTACAAGATAAGAAAGGCAGGTTTTTAGAAATTGAAAATAATACATATTTTAACGATTCTAATTGGTGCAGTTTTTTTCATATGGTTCAGTATTCCATTATTCACTCACCGAATTTTAAATATTGGGAATCTTACAGGATTAGTAGTTAGCGGTATTTTGCTGCTTGGAGGCATTTTTTATAAGAATTTTCAGCAAGGAATATTTTATTTGCAAAAAAATTTTCTTGGAAAGTGTGTGATTGGTATTGTAATAGCTGTTGTTAGTGTTGTAGTGATAACTGTAATTATCGAAACCATTTTTATCGTAAAGGCATCAACAAAAAAGCCAAAGGAGAATGCAACGCTCATTGTACTTGGCTGTAAAGTATATGGAGAACATGCCAGTCGTTCTTTGCGGGAAAGGTTAGATGCGGCTCTTATCTATTTAGAGGAAAATCCTGATTCACAATGTATTGTATCCGGTGGAATGGGCGAGGGAGAAAAAATCAGTGAAGCGGAGTGCATGTACCGCTACCTGATAAAGAAAGGAATTCATTTTTCAAGAATTATAAAAGAAGATAAATCAACTTCTACGAGGGAAAATCTGAGATTTTCTAAAAAAATAATAGAAGAGAGAGGATTAAGTAAGAATATAGCGATTGCAACAAGTGATTATCATCAGTATCGCGCTTCAAAGATAGCAAAGACACTTGGTTTTTCCGTTGGGGCGGTACCTGGTCATACTGCATGGTGGCTGTTTCCTACATTTTATGTGAGGGAGTTGTATGGGATTTTGTATCAGGTGTTATAGGTAAGTTGCAACAATTTTGTATGAATTGCCCATTATCAGAAAGGAGGAAACTATTTATGAAAGTTCTTGTAATACCAGATATACATTTAAAACCATTTATGTTTAAACAGGCAGCGGAATTGATGGAGCGAGGGATTGCACAAAGAGCGGTTTGTTTGATGGACATTCCTGATGACTGGGACAAACAGTTTAATATCCTGTTTTATGAGGAGACTTACGAAGAGGCTATTCGTTTTGCAAAAAAATATCCGGATACTGCCTGGTGCTATGGAAATCATGATTTAAGTTATGTTTGGCGTGAGTTAGAAACGGGATACAGTACTATGGCTGCTTATACCGTACAAAAAAAGTTGCTTGATTTAAAGGAAGTATTACCAGAGAATAATCCAATAAAGTATGTGCACAGAATTGATAATGTTCTGTTTTCACATGCAGGAGTAGCTAAGAATTTTGTTGACTTATATGTTCCAAAGACAAAGCACGATGATGTGGACACTGTTTTAGACTACATTAATAATTTGGGAAAAATGGAGATGTGGTATGACGGCTCCCCAATCTGGCTCAGACCACAGTATACAGATGTGAAAATGTATAAGTCACATCAATTCCTGCAGGTAGTCGGGCATACTCCGATAGAAACTATTACAAAAAAGAACAATGTGATATCGTGCGATGTATTTTCCACAGATCGGGATGGCAAACCAATAGGAACAGAAGAGTTCCTTTTATTAGATACTATTACATGGGATTATAGTATGGTTAATTATGGAAATTGTTAAATCATTTTATTAAGAGAATACTACGTGCATTTATAAATATTTTTATGAACAGATTTACTATTGATGATATAATGGAAACTATTAATATTGAAAATTTTTGAATTTAAAGGATTTATCATTACAAAGGATAGATCCTTTTTTATTCTAATTTGTAATAATAATTTTTTTAAATATTGCTTGCAAAATACCCTTATGGGGTATATAATCCTACTTATCTGATAGAGAATAATAGAGAATAAAATTTACAGAAAGGAAAATGCTATGGGAGAGTGTTGTAATAATAAAGAAGATATTTCTTTATCTTGTCACTGTGGAGCGAATGATAGTTTTAAAAGCAGTTCTTCTCAACCGAAGTGTCAAAATTGCAGTGTAAAGAAAAAAGTTCGTTCAGAAAAAGAATTTAAGGCATTGCTCAATCGTTTAAGCCGTATCGAAGGACAGGTTCGTGGTGTTCGGTCGATGTTAGAGAATGATGCATATTGTATTGATATTCTTACACAAGTTTCTGCAATCAATGCGGCATTGAATAGTTTTAATAAAGTATTGATTTCGAATCATATTCGTACCTGTGTAAAAGAAAATATTCAGGCGGGAAATGACGAGGTTATAGAGGAGTTAGTTGTAACGTTGCAAAAGTTAATGAAGTAGATTTTTCAGACAGAGAGGAGACAGAATGGAACAGTATAGTATAACAGGAATGACCTGTGCAGCATGTCAGGCTCGTGTAGAAAAAGTAGTTTCTAACGTACCTGGTGTTACAGATGTTTCTGTAAGTTTATTAACAAATTCTATGGGAGTAGAAGGAACGGCTACTTCAGCAGATATTGTGGCAGCCGTAGAAAAAGCAGGTTATCATGCTTCTGTAAAAGGGGCGCAGATGGAGAGTAGTCAGGGAGCGGAAGCTTTAGCAGATACGGAGACACCAAAGTTATTAAAGAGACTGATTATTTCTCTTATCTTTTTGATGCCGCTTATGTACCTTTCTATGGGACACATGATGTGGAACTGGCCGTTACCGGGCTTCTTAAATAATAATCATGTCGGTATGGGGCTTGCACAGCTTTTATTTACTGTAATCATTATGGTAATTAATCAGCGTTTCTTTATTAGCGGATTTACAAGTCTAATTCACAGGGCACCCAATATGGATACTTTAGTTGCGATGGGGGCAACAGCAGCATTTGGTTATAGTACGTATGCTCTGTTTGCGATGACCGTAGCGCAAACTGCCGGAAATGATAAGCTTGTTATGAGCTATATGCATGAGTTTTATTTTGAATCTGCGGCAATGATTCTTACTTTGATTACTCTTGGTAAAACATTAGAGGCATATTCAAAAGGAAAAACAACAGATGCATTAAAGAGCCTTATGAATCTTGCTCCAAAGATGGCTACCGTTGTCCGCAATGAACAGGAAATGCTGATTTCTGCTGATCAGGTGAAAAAGGGAGACATTTTTCTTGTAAAACCAGGGGAAAGTATACCGGTAGATGGTATTGTCCTTGAGGGAAATAGTGCGATTGATGAGGCAACTCTTACTGGAGAGAGTATTCCAGTAGATAAGGCTGTAGGAGATACTGTTTCCGCCGCAACGATTAATCAATCCGGCTTTATTAAATGTGAGGCTACAAGAGTAGGAGAGGATACCACTCTTTCTCAGATTATCAAGATGGTAAGTGATGCGGCGGCAACAAAGGCTCCTATTGCAAAGATTGCTGATAAGGTGTCTGGTATTTTTGTACCTGCTGTTATCACAATTGCGATTATCACGATTATCGGCTGGCTTCTTGCCGGAGAGAGTGTTGGTTTTGCCCTTGCAAGAGGTATCTCTGTTCTTGTGATCAGCTGCCCTTGTGCATTAGGTCTTGCAACACCGGTTGCGATCATGGTTGGAAACGGCGTTGGTGCCAAACATGGTATTTTATTTAAGACGGCTGTATCCTTAGAGGAAGCTGGCAAGGTTGATATTGTTGCCTTAGATAAGACTGGAACGATCACAAATGGTCAGCCGAAAGTAACAGATATTCTTCCGGTTGACGGAATCAGTGAACAGGAACTTTTAGAAACAGCATTTTCACTGGAAAAGAAGAGTGAGCATCCGTTAGCAAAGGCAATCGTAGAATATGGTGAAGAGAAAAACTTTACGGTTTCTGTTGTAGATAATTTCAAAGCTGTTCCAGGAAATGGGCTTACAGGAACATTGAATGAAGAAACCCTTATTGGTGGTAATTTGCTTTTTATAGAAAAGAGTTTATCTATCTCCAGGAAATTAAAACATAGCGCAGA
Source organism: Anaerobutyricum hallii (assembly GCF_900209925.1). Taxonomy (NCBI): domain Bacteria; kingdom Bacillati; phylum Bacillota; class Clostridia; order Lachnospirales; family Lachnospiraceae; genus Anaerobutyricum; species Anaerobutyricum hallii. The sequence goes on along the minus strand of NZ_LT907978.1, from coordinate 1,505,387 downwards.
ACAATTAGCGTCTGCTGGAAAAACTCCTCTTTTCTTTGCAAAAGAGAATCGTCTTCTCGGAATGATTGCCGTAGCTGACGTAATTAAGGAAGACAGCCCACAGGCAATTAAAGAGTTAAAGGCGATGGGGATTCATGTTGTTATGCTGACAGGAGATAATGAACGTACTGCAAAGGCAATCGGAGAACAGGCAGGTGTTGACAATGTAATCGCAGGCGTTCTTCCAGACGGAAAGGAAAGTGTTATTCAAGCATTAGGTAAAAAAGGTAAAGTTGCTATGGTTGGTGATGGAATTAATGATGCTCCAGCTTTAACTCGCGCCGATGTAGGAATCGCAATCGGAGCAGGTACTGATGTAGCGATGGATGCCGCCGATGTTGTATTGATGAAGAGTAAACTCGCGGATGTTCCGGCTGCAATCCGCTTAAGCCGAGGCGTATTAAGAAATATCCATGAAAACTTATTCTGGGCATTTTTCTATAACACAATTGGAATTCCTCTGGCAGCCGGTCTGTTGATTCCCGTATTAGGATGGAAATTAAATCCAATGTTTGGAGCGGCAGCAATGAGTTTATCCAGTTTCTGTGTTGTTACAAACGCACTACGTTTAAACCTGTTAAATATTCGAAGCACAAAAAAAGATAAAAAGAAGAAAAACACGATAGATGTTAGTTTAATTAACATAAATAATAATGAAAAGAAAGAGGTAAATGAAATGACAAAGACAATGAATATCAAAGGAATGATGTGCGGACACTGTGAAGCAGCAGTAAAGAAAGCATTAGAAGCACTTCCAGAGGTAGCTTCAGCAGAAGTAAGCCATAAGAAGGGAACGGCTGTAGTTACTTTAGAAAAAGAGATTGCAGATGATGTCTTAAAGAAAACAATTGAGGATAAAGATTACGAAGTTGTTGAAATTAAGTAATAATTTGTCGGGCTAAACAGCTATAAAAAAAGCATTCTTAAATTCCTTGAGGAATAGGATGCTTTTTTTATTTTCAAGAATAGATTGGAAAAGTATTGAATTAGAAAACAATTTAAATATAGGATTATTTTTGCGTAATATAACGTAAAGTGACGTTATATTATTTTATAAGCGTATATTTGCGTAAGAATGTTGAAAGCCATACTATGACATGATATAATAATGTTAGGGTCAAAAGGAATTTTGCCCCTAATTTGATGTCACGAATTACTCCGTAGCTAATGCTACTCCCGTAATAAGGAGGAATTAATCATGTTTAAAATTAATCCTTATCGCCCAGGTGCTGGATTAATGCCAGGGTATATAGCTGGAAGAGAAAAAGATATTACTAATATAGAACAAATATTTGATGCATTAATAATGAATATACCGGTTCAATCTGTTATTTTCAGTGGATTACGAGGGGTTGGAAAAACTGTTCTGATTAATAAATTAGAGTCGATTGCAGCAGAAAAGAAAATCTTTTGTAAACATATCGAAATTGAAGAAAGAAATGATTTTATTTCACAGATTGCAGAATGTTCACAGGCATTTCTCCGAAAGGTAAGTACAATAGAGAAATTTAAACATTTAATACAAAAACCATTAGATGCTATTAAATCCTTAATCATATCCTTCAATCCAAACGATAATACTTTTTCTGTATCTATGCAGGAAAGAGAACTGTATACATCTGGAAATTTAACACAGAGTTTAACAGAGGTATTCGTAAGTATTGGAGAGTTAGGAGCAAAAACAGGAACACCAATTTGCTTTTTTATTGACGAGATTCAATATATGAAGCAAAAAGAATTAGGGGCTCTAATTGCTGCCTTGCATAGAGCAAACCAATTAGGTTATCCTATTATGATAATTGGTGCAGGACTTCCTAAAATATATAAAATGTTATCTGAGGAAAAATCCTACTCAGAAAGATTATTCATGTACAAAGAAATCGGCTCATTGACTCCTGATGAATCTCAGAAAGCGATTGAAGAACCAGCTAAAAAATTTAACGTCAGATATAGTAAAGCAGCTGTTAATGAAATAATTGAAATAACAAAAGGATATCCTTTTTTTATCCAGCAATTATGCCAGATCGTATATAATAAAATGAATGATCATTTAATAGATAAAGAATTAGTTGATTCAAGCATTAATGATTTTTTTTCGATACTTGATGTTGGATTTTTTAAAACAAGATATGAAAGATGTTCTCAAAGCGATAAAAGATTTTTATTTGCAATGGTTAAATGCGGTGAATTACCTTGCACAATATCAAATGTAGCAAAAAATTTACACAAAAATGTAAACTCTATTTCTACAATCAGAGCGCAGTTAATTAATAAAGGAATTATTTATCCAATTCGATACAAAGAATTAGATTTTACTGTTCCTGAATTCGATGGTTTTATAAGAAGATTAAGTGAATATAAACAATGGTGCAAGGAAGATTAAAAAGATGTTTGAGTGTCTAAAAACTTATTAACCAATATTAAGGTAATCAGAAGAGCAATCTAACTATTCGCGAAATCCAACTTTAACGAATAGTTGTAAGGATAAGAGCATCTTAACCGCTTTATATATCTACTATTTACGTTCTAGGTTTTCAACTTTATAATTTAGAAATATTTTATTTCAATGAAAAAAGGCCAGCATTTTCTGACCTTTTTTCATTAGTAATCTTCTTACTATTTTACTTTTAGCCCTTTAAAAATCTTCTTATAAATCCTTTTTACCTTCTTAGGCACTCGAATAACAAGCTTTTTGTGAGCATTTTTAAAAGCTTTTTTATTTGCAGTTTTTCCTGTTAAGTGCACAGATTTTATGGTGACAGTTTTTAGATTCTTACAATTAAAGAATGCGTTGCTATTGATTTTTACAATATTTGTTCCAATCGTTACTTTTGTAAGTTTTTTATTATTGTTAAAGGCTTTCGCTCCAATGGATGTTACCTTGTAGGTTATTCCTTGCGCATAAATTTGTGCAGGAACGGTTACATTTTTGGTAGTTTTACTTGTTTTAACAAGAATTACCTCTGCTCCTGGTTTTGATACTTTATACTCGTTTCCAGAAATAGTATATGATGTACCTGCCTTTGGATAAGCTAATTTTTCTATGGAAATTATCCTTTTCGCTGCACACTTCCTACAGCGGTATGTAAGTTCTCCTGCTGTCTCATAAGTAGCTCTTTTTGTTACTGTGCCATCATTCCACTGATGTTCTAACTTTGGAAGAATCTTTCCTTCTTCTAAAAGGGTCTTACAAATACGGCAATAGGTATCTCCCGTATATTCTAATTCCTTTGGAATGACCCTTTGCAACAATTTCTTCTTTTTTCTTATCATTACAGGTCTGACAAGCAGAAATCGAATATCCATTTTCTGTGCATGTAGCATCCTTCTGTTCCATTATTTTGTAATTATGTGCAGTCTTTTTAATGCTAACTGTTTCTGTCTCATCACAGTTTTCGCATGTGTAGGTCATGATTCCTTCTTCCTTACAGGTAGCTTCTTTTGTAACTTTACCACCATCCCAGTCATGGTCATATTTCTTAGTTACTTTTCCAGATGAAAGTAGTATTCCGCAATCTTTACAATAGATATCTCCAGTATATCCTTCTGCTTGGCAAGTCGGCTTTTTATAATTTCTAGTTTCTTTGTTTTTATGACCGGTTGCCTTTAAAGATTCTGTTTTTTTATAAGGACAGTTTGTATAAGTGCAACAATATTCTTTTTCTCCAGTGACTGTACAAGTTGGTGCTACTGTTGTTGTTCCTGAATCTAAATCATGTGTATGCTTCTTTCCACAACCTTCTCGGCTACATGTTGCGGTTCCATCCCCATTGTCTTTCCAATCATGTCCTAATGCTGGATTTTTGGCATCTTGCTTAGTGATTGTCTTTGAACAGCGGCTACATTTACCGTAAAGAATGCCATCACTTTCACAAGTTGGGGCCTCCTTTTTTATTAGGATATACCTATGCCCAAGTTTTTTTACAGCTTCTGTTTTTGTAGCTGTACAAATTCCATTTTCTTCATAGGTACAATGATATGTTTTTTCTCCTTTTGCTGTACAGGTTGGCTCTGTAGTTATTGTTCCAGAATCCCATGCATGAGTATGTGTTGCCTTACATCCGTTACGAGTACATATAGCAGTTTCGTCTCCATTATCTTTCCAGTTATGACCTAAAGCAGCAATACTTCTTTGCTCTGTTGTTGCTGTACAGTTTTCATTTGTACAATGGCGGCTTTCTGTACCAGCTTTTTCACAGGTTGCAGCTATATCTGTAGTCCAGGCTGACGCATAATTATGTCCAGTTGCAGGGAACGCTTTCTTTTTTTGTGCTTTTACAAATACTGCAGGTAAAAGTTTTTTCTCCAGGTTCTGTACAAGTTGGCTTTTTAGTAACTTTTCCAGTGCCCCAATGATTCTTACAATCATGGACAGATACTGTCGAACCTGATGCAGTCATACCATAAAGGGTTGCTCTCAGATTTGTTGTACCCTCCTTTAAACCAGAAAGCTGATTATTGTTATAGGATGCTACTGAGGAATCGTCTATTGAGACAACAGGGGTATCCAGAACAGGTGCTAAGCCTCTTCCCTGTGACGAGAAATTAACAACATCTATTCGGGTCTCTGTAATTATTGGTGTTATGTTCTCTCCTATTCGTAAGGAATAGGAATCTTGGTCAAATGTTACATCGACCTTTTTGATTTTCTTTTTATCTACAGAAACTGAAACCGTTTCTGTACTGTCGTTTGCCGGAATTTCCGTTGTATTTATCTCCGGTCTATTTGCAAATACTTCTACCCAGTAATGTACTCCATTATAATAAACGTGTCCAATTCCGACACAATTATAATCGGAAGAAAGCATATTTCTACGATGTCCCTGTCCAGCATAAGTCTTATCATCTTCTCTCCAACCAAGATTTGCTTCGGCAGCCGTTGTATGACCAACAGAGATATTTTCACCGGCTGCAAGCCATTTAATGTTTTCTTCATTATAAACGTCCCAAACTTTACCCCCCATTGGACGTTCATGCTCATAAGATAATGCAATTTCCGCAGCACGTTTCATAGCTACTCGTTCAAGATCGTAGTCATACTTAAGTTCTTCTAAGTTCGGACAAGGGATTTTTTCATTGTCATATGCATCCCAACACCACGCATCGTCAGGGTTTGTTCGCATCTCATTAATCATATCAAAAATTGTTCGAGCTTCCGTCTGTCCGTATTTTACGGAAATATTTACCGGAATAATCTCAGCAGCTTTGGCTTTTTGTGGAAGGATAATGAGCCCTCCAATAAAAAGCAAGAGTAACAAGAGTCGTAATTTTGTTTTCTTCATGTTTTTCCTCCACCGAATGTATTTTATATATTTTTTCTTTTTTAATATATCATAAATCTTCCAATAGTGGAATGAAATTTGTCGTAAAATGTAAATTTTTCTTTTATCAAACAGATACTATGAATTGCTTTTTAAGGATTTTACAATCTGATTTAAAAGTTTTTTTCTTTTTGTGGAAAATTGCTCTGCATCAAAATGATATTTTTTATTCTGACAATCAAGATACTGATAGCTAAACAGGCAGTATCCTTCTATTTTTTTCTGCTTTTTTAGATAGGAAAGTTCTTTTTTTAGTAAAGAGGCTTTTTGAAGCTCTTTTTTATCTGACTGTCCCGGCTCCGTACTACCCATCCGGTAAAGCTGAAGTCCAATATATAGTTTTTGTGAGGAGTCTTTCATGAGGGCAACCCACTCATCAGTTACTTTATCAAAAGGTGCTGTCTCGTTCGTAAATCCCCAATAAATCTGTGGCATCAAATAATCGACATATCCATTTTGGGATACCCATGTATCAATATCAACATAGTATTCTAAATCATTCCGCAGATTATCTAAATTTCCGGCAGGGCTGATTCCAAAAGTGACTTGTGAATTGTTTTCTTTTATAGCTTTATAAATTCCAGATACCAGTCGATTTACGTTATCACGTCTCCAATCTGCTAAAGAGATTTCATTTGAGGATTTATTTGAGGAAGAAGATTGAGAATCTGTTGATGACATATCCGATTTTATCTGTTGTTTATACTCTGGAGCATCAAATGCGGTAGTTACATTTTCTTCGGTAAAAGCCGGATAAAAATAATCATCCATATGAATACCATCCACATCATAATTTTGAACTATTTCTTCTGTTCCTTTTATAATAAGATTTCTTACGCTTTCTGAAGAAGGATTATAATAAAGACTGCCATTATAAGAAAGTACATTTCTTTTTGTATTCTGAGAAGAAAACCATATTTTAGCAGGATTTGTTTTAGAAAGACTTTGGATGGAATCGCCAGAAGAGATGCGATATGGATTGATCCAAGCTTCAATCGCAATATTCTCCTGGTGGCTCATTTCCGTCATGATTTTTAAAGGATCATATCCCGGATTTTTCCCCTGCTTTCCAGAAATACAAGCTGCCCATGGAAAATACTGTGATTCATAAAGTGCATCCCCAAAAGGACGTACTTGGACGATAATGCGGTTAAATCCAAGAAGTTTTATGCGCTGTAAGATATATTTATAAAATTTACGAAAGTTTTTTTCGTTATTATTTTTTACTGATTTACGATAACTGTTAAATTCCAGATAACTAAGCCAGACTGCCTTATAATCCATAGTATCTGATTGTTTTCTTTCTTGTTCTATAGAATCTTCTATGGAAGTTTTATCGGTATTTTTATTATCGGAAGCTTTTTCCTGTGTATTAAAAAGAAAGTTAATAAATTCTGAACTACTTTTTCCGCTTATTTTCTTTTCCATTACAGCGTAGGAAAATAAAATCGCAACGGTAAGCACCATAATAATAATGATATTTTCGATGAATTTTTTCATACAGCCTCCTTCCTGCTGACATATTTTCATATTATATCAAAACAATTTTTAAACGTCCAGCCTGTCCGGTTACAGATATTTGCATAATCTAAGAATGTCTTGATATTCTTGCTGCGAGATGCGCGCCATAAACACATGATTTCATATCTGGTATATCTTATGTTACTGTTTGGAGACACATTCATAAAAATCTATCGTAATACTTTCCGATTTCTTGAAGAAATAGAACATTTGTGCTAAGATAAATAAAAGATAACTAAAAATATGTTAGGAATTATTATATGAAATTACAGAAATTATTAAGCTTAACCCGCCAGGCAATTGACGAATATGGAATGATTCAGGAAAATGATAAAATCGCAGTAGGAATTTCAGGAGGCAAAGATAGTTTAACACTCCTTTATGCACTCTCCTGCTTACGAAAGTTTTATCCGCATAAATTTGATATTGTGGCTGTAACTGTTGACTTAGGATTTGATAACCTGAATTTAGATGGAATACGGAAATTTTGCAAAGAACGAGATGTGGAATATCATGTTATTAAAACGCAGATTGCAGAGGTTGTCTTTCACATTCGTGAGGAAAGCAATCCCTGTTCTCTTTGTGCAAAAATGCGTAAAGGTGCATTAAATGATGCGGTAAAAGAACTAGGATGTAATAAAGTTGCCTATGCGCATCATAAGGATGATCTCTTGGAATCTATGATGATGTCATTTCTATTTGAGGGAAGAATTCATACATTTGCGCCAGTTACATACCTCGACCGTTCCGGTATTACAGTAATCCGGCCACTTCTTTTCTTGTATGAGGGAGATGTGAAGGGATTTGTAAAAGAATATCAACTTCCGGTAGTAAAAAGTCCCTGCCCTGTTGACGGTTCAACAAAAAGGGAGGATGTAAAGAATCTTATAGGAGAAATTAATCATCAATATCCTGGTGCAAAAGCACGTATGATTCGTGCAGTGCTTGATGATGTTGTAAATGTTGACAAGATTCATGAGAGAAAGGAGCAATAACTTTGCAGCAACCAACCTATAATGAGCAGATTACAATGAAAAATGAGATAAAGCTTCGAGAACTTTGTGTGGAACTTCCTGATTTTTGCAAAGAATTTTTTCGAGGAATTGAACCTACTACTTCTTCCCGAACCCGTATCGCTTATGCATATGATCTAAAAATATTCTTTCATTTTCTGCAGGAAAAGTATCCATCCATCGAGGAAGGAAGTTTAAAAACATGGCCTGTAACAGTTCTTGATAAAGTAACTTTAACCCAGCTCGAAGAATATTTAGATTACTTAAAGCTTTATGAGGATGCCGATAATAAAGTCCATACGAATGAAGAAAGAGGACGCATGAGAAAAACAGCAAGCATGCGGACATTTTATAAATTCTTTTACAGAAAGCAGGCAATAAAAAACAATACAGCCAGTCTTCTAAATCTTCCAAAGAAGCATGAACATGCTATTACACGATTAGAAATCGATGAAATTGCCAAATTGTTAGATGCTGTAGAGGATGGAGAGAATTTAACAACGTCTCAAAAGAAATATCACAATAAAACAAAAGTACGGGATCTAGCAATCCTTACTCTCCTTCTTGGCACAGGAATTCGTGTATCCGAATGTGTTGGTCTTGATATATCTAATCTTGACTTTGAAACAAACGGAATGAAGATTCATCGAAAAGGTGGCGCAGAAGTTATCTTATACTTTGGAGAGGAAGTTCGGAAAGCTCTTATTGATTACCTGGATGAGCGGGAAAACATAATTCCAAAAGAAGGTTCAGAAGATGCGCTCTTTTTGTCAATGCAAAAGAGACGTATCAGTGTTCGGGCTGTAGAGAACCTTGTTAAAAAATATGCTCGTCCTGTCACTCCATTAAAAACGATAACACCACATAAATTACGCAGTACTTACGGTACGCAGCTCTATCAGGAAACTGGTGACATCTATCTGGTTGCTGATGTTCTTGGACATAAAGATGTAAATACAACAAGAAAACATTATGCCGCTATGGAAGATCAACGGCGAAGAATGGCAGCCGGTAAAATACAACTAAGAGAAAAATAACCACGATCTGCTGCTTTTTAAAAAGTTTAAAAAGATGAAATTAAAAAGCATAGTATCATATGAATAATACTCGTCTGAGTATTGAAAATAGGATACTATGCTTTTTGTTTTGTATGTGACATGCTCCCCCCACTTAAATCATAGATTTTGAAGTGGGGGCTTCTTGTTCAATGGCTCTATTAAAAAATTAATTATAATATGGCACCATTAGATAGCATCCTGTATTTATCTGATTTGACTTCATATTATTACACTTCTTAATCTCATGTATATATTGATAAATATCAGTAAAACCATAATCGTTGGATTTCTCTTCCATATTCTCTCTAGCAATAGACCACAGGCTGTCTCCTTCTTGTACTTCCACTACTTTATACTGGATATCAGAAGAAGGCTCCTTCGCTCTGACTATGCTGTTGCTAAAATACAAGAAACAGCATATCGTCAATAAACTAATGAATATTATAATCCCTGTAATAAAAAATGGACGCTTTTCACGAAGTTCTCTCTCGTGCTTCTTCTTCTGCAATTCTGAAAAATTATAAATCTGTGCAGTTGTTCTGATACTCATCTCTTGCATAAAAAACCCCTCCATACTTAATTGATGTACTCTCGGAGTCTTTCTTGCAAAATCAAGCACAAAGAGATTCCGAAAGTACATATTATAAATAATTCGTGCAATACATATGTTCCAAACAAATATTCCGAACATATATTCCGTATATATGTTTGTATTATAGCGAACATCTTTTCGGATGTCAATAGAAAATCATAAAAATAAGAGACATTTTCAGTTATCATACAATCAATAATGTCTCCCTCAGGATTACATTGCAAGAGTAACTTAAAAACGTCTCTTTGATATCACTTATTTAATTAACAATCGTCTCTTCCATCCGCATTTTTATAATAATCCTGCGAATAATCTCATAAATAATTGCCCCAATCGTAAATATGCACTGCGTCCTGTACGATACTGATCTGTCACATCACGACACTCTTTTATTATTCTTGTCAGGTCGTCCCTTATTTCTATCACAGTCTGACAATCTGCCATAAAACATCCATTTTCAAAATGATGATATAAGCTTCGATAATCCAGATTAATCGTTCCACAAGTTGCCATACAGTCATCTGCCACACTCATTTTTGCATGACAAAAGCCTGGTACCCATTCATAAATACGTACACCATGTTTCACCAATCCATGATAAAAAGAACGCGTAATACTATAAATAAACTTTTTATCTGGAATACCTGGTGTAATAATTCTTACATCAACGCCTCTTTTAGCTGCCAGACATAAGGCATGTGTCATTTCGTCTGTTATAATCAAATATGGTGTCATAAACCAGCAGTATTTTTCTGCTTTATTGATCATGCTGATATAAACTTCTTCCCCTACCTGTTCATTATCCATCGGACTGTCTGCATAAGGCTGAACAAATCCGGTTTGACAAGCTTTATATTCAGGATGACAAATATATTTTTTAAAATCAAGATCATTCGTATCTTTATCGCTGATCGCATTCCACATTTCCAAAAATGTTACAGTAAGTGAACAAACAGCATCACCCTCTAAACGGATTCCGGTATCTATAGTGGCTCAGTTGTCAAGACAAAAATCTAAGATTTTTATAATGAACTGATATGGTGGACAAGTTACAAGGAACATGGAGAGAACAGTGGAGCACTCCCCAGATCCAATATATGCTAAGCTACATATGGCATCAACATTGCCGGATAGTAGCATTCAGCCGGTGTTTGGTAATCAAGTGCAGAATGGCGTCGCTCAAAGTTGTAGGTGTGGATATACTGTCTGATAGCAGCCCTTGCTTCCCTGATGTTGTTGTACTGTGTCAGATAGGCTTCCTCATACTTGAAGCTGCGGAACCAGCGCTCAATCATGATGTTGTCTGCCCAGCGGCTTTTTCCATCCATACTCTGGCGGATACCGTTTTCCTTTACAAAGTCAATGTATTGCTGACTTGTAAACTGACAACCCTGATCTGAATTCAAGATCTGAGGTTTTGCCACTTTGAAAGCTTTTTTCAGGGCACTGATAACCATTCTGGTATCAAGTGTGTCATCCACTTCCCAGCCGACAATACAACGGCTATACCAGTCGATCACGGCTGTCAGATACAGAAATCCGCGCTTGATCGGAATATATGTAATGTCAATAGACCATGCCTGATTTGGTTTGTCTATGACCGCATTACGAAGAAGATATGGACATACTTTCGCCTGCTGCATTCGCTTGGAAAGATTCATCTTTGGATAAATCGGGTAAATATCCATCTCATTCATGTAGCGTCTTGCCTTGCGGCGTCCAACCTGGTAACCACGGGTTTTTAACTGTGCAGACATTTGTCTTGCGCCCCAAGTGGGATTATCTGTATGGAGATGATCAATGATCTCTTTGCAGGCCAGTTCCTCATCTGAAATAGGGGCACCCTTGTAATAAATGCTTGTACGGTTGATGTCAAGCAACCTGGCGCCAACAGAAGCCGGAATTTCCTTAGTCGTCAAAAGGTTTTGGACTAAACTTACTCTCGTAGTCAGGTCCACAAATTTCTTCAGATTTTTTTTTGAGCCAGTCAACCTGCATGGTTAACTGACCAACCTTTTTGGCATACTCCGCTTTCTCCTTACGCTCTTCGGCAAGCTTTTCTTTGAGGTTTTCCTCACGCTTGTCGTCGAACACAACCGAAGCATTGTTCAAGAACTCTTTTTTCCAGTTGCGGAGCAGATTTGGTTGGATGTTATTTTCAGTTGCAAGGGTATTGAGATCTTTCTCACCCTTAAGCAGCTCAATTACAAGGTCTGATTTGAATTTGGCATTAAAATTTCTTCTTTGTCTGGACATGATAATGGATCCTTTCTTTCATACTGGTTTAAGTATATCAGATTCATTAAAAACTGTCCGAAAAAGTGTCTTAATTTATGAGACCATTATAATCTTTCCACTGCCCATACGGATGTGTATAATTAAAATATTCATTTGCAAGATTATAACCACCTGTAAATCCAATTTTTCCATCAATAACCGTTATTTTTCTATGATCACGATTATTTAAAAATAAATTTAATCCGGGCATAAATGGATTAAAAACCCGGCAATGAATCCCTATCCGTTCCATTTTTTTAACAAAATCTGTAGTAATAAAACCAATCGAGCCCATATCATCATAGAAAACTCGAACTTCAACACCTGCTTTTACTCGTTCCTCCAAGACACTTTGTATTTTATGCCACGCTTCGGCATCTTCTATTGCGTGGTATTCCATAAAAATAAATTTCTGTGCTTTTGACAGATCTTCAAGCTGTGCTTCTAATCCTTTCACAGCCTCATCATAATAGACAATATCTGTATTCTGATAAATAGGATACTGCGAATTCCTGTATATATAATCTGCTATATTTCCAGCCTTTGGAATCTTTTCTTTTATCCTGTTTAAACTCTCTTGATTATCCGGAAGCATAGGTAATAATATTTTATCAATCTCAGCATATCGCTCCCTCATTTTATGGGTGCCACCGTTTAAACCGATTAGTAAATACAATCCAACCCCCATAACAGGAAAAATTAAAATTAAAATAACCCAGGGCATTTTCATGGAAGAGGTCTTATCGGATGCATATAATCCCAAAACTAAAATACCACTGAAAATCCTGGTGAATAAATTTACAACTTCTGCATATTCATTCAAGCGTGTCACCATAACAATAATGAAAATCACTTCAAGAAGAATGCAGACAATGGAAAAGCATAATCGTTTAACACCATTTTTTGTTTTCGCTTTTCCTTCTAAAGTATCTTGTTTCATATGTACGCCACCTTATTATTTATTTTGAACCATTATTAACTATCTACTGTTTTTATGAAAGTATGTAACTTTCTTCAGCAACTACTATATTTTCTGCCTTGTCTACTATAGCATGATTTTCTTTTTACTTCCAGCACTATTTACAAATGATTCCAATGATCATATAGTTTTGCAAGTGAATAGCTATATCCAACAAAATAGTGACTGTAAGACACTGTTTTTATAAAAATATTTTTTTATAATAAACATATAGAAACTATTTTCAAAATAAGATATGTACTCTCGGAAGCTTTTTGTGCTTGATTTTGCAAGAAAGACTCCAAGAGTACATAGATATACGAGGAGGGGAACTATGACATATTTTCATATTTATTCTTTTATTTTAGCGGCACTCCCGCTGCTTTTAGGATTCCTGTTTGTCTGGTTTGGAAAAAAACTGTGGAACAACGCAGCTAAAAAAAATGAAGAATATCAGCAGCGTTACACAGGACATACCACATTGCGTGTAATCAGAGTAGAAAAAAATGAATGGGAAGAAACAAATTCAAACGAACAGGGACCAGAAAGCAGAATTTCTGTTACCTCTTATACTCCAGTTTACGAGTATAGGGTAAATGGTCAACGATATGAATATCATACCCGTATAGGAAGTTCTATCGATCAGTATCCTATCGGAAAAGAATACCCTGGATATTATAATCCAAAAAATCCAGCGGATGTAACAGAAACCTTAAACGATATAACAGGTGGAGGTAATCGTTTCTTTAGTTTGTTGTTTTTTGGAATCGGAGTACTGGCTATTATATTTGCACTGATAAGAATATCGGCAGTTATAACGATCCTATAAAAGCAAATGAAGGGAAGGCTTTGGAAATTCATTTCATAAAAAGGGGGAATTGAACATGTTAAACAAAAAAAGTGAACAGGAATTAAAGAATCTTTTATATTTCATCTTTGGAATCCAACGAATCTTTTTACTTATCCCACTTTTAATTCTGTGTCTGAGTTTCTCTGCTCCGGCACAGGCAAAAGGAACCTGGGATCCTAATTTACAAATGTGGCTTGATACGACCCGGATTGCTGATTTAAAAAATATGTATCCCGGTGATTACAATGTAATTATTGCGAAAATAAATGATCCAGATGTGCAGAGAGTCCCATCCTATAATGTACTAGTTACTTCCTCTGATCCTTCCGTTGTGGATATTTTTGGAGTAGACAACATGGATTTTGGTTCTTATGATCCTGATATGGATGTTGGTATTCAATTATCTGCAAAAAAAGTTGGAACGGCTGCGATAACTATTAAGTACAAAACGATTACTAAAGTTATCCATGTTACGGTAAAAAAGTCCATTGCTTCTTTTAGTGATAAAACGGGTACAATGACAAAGGGACAGAAATATTCTATCCGTCATTTTATTACATTTCGAGGAAACAAACCTGAGATAAAGAAAATAAAATCAAGCAATAAAAAAATTATAAAAGTATCTGGTGAAAAACTAATTCCTAAAAAAGCTGGAAAAGCAACAATCACTGCTACTATTAACGGAAAAAAACAGAAAATAAAAATTACTGTAAAAAAGGCGAAGCCAAAACCGAAATTCAGTCAATTAAAGTCGAAAAAGGCAGGACTTGATTACGGAAACTTACATGGAGAATCTACTGTAAAAATTAAACTGACAAATAAAACACAATACCCTATAACCAAAGTTAAGCTGTCTTCTACATTATTCTTTGATGATGTTTTAGATGATTGCCGCCCAAAAAAGACAAAAACACTTACTGTAAACCTAAAACCTGGTAAATCAAAAACTGTTAAAATCTACTTTGGAAAATATCCGGTAAGTAAACCGACAAGATGGACTTATAAGATTCTACAGTTTTGGTATAAACAATAATTCTGATTTGCTACAGGGAGAGTTCTTCATCTGAAGGCATAAATAAAAATTGCTGCGGGAAATCCAAAGATTTCCCGCAGCCTGTGCTTAGAACCGAACCTCCACACGCAGTTTCCCGCAGGTTTTCTACAAGGCTCTGTTAAAAAATTACACCCTTTTTATCTTTTCTTTGAACATAAAACCGATAACGAATAACTTATAACAGATACACTTTAACTCTAAACAAAAACTTCTTGAACCATTATCAATTTAAAGATGCCCTGTACGGAAAGTAATTTTAGATGTCTACTTCAAACTGTACTGTCTGATTGTATTTATCCAAAGCCATCTGCATTTCCATAATGGTCTTGGATACATTCTCATACTCCTGCTTTATTAATTCCAAATCGTAGTTAATATATCTGTACTCCGGAACAGTATTTCTGGATGTATAGGAATGTTGTTCCTGTCTTGATTTCGGAAGCTGTTTACGCATCTGATCCAGTACACCTTTTCTTTTATTTAACTGCGCCATCTTGATAAGAATGGTATCAATGCTCATTTCTGAGTTGCCTACCTGAACCTTTGCAGTTGCATTTGTTATATTTAATGCATGCTTGATGATCGCAATCTTTTCATCAATAGCTGTAATCATGGATGCCACTTCTGAATAATCATATTCTGGTATAACCGGATCTTCATTAATAGCAGCGACATACGTACTTGATGCTGCTTCTTTATTTACCCAGAAAGCCTTATCTTCTTCCAAACTCTTAAGCATTTTATTTGCGTAAGCTGATGTTATTGTCTGCATTTTTCATCCTCCATATCTGCTGTTTTCATTCTTTCTAAAAAAGCTTCTCATCAACATTCCACAGCAACTTTGATGACCCCATCTCTTTTATTTTCAAAGAGTTCATATGCTTCTTCAATCCTACTAAGGGGATAAGTATTTTTACGAGTTATATTCCGGAGATAGCTCGATTGAATTTTCGAAAAATTTATTTAATAATTTGTCCATTACTACAGTATAAACAGAAGCAAATACATTCGCTCCAATACGAAGAATTACTGCTCCAGTCATGCCAAACAGGTTAGAAGCAATAGACAATGCTCCAAAGGTATTAAATACTGTCTGCCATGCATATCCTGCGGAATAACCGACACCGATTCCTCCGATAATTCCAATATATGGATACATTGACTTTGGCAGTACAAGATAAAGGATTACAAAAATCAGAGAACCTAAAATATTATATGGTCCTCTTAGTTTCGCTCTTGCCACAAGATCACTGGAAAATGGCAGGCAAACGGACATACAGGCAATTCCTGCCCACATTGCACGTGGTAATCCTAATAATGACATAATTAGCAAAGCCGTAGAAACAATTACAGTCAGGCGTACATACCACCAGTTTCTTGCGGAACGAAGATTAAATTCTCGGAATAAATCAAGAAAAGTTCTGCGATATGGGCGGTTTTTCTGGTTTTTATAAAATACAGCCATACAAATGATCATTCCAATCAGTAAGCTGGCAATTCGTAAAATATATTCTTCGCCTGTCACATCATATCCTTGTAATAACAAATATCCTAACACAAAAGTCGAATGGTTGAACATAATGATATTATGGCAGCCAAGAATCATTAATAACATAATGAAGACCAGATTCATAAAGAATGCCGGTATCGGGGCTAAAGTGTTAGTAAGTCTTGGTCCTACAATAAGAATTCCAAATATCCCTGCAATGCACAAAAGACCATGTGTTGTTTTAATTCCGAAATCTGCCTGTCGAAGAACAAGTAATGCTAATAAGACAACTACACCAGCTACACTATTTCCGGAACCAAATACTGTGCTAAACAGCGTTACTAAGGCAAAACAGAAGGCTACGACAAGATATACCTTAACATTATAAATTAAGATGTGCCTTCTCTTTTCCTTTGGGTCTGTTGTCTTTTTAATTAATTCTTTTGAACCAGTTGAGCTAAGCTGCAGCTCTTGATAAAATGTCATAAATTTCCCACCTTTTCTCATTTCATAAAATGAATGTATTGTCAAAGTGGAATACAATATACCCCAAGCTACTATAATTTGTCAAGGAAAATTATATGAAAATTATACGATGCTATTATATTAACTCTATTTTTAATCGGTTTAACATTACTTAATATATTTTAATATCATTGGCATAAGCACATTTATATCAATTGGCTTTGCTACATGACCATTCATTCCTACAGAAATTGCCGTCTGTTTGTCCTCTGAAAAAGCATTTGCCGTCATGGCAATAATCGGAACTCTGCTTAATGCTGAATCATTGATTGCACGAATTTGGCGGGTAGCTTCGTATCCATCCATAACCGGCATCTGAATATCCATTGCATCCATGTAAAGTTCCAGCTGCTTTGCATGGATCTGTCCACCGATAATCGTCTTCAGATCGTGAAGCAGATCAGATAAATTGACTTCTGTTTCTTCTAAATGCATCTTTCCACTCTCAATACGGCTCATATCCAAAATATCATTGATAAGAGAAAGTAAATGATTACTAGATGAGAGAATCTTGCTTAAATAGTCCTGTACTTTTTCCTGATTCTTGATGTTACTTACTGCCAGTGTAGTAAAACCGATAATCGCATTCATTGGTGTGCGGATATCGTGGGACATATTGGAAAGAAATGTACTTTTTGCCCGGTTAGCAGTTTCTGCTGCACGTACAGCCTCTGAAAGCGCCTGATTCATTTTTTTATCAGCAGTACGGTCCGACATAACCAGAATATATTTCTTTTTACCTTCTACATTGCTGCCCATTGCAATAATATGAAACCATCGCCGCTCCTTGTTCTTCTGATGAATATATTCAAAATCCCGTTCACACTGTTCATCTGCTAAAAGATTTTCCAGATAATTTGACTTCTCTCCCTCAGAATCTTTCGGATGCAATTTTTCCAAAATACGAATATCCTTCTGAACTTCTTCTACTGTGATACCAAGCAATTTTTCGACATTCGGACTCACATAATCTACTTTCGATGTCTTTGCATCAAGCATAAGGAAAACATCGTCTACATTCATCGATAATTTCTGAAACAATTCGTCTCTGTACAAAATTTCTGTATCTTTTCTCTTCAGCCGCAATCTGTTTTCTTTTAGAATGATTATAATAATAATGACCGCAACACTGAATACAATACCGCCAATAATAAGCATGCTCCTAAACTGTAGATTATTCATACTCGCATTGACTACATCTGCTGGAACAATACCCAGTAATGTCCAGTTCATAATTTCTGCGGCTTCATAAATCAGATAGTATTTCTTCCCATCCAGATTTACAAGCATTGCACCACTGTTTTCCTGTTGAAATTTCTTCGCAAGAGCGAGGATATTCTCTTCGGAAAGATCAGAATGTTCTCTCAGAAATGCCAAAAAGTTATATACATCTTTTTGTGTATTTACAGCATGGTTAATCATGACACGTCCATCCGATTGAATGACATAACTGCTTGTACTCCCATCAAAGGCTGCGATATCCAGTACTTTTACAATATCAGAATTGTTATATGCAACTGCAATAGCATCATATTCAAATCCCTGATAAGTTCCAGAAACTTCAGGGCAGGCAAACACAAGTAACTGTGGCTTTCCAGGCAAGGTTGCGTTCATGATAATATCTTTCTTCTGTGTGATCTGATCTTCAAGATTTCCCTGTAATCCAAGATACCCTGTTTCCCCTGTCACCGTTTGATAATTTCCCTCGGCTGACAGAAAATAAAAGTTGGAAAACTCCGTCTCTTTCTGCGCTCTATCTATGTAATCACGAATTTCACTTTCACTTGAAGTATTCTGTAAATATTCACTCCACATATGGAGATACGTCAGATTTTTATTGACTAACTCATTTAATGCACTGTTTGATTGATGAAAAATCTCAGTCAAATGAGAAACACTTTCATGATAAACCGTCTGCGATACAAAATTAAAATACTGGATGCTGACCGTAACAATTCCAATAAGTAAAACAATAGCAGCAAATAAGGCTCCTGCTCGTTTGCTTTTGAACGGTTTCTTCATTTTCATACTATACTTCGTATCAGTCATCTTTATTCCCTCAAAGTAATATATTGTTCAGGCTCTGCAAGTACAGCATTACCTTGTAACACATAATTCACCCACGTATCTTTTACCCGTTGTTTCTCTTCTGTAAACCCATGGTTCTCATCTGTAAGAAAAGGAGCCATATTATTCTCTGTCGCAAGGCAAGTCACAGTAAATGTATCATCTTCTTTAATCTGCTTTCCGTCTTTCTTAATCCTAAGCAGCGTATACTTTCCATTCTTTTCCTTTACTTCAATAGAAACTCCACTGACAACAGGTAAGGAACCTTTATTAAAAGGCTGGAAACCTCCCTCTGTACCTTCCACAAAAGATTGAACTGTTTTTAATAATTCTGCACCATTCATTTTCTTTTTATAAGCACACAGACCATTCGGCATAATCATATTTCCTGCCATCTTTTCTGTATAATCTGCCTGAAGCACACTGCCGGTAAAACTATTACCGGTTGCAAGTAAGACATCACTTTTATAACATCCGCGCAGTGTATTAGCCATTACGGAATACGATTCATTTCCTCCGTCACTATGAAAATAATTAGAATATGATTTCGTGGAGTTCAAAACTACTTTTTCGTTAGAAGTATCTTCCGATTGCCGAAGCATGGAATCAAAAGCTTTGTATGCCTGCTGAGAGTTATATTCACCTGTAATCATCTTTGAAACCACATCTTGGGAAACACTGAAAAAATCATTAGAAGCAATACGAATATACATATGATTCTCTTCGATTACTGATTTTACATCCTTTAGATAATCTGTAAGACGAAGAGGCACATCCTGGCTGTAACTAAGCGTATCCTGTCCGTCAGCAATTATATTCTGTGCCTTTGCAGAAAGCATCACCTTAAGAACCTTCATCGCATTATCTTTGCGTGTCTCGTCTTTTTCCAATTCACTGTTTAAAGCAACCTGAAAATAAGGAGTAGTCATTATCCACTTTTCTCCATTCTGTTCAAAAAACGGCAGAAATACGGTATCTATTCCCTGATCTTTATACTTCTTAACTCCGGCAGAACTTCCAAAGTACATAGCAAGTTTCCCATTCTGGTATAAATTATCTACCGTATCATAATCAAGCTTAAGATCATCCGGTCCAAGTTTTGTATCTTTAATAAATTGTTCCATCCGATCAAAAGCATCCGGCCAGACAACATTATCAAGTCCAACTTTTTCTGTACTTGCCGGATCACTATATGCTGTTCTCCACTTGCGTCCATTTGTAGAGGAAAGTTCTGAGGCAGACAGTCCCTGCAGCGTTTCCATACAAGTATAATCATAAAAATAGTCAGCAGCAAATCCTCGAATTCCTACCTTCTCAAATGCCTGACATGCAGAAACAAAGCTTTTATAATCTGTAGGAAGAGGAATATTATATTTCTCAAAAAGTGCTTTATTAACAACAAAGCCATGCGCATCCGCACAAACCGGAAGCCAGTTCACGCTGCCATCCTCATTCATAAAGCTGTTAAGATAAGAATTATAGACAGCTCCTGCCTCATTCGTAGTAGACAGGTCCATCAGACTGTTTTGTAATGGCAGCGCATCATGCAGGGAAAAACGGCAGCAGGTAATAATATCTGGCATACCATCATTCTCCTGAAGAAACTGATAAAAATCAAGATCATTGTTTCCCACTACAAATTCAATATTTATATCTGGAAGCTGAGACTGGATATACGGTGCGTATTTCTCATACAGACTCGTACTCCATAAATACACCCGGATTGTTTCTTTATTTTCCTGTTCTGTGCTCTTTTTCCCACAGCCTGATAAAAGCGATGCTGCCATCACCGCTAACAACACTACAGCGAACACGCTGTTCCATTTTTTCTTTTTCATACATCGTCTCCCTTTATTTCTGAAAATACCCCTGCAAAAACAAAGATGCACTGTCTTTTCAGACAATGCATCTTAAACGTAGCAGCTTACTACCATGTTACAGGCCCTCTAGCTTTGCGTCTCAGACTTTCGACTGATCTGCCCATAATTCGTATTTTACTCATTATTAATTATACTCATTATACATTTTTTGTAGTTATCTGTCCATCTCTTTTCAGAAATATTTGGTAAAATTTCTGTTAAATATTATTTTTCTCCCCATTTTAACAATAATACTGAATTTATAATAATGATATTTTTATCATCTTCCCATTATTTTTCCAATTATACAATTTATAAAAAAGAGAATCAAATCAAGAATTACTATAGTTGCTCCTACAGGTGTAGAGCATAAAATAGAAAGCACAATTCCAAAAAATGCACCAATAACAGAAAGAATCGCTGCATAAACAACCACACCTTTGAAAGACCGGGCTACACGCATCGCAGAAAGTGCCGGAAATATAATAAGTGCTGATATTAAAAGGGAACCGACCAGACTCATTGCAAGTACAATGATTACTGCGGTAATTACTGCAATCATCAGATTATATCCTTCTGCATTTTTTCCAATCGCTTTTGTAAAGTTCTCATCAAACGTAACTGCAAAAATCCGATTATAGAACAAAATGAAAAATGCAACGACCAATACAGACATAATAATACAGCTAATCACTTCCCCTTCCGTTAATGTAAGAATCGTTGTAGAACCAAATAGCGTTGAACAGACATCTCCCGATACATTTGCCGATGTAGAAAAAATATTCATAACAAGATATCCTACTGCCAGTGCACTTACGGAAAGCATCGCTATGGCAGCATCACCTTTTATCTTCGTATTTTGCCCGGTCCTAAGAAGTAAAATCGCCGCAATGATCGTTACCGGCATAATAAAAATAGTATTATTTACCAGTTTAAAAATAGTAGCAATTGCCATAGCTCCAAAAGCGACATGGGAAAGTCCATCTCCAATAAAAGAAAAACGCTTCAACACAAGTGTTACTCCTAAAAGAGAAGAACACAATGCAATTAAAACTCCGACAATCAATGCATATCGCACAAACGGGTAGGATAGATAAAAAGAAAGCTCCTGCAAGATGTGTGTCATTTTTTCTCTCCCCCTATTCTGTCTTCTTCTGTGTTTTTAAATAACTTCCACTTATCACTGTTCATATATTCTTCTTTTGTTCCGTAAAAAGAATCTCTTTGATCCATATGAAGAATGTGTGTTGCATAAGTAAGTGCCTGCACATCGTGGGAAACCATAATAACTGCGATTCCCTCCTCATTTAAATCTTTTGTTACCTGGTAAAATTCCGCTGTTACCTTTGGATCAAGACCGGTAACCGGCTCATCTAATAAAATCACCTTACTCGTGGCACATAATGCTCTTGCCAAAAGAGTTCTCTGCTGCTGCCCTCCGGAAAGATTTCGGTAACAGGACTTCCGAAGATTCCAAACATCCATTTTTTTCATTTTTTCCTCTGCCATACGTTTTTCCACTTTACTGTAGAAAGGACGCCATCCGCATTTTGCAAGCGTACCGGAAAGAACGATTTCTTCTACAGTTGCCGGAAAATCTTTCTGAACAACTGTTTGTTGTGGCAAATACCCTACTTCGTAAGCTTTTAATCCGTCACCAGCCATCACTTCTCCACTGATCGCATCCTGTAGATGAAGAAGTGTTTTAATCAATGTACTTTTCCCTGTTCCATTTTCCCCTACAATACAAAGATAATCACCTTTTCCAACTTTAAAATTCAAATCTGATACAATGGCATGTCCCTCATATCCTAATGTTAAGTTTTTACATGTAAGATAAGCCATCTCTATCCCCTCTTTCCCCGAAGAATATTGCTTTTCTATTTTTTAATAGCAATATTTTGATACAATATTTACAACATTTCAATCTGCCTTTTTCAATTAAAGAATACTTCTTTATTTAATTTAATGCCTTTGATAAAACAGATAAGTTCTCACGCATTACTTTCAAATATGTGATTCCATCTAAAAGCTGTTCGTTTGTAACGGATTGCAAAGAATTCATTACCAGCATACTCTGATCTTTCTTTGCTGTATTCGCTTTGATTGATTCCGCAATCCGGCCATCCGAATTCTCTATTGTTAATATGACTGGCAAATGCAACGTATCTACCTTTTGAGCAAGAAATGTTACCGTTTCAAATCCTGCCATTGTCTCTGCACTACAGCCAGCAAACGCCGCATAATACTTTAGTTGATAATCATCCGCAAGATAGCGAAATGGGAAACGGTCTCCAAATAAAATTGCTTTATACTTTCCGTTTTTTATCGTAGCTGCGTATTGTTTATCCAAGTGAGCAAGCTTTTTAATATAGGAGTCCGCGTTTTTCTCATAAATTTCTGCATTTTGGACATCAATATTTGCTATTTCCTGCGCAATATTTTTAACAAGGATTTCTGCATTCCGGATAGAAAGCCAAATATGCTCATCATATTCTGGTTCTTCTTCCACATCATCTGTTTCTTCCCCTTCTTTATGAGAATGTCCTAAAAAGCCCTTTTCTTCCTGCATTCCTTCTACAACTTCCTCTTCCTTTACAGAATTGCCCAAAACATCCATAAGATTAATTGCTTTTAAATCTTTATTCTTCGCTTCTTTTAAAGCATCCCTAACCCATGCATCGGATTCTCCTCCGACATAAATAAAAAGATCTCCGGAACCGGCAATTGCAATATCACGTATCGTAGGCTGATAACTATGCATATCCACACCATTATCCAGTAATAATGTTATATCAAAACGCTTCTCTTGATTTCCGATAATGTTTTTCACCCAGTCATATTGTGGAAAAGTAGTACAGACAATTGAAATCTTATTACTAGAAACCTTCTCCATAACATCTTCTTCTGCATTGCTATCTTTTTTTTCATTGACAAAAATATTCGGAGTCTCTGCTGCGTTATTTTTTATCACAGAACAACCTACCGATAAAAAAAGACACAGAAAAAGACTCATCAGTAACAAAGAACTTGCAGATAACGTTCTTCTCTTTTTAAATAACCGTTTCATAAATTGCTTTCCCTTCCTGTCCTTTAACTAGCTTTTCTATAGTATTATCACTTTGTAATTCTATTTTTCCTTATAATCTCAAAAAACGCAAGTCGATTGCAATTTCATATTCTAGACATTTTCAAGAGAAAAGTCAAGAAGAAAATACAAATGAGTTGCGTTTTTATGTGAATCCTATTATTTTATTTTATCGATAGCTGGTATTCCATTTCCGTTTATTAAAGCTTTCTTTGCAAGCTGATCAACCTGTTCATTATAATAATCTCCGGAGTGTGCTCTTACTTTCTGGAATATAACTTCCATCTTCTCCTGCATATTTCTCATAAATGCAGCATATTTCTTCGTATGTGGATTCTTCGCACTCCATACACCCGTTGCCCATTTTTCAATTCCCTCATAATCATAATGAAGAACAATGGAAGAATAACCATTTTCAAATGCCCACTGTACTGCATACATTGCTCCATACATTTCTCCGGCCACATTACGAATAGCCAGAAGTTCTGGCTCCTCACCATTTCCGTATCGCTCGAGGATTCTTCCATCTTCCAGTAAAATAACACAGCCAAAAGAATATTTTTGAAGATTTACGTCGAAACTTCCGTCTACATAAACAACAAGCCGGTTAGATGTTGAGGTTGTCAATGGACTAGAATCTATCCTTGTTGCTGCTGTTGAAAAATTTTTACCAGTAGCTGTCTTAACAGCTCCAATATTTAAAAAATCTTCTGCTTCTTCCTTCGTTAAAAATCCCTTATATTCTGCTCCAGAATAGCCATGCACTGCTTTTTTACATTCATCCCATGAATAAAATAATCCTGTTTTATTTCCTTTTCTTACGGCGTAAATTTTCTTTTTTGCCATCATTCTTCCTCCATTTTTCCATTCTTACATAACTATATCGAGGAAAATTAGGAAAGTCAATCCATTGTTTTCTCAAAAAAACTGTATTTTTATCACATTTTATGGTATTTTATTTATAGAAATTTTTATCACAATAATAATTTTTCTGATTGGTAAATAATTATCAACTCCACTATAAAGATGTTAGGGTGAAAGGAACCGTTATGTTAGATTTACTTTATTCCTATAAAACCACTGTAAAGTTTTTAGGCAGCGTATTAGGCCCGGATTATGAAGTTGTTCTTCAGGACCTATCCAATAAGAATCATTCTGTAATTGCAATCGAAAATGGTCATATCAGCGGAAGGACTATTGGCAGTCCCCTTACAAGTGCTGTATTTCAGATGCTTTCCTCCAAAGTATATGAGGAGAATGATTTTGTTGCCAATTATAAAGGTGTTGCGGAAAATGGACATATTCTCCGTTCTTCCAGTATGTTCATCAAAGACTCTAACGGGAATCCGATTGGTCTTTTATGTATTAACTTCGATGACAGCCGATATATGGAACTGCATGAGAAGTTATTCTCACTGATTCATCCTGGGAATTTTGTTAAAAATATATCTTCGGGACTTTCAAATAGTACGGATAATATAAAAGATTTATCCAGCAGTATTACGGAAAACTTTGCAATAGACGTTGCAGCTCTACGAGAACAGATTTTCAATGATGCAACTACCAATCTTAACACTCCGGTAGATCGTTTAAACCAGAATGAGCGAAAAGAGATTATGATAAAGCTTCATGAACAAGGTTTATTTCAATTAAAAGGCTCCATACCTTTTGTCGCAAAAAGATTCTCCTGTTCACAGGCAACAATTTACAGATACTTAGGAGAAATAAATAATTAAATCCTGATTTGTAGATTTGGTAATAGACGAAAAAAGAAACAAATAATACATCCCATCTGCTCTGTAGTCGCTGTATTTAAGATGCTCACCCGCATCTTAAATACGCTCCCAAGCCGCATCTGGGATGTATTATTTGTTTCTTTTTTCTGACTATTCTAAATCTACAGTTTAATAACATGGACTACACCAGAAGCTTATGACATTCCGGGAAATTAATTTCTAAAGGACTGACATTTAAATTGTTCTATGTTGCTGAATTGCATTAAGGTATCTAAAGAAAAGAAAATTTTTATAAGTTTGATTTTGTTCCGTTGCGCCAAACGCTCCATTTTTCCTCAAAAAACGAGGGGATTCTCCAAAAGTCTACAATTTCTATTCGAATGGAAAACTCCAGAAGAATACGTCAATCCTTTAGACTTTAATTCCCAGAGAATCCATAACCTTCTGAAAAATCCCCATTCTCGCCAACTGTAGATTTAGATAGCCAGAAAAAAGAAAAAATGATATATCCCAGATGCGGCTTCGGAGCGTATTTAAGATGCGGACGAGCATCTTAAATACAGCGACTACAGAGCAGATGGGATATATCATTTTTTCTTTTTTCGTCTATACGAAATCTACAAATCAGGATTGTTCTGATTTTGGTAATACCAGATTTAAAAATACTGCGGTGATTGTTGCTAATACTACCGGGGACTTTCCAAAGATTGTTGTTACCCATTCCGGGAAGGTTGCCAGTGCCGCATTAGCCTGTGTCACACCCATTCCAAGGGCAATTGATAAACCAACTACCGTTGTATTTCTAAAGTCCATCGGAGCTGTAGTAATTAACTTAATTCCTGTCATTGCAATTGATGCAAATACAGAAACGGTTGCTCCACCGAGTACGCAGTATGGGATTGTTGTCAGTACTGAAGAAAACTTCGGAATTAATCCTGCGATAAGGATAATAATTGCAGAAGTTTCAAATACTCTTTTTGCAACAACTTTTGTGGAACCTACGATACCTACATTCTGACTGTATGTAGCTGTTGGAAGACCACCAAATACCGCACAGAAAATATTGCTTAAACCATAGCCTACGATACCACCGCTTAATTCTTCATCTGTAGGCATACGGTCAAGCCCTCCTGTCGTTGTCGCAGAAAAGTCTCCGATTGCCTGAATAGAGTTGATTGCAAATAATACTCCAATTGCTACACAAGAAGAAGGTTCAAACGTAATACCAAAATGCATTGGTTTTGGTAACGCAAACCAGGATGCATTTACTACGGCAGAAAAATCA
The DNA here is from genome assembly GCF_900209925.1 of Anaerobutyricum hallii. Lineage (NCBI taxonomy): Bacteria > Bacillati > Bacillota > Clostridia > Lachnospirales > Lachnospiraceae > Anaerobutyricum > Anaerobutyricum hallii. The sequence continues at coordinate 1,478,655 of NZ_LT907978.1, read as the reverse complement.
ACCATTCCAAAGAATAATGAAATGATATATCCTGCAATAATTCCAATTAATATGGATGCCAGTTTCCAGATTCCTTTTCCATAATGATTGAGTACCGTTACGATACAGAGTGTAATAATGGCTACAAGCCAGTTCTGCCAGGAACCATAGCTTTCATTACTTGCTCCACCAGCCATGTAATTAATTGCTGTCGGATATAACGAAAGTCCAATAGCAAATACAACTGTACCAGTAATTAATGGTGGAAAAAACTTACGAATTTGTTTGATAAAAATACCAACGATAACCGCTACGATACCTCCGACAATCTGCGCTCCTAAAATGGTTGCAATATCAAAGGTTCCTGCAATTGCCTGCATTGTTGGCACATAGGCAAAACTGATACCCATAATAACCGGAAGCCCGGAACCAATCGAAACTTTACCTGTTCTAAGTAGTGGGACTACCTGAATAAGTGTTGTGATTGCTGACATTGTCAGGGCTGCCTGAATTAAGATAACCGAATCCTGTTCGGATAATCCACCTACACCAGCTACAATAATTGCCGGTGTAACACATCCTACAATCATGGCCACCACATGTTGCAGGGCAAGCGGAAGGGTTTCACCAACTGATGTCTTTCCATCCACTTTGAATAGTTCTTCTGACATATTGTTCGTCATTCTACTCATATTACCTCCTAATGATTTTCTATTATCTTGCTGTTTACTATATTATTTACAGATTGTTTTATACCTTTACTTATAAACATATACATATAAGTGTAGATTAGTGAAATTGCCTTCTTTATTATAAATTATAAAAATTATGCTCTGATTATGCAATTTATCTGCTGTATACCTGCATAAATAATAGAAAAATTAATATTTTACCGCATTTATCTTAACATTTTCTGTCGAAAAATGCAATTCTTAATCCTTAGGAGTATATAAAGTTTTAAAAGTAATAGCATTTACATGATTTCTTCCACAGTCTTACATCGCATGAAACCACTCATTATACATGCTCCCGCTGCCCCTGTCTTCCTGACGGACTCAATGTTCTGTGAAGAGATTCCTCCAATTGCATATACCGGAATTCTAACCGCTTTGCAGATTTCTTCTAAAAAAGAAAGTCCTCTTCCCGGTAATCCTTTTTTACAGTCAGTGAGGAAAATGTGTCCGGCAGTAATATAGGTACACCCTAAATCCTGTGCTTCCTTTGCTTCTTCTAAAGAATGACAAGAAGCTCCAATTATTTGAAAATGTGATTTTTCTTGCGGTGTCATTTTTTGAAGTAATGGTAATGGCATATGCACTGCCACTGCCCCAAGTGCACTTGCTACATTAGAAAAACTATGGAGGACACACTGTGTTCCATGCTTCTGACAAATTTGCATTACCTGTCTGGCTAATTGCTCATATTCTTTCTCAGAAAGATCTTTCTCTCTTAATACAATAGCTTTTGGATGCGCACTGGCAATCATTTCTATCTGGTCTAAAAAGTTATTGCTACAAAGTTTCCTGTTTGTGATACATATAAGATCAGACATAAAGGTAATCGTTTAAGACCGGCTGCAGACCTTCTTCTGAAATATCTTCGTACATTTTCTTAAAACTTCGTTCATCATTGATCTCAAACTGTTCATCGCCCTGCTCGCCGTCCTCCTCCTTTCCGGTATATTTACTTTCGTGGTCACCGATTCCTGTAGAAACTCCGGCGGATACTTTTGTTGCCGCAATCTTTACAATACCATTTCGAAATGTTTCACTTTCTCTGGAAGAAACCGTAATTCCGACAAATGGAAGGAAAATACGATAAGCGCATAAAACCTGACAAAGTTGTTTTTCTCCTACATCTAAAGGATTGATCTTGTCATTATTGATGATTGGACGAAGTCTTGGACAAGAAAGGGAGAGTTCTGCCTGTGGGTACTTTCTTTGTAGATAATAAACATGCAATGCACTTGCCAGAGCATCTTTTCGAAAATCGGATAAGCCAAGAAGAGCTGAAAATCCAGCACCTCGCATTCCTCCCATAAGAGCTCTTTCCTGTGCTTCAAAACGATATGGCCATACCCTCTTATGTCCCATCAAATGTAACGTCTCGTATTTATCGGAATCATAGGTTTCCTGAAAAACTGTAACATAATCTGCGCCACATTCATGCAGATAACGATATTCATCTGTATTTACCGGATAAATTTCGAGACCGACCATACGAAAATACTTGCTGGCAAGCTTACATGCTTCTCCAATATATTTGACATCACTTTTTGCCCTGCTCTCTCCTGTAAGTATCAAAATCTCTTCCATACCGGAATCAGCGATTACTTTCATCTCATGAGCAATCTGCTCCATATTAAGCTGCATGCGGTTAATATGATTATAACAGTTAAAACCACAATAAACGCAATAATTCTCGCAATAGTTTGCTATATAAAGCGGAGTAAAAAGATATACCGTATTTCCAAAATGTTTGCTTGTTTCTATCTTTGCTTTCTGTGCCATCTGCTCTAAAAATGGTGCGGCAGCCGGAGATAATAATGCTTTAAAATCTTCAATAGAACAGGTTTCATGTTCTAACGCTGCTTTTACATCTTTTGCTGTATACTTTTCGTAATCATAAGAATGCATCTGACTCATCACTTTATCCATGACATCTGATTTGATCTGTTCCATTCCTTCCATATATTCCATATGATTCTTTCTTGAGGAAGGGTCTGTTTCCAGGCGATGTTTCTTCTCTAGAGCTTCTTTCGATAAGTATTCTGAATCGATTAAAAACTGGTTTTCCATTATAATACCTCTTTTCCAGCAACGCTTTTAATGTAAAAATCCTGTCAGTGGGTCTGATGCAGCTGCTCCTCTTGTAAGTACACGTCCCAAACCGGATAAATATGCCTTTCTTCCTGCTTCGATTGCCTGACGAAAAGCTGCAGCCATCATCGGAAGATCACCGGCAGTTGCCAACGCAGTATTTGCCATAATTGCTGCTGCACCCATCTCCATTGCCTCACATGCCTGTGAAGGCTTACCGATTCCTGCATCTACGATAATCGGAAGATCAATCTCATCAATTAAAATCTGGATAAACTCTTTCGTAGCTAAACCTTTATTAGAACCAATTGGAGATGCTAATGGCATAACGCAGGCTGCTCCTGCATTCACAAGATCTCTGGCAGCATTTAAATCCGGATACATATATGGCATAACAACAAATCCTTCTTTTGCAAGAAGTTCTGTAGCTTTAATTGTTTCCTGATTATCCGGAAGCAGATACTTACTATCACGCATAATCTCTACTTTTACAAAATTTCCACAGCCAAGTTCTCTTGCTAATCGTGCGATCCGCACTGCTTCCTGTGCATTTCTTGCTCCGGAAGTATTTGGTAACAGTGTAACATCCTTTGGAATATAATCTAAAATATTTTCATGTTCTTTTGTATTCGCTCTTCGAACTGCTAACGTAATAATCTGTGCTCCGGCATCTCTTACCGCTGCTTCGATCAGTTTCATAGAATACTTCCCAGAACCGAGAATAAAACGAGATTCAAATTCATGACCGCCAATGATTAACTTATCTTCTTTCTGCATAATAAAACGCCCTTCTTTCTAAACTGGTTTGTGACTCTTCTAAACCAACCTGCATTAATAAATTGATTCTGTATAATTTCATCTCTTTTTTAATAATTCATAAAAATTATTAACATCCACCACCCATAAAACTGACGATTTCGACTTCGTCTCCATCTTTAAGAATGGTCTGACCATACTGTTCTTTTGGAATGATCGTAAGATTGTACTCCACAACAATATGATTTACATTATAATTCTCCGCTGCAAGATACTCTGCAACTGAAATCCCTGCCTTATCACAGTCCTGTCCGTTAATTTTTACCATGCCTTCACCTCCTGTAACATAAAAAAACGAGAAGTAACCGATTCGGTAACTTCCCGTAAAAATATACAAAAATATATATGCTTCCCTACGTTGGCATTATCCAAATCAGGTTAATGGGTCGAAGGTCATACCTTCCTCTCAGCCTGTAATACAAGCTCCCCTTTTGTTCAATTGTATTTATAATACGCTTATCTTAACAAAAATGCAAGACAAAAATGCTACTTCATTACAATTAGCTCATAATTTCTGCTTCCGAGATGAATCTTTTCTGCATGTTCCAGACAGGTTTTGTATTCAGACTCAGGTGTAGTATTTTCAAAATGATCATGATGATCACAGAACCCTTCCTTGTGCATATTTTCAAACAGCTGACTGTTTGGAAGCGGCTGCATCTTTAAGCAGGCATCTACACATGCCTGATCCAATGCTAATGGATCAAAAGATGCAAACATTCCGATATTTGGAAGAATCGGTGCATCATTTTCCGCATGGCAGTCACAGTTTGGGGATACATCAACAACAAGTGAAATATGGAAATTCGGTCTTCCATCAATTACTGCTTTTGTGTATTCTGCCATTCTGCAATTTAAATCTTTTGTTGCCGCCCAATTTTCAAATTCAATCGCATCAAAGTTACATGCGCCGATGCATCTTCCACATCCTACACAATTCGTTCCATCAATGTGCATCTTCTTTGTCTCTTCATCAAATACAAGACCATTATTCGCACATTCTCTCATACAGCGACGACATCCACGACATAATTCTTCATGAATCGTTGGCTGACCATTCGTATGCTGTTCCTTTTTTCCTGCACGAGAGCCACAGCCCATACCGATATTTTTAATCGCTCCACCAAATCCGGTTGTTTCATGTCCTTTAAAGTGACTTAAACTAATAAAAATGTCTGCATCCATGATTGCTCGTCCAATCTTCGCTTTTTCTATGTATTCGCCACCCTCAACAGGTACCTCAATATCATCTGTTCCTTTTAAACCGTCTGCAATTAAAATAGGGCATCCAACCGTCATTGCTGTAAAGCCATTCTCCCAGGCACACTGCAAATGCTCTAATGCGTTCTTACGGCTTCCCGGATATAACGTATTACAATCTGTTAAAAATGGCTTTCCACCTAATTCTTTTACTACATCAGCAACCGCTTTGGCATAATTAGGACGTAAAAAACTTATGTTACCAAGTTCTCCAAAATGCATTTTAATAGCTACAAATTTATTTTCCATGTCAATTTCGGAGATTCCAGCCTTTTTCAGAAGTCTTTTTAACTTCATTGGAAGTCCCTCTCCTAACTTTGCCCTAAAGTCAGTAAAATATACTTTTGATTTTTCCATGTTCATAATCCCTTTCTAAATTTAAATTTAAAATGAAATATTTTATCATTACAAATATACTTTATCTCTTTTTGGACATGATTTCAACCAAAATATTATTTTACAATTTAGAAATATTGGCTGTATATTCTTCAAAATAATTTAATGTTCATATATGATTTTTCCACCAAGCATCGTCATATCTACCTTAGCTTCTAAAATCTCTTTCTCTGAAACTTCGAACAAATTTCTGTCTATTACAATAACATCTGCCAATTTTCCTTTTTCCAGACTTCCCAATTCATTTTCTCTGCTATATGCTTTTGCTGCTCCATAAGTATATGCTTTTAAAGCTTCTGCCATACTGACTTTTTCCCATGGATTGTAACTTGCTGGACTTCCATCCTTATTTTTTCTTGTTACTGCTGCATATATATTTTCAAACGGATTAATTTCAACTACGGGATAATCTGTACCAAATGCCATTTCATGACAATCATCTAAAAGTGTTTTTACCGGCCATTCATATTGTATTCGTTTCTTTCCTATTCGATTAATCTTTCCATGTGCATCTAAAATTAAATGTATCGGCTGCATCGATGGAATTACTTTTAATTCTTTAAAACGATGAATATCCACAGGATCAATATTTTCAATATGCTCGATTGTATTTGCTAAATTATTTTTATTAACTTTTGCTGATTCTTCAAATGCATCTAATGCCATCCTTACAGAACCATCTGCGATACAGTGAATTCTTACCGGCAAACCGGCTGCATTTGCCTTAATCACAGAACGGTTTAGTTCTCTCTGTGATTTTACAGGTACTCCAATCCCTCTCGTATCTGGATTATCTGTATAAGGTTCAAGAAGTAATCCTGTATATGTTTCTGTTACCCCATCAATAAATCCTTTTACTCCGGAAATCCTCATATAATCGGAATCAAATTCTTTTTGTAATTTTAATGCCATATCATAATTTTCACAATCATAAAGTTTAGGAAAAATATGGAGTCTTATATTAAAATTTTTTTCTTTTTCAAGCTCTTTTATAATAGTATAACGTACATAATTTTCTTCATTATAATCTGCTGGCATCATCTCGCTTAAACTTGTAATACCATTCGCCGCCGTCTTCTTAATAAAATTTATATAGATATCTTTTTGTTCTTCTTTTGTAAAAGATCGGTACATTTTATCAGCTGGTTGTAGCGCCTCTAATTCTACCAGCATCCCACTGAGCTCTCCATTTTCAAGTTTTCCTATATACCCACTACTCACCTCCATATCTTTTGTAATCCTGCACTCCTCTAATGCTTTAGAATTACACCAGTAACTATGGCAATCCGCTGCCTGCAGATATACTGGAATATCTGGAAAGGCTTTATCAAGACTTTTCTTTGTTGGAAGTGGAGCATCGCCCCAGTTTGTAATAAACCATCCTCTTCCTCGAATTCGTTTTTCTTTTGGATGAGCCTTTGCATATTGAAGGAGCATTTTTACGCATTCTTCTTCAGAAACTGAATTTACAATATCCTCGCATACATGCTCACTTGCTGATAATGCTCCTGAGAAAAAATGAGTATGCGCATCTACAAATCCAGGCATGATCAACTTATTTTTATAATCTAAAACAATAGTATTTTCATCTATAAATTTATCCTTCATTTCAAAAGGAACCACATCTATAATGCGGTTCTTTTTAATCAATATGCATGCCTCTTTTGTTTTTTCCTCGATTCCTGTAAATACTGCTGAACTTTTTAAACAATAATCTGCTTTCACCTACAACACTCCTTCCCCTCTCTCACCTGTTCTGATACGAATAGCATCTTCAATATCACGAACAAAAATTTTACCATCTCCCACATTTCCCGTAGGTATTTTGTCACAGATATCCAAAATAATCTCATTTACTGCTGCATTTTTTACAACAACATCTACCCGGATTTTCGGAAGAAGATTAATGCTTGTATGCATTCCTTTGACAACACTGCCTCCGTCTGCATATCCTAATTGTGTTCCACATCCCATTACAGTAGAAATAGTCATACCTCCACAATGATGTTTATCCGCAATCTCTTTAATCTGCTCTATTTTTTCTGGTTTAATAATAATGGATATTTCTTTCATTTTGCTTTACCTCCAATAGCAGTATTTCAATGAACTAGGCTGCTTTTTTCATTTTTTTAATCTGAGACTGTGTATTCATACTAATGATAAAAATAATAATAAAAGTAATAATCGTTGAAAGCGCATTTACCTCCGGCGATACGCCATGTTTAACCATCTCGAGAATCTTTAATGGAAGCGTTGTACTTCCGGGACCACTGCAAAAAAAACTAATAATTACATCATCTAATGAAAGAGATAATGCAAGAGTTGCTCCTGATATCACTCCCGGCATAATTAAAGGGAGCGTAATTTTCATAAACGTCTTGAAACGATTTGCCCCAAGGTCCATGGCCGCTTCTTCTAGATTACCATCAAACCCAGACAATCTTGCCCTAACAGATATCACAACAAACGGAATGCAGAATGTAATATGTGCAATCGTCATTGTAGTCAATCCAAGTGGCACCTGTAATAATGTATAAATAGAAAGCATTGCAACACCAAGTACAATTTCCGGTATAACAATTGGTACATATAAAAGCATATCTACAAGTTTTTTCCCTTTAAATTCATACTTCCCAAGTCCAACTGCACCTATAGTCCCAATAATGGTTGAAATAACAGTAGATGCTGCCGCAATAATCAATGAATTATAAAATGACTCCATTAACGTTCTGTTCTGAAAAAAACTACCATACCACTGAAATGTAAAACCTTCAAATACAATGTTCATTTTTGATGTATTAAACGAAAATAGTATTACTACGAAAATCGGTATATATAAAAATATAAACACTAAAGCAATACATATATTTTGGAAGGTATTCATTCTCTTTTTCTTTTTATCTCTCTTCATCTTCCTGCCTCCCTTTACATTCCGCTAAGGTCATCCATACTTCCGCCCGCCTTCCGATACATTTGTAGCATAAGCAACGTAATGAGCATTAATATAACCGACATTGCTGCTCCTAAAGGCCAGTTTCTTGCTGTAATAAACTGATTTTTTATAAGATTTCCAATAACAAGTGTTTTACTTCCGCCCATTAAATCTGTAATAAAGTACAGTCCCATAGATGGAATAAACACCATAACACATCCTGCAAAAATTCCTGGTTTTGTAAGAGGAAGTGTTACTTTTAAAAAAGAAATAACCGGCTTAGCACCAAGATCTTGCGCTGCTTCTAATAGAGAAGCATCCAATTTTTCAATAGAACTGTATAATGGGAGAATCATGAAAGGTAATAACATATAAATGAGTCCTATTAATGCTCCTGTCTGGTTATATACCAATTTAAATGGTCCAATACCAAATGTACTAAAAAAATTATTTATTACACCGTCTGTTCTAAGAATATTTACCCATGAAAATAATCGTATGATCATGCTGACACAAAATGGAATCATAATCATACTCATAAAAATTGTTTTCTGAATCTCTGTTTTCTGAGATACAAAATAAGTAAAAGGATATGCAATAATAAGACAGATCAAGGTGACAATGATAGACATACCAATTGATTTTGCAAAGGTCTGTAAATACAATGGATTTAAAATATCTTTATAATTTTGCAATGTAAAACCTGCAACAACTCCTCCATACGTTCCTTTATGCATAAAACTAATTGCAATAATATAAAGGAAAGGAATAGCTACTAATAAATACATCCATAATGTGATTGGTCCTATCATACAATATTTTGCCAAAACAGCACTCAAGCTTTTATGTTCTCTTTTTTTCATAGTATCATCACCTCTTTAGTCTCCCTGTGAAAAACTCATGTTTTCAATCACATTAAATACTTCATCACTTCGAGATTTGATAACTACTGCATCTTCCGGTTCCCAATAAAGATACACTTTTGAATTTTCTGCAATCATTTTATCATTGGAAAATGTATTCATTTTTATCTGGTTTCCATTTGACAACGAAATAATAGTTTTCGTTACTTGTCCCACAAAAACGTGTTCTATTACTTTTCCAGATAAAGAAAAGCCTTCTACTGGTTCAAAGGATATCCTGATATTCTCTGGACGCACTGAAACATATACTATTTCGTTTTCTTTTACCTGTTTTGATTTTGCCAAAATTGTTCCATTTTCAAGATTAATATTCAGAATTTGATTTTTCTGTTTTGTTACCATTCCATAGAATAAATTAGATTCTCCAATAAAATCTGCTACAAATTCTGTTGCCGGATGCTCATAAATATCTTTTGGAACAGACAACTGTTCTAGATTTCCTTTATGCATAATGGCAATACGATCACTCATCGTAAGTGCTTCTTCCTGATCATGCGTGACATATATAAAAGTAATTCCTAATTTTTTCTGAAGCCGTTTTAATTCAAACTGCATCTGCCTTCGTAATTTTAAATCAAGCGCTCCTAGCGGTTCATCTAAAAGAAGTACTTTCGGTTCGTTAATTAATGCTCTTGCTATTGCTACTCTCTGCTTCTGTCCTCCGGATAGCTGGTCCGGCTTCCGGGTTTCAAACCCGGAAAGCTGAACTAATTCAAGCATATCAATAACTTTCTTTTTTATTTGATCTTTAGGAAGCTTTTTCATAGTAAGTCCAAATGCTACATTATCGTAAATGGTCATATGTGGAAATAAAGCATAATTTTGAAATACTGTATTTACTTTTCTTTCATAAGGTTCCTGATTTCTGACATCATTTCCCTCGACATATATTTTTCCGGATGTGGGGATTTCAAATCCTGCAATCATACGTAATGTTGTTGTTTTTCCACATCCTGAAGAACCAAGAAGGGTTAAAAATTCACCTTTATAAATATCAATATTTAAATTACGTACAACATGATTGTCTCCATATGATTTATTTATATCTGCCAATCGTACTATAACTTCTTTTTCTGTCATCTGCATCTACCTCTTGTTCCTATTTGTTTTTATATGTCCTATCCCTTAATCTTCGTCCATAAATCAACAATCTTAGAAATATTATCTCCTATATCTGTTAATGTACATGCACGATTAATTACATCATCTGCAGGATTTGTTAAAGGATTTTCACTATATTCCGTTCCCAGTTTTTCAAGAGCTGCCTTATTTGGATTAATATATGGAAATTCTTCTGAAATCTTTGCACTGACATCACCATCCATAATATAATTCATCAGTTCATAAGCATTATCTTTATTTTGTGCATCTGCTGTGATCATTAAAGAATCAGAACCCAGATAAACACCTTCTTTTGGATAATAGCATTTAATTGATGAAACTTCTTTCTGCGCAAGCAGGGCTTCTGCGCCATAAATCAATCCGATTGGACATTCTCCATTGATCATTAATGTTTTCGGACTGTCACCATCAAATGCATGAATATTTGGCAATAATTTTGTCAGATAACTTTCTACTGCTTTTAATGTTTTATCACTCGTGTCATTAGCATCGCAGCCCTCTGCCATCGCAGCCATACTGTATACTGCTCTGGAATCTTCAATGATAACTATTTTATCCTTGTATTTACTATTTAGTAAATCAGCATAACTTTCAATCTTATCTTTAATTACATCGGTATTTACTGCAATCACTGCACTGGCAAACATATATGGGAAAGAATATGTGTTATCTGGATCATTTTCTCTTCCTAAATATTTAGAATCAATATTTGTATAATTAGGAATTTTATCTCGATCAAGTTTTTCAAGTAAATTCTGTTTACTAAAAATAGGAGCATAGTTTTCCGGAGCAATAATCAAATCGTATGTACCTGCCTTTGAACTTTGTACTTTTGCAAGCATATCATCTGGAGAAGTATAGGTTGTCATATTTACTGTGATTCCCTTCTCTTCTTCAAATGAAGAAATAACATCATCCGGAAGATATTCTGACCAACAAATTACATTTACTTCTTTTTTTGCAGAATCTCCTGATTTCGATCCGCATCCAGTTAATATTGTTGCTGCCATTAGACCACTTAATATAATTGCTGATAATTTTGTTAACATCTTTTTCATCATAGTATTTGTCCTCCTTTGCTGCTGTGGATATAAAAATGCAGATAATTTATAAACTAAATCATCTGCATCTTTGCAATTATCCGATATTATGCTATAAGTCTCTTTTTATAGAAAAAGAAATAAAAAGAGCACTGCTTTTCATCAACAGCGCCCTTACTTTTGATAAACAAACTATACCTTGTTTCTAAAAACATTACAAGTGAATCTTTTTACCATTTTAAATACTACTTTTATAGAACTTTATACTACTAAAGTAGTTCATTTTTACTTTTTTTAAATTATTTTTGTATTACCTTGCTTTATTTTCACTCAATTTTTTGTAGATTTCTTTTTCTACTTCTGACAATGAAATGTTCTTTTCTTTCGCGATTCTTGCCATATCTTCATATTCTGGTTTTTCCTTTACAATACCGTATCCGGAAGCAGCTTTGACATGAACCGTTCCATATATAGTTTCTATTTCTTTGATTTCTCTTTTCAGTCCATAGCGTTTACAGTTATATTCACGAACCCCCAGTGTGGTTGTATGTTTTAAAATAAGCGTAAGAAACTTCTCTCTGTCTTCTTTGGCACACATACAGGTAAGCATGATTGCCGGACGGTTTTTCTTCATCTGAATATTTGTCGTATAAACATCAAAAGCTCCTTCTTTCATCAAAAGTTCTGTGACAAATCCAATCTTTTCCGGAGTCATATCATCAAGATTACAACAAAGTTCTATAATGGAATCCATTTCCTGTGGTTCACCATGACACCCTGTATACTCTTGTTCTTCTATACTTTCTCCGATAATCGCACGAAGGCAGTTTGCATCAGTAAAGTCTTTCATTCCCATACCATAACCTGTCTTTTCTACAGACATCATTGGCATCTGACCAAAAGATTGAGCAAAATGTTTTAAAAGAGCTGCTCCGGTCGGTGTGCAAAGCTCTCCTTCAATTCTTCCACCATAAATAGGAATTCCCTGCAGAATATGTGCTGTTGCAGGTGCCGGGATTGGAAGAATACCATGAGCACAGTGAATCTGACCATAACCAACATGAACAGGAGAAGCTATGATCTGTTCCGGAGCAAGTTTATAAACTGCAAGACAAACCCCGACAATATCTGCTACTGCATCCATGGCTCCAACTTCATGAAAATGTATTTCCTCCACCGGACATCCATGAGCATGGCTCTCTGCATCTGCAATTAATTTATATACGGCAATCGCATCCTCTTTTACCTTTTCTGGTACATTCAGATGCCCGATAATATGCTCAATATCTTTCATACTCGTATGATGATGACTGTGTCCATGTGTGTGCTCATGTACATGGTCATGCCCATCGTGGTGATGTTCATGCACATGGTCATGCTCCTCATGGTGATGTTCATGCACATGATCATGTCCCGCATGGTGATGTTCATGTATATGATCATGATCTTCATGATGATGTTCATGCATATGCAATGGCACATCAACACTTTTTTCTTCTTCTCCATTTACGGTTACTTCCATATGCGTTCCCATAATACCGCATTTTGCTATTGTTGTTCGTTTAATCTTTACCTGAGGGATCTGTAAATCATTCAATTGCTGCACAAAAGCATCCGGATCAGGCATTAATTCCGTAAGTGCTGCCATAAGCATATCTCCGGCAGCTCCCATATTACATTCCAAATATAATGTCTTCATATTATAACTACTCTCCTTTACATTTCTATCTTTTATAGTAGGCTTTGTTTTTTATGAATGTTCATGTAAATGATGTGGCTGCATTCTTACGTTTTCTGGATTTTTCACAGAGACATGATTAATCATACTTGCCATATAACCAGCACCAAAACCATTATCAATATTGACAACACTGACTCCGCTTGCACAGGAGTTAAGCATTGATAAAAGAGCGGACAAACCTCCAAAAGAAGCTCCATATCCAACACTGGTCGGTACCGCGATAACCGGACAATCCGCGAGTCCTCCTACCACACTGGCAAGAGCGCCTTCCATTCCGGCAATAACAACGATAACCTGGGCACTCATTAAATCTTCGGAATAGGCTAACAGACGATGAATACCTGCAACACCAACATCATAAATTCTTACAACTTCATTCCCAAGAATTTCAGCAGTTAAGGCAGCCTCTTCCGCTACAGGCAAATCGCTTGTCCCACCCGTTGCAATGACTATTTTTCCATTTCCGTCTTTCTTCGGAAGTTCTCCTACAATACCAGTTTTACTAAGTGCATTATAATGCAACGGAAGACTTGCGCCCACAAGATCTGCCGCTTCCTGGCTCATTCTTGTAATCAATACGGCATTATCGCTTTTTTTTCGAAAAGCTTCTGTAATCTTTCGTATCTGTTCCGGAGTTTTTCCGGCACCATAAATTACCTCTGCCGCTCCCTGACGAATCTTTCTGTGATGATCAAGTTTTGCAAAACCAAGATCTTCAAACGGCTCTGTCTTCAACTCTAATGCAGCCTTTTCTACACTGATATCACCGGAAGCCACTTGATGTAATAATTCCGTTAATTTCGTATGTTCCATAATATTTCACCTCATTTACTCCCTAAAATCAATTTATACATGATGTAAATCTATCCATAAAATAAATTCAAGAATACCATGGCATTCTTGAATTTATTTTACTATTCTGCGGTACAAAAAAGAAGTAACAAATGTTATATCATCAGATATGAAATGACTACATCTATAGATAGCAAGAATGTCGCTAGTCACTAATCAATTCCTGTACAAAGGCATTTGCCGGATGGGAAAGAATCACTTCCGGTCTATCTAACTGTACAGCTCTTCCCTGATTCATGACAAGCACACGATCACCCAGTTTCATTGCCTCTCTGATATCATGTGTAATAAAAACGACAGTCAAACCTAACTTTTTATGAAGTGCCAGCAGTTCTTTCTGCATCATTTTCCGGGTAATTTCATCTAAAGCTCCAAAAGGTTCATCCATCAGCATAATTTTAGGTTTTGCAGCCAAAGCTCTTGCAATACCTACACGCTGCTGCTGTCCACCGGACAGTTCCGATGGACGACGTTTTAAAAGAGATTCTTCAAGTCCTACCAAATTTAAAAGTTCTAAAACACGCTTTTGGTTTTGCTTTTTATTTTTCTGTCCACTAATAGTTAAAACATAAGCGATATTATCTTCTACTGTCATATGTGGAAAAAGTCCCTTATTCTGAATCGCATAACCAATGCTTCTGCGCAAAGCTATATGATCTGTTTTGGTAATATCATGCCCCTGCACATAAACAGTTCCCAAAGAAGGAAGAAGAAGCGCATTGATCAACTTTAGCATCGTTGTCTTCCCACAGCCGGAACAGCCGATTACTGTAAGAAATTCTCCTTCTTTTACATGAAGATTAAAGTGATGCAGTACTTCTTTTTTTCCGTAACTATACGATACATCTTCCATTCGTATCACTGCGACACACCTCTCTTCTTTACATAATTTTCAAGTATTCCAAGCAATAAATCTGCAATCAGTGCAAGAAGGGCGATCAATACACTTCCGGCAAAAGTAAGCGCTGGATTATAGATTGTAATTCCTCTGTAAATGGCAACGCCTAATCCTCCGGCACCAATAAATGCCGCAATCGCTGTTACTGACAATGTCATAACCACCATGTTTCGGACACCGGCCAGAATAACACCGAGCGCTAAGGGAAGTTTAATTCTACACAAAATCTGGATATCTGTACTCCCCATCCCTCTGGCAGCCTGTATAATTTCCTGACTGACTCCACAAATACCGGTGTATGTATTTCGAATCATTGGCATCAATCCATATAGAGTCAAAGCAATGATCGCTGTTTTATCTCCGATTCCGGTAAAAGGTATTAAAATTCCTAATAAAGAGATAGATGGAATCGTATAGAAAATATTTGCCAGTGTTAAAATAACCGGAGCCATAAATTCTTTCTCCGCAATAAATATGCCAAGAAGTAAGCCCATAATACCAGCTAGTACTATAGCAATTCCCGCAATTTTGAGATGTTGTCCAAATAATTCCAGAAACCATTCTCTGCGTTCCATATAAATTTGCAAAATTTCTTTTAATAGTTCCATTATGTCGATCCTTTTATTCTTCTATCGCTGTCTGAGATTATTATTTAATAATTCCTTTTTCTGTAAGGTAATCTTTCGCTACCTGTACATCTTCTTTACCTTCCACTTCTACTTTGTAATTTAGAGAAGCCATTTCTTTGTCAGTAATCGAATTATCTAATTTCATAATCGCTTCTTCTAATCCAGGATGTGATTTTAATGTATCATTTCTTACAACATTAGAACAAAAATAATTTACCTGCAAATGCTTGTCATCTTCTAGAACACGAACATTATCATTACTTAACTGTGCATCTGTTGTAAAACCATTTGAAACATCAATATCTCCCTTTTTCAATGTTTCATATTTAAGACCAATATCAATATCTTTTACATCTTTAAATTTTAATCCATAGGTATCACAAAGAAGATGGAATCCATCTTTTCTTTCAATATAATCAGAATTACCACCAAAAACCAGCTCATCTGAAACATCTGCCAGTTGAGATGTTTTTGTCAGGTTATACTTTTTCGCAGCTTCTTCTCTTATAATAAGCGCATACGTATTGTTAAAACCATACTGACCAATCCAGGACATATCATATTTATCCTTATACTCTTTCTGAAGCTGTTTCCACATATCTTCATCACTTATGCCATCGGAATCATGTTTTAATACCATGATATATCCAGAAGAAGTATATTCCGGATATAAATCAAAGTCACCGGATTCCATAGCCGGCATAATATTATTTGTACCGCCTCCGATTCCTTTTGTAAGTTCCACAGAATAATCCGTAGTATCTTCAATAACTAATTTTAACATTTCGCCTAAAATAAACTGTTCTGTCATCGGTTTTGTTGCGATTTTGATTGGCGCAGCTGCCTCCTGTTTTTTCGCAGCTTCCGTTGTATTTTCTGAACCAGCATGTTTACTGTTACCACAACCAGCAATACCCGCCATCATACTAAAAGTCATTCCTAGTGCAACCCATTTTTTCCATGTTTTTTTCATTTTTTACACTCCTTTTTATGATATATTTTATATTATATCTTATTTTATGTCATTATTGTATCATAATCGATACTTTTTATGTAAAAAAATGAATATATTGCACAAAAAAGATTATGCAAAGTATACTATTACTTCAACTCCTGTATCATACTGTTTCTGGCTGACACAAATTTCTCTTTTTCCTTTTCTTATAAACTGGTATAATGGTTTTCGAAATCTACAGAAAGGCTATTTTATTATAAATGAAAAAAACATTTTTTTCTCACGATAAAAATTTTTATGCGGCATTATTTCCATTACTTATTATTATTTCGTTGCAGAATCTTATTTCTTACAGTGTGAATATGGCAGATAACATCATGCTTGGGGCTTACAGTCAGAATGCTCTTTCTGGTGCAGCTTTGGTGAATCAGATATTTTTCCTTATCCAACAGGCAGCGGTTGTGATCGGTGATGGGCTGGTTGTTATTTCCTCACAATATTGGGGACAAAAACGAATGGAGCCAATCCGGCAGATTACGGGAATGGTCTTGAAGATCGCACTAGGCTTGGGAATCTTTTTGATTATTTTATGCTCGCTGTTTCCAGAAGCAATGTTAGGCTTTTTTACGTCCGATGTGGCAATTTTATCTGAGGCAGGAAGTTATTTACAGATTATAAAGTATACATTTCTTTTGTATCTTGTAACACAGGTACTTCTTTCTGCACTTCGCAGTGTTGAAACGGTACGGATCGCGTTTGTAATATCGTGTGTTTCTTTAGTAGTCAATGTAAGTATTAACTATATTTTAATCTACGGACGATTTGGCTTTCCAAAGTTGGGAATTCGTGGGGCAGCAATTGGCACGATGCTATCGAGATGTTTAGAGTTCCTTATTGTACTTATTTATGTAGCAAAAATAGATAAAAAGTTGAAGTTATTTTCAGATAGAGCAGTATTTCACATTGATAGATTATTACGTTCAGATTATGTGAAGGTTGCTGTTCCGGTTTTTATATCTGGAATGTTGTGGGCGATTTCCGTACCGATGCAGACCGCAATTCTCGGGCATTTAAGTTCCGATGCGATAGCTGCAAATTCTGTTGCAAGTACATTTTATCAATATATGAAAGTTGTTGTGCTTGCTATGTCTTCCGCTTCTTCTGTCATGATGGGAAAAGCAGTTGGCAGGGGAGATTTAGATGAGGTAAAAGCCGCAGCAAGAACGCTCTCTGTACTTGATGTAGGTGTTGGAATAATTCTTGCTGCTATTCTTTACTTTACAAAAGACTTTCTTTTAGCACAATATACCTTAAGTCCAACCGCTTCTCAGCTTGCAGAGCAGCTTATTATCATTATGGCGGTAATCATGGTTGGTATGGCATACCAGATGCCCGTTGGCTCGGGAATCATTCGTGGCGCTGGAGATACAAAGTTCTCTCTTTATGTAAATATGATTAGTACATGGGGCATTGTACTTCCACTGTCTTTAGCCACTGCTTTTTGGTGGAGATGGCCAATTGCTGCAGTAGTTATCTGTTTACAGTCTGATCAGATATTTAAGGGGATTCCGATATTTTTAAGATTCCGAAGTTATAAGTGGATTCACAAGTTAACGAGAGTTTAACTCTTACCTCCGATTATCTTTTACTGTTATACCAACTAATCACGCCCTGCAGATTCTGTATCCTGACACGTTCACCACCATGCAACATCATATCCTGCAGAAAAATAGTAAGAATCGCTCTGTCACATGAGTGACACCTATCGTGTCATCAGCTAGAAGACTCGACTTTTACCCACTAAAAATAATATTTCCTATCGTCCGCCTTCACCTTCTGACAGCAATGTAATAAAATAATAAATAATTCCAAATACAGCTATACTTCCCATCATAATACCAATCATCTGATTTACACTTACCACATTTCCATGAAATACCGGATTACAATCAAGAGTTTCTCTTATCACTTCAATCATTTCACCCGGATAATGTTTTCTCTCCATCTCCCTGAATACTCCTTGAAGCATATGATTTTTAATCAATGAAGTGGCATATGTACTCGGAAGATAAGACAGCACCTTCTGAAGACCTGACCCAAAATTTGAAATTGGCATATAAGCACCACATATAAAACCATATCCTGCACTGACAATTGTACCTACAGCCGAAAGCTGTCCCTGTGTTGTCAACGGAAAGCTAATGATACTTGAAAGCGTACTTCCAAACAGGACGAGCAATATCATATCAAATAAAACCCATAATACGTCTGCTGCATTCATATACCATCCCATTTTAAATAAATATCCCAGGCATAATACAAATGCAAGTCCATTAACCATCAAAGAATTAGCTGCTGTTGAGAGGAAATATCCTAAATAGATTTCCCCACTGCTGACCGGTGAAACATTAAAATCCTTCCTTATTCCATTTGCCTTGTCCTGCACCATAGTCAGATTCACACAAAATGTTACAGTGATACAGCTCACTGCCATAAGTGATGCTGTCAGCTGTGCTGCTACAGTTCCATTAATGAGCTTATCCGAAATCGTGATCATATCCGGAATTGCAGCTGTAAAAGAATCTCTGAAAACCTTTGCAAGAAACGTAGCATACAGAACAATCAGAACAACGGGTGTGATCATTGATGTAAACAACATACCTTTATCTTTAAAAAACAGTTTCCTATTCCTGTTCATTAATGCCAATACTGTTCTCATCAGCGTTCACCTCCAATCTTTTCCCTGTGACTGCAAGAAATACATCATCCATACCGCCTTTTACTACTTCATAATCTGTGAATAAATCCTGATGCTCTACAATAAGCTTCGTAGCTTCCTTCGTATTTCTTACTTTTATCTGATATCCGTCACGAATTTTTTTATATTCTCTGTTCAATGACTTTATTTCATCTTCGGAAACACCATAAACAGACACGATATCCTGTACATAATCATTTTTAAGTTCAAACGGTGTACCTTCCGTTGCAATACTTCCTTTGTCAAGAATCATAACATATCCGGCATTAGCAGCCTCCTCCATATAATGGGTGGTTAAAAATACTGTCATATTTTCAGTTTTCTGAAGCTTCTCGATAACATTCCAGATTAACTGCCTCGTCTGCGGATCAAGCCCGGTAGTAGGCTCGTCAAGAATCAAAATTTCTGGTCTGTGCAATAATGCACGGGCAATATCAATCCTTCTTCTCTGACCTCCCGACAGCTTACCTACAGGTCTGTTTAAAAACTCGTCAAAATCCAAAATCTCGACCAGCTCCATTAATCTCTTATCAAAAGCCTTTCTTGTAATGCCGTACAAAGCAGCTCTGCTCATTAGGTTCTCTTTCACTGTAAGCGGTTTATCAAGTACGCTATCCTGAAATACAACACCAAGCATTCTTTTTGTCTGTGCACCGGCTTTGTCAGTTTCTATTCCGTTTACCAGAACAGTTCCACTGTCTTTTTTCAGCAGTCCACAGAGAATAGAAATGGTTGTACTTTTCCCTGCACCGTTTACTCCAAGAAATGCAAACAATTCTCCTTTTTTCACATGAAAGCTCAAATCATTTACCGCTTTTACTTCGCCAAATCTTTTATTCAGATGGCTGATTTTAATTATATCTGATTCCATATTTGCTCCTTATGTTTTCATTTTTCCTTAAATGCTGCAGCATACGTTGGATTTACCTTTTTTATTAGAATCCATATGTTAAAAAATAATATGAATGCAAAAAACTTACTGCACTCATATCTGCATGTGAAGTGGATATTCGCAATCCACTTCACTAAAATAATTGCCCCGGTAGTTTTTTCTTCTCTTTATAAGGAAACAACTTATCAAATTCTTCAGCTTTCTTTTCATCTACAAAATATCCTCTGGTGTCGCATACTCTCCTGTAATACCGTTTAAATATCCAGGAATCAGCTCTTTGCACAGAAAGAAAGATGCATCCTCCCCTTCTTCCAGTCCATGATAACGAATGTTAAATTCGCTTGCCGGTCTGAATCCACTTTTTCCATAAAAATCAATGTTTCCCTCAAAGCAGACTGCACCACAGCCAAGTTTCGCTGCCTTATCCAATGAATAATCAAGTAATGCTTTTCCATACCCCTGTCGTTTTAATTCTGGAGTAATGCAAATCGGTCCCATCGTCATAATTGGAATATTTCTTCCATCATCTGATTTAATAGTTGTTCTCATAAACATATTCTGACCGATTAGCTTACCCTCTTCACCATTTTCATTAAGAAACATCACAAAATCCAGTTCTGGAACAAATGCCGGATCATTTCGGAGCTGATGCAATACATAATGCTCAAGGCATCCTGGACGATACACATTCCAAAAACTTTCTCTTACTAGATTTTCTACTTTCTGATACTCTTCCTTTTTCTCTAAACGAATCATAATATTACTTTTTTCCATTTCTTTTATGTCCTCTCTTATTATAATATTTCCTCTTTCCTATTACCCATGCACATTTCCTCTAAATAAATAAACGACCGTTTACATTTATATAATAGTAAACGGTCGTTTATTTGTCAAGACTTTTCTTTTTGCTTATATTATCTCTTTTTATAAACCGCCACTTCTTTATTTTCTTAATAAATTACTCAATTTTTCTGAGTATATTTATTCAGCTACATAATTCCAAGCAACCCACTGTACTCAATTTTAGCATCATTGTTCTTATTCTGCAAAAACTCTCCCACTTTCTCTGCTTCCTTGGATTTTATATCATCCAAAACATGTGTATCCACCTTTCCATATAAGTATTGCATTTTGCAGGCAGTATAAAAATCCTTTCGATTTTACAAATGTCGCAGATTCACACGATATTCTCTTAAAGACGCTTCATCGGCATTGGAAATCTGGTATTCCAAATGCTTAATCAATTTTTTCTTGTCGGCTGGCAGATTGCCCCGAACCTGTATTAGATTGGATGCACCATCAGTCACAATTCTTGTGTTTATTGTAAGATTTTCAACAAGTGTCTTTAATTCAATAAGTTTTTCTATTTCACTTTCTTCTTTCCAGTTTCCCTTTTGAATCTCTTGATACAATTCAGATGTCTTATAAATCGTCAACATAGAAGATTCAATGATTTTAGGATTTAACTCTAAGTTCTGCCCATTGAAGCTGATCAAAACAATTCCTGTCATCGCAACAATAAATCCAATGAAAAATTGTATTTTCAGATTGTTCAAAATATTTCGCCATTTTATTTTTCCATAGAAAAAGACTCCGAAACTTTCATAACAACTAGAAAATAAAGTAATTATAAAACTTTCGGAGCCTCCACATATTCTGTATATAACAAACATTCCTATTTTTTAGCGTGCGTCAGGAAGTTTCTGTTCCTTTACAGCATTTCCGCTCACATAGTAAAATAGGCAGCTATTTCTTCTTAGCTGCCTACCCGCCAATGGAATATTTGGATTCGGGCATTACCCATGCCTTCCTACGGTCTATGATTAAATTAGCACATAAGAATTAAATCATCAACTGCCTTTTTCAAAAAAATCACAGATATATACTATTACTTTCTTTTTTTCTTAAAATCGGCTTATATATAGGAGCAAACATTCTTAGAACAAGTTTCGCAATGTCAGACAAAAATCCTCCTGGATTTTGTCCGCCTTGCAACTTGATGGGGATTACGACTCTACGTTCCACTCCAATCGATGCTAAACTATGTTTTCAGGACAGCCCCTTGCTATTTTACATCTTTTTTCAATCTGTCGTATAATATATGTTCTGACCCATCAATAAGATTTCTTTTTTTCTTATATAAGAGAGTCCATGAAGCTTGATTCTTTGTATAATCCATTTTCTCCTCTGGGAAAAAAGAACGACAAAAATAACTGTCATCTCTTGCATTAGATAAAAACAAAAATAAATTTTTTCCTTCCATATGATTTTTCATCAGATAATCCGCTTTTATCATAGAATAGACATTCGCCTTTTTATTATACTTAAAAACCGTATCATTACTATCAAGCATTTTCTCAAGCAGCGGAAGAAAATGCACTCTGTCTTGTATTTTATGATAGAAATCCGAAGACTCTATATTTTCCCTTTTTATAATACCGTTCTGAATTTCATCAAATATTTTTCCTCTATCACGTCTTAACTCTGGTCTATCCGTAAGATATTGTAATCCCATCAAATGAAAACAGTCCTTCTTATCAAACGTTATTATAAGTTTAACCGCAACATTTTTTCTTCCCAGAACAATTTCATACTCTGTTGATAAGAGAGGAATAAATGATGATACACAATCAACAACTGTTCTCATCTATATTTTCCGCAACTCCCTTTATTTCATAATAAAATTAAGAAAGGCCCTGCACTTGGCAGAGCCTCTCAGCATTTTCTTTTGGGAGCTTTTGCTCCCTAGCCAGATTGTGGTAAATGCTAAACCCTTATAAAGCTGGTAAGGCACTGCCCTCTGGCACAACACCTTACTTCAACGCTTGACAGACACTCATGTTGCCTGTTGTTACTATTATATTAACTTACCACCACGAATATGTCAACTGAATTTCAATAGTCATTTTTTCATTTTTACTTTCGTCATTTCCTTTTTCCATAGGAAAAGGCTCCGAAAACCTCATAATCACTAGAAAATATAGTGTTTATGAAGCTTTCAGAGCCTTTGTATATTCTGGTTTAATTTATAATATTAATATTTTAAGGAATTATTTACCAGCCATCTGAGCTGCCACTTCAGCTGCGAAGTCCTCTTCTTTCTTTTCGATTCCTTCTCCAGTTTCCATACGAACGAAACCTTTGATAGCAATTTTAGCATTGTTAGCCTTAGCTACTTCCTCAACATATTTGGATACAGACTGTTTTCCGTCTTCAGCTTTTACGTATACCTGATCCATTAAGCAGATTTCTTTTAATTCTTTGTTAAGACGTCCTTTAACCATACCTGTGATAATCTTATCGTTAGCATCTGGTTTTTCATTCTTAGCTGCTGCTGTAAGGATTTCTTCTTCTTTTGCAAGATAATCCTGATCAACTTCAGAACGATCTGTATACTTAGGATTTAAAGCTGCAACCTGCATACATACGTTTTTAGCCATCTCTTCGATTGCATCGTTTACAACATCTGTTACAACGTCTACTAAAACACCAATCTTTCCACCCATATGTGTATAAGAAGCTACAAATCCTGCATCTTCTTTTACCTGCTGGAATCTACGGATGTTCATGTTCTCTCCGATGATAGCGATCTGTCCTGCTAATGCTTCGTTTACAGTCTTAGTCTCATCGAATTTCCATGTTTCAGCTAAGAAAGCATCGATATCTGTTGTTTCTGTTTCCATTGCCTGTTCTGCAACCTGTGCAACATAAGCCTGGAACTTTTCGTTCTTTGCAACGAAGTCTGTTTCAGCATTAACTTCTACTGCAACAGCTTTCTTCTTGTCATCAGATACGATAACTTTAACAAGACCTTCTGCTGCAACACGTCCTGCTTTCTTTTCAGCAGTTGCAAGACCTTTTTCTCTTAAAAATTCAATTGCTTTATCAAAATCGCCTTCTGTAGCTGTAAGAGCTTTCTTACAATCCATCATTCCGGCACCTGTCATCTCACGTAACTCTTTTACCTGTTTTGCTGTAATAGCCATTTCGATTCCTCCAAATTCATCTCTTTTATGTGGTCATATAGATTTTGCACAAAAATGCCCCGGCCTGTACTAACGGTGCAGGCTGAGGCAATATTGCAAACAGAATTAAGCTTCTGCTTCTTCAGCAGCTTCTTCCTCTGCTACTTCTGCATCCTGTCCCTGATTTCCTTCGATTACAGCATCTGCCATCTTGGAAACGATTAATTTAACTGCACGAATAGCATCATCGTTACCTGGAATTACGTAATCTAATTCTTCAGGATCACAGTTTGTATCGCAGATACCAACTAAAGGAATACCAAGAGTTTCTGCTTCCTGAATACAGATTCTTTCTTTTCTAGGATCTACAACAAAGATCATATCAGGAATATCCTGCATCTCTTTAATACCACCTAAGTTCTTCTCTAATTTTTCCTGCTGTTTCTTCAGGTTAATTACTTCTTTCTTAGGAAGTACATCAAATGTTCCGTCTGCCTCCATAGCTTCGATTTTCTTTAACTGGGCAATACGGCTCTGAATTGTTTTGAAGTTTGTGAGCATACCACCTAACCATCTCTGGTTTACATAGTACATTCCACATCTCTCAGCTTCGTTCTTGATAGAATCCTGAGCCTGTTTTTTAGTACCAACGAAAAGAATCTTTCCACCGTTAGCAACACAGTCTCTAATAGCGTTGTACGCTTCGTCAACCTTACCTACAGACTTCTGTAAGTCGATAATGTAGATGCCATTACGCTCTGTGTAGATGTAAGGAGCCATTTTAGGGTTCCATCTTCTTGTCTGATGTCCAAAATGAACACCTGCTTCGAGTAACTGTTTCATTGAAATTACACTCATGTCAAATCTCCTTTTTGTTTGTTCTTCCGCTGCTTTCTTATTCCTCAGCCACCTTTCTTACAGGCACTTCGACCGACAGAATCCGGCAACGTGTTTTTTACTTAATTTACCGAACGAAGTATATCATATATTATAAGGTTTTGCAAGAAAAAATTATAATGTTTTATAAAAATCTCTGATTTCTGATGCCATCTGTCTGCGTCGATCGGCTAAGATCTGTATTACATCTGTTTCATTGGCAGTAAATATAGTTTCTGTGAGACCATTTTCTTTTAATGATGTACAAATCTTCTCTATGCCGATTGCTTTTTCCAGATCCACTTTATAATCTACAGGGGACTTTTTCCTAATAATATCTTTTGTTTCTTTAGAAATGTAAGTAAGATTGGCAACCTGTCCATAAATTTCCCTTGTTTTATATCCGCATTTTGCCAGATAAGCTTTCGGAAGAATCTGATAAGATTCTGTTTTATTTTTATAAAGTTCTTCAATTGTCACATCGCTGTAAAGAGAATGCACGCCTCTTGCACACTGTGTAGCCACATACGCAAGAAACGGTGCTGTACGTGCTGTTGTTGATGTAAACTTCTCCGGTAAAATATTGTTATAAAATTCATCTGTAAGTTTTAGTTCTTCAATCTGTGCTAAGTAGGAAGCAAAACCTTCTTCCTGTGCGTTGGCATAATCTTTTTGTACGGTACTCTCCCCACCACTTTGATAATGTCCGGTAATCATCGCCATCGTTATCCATTTTGAAAGAAGAGATTCTCTTTCTTTTTCTCCGATTCCCTGACGGTACATCAGAAGGTACATCGCATAGCAATAATTTAAAACGGATTGAGAATATAGTAAACGACTACAACTATATCCCGCTTTTTTTAATGCTTTCTGGAATCCCTGAAAGTTCTCTTCACATACAAACGCTTTTACTCCGGCACCAAGTTTTTCAAAAGCTTCTTCGGAAACTTTTTTTGAAATTTCTTTTTTAGAAAAGATTTTTTTCTCTCCATCTCTTCCTGATAAAAGATGTACCAGATCACCGATTCTTGTCTTACCCAAATAAGAAATTAGTACAACTTTTAAAACATCAGCGTAGGATGGAATATATAAACTTTGTTCTTCATTCTGGCACCAGGTCAGTGCTTTTCCATATTCTGAATTAAAAAATTCTGTCTCATTTTGCTGCAACACCTGATAAAAAGATGGTTCACGTAATAAATGGCAAAAATAGTCAATGCAATTCCTTATGTAATCACCGCCATACTGTTCATTGACAGAAATTTTAGACATAACGAAGTCTTCCTGATTCAAAGGCTTTCCCTGTAAATTAATACGAATAAATATTTCTGAAACAACATCAATATCTAAAAGGAATGATAATTCAATTACACCAACCTGATGTTTTACAATTTCTTTTAATGTATCTACAGATTCTTCTAATGGTGTAAAATCTTCATCTGGATTCGCCTCTTTATATTCTTTTTCAAACTGTCGGAAAGAAAAATCTCTTCTAAAGAATATCGAAATATCAGGAATCCATCTGCTATCTTCTTCATGCTTCGTATCACAGACGACAAATCGTTCTTCTCCTTTGTCGGCTAATGGATTAAATGCAATCCGGATCCGATGGGATTGATATTGCTCATCTAACACTTCTTTTCCAAGGAGTGCCGCCATTAAAGCTGTGACTCTCTGCTGTCCATCAATCAGTATTTTCTTTGTTCCGCCTTTTCCAAAGTTGCGTACACGAACCTGGGAATTCTGCCATACGATCAAATATCCTATAGGATATCCCTCATATAAAGAATCAATCAAAGCTCTTACTTCTTCTCCCTTCCATACAAATGGTCTTTGTATTTCCGGAATAGCAATTTGAGAATTTTCGACATATCCCAGGATACTGCTGACAGAATATTGTGTTATTTTATAATTATCCGCTCTCATTCTTTATCCTCCATCGTATATGCGAACATTATTTAAAATGCAATTAATGTTTCATCTTCTTTAATTCGTCAAAGACCACATCGTTAAGCACTTTAATATAAGTTCCTTTCATACCGGAAGAACGTGACTCAATAACACCGGCGCTTTCAAACTTTCGAAGTGCATTCACTATAACAGATCTGGTAATTCCCACTCTGTCAGCAATCTTGCTGGCAACAAGAATCCCTTCCGATCCATCTAATTCATCAAAAATATGTTGAATTGCTTCTAACTCTGAAAATGATAACGTGGAGATGGCAGACTTCACAATGGAAACCTTACGGGTTTCTTCTGCATTCTCCTCATTAACAGAACGCATCATTTCAAGGCCGACAACAGTTGTCCCATATTCAACAAGAATGATATCATCAATTTCATAATGATGTTCTTTTCTGTACATAAATACCGTTCCCAATCTTTCTCCTGCAATATCAATCGGAGTAATAATTGCCTGATAACGATCTGTTTCTGTATGTTCAAAACCAAGTGTTTCGAGGTTTACATTCTCTTTTGTAGAAAGTACACCTAATAAACGCTCATTAAGAAGTGTATCAACGTACCCGCCAACTTCGTTATTGATCAACTCATCAATCACTTCAATATCCTGACGATTCTTGATTCCAAGTACTTTACCTTTTCTACTGATTACCAGCACATTAGATAATAAAATATTACTCAAGACTTCACAGATATCATTAAATACTACTTTATGCGAATTATTATTGTGCAACAATTTATTTATTTTTCTTGTCTTATCAAGCAATTGAACACTCATAAATACCTCCATCCTAACTGTCAAAATTAACAGACAATTCTTTATCTTTGATAAGTTTAACATATCTTCCCGCCAATCTCAACGGTATTATCTAATATTTTTAGTACTTTTTTAAATTAATTTAGAAGTTTGTACAATTAAAATAATTTAATTCTATAAATCGGATATATGAAAATAAAAAAGTATAGCTTTATATCCATAAAGATAGCTGTTACAGTTAAAATACTTATCCTATTCTTCCTGCAGCAACAATCTTTACAGCTATAAACCTATACTCTTTCTAAAGTTCTCTTTTTTTATTCAAATGCAGATAAATTACTTTTCCTCTTCCTTGTCTGTAACATAACCACATTCTTTATCTGCGCATACAAGCTTCTTTCCTTTTTCTACCATATATCCGCCACATTCTTTACATCGAACAGCAGACGGTTTTTGCCAGCTCATAAAATCACATTCCGGATTATTGATACAACCGTAATACTTTCTGCCCTTCTTTGTCTTTTTGAGAACGATATCTTTTCCACACTTTGGACAGCTTACACCAATCTTCTCATAGTATGGTTTTGTATTACGACAATCCGGGAATCCCGGGCATGCAAGGAACTTTCCATGTGGACCGTATTTTACGACCATGTTCCTTCCACATTCTTCACAGACTTCTTCGGATACTTCATCTGCAATCTTTACTTCTTCTAATTCCTTTTCCGCTTTCTCAACTGCCTGTATCATATCAGGATAGAAGTTTTCCACGACGGTCTTCCACTTTACTTTTCCCTCTTCAACACTATCTAAAAGAGATTCCATATTTGCAGTAAAGTTTACATCGACAATTGTCGGGAACCCATCTTCCATCATATCATTCACCGCTTCACCAAGTTCTGTAATATAAAGATTTTTATTCTCTTTTACAATGTATCTTCGTGCCAGAAGTGTAGTAATTGTCGGTGCATACGTACTTGGACGGCCAATTCCTAATTCTTCTAATGTTTTTACAAGAGAAGCCTCTGTAAAATGTGCCGGCGGCTGTGTGAAATGCTGCTGAGGCTTTAATTCTGAAAGTGTGATTTCTGTATCTTTTGTAATCTTTTTCATGGCAGCATTCATTGTAGACTTTTCAGTATCGTAACTATATACCGTCATAAAACCGTCAAACTTTACTCGGGAAGCCGCAACATTAAAATGATATTCTCCTGCTTCAATCTTAACAGATGTCGTTTCGTATACCGCTTCTGCCATTCTGCTTGCCACAAATCTTGTCCAGATTAGCTGATAAAGACGGAATAGATCTCTTGGAAGCTGCTCTTTGATCATCGCCGGAGAAAGGCTGCTGTCCGTTGGACGAATCGCTTCGTGTGCATCCTGAATCTTTCCGGTCTTTGTTGTCTTTACTGACTTTTTATCCCCAACAAACTCTTCTCCGTACTGCTGTCCGATATACTCCCGACAGTTTGCATCTGCTTCTTCTGAAATACGTGTCGAATCTGTTCTTAAGTAAGTAATAAGACCAATACTTCCTTTTCCTTTTAAATTCACACCTTCATAGAGTTCCTGCGCAAGCCGCATTGTCTTTTGTGTAGACATATTCAAACGTTTTGATGCTTCCTGCTGTAATGTACTTGTTGTAAATGGAAGCGGTGGTTTCTTTCTTCTCTCTCCATTCTTTACAGAAAGTACTTCAAACTTTTCATTTTTCAGTTTGTTTACTAACTCTTCAACTTCTTTTTGAGAATGAAGTTCAACCTTTCCATTTTTATCTCCGGTAAAGTGTGCCTCCAGGGGTTTCTTTGCTCCAGGCACAAGAATATCGGCTGACAGACTCCAATATTCCTGCGAGATGAACTCATCAATCTCTTGTTCTCTGTCACAGATAATACGCAATGCAACGGATTGAACGCGACCTGCCGATAACCCTCTCTTAATCTTAGACCAGAGAATCGGACTGATCTTATATCCCACAATACGGTCTAATACTCTTCTTGCCTGCTGTGCATCTACAAGATTCATATCAATATCGCGGGAATTCTTAATAGATTTCTTTACGGCATCTTTTGTAATCTCATTAAATGTAATCCTACTGCATTTTTTATTCTCCAATTTTAATGCATGATATAAATGCCATGAAATCGCCTCTCCCTCACGGTCCGGGTCAGTTGCAAGATATACTTTGTCTGCTTTCTTTACTTCCTTACGAAGTTGAGCAAGAATATCTCCCTTCCCACGAATCGTAATATATTTCGGCTCAAAATCATTATCAACATCAATGCCCATCGTACTTTTTGGTAAATCTCTTACATGTCCGTTCGATGCGACAACTTTGTATGACTTCCCCAGAAATTTCTGAATTGTTTTAGCCTTGGCCGGCGATTCAACAATAACTAAATTTGCTGACATTCCCCAAAACACTCCTAACTTTTAAATATTATATTGCAATTTATTGTTTTTTATCACCAATAAATTTACTATTTCATAAAACAATTATACATCATACACTATTTCGTTTTGCCGCGCAAGCAGAAAAAATTAGATTTTCCTCAAGTATACATTTTGTTCTATTTGATAAATTATGTTTTTTAATTCAAATTTCATGAGAATATGTTGTAACTCAAAGGCAGAAAAATCGCTATTTTCCAAAAGATTTTCAAAAGTTACCGGTCGAACTTTATCTATGAGATTGAATATCTTTTCTTCATTTTTATTCTCACAAAAAAATTTTTGCAATTTAAAATTCTCACTTTCTTTTTTCTCCATATTCGGCCTTGTATTTCCTATTTTTTCCTCTTTCACTATAATTTCTGCGATATCTTCTGGGGAACGTACCAGAGTAGCCCCCTGACTAATCAAATAATTACAACCTTGACTGTAACGATCCGTAATTCTGCCTGGAAGTGCAAATATATCCTTTCCTTGTTCTAATCCCTGATCTGCGGTAATCAATGACCCACTTCTTTCTCCTGCTTCCACAACAAAAACTCCGTCAGCCATTCCGCTGATAATACGATTTCGCATAGGAAACATTCCTTTTTGTGAAGGAATTCCAACATTATATTCTGATATGATTCCTCCTGTTCTACAAACATTCTGATATAAGTTAAAATTCTCTCTCGGATAAATGCTATCAATTCCCCCACCCAGAATTCCTGCGGTATAACCACCTGCATCCAATGCACCTAAATGACTTGATGTATCTACTCCTGCCGCCATCCCACTGATAATCTGAATACCGTATCCAGTTAATTCAGAAGCAAATTCCCTCGCCATATTCCTTCCATATATAGTAGCTTTTCTTGCCCCTACCATCGCTAGAACAGGCTTTGAAAAATCAGGAAACCTTCCTTTATAATATAATAAATCTGGTGGCATATATAGTTGTTTTAATCGTTCCGCATACTCAGGAGATTCTCTGTGAATAAAAAAGATTCCCTCTTCCTGTAATCTTTGAACTTCTTTTTCTGATTTCTCCCGGTTTTTAGAAAACGGAAACCTTTCCCACTGTCTTTTTGTAAGAAATACTTTTATCTCAGAATCTGAAGCTTCATAAACATACCTTGGATGTGCAAAATACTCAAGAAGCTTCTTTCGTGTTTTCAGTCCTATCCCAGGAATATTAGCAAACCAATACCAATAAAAATCATTATCTTTCATTCAAATTCCCCTTTTCTTTCTGACGAAAATATAACGCTTCTTCCAAATGTCTGGCTCTTATATCCGGACTTTGTTCTAAATCCGCTATTGTTCTTGCAGTTTTTAAAATCTTAAAATAAGAACGTCCGGTAAGGGAAAAAGCAGAATATGCTTTCTTCATAAGTCTTTGTCCCTCTGCATCTAACTGGCAATACTGTTCTACTTCGCTTTTTGTCATGCGTCCGTTAAATATCGTAGAACTTTCCGCAAAGCGTTCCTTTTGTATTACCCATGCAGCGGAAACTCTTTTTTGAATAGAGGAAGAAGATTCTTCTTTAGAGGATGCGGTCAGTACATCATATCCAATCTCCTCACATCGTACAAATAAATCCATACGGTCAAGTATTGGTCCGCTGATTCTATTTTGATATCGGAGAATCTGCCTGCTTGTACAACGGCATTTATCCATGGGATAGTACCCACAAGGACATGCATTCGCCGCTATAATAAAAAGAAAATCCGCCGGAAATATTAAAGTTCTCTCTTGTCTGATAACTGAAATAGCATGATTCTCAAGAGGAATACGAAACATTTCTATTATCTCTCTTGCATATTCAGGAAATTCATCTAGAAAAAGGACTCCATGATGCGCTAGAGAAATCTCTCCCGGTTTTGGAACGATTCCTCCTCCAAACATTCCGGCTGCAGTAATTGCAAGGGACGGCGCACGAAACGGTCGTTTATTTATTAAGGTAAAACGTTCCTTTAAGAGTCCCTTTGCACTATAGATCATGGTCGTATCAATCATCTCTTCTTTTGTCATCTGTGGCATAATTCCTGATATACAGGATGCCAGCATCGTCTTCCCTACACCAGGTGGTCCGCCCAACATTAAATTATGATAACCGGCTGCTGCAATTTCCATCGCTCTTTTTGCCATGCTCTGTCCTTTCACTTCAGAAAAATCTGTTATCTGATTCCATTCCCCTAAATTCAGTGCAGCGTTATCTGTTATACTCTCATCTACACATACTATTCCTCTAATGTCAGCCTCTTTCTGCTGCGTAATCTCACCTGAATGTCTGTCTACTATATACCCATGGCGTAAGTAAGAATAGAGTTCTTCAAGACTTTGAAAGCTAACAACTTCCATCTGATCTACAAATGCTGCCTCCTCTATATTCTCTTTCGCAACGATACACCGATCTATTCCACTCTTTACAGCGGAAACAACGATTGGCAATACACCGGATATCGGTCGAATCTGTCCATTCAATGATAATTCTCCAATAAATAATGTATTCTTTACATATGTTTCCGGGATCAGATTCATTGCAAGAAGAATTGCTACTGCAACGGCAAGATCAAAAAAAGTCCCACACTTACGAAAATCTGCCGGCGCAAAATTAACTGATATTCTTTTCGGTGGCAATGCGATTCCTATATTATGAAGTGCTGTACGAACCCGTTCTTTTGATTCCTTTACTTCGTTTGATAAATATCCTGTCATATAAAAATTAGGAAGCCCATTACTAATATCTGCCTGTATCTGTACAATCTGCCCCTCTATCCCCTGTATCATTCCACTAAAAACTTCTGCTACCATTCCACTCTATCCTACTTTCTATTATTGTATATTCAGTAATATTTTGTAAATATAGGTTATTTATAGCATATTTTTTCCATATTTGCAATAATTTTTTTCATTTACAAAAGTATGGAATAAAGGCAGACTCCTAACATATCCTTGCGGAACTTTTTTTAAAACAAAAAACAGGTATCGAGAATACTTTCTCAAATACCTGTTCTGCTTATCAATGTTATTACTTCTGGATGTTCTCTCCACTATCTAACATCTTCTTTAACTCATTCATAAAAGTTCCTACATCCTTAAACTCACGATATACCGAAGCAAAACGTACATATGCTACCTGTTCGAGAGTCTTTAGATGCTCCATAACAACTTCTCCGATCTGTTTACTTTCAATCTCTTTATATTCTAAATTAAACAGTTCATTCTCAATCTGATTCACCATCTGTTCAATCTGTTCTACAGATATCGGCCTCTTATGGCAGGCACGTAAAATTCCGGACATAATCTTAGAACGATCGTAAGGTTCTCTTGTTTTATCTTTCTTTATCACTGTGAGAGGCATAATCTCTACTCGTTCGTATGTAGTAAATCGCTTTCCACATTCATCGCAAAGTCTTCGCCGTCGTATGGATGAATTATCATCTGCAGGTCTTGAATCGATTACACGGGTATTATCCAATCCACAAAATGGGCACTTCATATCTTATCCTCCAGTATTCTAGCTTTTATGATTTCATTTATTGTGCCGACTATTATAACAGAAAACCTATTATTTTACAAGACATTTCTTTTCATCGATATCGACAAGAATACTATCAACTCCCACTCGGATTACTGCTCCAACCGGAATCCGATATTCCGATTTCTTTCCAATACATCCGCAATATTTTCCACCCGTAGGCACATAAATATCTGTAACACAAAATCTGCATACATCAATTTCTAAATCTCCCACACAACCAAGGCGATGACCATTTTTACAGTTAATCACATCTTTATTTCCAAGTTCCCAAAAACGCATAAAAAAAGCCCTTTCTTTTATTTTATGAGGGCTTTTTTGAATAATTCTATTTTCATGACTTGAATGTTCTTTTTATATCTCATACTGTTCATTAAGATGCAGCTTCATCCACTGCAAAATATCTATATATACAGCTTCTTTCCTTACTTCATCACAAATATTATGCCGCATTCCTTTATAAAGCCGCATTTCCACTCGATGACAGCTATCTTCCAGATAGCGGTGTACTTCTTCAATCCCTTTTCCAAAGTTACCTATCGGATCTTCCTGTCCTCCAATCAGCATGATCGGAATCTCTATATTTACAGAGCGGTACCACTTTTTAGAAGAAACAAGTGCAAGCATTTTTAAGATATCTTCATAAGCTGCTACAGTAATCGGGACGTATTCTTCGTAAATTCTTGAACAGTTCTTTCGTTCTTTTTCATCTTCTACAAGCCACGAACAATTATCCCTCTCTCTTAGAAAATGATGGTTCAAACGCTTTTCTAAATCTTTTTGAAGATAAACACTTTTATGTTGTGCTCCCAGAATCCGCTTTAATATTGCGATAAATAAAAGCCTTCTGCGGCAATATTTCCGTCTTCCGCTAGTTCCAGATAAAATTACACCATTGATTCCCTTTTCATGAATACAATCCATTCGGACGATCAACGAACCCATGCCATGCCCATATATAAAATACGGAACATCCGGATATTCCTTTTTCATGTAATGTGTTAACTTTTTTGTATTTTTTATCAGATAAGCCCAACCATTCTTTTCACCAAAATATCCATAGTCTTCTTTCTTGGAAGAACGTCCATGTCCAATATGATCGCATCCACACACCATAATTCCATGATCAGTAAAAAAGCGGATAAAACTTTCATTCCGTTCTATACAATCTCCAAAATCATGCACGATCTGTATGATTGCTCTAAGATCTGTTTCTGGTTCGTAAATATAATAATGTATTCTGTTTATATGATCTGAACTCTGATAGGTTCCAGTAAATTTCTGATAAGCCATACGAAAGCCTCCTAGCTTGTCTGCTTCAACAGCAGATTTCTTTTCCAAACTACTATACAGGAAAAATGTGAAGAAAAAAAGATGATTTCTCTTGCATTTTCGTTAAGAGAAATCATCTTTTCTTTCGTTTTTATTAAATTTCTTACATTTTATCTAGACTATAGTCTGATCTATACGGACTAAAGAATAATCTTTGCAGGACATTTCTCTGCACACTTTCCACATCCTGTACATTTACTGTAATCAATTTTAGCAATATTATTTTCAACAGTAATTGCATCTGCTTCACAGACACGAGTACACATCTTACATCCGATACATCCTGCTGAACATACTTCTTTTACTGCTTTACCAAATTCTTTGGAACTGCACTGTACTTTGTGAGGAGCTGCATATGGAACAAGCTCAATTAAAGACTTCGGACAAGTTGCAACACATTTACCACAAGCAACACATTTTTCCTTATCCACTACTGCAACACCGTTAATTACATGAATGGCATCGAAGTCACAAACTTTCACACAGCTTCCAAAGCCTGTACATCCAAAACTGCAGGCTTTTG
Organism: Anaerobutyricum hallii; assembly: GCF_900209925.1. Classification (NCBI taxonomy): domain Bacteria; kingdom Bacillati; phylum Bacillota; class Clostridia; order Lachnospirales; family Lachnospiraceae; genus Anaerobutyricum; species Anaerobutyricum hallii. The sequence goes on along the minus strand of NZ_LT907978.1, from coordinate 1,443,253 downwards.
GTCCGCCACCAGGTACACTCATGGCAGAAACACAGTCTTCATTTCCTGAATATTTATATTTAGACTTTGCTTTATCACAGGTACCTGCACATTTTACAAATGCAACCTGTTTTTCACCTGCATCCGCTTCTACACCCATGATTGAAGCAATTTTATCTGCTACTGGCTGTCCGCCTACCGGACATGCACCCACCGGAGCGTCTCCGGCTGCAATTGCCTTAGCGAGGGCATCACATCCGGCAAAACCACAACCACCACAGTTGTTTCCCGGAAGGCACTCTCTTACAGCAACTTCTTTTTCGTCTACCGGCACTTTAAATTTCTCGGAAGCAATGCCCAGGAGAATGGAAATAACAAGTCCGGTTCCGCCGACAACTACTGCCGCAAGAATAATTCCACTTATACTCATTTTTATTCCTCCTAATTAAATGATTCCTGAAAAACCAAAGAATGCAATAGACATAAGTCCTGCTGTTACCATTACGATAGGCATTCCCTGCCAGGACTCTGGAATGTCGTTGTATTCCATTTTTTCACGAATTCCAGCCAGGATAACAATAGCAATTGTAAATCCGACAGAAATACCAAAACCATAAACTACAGACTGTAAAATATTATATCCATACTGTACAGAGTTTAAAGCTACACCAAGTACAGCACAGTTTGTTGTGATCAGAGGAAGATATACACCCAGAGATTCATACAAAGCTGGCATAGATTTCTTTAAAAACATCTCTACGAACTGTACAAGAGCTGCAATAACAAGGATAAAAACGATCGTCTGCAAATAAGTTAACCCAAGTGTTGCAAGAATAAATTTATAAATTAATGATGTCACTAAAGAAGCAATTGTGATAACAAAAATTACAGCTGCTCCCATTCCACCGGCAGTCTCTACCTTTTTGGATACTCCGAGGAAAGGACATAATCCTAAAAACTGGCTCAGTACAACGTTATTAACGATAGCTGCACTGATAATCAATAATATTAATTCTTTCATAATCCTTCCCCTTTCTATTTATTCTCTGCTTTCTCATCAGAAGCAGTTTTTGTTTCTTCTTTTTTATTGTCTACGGACATATCAAAGAAACTCTTACTTGAACAGCAGGTATTACCACAGGAAGAGCAGTCACCACATCCTGCAGGGATCTCTTCCATTTCGCCATTCTTTACTTTGCGGTTCATAATCTTGTTTCTTGCAGCTACTAAGCAGGCAAGTACAAAGAATGCACCAGGTGCAAGAATGAAAATAGTGATCGGTGTATAGAAAGATTCTGCCAAAACAGTTTTTCCAAAAATTGTTCCTGCACCAAGTAATTCACGAAATGCACCTAAAATAGTAAGGGACAGTGTAAATCCAAGACCCATTCCAAGACCATCAAAGAAGGAAGAAACAGGACCGTTTTTACTTGCATAAGACTCTGCACGTCCTAAGATAATACAGTTAACTACAATTAACGGAATATATACACCAAGAGCATCATTTAACGCTGGTACATATCCCTGTAAAAGGAACTGTACTACTGTAACTAAGGATGCAATAATTACAATGTATCCAGGAATACGAACTCTATCCGGAATAAAATTACGGAGAATAGAGATAATCATATTAGAAAACATTAATACTACTGTTGTGGAAAGTCCCATACCTGCACCGTTGATTGCGGATGTTGTTACCGCAAGTGTAGGACACATACCTAAAATAAGAACTAAAGTAGGGTTTTCTTTAATAATACCATTATAAAGTCTTTCTAAAGCGCTATTATTTTTCATCTTAGTTACCTCCTTCTAATGACTGGAAATAAGCAAGACAGCTATTCATAGCACCAGTAACTGCTTTACTTGTGATAGTCGCACCGGAAATGGCATCGATTTTCGCGTCATCACCGGAACCAGAACCGTCTTTTACAACGGAGAAAGATTCTACTTTCTTTCCTGCAAACTGTTTACCCCAGCTAGGATCATCCTTGGCTTTCATACCAAGACCTGCTGTCTCACTGATAGAGAGTACAGAATATCCACTTACCGTTCCATCAGACTGGATACCAACAGTAAGCTGGATGTCTCCACCATATCCCTTAGAGGTTGTAATATTGAAAATATAACCAAGTGCCTCCCCAGAAGCATCTACTGCTTCTACTGCGGAAGAAATAACATCACTGTCATGTCCTTCAATTGGATTCTCGTTTGCTGCAATAATCTTAGAAGCTGCTTCTTCGGAAAATCCATCAACTTCTTTAAAGTCACTTGCCTTTGGAAATACTGTTTTATAAGCTTCCATCTGTGCCTTTGCTTCCTGATCAGCAATCGGTCCCTTTGTGATTCCATATACTGCACCGAGAACAAGACCTGCAACGACGGTAATAATAACGAGTTTTAAAGCATCTTTTATTAAAGCGTTCATTATTTTTTACCTCCTTTTCCAAATGCGGTAGGAGTTGTAACTTTTTCAATTAATGGCACTAACAGGTTACAGAAGATGATCGCATAAGATACGCCCTCTGCAGAACCACCGAATAAACGGAAGATTCCTGTCAGAATACCAAGTAAGATACCAAATATAAGCTGTCCCTTTGGTGTAATAGGGGATGTAACATAGTCTGTTGCCATGAAAAATGCACCAAGCATTAATCCGCCACCACACAACTGCTCTGCGAGATATGTCATATCGAATCCCTGTCCGCCAAAAAGAAGAACAAAGATACCAAGTGTTACAATATAACATACAGGAATTCTCCAGCTTATGATTTTCTTTGCAATCAGATAAATTCCACCAAGAATTAATAAGATAGCAGAAGTCTCACCAATTGTACCAGCGGTATTACCAAGGAACATTGCCTTTAAGTTTACAGCTTCTCCTGCCTTTAAAGCTGCAAGAGGGGTAGCACTTGTTGTTGCATCAAAGCTTCCGCCAAATCCCTTATAAGAGAAATCTGTCATAATTCCCGCAAAAGAAATTAATAAGAAACAACGTGCTCCAAGTGCAGGGTTCATAAAGTTCTGACCCAGACCGCCAAAAAGCTGTTTTACAACAATAATCGCAAATAATCCACCGATAACCGGAATCCAGAATGGTACTTCCGGTGGAAGGTTTAATGCTAATAATAAACCGGTAAGTGCTGCACTGAAATCTTTAACAGTTACTTTCTGGTGCATACAACGCTGCCATACATATTCTGCAAGTACACAGACAGCAACACAGATTACTGTGTTGATAATTGCTTTTACTCCAAAATTCCAGAAACCAAATAAAGTAGCTGGAAGAAGAGCAATAATTACATCGAGCATAATGCTATGTGTAGAAGCCTTATCCCTTACATGAGGATTGGCTGACACGTTATAAAATTGTTCGTTCATTTTTTCACCTCTCCTTATGCTATTTCTTCTTTCTACGAAGAGCCATCGCTTCACGACGCCCTGTCTTCATAGACTGGGTTAATCTTCTCTTTGCCGGGCAGATGTAAGAACAGCATCCACATTCAACACATTCACATCCGTTCAGCTCGTCAAATAATGCAAAATCTCCATGATCCGCGATCTCTGAAAGCTTTGTAGGCATAAGACCTGCAGGACAAACAGAAATACAACGACCACAGCGAATACAGTTACTTGGTTCACATGCGGCAACTTCGTCTTTTGTAAAACATAAAAGAGAAGAGAACGTTTTTGCGCAAGGAACATCTAATGTAGATAAGGCCATACCCATCATAGGACCACCAGAAATCACTTTCTCTGGCTGAGACTTAAATCCACCGGCTGCTTCTACTAATTCTGCTGCATTTGTTCCATTTTTCACCTTGAAGTTACCAGGATTTTTAATGGCATCTCCCGTTACTGTTACCACTCTCTCGTAAAGAGGTTTTCCAAGGGTAATTGCCTCATGAATGGCAATTGCTGTTGCAACATTATCTACGATACATCCTGCATCTGCCGGAAGCATAGAGGAATTAATTGCACGACCTGTCACAGCATAAATTAAAGAACGCTCTGCACCCTGTGGATACTTTGTCTTTAATGCTGCTACTTCAATATGGCTTTCACTTTTACACATTTCTGTCAACTTAGCAATCGCTTCTGGCTTATTATCTTCAATACCGATAACACCTTTTGCTTTCGGGAATAAAGAAAGCATAATATTAAGACCAGAAATAAGCTGTTCAGGAATTTCCATCATACAACGATAATCTGCAGTGATGTATGGCTCACATTCTGCAGCATTAATAATGATCGTATCAATTTTGTCCGGTTCCTTTGGAGACAGCTTTACATGCGTAGGGAAACCGGCACCACCAAGTCCGACAATACCCGCTTCTTTTACTGCATTGATAATTGCTTCATTTGTTTTTTCTGTTACTGGTTGAAAAGAAACAGTTTCATACTCGCCATCATTCTCTACAACAACAGCGTTTACCTTATTACCGGAAACTGTCATTCTAGGTTCAATCTTCTTTACCGTTCCAGAAACAGAGCTATAGATGTTGGCAGAAACAAATCCTCCAGCCTCCGCGATTTTCTGACCGACTAATACTCTGTCACCTTTCTTTACACAGGCAACGGCAGGAGCACCAATGTGCTGACTTAAAGGGTATACCAGCTCTCCCTGTGGTAAATATTCAGTAATTGGTTTATCTTTACTTAACTCTTTACCATCATACGGATGAAGGCCACCTTTAAATGTTAGTAGTCCCATTTTTTTACCTTCTTTCTAAAATTTTTTAAATCAAATAGTTCATGCACAATATCGTAAGTTTTCGCATAGATTCTTACAAAAGCATTTCAAATTTGATATAAAATTCATTCTATATAATATAAGAAAAAAATGACAAAATCAAGAATCGTCATCTTTTTAACGATTGGTAACTTTGTCATTTTCCTTAATATACACAAACAAAATTCGCTTTTATCCGATTGTTCGAGTATTATTTTGTGTAGTTTTACAATACTGTATTTGAAATAGAACAATATTGTATCCAACATACTATATTATTGTTAAATAATAAATTATATCAATTTAAATTACTTGCTGATAATATCTATCTGATTCTCTTTCTGCGTTCCATCCTGATCAACCACTTCAATAACAACTTTATGAGGCAGACAAACAATGGTCTCACCCTTTTTACTGATTGCGGCATGATTTACACAAATCTTATCAGGACAGTCGGCTTTTATCATACTGACCTTTCCATTCTTTATCTCAAGAATATTCTCCCAGTCATCTTCTTCAATACGAATCGTCTGATTTTTATTTAAAGAATAGCTTCCAAATTCTTTATTATTCACACGAACCTTTACCAAGGCTCCACTCTTACCATGTAGCTGCATAAAAGAAAATGTTCCCAGCCCGATGATTAGAAAGAATAATATCAGAAAAATATCATTCTTATAAGACTTTTTAGTTAAATCCGATCCATTTCTGAGCAATCTTATATCCTCCCATCGTGAGCTTATGACTCAGCTTATTGTGGGACTTAGAAATCTTTCCAAGAACCGAACTTTTCAATGCCTTATAGCCTTCTGGAGATTTTTCTTCCAGATAATGCCACAAATCATCTCTCATCTTCTCTGATTCCGGTGTATTCATCTTCATCAAAAGTACAGATGTCACCATCTGAATCGTTTCAAGATAATGGAGCATATACTCTTTAAGCTGCGGGCAGGAAAATGTACTTTCATGCTTCGCATAAAGATCAATCATAATCTCATTCACCCGAATCTGCTGATCGATTCTTGAAATCATGACCGTTTCATTAACAGACTGGTCATCGCGTCCAATAAAATATCGATAAAAATCCACATCAAGATAATACATCTTCTTTACGTATGGCAATGGCCAGTACACAAAAATATTATCTACATAAAATGTATGTTTTGGTAATTCAAAATGAAAACTTCTCAGCAGCTCTGTACGGTAAATTACCGAATGCATCAAAATATTCTGACTGGCATGGAAATGTCCAATCTCATCCCATCCAAAATAACGATTCTCCGGCAGGATAGAATGATACTGAATCACTTTTTTATGCTTCGCTCCTACCTTTTCATATACATAATTAGAAAGAAGCATATCTAGCGGTTCTTCTTCCTTTATCGCCTCTTTTAAAAAGGCAAGTATCTTCTGATAAGATTCCGCATCTACCCAGTCATCACTATCTACTACTTTATAAAAGAAACCGGTCGCGTTACGGAGCCCAGCATTCACTGCCTCTCCATGACCACCGTTTTCCTGATGAATCGCACGTACAATACCAGGATATTTCTCCTGGTATTCATCCGCGATCGCAGGAGTATCATCTTTTGAACCATCATCAACAATCAATATTTCCACATCTTCTCCACCAGGAAGAAGACTTTCAATACAGTTTCGCATATAATCCATAGAATTGTAACTCGGAATTGCAATTGTCAGGATCTTCATGAATTACCTCCTTTGGTATCCGTATTATTTCTCAAATCCATGATAGATGATATCATCTCTTCCAGGACCGTTAGAAACCATAGTGATTGGATATCCAATATGTTCTTCTACGAATTCAATATATTTACGGCAATTCTCCGGTAAATCTTCGTATTTCTTAATTCCGCGGATATCACACTTCCATCCCGGAAGTACTTCTAACACAGGTTTTGCCTTCTCTAACTGGTTTGTTACAGGGAATTCTGTTGTTACTTCTCCGTCAATCTCATAACCTGTACATACAGGAATCTCATCAAGATATCCAAGTACATCAACTACTGTAAATGCAACATCTGTTGTTCCCTGAAGGCGGCATCCGTACTTAGAAGCAACGCAGTCAAACCAGCCCATTCTTCTTGGTCTTCCGGTTGTAGCTCCAAATTCTCCGCCATCACCACCGCGAACACGAAGTTCCTGTGCTTCATCACCAAAGATTTCACTTACAAACGCACCTGCTCCTACAGCACTGCTGTATGCCTTACAAACAGTGACAACCTTCTTGATCTCATATGGAGGGATACCTGCTCCGATTGCTCCATATGCAGCTAAGGTAGAAGAAGATGTTACCATTGGATAAATTCCATGATCAGGATCTTTTAATGTTCCTAACTGTCCTTCTAATAAAATATTCTTGCCTTCTTTGATTGCCTTATCTAAGTAAGCAGATACATTGCATACATAAGGAGCAATCATCTCTTTATATTCCATTAATGTATTATACAATTCATCTGTATCAATTAACGGTTTATGATAAAGGTGCTCTAATAAAATATTCTTCTGTACGATTACACGCTCAATCTTCTCTTTCAGTTCTGCCTCTTCTTCAAATAATTCACTTACCTGAAAACCTACTTTAGCATACTTATCAGAATAAAATGGTGCGATTCCGGACTTTGTAGAACCAAATGACTTACCAGCTAAACGCTCTTCCTCATATTCATCAAAAAGAATATGATACGGCATTACGATCTGTGCACGATCAGAAATTAAAATCTTAGGTTCAGGTACTCCCTTAGAAGTTATTTCCTTTAACTCGTTAAAAAGTACAGGTATGTTCAATGCTACTCCATTACCGATGATACTTGTTGTATGATCGTAGAAAATACCTGATGGTAATGTGTGGAGTGCAAACTTTCCATAATCATTTATAATTGTATGGCCTGCATTGGCGCCACCCTGAAAACGGATAATAATATCAGAATCCTGTGCGAGCATATCAGTAATCTTACCTTTACCTTCGTCTCCCCAGTTTGCGCCTACAATTGCTTTTACCATGAGCTCATTCCTCCCAGCTTTAAAAACTTAGTATTTTATGGGCATGGCCTGACCCAGTGCCCAAACACATTTCATTATAACTTACTTTCTTTTATAAGTAAAGAATAATTCTAATTACAATAAATTACTTTTCTTTGCCATTCTGACAAGCAGATGTCCTTTTGGAAACTTTCGAAGCTCTGCTTCTGTAATTCCCTTTAACTTTAATTCCAGAACAAAATATACGATAACTGCAAATACCACAGAAATCATAAGACAGATAAATACCAATATCCTTAAATGAATAAAACTTCCCAGTACTCCTGATAAGATCAGATAAATACCCTGGTAGAAAATATAACATAAAATACCCATTATCGCAGAGCAGATTACTGGAATAATAAATGTCTTTTTCATTTCCTGACGATATCCCAGATACTTACGCACACTTAAATTATTCAGTAAACACATAAGGAATGCATAGAACATCGTAGCAAGCACAAGGGCATATAAATCTAAATCTGTAAAGTATAACAGTGGAGCAAGCACCACCACATGCAGGAAAAGAGCGATGGCTGCATTCCGAAGAGGAATGTTTACTTTTCCGATTCCCTGCAAAACACCATTACTTACTGTAGAAAGTGCATAAAAAATAATACTGATACATCCCACACGTAAAATACTTACCGCCAGATCAATCGTTGCCTTTTGAGGAAATAAAACTTCCATGATTGGATAAGCAAGCGCTCCCATCCCGATTGCTGCCGGAATGCTGATAATCATTGTAAAATGAATAGCTTCCTTTACATGTGTATTACATTTTTTATAATTCTCCAGTGCATAGCTTGAAGAAATCGCCGGAATCATTGCCGTAGACATAGAATTGGCGATAGCGACAGGCATATTAATAAGAACTGTATATTTTGTCTGAAATACACCATATAAAGATGCTGCAATTCGGGAATTCATCTTTTTAAATCCCATAACATCCATAAATAATGTCTGATCAACAACCGTACTGATATTATATACAAATGTACTTAATATCACCGGAGTGACCATTAAAAAGATAATTTTAAAAATATCTCTGTAAGAACTATCTACGCCAGAACTATCCTTCTGTATCTCTTTTCTAAAATACTTTTTATTACAGGAATAAATAAACAGCATAAATAACAGTCCGGTAATTACTCCCGCACCGATACCCGCTGCACTTCCCATCGCACCAAATACTGGAACTTTATCTGCGTCTCCTCCTGCAAATATATGGATGAATAAAAGAGCTGCTCCAATACTGATGACGGCATTCGCTACCTGTTCAATAATCTGAGAAAGAGAGGTCGGAACCATTGTTCCATGTGCCTGAAAATATCCTCGGAATACCCCTAAAAATCCAGAGAAAAAAATGGTTGGCGCTAAAATTCTAAGAACAGGAATTGCTTTGGGCTGATTTGAAGGAATTAATATGGAAGCACCAAAGAATGTAATGAGACTGGCAATCCCTCCTACAACCAAAACATACATAAGGGCACATTTAAATACTTTATGTGCATTACGATACTGGTGTACTGCTAATTTAGATGAGACAACCTTAGAAACTGCCATCGGAATACTGTAAGAAGATACTAATAATATCATCGTATAAATATTCACTGCAATACCATAATATCCGTTTCCTTCATCTCCAATAACACTTGTTAACGGACTTCGGTATAATACCCCTATAATTCTTGTTATAATGCCTGCAACCATCAATATCGATGCCTGCGCAAGCACATTTGTTTCTTTTGTATCTTTGTTATTCAACTGACAACCACCTTTCCAACTTCAAGGGTTCCTTCTCCTGTTACTTCATTCTCACATAATTTAAGGGTTATCGTTACCGATAACCCTTAGTATTATACGTATTTCTTTATAGCATGTCAATGCGAAGTTTACACATTAATCTCTGCTTTCATTCCAAGAATATCTTTATTCTCATCAAGCACAGGCTTAACATATTCGCTGACAAACTCCTCTGTTTGTTCTGGAGCTCTTCCTACAAAGTTCTCTGGTTTCATAATTGCCTGAAGCTGATCCATTGTCATTCCAAAAGCTGGGTCTGCTGCAATTCTTTCAAGAAGATCATTATCTTTTCCTTCTTCTTTAACAACACGTCCTGCTGCCATGGAATGCTGGCGAATTCTTTCATGAAGTTCCTGACGGTCTCCGCCGGCCTTTACTGCATCCATCATGATATTCTCTGTTGCCATAAATGGAAGTTCTCTCATAAGATGTGCTTCAATTACCTTTGGGTATACTACAAGACCATCTACAACATTAAGATAAAGATCGAGAATACCATCGATTGCAAGAAATCCTTCCGGTACAGAAAGACGTTTGTTTGCAGAATCATCCAGTGTTCGTTCAAACCACTGTGTGGATGCCACAAGCGCAGGATTCATTGTATCAGACATTACATAATTCGCCAGAGAAGCAATTCGCTCACTTCTCATTGGATTTCTCTTATATGCCATAGCGGAAGAACCGATCTGATGCTTCTCAAATGGCTCTTCGATTTCTTTTAAATGCTGTAAAAGACGAATATCATTAGAGAATTTATGTGCAGACTGAGCGATTCCAGAAAGTACGTTCAATACACGACTGTCAACCTTACGGGAATATGTCTGTCCGGAAACAGGATAACATGCATCAAATCCCATCTTCTCTGCGATCTTTCCATCAATTTTACGGATTGTCTCATGATCACCGTTAAATAATTCTAAGAAACTTGCCTGTGTTCCCGTTGTTCCTTTAGAACCTAAAAGTTTCATTGTACTGATAACATAATCTAAATCTTCTAAGTCAAGCATAAGATCATGTAACCATAACGTTGCTCTCTTACCAACAGTTGTTGGCTGTGCCGGCTGAAAATGTGTAAATGCGAGTGTAGGAAGATCTTTATACTTCATAGCAAAGCTGGAAAGCTCTGCGATTACGTTAACCAGCTTGCTTCTTACTAACTTAAGAGCCTCTGTCATAACGATAATATCTGTATTATCACCTACATAGCAGGATGTTGCTCCAAGATGAATGATTCCCTTTGCATTTGGGCATTGCACACCATATGCATATACATGGGACATAACATCGTGGCGCACTTCTTTTTCCCTTGCTTTTGCAACATCAAAATTAATATCATCGGCATGTGCCTTCAGTTCCTCAATCTGCTCCTTTGTCACACTGGAAAGACCTAATTCATATTCTGTTTCTGCCAACGCAATCCAAAGCTTTCTCCATGTTTTAAACTTTTTGTCTGGAGAGAAAATATACTGCATTTCTTTGCTGGCATATCTTTCTGAAAGAGGGCTCTGATATTTGTCGTACATTGTTTTTACCTCCTGTGGTAACTTAATTGTTATCGCTTTTCTTCTCTTTATATTCTAAATTATAAAATAGAATCTATATTTTCATTCACTACTTCTATGATGATTTTGGAACTCTTTAACCCTGTTCTCCTCTGATGTCCTGTGTCGGTGGCTCGATTGGATAATTTCCACTGAAGCAGGCATCACAGTATGGTAAGCCCTCGTTTAACTCTTTTAAACGATCCATATGAAGGTAAGCTAAAGTATCCGCTTCGATACTTTCACAGATTTCATCCAGAGTCTTGCCATATGCAACAAGCTGATCTTCTGACGGAATATCTGTTCCAAAATAACAAGGATGTAAAAATGGAGGAGAACTGATTCTTACATGAACTTCTTTGGCTCCCGCATCCTTTAACATACGAACAATACGTCGGCAGGTTGTTCCACGCACGATAGAATCATCAATCATGACAATTCTCTTTCCTTTTACAGCATCCTTCAATACGTTTAACTTTACCTGCACACTACTCTCACGCATACTCTGTTTCGGCTTGATAAAGGTTCTTCCAACATAAGAGTTCTTAATGAAAGCTGTTCCGTAAGGAATCCCTGATTCCATGGCATAACCCTGTGCTGCCGGATTACCTGATTCCGGAACACCAACAACCATATCTGCATCTACTGGCGAATCCATTGCAAGGAACTTTCCAGCTTTAATACGACTGGCATACACACCAACGCCATCAATTACTGCATCTGGTCTTGCAAAATAAATATATTCAAAAATACATCTTGCCTGCTTCGATGGATCTTTAAAACAAAGTTCTTTGTTAGACTCAATTCCCTTCGGAGTCAGAGTAACTACTTCTCCAGGTTCTACATCTCTTACAAATTCTGCACCAACTGTATCAAGGGCACAGGTTTCTGAAGTAAGGAAATATGTATTATCTCTTTTTCCGATACAAAGTGGGCGGAAACCAAATGGATCTCTTGCACCGATCAGCTTTCGCGGACTCATTACGATAAGAGAGTAGGCTCCCTTTAACTTACGCATTGCTGCCAGTACTGCTTCCTCTGCTGTCGCAGCAAAAATTCTTTCTTTTGCAACATGATACGCAATTACTTCAGAGTCAATCGTCGTCTGAAAAATAGCGCCTGTTCTTTCAAGCTCTTGACGAAGTTCGAGAGCATTCACCAGATTACCGTTATGCGCAAGCGCAAGCGTACCTTTATAATAATTCAGTACTAATGGCTGTGCATTCTCTCTGGTACTTGAACCTGCGGTTGAATATCTGACATGACCTACACTGATATTCCCCTTTAACTTTTCAAGGTTCTCACTGTTAAACACTTCGTTTACAAGGCCCATTCCCTTATGAACCTGAATGTTCTTTTTAGGCCCATTGGTATCCGAAACTGCAATACCACAGCTTTCCTGTCCTCTGTGCTGCAGAGCAAACAACCCATAATACACCGTTGAAGCGATATCATTACCATCAAAATCATATGCTCCAAACACTCCGCACTCTTCGTGAATTCCAGAATCCACACATTCTTCAGAAAACTGTTCTTCCATATCAAACGCCATTTTCTTCCTCCATAATTTCATTAGTGAATTAATTTAATTAGCATATTAAAACGATTGTATACTAACATAAAATAAGTGTCTATACAAGCCATTTCTCATAATTCAGAACCATTCACAAATTTTTCGTATATTTTACATAGTATTTTTTATGAATCCTACAGATTACTTTCCTTCATTATGCCGGAATAACTTTGAACTTTCAGGGAGAATCCCTCTTTTAATCTTTACGGAAAGGACACGACCTGCTGCCTCATCAATCTGACTTTCTGATAAAGTCCCATCTTTAACTGCTTCTAAAACACCTTCAAATGCCTGCTCAAAATTATCCGGCATAAGAATCATATCGTTTCCTGCTTCGATCGCCATGACAGCAGCCTGGTCCGCATCATAAAACTTTGTAATAACTTTCATATTCATAGCATCGGTAATAATGACATTATCAAACTGCAGCTCTTCTCTTAATATATCAGTTACCATAAGCTTTGTCAGGGATGCCGGTGTTTCTTTTCCCGTAATCTGGCTTACCGCTACATGAGACATCATAACCATATCCGCACCAGCAGAAATTCCTGATTTAAACGGAAGGAATTCCACATCACGCAATTGGTCAATGGTTGCATTCAGTTCTACATATCCTTTATGTGTATCTTCTCCGCACTGTCCCTGTCCCGGAAAATGCTTCAATGTAGCACTTACTCCCTGTGCCTGTAATCCTTTCACTTCCTGAGAGACCATATCAGCTACTGTTTTTGGCTCAGAACCAAAACTTCTATTTCCTATCTCGGTATTTTCAGCATTTGTATTAATATCTGCGACTGGTGCAAAATCCAGATTAAATCCCAGTTCATAAATTTCTTTTCCAATGGTTTCCCCTACGTGATATGCATTTTTGCTGTCTCCGGTCTTTCCGATTTCTGCCATAGCCGGAAACTTTGTCGTTTGCATATTTTTAGAGTTCGCAATTCTTGCGACGGAACCACCTTCCTCATCTACTGCTGTAAATAATGGGATTTCTGCGGTTTTCTGCATATCTGAAATCATTTCTTTTATCTGGGTACGATTTTTTAAATTATAAGAAAAAAAGATTACCCCACCCGGTTTATATTCCTCAAGATTCTTTCTCATCTTCTCTGTTACTTCTGTTTCTGCATTAAAATCAAGAGAGTCTGTACAGACAACAAACAACTGACCGATTTTTTCTTTTAATGTCATCTTAGAAAGGGCATCGGAAACCATTCCATCAAGAGTAATCTCATCCACAGCCTTATCTTCAGAAGATTTCGTACTATTTTCAGATTTATCTTTTCCCTTTTTACTCCATCCACACCCTGCAAGTGCCCCTGTTAAAAGCATGATACACAGCAACAGCACTACTCTTTTATAATTCTTCATTCTGCCTCCTGCGGTGAAAATAGTGGGTCAAATGTACGCTTTTTGCGTACTTTTTCTTTTGATTCATTTGCAGCGGCTATCGCTTCTTCACAAAACGTTTTCTGTGCTTCCACTGCTTCTTTTCCACGTCGGTCTACTTTTCGGTACGTACCATCTTCTAAAAGACAATGTGCCTTTAATGTATCCCGAAGCTGTACATCCAGTATATGTTTTGCCTTTTCTTTTAAATCCGGTGCTTCAATCGGAAAGACAATTTCTACTCGTCTGTCAAGATTTCTAGGCATCCAGTCAGCACTTCCCATATACACTTCTTCATTTCCATCATTATAAAAATAGAAAATTCTTGCATGTTCGAGAAATGTACCTACGATAGAACGTACTCTGATATTTTCACTGACTCCCGGCTTTCCTGCAACAAGACAACAGATTCCACGTACAATTAAGTCTATCTGTACTCCGGCACAGGAAGCCTCGTATAATGCAAGAATAATTTTGCGGTCACAAAGAGAATTGCATTTTGCAATAATCCTTGCCGGCTTTCCTTCTTTTGCATTCTGTGTTTCCCTGGCGATCATCTCAAGAAAACGTTTTTTCATCCAGATAGGCGCTACGATCAACTGATTCCAGTTTGCAGGTTCAGAATAGCCGCTTAACATATTAAATACTGCTGTAGCATCTTCACCTACAGCATTTCTGCATGTGAACATACCGGTATCTGTATAAAGCTTTGCCGTAGAATCGTTATAATTTCCTGTTCCAAGATGCACATAACGGCGAATTCCATCTGCTTCTCTTCGTACAACAAGCGCAATTTTACAATGCGTCTTTAATCCAACCAATCCATAAATAACATGACATCCCGCTTTTTCCAGTTTTCTCGCCCAGTTAATGTTATTCTCTTCATCAAATCGGGCCTTTAATTCTACTAATACTGTAACCTGCTTTCCATTCTCAGCCGCCTGTGCAAGTGCTGCTATAATAGGGGAATGTCCACTGACACGATAAAGTGTCTGTTTAATAGCAAGAACATTTTCGTCTTCAGCGGCCTGTTTAATAAAAGCAACGATTGGATCAAAACTCTCATAGGGATGATGCAGCAATACATCGCCTTTTCGAATCTGATTAAATATATTTTTATCTGCCCGCAGCTTTTTATTTTTCTGCGGAATATAAGGAGCCTCTTTCAAGTCTTCAAACCCTTCAATCCCATAACATTTCATAAGAAAAGTAAGGTCAAGCGGTCCATTAAATGCGTACATATCACAGGAATGGACTTTAAACTGCTTTTTTAAATATTTCACAAGACGTTTATCCATACGCTCTTCATATTCAAACTTAATAACTTCTCCCCACTGTCGCATTTTTAACGACTTCTCGATTTCTTTTAATAAATCTTCCGCATCATCTTCGTCAATTGATAAATCCGCATTTCTCATAATACGGTAAGGCGCTGAACAGATAATCTCGTGATTGAGGAACAGGACATCTAAATAATGTTCTATTACATTTTCCAATAAAATGACTCTGCATTTTCTCTTAGGTCCGTCTTTCTGTGGAAGAAGAATTACTCTTGGAAGAACAGAAGGCACCTGCACTGTTGCGATATCATATTCTTTCTTTTCCTTTTTATTTTTATTGCGGCTTTTTATCAATGCGGCAATATTCAATGTTTTATTCTGGATTAAAGGAAACGGTCTTGAAGAATCAATCGCCATCGGTGTAAGAACCGGATATATATTTTTGTGAAAATATTCTTCGAGAAAGTCCATTTCTTTTTCTGAGAGTTCCGAAAAAGAAATAATTTCCAGCCCTTCCTCCGAAAGTTTCGGTAACAATGCACGATTATAAGTTGTATATTGTTTCTCACAAAATGCCTGCATTTTTTCATTAAGTGCACGTAACTGTTCCTGCGCAGTCATTCCGGCAATATCTTTCTTCTGATATCCTGCATTCACCATATCTTTTAAAGATGCGATACGTACCATAAAAAATTCATCCAGGTTAGAGGCAGTGATACTTAAAAACTTCATTCGCTCAAACAAGGGATTTTTGCGGTCTCTTGCTTCTCCAAGAATACGCTGATTAAATTCCAGCCAACTTAATTCTCTGTTTGTAAAGTTATCTGGTTGATCAAAAACGTTTTTGTTCATATTCTACCTCCCCTATAATGCTCTTCGCTGCTTCAATACTGGTGTGATGCCTGTAAATTCGCTAAACAACTCCGCTTTTTTAGAAAATCGGGTAATCTCGAGTGTAATATCCTGATTCGTTTCTAATGTGATAATCAGTTCTTGTCCTTTTCTCATCATAGAACAATTTTCAAACTTTTGCTTATGTCCACGATCCAAAGCATTTGCCAGCCTCAAAATAGAAGAAAGTTTGGCAATACGAAGATATTCTTCTCTCCAAAAAGCGGTTTCAAGCTCATCCGTATCCGGTAGTTCCTGCGTATTATAGAGAACAATATTTGCAATTTCTTCCCTTTCCCGGTGGGAGAGTCCCATGATTTCTGTGGACATGATTAACTGATATCCATTCTTTCCCGGATCATTTAGATTTACATATTTTCCAATATCATGAAGAATTGCTGAGATTTCAAGAATCAGCCGGTCTCTTTGTGTAAGTCCATGAAACCTTTTTGTTTTATCAAATATTTCCAATGCAAGTTCCGCGATATACTGTGCATGAATCTTACTGTAACGATACCGCTTACCAATATATCTGGCTGAAGCGATAATATCCTGATAGAAATCATGCGAAACTTTTATCTTTTTCATTTTTTGCGCATAATCTACCACACTGCCGTCACACAAATTCGTAGAACAGATATAAATCGTGTCTGCCTTTGATCGTTCTAAAAATGTTTTATAAACGAGAACTGACGGAAGTACCATCCGCGCATCTTCCATAGAAAGTCCATACTTTATAGCAATATCCTGATAGGATGCCTTTTTAATCTTTTTATAAATATACTGAATCTGCTCGTAACTCATCATATCCTCAAGATGGAGTTCCGGCACAAGACGATTAATATTCTTGATTTCATCCCCGATGGCAATGACATTCTTAATATCCTTATCTTTTAAGTAGCCACTCTTAAACATATCTACTTCATATTGAATATATTCTTCCAATACAGAAATGTAATCCAGTACATTATTTCCAACAGATTCTGAGAATTCCCGCACCTTCGCTGTACCAATATCAAGGTTCTGTGTCATGTAAAGCACCTGTTTATCAAACAAGGATATCTGTACACTACCTGATCCAATATCTAAAATTGCGGTATTCTTTTCAATAATCTTATTGAAATCCAGCTTTAACACCTGTATTCCCTTATACATAAGAAAACGGAGTTCTGAATTGCTGAGCATGATAACGTCAATTCCTGTACGAACCTTAATCTGATTCAGAACAGATACCTGATTTTTAGCATTTCGAATCGCACTTGTTGCATAACAATGAAATTCTGTAACGTCATACTCTTTCATTCTCTGTTGATACTGTTCTAATACACTGCATATTTCTTCAATCTGAGCAAAAGTGATCTTTCTTGTAAAATACGCTTCTTTTCCAAGTTCATATTCATAACGGATTTCATCTATCGTACGAATTCCTTTTGCAGCGGAAATTTCATATACTTTCATAAGCATATTTTTAGAACCTATCACAATCGCTACATATGGACTCACTCTCATTTGCGCCTCCTTTTCCGTATCATAAAACAGATTCTGCCTTCAATTCTTTCCCTTTCTATTTTTTCTGTTTTTCATCCAGATAAAAGAAAGAATCCACTGTATGTTTTGTATCGATTAAATTATTATATTGTAATATCTGATACTCTTTTACCATATCGCTATAAGGCGATTCAACGCAGACTCATAATATTTACCATTCTTATCAAAGCATCCCATTGCCGTAAGAACAGGAAGTTTTTTACGAAGTTTTAATAAAAACTTCTGATAAGGGCTAGTCTCTAAGCCCGCTTCTTTCATTACATAAGAGCTTAAATAATTGGCACTCATCTTATCAATTGTTGTTTCTTTTATATCATAGTTTGCCCAAATAATAAATGGCGTTCTGTACTTATTCATGAGTTCTTCATTTGTAAGGCTTCCGGCATTCTTTCCAAACAAGCTGTCATAAAAACTACTCTGCACAGCCGGCTGATGATCGCCAAACATAACAATGATCGTAGGTTCTTTTACTTTTGAAAAATAGTTTGTCAACTGTTTAAAAGCGTTATCCGTTTTCTTCACAAGAGACAGATACTGTTCAGCCTGCTCATTTTTATGGCTGTCAGTAATCTGGATATCATTATGAAAATTCGTATATGTCTTGTCAAATCCTCCATGGTTCTGCATCGTGACATTAAACAGATAGAATGGTTCCTCTTTCTCTGTACGGTTCTCATATAATTCTTCTATCTTTTTAAAATCAGACTTATCAGATATATATTTTCGGAACATTTTCGGATTTTTAAAATCGGTTTCCGAATAGAAATGATCAAATCCCATATAATCATAAACCTGCACACGATTCCATCCGGAAGCAAGATATGGATGAAGTGCCAGATTGCCTTTGTATCCCTGTCCTTTTAAAAGATATGTCATATTAGGAAGTTTTGCCTTTACAACCTGCGTGTAGGCGATAATTCCATTCTGCAGGAAAGACATACTGTTTCCTGTCAAAAATTCAAACTCAGAATTACAGGTTCCTGAACCAAAGATTGACATGTATAAAGAACCTTTGATCGTATTTTTCTTCAGACTATGAATATACGGCATATAATCTTCATTTGTAGAAAATTCATTAATGACACTCAAATCAGAAAATGCCTCATTCATAATGCCGATCACATTTGGTTTTGTCCCATCAGCAGTTTGAAGGCGGCCTTTCTTCTTTCCAGAATCATCATTTGCAAACTTCTCTTCATATTTTTCTGCAATGTCCTGTGCCGCTTCCACAGAATAATCTGAAGGTTTTTCCTGTACAAGTGAGTTCATATTTAAAACAAAACCAAAAAACAGACCATTTTTAGCATATCCTTTTTTCTGATCCCACACATTATTTTTAATTCCAAAGCTCTTTAACGTTTTTTGTTCTATGACAAAATGTCCGAGTACAGAACTAAGCAGACCAATTACTACCAGCATAACAATACGCTTTTTCCAGGTCAGCTTCTTTGAAGACGGACAACGCCATAATACAGCCAGATACAATAGCAGGAATAAAACATTCCATACAAAAATTGGCTGTATGCTGTATGTGTAATTTTCCGCCACGTTCGCTGCAGTCTGTGCCGACATAATATCTGACGGAACAATCGGCGCTCCTTTAAAGCTTAATACATAGTAATTGGCGATTCCGATAATACACCACAAAATGCTTCCAACCGTAACGGATACTTTTCTTGAATTAAATATAAGATATAATAGTCCAAAAAAGAGATAATACACCAGTATATTCAGCCAGAACTCCGCTTGTCTCATTCGAAGGATCGGATTATCTGTAAATCGTTCCACAAACCAGAATGTAAATAGTGGTGCAGCAAAAAATAAAATCTGTCCTAATACTTTTTTTGCTGCCTCCGGTGCCGGTAATACAAACCATAAAAGGAAAAGCACTAATGCCATCATTACACAGATTCCTGCCCACTGCCGATAAATTGTTACCGGATAATATAATTTAGAAACAAGGTATTTGCCCTGTTCTTCCTGATTGATCTTTAATTTACCACGAAAACCACTCTCTTTTGTTGTCCACTGAAATATTAATGGTTCTTTTCCGGATTCTGCCCCACTTGTCGTAAGCTGAATACTGTACTCTTTCTTTTTCGTAAGCTGAAGATTCGTCTTAAACTCTGTATAATCATTATTTACCAGATCACCGATATTCTTTTTAAGCTCCACCAGACTCTTTCCGGTATCTAAATCAATAATATTAAGAACTACTTTTCCTTTTGCCTGTCCGGAATAATCATTTCCAAAATAAACTTTTACTGTTTTTAAATGCTTATGCTTTGCCACAAATTTCTGACTCACTATAGAATTGGATGACAACTGGCAGACCTGATCAATCCGATATTTATTTACCTGATTTGTCGCATTCTTCTGATATTCCATAAAATGAGTACATACATACCCGGTGAGGAAAAGAAGAAACACTGTAATTATTGTCTTTAAAACCAGTCCTATAGGATTTTTCTTTTTCACATGCTTATTTTTTACTGTTTCACTCATGTACTCTCCGCTCCTTTTATAGACCGTTTAATAGTTTCCTAAAATTTTAAAATCTGCAACTTCCGTACGAACACCCTGAAGTGCATTTTTCACTGCCGGATCATGTAAGTTCCCGCTGATATCAATATAAAAACGATATTCCCACTGCTGATCCGGCAGCGGAACAGATTCAATATGACTTAAGTTCAAATCATTATATAAGAAATGAGACAATATATTATAAAGTGTTCCACTCTCATGAAGCAGAGAAAAAGAAATGCTGATTTTGTTTGCATTCTGTGTATATTGTCTTTTTTTAGAAAGAATCACAAAGCGTGTGACATTATTTTTATCAAAATTAATACCTGCATCTAAAATATCAAGGCCATAGAGTTTTGCAGCGCGGCGGCTTGCGATCGCTGCCTGTGTCATAATCTTTTCTCTGGCTACTCTTTCTGCTGCAATGGCAGTATTCTCTACACTGACTTTCTTTACATCAAGCTTTTCTAAATAAGGAGTACACTGCATCAAACCCTGCGGATGAGAGAGAACAAGTTCTATATCTTTAATCTTGCTGCCAGGACAGCCTAAGAGGCAATGCTCGACTTTTACAAAAACTTCTCCCACCATACATACATCATTCTCAAGCAGGATATCATAAACACCAGTAACATCTCCTGCGGAGGAATTCTCGATCGGGAGTACCCCGTAATCTGCATCTCCGTTATTTAAAGCCATTGCAACATCTTTAAAATTAACAACTGCATAATGGTCAACATCTGCTCCGAAAAACTTTTCACATGCCATCTCTGAAAAAGAGCCTGGAACACCTGGATATACCACTCTCGTGTCCGGAAACATGACAAGTTCCGGAACTTCCGTAAAATAATTTTCAATATAACGGTCTCTCTGATGTACCATATGATATTGATACTTTCGACTAATAGACATCATCTGAATAAAAATTTCTTCCAACCCTTTTACGACAAATGGATTAGAACGATTCTTTGTAATATCAGACATCTTTTCATCTTCTTTATTTTTATTATAAATGGATTCGCCGGAGGCTTTTTTAGAAAGCGCTAATTCTGCCGCAAATCCCATTCTTTTCTCAAACAGTTCTGCAATTTGATAATCTATCTTACTAATATCATCTCGTATATCATCTACTTTTCTTATTTCTTTATCCATTCTATAACTGCTTCCTTTATTGTTCTTTTCCTTTTAAATCCTCTAAAATATCTGCGTATCTTCTTCGTTCTAACGGATGTATTCCTCTTGGATATAACATGCATAGCGGTTCTAATACAAAAAGCCGCTTTGTCATCTCCGGATGTGGAAGGGTTAAATCTTCATCTTCCGTTACCAGATCATCATATAAAAGAATATCAAGATCTAATGTTCTTGGTCCCCAGTGGATTTCTCTTTTACGGTTTGCTTCATTCTCAATCTGGTGAAGCTTGTCAAGAAACTCTTCCGGAGTATAAAGGGTTTCTATATAATATACTGTGTTTAAGAACTTTCCCTGCTCGGTATAACCATAAGGCTCCGTCTCGATAATGGAAGCAGACTTAAAATTTCTTGTCTTTGGCAATCCACTTACCCGTTCTTTTGCCAGTTTCATATATTCTTCCCGCTCTCCAAGGTTCGACCCAACACCAATATATACTTTATGCCAGCTCCTCTTAATTTTAACGGAAGCATAATCCATATGCATTAATACTGGCGCCCATGGCTTTTTCACTTCAATCTCTACTTCATTTATCTGTGGAAATTGTAAAAGAATACATTCGGCAAGACGTTCAGCCACTCTTTCTAAAAGCTTATCATTTTGCTTTGTCATCTCTTTTTTTACACACCGGCAGATATCTCCATAACTTACGGACAGATCAAGTTCATCTGTTTTCCCGGCTTCTCTTGTATCCACTTTAGAAATAATATCTACCAGAAACTTCTGTCCAAGAACGTTCTCTTCTTTATACACCCCATGGTGACAGAACACTTCCAGATTCTTTACACTTATCTCGTCCATTTATTTTGCCTCCAGAATTGCCTCAATCATTTTCATTTCTCTGTAATTTGTCTTTACATCATGTACACGAAAAATAGAAGCCCCTTTCATTCTTCCAAGAACCGTTGTTGCAGCAGTTCCCTCTTCTCTTTGATCTACCGGTAAATCCAAAGCAAGACCAATCACAGACTTTCTCGAAGTGCCCAGAAGAACCGGAAGCCCCCATCTTGAAAAAACGTCCATATGCTTCATAATAGAAAGATTCTGTTCAAAGTTCTTTCCAAAACCTACCCCCGGATCAAGAACAATTCTTTCTTCCTTAATTCCTGCTTTTTTTGCGATAGCAAGCGTTTCTTCTATATCTGAGCAAAAATCTTCAATAAAATCCTTATATTCATGATTATCTCTGTTATGCATCAGACAACAGGCAACCTCTTCTTTCGCAAGCAGCGGAGCAAGCCTTTCATCCCATTTTAATCCCCAGATATCATTAATCATATCCGCTCCCGCAGCAATTCCTGCTTTAGAAACTTCGTATTTATAAGTATCTAAGGATATCGCAATATCAAAATTCTTTTTTATGGCTTCAATAACCGGTACAACTCTTTCTATTTCTTCCTGATCTGTAATCTTTTTGTGTCCTGGTCTTGTAGATTCTCCACCGATATCTAAAATAGCTGCACCTTCATTTATCATTCTTTCTGCCTGCTTTAATGCAAGATCCACAGACTGAAACTTTCCACCGTCTGAAAAAGAATCCGGTGTCACATTTAAAATTCCCATGATATACCCTTTATGTAAAAGGTCAAATTCGTACTTTCCTATTTTCACAATATATCCTCCATTTCTTCCATAAAAGAAAGGGATCCACAAGCCACAAGTACATCATCCGGCTTAGCGGTATCCAGTGCCCGAAAAACTGCTGCATTTACATCTGATTCAATCGTGACGGAAACATCTGCCACTTCTTTTATCGTATCTGCTAAAATCTGCGCTGACAACCCTCTTTCATTTTTGGGCTTAAATACATAAACTTCTTTTGCCATCGGCATAAGATATCGGAGCATTTTTTTATATTCTTTATCCTTTAACACTCCCATTATATAAATGATTTTCTTATTTGTAAAATATTTTTGTAAAAATGCAGCTAATTTCTTAGCTCCATCCGGATTGTGCGCCCCATCTCTGTAAAATAGGGGTTCTTTTTTTAGGACCTCTAATCTTCCCGGCCAGCACGTTCGGATAATCCCTCCCTGCTGTGCTGATTTCACATTCATCTTATCTAGTTCTTTAGCAATAGCTTTCCTTGCATTATTTTTCTCATAATCTTTACGAAATAAATATTCGGATGCGGCAAGTGCTGTAACCGCATTTGAAACCTGATGTCTCCCCGGAAGCTTTGTCTCATACCTTTGTTCTTTCCACAAAAACGTACTTCCATAAGGGGTCTCCGATAGCACTTCATAGTCCGTCGGTTCTATCTCAATACATTTTACCTTTTTCTTCGTTGCTTCCTGCTCTATGACTTTACAAACTTCATCCGAATTCTCAGATAAGATAACCGGACAGCTCTCTTTTATAATTCCGGCTTTTTGCCAGGCAATCTCTTCTAAAGTATCACCTAAAAATGCCTGATGATCATAGCTGATTGATGAAATAACAGTAAGTTCTGGATGCTTGATTACATTTGTCGCATCCATTCTTCCACCCATTCCGACTTCAATCAGTGCATAATCCACTTTTTCTTCCTTAAAATACAAGAAAGAAATTGCTGTCTCCACTTCAAAAAGCGTTGGTTTTAGACCTGTTTTTTCTTCTTCTCTTTTCATTGCTTCTTCTACAATATTATATAACCGCGCTAACTTATCTTTTGTAATATATTCCCCATTAATCTGAAATCTTTCTTCATAGCAGGAAATGGTAGGAGAAATATATCTTCCAACCTTAAAGCCTGCTGCTATTAATATAGAAGAAAGATAAGCAAAGATGGAGCCCTTTCCATTCGTTCCGGCAATATGCACAATCTTTAAATTATCTTCCGGATGCCCAAGTTCTTCTAACAAACCCTCAATGGCATCAAGTCCCGGAACACTGCCCCTTTTTTTTAACTCTTCTATTAAAGAAATGTAATTCATCCCTGACGCTCCTTCATTTTACTGCGTATACAATCGAGGATTATCATAGCACACTATGAGAAAGAAATCCAGCGTATGATTTGATTCATAAGATGGAAATCAGAAAAAACGAACCCCGAAGATACGATATACTACCTTCGGGGTTCGTTTTTTAATTTATTTCTTAGTCTGTTTCTTAAACTTCAAAGATTAAATCACCATAACTTGGGAATGGCCATGCAGATTTTGCAACTAACATTTCAAGCTTATCTGCTGGTTTTCTTAACTCATCCATTGCTGCAAATACAACATCATGATAATAATGACCCTGTTCTGCACCTTCTTCCATTTCTTCTGCTTTATTCGTTACTTCTTCAAGATGTGCAAGAGCTGCGTACATCGCCTTTAAGTTAGCAGAAATATCTGCCATTAATGCTTCCTGTACAGAAGTATCTACAGCACTGCTTGCTGCCTTAATCGCATTAACAGATTCTGCTAAGCTTGTCTGATACTTAATTGTTGCAGGAACGATCTGTTTCTTTGCCATATCAATCATGGTTAATGCTTCAATATTGATTGTCTTAGCGTATGTCTCATACATAACTTCTGCACGAGATTCCATCTCAGCCTTTGTATATACACCATGTTTTTCAAAGATTTCAACTGCATCCTCTTTTACTAAAGCAGGAACAGCATCTACCATACATTTGATATTTGGAAGTCCTCTTCTCTCAGCTTCAGCAACCCATTCATCAGAGTAACCATTACCATTAAAGATAATTCTGTTATGTGCTGCAATTGTATCTTTGATCATGTCATGAATAGCCATTGGTAAGTCATCGGATGCTTCCAGACGGTCTGCCATGTCAGATAATACTTCTGCAACAATTGTATTAAGTACTGTATTCGGGTCTGCAATAGACTGTGTAGAACCAACCATACGGAATTCAAACTTGTTACCAGTGAAAGCAAATGGAGATGTTCTGTTACGGTCAGTAGCATCCTTCTGGAAATGTGGAAGAGAATGTACACCAGAGATATATTCTTCTCCCTCTAAAGAACTTGTAGCTTCTCCATTATCTACGAACTGTTCTACAACGTCCTCTAACTGTTCTCCTAAGAAGATAGAAATAATTGCAGGAGGTGCTTCATTCGCTCCTAAACGATGATCGTTACCTGGAGTGGAAGCAGAAAGACGAAGTAAATCTGCATGTTCATCTACTGCACGAAGAATTGCAGCAAGGAATAATAAGAACTGCATATTTTCGTGTGGTGTTTCACCTGGATCTAAGAGGTTCTCTCCTTCATCTGTACAGATAGACCAGTTATTATGTTTACCAGAACCATTAATTCCTGCAAATGGTTTTTCATGTAAGAGGCATTTCAGACCTAATTCATCTGCAACACGCTGTGCTGTTTCCATTACTAACTGATTATGGTCAGTAGCAATGTTGTTCTGATCATAAATTGGAGCGATTTCGTGCTGAGCTGGTGCAACTTCATTATGCTGTGTTTTTGCAGAAATACCAAGCTTCCATAATTCCTCGTTGAACTTCTCCATGAATTCAAGAACTCTTTCTGGAATAACACCAAAGTAATGGTCGTCCATCTCCTGTCCTTTTGGAGGCATCGCACCAAATAATGTTCTTCCTGTAAAGATTAAATCTTTTCTCTTTAAGAATTTTTCTTTATCAACAAGGAAATATTCCTGTTCCGGTCCAACGGATGTTGTAACATGTTTTGCTGTTTTATTTCCAAATAATCTTAAAATTCGAAGTACCTGTATCTCTAATGCCTGCATGGAACGAAGAAGAGGTGTCTTCTTATCAAGAGCTTCTCCTTTATAAGAACAGAATGCTGTCGGAATACAAAGAATAGTTGAATGTGGTGTTTCCTTAATGAAAGCAGGTGAAGTACAATCCCATGCTGTATATCCTCTTGCTTCAAATGTTGCTCTTAAACCACCAGATGGGAAAGAAGAAGCATCTGGCTCACCTTTGATCAGCTCTTTACCGGAAAAACGAAGTAAAGTTGTTCCATCGCCCTGGGGATCAATAAATGCATCATGTTTCTCAGCCGTAATACCTGTTAATGGCTGGAACCAGTGAGTAAAATGTGTTGCTCCCTTTTCAATAGCCCATTCTTTCATCTCATGTGCAACAATATCAGCTACTTCCGGATCAAGTTCCGCACCGGCATCAATGGTAGCCTTCATCTTCTTATATGCAGCTTTAGGAAGTCTTTCTTTCATTACTGCGTCATTAAAAACATTGGAACCAAAAATTTTCTTCACATCTGTTTTCATAATTATTACATCCTTTCATGTGTATTCTTTTCATCGACAATTACTAATTTTTGCTCGAAGATTAAAAAATATAAAAAGCGCCCGAGAATCCTTGTGATTCGCGAACGCCATTGTTCTCATCGAGATTGAATTATTTACTTTTTGCAATTGCTAAATATAAAATACCTCTATTTGTTAAAAAATGCAAGTAGTTTTTCTGTTTTTTTTCACTTTCATGAAATTAGACAAAAATAACTTGGTTTTATAAATCAAATTCCTATATTTTAAACAATCGACTTACTTTTTACTTAATTTTGTTAATCCAATCCCAAATATCCCACAAAAAAAGCCCCGCAAAAACCATTGGCAATATGTTGTTCAGGTTTTTGCGGGGGATGACGTCCAATTATCCCGCTGAGTATTTTGTAAAATTCTTACTAATAATTGAATTTTTCAGCGAAGTAATCCTTCAAATCTTCAATCTTAATTCTTTCCTGTTCCATGGTGTCACGATCACGTACTGTAACCGCACCATCTTCTACTGAATCAAAATCATAAGTAATACAATAAGGTGTACCAATCTCATCCTGACGGCGATATCTCTTACCGATGTTTCCTCTGTCATCAAATTCGCAGTTATAAATCTTACTTAATTCATGGTAAATCTTTTCAGCACCTTCATTAAGCTTTTTAGAAAGTGGTAAGATACCTACCTTTACAGGTGCGATTGCCGGGTGGAAATGCATAACATTTCTCACATCACCATCTTTAATCTCTTCCTCATCATATGCTGCACATAAGAATGCTAAGGTTACACGATCTGCACCTAATGATGGCTCAATAACATAAGGAATATACTTCTTCTTCTCTTCATCATCAAAGTAAGTAAGATCTACTTTAGATACTTCCTGATGACAAGTAAGGTCATAATCTGTACGGTCAGCAATTCCCCATAACTCACCCCATCCAAATGGGAATAAGAATTCAATGTCGCTTGTCGCTTTAGAATAGAAAGATAATTCTTCTTTATCATGATCTCTGATTCTTAATTCTTCATCTTTTAATCCTAAATCTTTTAACCAGTTTACACAGAAGTCTTTCCAGTATGCAAACCATTCTAAGTCTGTATCAGGCTTACAGAAAAACTCCAGCTCCATCTGCTCGAACTCTCTTGTACGGAAAGTAAAGTTACCTGGTGTAATCTCGTTACGGAATGACTTACCGATCTGTCCGATACCAAATGGAATCTTCTTACGGGAAGTACGAGCTACATTCTTAAAGTTTACAAAAATACCCTGTGCCGTTTCCGGTCTTAAATAAACCGTATTCTTTGCATCTTCTGTAACACCCTGGAATGTCTTAAACATCAGATTAAACTGTCTGATATCTGTAAAATTATGCTTTCCACAGCTTGGACATGGTACATTATTATCATCAATGAACGCTTTCATCTTCTCCTGAGACCATCCATCTACAGAAGATTCTAATTCAATATCATGTTCCTGTGCAAAGTCTTCGATAATCTTATCTGCACGAAATCTTTCTTTACACTCCTTACAATCCATTAACGGATCAGAGAATCCTCCGAGATGACCGGAAGCAACCCATGTCTGTGGATTCATCAGAATCGCACAGTCAACACCTACGTTATAAGGGCTTTCCTGAATGAACTTCTTCCACCAGGCTTTTTTAACATTATTCTTTAATTCTACGCCAAGATTTCCGTAGTCCCATGTATTCGCCAGACCGCCATAAATTTCAGAACCCTGGTATACAAATCCTCTCGCTTTTGCAACTGCAATAATCTTGTCCATTGTTTTTTCCATGATTTCTACCTCATTTTCTTTATTCGATATATTCTCGTCTTTTATTCTACCCTGTCTCTTCTGCCAATGCAAGTCCTTTTTGTCAGACATAAAAAAGATTAATTTAAAAATGACAGAACCTTCCTGTCTAAGGAATACAGTTTATAATATAGCAAGCATTTCTGCTGACTTAAATTTATGTTCAACATGAATTGTAAAATAACGATTCACTATCCACTCAAATTCTTTTTCAATCGTTTCCTTCAAGGCAAAAGAATAGAGCTGATTTAAAGGAACAGAAGATACAAACTGTAAAACGTAAAGCACAGACGGATCAACTTCTCTTCCCTGTCCTTTTGCTGCACACGTGCTGCAAAGCATTCCGCCATCTTCAAACGAGATTCGGATCAGTTTCTCATCATTCCCACAGTGAACGCATTGAAAACACTGAAGACCAAATCCGGCAAACTGTAATATCTTTAATTCATAAATTCTTCGTATCAAAGATAATGGTATCAGTTTCTTTTTCATTGCAAGGAAAGTCACAAATAAAAGATTCAGTATATTTCTCTCATCCTGACCTTCCATTGTAAAATATTCTGCTACTTCTGCAAAATAGGAACTATAATAAATATCCTCTAAATTATCTTTTAAAAAATGAAAATAATCTTTACATTCTGCAGAATTTAAATATGTATAATTCCTTGTATCCGTAACCATAAATTCACAGTATATAAGCGGCTGTGTTACACCAAACAACGGATGCTTTGGTCTCCGGCTTCCTCTTGCAAATACCTGTAACTTTCCTCTTTCCTTTGTAAGAATCGTAAGGCGTCTGTCATTCTCCCCGACAGGGTAAACTGACAGAATGATTCCTGTCACCTTCGTCTGTTCACTCATCGCTGCCTTTTACAGTTCTTTCTTATTATATCCATAGTTTTTAAGAAGGATATCACTGTCTCTCCAGTCTTTTCTGACCTTTACCCAAAGTTTTAAATTCACCTTCGTATCAAGCAGGTTCTCCATTTCCTCTCTTGCCTGTGTACCGATTTCTTTAATCATGGAACCTTTTTTCCCAATGATGATCCGCTTATGAGATTCTCTTTCACAGACAATAACTGCCTCAATATCTACAATATCTCTGCCTTTTCTATTCTTCATTCTCTCAATAACGACAGCAATACCATGAGGAATCTCCTGACTTAACAGACGAAGCGCTTTTTCTCTGACAAGTTCTGCAACAATCTGTCGTTCCGGCTGGTCAGTAACCGTATCTTCATCATAGTACATCGGACCTTCTGGAAGATAGTTAAAGATAGAGTGTACCAGATCGTCGGTATTATTCCCTTCTAATGCACTTACCGGAATGATTTCTGCAAAATTACACTGATCTTTATATGCAACAATCGCCTTTAACACTTCTTCCTCTGAAGCAATATCTGTTTTGTTGATAACAAGGAAAATCGGTGTCTTTACATTCTGAAGCTTTTCGATAATATACTGTTCTCCTCCGCCAATAAACGTTGTCGGCTCGACTAACCATAAAATCAGATCAACTTCATTCAATGTGCGCTCCGCAGCCATAAGCATATAATCTCCCAGCTTATTCTTTGCTTTATTAATTCCTGGTGTATCAAGGAAGACAATCTGCCCTTCCTCACTTGTATATACTGTTTGAATCCTGTTTCTTGTTGTCTGTGCCTTACTTGAAGTAATAGCGATTTTCTGGCCGATCAATTGATTCATCAACGTAGACTTTCCGACATTTGGACGGCCAATAATAGTTACAAATCCTGATTTAAAAACTCTGTTCATATTTTCTTTTTCCCTCTCTATTGTGTCAGGCTGCTTACCTGCTTAAATAATTCTTTCTCTTCTTCTAATTTACGATCATTACCAATCGCACATACTGTTCCTGCATCCATCATTGTCTCAATATAACCTGCAAGAGAACGAATCGTTTCTTCCGTAGCATCAAGAACCTGATTTCTCTCTTTTTGAATCATCTCTACTGTAACACCGGACTGGTATGCATGGAAAGAACGATCTCCTAATGCAGCCGGCTCTAATGGCTGATCGATTCCACTAATCGTTCCGATAATATATTTTGTCATATCACGCTGTCCTGCTTCAAAATTCTTTACATACTCTGCTGCCTTTTTATATACATCAAGAGTCGCAGATAAATTCGGATCTCTATAGGAAGTAAAGAAGCCGTATCCATTTCTGGAAAAGCTGCACATACATCCATATGCCCCTCCTGTTACGCGGACATTCACCCAAAGATAATCATAGGAAAAAATTGTTTTTAATACTTTTAATGCTCCGGTATACTCCTGTCCTTCCTTTTCAAAGCAGCCACCGCTTGCTACATACTGTACCTTACTTGCTGTTTTAAATCCTTCATTCTTTTTCTCCATATTGAACGTCGGAACTGCTTTTACACAAGGCATCTCGTAAAGCATACGGTTAAACTGTAACATTTCCCCTTCAAGAAGAGACTTAAAATTAAATTCTCCTGTAAGAGACAGTGTCAGATTCTCTTTACGGAAAATACACATCTGGGCTCTCACCAGCTGTTTAACCAGAAGTTCTGCATTACTGTCAAAGTTCTTATCAAGCTTCTTTATAAATTCATAAAAACCGATTCCCTCAGCCGTATCTTTATATTTCATCATCGGGTCAACGTAAGAAAGCGCACGATTAGCCGCATAAACATGGCCTGATGCCGGAATTCTCGTATCCATCTTTGTACGAAGTTCAGAGATAATCTCTTTTAAACGCTTTTTATTATCTACTTTTGAATTCAGAAGAACTTCTTTAAGCAAAGCCATTCCATCAGCAACCTGTTCTTCCATACACTTCATCTGGACACTAAAATAAGGACGATATCCATCTTTTTTCCATACAAGTACATTCATACCTGTCTGGAATGACAGCCCTCCGATTTTCAAATTAATCTCTGTTGCCAGATCATTATAAGAAAAATGCTCTGTATCTACATAACGATAAATCTCTGTCAATAATGTTGCGTATGGAATCAACTCCTCAGGAAGTTCTGACATATCAAAACAAAAATCCGAATAAACAATTCCATTTGTATGATATTCATGTACAACCGCTGTTGTATCTCCAATCACCATCTCTTTATTTTTAAATGGACGCACCTCTCTTGAAATATCACTCAGGCTCAGAGTAGGAATCTTTTCTAATTCTTCCGGTGTCGATGGTGTTTCTTGAAATTCCTTTAACTTTTTCGTATCTTCAATCAGATAATTTAACTGCTTGCTATTTAATTTATTCTTCATGTTAGCAAGCTGTGCTTTTAATTCTTCTTCCAGACGTTCATTCTTTCCTTCTTCCGGATACAGATATACATAAGCTTTATGTGTGTTATCTAAAAAACTCTCTTTAATAAGCTGTTCAAAATAACCCGTATCTACCTTTTCTTTTAACGCAGCAAGTGGAGTCAGGGAATCCGCAAGCTCCAACGCTTTGGTATCATCATAAAGCCAGCTGTTTAAGAAATTGAGACCATAGATCAGCCCCTTTGGGAAACGCCCAAAATCTGCTTCTCTGTACTTAAATTCATAATTATTGATTGCAGAATAAATTGCCTTTTTATTAAGACCCTTTTCCACCTGTTCCTTCAAAGCTTCCTCTACAGTCTGAACAAACAGATCTTCCTTTCCTTTGCCGGCATTCTTTACGATAATAGAAAATAAAGGCTGCTGAATTCCTCCATCGTAATAACTATCCACATCTTTTCCAAGACCAGCATCAATCAGCTTCTTTCTGACCGGTGCTCCAGGCATAGTGAAAAGTACATAATCAAGAATCTGCATAGCAAGTCCGCGTTCATTATCACAACTGTCCCCTGCAGCTACATTATAACTCAAATATACACCCTCTTCTTCCTCTTCAGAAACAGAGTACGTATCTTTCAATGTCTCCGGAGTTAAGAAAGGTTTCTGTAATGTAACTTCAGAATCAATCACTTTCTTTCCATAGTGGCTTAAATACTCTTCATCAATAAATTCCAGTTCTTTTGCAAAGTCAACATTTCCGTAAAGATAAATATAACTGTTCGATGGATGGTAGTACTTACTGTGAAAATCTAAAAACTTCTCTCTCGTAAGTTCAGGAATCGCATCCGGATCACCACCGGACTCATATGCATATGGCGTATCTTTTAAAAGTGCTTCCTGAATCTTTCTTGCCAGAACATCATCCGGCGAAGAAAATACTCCCTTCATCTCATTGTATACAACACCATTAAACTTCAGTTCGTCATCTCTGTCAGCAATCTCATAATGCCAGCCTTCCTGTTTAAGGATCTCATCTCTCTTATAAATATTAGGATGAAAAACTGCATCAAGATAAACATGCATTAGATTATGATAATCCTGATCATTACAACTTGCGATCGGATATACCGTCTTATCCGGATATGTCATCGCATTTAGAAATGTATTCAACGATCCTTTTGCCAATTCAATAAAAGGATCTTTTGATGGAAACTTATCTGAACCACATAAAACGGAATGTTCCAGAATATGAGCAACTCCGGTATCATCTGCCGGCGGAGTACGGAATGCAATACTAAATACCTTATTCGTATCATCATTCTCTACCAGAAGAACTCTGGCCCCGGTCTTCTTATGTTCCAATACACAGCCATATCCATTCAGCTCTTCTATTTTTTCCTTTTGTATAAAGGAATAATTTTTAAAATCTGTTTCTTTTAGCATTCGCTATCTTCCTCCTGCTTTTTATAATTTACAACTATTCAGAACCATATATAGTATGTCCCTGTTTTATGGCTTCCTATTCCAATATGCCATTATGCAATGCATTTTAAACACGCAGTGAATTTACAAATGCATTGCAGACTATTTAATATCATAACACAAGTAAACAAAAAAAAGAAGGTCTTACCGAAGTAAAACCTTCTTTCCATTTTTATAAAATATTCAGCAAATATGTAGGTGACATTTCAATTAGTTGTTGATAAGCTGATCTTCATCACTCCAGCTATACAGCTTACGGATATCTGCACCAACTTTTTCTGATGGATGCTCAGAAGCAAGCTTTCTCATAGCTTTGAAGTGTACCTGAGATCCTGCATCAGACATATCAAGTAAGAAGTCTTTTGCGAATGTACCATCCTGAATATCGGAAAGAATCTGTTTCATTGCTTTCTTTGTCTCAGCTGTTACGATCTTAGGACCTGTGATGTAGTCACCGTATTCAGCTGTATTAGAGATGGAGTATCTCATTCCAGCAAAACCTGACTGGTAGATTAAGTCTACGATTAACTTCATCTCATGGATACATTCGAAGTAAGCATTACGTGGATCATAACCAGCTTCGCAAAGTGTTTCGAAACCAGCCTGCATAAGAGCACAAACACCACCACAAAGTACTGCCTGCTCACCGAATAAGTCAGTTTCTGTCTCTGTTCTGAATGTTGTTTCAAGAAGACCTGCTCTTGCTCCACCGATACCAGCACCATAAGCTAATGCAAGTTCCTGAGCTTTTCCTGTGTAATCCTGCTCTACAGCAACAAGACAAGGTGTTCCCTTTCCAGCTAAATACTCAGAACGTACTGTATGACCTGGAGCCTTAGGAGCGATCATTGTTACATCAACGTTAGCAGGTGGTACGATACATCCGAAGTGAATGTTGAAACCATGAGCGAACATTAACATATTACCTTCTTCAAGGTTTGGCTCAATACTTTCTTTGTAAAGTTTTGCCTGTTTCTCATCGTTGATTAAGATCATGATGATATCTGCCTGCTTTGCAGCTTCTGCTGCTGTATAAACTTTTAATCCCTGCTTCTCAGCTTTTGCCCAGGATTTACTTCCTTCATAAAGACCAACGATAACATCACAACCAGATTCTTTTAAGTTTAATGCATGAGCATGTCCCTGGCTACCATATCCAATAATCGCAATTTTTTTTCCGTCTAATAAAGATAAATCACAATCTTCCTGATAAAAAATTTTTGCTGCCATTTTTTGTTCCTCCTGTAATAATTATAAAAATTAATTTATTCAATTATCAAAATTGATTTCATCTCTTCTGATAAGAATTTCAATCGTTATAATACTCCTCTTTATTTCATAAATCAAGGTAATTTTGAGTATTTCTTAAAAAAATTTTGTTAAAAATGAATTAAACTACCCATTTCCCTTCATTTGGCTAAAAAATACTACGAATTTTCATCAAAAAAAGAAGGGATATTCAAATATCCCTTCTTAATACAGAAAACCCTTCTGTTTAAATATCTTTTATATCACACAGGAATTAATTTAGTGTGCTGACACCTCGTCCAAGTCCTGTAATTCCGGTACGAACCATCTCCAGAACCTCAAAATCGGCCATAAGATTTAAAAATGCATCCAGCTTATTCTGATTACCAGTCAGTTCGATCATAAGTGAGTTCGCTGCCACATCCACAACCTTTGCGCGGAAGATATCTGCGATAGCGATAATCTCCTGCTTCTCTTTCTTATCCGCCATCACTTTTACAAGTACTAGTTCGCGGCATACGGAATGATTATTCTCAAGCTCTACAATCTTACGTACCTCTACCAGTTTTGCAATCTGATTACGAATCTGTTCAAGAATCTGATTATCACCACTTACAGCTACTGTAATACGAGTGTACTTCGGATCATTCGTGATACCGGCTGTAATGCTGTCAATATTATAACCGCGTCGGCTGAAAAGAGCCGCTACTCTTGCTAATACACCTGGATTATTATCTACTAAAAGAGATAAAACAATCTGTCTCATATATTCTTCCTCCACATTAGTATGTAGAGATACCTTCCGTCTTCTCCGGATAGTATCCATCTATAAATCTGTCGTTACCAATTCCATAGGAATCATTAATTCCCGGATCTTCTCCAATACCAAAAACAAAGTACTGCAATGCTTTTTTATTGGCTTCATAATCTACCTGCATTACCCATGCGCCGTTGCCGCTCAGGCGGCCTTCTGTATAAGATCCTTCATATGGGATACGAAGCTGATCTACCTCTGTTGCTCCCATCGTGATAACAGACGTTAACAAACTTCTTATCTGCTTTTCGGTAAGGTCTGTTGTCACATGCTTAAGCGCCTTCATACAGATATTGGTAAGTGTCATGATATCTTCGCCTTTTAATTCATTAAATACGGAAATAAGAATCTTACGTTGACGGTCCGTACGTCCAAACTCACCAGTAACATCCTGACGGATTCGACAATATGCTAATGCCTGATATGGTGTGAGCATATTCTCTCCTGCCTTTACATTCTTCTCCCCATGTTTAGAATTCACATAGGCTGTTTTTAAGAAGTAAGCTTCTGCTTCTGTTAATTCCATCGGCACGCCGCCAATCAGATCAACTACATCACGAAACGCTTCCATATCTACTTCAACATATCCATCAAGCTTGATTCCAAAGTTCTCTGCGATCGTCTCATATTCAAGCTGTACGCCTCCATAAGAATAGGCTGCATTAAACTTATGATAACCATAACCAGGAATATCAATATACATATCTCTCATAAGAGAAGTAAGCTTTAACTTTCCATTCTTCAAATCAATCGTGGCGATCATTGTAGAATCGGAACGTCCCGCTTCTGTCTCATCTGCTCTTTTATCACATCCGATCAAAAGAATATTAACTACATCCTGGTCATACTCAAGATCTGCATCTACAACATCTACATTCTTTAACGCTGTTTTCGTATCTGTTGTAATTGTATTCGTAGCCGCTTTATAGTAAGCAGCTACCGCTCCACCTGCGGCAGATGCCACAAATGCTACTGTGAGAAGAAAACACACGAAAATCTGTGCAGCGATTCTTCCCTTTCTTCCACGTTTGCGAGCTTTTTTTTCTTTTTTTACCTTTTTTTCTTTCTTCGCTTCTTCTTTGTCTATGTTCATATCTTTATTTGTGTCTTCCAAACTTTAAAACCTCCTGTACAAAACTCTTTTTATACATTATACTAATTTTTCCTCTATTGCAAGTTAAAATTTCTTAAAGTTCATTTTCATTTCCAGTACCATGGATTCAACGATATTTTAAGAATCCATTTCTTTGGAAGCTTTTTATAACTTTTTCCAAGACGATATCCAATATATTTTGCTCCATTTTGCGTAATAATCTTTGGAATATAATGGAACTGGCCTTTTTTAATAAAATGCAGCAATGTCATCTTTACAAGACGAATTCCTTCGGATTCAGACTTCACTTTTGTAAACAGCCCACCTGCATCTACCTGGGATACTGCCAGGTCAAAGTTTCTCTTTAACTGTTCTTTTGCTGTATAATTATGCCAGTGCCACACTTTCGCATCTGCCACATAGGCAATCTTTTTTCCTTCTTCAATTAGACGGGAGGCAAAAATCATATCTTCATTAAATATTGTGTGCAGGGGGAATCCTCCCAATGCATCATATTCTGATTTACGATAAGCAGCACAGACATTTGAACAGAAAAAAGTTTTAATTCCAAGTTCTGGCAAATCTTTTTTGCTCTTGATCCTGCTTTCCTTTGGATAATTAAAAATTCTTGTATATGCTTCAATTGGATTATCTTTTTTATCTGCCATCTGTCTCCCGTAAGCAGCGCAGACTTCTTCATCCTCAAATGGCTTGAGCAGATTTTCAATAAGATACTCATCTGCTGGAATCGCATCCTGCGTCAAAAGGATCATAATCTCCCCGTCACACATTCTTGCCGCCTGGTTCCTTGTTCCGCCATGATCAAACTCTGGTTTTGTTATGTGGACAATTTCTCCCTGTTTTAATGTCGGAAACACTTTACTGTGAAAAAATTCTTCTTCTGTATTAATTAACAGAATCCGCTGAGGCTGTATTGTCTGCCTTTTTAACATACGAAGACATCGTTCCAGTTTTTCATCCGGATGATATGTTGGAATAATTACATCGATCTTTTTGGTCTTGTTCATTCGCACCTCCATCAACTTCATACTCATTTTAGATTAGCGCAGGTATCATCAGCGCACGAGTATCTTGATATAGTAACATTTTACTCTGACAGAAGCTTTTTGGCAAGACGTACTGCATCTGCGGCATCTTTAGAATATCCGTCCGCTCCTATTTCATCTGCAAAACTCTGTGTCGTTACCGCTCCGCCAATCATTACTTTTACATCAAGATTTTCTTTTTGTTTTAATGCGATCGTATCCTTCATGCGCATCATTGTTGTTGTCATCAACGCGGATAACACGATAATTGATGCATTATGTTCTTTTGCTGCCGCAATAATCTTATCTGCCGGTACATCTTTCCCAAGATCAATTACCTCATAGCCATAATTACGAAGCATTAATGCGACAAGGTTCTTTCCGATATCATGAATATCACCTTCTACCGTCGCAATAATAATTGCAGGCATCTTTTCATTTGTTCCACCCTCTTTAAGAAGCGGCTCTAAGTATTCCACTGCCTGTTCCATCGTGTTTGCACTCGAAATCAACTGTGGCAGGAAATAAATCTGTTTATCAAACAAAGTACCAACTTCATTAATTGCTGGTATCAAAAGACCGTCAAGAATCTCTCCTGGTTTTGTTCCCTGAGAAAGTTCTTCTTTTACAAAATCGACAATACCGTCTTTATTTCCTTTTAATACGGCTTCAAATACAGGATTTTTCTTTTTGTCTGCCTCTTTAGCAGTACTTTTGTTATCTGTCTGCTCTGTTTTTTTTATGCCATTGTTTCCTGCGCTTTGTGCCGCTTTTGCCATTGCTGCTTCTTTTAATGGAGCCATACGCTGAATCTGTTCAATATAGGCAATATCAGCGCCTTCTTTATTACGCAGAAGATCAGAAGCAAAAGAAATTCCCATCAAAAGCTGATTCGATGGATTAGCAATCGCCATAGTAAGTCCACTTGCAATTGCCATTGCTGCAAATGCACTGTTTACATATGGTCTTTCCGGAAGTCCAAAAGAAATATTAGAAAGACCCATTGTCGTACATAGCTTTAAATCTTCTTTACAGTAACGAATGGTTTCTAATGTCTCTATTGCCGCATTTTTATTTGCACCAACTGTTGCCACTAAACCATCTACGATAATCTGATTTTTTGAAATGCCCAGTGCCTTTGCTCTTTTCAATATCTCATTAATAATTGCTTTCTTTTCTTCAAGACTCTTTGGAAGTCCCTTGTCTGAAAGAGGAAGAAGAATAAACATTGCTCCATATTTTTTTGCTAATGGAAGAAGTTTTTCAATCTTTTCTTTTTCAAGAGAAATAGAATTAATGAGAGCACGTCCCGGATACGCACGAAGTGCCGCTTCCATGACTTCTACATAGCTTGTATCAATACAAAGGGGAAGGCTGGAAACCATTGTCACTTTAGAAATCGCTTTTAACATCATTTCTTTCTCATCAATACCATTTGTTCCCATATTGATATCAAGAATATGTGCCCCCATTTCTTCCTGCTGCTCTGCCATTTCCTCTACAAGATTCATTTTACCTGCACGGAGTTCTTCCTGTAATTTCTTCTTTCCGGTTGGATTAATTCTTTCTCCGATCACAAGGAACTTTCCGTCTAATGCAATTTCCTGACTCTTTCTTTCCGAGGCAAGCATGACAGGATGTTCATTATGCGGAGCTTTCGTTGTAAGTCCGGCTACCTTCTGTGAAAGCATTCTGATATGTTCTGGTGTTGTTCCGCAGCATCCGCCAATTAATCCAGCACCTGCTTCAATAAACTCCGGTCCCCAGGATGCAAATTCTTCCGGAAGCATCGGATATACTGTAACTCCATCCTGCAGAACAGGAAGACCGGCATTCGGCTTTGCAAGAAGTGGTACTTCCGCATATTCTTTCATTTTACGAATAACCGGAATCATTTCTTTTGGACCGGTAGAACAATTCACTCCAATAACATCTGCACCAATACTCTGTAAAACAACAACTGCTGTTACCGGATCGGTACCATATAATGTCCTTCCGTCCTCCTGAAATGTAAGAGATGCAATTACCGGCAAGTCGCAAACTTCTTTAATTGCAATTACTGCTGCCCTTGTTTCCGCAAGACTCATCATCGTCTCCACAACAAAAAGATCTACCCCAGCCTCTACCAGATATCTTGCCTGTTCTTTATAAATATCGATCAGTGTTTCAAGCTTCATCGGTCCTACAGGCTCTAATGCGATACCGGTCATCGTCATATCACCTGCCACAAGAGCTTTATTCCCTGCCGCTTTTTTACTTAATGCAACCAGACGTTTATTTATTTCTTCAGCGCGTTCTGAAAGACCATATTCTTCCAACTTAATGCGGTTTCCCGAAAAAGTCGGCGCATATAAAATATTCGTTCCTGCCTCTACAAATGCCTTCTGCAAAGCAATTAACTTATCTTCATTTTCCAAAATCCATTCTTCCGGACACACACCTGGTTTCATTCCTGCTTTTTGAAGATTTGAGCCTGTCGCTCCATCCAGAATAACTGGCTTTTGCTGTATCATTTTGTAAAATTCGTTTATCTTCATTTTTATTCTTTCCTTTGCTATTTGCTTCTTTTCTCATTTTATCTGAAAACTCTGAAACCACCCCTTGTCCGAAATCAATCCATTGATTCCAGATCCTTATACATATTCCAATATAGACTTCACTAATGAAACTCTGTTAAATGGTGTCATAAAGTAAAATCCAGCACCTACCTCTTTTCCCATTTCAATGATTTTCTTTGAAATTTCAACAGCAGCTTCCTCATATTCTTCTCTTGATGCATTTTCTTTATATTTTTCTACCACACGATCCGGCACATAAATTCCCGGCATCTCATTTTTAATAAATAATGCGTTTCTTCTGCTGACAAGAGGCATAATCCCTATTAAAATCTTCGCTCCTGTTCTTTCTTTTAAGAATGCAAGGCGTTTTATACCCTCCTCGTCATAAACCGGCTGCGTAAGAAAATAACTACATCCTGCTTCTATTTTTTTTATCATTCTTCCTGCAATATTTTCCGGACTTGCTCCATTTTGATTTAAAGCCCCGCCATAAAAAATCATATCATCTGCAAATATTTCCTGGTTCATACTCTGTGCAAACTTCATTAAACGGATAGAATTAAAATCAAAGACACTTTTAGTAAATTCCCGGTCTTCTCTTGCCACTGGATCACCAGTAACAAACAGATAATTACGAATTTCATTTACATAACTTCCAAGTAATCCACTTCGAATCGCAATACGATTTTTATCACGACAGGCAAGATGCGGCATCACATCCATTCCTGTCTGCATTTTTATTTTTGCTGCCATCAAAGAAGCATCTGCTCTTGAACGAGCCAGCGGCGAATCCGCAATTGTAATAATATCTGCCTTCGTAGAAAGAAGTGCCTTCGCACCATTTACTAACTTTGTATCATTCGCATCAAACGGGGGATCGAGTTCAACTGCACAGACAAGTTCCCCTTTCTCCAGTTTCCGGCGAAATGTATTTACTACCTGTTCTTTTTTTATCGTCTTATTCTTTCCTTCTGCACTTTTTATATGCGCCAGCTGTTCTTGTCGTTTCTGTATTCTCCCTGCTGCATCTGTCCACACGATTCTTGTCGGAACTTTCAAAGTATGTTCGGCCTGAAAAAGAGTTCGGTATATTTCCCCGATATATTCCGGGGTTGTACCGCAACATCCTCCCAGAACACGAACACCTAATTCCGAAACTTCTTTAATCTTCTCACCAAAATAAGTAACACTATCTGAGTATATCACATGTCCTCTTACAATCTGGGGATATCCACAGTTTGGAAGCGCAGTAAGAATCATATCTTCCGGCACTCCGTATTCTTCAATATAGGCCTCTAAAAATCTCTTCATATGTGCTGCGCCAATACCACAGTTTAAGCCTGCACCATCAAGAAGTCCACTTTGTACGGCATCTCGTAAAATCGTTTTATAGTGAAAACCTGTCCGGCTATAACCTGTTGGTGTCAATGAAAACTGTCCGATAATAAAAGCTTCCGGACAAATTTGCCGGATATATTCTGCCATTTTTAAGACATATTCCGTATCAGGAAAAGTTTCCAGCACAAAAATATTGGCACCTGCTTCTAGAAAGCTGTCACATATTTCATAATATTGCTGTAGGATATCTGTCTCTTCACTCTCTTTTTCTTCTAAAATAGGTCCAATATCCGCTGCTGGAAATACTGGATAACTTTCAGAATACGCTTCTCTCGCAACTTCCTCTGCTAGTCGATAACCTTTTGTCACAAGTTCTTTCAAACTTACATTTTGAAACTGTTCTGCTCTGTTTTGCTGTAAAGACAACAAAGTTTCTCTGTTTGCCAAAAAAGTATTACTTCTTAATAATTGTGCACCCTTTTTCACATAATTTTTATGAATCTGTCGTACCAAAGACGGGTTGGTAATATTGGCTTCTTCAGAACAGATATAATTCTCTTTCTCTACCGTATCAAAATATGTCCCCATCGCTCCGTCTGTCAATAATTTATGATTTTCCAAATATTCTCTTATGTTCATCTCATCCATCCCATCATTTTTCATTCTGTGATTTCCTGCTCTATGAAATTGCCATAAATAGTTACAAAAAAATCCTGCAGCTTCTGTCAGGAGCAATATCGCTTATCAGAACAGCTACAGGATCCTTATCATTTAAACTTCTGTTACTTTACCTTCGTATTCCAGAAGCAATCTGCCCTTCATTCCACAGGCGATTGCAAGCTTTCTCATGCAACGCATCATAGAACGATTATCATCTACTCCGTAACGATCAATAATATCTACATACTTATCAATCGCATCCATCGCATTCTTATCAGAAAGATAAAATGTCTCGATAATCTCTTCTATATTGCTTCGCTTTGATGTCGTAAAATATAACAGTGTAATCTGAAGACCGGTAAAAACATTATATAATTCTCTATTATAATCTGCCATACCAGACTTCAAAAATGCATATAAATCACTCAAACGCATCGTATCAATATCATCAATATGCATATCGTAACTTCTCAGTTTGTTCTCCACATCAATATCCATAATAATGGAGCTGATCATCATAGCTACCTGAAATCCATCAATATCATTCTTGCTCTTTGCACTTAATACTGGTGCATTATTACTCATCTGCTGACAATAAATGATATCACGAATCAAAGCATTTTCAAAGAGGGAATCTTCCAAAGTATTATCTACTTTAACAATAAATTCTTTCTTTCCGGTATCCATTGCTACCGGACGGCTGCAATCTTCCTCATTCTCAGGGTCTAACTTTACAATTTTAATCGGATAGATCAGACCTTCTGTAATATCTTTATAAATAGCCTCTGTCTTCTCAGAAAGCGCCTTTCCTAAAATTTCCATTATCCTTCTTCCTTCCTTTTCGTATCCTATAATAAACTTCTCATATTTTAACAAAATACTTTCCGTCATGCAAGGAAGATTTTTGTTCTTTCCCTTCCTTCCTCTGCTCTCTTTTTACCATTATCTGTTCGTTTTTCTACCATAATAGACTTCTGCTCTTCCAGAT
This sequence comes from Anaerobutyricum hallii, assembly GCF_900209925.1. Lineage (NCBI taxonomy): Bacteria > Bacillati > Bacillota > Clostridia > Lachnospirales > Lachnospiraceae > Anaerobutyricum > Anaerobutyricum hallii. Next base: position 1,400,242 of record NZ_LT907978.1, on the reverse strand, counting down.
ATCTCATTATAAAATGCTGCTTCTGCTGCATATCGATATGGATTAATAAAAATAAAACCGATTCCTAATGTTAAAATACCAAGAATATCCCATCCAATAAAACTTAATCGCAAACAAAAAAGCTCCCATTTATGCTTCTTCATGATCTGTTTTGATGCCCGAAATGCTTCTCTTGTTGAAAAGCCCTTCCGTTCTTCAAGAATATATGGCACCATCGCATACGAATACTTCGCAACAACTCCTGGTATAATAAACAGAATATATCCCAGTGACAAAACAAAAAATAATGTAATCTTTGCACAAAGAACTCTCCACCAGTCTGACATTCTTCCTGTCAGGCAGGCAATCCCGTTCTTTCTTCTATCCAGTAACGCCAGGTTAAAATCAATATATCCAAGGCGTACAGTCCCTCCAATAAAAAAGTAGATCAGTGCGATCGCTGTTGTTCCAATAAATAAAATCGGATAAAACCCCGGAAGAAATTCGAGAAAATAAATCAGAATTACTGCAATGAATGCGTATTTTGCAATAAATAAGAATGAGGATGAAAACACGCCAAGCCAGTTGGCAAATAATCCCGCCACCGCTGCTTTCACCCAGTTTCCCTTTAGCGCATCTAAAGCAATTTCTTTATATGTTCCTGAACCCAGTCTCATGTCTATCTCCTTCTATCTAGTCTCTTACTTCTGCTGTATCTATGTTATATACCTAACAGAAAAAAGCCATCCCTTTGAGGACAGCTCCTTCTTCCTATACACTTATCTGCTAGATATTCCACATCTCTTTAATTCTTACAAGTTCATTCAGCGTCATATTCATAAACGCCTCATTCTTTGGATTATTACTGAAAGCATTCGTTTCTTTACGGTAAATGATCTCTTCTGCAACATCTTCTGCCGTAACTCCTTTCGCTTTCAAAATCTGTGCTGCTTCATAACCTCTCATAGTAAGCCTCCCATTTTATTTAAAATAAATTTCTGTATTCATTATAGAACAATCTCTGTAAATAATCCACCTATTTTTATCAGATATTATGAAATCGATCCTGATCTTTTGCATCTTCGCCAGCACCAAAGCCAAGCTCGTCATACTTTGACTTCACTTCTTCCCATGGCAAAGTATCTCTCTCTTCTTTTAAATAAGAAAGAATATCCGCAATTCCTTCACCGGTATAAGCACTGGTATAAAATATTTTCTTACATCCTGCTAATTCCAGCCATGCTGCCGCCTGTGCTGGCTGTGCTGCCCAATGGTCAATCTTTGTAACAACCCCCACAACCTCTCTGTTACAGACAGGTGTAAGATTCGGTGAATACAGAGAAAAAGCTTCCGTAGCATCCATCAAAAGGCCGATTACATCTGCTTCTGCTGTAAAAACTGCCAAAGCAGAAATCAGATTCTTTGACTGGAGATATTCTCCTGGTGTGTCAATAATAACATCGTAATGATTTACATATTGTGTTTTATGGTAGGTGATCGTCTTCCCCTTCATCGCCTGAGATAAAGTAGTCTTTCCCGCTTCACTTCGTCCAATAAACATAATCTTTCTCATAAGTACCTCTATCCTTTAATTTTTTTTGGTTTCGAATAATCACTATAATAAATGCGTCCATTTACAGATTTTAATGTTCGAATCTTAAAATAATATTTCTTTTTAGATTTTAATTTTTTCTTTATGACTGCTTTTCCTTTCATGGAATTCACAGTTGCTATTTTTTTATACCCTTTGTTTTTCTTTGTAGAACAGAAAACCTGAACCTTTATTCTATTCCCCTTCTGATTCCAGAAAACTTTTACCTTCTTCTTTGCCGCTTTTACAGTAATCTTTGCCGCAGGAAGCATAAGAAAATTAATATCTACAGCTCCGTTAATTCCATTTACCGTTCCTCTATTCGTCGCCTGCCACATCTGATAACTTCCCTGATAGGTACACTTTGTACTCCAATGTGCCACCCATTTCTCACATTGGTTAAAAGAAGCTTCCGGGAGTTCTTTTTCAAACCAGCTTTTCGGTGCAAATACACCAACAGAATACCCTGCTTTCTTAATAATACTCGTAAAAGTCTGTATAATCTTCTGGCGCTGCTTTGCATTCGTATGGCTTAAAATATAATTATCTTCAAGATCATAGTAAATCGGATAGGTAATCTTATGCCCTCTTACCAGACGAAGAACATGTGCTGCCTCGCTCTTTGCTTTTGCTACAGTATCTGCATAAGAATATAAATATGCCCCATAAGGAATACCATATTTCTCACATTCTAAAACATTATCGAGCCACTGTCTGTCATCCTGTTCCCTCTGATTCGCACCATAGCCGCAGCGGATAATTGCAAAATCCACACCATCTGCCTTTACCTTCTGCCAGTCGATCACTCCCTGATTATGACTGACATCAATTCCTCTTGCTATTGCTCCCTGAATAATCGAACCATTACTACTTCGATACTTTCCTGCAATCTTCTTCCATGCATTCGGATAAACATCTGCAAATGTTGATGCCTGCATTGCAGCTTGTCCATTCTCATAACGGAAACTATTCGCCTGATCTCCGCTTTCTTTTGCACAAACAGGTACTATCGCAGTTACTGCCATAATAAGAGCACACGTCATTCCAAGTACTCTTGTAAACATCTTATTCTTCATCATATTCATCCCTTCCCAAAGCTTTTTTCACTTTGTCTCTTTCCGGCAGAAAACTCTACTCTATCATAAGTCTTACTTAGAGTCCTGCTTATATGTAAAAACTCTTAACTTATTTATTATAACAAATTACTCTCTGTTTATAAACCATTTATTGCTGAAAATAGAAAACCAGAAAGGTTTCTTAACCTTTCTGGTTTTCTATTTTTCATGACAGATAAAAATCGGTATTTTTTAGAATAATCCTCCGATACTGAGGAATAATGGAGCAAATACTAATGATACGATCGTCATAAGTTTAATAAGGATATTGATAGAAGGTCCTGATGTATCTTTGAATGGATCACCTACCGTATCTCCTACAACTGCTGCACGATGTGCTTCGCTTCCTTTTCCACCATGATTACCATCTTCAATATATTTCTTCGCGTTATCCCATGCTCCACCGGAGTTAGACATAAAGATAGCGAGCATAACACCTGTTACTAAAGCTCCGCCAAGAAGTCCGCCCAGTGCTGCCGGTCCAAGTACAACACCGATAAATAACGGTGCAAGAACTGCCATCACACCAGGAAGAAGCATTTCTTTTAAAGCTGCCTGAGTAGAAATAGCTACGCAGGATGTATAATCAGGTTTTCCTTTTCCTTCTAAGATTCCAGGAATTGTTTTAAACTGTCGTCTTACTTCCTCGATCATCTTGTAAGCTGCCTTAGATACAGAATCCATTGTAAAAGCAGAGAAGAGGAATGGAAGCATACCACCTACAAACATACCAACGATTACTTTATAATCCAGTAAGTTGATTCCGGATTCAAATAATCCAACTGCCTGTGCATAAGAAACGAATAATGCTAATGCTGTAAGAGCGGCAGAACCAATAGCAAATCCCTTACCCATAGCTGCTGTTGTATTACCAACGGCATCAAGTTTATCTGTAATGTTACGAACTTCAGATGGAAGACCAGACATTTCTGCAATTCCACCGGCATTATCCGCGATCGGACCATATGCATCTACCGCTACTGTAATACCAGTTGTTGAAAGCATACCTACGGCTGCTAATGCGATTCCATAAAGACCACTGAAAGAATATGCTCCGATGATTCCAATTGCAATTAAGATAATCGGAACAGCTGTGGACTGCATTCCTACAGCAATACCACTGATTACCGTTGTTGCCGGACCAGTTTCAGACTGCTGTGCAATCTTTTTAACAAAACCATAATCCCCAGAAGTATACACTTCTGTGATCACACCGATCAAAAGACCAACGATAAGACCGAAAATAATAGCTATCGCTTCTTTAAATCCATTAAAGAACACTTTACTTAAAATCAAAGAACCAATCATCACTACGATTGCTGCGGAATAACTTCCGTACTTCAAAGCTTTATGCGGACTGGAATTCTCATCACCTTTTACAAAGAAACATCCAATAACAGATGCTAATACACCAAGTGCTGCGATAACTAATGGGAAAATAGCTCCACTTTCTTTCGCATAAACAACACCAAGGGTAATCGCAGATACTAAAGATCCTACATATGACTCAAATAAGTCAGCACCCATTCCGGCAACATCCCCTACGTTATCTCCTACATTGTCAGCAATAACAGCTGGATTACGAGGGTCATCTTCCGGAATACCAGCTTCTACCTTACCTACAAGGTCTGCTCCAACATCGGCAGCCTTCGTATAAATACCACCACCTACACGAGCAAATAATGCGATAGAAGATGCTCCTAACGAAAATCCGGAAAGAACATCTGGATTTTTAGTCAAAGCATAGATAACTCCTGCTCCAAAAAGGCCAAAACCTACTACTGCCATACCCATGACAGCACCACCGGAAAATGCGATTGATAACGCTTTATTCATTCCGCTGTCTTTTGCTGCTGCAGCGGTTCTTACGTTTGCTTTTGTAGCAACATTCATTCCGATATAACCGGCTACTGTAGAGAATAATGCTCCAACAAGAAAACATACTGCTGTTACCCAGTTACCAATTCCTACACCAATTAATATAAATAATACCGCAACGAATACAATAAGAATCTTATATTCTGCTGTGAGGAAGGCTCTTGCTCCTTCGTGAATAAATGCTGCAATCTCCTTCATTCTGTCTGTTCCTGCATCCTGTCTTCCTACTTTTTTTGTAAGATAAAACGCAAAGAGTAACGCGCAAATTCCAAGAATTGGCGCGCAAAAAATTAAACGTTCCATACTCATCCTCCTATGACTTATTTTTCTTTATGAAATATTAATTTTATTATCTAAAAAATGCTTTTGTTTGTAAATGTTTTTTATTGTTATAAACAAGTTTATAGACGGTTTTTCTTGTTTTTTAGTTATTTTTTCAATAATATCCCCGTTAGTTTTCTATTTATTGTATATTTTTTCTCAAAAAGAACTTTTTTCTCTTTATATAACTTACATTATACTTTTCATTTGAAATCACATTCTTTTCTTATCCGAAGGCTAACCTGTCGAAAAAAAAGGAGGGGATCACTTTACATAATCCTCTCCTAACTTCATTTCTTATTTCAAACCTACTTATCGCTTAGTTCCTACTGTCAATTCACAAATAAGCGGATCTGATACTATTAACAGGGAAATAAATCTCCCCATAATGAAATTACTTTCTTACTTTAATGTGTACTTCCCGAAGCTGCATTTCAGAAACTTCATTTGGTGCTCCGCACATAACATCCTGTGCATTACCATTCATAGGGAATGGAATAACCTCACGAATATTTTCTTCATTGCGAAGCAGCATGATCATACGATCTACACCAGGTGCCATACCGGCATGTGGCGGCGCACCATACTGGAATGCATTGTAAAGTGCACCAAATTTCTCTTTTAAATCTTCCTCCGTATATCCTGCGATTTCAAAAGCTTTTACCATGATATCAAGATTATGGTTTCTTACCGCTCCAGAAGAAAGCTCTACACCATTACATACGATATCATACTGATAAGCAAGTAATTCCAATGGATCCTTTGTTGTTAACGCTTCTAAACCACCCTGTGGCATAGAGAATGGATTGTGAGTAAAGATGATTTTTTTCTGTTCTTCATCATACTCATACATTGGAAAATCATTAATAAAACAGAAGCGGTATGCATTCTTCTCTAATAAATCAAGACGCTGTCCTAATTCATTACGAAGCTGTCCTGCATAAAGAGCTGCCTGTTTTTCTTTATCTGCGATAAAGAAAATCGTATCTCCACCTTTAAGACCAGCGATTTCACGAATCTCTGCCTTCATATCATCCGGAATAAACTTATCGATTGGTCCTTTATAACTTAAATCTTCTTTTACTTCAAGATAGCCAAGTCCGCCCATTCCAATCGATGTCGCGAACTTAAGAAGTTTCTCATGGAAACCTTTCGACATCTTATTTGATACTTTAATTGCACGAACAGTCTGACCATGGAATGGTTTAAATGTACATCTCTGGAAGAAATCTGTCACATCTACAATACGAAGCGGATTTCTTAAATCCGGCTTATCAGAACCAAACTCAAGCATTGCCTGCTTGTAGCTGATTACCGGATAAGGAGCTGCTGTTACAACACTTCCTTCTGGTGCAAACTTTTCAAATGTTGCTGTAAGAACTTCTTCTCCTACGCGGAATACATCTTCCTGTGTTGCAAAACTCATTTCAAAGTCTAACTGATAAAATTCTCCTGGAGAGCGGTCTGCTCTGGCATCTTCATCACGAAAACATGGAGCAATCTGGAAATACTTATCAAATCCAGATACCATAAGAAGCTGCTTATACTGCTGTGGTGCCTGTGGAAGCGCATAAAACTTCCCTTTGTATTTTCTGGATGGCACGATATAATCTCTTGCACCTTCTGGAGAAGAAGCGCAAAGAATTGGAGTCTGAATTTCCAAAAATCCCATATCTGTCATCTTCTGTCTTAAAAAGCTGATAACTTTAGAACGGAAAATCATGTTATCTTTTACTTTTTTATTTCTCAAATCAAGATAACGATATTTTAAACGTACATTCTCATGATTTTCTTTAGAAGTCATGACCTCAAACGGAAGCTGCTTATATACCTTTCCAAGTAAGTCTACTTTGTGTGCTTCTAATTCAATTGTTCCGGTCGGAATCTTTGGATTATATGTTTCCTCATCTCTATGCTCAATCACACCTTCAAGAGAAATGCAATCCTCTTTATTGATTCCTTCTAGTAAAGTAGTATCTCTCATTACAACCTGAAGGACACCATACATATCTCTTAAATCAATAAAAGATACCCCACCATGATCTCGGATATTCTCTACCCAGCCTGCCACGCGGACAGTTTCGCCAACATTCTCTTCATTCATCATATCAAGAGTTCTGTCTCTGTAAATGTTTGATATGTTCATTTATCTAATCTCCCTTCTTATAATACAACTTTTAATACAACTTTATTGCTTACTCAAGTCTTCTTGACTAGGACAAAACAAAAAAACGTCCTGAACTATAACTAGTTCAGGACGGATGATTCCGCGGTACCACCTGAATTACTGTCTTTATATAAAACAGTCACTCAAAACCAACTTCTGTCTAACGCACAGTTACGGCGCACCTACTGATCAGTCTGCTCGTGTCCGTTTTGCAGACCTTTGTTCAGATTGCGGCTGGTAAAGTGTTATTCATGAAAATTCATTCTGCAGGGTTCTCACCATCCCCCACTCTCTGAAAGCGATAATTCTCACTACTTCTCTTCGTCATTGCCTTTACATCAAATCTTACTCAGTCTACCACAGCTTAAAAAAAATGTCCAGAAATTTTTTCTTATATTTCAAGTGGATTCTTTATCGCATACTCCAAAGCCTCGATAAAAGCAGTCGTTGCTGCCCGGCAGGCAGATTCTGTTCCAGCAAGCACTGCCCCACTTGAGTTTGCGTGTGACGGCGGATACCAGTATCTTGCTACCCGGGTATTGCCTGCCTTTAACGCCTTATCCAATGCATAGTTTGTCTCAATCGGACCTCCTACAAGATATGCATAAGATTCTCCTGGTTTAATATCACACCATTCCTGAAAATACTTTCCCGGTCTTGGAATCGTCTGTGCATAGAACGCTGTTCCCTCATCTCCATCAAAGTTACAAAGTTCCGAATGATTCTCTATAAAATCTTTTATGTAGCGAAGTCCACTCTTCACGTCTTCTACCTTCGGACCGGAAAAAAGAACAAATACACTTCCGCCGTACTTACTCCAGGAACAAATAGAACCTCCGTAATACGTCTGTGCATGAATCAGCTTAATATTTGCCTTCTTGCTTGCATCATCTACTGCAAGATACCCAATATCATCATTATCCGTAGAAAAGAAACCAACACTTGTATGTCCTTCCGGTATATTATATACTCTTGCAAACTCAGCCGTCACATTTGCAATCACTTTCTGGCTGAGCATATGTGTCTCCATCTTTACAATCTTCATAAATTAAATCCTTTCATTACTATTCAAGTCGGGCCGTCACTCACCACCTGAAAGAGGTGGGAGTCTTCTCGACTGAGATAAAATCTCTGTTTTCCACAAAAATCTCACTCTATATCCATTGGATGAAATGCACAGTACTCTACCCCTTCAACAAATGCCTCAACGGCAGAACGACAGGCAGATTCCGTTCCATAAACAATTGCTCCACCCGTATTAACACGCGAAGGAATCTCAGATAATTCCGCAATCTTTACATCTGCTGCTTTTAATGCTTTATCTAAGCCATACATGCTCTCTACCGGTGCAGATACCAGATATGCTATGGATGTTCCCTCGCTAAGTCCTAACGATTCCTGATAATACTTTCCGATTCTTGGAACATAATCCACATAGTATCCTAACGTACCATCTTCGTTCAGATGATAGTTTCCTGATTTATTCTCTATATAATCTTTCGCATAATGAAGACCACTCTTTACATCCGCAACTTTCTCTCCGGAAATAATTGCTGTAATCTCTCCCCCATATCTGCTCCAGGAATGATCAACACCACCATAGACTGTCTCAATCTGAATGACCTTGATCTTAGCCTTCTTTGTTGCATCATCTACCGCAAGCCACATAACATCCTCACAATCTGCAGAAAAAACAGCCATACTTTCATGGTCTTCAGGAATGTCATATAACTTCCGATATTCTTCTGTAATTCGTGGAATAATCTTTTCCATCACTACATGAGCATCTATTCTCCTTCTCATATTGTACTCCTAACAATTCAATTCTCTAATCTAACTAATAAAACGCAGCACTGATGCTTTTCAATCATGATCATGCAGCAGCTCTTAATAATTACCAGTTTATCATAAATCACTTTCCATGAACATAAACTATTTTTTACTTTGGCTGTGAATTTATGTTCTTTTCTTTACTTTTTATTATACAAATCTTGTAATATTTCTTTTGCTGTTTTATTCTGATATAAATCCGGATCATCTAACACGCTTCCCTTGCCTGTTGTCCAACGGAACTGAGCATAATCCGTAAGATAACTCATTCCCCTTCCACAGGATGGATAGCGGCGATACCAGGACGGATAATACTTCTTCATATATGCCTTTGCTAATCTTACAGCTTCGCTTCCTGCTTTCCCCTGTCTGTTCGGAGTACCTGACAAACGAACACCTGCCGGACTTGAATGTACTAAAACAACACTCCCATCCTGACAGCTTCCCACAACAATATAGACATGGGTAGATGAACTCATAACATCACCGGCTTTAAAGTCTTTGATCCCTGCTGCGCTTTTATAAGTCCCCCATCCATACTTCGCAAAAGATGATGCCATCTTCGATGCCTTCATAACATAACCATGCCCTGGCTTTCCATTCTTTGTTTTCATTATATTATAGATGCTCCAGCCAACAAAACCGGAGCAATCAAGCCCTGCACCAAATTGATATCTGTGTCTCCTGTAGTTATAAGATGCCTTCTGTTTCCCGCAAAAATTACGCCAGTTCGGATTCAGACCGATTAAAACTCCATCCTTTCCAGCTCCGGTATCTTCTTTATTCCAGCCACCACCCCATATATACATTGTTGATCCAACCGGAGTAATTGCCGTTGTCAAAAAGTTCTTAATAGTAGATGTTGAATCCTTTGCTGTCATCGTCTCCACCTTTTTCCCGAACTTTCCGTAAATGACCTTCTTTTTCGTTCGATATGCTCTTACTTTGTATTGATACCTTCTGCCTCGTGCTTTTTTCTTTAAAACGATCTTCCTCTTTTTCGTTACTTTTACCTTTGTAAACGTTTTCTCTCCTTCTGCCTTTTCAAAAACTTCATACCCATCCGCTTTTTTTACCGGTTCCCATGAAATCACGACTCGATCTTCTACTCCATTCGCAAGAACCCCCTGTGGTTTTCCCAAACGTTCCTTCGCCATAACCGTCTCTCCACAAACAAGTAACATTGTTATCAAAAATATTATTATAACCGGATACTTCTTCACCGTACACAGCCTCCTTCTTCTAGCTTTATGCAATATTAAAAAAAACATTCATGTTATGATGTTAGGATTAAAAGGTATTTTCCCTAACATCATAACATGAATCTATTTTTTATCCAATATGCTTTTTATATTCCGATATCGATCATGCAGGAAATCAGGATAGTTAAAATAATTACAAAAAATTTAATATGTAATGTTTTCCTTGAAAAAATTTCTTAATTTTTGCTGTAAAATGTGTTACAATTTATTATAAATTACATATGAGGAGATGTATCACCAATGAACACGAACAAACACTCGAAAAAAGTTGTGCATCTGCCATTATTTATTCAAAAGAATCATAAGGCAATACTTTTTTCTCTTCTTCTTTTTCTGATGCTCCCAACAACTTTTGTTCACGCACAACGGCTGTATACTACTGACGGAGTGAATATACGAGCCAAGCCAAATGGCTCTTCAAAGATTCTCACTTCTGTTTCTGCCGGGACAGCTGTAACTAGAACAGGCAGTAAAGGTAACTGGATTGCGGTTAAAGTAGATGGAGTAAAAGGATATATTTATAAAACATATCTTAAGAGTTCCAAAAAGGCTTCTGCATCCTCTGCAAATAGCACATCTTACCGCGCAGTAATCACTGCCAGCAGCGTAAACATGCGTGCGAAGCCCTCCTTTTCCGGACGTATTAAAGGAAGCTTGTCCGCAGGTCAAAGCGTTACTGTCTGCACTACAAAAGGTGCATGGAAAAAAGTGAAAACTTCTGCCGGAAAAAAGGGTTATGTTTATGGGATTTACGTTGGAAAAAGTTATACTCCAGTAAAAAAAGCAGCTAAAACTTCCCCTACTGTTTCTACTGGTAACTACCGCTCAAGAGCAATCTCTTATGCACATACCAGACTTGGGAACAAATACAGTCAGGCAAGACGAGACCAGAAAGGCTATGCCGATTGTTCCAGCCTCGTACGTGATGCCTATAAAAGTGCAACCGGCAAATATATCGGTAACACTACTTATGAACAACTTGAACTCATGGATTCTTACTTGTATTCTGTTTCCTCTGTTCATAATGTTACCGTCGGAGATTTGGTATTCCACCGAGGTAGTTCTAATCACGTTGGAATCTATCTTGGAAACGGAAAGGTTCTCCACGCTTCTCAGACCGCTGGAAAGGTAAAAATCAGCACATTTAGCCGAAGCAGTACCTACTGGGATACCGGGTGTAATGCCGCAGCTTACTGCGCTTCTCGCTAATAAAAAATATGGCAGGAATTCCTGCCATATTTTTTTACCTATCACGCTTAATTCATACATAAATATGCAAAATATCCTGCATATGCTAACAGCATTATAATTCCACAGGGTCTTCTAAGTTCTTTATTCTTTATCGTTCCAAGCCATAAAATAACACCTGCAGCTACTGCTACCGCTGAATCAACCAAAAACTTACTTTCAAATGGTACATTACAGATTAATGCAGTTGTTCCAATGACAAAAAGAATATTAAATATATTACTTCCTACGATATTTCCGATCGCAATTCCAACATTTCCACTTTTGGCTGCTGTTACGGAAGTAACAAGTTCCGGAAGGCTTGTTCCAAACGCTACGATCGTAAGTCCAATGAAACGTTCACTCATTCCAAAGGTTCTTGCTATTGCCGATGCCGAATCAACTACAAGGTCACTTCCCCATACAACCATGATTCCTCCGGCAATGATGGAGATGATACACTTTAAATAAGACATATCACACTGGGCTTCTTCTTCTGAAACTTTATTCTTTTTTGACATAACAAAAAGATAAGCAAGAAATGCGATAAATAATATCCAGAAAATCACACCTTCTACAAAACTAACTGCCTGTCTGGTCATTCCAAAAAAAATCATCAGCAATGTAACCAGTATCATGAACGGAATCTCATAATATAATGTGGATTTCTGAATCGCAACATTTGTAATAACTGCTGTAATTCCAAGAATCACAAAAACATTCATAATATTACTGCCAACAACATTTCCGATTGTAATTCCTGCATTTCCTTTTAAACCAGATGTAATACTGACGGCAGCTTCCGGAAGGCTTGTTCCCATTGCCACAATCGTAAGTCCAACGATCAACTGAGGTATCCCCAGCTTCGCCGCAATTCCGGCAGCTCCATTTACAAAAAAGTCTGCACCTTTTACTAAAAATACAAACCCTAAACATAAAAGTAAAATCTGAAGTATCATAAATATCTTTTCCTCCTAAAATTACTGAAGGTGATAATGTGGAAGATCTGCTGGTTTTTTAAATGTTTCTTTGTGAAGCGCATCCATAACCTTTTCTACTGGACAGATGTCATGTTCTTCTCGAAGGAACTCAAAAATCTCATCAATTCCTTCTCCTGTATAAGAACTTGTAAAAAATATCTTTTTACATCCGGTTAACTTTAACCATTCCGCTGCCTGCTGCGGATTAGCTGCCCAGTGATCTATTTTAGTTACAATTCCCACTTCATCTCTATTTCCAAGTGGTGTTACATTTGGAGGATATAAAGAATACGGTTCTGTCGCACTTAAAACAATTCCTACCACATCGGATTCTGCCGCATATAAATCAATCGTATGTGATAAATCCATATTTTCAGCATACTCTCCCGGCATATCAATAATACAATCATACTGGCTGACATACTGTGTCTTCTTATAAGTAATCTTTTCTCCACGTAATACCTGTTTTAACGTTGTCTTCCCACTTTCACTTCGTCCAATTAGCAACATCCTTCTCATTAATAACGTCCCCCTGTTTTCAGTTCCTTATTCACATAGGTTCTCTCCCCGTCCCAATCATATACTGTATGTGAATAAATTTAACATATCAGATCAAGAATACCAAGGCATTCTTGAATGTATCGCAACTATACTCCCATAAAAAACATTAAGGCTGCCCAGGTATAAAGAGGATAATACATACCATGTTCATCTCTTCCTTTGCAAAGATAGTCTTGTGCATCTTCTTTGCTCACCAGACGAAATCCTTCAAACACTTCCGAACCTTCTGCCCCATCATGATTCATCTTTGGCATCTCGTCACGATTGATTGATATATATACTAAAGCATTCCCCTCATCTGTCATTCCCGGAGTACTGAATACACATGGAGATATCACCTTAATCTCATCGGATTCTTCCACTTCAATTCCGGTTTCTTCCTTCAGCTCTCGAATTGCTGTAGCTGTAAGAGCATTTGGATTGTCCCAGTCTTTTTCGTCAATAAGACCTGCCGGTACGCTTAACATATACTGTCCGACCGGATAACGATATTCCCAGTTTAAAAGAAGCTTCTTCGGCTGTCCCTTGATATTTAGTACAACAAAACAGCTTACTGCATCTGCCTGCATTGTCTTACATTCTTCATCCGGTGTCAATGCAACCATTCTATCTTTCTTCCTTCTGCTGGCACAATAATAGTGTCCGCCTTCTCTATACTGTAAATCATAGAGGTTCATATATTCCGACTCGTAAATTGTCTCCATCTTTCCGTTATACATATTCTTGTCACCTTTCTTAAAATTTCAAGTCGAGCAGCCGCGAGACTTGGCGCGTGATTCTGGTCAGCGTAAGCTGACATATTCTTTACAGAATCACTGCGCATCCTCGCGGAGCGTTTATCTCAGTCGGAGATTAGACTCCCACTGAGACAAATTTGCTGTCACTCACCACCTGAAAGAGGTGGGAGTCTTCTCGACTGAGATAAAAAATCCTAAAAGAAGACGCTGTTTTACATAAGTTTTACATAAAAACAGTATATTCTTTTAGGATATATTGTCATACATTTAAAGAGCTTTGTCAAGGCGATTCTTCGGAAGAATACGATGTACAATAACACATAAAACAGCCGTAATCACAATATCCGGCAGCGTATAACCGATAACAATGTCAACATGCATCAATACTCGATATAAACTAAGACCAATCAGCCATACTATAAGATTCGTCCAATCCCATTCTTTTGTCACACTCCGCTTTTTATTAAAGAAAAAATCTGCAATCATAACCGCGATCATCGGTGCAAATACAGAGTTTATCAAATAAAGGAAGTCTTCTATGTTATCCATCGGATAAAGGATCGCCGCAATCGTACCGATGAGAACTACAAGAACAGAAAGATATTTTCCGTTAATATGTTTTGAAAAACTTTCTCCAATAACTTCTCCTGAAACACCAGCAGAATGTGCTGCCAGAAAGTTCGTTGTAACCGTAGAAAAAAGAATAATCAAAAGGCCTACTACTCCAAGCCCAGCACGAAGAGAAATCTGCGCAATATCAGGAGTTCCCATACCAATCGCAGCAGACATTCCAATCAAATACATCCAACAGCTTACCAGACAATAAACAATGGTACTTACTACAGTAGCCTTTACCGGTTTTGTACTGTTAGATGTATAATCACTGATTACAGGAATCCAGGATAATGGCATGGCTGCTGACAGCTCAATTGCTGCACCAAAAGTAAGTGCATCCTTATTCGCACTGCTGCCATTGAAAAGCGTTCCGAAGTTTCCTCTCGTCACAATTACAAAACATAATACTAACGTCATTAAAAATAATGCTGTCATTGCAACCATATTAATCTTCTCGAGACGTTTTAATCCTACCAGAACCCACAGGAGTAATAAAATGCCGATTACTGCACACCATACGCCCGCTCCTACAGAAAAAATACCATTCGCAGCAAGTGCTCCATCGTAATTTAAAATAGCAAGCCAGCCTGCCAGCTGTAAAATATTTAAAACAGAAAAAGGCAGATTACCTTTTCGTCCAAAACTAACTGCAACGGTTTCCATCGCATTATTTCTCGTTTTTGCTCCAAGATATCCTGCTAAAAATAATAAGATACCTCCAATGATATGACCAATTAAAATAGCGAACAGACCCGTTTTAATCCCAAGCGGTGCAAAATACGTCCCTGTCAGAATTTCTGACATGGAAACTCCGGCTCCAAACCAGATTAATCCATTACTAAAGACCGATGTTTTATTTTCTTCCATACGAAATCATTCCTCCTTGTAAAAATATCTGAAACAAGTATAATATTATAGTACACTTTAACCATAATTAAATATCCAATTTAGATAAAGCCAGTATGGTCAGAATATATATCAGGAGAATTCTATGCTAACTTATTCTTTTACAAACTTAAAAAATGAATCTCTATACACGCACCTATACCAATGTATCCGTCAGGATATTATAGATGGAAAGTTAATTTCAGGAGAAAAACTGCCTTCCAAAAGAAGTTTTGCGAAAAATCTCGGAGTAAGTACAATTACTATCGAAAATGCTTATGCACAACTTTTATCTGAAGGGTATATTTATTCCATTCCTAAAAAAGGCTTCTATGTATCAGATTTTAAAAATAATGCGATAAAACCAGTGAAATTAACAACAGAAAATGTAGAACTTTCTTCCGGATATTCTGATTTTCTTGCTGATTTTTCAAGTAACCAGACCCGTCCGGAAAACTTTCCGTTTTCAATCTGGGCAAAACTGATGCGCGAAACTTTTAATACAAATAGCCCAGACCTTATGACAAAGCCTCCATGTGGAGGCATCATCGGTCTTAGAAAGGCTATTGCCACACATTTAGAACAATTCCGGGGAATGCATGTCCAGCCGGAAGAGATTTTTATTGGTGCCGGAACAGAATATCTTTACGGACTGCTCATTCAGCTCCTTGGATTTGACAAAAAATATGCTATTGAAAATCCCGGCTATGAAAAGATTGCCGCCATTTACAATAGCTATAACGTAAAATACCATTATATTCCAATGGATGAAAAAGGAATTCTTGTCAACGAATTAGAAAATAGCGGTGCAGATGTGGTACACATCTCCCCCTCGCATCATTTTCCCACAGGAATCGTTACTCCTATAAGCCGCCGTTATGAACTTCTTGGCTGGGCTGCTGCTTCTGCTAATCGTTATATTATTGAAGATGATTACGACAGCGAATTTCGCCTTACTGGAAAGCCGATTCCGTCTTTACAAAGTATGGATATCACGCAAAAGGTTATCTATATTAATACTTTTACAAAGAGTCTTTCCTCTACTATGCGAATCAGTTATATGGTACTCCCGCCGGAACTTTCCAATCGTTTTCTAGAACGGTTGAGCTTTTACTCCTGTACCGTTTCAAACTTTGAACAATATGCACTAATGCGTTTTATTAACGAAGGTTATTTTGAAAAACACATAAACCGTATGCGTAACTTTTACCATAAGCAACGGGACATCTTATTAGATGCTATAAAAAGAAGTCCTCTCTCGTCCCATGTCACTATTATGGAAGAAGACTCCGGACTTCATTTTCTGTTAAAATTAAAAATGGAACTATCCGATAAAGAATTCATGCAGCGCGCACTTCAAAAAGGGGTGAAACTGAACAGTCTGTCCGCTTATTATCATGACAGTCCTGACGACTTTGCTGCTCACACCTTTATTATCAACTACTCTTACCTCAATACAGAACATTTAGCAGAAGCAATAAAAGTACTATATGACTGTATAAAAAAATAGATGAAAGGGGCTGTTTTTTGTGCCCCCTTCATCTACGATCTACTCTCGAAATCTTTTTGGTATATTCCAATAAATTATGCTTTATTTCCAGTATAAAGCTGATAGTATCTTCCCTTTTCTTCTATCAGATCATCATGAGATCCTCTCTCGATAATCCTTCCCTGTTCTAATACCATGATACAATCACTGTTTTTAATCGTCGAAAGACGATGCGCGATTACAAAAGTAGTTCTTCCATTCATCAGACGATCCATTCCTTCCTGTACGATTTTTTCGGTACGGGTATCGATTGAACTAGTTGCCTCATCAAGAATTAATACTGGAGGATCTGCGATTGCTGCTCTTGCGATAGAAAGAAGCTGGCGCTGACCCTGACTTAAGTTTGCACCATCTCCAGTAAGAATCGTATCATATCCCTGTGGAAGTCTTTCAATAAAACTATCGGCATTAGCAAGCTTTGCTGCTGCAATAACTTCTTCATCTGTTGCATCCAGCTTACCGTAACGGATATTGTCTTTTACGCTTGCAGTAAATAAATGAGTATCCTGTAATACCATTCCAAGAGAATGTCTTAAATCTGCTTTTTTTATTTTATTAATATTAATACCGTCATAACGGATTTTTCCGTCCTGAATATCATAAAAACGATTGATCAGATTTGTAATCGTTGTCTTTCCGGCTCCGGTAGAACCTACAAATGCGATTTTCTGACCTGGTGTAGCAAACATTTTAATATCATGAAGAACAATCTTCTTCTCATCATATCCAAAATCCACACCAAGAAATTCTACATCACCAAGAAGCTTTTTATACGTTGTTGTTCCATCTTCTTTATGAAAATGTTTCCATGCCCAGATACCGGTATGTTTTTCGGTTTCATGAATCGTTCCATCTGCATCTTCTGTTGCGTTCACAAGAGTAACATATCCTTCATCAACTTCTGGTTTTTCATCAAGAAGTGTAAAAATTCTCTGTGCTCCGGCAAGCGCCATCGCTACGAAATTCACCTGCTGGCTAACCTGGCCGATTGGCATATTCAAACTCTTATTAAATGTAAGGAAACTTGCCAGCGCCCCAAGTGTAAAACCACCGATTCCATTAATCGCAAGAATACCACCGATGATTGCTACGATAACATAACTGATATTTCCAATCTGTGCATTAGCAGGCATAGCAATATTGGCAAACTTGTTTGCATTATCAGCACTGTGGAACAATTCATCATTTAATTTTTTAAATTCTTCAATACTTTTTTCTTCATGGCAAAAAACTTTTACAACCTTCTGTCCCTGCATCATTTCTTCAATGTAACCATTTGCCGCACCGAGATCTTTTTGCTGCTGTATAAAGTATTTTCCGCTTAATGTTGCAAGACGTTTAGAAACATAAACCATAACACCGACCATGACAAGGCTGACTACCGTTAACAGAACATTTAACATGAGCATGCAGACAATGATGCTGACTACCATGATTCCACTGTTAAAAAGCTGCGGAATACTCTGGGAAATCATCTGTCTTAATGTATCAATATCATTCGTATACACAGACATGATATCACCATGAGCATGTGTATCAAAATATTTAATTGGAAGATCCTGCATATGAGTAAACAAGTCATCTCGCAGACTTCGTAATGTTCCTTGTGTAATATTTACCATGATCTGTGAATATAACAAAGTTAATACTACACCAATCGCATAAAAACCAGCTACGCGTGTAATTGCATGAGCAAGACCGGAAAAATCATGATTTCCGTCTTTTAACATCGGGACAATGTAATTATCAATCAATGTCTGCATAAACATCGTTCCCTGTACATTACAGACAACGCTGATCAAAATACAAAGCAATACTATTATGAAGGCAGCACCGTAATGCTTCATGATATATCCCATGAGACGTTTTAACAATGCTCCGGGATTTTCTACTTTTTTCCCATTTTTCATATTCATACGAGCCATCTTATTCACCTCCATTCTCATCGAAGTCTCCGCCGCCCTTTGTCTGGGATTCGTATACTTCTCTGTAAATCTCATTTGTCTTTATAAGGTTTTCATGACTGTCAAAACCGGAAATTTCTCCATTATCCATAACGATAATTCGATCCGCATTCTGTACACTAGATACTCTCTGGGCAATGATAAGTTTCGTGGTGTTTGGAATCTCCTTTGCAAAAGCTTCACGAATCTTTGCATCTGTTGCCGTATCTACTGCACTTGTACTGTCATCAAGAATAAGTATCTTTGGCTTTTTAAGAAGAGCCCTTGCAATACAAAGTCTCTGCTTTTGTCCACCAGACACATTAGAACCGCCCTGCTCAATATATGTATGATATCCTTCCGGCATCCTGTCAATAAATTCATCTGCACAGGCAAGACGGCAGGCTCTTTTACATTCTTCCTCTGTTGCATTCTCATCACCCCAGCGAAGATTATCAAGAATTGTCCCTGAGAAAAGTACATTTTTCTGTAAGACAACGGACACTTCATCCCTCAGTGTTTCAATATCATACTCCCGCACATCTTTGCCACCAACAAGTAATCTTCCGTCAGAAACGTCATACAGACGGCTGATCAGATTTACAAGACTAGATTTCGCACTTCCGGTTCCACCAATAATACCAATGGTTTCCCCTTCCTTCACAGAAAAACTGATATCATTTAATACATTCTTCTTTCCGTCTTTATTATAACGGAAGGAAACATGGTCAAATACAATACTTCCATCTTTTACTTCATAAAGCGGATGGTCTGGATTTACAATATCCGGTGTTTCATTTAATACTTCTGACACACGCTCTGCACTTGCCACACTCATAGAAAGCATAACAAAAACCATGGAAAGCATCATAAGATTCATTAAAATACTCATACAGTATGCAAGCAGCATCATAAGCTCCCCTGTTGTAAGAACAGACTGTACGATCATCTTTGCACCAAGCCAGCTGATTCCAAGAATACAGGAATAGACGGTAAGCATCATAAGCGGTGAGTTAAATGAAACGATTCTCTCTGCTTTTACTGCCATACGATATACGTTGTCGCTTGCCTTTGTAAAACGGCTCTTTTCATATTTTTCACGCACATACGCCTTTACTACACGAATAGCAGAAACATTCTCCTGCACACTTGCATTCAGGTCGTCGTACTTCTTAAACATTGCTGTGAAATAACCCATGGCTCTCCAGATAATGAGTGCAAGGAAAGCACCAAGAATAAGAACTGCTACAAGATAAATACTTGCAAGCTTTGCATTTACCGAAAATGACATGATCATCGCACAGACCAAACTAAATGGGGCACGTACACACATACGAAGAAGCATCTGATACGAATTCTGTAAGTTTGTTACATCCGTTGTCATACGGGTAACCAGACTCGGTGTACTGAACTTATCAATATTAGAAAAAGAAAATGTCTGAATATTCTCAAACATCGCCTGCCGTAGGTTCTTTGCAAATCCAGTTGATGCCCTCGCACCGTACTTTCCTCCCATAACACCAGCAAACAGACCAATGCCTGCCGCCACAACCATCCATATACCAATAATATAAATATGATGAATATCTCCTCTTTCCACGCCATCATCAATAATCGATGACATTAAAAGCGGAATGATCATTTCCATGATTACCTCTAGAATCATGAAAAATGGTGTAAGAATAGAATCTTTCTTAAACTCTTTCACTTGTCCTGCAAGAGTCTTTATCATTCCATCCACCGTCCTTTCTTTTTAAATTTAAATATTTTCATATCACAAATCTGCGATATTACTGTTTAACATATTACTGCTTCTTGCGTCCACTGCATTTTCCACTGCAATGCTGCAGTTCCTCCAGATTATTACGAATCTTAACTGCTACTTTTAAAAAAGTCTGCAGCTCTTCTTCGCTGACTCCCTCACGAATCTCTTCTTCTATTTTTTCGATATTTTGAAGAAAACGTTTATGAATCTCTTCTCCCTTTTCCAAAAGACACAGACGTTTTAAACGACAGTCTCTCTCTACTGCCACTCTGGCTATATATCCTTTTTGTTCCATCTGTTTTACAAGGCAGGTTACTGTAGAGCGCGCAATATAAAACTGCGCTTCAATATCTCTTTGAAAAATCTCTTCCTCCTTATGGTCATATAAATATCCCATAATCCATCCCTGCATCACCGGCATCATACCATTCTTCCCTGAACCCTCATCACTCATTGCCATTGCCTTCCTCATCAGCATATTATCTATAGAACGGATATTAAATCCTATCGTATCTTCCCTTTTCACGCAATCTCCTTCTCTGTTTGTTTCTTCGCCCTATGCCTTCCGCTTTCCAACTTGTTCGAATAGAAACTGTTTAATATTGAATTGTTCAGCATTAAACAGTTTTGCTTTACTATTATATCCTTTTTCCTTCATTTGTCAAGAAGTTTTACTATTTCATTCTTTAGAGGGAACAGACGAAAATAAAAAGAATAGACTATAGCAAATGTAAAGATATCACTGCGCAGAAAATGCCTGACCGGCATTTTTACTTGCTCTCACATTACATTTGCTATAGTCTATTCTTTTTATTTTCTGCTTGTTGGCTCCAGAAGGAATGAATGCAATAGTTTTTGGGAGAGATAAGGGGGAGAGGTCAGAAGTCTTCTGCCTACTCGGAAGGTATCTCTGTCATGGAATTTTATTTATCTGCTCTCCATTACATTTGCTATAGTCTATTCTTTTTATTTTCTGCTTGTTGGCCCCAGAAGGAAGGAATGCAATAGTCTTTGGGTAAAATAAGGGGGAGAAGTCAGAAGTCTCCTGCTTGCTCGAAAGGTATACCATCCAGAAGAGAAAAATGATATATTGCCACAATATAGTAGTGAATTTATCGTATACAATGATAGCTGCGATATCATCTTATCAGCATTGACAGCATCGCAGAGACAGTATCAGAATAAGTCACAACCTTCTGTCCCCTTCCCCATCTCTCTCCTCAAAGACTATTGCATTCATTCCTTCTGGAGCCAAAACACAGAAAAAAGAAACCATACCATATCCCAGATGCGGCTTCGGAGCGTGTTTAAGATGCGGATGAGCATCTTAAACGCAGCGACTACAGAGCAGATGGGATATGGGATAGTTTCTTTTTTCGTCTATTCTATTGATGCCATATTAAAATCCTCCAAATGTCATATTGGTTGCATAGTACAACTATATACCTACTTTGTCAATAGGTTTGTATGCTGTTATAAATTTTCTTTAACAAAATCAAAGATAGTGCTATAATTAAAAAATCAATATTATAAAAGGAGATTTTTACATGGATTACAGACGTTTTAAAGATACTATCTATCTCCGCCTTGACCCCGGCGAAGAAATCATAGAACAGATTGAAAAAATAGCAAAAAAAGAAAAGATTCATCTTGCACAGATTAATGGATTAGGCGCACTCAATGACTTTACTACTGGTGTTTTTGATACCTCAGAAAAAAAGTTCTATCCTGTTCATTTTGAGGGAGCTTATGAAATTGTTTCCTTAACAGGAACTGTCACAAGACAGGACGGCGAAGTATATCTCCACCTTCACATGGCTGCCGGTGATAAAGATGGCCATGTATTTGGCGGGCATTTAAATATGGCCTATGTCAGTGCTACTGCTGAAATCCAGATTCAGATTATTGATGGAACAATTAATAGAAAATACGATGAAAAAATAGGACTAAACTTGTTTGATTTTACTATTTAATTCATTAGGGAACAAACGAAAAAAGAAATAATACCATATCCCATCTGCTCTGTAGTCGCTGTGTTTAAGATGCTTATCCGCATCTTAAACACGCTCCGAAGCCGCATCTGGGATATGGTATTATTTCTTTTTTCTGTGTTTTGGCTCCACATGAAATGAATTCAATAGTTTTTGGGCAGGATAAGGGGGAGAAGTCAGAAGTCTTCTACTTGCTCGAAAGGTATATCGCCACAACATTCTTTTATATCTTATTTTGTAAATCTATGTCAACGAACATAACTCCCATACTTTTTTAATTCTTTCCCCATTCTTTTTCCATTGTAAAAAACTTTATAAACGATTATAACGCAAATAAAATCCCAATTACTGCGTATATGATGTGCAATAATTGGGATTTCATTTGTGTGTTTTACTTTATTCTTATATATGTGTTTATATGTGTCGTGTGTTATTGTTTATTTATATTTCTTTGTGTTTACGTTCGTATTCTTATTCTCCAAATACAGCTTTATAATCTGCCTGGAATTTTTCGATTCCCTGGTCTGTTAATGGATGCTTTGTCATCTGTTCGATTACTTTGTAAGGAACAGTAGCGATATCAGCGCCTGCAAGTGCACAATCTGTTACATGGATTGGATTTCTTACAGAAGCTGCAATAATCTCTGTGTCATATGCATAGATATCAAAAATTTCTGCGATCTGTCTGATTAAATCAACTCCTGGCTGGTTAATATCATCTAATCTTCCAATGAATGGGGAAACATATGTAGCGCCTGCATTCGCAGCAAGGATTGCCTGGTTTGCAGAGAAGATTAATGTAACATTCGTCTTGATTCCTTCTTTAGAAAGAACTTTCACTGCTTTTAATCCTTCTACTGTCATAGGAATCTTAACAACCATGTTCGGATGGATTGCTGCGATTTCACGACCTTCTTTAATCATTCCTTCTGCATCTGTTGTTGTAGCTTTTACTTCGCCACTGATTGGTCCGTCAACAATGGAAGTAATTTCTTTAATTACTTCTGTAAAATCTCTTCCTTCCTTTGCAATTAAAGAAGGGTTTGTTGTAACACCACAGATTACTCCAAGATCATTAGCTTTCTTAATGTCTTCTACATTAGCAGTATCCACAAAAAATTTCATTTTTTCAACCTCCATTTATTTTTGTTTATTTGATATTACCAATATATCATGTAAAGAAAGAAAATGCAAGCATAAATAAAAGAAAAAATAAATAAAAATAAGTAAATAACGTTTTTTATTTTCTTTTTGTCTCATTTTTTATTTTTTTCTCTTTTTTTACTGGAATAAATTTATATTTCACGCTATAATAATTGTGCTGTTTAGAATATAGCGGCAAACTACTTTTACAAAAATTCTAAACAGAGATACATGATGTATTCTCAGAATCTTTTTGTGCTTGATTTTGTGAGAAAGACTCCGAGAGTACATACATACTATATTGGAGGATCTTGCCATGATGCAGTTAGAACGCCAGAAGAAGATTCTGGATTACTTAAATAAAAACAGAAAGGCTACAACTAAAGAGCTGAGTCAGCTTCTTGATGTGTCTGCTACTACAATCCGTACCGATTTAAATCAGATGGATAAAGAGAAACTCATTACAAAAACGCATGGTGGTGCAGTTTATAATGATAGAAGTCTTGATAATATTGAATTAACCGGAAGAGCTTATATTTTTGATGAAAGAGCTTTGGAAAACCGCAAGGAAAAGGAAGCAATCGCGAGCAAAGCAATAAAATTAATTAAAAATCATATGTGTATTTATCTGGATGCCAGTTCCACCTGCTATACACTTGGTATGAAGTTATCCGGCTTTACAAAGCTTACTGTTATTACAAACGGAATCAATCTGGCACTGGCATTAAAAGATGTTCCCGGAATCACCGTAATCTTAACCGGAGGAATCGTCACTTCTGTTTCTTCTTCCATTGAAGGCTTGCTTGGAGAAGATCTGCTCACAAAGATTCACACAGATATCGCTTTTGTATCTGCACGAGGCTTTTCTGTAGAGAATGGTCTGACTGACTTTAGTATTTATGAAGCAGATTTAAAACGACGCTGTGTAAAATCTTCCGCTAAAACGATTGCCTTAATCGACCATACGAAATTTAACACAACATCGATTTCTAGTTATGCATCATTAGATGACTTAAATATGGTCATTACGGATTTTGGTCTCTCAGAACATACAAAGTCCATCTATGAAAATGCCGGAGTAAATCTTGTATTGGCTAAAGAAGTCTAAGCCGAAGCTTGCTACTGATACTACTTCCTCCTTTTCTTTTGTGATCTTATATGTATTTTAGAAAACATTCAAGTCGAGCTGTCACTCACCACCTGAAAGAGGTGGGAGTCTTCTCGACTGAGATAAAAATATCCTGGCAAGTACAAATTTTTTCAACTTTGTAACATGTCCAGGATATTTTTATATTTTAAATCAGATGCGTGTCTTCTAATTTTTCCATAAATGCATCATTTAATTTTATGATCGGTTTTCTAAGTACCAATCCAAGTATAAGAGAAAGTATCAGGAAAATGCTCATTTTACCAAGAGAAGTCCAATACGTCATACCGTACATTCCCCCTATCGTCTCTCGAATCGCTCTCATGCTATGCACAAAAGGAAGCAATGGATATACTGCCTTGAAAAATGCCGGTGCTACTTCTATCGGAAAGGTACCTCCAGAACCCGCAACCTGTATAACAAGAAGAATAACCGATACCGCTTTTCCAATATCGCCAAAGGATACGGTCAAAGTATATATAATATTTACATACACAATACTGCTAAACCAGCCTGCCAGCATAAAGAGAAATGGATGTTTACACTGAATCCCAAGATAAAACAAATCACCAAGACAAATCAGCGTACTTTGCAATAATCCTACAATGAGAAAAATAATATAACGTCCAAGATATATCTGATAATTCTTTACTTTTTTAAGTCCCTCCACAGCGGCTTCTGAAACACCAACTTTTAACATAGCAACCAGCACGATTCCTCCTACCCATATAGAAAGCGTAGAATAAAATGGTGCCATAGAAGAACCATAATTTTCTATTGGATATAACTTCGTTGTATTTAAAGAAACCGGTGCAGATAAAAATGTAGAAATGTCTTCTGTATTATCTGATAGCAATGACTTTATATCAGATAAATTGCCGACATCTTGAAGCTTTGTAAGTTTATCTGTAAGTTTTTTTATCTGTTTTGCTGATCGATTCAAAAGATCACAAGAAGTAGTTATTGCTGCTTTTATATCTGTAAGATCATCTGCTGCATTTTCAGCGGTCTTACTGACCTTATCTGTTCCTGTATCTAACTTTTTCAGTAATCCGTCAACATCTGTTCCTGTATTATTTAAAGAAGAGGATAAATCTTCAATGCTGTCTTTCAGATTATCTTCATACTTAGACTGTACCTCAGATAAACTCTTTTTACTATCCTTTAATAACGAATCAATGTCTTCTTTCCCACTTTGTATATTTTCTGAAGAGTTACGAAGTTCATCCGCATTTGCTGCTAAACTTTCACTTAATTGTTTCTGAATTGCAACCGACTCATTTATTTTGGCAACAACTTCTCCTGTATAAGAAGATAATTCTGGATGATCTGTTCCCAGCGCAGAAATACTTTTTCCTAAAGAACTATAGGATGCTGCAATATTATCCATTTTTTCGGATAATGTCTCCATTATATCTGCTACTTTATCTGCATCTTTTGCCTGCGATTTAAAAGCATCATCAATAAGCTCTGATGCATCATCATAAAAAGAACTTCCGGCAGACAAAGCTTCATTAATGCCATTTGTTGCCCCGGATATTGTTTTCTTCACACCGGATAAAGAGGATTTTGTATTTTCCAGAGAAGTCAAGCTTTGCTTTGACTGCATTTTAGACTGTTCAAGATACTTTGATGTTGTTTCTAATAATTTCTGCGCAGACTCCACCATACCAGAAAATGTCTGCAGGGTACTTGCCGATGCAGACAAATCAGAAGTAATACGTTTCAGATTTGTAATCAAATTCGAAGTAATTGTTTCTGTTCCTGTTTTATCAGCCGCACTTGAAACCGTCTGCAATGCTGTCAGAGCAACATTAGATATTGTTTTTATAAAAACTTCATTTATCTGCGTCTGTATCGCTGTCGCTCCCTTATCTGTAACCTTTGGTGCAATCGCATTTTCTTTTGCATTAGAATAGTACATAATCTGCGGTTTTTGTACATCCTCTGTAAAAACACTCATCATATTTTTACTAAACTCTTTCGGAATGACAATAGCAGCGTAATACTTACCGGATTTCACGCCGTTCACTGCTTTCTTTTTTGTTGTGAAAATCCAGTCTAACTGTGTATTTTCATGTAATGCAGAAATAACCTGTTCTCCAAGATTTAAATTAACAGAAATCAAGTCTCCTTCGTATCCTTCATCCACTGTAGCAACCGCAACCTTTAATCCCCCTGTATTTTCATAAGGATTCCAGCTCGCCGCAATATTAAACCAGGCATAAAGAGAGGGAACAACAGTAATACCGACAATAACAATCATTGCAATGACATTCTTTCGGATACGTTTTACATCGCCTTTAAAAATGGCCCCTATATTTTTCATTATTCCTCTTCCTCTTTTTCCTGTTTTATCTCTTTCTTTTTCTCTTTCATTCTTTCTAATAATTCTTCCGGTGATAAGCCGGTAAGCGCAAGCTGTTTTATCATTTTATCATGAAAATATTCCAGACAGATCAAATAAAGGCAAAGTATTACTAAAGAAGTGATCCAAAGGATTAAAAATACCAGTTTGGAATTCAAGCTAAACATCAAAATCAGAAAAACAAGAGGAATAATCAACATACATAAAAATCCACTTCGAATCATTACCGGATATCGTTTTTCAAATTTAACGGCACTATTTACAAATTCTTCCTTTAGCTCTTCGTCCCGCATAAGAACTTTTAACATTACAGAAAGATTTCCTTTTTCATTTACACCTGTTTCTGTTTCACATAACATTAAATCTGTCTCTGCAAGTTTTTTATCAAATAAATGGTTGAGATTCATAAGCAGCGGGCGAAGCACAAGTCCAATAAAAAAAGCAATCGGTATAAATATTGCCAGAATCAGCAGATTCTTTATATAGTAGTTACTGTACATTCCAGCAATACATTCTCTCATTGCATTAATTCCATAAGTAAACGGAAGTAACGGATGCAGAACCTGGAAAAATCCTGGAGTCATTTCTATTGGAAATGTTCCGGAAGAACCTGGAATCTGCAGAATAATAAAAAGAACACAAAGTGCTTTTCCTATATGCTTTAACGTAATCGCCATCGCATAAATTAAACTGACATATACAAAAGAACAAAACATACCCGCAATGATAAATAAAAGCGGATGAACGCATTGCACTCCCAATAATATAATGTCCCCAATACATACGATGCATCCCTGAACAAGTCCTACCGCAGCATATAACAGCCATCGTCCCATATACGCACTCGTCGGGCTAAAATGATGCACTTCATCATCTTTATCCACTTCCTGTTTAAAAATAGAAACAAGAATCAAACCACCAACCCATAAGGCAAGATTCGTATAAAACGGTGTCATACCTGAACCATAATTTTTTACAGAATACATTGTCTCTGACTTAATTTCTACCGGAGAAGACATAAAGTCAGAAATAGAATCCGCATCAAGACCTCTTAAAGAAAGTATTTTTTCATAAGCATCCGAACTTTGTAATGCTTTTAAATCTGAACTAATATTTCCAAGTTCTTTATCAAGTGTCACCAAAACCCTACTTGTATCCGTAAGTGCAGAGGATGTGTCCGTTAAACTAGCGCCCAATTGTTTTAAAATTAACTTCATCTGGTCAATTGTTGGTGAAATATTTAATAAGGTAGACGATAATGTTCCACTTAATGCCGAAAGACTATCCAGTGAATTATTGATACCTGGTAAAATTGTCTCATTCAAACGATCTGTATATTGATTTAATGCTTTTTTATTTTTAGAGGATAATGTTTTTAACTCTTTTGTTGTATCTTTTGCCGTTTTTAATGCGCTTTCCAGTCTGGCGCTTCTAGATTTTAAAGAAGTAAGTAATTCCTGCAAAGAAGCATTCTGCTTTTGTAATTTAGAAATTTCTTCATTCACTGTCGTTAAAAGCTGATCATCCCCATTTAAGTTTGTATTTAATTCTGAAAGGTGATTTAAAATCTGCGCATTTTTCTCTGTTAAATCTTCAATCGAATCAATGCCGCTTTTTATCGTTGTATCTGCCTTTCCGGCTTTCGCTTCAAAATCACCTAATTGTTCTGAAACCGATTGATAAATGTCTCCAAAGACTGTTTTTCCATCTGAAAGATTCTCACTAAATGTACTGGAAAAATCTCCTGCATATGATCTGCTTTTTTGCAAAAGAGAGGAGGTATCCGATAATGCTTTATTTCCGGAATTTGCTGCAGTTTTTACTTCATCTAATGTTTTTACTGTATCATTGATTAAAGAAGACGATTGTTCTGTTGTATTCTGGAAATTCTTCAACACTTTCTGATATTGCGCAATATTTTTCTTTACTTCTGCAAGATTACTATCCATCTTAATGTTTAATTGATTCACATCGCCTGTCAGATCTTTTGCCGAACCCTGCACAATTTCTGAAATAGTCTGCGCTGCTACAGAAGAAAATGTATCATTAATCTCCTGCTGTACAGTTGTTGCCCCCGTATCCGTAAACTTTGGGGCTATTGCGTTCTTTTTCTCATTAATATAATAATCCAACTGAGGAGCTTCTATTTTTCCAGATAAAACACTAAGCAGGGAGCTGCTGAAATCTTCCGGAATTATGATCGCTGCATAATATTCCCCTGACTTTACACCCTTTATTGCCTCTTGACGTGCAACAAACGTCCATCCCAGCTTATCATTCTCTTTTAAATTACTTGCAATGGTATTACCCGCATTCAATGACAGCTTTTCATTATCTGCCCCACTGTCTTCATTTACAATTGCTATTTTAATTCCCGCCGTATTCACATACGGATCCATATTCGCTGCAATATTAAACCAGGCATAAAGAGAAGGGAGTATACATACTCCCACTACGATCAAAAGTGCTGCTCTATTATGAAAAAGTCGTTTTATGTCCCGTCTGAAAATCTGAAATGCCTTCTTCATCGACTATCCTCCTGTTATAAATCTTTTAACGTATAAAAGTATATCAAAAAACAATTCAAAAATCTACTTTAAAAAATGACGATTAGTCATTATTTTTTATTCATAATAACCAAAAAACAAGAGACCAGAATTTTCTGTTTTTTGTAATTCATCCTCGCAGAGCGTTTTTTATTTACAGGAACACAAGTTTCTGCAAAACAAAAATATAGCAGGGATTCCATATCACAAAGGAATCTCTGCTATATTTTTTAACAGGAAAATTCACAGGACTTCGCTGTTACACTTTTTATCTTGTGTCCACTGGAGTAACCACAGGCTCTTAGTCCCAATTGTACTACCTGATTCCAGCTCTTTCCTGAAAGTTCAATAATCGTATCATCGTCAAATTCAATCACACAGGCATTCTTTACTTCACATTCAGGACCACATGCAATCTTATACATATTTTTACGGCTTAATGCACCGATTTCTTCTAGAATATTAATCATGCGGTATACTGTAGCTGTTCCGATTCCGGAATCTTTCATGGATGCTTTATAATAAATTTCTTTACAACTAGAACAGTCCTCATTCAAAATCACATCTAAAAGCATCTTTCTCTGTCTGGTAATCCGACAGCCACTCTCTTTTAACTTTTGCAATATCATATCTTTCTGCATCTGTGTTCTGTGAATTCCCACATCGTTAATCGGAAGATTCTGATTGGATTTTTGCAGCATATCCACACTTCTTTCTTTATCTGTTCTTTAACTTTATCTGTTCTTTATCTAAATCTAATAGAAAATAATCTAAATGGTTATTCATTTTTGTTAGAAGGAGTGTTCACAGGGGCAGAGCAATGTCCTGCACAGTGTGAGCAGTTTCCTCCACATTGAAGTGACTTTCCACTTTTTTTATCCTTCACCATACTTCGAATAATCAGCGCAACGATCAAAACGAGTATCAGTCCTACAATTATTGTTCCCATCTGCCACACATCCTTTCTATAACGATTTTACTAAAATAATCTAACTAAGTATCAATATATATTGCTGCATCTATCCGAAACTGATTATACCCTATCATCCCGGATAGATACATCATTTTTAATCATCTTATTTCACTATCTTGCTTTTATAACGTTCTTAACATTTACATTTAATGTATTACTTTCTTTGTACGGTCTAAACAGAAGATAAAGGAATCCGATAATGAGTGCAAAGGCTATTACTGTACCAATTCCAAATGTACCTGCTGTAATTAATGTACCAATCTGGAAAATACAAAGACTTACAACGTAAGCAAGTAAGCACTGGTATCCAATCGCAAAGAGGAACCACTTTGTATTGTTCATTTCTCTCTTAATTGCACCCATCGCTGCAAAACAAGGAGCACAAAGTAAGTTAAACACTAAGAAAGAATATGCTGCTACTGCCGGAAGGCTGTTTGCAAGCTGTCCCCAGAATTCACTACCATCTTCTGCAACTTCTGCAAATCCGAAGAGAATACCGAATGTACCTACTACGTTCTCTTTTGCGATTAATCCAGTAACGGCTGCTACTGCCATCTTCCAGTCTCCCCATCCAAGAGGTGCAAAGATTGGAGCAATTACATTACCGATAGTTGCTAAAATACTGTCATTTAACTGTTCTGCCTCAAGCATTCCAAAGTTTCCGTCAACCCATCCAAAGTTCATAAGGAACCATAAGATGATTGTAGATAAAAGAATGATTGTTCCTGCTTTTTTGATGAAAGACCATGCTCTTTCCCACATACTTCTTAATACGTTAGAAACAGTTGGCATATGATAAGCTGGAAGTTCCATAACAAACGGTGCAGGCTCTCCTGCAAACATTTTTGTTTTCTTTAAAATAATACCAGAGCAAATGATTGCTGCAATACCAACAAAATATGCGCTTGGTGCAACCCACCATGCTCCATTAAAAAGTGCTCCCGCAATTAATGCGATAATTGGAAGTTTTGCTCCACAAGGAATGAATGTAGTTGTCATGATCGTCATTTTTCGATCGCGGTCATTCTCAATCGTTCTTGAAGCCATAACACCAGGAACACCACATCCTGTACCAATTAACATTGGGATGAAGGATTTACCAGAAAGACCAAATTTACGGAAAATTCTGTCCATGATGAATGCAACTCTGGCCATGTAACCACAAGACTCTAAGAATGCAAGGAATATAAATAATACGAGCATCTGAGGTACAAAACCAAGTACCGCACCAACACCGGCAACAATACCATCAAGGATTAATCCTGATAACCAATCTGCACACCCAACAGCATTTAAAGCACCTTCTATAATGCTAGGAACACTAGGGATGAAAAGAGACTTAATACCAAAGAGATGCCATCCGTCACCAAACACTCCATCATTTGCCCAAGTCGTTGCCCAGTCACCTACCGTAGATACCGATACATAATACACAACGAACATAACAACCGCAAAAATCGGAAGTGCAAGCCAACGGTTTGTTACAATACGGTCAATCTTATCAGATGTTGTAAGCTTCTTCGCTCCGTTCTTCTTGCAACTATCTGCTACTACAGAAGAAATATATACATATCTTTCATTTGTAATAATACTTTCTGTATCATCATCAAATGCATCCTCAAGAGCATTGATCTCATTAGACACATCTGGAACTGTACTAAGCTGTTCTACAATCTTATCATCTCTTTCAAGAAGCTTGATTGCAAAAAAACGCTTCTGTTCTTCCGGAACCTGAGAACCTAACATCTCTTTTACAACAGAAATAGCATCTTCTACCTTTTTATCAAAACTATGTACAACCTGTGCAGATTGTTTAGAACGTGCTAATGCAACTGCTTTCTCTGCTGCTTTTTTAATTCCGGTTCCTTTTAATGCGGAAATCTCAACAACTTCACATCCAAGATCCTTACCAAGCTTTGCAATATCAATCTTCTCCCCAGACTTTTCTAAAAGATCCATCATATTGATTGCCATGATTACCGGAATACCAAGCTCCATAATCTGTGTAGATAAGTACAGGTTACGCTCGATATTCGTACCATCTACGATATTGATGATCGCATCTGGTCTTTCTCCAATAAGGTAATTTCTTGCAACTACCTCCTCTAATGTATATGGAGAAAGGGAATAGATACCCGGTAAGTCCATAATGACAACATCTTTATGTCCCTTTAACTTTCCTTCCTTTTTCTCTACAGTAACACCTGGCCAGTTACCAACAAACTGGTTAGAACCTGTCAGGGCATTAAATAATGTCGTTTTACCGCAGTTTGGATTACCTGCTAATGCAATTTTTACTGACATTTTTTTCTCCTTTTCCTCAAATTCTAAGCTTACTAATGTTTTTAAGACAAAACTAAAGTTTATAGTTGCTTATTTTAAAATGTTTAAGCTAACATAATAATGTATTTACTAATACTCATTAGCATTTACTAACTTGCAGGGCAAAAAAAAGAGGAGCTATTCTACCTCGATCATTTCTGCATCTGCTCTTCTTAAAGATAATTCATATCCTCTTACCGTTACTTCTACAGGATCACCTAAAGGAGCAACTTTTCTTACATAAATTTCAACACCTTTTGTAATTCCCATATCCATGATACGACGCTTTACAGGACCGGCACCCGTAAGCTTCTTCACTGTTACTGTCTGACCAACAGCGACTTCTTTTAATGTTTTCATGTCTTTATTCTCCCTTTTTATTCATACTTATTCATCGGAACAAAAAACCTGCCTTAAACAAGAATTTTGTTAGCCATATCTCTTCCGATAGCAACTCTGGAATCTTTGACATTCACAATGAGACTGCCATTGATTTCCGATACTACAGTCACAAGACCGCCAACGACAAAACCGAGATTTTCAAGAAACTTTTTCGTTTCTGATTTACCTCCTACTTTTTTAATAACGTTAGGTTCTCCTGCTCTCACCATCGACAGTGGCATATAATCATCTCCTTTTCTAAAGCAAATTTCCCGACAGCACCGAAATACCCAGTGCGTCTGTATGAATTTCTTTTCTACGCAGGTTAGTATACCCTAATTATAATTAGAAGTCAATATATTTATTGAGAAATATTATCAACAATATTGATTTGTAGATTTGGTGCAGGCGAAAAAAGAAAACATATGTTTTCTTTTTCTGACTACTCTAAATCCATAGTTAGTGAGAATGGGGATTCTCCAGAAGTTTAAGGATTTTCGAGAAACTAAAGTCTAAAAGACTGACACATTTCTTCTGAAGTTTCCGTTTTTTGAGGCAAAATGAAGTGTTTGACGCAACGAAATAAAATCAAACTTATAAAAATTCTCTTTTCTTTAGAAACCTCAATGCAATTCAGTAGAAAGATACTCACTTCTGGGGAAACCCCTTATTTTCCCACACAAAATCCTGATACCATCTGGAGCCAAAGAACAGAAAAGCAGAAACTTTATATAAAATAAAATGTGATGTCGGAGCAAATAAAAATGCCGGTCAGGCATTTTCTATGCCGCGACTATCTTCACATTTTATTTTATATAAAGTTTCTGCTTTTCGTTTCTTTAGTTAATCAGAATTTTAATTTTTTTCTCATTGTGATCTTCTGTGTGAAGAGTTCCTTCCAGATTGCCGGATGGAATAATATAAGCAGTGGGAATAATTCCAAACGTCCTGCAAGCATATCAAATATAATAACAAGCTTGGAAAAATCACTAAAAAATCCAAAGTTACAATCTGGTCCAACCATAGAAAGTCCCGGTCCAATATTGTTAATTGTCGCCGCTACAGCTGTAAAGTTCGTTACAAGATCATGTCCTTCAAAGGATATGGCAAAAACGGAGACAACAAAAATAATCATAAATGTAATCAAATATACGTTAATAGAACGTACTACTTCGTGTTCGATCGGTTTACCATCCATCTTAATCTTTTTAACACTTTTTGGATGAATATAAGAGTTTAACTCTTTCGTCATTGTTTTTACCATAACAATAAAACGGGACACTTTCATACCACCGCCGGTACTTCCGGCGCAGGCTCCAACAAACATCAACAGTACTAATATCGTACGGCAGGTCTGTGACCAGGCATCAAAATTTATTGTAGCATATCCTGTTGTGGTAATAATGGATCCCACCTGAAATGCAGCATGGCGAAGAGCATCTGCAAATTGCATATTTCCCATAACAAGACTTCCCGTTATAATAGCTGTAGAGACAAAAATAATACCAAAATAAGCTTTTACCTCTTCCATTTGAAGTGCTTTTTTAAACTTTCTAAATAAAATCAGATAATATGCATTAAAGTTTACACCAAAAAGAATCATAAATATCGTGATGATCCACTGCTGCAATGCGGTATAACTGGCAATACTATCTCCTTTTATACCAAAGCCTCCGGTTCCGGCTGTTCCAAAAGATAACGTGATCGCATCGAAAACCGGCATTCTACTAATCAGCAGAAGGATAATCTCTACCACTGTCATACCTAAATAAATGACATAAAGAATCTGTGCTGTATACTTTATCTTTGGTACAAGCTTTCCTACAGAAGGTCCCGGACTCTCCGCACGCATTAAATTAATATGAGATCCTCCACTAAGTGGTATTACCGCTAACAAAAATACAAGAACTCCCATACCTCCAATCCAGTGTGTAAAACTCCGCCAAAACAGAGCACAATGTGACAATGCTTCAACATCCGATAATATACTGGAACCTGTCGTAGTAAAACCGGAAACTGTCTCAAATAATGCATCGACCAAAGAAGGAATTTCTCCAGAAATCCAAAAAGGTAATGCACCAAAAAAACTTAAGAAAATCCAGCTAAGTGCCGTTGCCACACAGCCTTCTTTTAAATAAAATACATGATTTTTCGGTCTTCTTATTGTCATTAATGTTCCTAATGTCATAGCGATTGCCGCAACAAGCAGATAGGCAAATCCTGTACGTTCCTGATAAAGCACAGCGACAATACAAGGAAGAAGCATCAATACTGCCTCCACCTTTAATACATAGCCTAATACAAAACGAATAATCGAACTGTTCATATCTTCCTCCGTACCTTACGCTAAAATATCTTTCAAATCATTAAATCCCGTATGTGTCGTTACAACCATTACCGTATCACCTACCTGTATGGAATCCTGACCATTTGGAAGAATAATCTTTCCGTTTCGATTAATAAAGCAAAGAAGCAAATCTTTCTTCAATGCCAGATCCTTTAAAGGAATATTGGTAATTTCAGATTCTTCATACACTCTAAATTCAATTGCCTCGACACGATGGTCAAACATATGATATAAAGTCTCAATATTACTGTCAAGGGAAGCACGTCTTGCACGAACGTAAGCAATAATTGCCTCCGATGTAATGTATCTTGGATAAATAACACTTCCAAGATCTAACTTAGCAATGACATCCTTAAAATTGATACGATTAATCTTTGTAATCACCTTTGCCTTAGAAACCTGTCTTGTGTGGAGAGTTAAAAGAATATTCTCCTCATCAATTCCTGTTAATGGAACAAAAGATTCAACATAGGAAAGCCCCTCTTCTTTTAATAATTCCTGGTCTGTTCCATCTCCATTAATAATGATTGCTTTCGGAAGAAGAACCGATAATTCCTCACAGCGTTCTTTATTGTTCTCTATAATTTTTACGTCAATTCCCACATCTAAAAGATTCTTAGCCAGATAATAGGCTGCCTTTCCTCCACCGATGATCATCGTATTCTTTACCTGTTTTGTCTCAAATCCAATGTGAGAAAGGAATTCTCTCGCAAGCTTTCTGGATGCAACAACTGAAATCACATCCCCTCTTTGTAAAATAAAATCACCACCAGGAATGTATACTTCGCCGTCTCTCTCTACTCCACATACAAGAATATTCGTATGTATCTTTGCACGAAGTTCTGCAATTTCAATACCATCTAATATATTGCCCTCTGGAATAGCAAACTTAATTAGTTCTGCCTGTCCATGTGCAAAGGAGTTTACCTCAAGAGCAGATGGAAGGAATAAAATTCTTGCTGCTTCCCTGGCTGCTTCAAGTTCTGGATTAATAATCATCGCGAGACCCAGTTTTTCACGAAGATATCCCGCTTCTTTACTGTAATCCGGTGTACGTACTCTGGCAATTGCCGCACAATCACCAACCTGCTTTGCAACAGTACAGCAAAGCAGATTCAATTCATCAGATTCTGTAACGGAAATGATCAGATCCGTTTCTTCGATTCCTGCAT
Organism: Anaerobutyricum hallii; assembly: GCF_900209925.1. NCBI lineage: Bacteria > Bacillati > Bacillota > Clostridia > Lachnospirales > Lachnospiraceae > Anaerobutyricum > Anaerobutyricum hallii. The sequence continues at coordinate 1,363,447 of NZ_LT907978.1, read as the reverse complement.
CCATCTGTACACTATAACTGGCACCATTGCCTACAATACCCATGATATCATACATATTCGCAATTTCCTGAACCTTTTTCGCATTCTTGTCAATAATGATAATATCATGTCCCTCTTTGCTAAGCTGCTCCACTAATGTTGTTCCAACCTTACCACAACCTACTATGATAATCTTCAATCCTTTTTTCACTGGCTTACTCTTTCCAGAGTTCATAAAACCAAACATATTTCTTCCTCCTGTGTTTTCAACATAGCCTTCTCATTATAGCAGATATTGGTGATTTGTAAATAGCATCATTTACAATATGACTATTCATCATCCAGATTCTGCTGTTTCAGCCAAATTTTCATCATCATACGCTGTGGGAGAAGCTTTGCAGCTATATGTGAGATTTTTGTAAAAAGACTGTAGATGGAAATATCTTTACATTTTTTCGCATCTTTTAAAGCTTTTTTTGCTACCTTATCCGGCGTGACCATACCTACATACTTCGTTGTTGCTTTCCTTGCTCCAATTTCCGCTCTCTTATATAAATCTGTTTTTATCCAGCCGGGACATACTGCTGTAACACAGATCCCTTTCTCTTTTAATTCCACATTTAACGCTCTTGAATAATTTCTTACAAAGGACTTTGTAGAGCTATATATGTTCTGATACGGAAGTGGCTGAAAGGATGCCTGAGACGCAATATTAATCATATGACTTCCTTTTTTCATATAAGGGATACAGACAAGTCCCATCGCCACAACAGCATCCATATTCACATGCATCATGTTCAAAGATTCTTCAACACTTAAATCCCCATAAGAACAAAACTTTGCAAAACCAGCATTATTAACAAGATAGGAAATCTCCAGATTCTTCCGCCCGGCTTCCTCATGCAGCTCCTCTCCAAAACATTTTATCTGGCGGACACTGGAGAGATCAATAGAATATATTTTAATCCTTTTACCAAACTTTTCTTTCAAACGACTAAGTTTCTTTTCATTTCGAGCTAAAGCCCATATTTCGTCAACATTTTTTTCTTTTAAGAGAAGACGGACAAATTCCCGTCCCAATCCACCTGTTGCCCCTGTAACTATTGCAATCTTTTTTCCCTTTATCATTCTAATCCCTCTCTTTTAATTATTCGTACAATTAGCCGCATCAATTGCAAGAACAAGCATTAACCCCATTAATTCGTCCTTTGGTTCAAGAAAATCAATTACATAAGTGTCTCCCCAATGCCATGGCTCCTTTGTAATATGTATAACCGCACTGCATGCCTCATATACATCATAATTCCAGGAAAGAAAATCTCCCTCTACATGCCAGCCATTATAATCTAGTTCATACTGTGGATGAAAAAAAGTAAACTTCTTCTTTATAATACCGCAGGAATGCCTGCCTATCATTACTTCAAACTCTGGCAAAAAAGTAAGAACTTTCTCCTTGATCAGTCCTACCTCTTTCCCATTCATATCATATACATGCAGACGATGCCCTAATGATAAAAATTCTGCCTGGACAAAGTACTTCTTGTTTTCATACTCATCATAAATATCAAAGGTATCTGACCAGGAAAATACTCTTTGCTTTATTAAAAATTTCATAAGCAATCACCTCTGTTTTTACTTAGCTTATTATACTATTATTTTATTATATCACGTTGTTTTTTTGTTGCCTACTCTTATATAAGCATCGTATATCTGATATAAAAAAGCCATCTTGCCGGATAACATTTTTGCTATCGGCAAAATGGCTTTTTTACTTCTTATTATTATCTATTTTGGCATATGTAATTGAATAATAAGCTTAAATTATAAATGAAATGCTTCTTTTCCAGGATAAACAGCGGCGCTGCCTAACTGTTCTTCGATTCTTAATAACTGGTTGTATTTTGCGACACGTTCACTACGGCTTGGCGCACCTGTTTTAATCTGGCAGGTGTTTAAAGCTACCGCTAAGTCTGCGATTGTGGTGTCTTCTGTCTCGCCGGAACGATGAGAAGTTACTGCAGTATATCCTGCATTGTGAGCCATCTTGATTGCTTCAAGTGTCTCAGATACAGAACCAATCTGATTTAATTTAATGAGAATAGAGTTACCACATCCAAGCTTAATTCCTTTAGAAAGTCTTTCTGTATTTGTAACAAATAAATCGTCACCAACTAACTGCACTTTACCTCCAAGTTCTTTTGTAAGCTGCTGCCATCCTTCCCAGTCTTCTTCATCTAATCCATCTTCAATAGAATAAATTGGGTATTTCTCGCAAAGATGTTTCCAATGTTCAATTAATTCTTTTGACGTGAACTTTCTTCCGCTCTTTGGAAGGAGATATTCTCCCTTTGTACCACTTTTCCATTCACTAGAAGCGGCATCCATTGCTAATACAAAGTCATCTCCTGGCTTATAGCCAGCTCTCTTTACTGCTTCGAGTATGCACTCTATTGCTTCTTCATCGCTTCCAAGATCCGGTGCAAATCCACCTTCATCACCAACAGAAGTCGCCAATCCTCTTTCTTTTAAAAGTGCTGCTAATGCGTGGAACACTTCTGTACACCAGCGGAGTCCTTCTTTGAAGCTTGGTGCTCCGGCTGGCATAATCATGAATTCCTGTACATCTACAGTGTTTGCAGCATGTGCACCTCCATTTAAAATATTCATCATTGGCACCGGAAGTCTGTTTCCATTCACTCCACCAAGCAAACGATATAATGGAATCTGTAATGCAGTTGCTGCTGCACGAACTGCTGCAATAGAAACTGCTAAAATAGCATTTGCTCCAAGATTGGATTTATCTTTTGTACCATCTGCTGCAAGCATTGCACCGTCTACTGCATAAATATCGGATGCATCAATTCCCTTTAATGCCTTATTGATTGTTGTATTAATATTTTCTACAGCTTTAGAAACACCTTTGCCTCCAAATCTGTCTTTATTTCCATCTCTAAGCTCTAATGCCTCAAATTCTCCTGTAGAAGCTCCGCTTGGGGCTGCACCACGACCAACTGTTCCGCCTGCTAAATATACTTCTGCCTCAACTGTCGGATTTCCTCTAGAATCAATAATCTCTCTACCTACTACTTTTTCAATTTCTAAATGTAACATTTTTAACGTCAATCCTTTCCCATGGACCTCTTTCGTCCCGGCTCAATGGGACGAATAGAGTATCACATGAATTATCTCACATTTTAGTTAGGGATTACTAACTTCTATAAGAATATCATAACTCATTGGAAGAAGTCAACATTTTTACATGAGAATAATTCTCACAGAACATTTATATCACTTCGTGATTTAACCATTTCCGGCTTCGGAATCGTATGGTAAAGATTATATTTCGAACAGTCCAGTCTACAAACATTCCAATCCACACTGCCATCGGTCCCATATGAAATGCTCTTGCAAGAAAAATAACAAGACTTACTCTGCAAAACCACATAGAAAGTACAGAGACTGCCATAGAGAATTTTACATCTCCTGCCGCACGAAGGCCATAGGCCGGAATAAATGCCATAATCCACACAATCGGTTTTACAATACTGATCCATGTTACCATGTAAATACACAGCTTTGCGCTTTCTGGTTCCATTCCTCCAAAATACGTGATTGAACGTACCAAAAGATAGAAAACAAGACAGGATATCACTAAAGTTATCTCCGCAATAATACAAAGCTTCTTTATATAATAGACTGCTTCCTCTTTTTTTCCTGCTCCTAAAGTTTCACCTACAACGGTCATCAGACCGATTCCGATGCCAATCGCAAGGATTCCATTTAAATTTTCAATTACATTTGTCATTCCCTGGGCTGCGATTGCTGCTGTCCCCATCATAGAAACTGTAGATTGGATTGCCAGTTTTCCAAACTGAAACATACTGTTTTCGATACCGGAAGGAATTCCGATATTTAAAATCTTTTTAATCTCTCTCCAATTTGGCCGAATAGAAAAGTAATCTCTGAATGGTATTTCAAGAGAAGGGTTTCTAAGCTTCCATAATACAATACTCATGCTGAAGAAACGGGAGCCTGCTGTCGCAATTGCTGAACCCGCAACGCCCCAGTGAAATACCCAGACAAATATGACATCCAAAAATGCATTTAAAAAATTAGATGCTATAGAAATCTGCATGGGGAACCTGCTGTTATTCTGTGCTCTTAAAATACAGGAGCCATCATTATACAATGCGATAAACGGATAAGACAGCACCGAATAAAAGAAATACTGCTTTGCTCCCGCCATAACATCTTTTTCTACTTTTCCAAAAATCAAATGCAAAAGCTGCTGATTAAATACAAGACAAACTCCGGCAATGATCACCGATAATAATAACGTAATAAATACAAGCTGCCTTGCTGCTTCTTTTGCACTTTTTTCATTTTTACATCCAAGATAATGAGAACACACTACGGTTCCACCAGAAGCAAGTGCAAAGAATGCCTGCACAATTAAAATATTAATTGCATCAACCAATGATACCGCAGAAATCGCTGCAGAACCAAGATTACTAACAACTAATGTATCAATCGTTCCCATAAAAGAATTCAAAAGCTGATCTAATGCCAGTGGAATTAATAATGCTGCTAACTTTCGGTTACTATATAATCTTTCCGGTATTTGTTTTTTCTGTTTTATTAATTCTGTCATTTATATACTGTTCCTTCATTATTTAAAATTTTTTACGTAATTTTTTATTATACTGCGATACAAAAAGGGATGCAAGATTCCCTGCACCCCTTTTTTGTTCTTTTTTTTATTCAAAAGGATAAATCATTCCCCACTGCTTTCTAATATCTGTTAACACACTCATTACGTCGCGGCTGTAAGTGAGATATTCTTCACTTCCACCGTTTAAAACATAATTCTGCATATCTTCTACTTCATAATCCAATGCGTATGCAGTTTCTCCTGCTTCGATGGTTTCTGTATGTCCATCTGGATTTCGAAGAATGATTCCTGAAGTCTCATCTACTCCTGTTTCAAAATAATTAGCAGTTGTAAGAATTGTATCCGGTTTGCTCTTCATAAAAAATCTTACAAAGCTTGTCGCATACACACCGATATCAAGTAAAGCTCCTCCTGCTAATTCTTTAGAAAAGAAACGATTTGTCACATCATATTCCTTACAACTTCCAAAGTTTACCTGAATCATCTTGACCGGTCCTAGCTTACCACTGTCCACAATCTCTTTCAGCTTCTTAAATATCGGCATATGATATAAAGTCATGCCGTCACAGATAACAAGCTTCTTCTCTGCCGCAAGCTTTACTGCCTCCTCAAGCTGTGTATCATTCACTGTAATTGCCTTCTCACAAAAAACGTGCTTTCCACTTTGTAATGCCTTCATTAAAAATTCATAATGAGAATTATGTGGTGTCGCAATATAGACGATATCAATATTTTCATCGGCAAGCATCTCATCCACACTGCCGTAAACATGCTTTACACCAAATTCTTTAGCATATTTTTCTGCACTTTCTATACTTCTTGCACAGCAGGCATAGATTTCACCATTCACACGCTGTAATGCCTCACCCATTTCATGAGCGATCCAGCCTGTTCCAAGCATTCCCCAGTTTAACTTTTTCATTATATAATCGACTTCCTTTCTATATAAAACACTTTTTCAAACGCTCTCTAATACTTAATATCTTATTATTTTTCGATGACTTTTACTTCATCCTCACATACACAAAGAACAAATGCAGCTACATCAGAAAAATCAGTATCCATTATGTAATTTCCATTATCACTGATAACAAAGCCTGCCTTTGCACCGCTCTTTCGCATTACTGCCTTTCCACCAAGTTTTTCTACCTATGCCTGTACACAAAGAACAATAACCAAATTTAAAAATATAGTACAAACAAAAGATAAAAACTCGAACTTATGGCAGATATAATATCGGAGCAGGTAAAAATATCAAACATACCTTTCCATGTTGCGACTCTCTTTACATCTGTTATAAGTTCGAGTTTTTATTTTCATCCGTTTTTCAGATAAATCAAATTATTATTTCATTTCTTTTGCAAGTGCTGCGATCTGTGCTTCACTTTCTTCATTTACTGCAGAACGAACCGTTACTGTTGTGTCTGCAAAAGTAATATTCTTACTCTTTTCAAAAGCTGCTTTCATAATCTTAGCTGCCATTGGCGCCCAGCTTCCGTTTTCTACAAAACCTATTTTACGATTCTGATAGCTTCTCTCTGTTAAATGATTAATAAATTCCTTCATAAATGGGAAGATGTCTCCATTATATGTTGTTGTTGCAAGAATTAACTTTCCGTAGCGGAAGGCATCTTCTACTGCTTCGGCCATATCATCTCTTGCAAGATCAGTAACAACAACTTTTGGGCAGCCTTCTTCTGTTAATTTCTCTGCTAAGAGTTCTACTGCTTTCTTTGTATTACCGTAAACAGAAGTATATGCGATGACTGTTCCTTCTGTTTCTACCTGATAAGAAGACCAGATAGTGTAAAGATTCAGGTAATGTCCTAAATTCTCTGTTAAAACAGGACCATGTAACGGACAGATTGCCTTGATCTCAAGAGATCCAACTTTAGCAAATAACTTCTGTACCATTGGTCCATACTTTCCAACAATACCAATATAATAACGACGTGCTTCACAGTCCCATTCTTCTTCTACGTCTAATGCTCCAAACTTACCGAAGGCATCTGCAGAGAAGAAAATCTTATCTGTTGTATCATAAGTCATCATAACTTCAGGCCAATGTACCATTGGAGCCATTACAAAAGTAAGGTTATGTTTACCTGTACTTAATGTCTCTCCTTCTTTTACGACAATCTGGCGGTCAGCAAAGTCTGTACCAAAAAACTGTTTCATCATAGGGAATGTCTTTGCATTTCCAACAATTTTTGCTTCTGGATATTTTTCTGCAAAATTTGCAATATTGGCTGCATGGTCTGGTTCCATATGCTGTACGATCAGATAATCCGGTGTTCTTCCGGAAAAAGCCTCTTCAAGATTTGCAAGCCATTCATCCTTAAAATGAGCATCTACTGTATCAAATACAGCTACTTTTTCATCAAGAACAACACAGGAATTATAAGACATACCATTTGGTACATCGTACTGTCCTTCAAATAAATCTACTTCATGGTCATTCACACCAACATAAATGATATCTTCTGTAACTTTAAACATATAATCACCTCATATTTTTTGATTATTTTCAAGTCGAGCTGCCGCCTGAAAGAGGTGGGAGTCTTCTCGACTGAGATAAACCTGTTTCCTTTGCAACTGCCACATTTTACCCTTGCGGCACAGTTCCTATTATATAAAATTTAGTTCAAGTATACAAGATAGTAAACTACGATTCTTTCTCAAATTACCTCTATATTACTCATTTTCTTGTATTTTATAAAAAACAATACATGTTTTTGCGCAAACAGCCTTTTCTATTTTTCTTTCTTTTTCTCTAATTCGCAAACTGGCTATTGTAAAGATTTGCATAAAAACCATTTTTCTTTAACAGATTCTCATGATTTCCCTGCTCAATAATATGTCCATCCTGCATAACGAGAATCACGTCGGCATTCTGAATGGTAGAGAGACGATGGGCTACAATAAAGCTGGTACGTCCTTCCATCATTTTTGCAAAAGCATTTTGAATCTTTTGTTCTGTACGGGTATCAATCGAAGAAGTTGCCTCATCAAGAATCAACATAGCTGGCAGATCAAGCATGACTCTTGTAATACAAAGAAGCTGTTTTTGTCCCTGACTCATTCCGGCTCCATCTTCCGTAATATACGTATCAAGACCCTTTGGCATCTTTTTAATGAAACTATAGGAATGTGCTTCTTTTGCAGCAGTAATAATCTGCTCATCCGTAAAGCCTTCTCTTCCCATTGTGATATTGTCACGAATTGTTCCACTTCGAAGCCAGGTATCCTGTAAAACCATTCCATAGGAAGTTCGAAGACTTTCTCTTGTGATATCACGAATATCTGTTCCTTCTACCATGATCTTTCCCTGATTCACATCATAAAAACGCATTAGAAGATTGATAATTGTTGTTTTTCCGCAGCCGGTAGGTCCAACGATTGCAATGCGCTGTCCTTCTTTTACCTTGAGATTAAAATCTTCTATCAGTTGTTTTTCTTTTGTATAAGAAAATGCGACATGAGAAAGTGTAACATTACCTTCTGGATTCCTTAAGATCATCGCATCTTTTTTATCATCACTCTCCGGTTTTTCCTCAATAAGTTCAAAAATACGTGCAGCACAGGCTAAAGCATTCTGTAGTTCTGTCACTACGCCGGATATTTCATTAAATGGTTTCGTATACTGATTTGCATAACTTAATAAACAGGTAAGCTGTCCTACACTCAGTCCTCCGCTAATTGCTGTAAGTGCACCGCTTAATGCAACACTTGCGTATACAATACTATTTACAAAACGAGTGGAAGGATTTGTAATAGAAGAAAAGAAGATTGCTTTTAAAGAATATCCCTGTAATTTTTCATTTACTTTAGAAAAACGTTCTGCTGCTCTTTTTTCGTAACCAAAAGCTTTTACAACTTTTTCTCCCTCGATCATTTCTTCGATTAATGCTGTCTGTTCTCCTCTTGTCTCAGACTGCAATTTAAACATGGAGTAAGTATGTGTAGCAATAAAACGAGCGACTAGTAATGAAATCGGTGTAAGACAGACAACTAACAGAGCGATTCCCAAATGGATAGAAAAGATAAATCCAAGCGTTCCTAAAATTGTAACTACTCCAGTAAAAAACTGCGTAAATCCCATGAGAAGTCCGTCTGCAAACTGATCGACATCTGCAATAACACGGCTTACTACATCTCCGTAAGAATGTCCATCTATATATTTTAATGGAAGCTTCTCAATCTTTTTCATTGCTTCGTTTCGAATGTCTCTTGTCACATGAAAAGTAATATGATTATTGCAGACATTCATAATCCACTGTGCAGCTCCGGTAAAAACAATTACAACCGCGCCTTTTTCAAGTATGCCTGCGATCGCCATAAAATCTACCTGTCCCTTTTTAATGATATAGTCAATCGCATCTCCAACAAGAATCGGAACATACAAGGTTCCTGCAACAGTGACTGCTGCCATCACAACAGACACAATAAGGAGAAAACGATAATTCTTTAAATAATACCACACTTTTTTCATCGTGCTTTTTCTTTTGCCAGCTGCTTTCTGCTCTGCCATCTACGCTTCCTCCTTCTTAAACTGTGTTTCATAAATCTCGCGGTAAATATCACAGGAAGCAATCAGCTCTTCATGTGTTCCCTTTCCTGCAATCTTTCCATCATCAAGTACAAGAATACTATCGGCATCCTGAATAGAAGACGTTCTTTGCGAAACAATAAACACCGTTGGTTTACGCTTCATATTTTGAATTGCTTTTCGAAGTTTTGCATCTGTTGCATAGTCAAGTGCTGAGGCACTGTCATCCATAATAAGGATATCGGACTGTGGTACTAATGCTCTTGCCAACGTAAGACGTTGTCTTTGTCCACCGGAAAGATTCTTTCCTCCCTGTTCTACAACAGCATCCAATCTGCCTTCTTTTGTATCCACAAACTCTTTTGCCTGAGAAATAACAAGTGCTTCCTCTATCTGTTCTTCCGTAGCATCAGGACAGCCAAACATCAGATTATCTCGTATTGTTCCTGCAAAGAGCTGCGCTTTCTGCGGAACAACAGAAATCATTTTTCGAAGTGACTCATACGTGTATTCCCGTACATTTTCTCCTGCGATATCTATTTCTCCTTCTGTAGCATCATAAAATCTTGGAATCAAGTTTACAAGCGTTGACTTTCCGGAACCTGTACCACCAATAATTCCAATTGTCTGCCCCGCCATTGCTTTAAAAGAAATATTCTCTATTGCATGATCTCCGCCTCCGGCATAAGTAAACGATACATTTTTAAATTCTACTGCCGGAACATCATTTCTAATATTGGTAGATTTTTCATTTCCTTCCTTCATGGATGGTTCGATAGAAAAAACATCCTGAATACGATTAAAACAAGCCATTGCCCTTGTAACGGATATAATTAAATTTGCTAATTTGATCAGTTCCACAAGAATCTGTGACATATAGTTATAAAGAGCTACTACCTGACCCTGTGATAATGTTCCAAGGCTGACACGAACTGCTCCCGTATGAATAAGGACAAGAATTGCAAAGTTTATGATCACAAATGTAAGTGGATTCGTTAATCCGGATATTTTACCTGCTAGTTTTTGTAATAAAGTCAACTGTTCATTCTGACTGAAAAACTTCTCATATTCTGCCTGTTCCTGATGAAATGCCCGGATTACTCTTACTCCTGTAAGGTTTTCTCTCGTTGTTCCAAGAATCGTATCTAATCCTGCCTGTACTTTCTTATAAAGTGGCTTTGTAATAAACATAACGCCAAAAACCACAATAGATAACAGGATAATTGCAACAACAAAAATCATCGCTGCCTTTACATCAATTGTAAAGGCCATGATCATTGCTCCAAATACGATAAACGGAGAACGCAGAAAAAGCCGGAGTACAAGATTGATACCATTTTGCACTTGGTTAATATCACTTGTCATACGGGTAATCAGTGTAGAAGTACCTATCGTGTCCATTTCTTCATATCCAAGTGTCTGAATATGCGTAAAAAGCTCATATCGAATTCCGGTCGCGGCCCCTACTGCCGACTTAGCTGCAAAATACTGTGCCGTAATTGAACAGGTAAGACCAACTGCCGCCAGCAGAAGAAGTAACAGACACATTTTTATAATATGGCTCTGATTCTTTAAAATAATACCATCATCAATGATTGAAGCAACAACTAAAGGTACAAATAATTCAAAAAAGGCTTCTAGCATTTTAAATAAAGGAGCCAGAACACTTTCCTTTTTATAGTCTTTCATAAAGTATAATAATTTCTTCATAAAAATTCTTCTTTCCGTCCTTTCTGTTAAATTCAAGAATGCCCCGTTACAGTTTAACATCTTCTTTCGTCTTTTTAAAGAGATAGATAAATTTTTTCATCAGCTTTATTTGAAAAATTGCTTTCAATATGTTATGATATTATCAATTGAATTTATATATTTATTGAGGTGATTATATTGAAGGAAAAATACAACGAATCCGCTGAAAACTATTTAGAAACGATTTTAGTTCTCAGCAAAAAACTTCCTGTTGTTCGTTCCGTTGATATTGCCAATGAGCTTGACTTTAAAAAATCGAGTGTAAGTATTGCTATGAAGAATCTTCGTGAGAAGAATCACATCACAGTAACAGATGCCGGATATATCTATCTTACAGAATCCGGAAAGGCAATTGCTGATATGATCTATGAACGACATCGGATACTTACATCCTGTTTGGAGAAATTAGGTGTTTCCGCAGAAATTGCAGAAAAGGATGCCTGCAAGATAGAACATATTATCAGTAAAGAAAGCTTTGAAGCAATCAAAAAACATGTAAAGACGAACATAGAATAATTGAATATCAACATTAAAAAAGGAATGGTATCTACGATCTGCTATCGATTGATACTATTCCTTTTTACTTTCTATTTTGTATTTTTAGATTACTCTGCTTATATCCATCAAAGAGCAGTAGTACTGCCGGTATCCTTCTCGTTCTCTCAGATAAAATACTTTGGTATATACAGACATCTTTTGCTCTCCTTCACGTAAAAGATGAATCATTCCATCCGCACCAAGCACCGGATTTTCAAATGCTTTTTCTATCATTCGGTGGAACACACATCGTTCCTCTTCCGGTATTCTCTTTAAAAATTCTCTTTGAATATCTTCTTCAAAATGCTGTTCTCCGATCATTCGAAAATATTGTTCGTTTACGCGAGTAACTTTAATATCTCCACCGAATACTTCAAAAAAAACTACCGGTCCTAACACATTATTTAACATACTGTCACTGACAAAATTCGTGTCTATAAATTCACGAATATGCATCGGTTCAACTTGTTTGTAAACAAGCCCCTGGGTATCAATCTGTCTTTTATCTCTTAATAATTCTTCAAACTTCTTAATCGGCAATGGTTTATAATAATAAAAACCCTGTATATAACGACACCCTAATTTCTGTACGAACTTCTCCTGACTTTCATTCTCTACCCCTTCAACAACAATAGGGAGATGCAAAAGTCCAGCCATGTTTACGATTGCTTCCAGAATATTAGCACTTTTTTGTCTCTCCTCTTCCTTAAATTGCAAAAAGCGCATATCAAGCTTCAACACATCAACTGGTATATTCTTTAACATATTTAAAGAAGAGTAGCCACAGCCAAAATCATCCATCATAACAACCAAACCTCTGTTTCGAAGAGTATTTACTGCATGTGATATCCTGTTATTATTCTCTGTATAGGCACTCTCTGTAATCTCAATCTTAATGAGATATTCTGGAATCTGATACTTCTCAAGCAAGGAAAAAATATACTTTGGAACATCCATTTCAAATATATCGATACGAGATACATTAATAGAAATCGGAACAGGAGAATATCCCTGATCAATCCAACCTCTAAGCCACTGACAAACCTTCTCCCAGACATAACGATCTAATCGATCTATCATCTTATTCTTTTCTAACACTGGGATAAATCCCCCTGGTAAAAGAACTTCACCATCAGGTTTCTGCCATCGTACTAAGGCCTCCGCTCCTACAATCTGTCCGGTTGCAATATTACATTGTGGCTGTGCAAAAAAGGTAAACTCTTCTTTTTGTAACCCTTCTTCTATTGCTGCCAAAAGATAAACTTCTTCTTCCAAACAAGATTCCATTTCCATCGTATATCGACAAATATGCCACTTATAATCTTCTTCTGCATGAGACAAAGCAAGCATTGCATGATCATACATCAATTCTGGTAAAACAGAAGTATCTTCTATTGTATATACACCAAACAGAGGGAAAAAGGCGGATGTGTTATTCCACTTACTAAACTTCTTTATAATCTTCTGACGGATATTATTAAGTACTTCATCATCATCCGGCAAAAAAGCGACAAAATTATCTCCACCTAAATACGCATCAATTCCGTCATATTCTAACGCACTTTGTTTCAGACAGGTATAAATATAACGAATGACTTCATCCCCTGAACTTCTCCCATACAATTTATTAAAAAGGCGGAAATGTTCAATATCAATTGCTACTATGCAATATGTGTTCGGAAGAATTTCCGGAAGTCGCTTCCGAAGCCTTTCCATAAAAGAATGGTTATAATAATAATCACTTAAATTGTTACTGTTCATCGTTCCTTTTACCTTACCTGTCCTTATTTTTGCAATATCTGTCATCGCCAAATCCTGTTTTTTATTCTAGCATACTTTCTGCAAATATACCATAACCCATTTTAGGATTATCAATTAAAACATGGGTCACTGCTCCAACTAACTTTCCATTTTGTAAAATAGGACTGCCACTGAGTCCCTGTATGATTCCACCGGTGAGTGCGATCAGTTCCGGATCGGTCACTTTTATCTTTAGAGTTTTTAAAGAATCTTTTTCATGAAGAAAGATTTTTTCTATTTCTATGGAATACTCTTTACTTTTTCCACTGATACTGCTTCTTAAATATGCTCTTCCTGTCTGTATTTCTGATTTTTTTGCGACAGGAAGTTTTTCACCCACACAAAATTCTTTTTTATTTTTTATCATTTTTCCAAATATACCGCCTGTTGTATTCGCATATATTTCTCCCAGATAATTTTGCGGCACATAATTGATCGTTCCAATTACTTCACCCGGCTTACCTGCCTTTCCTTTTAGGATAGAGGCGATATCGGCCCGGTAAGCACTTCCTCCTTCTATCAGAAACTGCACTCCGATATCTCCATCACTAATTCCATGCCCAAGCGCCGCAAAAGTTCCATCTTCTCTGATAAAAGTAATCGTTCCTATCCCCTGTGTATCATTCCTTATCCATACCCCAATCTGATAACAATTATTTTTACCTGAATACACTGGTTTTATTTTTATTTTTATTATTTTATTTTTTCTTTTAACGGTTAAAACAATTTCTTTTTCCCTATTTTTTTGTAATAAATGTATAAATTGCTGTTTTGTCGTGATCCTCTGTCCATTTAAAGTGAGAATATAGTCTCCTGCTTTTATTTTACAGGCGGCCGGACAAACAGCTTTTCCATTCTGACATTCTACCTGCTGTAATCCGAGAACAAGAATTCCTTCTGTTTTTACATAAATACCAATCGGAACACCTGATGCATAAACCTTTGTATTCTTCTCCTTCTGGGATAACTTTCTGTTCTGCCTCTGTATCTGCGCAGAAAATACATCTTCTGATTGCAGACAAGACCCGTATCTTCCTATGACTGACAAGATGAAAACCAACAAGATAATATAGAACCCTTTTAAATTTTTCCTCATAAAAAATGCCCCCATATCTAAGTTTTCACTTAGTATGGCAGGCATACTGCTGTTTCAAACAGACATATTTTACTGTTTTGCCAGGGTACGCATTTCCCTTGCATTCTGCAAAACGGCATCTGTAATACGAACACCGCCAAGCATTCTGGCAAGTTCTTTTACAGATTCTTCTTCGGTAAGTAAATAAATATTACTGATCGTAGAATTGGAATCACTTGTTTTTTCGATAAGATAATGTGCATCTGCCATTGCCGCAATCTGAGGCAGATGTGTAATAGCGATTACCTGTCGCTTTTTCGCGATGCAGGCAAGCCTTTCCGAAACTTTCTGCGCTGTTCGTCCGCTGATTCCGGTATCAATTTCATCAAAAATCAATGTTTCTATTCCCTCTTCATCTGCAAGAATCGACTTAATTGCCAGCATGATTCGGGAAAGTTCACCGCCAGATGCGATTTCATGCAACGGTCTGACTGTCTGGCCAGGATTCGTAGAAATCATAAAACAAACCGTATCTCTTCCATGAGGAGAGTACTGTGCTGACTGCTCAAAGGCAATTTCAAATTCTACATCTAAAAAATTAAGATCGCGCAGCGCTTCTTTAATCAACTGCGTTAAAGGAATTGCCGCATCTTTTCGCAAAGAAGTCAGTTTATCGCACTGTATATCTAGCTTTTCTCTCACTTTAGATAATTCCCTTTTTATCTTGGAAATATACTCTTCATAATTGGAAAGTTTTTCATATTTTTCAACGCTGTCATCATGATATTTTTGTATTTTTTCTATGGAATCTCCATACTTTGCTTTTAAATGATTAATAAGATTTAACCGATCTTCCAGTTCAGCAAACTGCTCTCCATCAAACTCCATAGAATCTATATATCCGGACAGCTCTCTGTTAAAATCATTAAGCAACGAATCTATCGTTTGCAGCTGTTCCGTTAGTCCCTTCGCCCCGGCATCCATGCTTTCTACCGTATATAACTTTTGTACTGCTGAACCAATTAAATCTCCTGCGCAGCCACTTTGTCCTGCCGTCATTTCATGTACTGCTGAACAATCAGAAAGAATTTCTCTCGCATGAGACACTTTCTGATATTGCGCTTCTAATGTCTCATCCTCTCCTGACTGTAAATTGGCCTCTTCAATCTCCTGAATCTCATATTTTAAAAACTCCATCTCCCGGATTCTCTGCTCTTCTCCCATATTCTGTTCAGAAAGCGTTTGCCTAAGTTCCTGGTATTCATGATAAAGAGATGCTGTTTTTTCCTTTATTGGCGTAATCAGATTCCTATGGTAACTATCAATGATCTTTAAATGATTCTGCGGTTTTAAAAGAAGCTGATTTTCATGCTGCCCGCTAAGATCAAGAAGAAGGGGTGAAAGCTCTTTTAATCTTCCGATTGTTACACTGATATCATTTACTTTATTAATCACACGATGATTGGTAATTCTTCTTGATATGATAATCTCACCATCTTCAAACGGAATTTCAAATTCTTCCATCTTTTTTCGTACAGCCTCGCTCTTCGTATGAAAGATCAGTTCAATTAATGCACTATCACAGCCATTTCTTATCATATCCTTTGGAATCTTTGCACCAAGTGCAGATTGAATCGACCCGATCAGGATTGATTTACCTGCACCGGTTTCTCCGGTAAGTATATTCAGATGATCTGTAAAATCTACTTCTGTTTCCTCGATAAGTGCCAGATTTTTAACGTGTAAATTTATGAGCATAGCAACCTCCGATGTTAACGATGTCCTTTCATAATTGTGTCAATTTCCTTCATGACTTCTTCCACCATAGAAGTTTCTTTCACCACACACATGATCGTGTCGTCTCCGGCAATACACCCCAGCACTCCATGAAGAGAAATAGAATCTATTGCCGCCGCACATGCCATCGCCATGCCTGGAACAGTTTTCAGTACTAAAATATTTTCCGCATTGTCCATGTGAAGGATTCCTTCTGACAATACTCTTTTATACTTACTGGAAACATGAATATCCTCTGCTTGAATCGGTGCATATTTCTGTCTTCCATTTGCACCGGTAACCTTGGTAAGTTTTAATTCGCGGATATCTCTCGAAACGGTTCCCTGCGTAGAAGAAAATCCTGCTTCTGACAATTTTTTCGTCAGTTCTTCCTGTGTTTCTATATCATTTGTCCGGATAATCTCCAGTATTTTTTCCTGTCGTTTTCCCTTCATTTATTATCTCCACTTCTGTTATAAAAGCTTCTCCTTCAAAATCTGTACAAAGCTGACTTCCGTTGCCTTAATAAACGGAGTTACCTCCTGCGATTTATATATTTTCACCTGGTCCCCAGGAAACAGAGAAAGGCCTTCTCTTCCATCAAAAGAAATGATTGCCTCTTCCTTTATGTTGCTTCTGATCTGTTCTACTTCCACTGTTACAACATCTTCCTTTGCAAGGACGATGCTTCGTGCGGTCAGGGAATGCGGACAGATTGGGGTGATCACAAAGTTTTTACAGGTCGGATTGATGATCGGACCACCGGCGGATAAATTATATCCGGTAGAGCCGGTTGGAGTACAGACGATCACTCCATCTGCACGATAACGGTCAATGACTGAACCATTGATATCTACCTTTAATCCAATAACTCTGGATGCTCCAAAGCGATTAATGTTAAAGTCATTTAATGCAATATATGTCGCTGCCTTTTCTCCCTGTTTATATACCTCCGCAGTGAGCATAATGCGATTTTCTACCTGGTACTGATCCTGGAGCAGTAAATCCAGAGTCTTTGACAAATCTGCAAGGTTCACATCTGCAAGAAATCCAAGTGTTCCAAGATTAATTCCCAGTAACGGAATATTACTTCCAACAAGCATCCTTGCTGCCGCAAGAATGGTTCCATCCCCTCCGATTACTAAAATACACTGTGTTCCTTCCGGTATATCAATCGAAGAGACATCTCTGTCATATTGGTCATAGATATTACATACTGCACCCAATCTTGAAATATGATGTCTAATCTGTTCTGTAATTTCAAGATTAATATCTTTTTGTTTATTTGCAATAATAAAAAAATTGTTCATGGTGTCTATTTTGCCGCATCACGATGAGAAAGAGACTGGTGGGATGCGGTAACGACATCCGGTATCATCTTCTCATCAATCTGGCTTTCCTCCGGTCTGTTTAATAAATGCAATAAATACTCTATGTTGCCCTCCGGTCCTTTGATCGGAGAATAGTCAAGATGCAGTAAAGAAAAACCAAGTGCCGCAGCAAAATCCATAATCTGTTTTATTACATCTTCATGAACGGCCCGGTCTCTTACAACACCTTTTTTACCAACCTTCTCCCTGCCTGCTTCAAACTGTGGTTTGATGAGGCAGACAACCTGTCCTCCTTCTTTCAGACATGCTTTTACCGGTGGTAAAATCTTTGTAAGTGAGATAAAGGAAACGTCAATCGAAATAAAATCGACCAGCTCTCCAATATCCTCCGGCTTCACATAACGCATATTCGTCTTTTCCATACAGACAACACGTTCATCATTCCGTAACTTCCAGTCAAGCTGTCCTCTTCCTACATCTACAGAAAATACTTTTACTGCTCCGTTTTGCAGCATGCAATCCGTAAATCCTCCGGTAGAAGCGCCAACATCCATGCACACTTTATCTTTTAAAGAAAATCCAAACTGTTCTACGGCTTTCTCCAGTTTTAATCCTCCACGACTCACGTATCTTAATGTGGAGCCATGGATTTCGATCGTTGCTGCTGCCTTTTCATCAAAAGTACTTCCTGCTTTATCTTCTCTTTGACCATTTACAAAAACAACTCCCGACATGATCATTGCTTTTGCTTTTTCTCTGGATGCAGCTAATCCCTGTTCTACTAATAATATATCCAAACGCTGTTTCATCTTAATTCATCCTATCTATTATTGACTTTACGATGGAATCGGCATCGATTCCGGCCTGTTCTCTTTGCTGTGCCACAGTGGCATGACGCACAAAATAATCTGATATTCCCAGTGACAGCAGATCATTATGATATTTATTTTTATGAAGGAAGGCAGAAACCATCTGACCATATCCTCCAATTAATTCATTCTCCTCTACGGTAACAATAAGCGGATACTTTGCCGCAAGCTCTCGTAATAAGTCTTCGTCCATTGGCCGAATAAAACGAACATTGACAAGACCCGGATTATATCCTTTTTCCTGAAGATGCTGTACTGCCTTTTCACACTCTTCCATGATACTTCCAACAGATAAGATCACGACATCCTGTCCTTCATGAATAACTTCACTTTTTCCAAGTTCTACAGGAGCGTTGTATTCAGAAAGTCCCTCATACACACTTCCCCTTGGATACTTCATAGCAATTGGTCCGTTATATTCTAAAGCAAACTTCATCATCTCCGGCATTTCCCTGCCATTTTTAGGAGCCATAAGTACCATGTTCGGAATATGGCCAAGATAGGAAATATCAAAAATACCCTGATGTGTTTCTCCATCTGCCCCTACAAGACCGGAACGGTCAATACAGAAAAATACCGGTAACTTCTGTATGCACACATCATGGAGAACCTGGTCATATCCTCTTTGTAAAAAAGAAGAATATACAGCAAATACCGGATGCATTCCCTGTGCCGCAAGACCTGCTGCAAAGGTAACGGCATGTTCTTCTGCGATACCTACATCAAAAAACCGTTTCGGATAATATTTTTTAAAACTTTTCAATCCGGTTCCGGATGGCATGGCAGCAGTAATTGCTACAATCTTTTTATTATTTTTTGCTAAGGCAACCAGACTATCCGCAAACACATCTGTATATGTCTTCTTCGTTTTCTTTGCTAAAAGCTCTCCGCTTTCTCTGTCAAATGGTCCGATTCCATGAAACTTTTCCGGATTCTTTTCGGCATTCTTATAGCCCATTCCCTTTCTGGTAATCGCATGGATCAATACCGGTCCCTCATGCTGCTTCGCCCGGTTAATCGCATGAATCAGTTCATAAATATCGTGCCCGTTTACAAGTCCGTAGTAAGTAATTCCCATATTTTCAAACAACATTCCTGGAATAAATAACTGCTTAATGGAATCTTTGGACTTCTTTAACGTTCTGGCAACGCTCTTTCCTACTCCCGGAATATTGTTCAGTGCACTTTCTACATTCTCTTTAAATTCACTGTAACTCTTTCTGGAACGCAGATCATTTAAATAACGGCTCATCCCGCCGACATTTTCTGAAATAGACATCTTATTATCATTTAAGATAATAATCATATTCTTTTTTTCTTTTCGGAGAATAGATAAATTATTTAACGCTTCATACGCCATTCCACCAGATAACGCGCCATCCCCGATCACTGCTACAACGGTATTATCTTTTTGTTCGAGGTCCCTTGCCACTGCCAGACCAAGTGCTGCAGAAATCGATGTGGAACTGTGACCTGTTCCAAACACATCACATTCACTTTCACTTCTTTTAGGAAAGCCACAAAGTCCATCCTTTTGCCGCAATGTTGAAAATTCGTCTTTTCTCCCTGTTAATATTTTATGAACGTAAGACTGATGTCCCACATCATATACAACTTTATCCTCCGGAAAACGAAGGCAGATATGCAGCGCCATCGTAATCTCTACTGCTCCCAGATTCGAAGCAAGATGTCCGCCTGTCTGACTTACATTATTCAAAAGAAAATCTCTGATTTCCTCTGCCAAAACCGGGTAGAGCTTAGGAGAAATCCTTTTAATATCATTTGGTTCTTTTATCTGATTTAATAAACGTACCATTACGCATCCTCCGAGAGTACATATTTTTAATTCTTTCTTCCAACTAAGTATAATAGCAGTTCTCGTAAAAAGTCATTCTTATATTCTAAAGCATCAAAAAGCTGTAATGCTTCCTCTGTATACTGCTTCGCATCTTCTCCGGACTGTTCTAAGCCACGAAAAAGTACATATGTATTCTTTCCGTTCTTTTCATCGCTCCCTGCTGGTTTTCCTAATGTCTCACTTGTACTCACTACATCAAGAATATCATCTTCTATCTGAAAAGCAATCCCAACTTTATTTGCAATCTTTTCTATGGTTGCTACTTCAACCTCTGATGCTCCGGCTAATACCGCTCCGATCATCATTGCACACTCGATCAGGGCTGCTGTTTTATTGTTGTGGATATACATCAACGTATCAAAACTTATTTCCTTATTCTCTTCTTCCACATCCACTGTCTGACCACCGATCATACCGTAGATTCCTGGCTTTTTCGCCAGAATCTGCACTGCTTTTGCTGTCGTTATATCCTGTGCGTCCCCACAAAATGCCTTTGATGCCGTTTCAAATGCATAATTTAATAAGGCATCTCCGGCAAGAATCGCCATCGCTTCTCCAAACTTTACGTGAGCTGTCGGGAGACCTCTTCGAAGATCATCATTATCAAGCGCCGGAAGATCATCATGAATCAGGGAATACGTATGAATCATCTCGATCGCAGCCATAAAAGGTTTTATTACGCTAAGGTCTTCCCCTCCAAACATCCTGTAAGTTTCCAGCATAAGCATCGGACGGAGACGCTTTCCTCCTGCCTTTACACTATAATTCATTGCAGTTAATACTGTCTTTTGCAATCCTTTTTCTTCCGGAAGAAACGGATAGATCATATTTTCAATCTGTTCAATCTTCATCGGAAGCTGTTCCTTTATGGATGGCTTCATTTTGTCCCTCCTGTAAGATAATTATCTCTTTTTGTGTTTTATCTAATGTCTGCGAACACTTATCTAAAAGCTTTACTCCTTTTTTATAAAGGTCCATCGAATCTGCTAAGCTGACTTCCTCTTCGGAAAGCTGCTCAATAATGTGTTCTAACTGTTCAAAGGCTTCTTCTATTGAAAACTTCGCTTTTGCCATATTTCAACCTCTTTACTTTTTATTCTTCTTCAGATGAACCGGTATTACTTCTGCCTCTCCATCTGAAAAGGTAAGGAAAAAAGGAACTTCTTTCTCCAGCTGTTCTATGGAAGCAACCGGTCGGCCATCTTTTGTCTGTGCAAATGCATAGCCTCCCTTTAATCGATTCGTTGGAGCAAGCCCGGAAAGCTGATCTACGTATCTTGAAAACATCTGCTGACGACTCCTGTACTTTTCTTTTATGGCCTGTGATAAACGATTCTCTAAGCGCTCATAGAGCAATTTATGTTTTAAAAGCTTTCTGTCCGGTCTTCCTGCTTCAAGCTGTCTTTGTAACAGAATCATCTGCTGCCGTAACTGCGCACACCTTTGTTCTGCCTGCATATCCAATGCTTCACGATAATTTGAAAGCTTTGTAAAAATGGACTGCATATCTGGAATCGCAAGCTCACAGGCTGCAGAAGGGGTTGCCGCACGAACATCCGCACAATAGTCAGCAATCGTCATATCAACTTCATGACCAGTTCCTGATATGATCGGCGTATCTGCCTCATAAATCGCATCCGCCACCGGCATCTCATTAAATGCCCACAAATCTTCTATCGAACCACCGCCGCGGCCGATAATAATAATATCCACACCAGCTTTATCAAAATATCGTATTCCTCTCGCAATCTCTGCCGATGCTCCTTCTCCCTGCACTTTTGCCGGATAAAGGTAAAGCTGTACCGTCTGATTCCTTCTTCTTGCAATACTCCTGATATCTTCGATTGCCGCTCCGGTAAGCGCCGTAACGATTCCAATCTTCTCCGGATAAGCAGGTAAAGGTTTCTTTCTTTCAAAATCAAAATAACCTTTTTCGGCAAGCTCCTGCTTGAGTCTTTCATAGCGGACATACAGTTCCCCCGCTCCCGCCAGTTCGATCTTTCGGACATATAACTGATAGGTGCCTGCCTGTTCATACACCGAAATATTTCCGCAAGCCTCAATCAGCTGTCCATCCTCCAGATGAAAAGCAAGTCCTTTAAACCGGTCAGAGGAAAACATAACACAGCGCAGTGTACTCTTTTCATCTTTTAAAGTAAAATAAATATGCCCGGAAGAATGATACTTACAGTTTGAAACTTCTCCCTTTAAATAAATCTTCTTCAGTGCATAGTCACTTTCAAAAATACGATGAATATAAGAATTGATCTGTGTTACAGAAAAAATATGCTTCATTAATATAAACCACCTCAATGTACTCCGCAGTTCCCATTCTCGCAGAGCGTTTTTGAATACCGGAACACCGTTCTTCGTAAAAGTAAAAAAGCGGCAGAGAATTCTTCCTGCCGCCTCATTCTTTTTCAGTTATCCAGGTACAGGTCACGAATTATTCGCTATGCCAGCTTCGCAAGAACTCCATTTATAAAACGGGGAGCTTCCTCACTGCAATAAATCTTCGCAAGCTCTACGGCCTCATTGATGGCAACTCCCGTAGGAATATTCGCATCATTTGTAATCTCATATACTGCAAGACGCAGGATAGCCAGTTCCGGCTTTCCAAGTCGTTCGAGTCTCCAGCCTTCACAAATAGAATGAATCTTGTCATCAATCTCCGGCAGACGCTTTAAAATGCTTCCGATCTTTGTCTCGATATAGAGCTGATCTTTCGCTTCCACATCCGGTCTTTCTTCAAAATACCACTTCATCTGCTCCTGCAACTCTTCCTGTGTATTAAATTCTATACGAAACAGTAAAAGAAAAATAGTTTCTCTTACCTTTCTTCTGGACATCTTCATGTGTCAAACCTCCGTTATCTTCAGTGTATTCTTGTAGTCAGTCTATTCATAATCCATCTGGATTCCGGCTATACGGATATTCACTTCAGAAACCGTAAGTCCTGTCATCGTTTCGATGGCACTCTTTACTTTATCCTGTACTTCCTGAGAAGTCTTCGGAATGCTCACACCATAATTCAGTACAAGATTCAGAGTAACATCTACCTGTGTTCCTGTGATCGTAACTTTCACGCCTTTAGACAGCTTCTTCATTCCAAGCTTACTTACGATCTCATTCGTAATATTCCCGGACATCTTGGCAACTCCATCTGTTTCTGTTGCCGCCAGACCGGCAATCACTGCAACAACTTCATCTGCGATCTGAACCTGTCCAACATCTTCTATGTTATAAACCGTATGATTTATCTTTGTATCTTTTTCTTTTCCCATGGAAACCTCCTTTTGTCTACAGCTCATAGAAAAGCACCTTCCATGTGCATAAAAAACACATGGAAAGTCTCTTAATAAAATGTAAACAATTTTATATCGATTTATTCTATAATTATAACAGACATCCCTGTTTTTGCAACAGAAATCTTTTAACTTTCTGTAGTCTGCATTTTGCTTATGATCAGCTGACTGACACTGTACCCTGTTTTTCTTGTCACAATATCTTCAATCTGCGCGCGATCTGCAGAAGAAAGTTCTTCATAATTAAGAACAACATCCACACTGTCATCTCCAATAGATACTACCGCATTCTCAAATCCTTTTGAGGCCAAAAGCTGTTCTGTTGCTGCTTCTTTTTCCATGATATCTGCAAGTTCTGTTAATTTATCTACTGCTTCTTTTTTGGCGCTCTCACCTACAGAATCACTGTTGATAATCTCATTAAGTGATTCTTTTGTTTTTGAATGGGTCTGCTCTCTTTCCATTCTTGCTCCTGCCACATACTCACTGACCTGTGCCTGTGTAAGAACTGCTCCTCCTATTGTTTCTGTACTGCCGGCAGTCTGTGGTTCTTCTGATACTTCATCTGAATTTTTCTCCGCTGCGTTTTTGGAACTTTCTGCTTTTTCTTTTATAAGAGAATCCCCATCTGAAATATCCATAGTATCAATCGTTTCTACCGAACTTTCAGACTTTTTATCCCCGTCTTTTGATGCATTTTGCTCTGTAAAATTCAGATAGCCTGCTACCGCAATCATAATCGCTAACGCCGTAATGGCAATTTGATTTTTTTGAAATACTTTTTTCATTTTGCACCCTCCATTTTTAACACTTTGATATGATTTGCAGAAACCCCAAACAGCACCTGTGCCGCCTCAAGAACCGATGCTGCTACTACTTTATTTTCCGCCCCTTCACAGGAAATGATAATTCCCGCGATTTCCGGTTCCAGTTCCTTTACAACATAGGGAGCAGAATTTCCCACACTGTCCGAAAGAATCGTCTCTTCCTGTCTTTTCTCATTTTTATTTGTTTTTTGCGTATCGCTGTTTTTTTCCTGTTCTGTCTGCCTCTCCTCTGACAGATCTTTATTTAAAACAGACTCTTTTGAAGATTTTAAAGTAATCATTACTTCCACTCTTCCTACACCATCCACATTTTCAAGGATATGTACTAATTTATTTTCAAGGGCACTCACATATGCATCATTTTGATCTGTCTGTACCGTCTTTTCTTCTTTTTTTTCTGTTTTTTCAGAAATTGCATTTTTCCATTCAGAAAAATTTGCCAGCAATAAGATAATTCCGGCAATCGCTATTAAAATGATTTTTTCTATTCCTATTTCTTTTAAATTCATTTTTTTCGGTACTTTCTCTCCCATATTTATTCCACCCCTATTCCATCTCTATTCCACCTCTATCTGAATATCAGACTTTTTAATATTATATAACTGCATCATTATTTTTTTAATTTTTTCTACGGTTTCTGCCTGTACAGACCCAATCTGTTTTTTAGATTTTTTATTTTGTAAATTTTTCAAACTACCTTCTATCTCTAATTTTTTGATATGTTCTTTCGCACTATCCCATCGAAATGTTACTTTTTTTACTGAAATCCCATACTGCCCTGCCACCTCTTCAATCTGCTTTTTGTAAGCCGCCTCACATTCCTTTTGTACAACTTCTTCTACTTCGCTCAATTCTTTAGAATATTTCATCCGGTTCCGTTCACTTTGCCATTCTTTTTGTAAAAAGGAAGCATAAAAATACGGTTCTGTGCCAGCGAAATCTATGACAGGTTTTAATAAGCACAACACTAATAAAAAGCCTGAGAAAAAACGGTAATATTTTTCATAAGCAGTCTTTTGCATCAGGTTATCACAGAGCAGCAACAGGATATTCATATATAAAATTATTTTTAACCAGCTCTTTATATACTCCATGTTTCCACTTTCTCCTATTTTTTCTCCTATTTTTTTCTTTTTTCACTTCATTTTTACTTCTTTTTTCTCTCTTTTTTGCTTTTTATTTTGTTACCCGCCTCAGCATTATCCTGTATAATTCGTTGTCAGGGAAGTAAGTGCGATCACAACAATAAACAACACAGAAGACATGCATAAGACTTTTATCATTAATGTTCCGCACTTCACTGCCGCATTAATGCATAATATAAATCGCTCATCTGCTATCGGTTCAAGTACAACAGATAACAGGAAGTATAAGAAAATATAGATAACTAATTTTATGAGCGGCAGCAATAAAAAAATAAGCAAAAACAAGATTCCCGCTGCTCCCACTGCATTTTTTATAACAAGAGAAGAACCGATTGCTGTGCCTGCTACACTTTGAACGATAGAGCCTGCTCCCGGAATCAATCCGATCATTTTATTAAGTATACTGTTTTTTGCGCTATCAAAAGATGGTGCTATCATTGTTTCTAGCAAGTGAAATCCAAAAAGAAGAAAAAATATGATTTGTATTCCTTTTGCTAGAAGAAAATATAATCCTTCACACAATTTTGAAATATTCTGTTTTTGAGAGAAATGGCTGATTAATTCTAATAGAAAATAGTATTGAAGCAACGGAAGAAATACATTTAAAAATATCCAGTTTAAAAAAAGCACTACGATCATAAAGTATTCATAAAATACAATGCCTGTAGAAAGATTCCCTGAAAGGGAAACTGCCAGGGTATATACCGGCAGCAATACTTTTAAAAAAGAGGAAAGCAAGATAACGGTGTCTTTAAACATTGCTATCATAACTGTAAAATTTGTAAAAATTATTGAAAAGACAAGAAAATAAGAAATTAAAAATCCACTGTCGGATACACCATAAGACTGAAACGCAGATGAAATATTCGAAAATACAGAAGCAAACAAAAGAATTCCTGCCAGTTCCCCGATGAATATCTTTGATGAGAAAATCTCCTGCAATACTGCTCCCGTCATCCACTGTCCTATTTCCTGTGCCGCTTCTGTAAACCGCATGGAAACAAGCTTTTGAAAAATTGAAGCAAAGTCCGGATAGTCCTTCTCGTCAAGCTGATCGATTTTTCTTGAAAGGGCAGTAATATCAATTCCCTCTTCTTTCTGGGTTGTCTGTGCCTGAAGAGTAAGGACCGAAATGCTGGTGGAAAACAGGATAAAAAAAAGAATTCCGACAATTTGAAAACTTTTATAGACACTTCTTCTTTCCAAATGCTCACCTGCCTTTCTTCTTTTGCTTTCCTTATTTTTTAATTACTTAAGAAGATACCAGGAGATACTCTACGGTCTCTAGTAATGATTGGATAATTGGAATACTTAACAGTAAGATAGATACTTTCCCTATCGTTTCTATCTGAAAGGAAATAGAACGGTACCCCAGATCTTCACATATATTTGAAGCAATCTGACAGATATATGCAATCGCCAGCAATTTAAATAATATTTTTATGTACATATTATTTATCGGTATTTCTTTTTGTAAACTCTGCACAAATTTTAAAACTTCCTCTAATCCAGTCGTTAGATACCCTATTAGGAAAAGACAGATTCCTAATAGTACAGGAATACTGTATTCTGGCTTGAATTGCTTTGTAATCATCACAAGAATCGCCCCTGCGATACCGATTAACACGATTTTAAAAACAAGCATGTCATCTCACTCCTTTACAACTCAAACAAACTGTATATTTCAGAAAAAAGTTCGCTGATGCATGGTATAATCCATGAGATTACTATAAAAAGTCCTGCCAATGATACAAGAAATGCCTGTTCTTCTCTGCCGGAATGTTTCAAAACCTGTCCCAGTATCGTTACAAGAATTCCGACCGCAGCTATTTTAAAAATCAATTCAATCGTCATAGTTTTCTCCTTTTCTTTCTGTGTACTCACAAAATCAAAGGAAGAAATGACTCCCGGAGTACATCGCTTTTAAAAAAGTAAGATTACTGCCAATGTTCCCATACAAAGACAAAAAACAAGGACAACTTTCTTTTTTCCGATATATTCTTTTTTCATCTGACAAATCCTTTCATTTAAAAATACAGACAGCTGTCTCATTTCTTCCTGCTGATAGTACATATCATCCGAAAGGAGATTCCTTCCTGCATTCAAAAACATTCTTTGCTCTTCCTTGGATAATTTTTCTTTCCATACTTTTTCTAATATTTTTTCATAAATATTAAAAAAGCTTTCCTCTATATTTTTAGATAACGCAAGAGAAAGTTCAAAAAAAAATTATGCCAGAGACTGTCGGTACGTTCACTCAATTCTCCAAATAAAAGGGGTAATGGTGTTCTTGTATTTCTGATTTCCGATTCAAGAATTCTGTATAATAATTCCCCCTCTTCTAAAAGCCGGATATGTTCTGCATCACGCTCCATAATCTTTACTCCAAAAAGATAGGAAGCCATAAGGATAAAACATGCACCTAATAATTTTGCCATAACAACTCCTCTCCTTGTTTCGCATATATACGAATCCTTCTCTCTGCTTTTTTTCTTTTTTCTAAATATATGTACCGTTCAAAAGGAAATTGTTTCAAATATTTTCCAACTACCGGCCGAAGAAATAAATCCTGTAGAGAGCTGCCATGAATCGTCATCAAAAGTTTACATCCGCAATTTCTCACATAAGCTAATGCTTTCATATCCTCTTTTCCCCCAATTTCATCTGCTACAAGAATTTCCGGGGTCATCGTTCGAAGCAGCATCAACATTCCTTCCGCTTTTGGACAATGATCCAGTAAATCCGTTCGTTTTCCCAGATAAAATCCTTCTCCCATCCTTGTGCGGTTTCCGATTTCGCTCCGTTCATCGACGACGGATACATTTTTCCCTGAAATACTTCCTGTGCCATCAGATAATAAACGAATCAGATCTCGTAAATACGTTGTTTTTCCACATCCCGGAGCAGAAACTACTAATGTATGACAAAATTCTTCTCCTTCAAATAACCATGGAACGATTGGCAGCGCACAATTTTTCACTTCTCTTGCCACACGAAGATTTATAGAAGAGATGTTTTTTATCTGTGGTTTTTCTATACCATCATAGTAATATTTTCCACACAGACCTGCCCGATGTCCTCCTTTTAACGTAATATATCCTTCTCCGATTTCTTCTTTATAAGCAAATACAGAATACTGGCTTAACTTTTCAAAAATAATTTTTAGTTCTTCCGGTGACAAAATCCAGTATTCTTGTTTTTCTTCTTGTTTTTGTAAAAAATAAGATTCTTCTGCCGTCACGATGGAAATCGGAAGTCCTGTCCGAAGACGAATTTCTGTTACATCTTCAAAGGAAACCTTTTCTTCTATTCTTTTTCTTAATTTTCCGGGGAAAATCCGAAGCAATTCTTCCTGATCAACTTTTTCTTTCACAACTGCGCTCCTCTCAAAAATAGCTGTATAAAGAAAAAAAACAGCCTGTTTCTATAATATATGAAACAGGCTGTAAGATATGTTATTTTTTCATCTATCGTTTATTGGTATACCCCTCTGGTTGTTCTTTCTTTTGGCTGAAAACCAGCAGAACGTAACGCTTCGATAATCTTTTGTTTATGTTCATGACCAAACGCTTCCATTGTAATCGTAAGTTCTACAGAACTGTTACGGTTTACGCTGACAAACTGATTATGCTCAAGTTTGATAACGTTACCCTGCACATCTGCAATTACTTTCGATACTTTGTTAAGCTGTCCCGGCACATCTGGCAGTAAAACAGAAACGGTAAAGATTCTGGAACGCTGGATCAGACCGTTTTGAACAACGGAAGCCAAAGTGATAATATCCATATTTCCACCACTTAAAATCGAAACCACTTTCTTTCCTTCTGGTTTTAAATGCTTTAATGCAGCAATTGTAAGCAGTCCGGAATTCTCCACAAGCATCTTATGGTTTTCTAAGATATCAAGGAAAGCAACGATCAGTTCATCATCTTCAATCGTGATCACGTCATCAAGATTCTCCTGAAGATATGGGAAAATCGTCTCACCCGGTGTCTTTACTGCAGTACCGTCTGCGATTGTATTTATATTTTCAAGTGTTACCGGATGACCTGCCTTTAAAGATTCCTGAAGACAGTTCGCCCCTGCCGGCTCTACTCCAATTACTTTAATCTTTGGATTCAACATTTTTGCAAGGGTAGAAACACCTGTAGAAAGTCCGCCACCACCGACTGGTACTAAAATCGTATCTACGGTAGGAAGTTCCTTTACGATTTCCATGGCGATCGAACCCTGTCCGGTTGCCACTTCTAAATCATCAAACGGATGTACAAAAGTATAGCCATGCTCTGCTGCCAATTCTTTTGCTTTCTCACATGCTTCGTCATAAACATTTCCATGGAGAACGACTTCTGCCCCAAGTTCCTTTGTACGGTTCACCTTTAATAAAGGTGTTGTTGTCGGCATAACAACGATGGCCGGCGCTCCAAACTTTCTTGCTGCATAAGCAACACCCTGTGCATGATTACCTGCGGAAGCAGTAATAAGTCCCTTTGCCTTTTCTTCATCACTTAATGTACTGATCTTATAGTAAGCTCCGCGAATCTTATACGCTCCGGTAAGCTGAAGATTCTCCGGTTTAAAATAAACTTTATTTCCTGTCATCTGTGAGAAAAAATCACTCTGCACCAGATTGGTAGGCAAAACAACTTCCTGCACTCTCTCATAAGCTTCTTCAAATTTATCTAATGATAATTTTTCCATCATAATTATGTATCCCTCCATGATGTTATAGTAGTATCGGTCATATCTCTTAAACAATAATCTATATAAAAATAATTGCTTTTATTCATCTTCCTCTGGTTTTTCAAAAAGTGCGTTTACAAAAGAATCTGCATCAAACTTCTGTAAATCTTCAATCTTTTCTCCTATTCCAATATATTTTACCGGAATACCAAGTTCGGACTGAATTGCAATAGCAATACCACCCTTTGCGGTTCCATCAAGCTTTGTAAGAACAATACCGGAAATATCCGATACTTCTTTAAACTGTTTTGCCTGTACTAAAGCATTCTGACCGGTTGTTCCGTCAAGAACAATTAATGTCTCAAGATAGGCTTCTGGAAATTCTCTTTCAATGACTCTCCGAATCTTAGAAAGCTCGTTCATAAGGTTCTTCTTATTATGCAGTCTTCCCGCTGTATCACATAAGAGAATATCGGCATGTCTTGACTTTGCTGCCTGACAGGCATCGTAAATAACCGCTGCCGGGTCAGAACCTTCCTGCTGTGCGATAATATCTACTCCAGCTCTGTTAGACCATTCCGTAAGCTGCTCAATCGCTGCAGCACGAAAAGTATCTGCTGCCGCCATAATTACTTTCTTATTCTGTGACTTTAACTGTGCAGCAAGCTTACCGATCGTTGTTGTCTTTCCTACACCATTTACTCCGATCACGAGAACAACGGAAGTACGGTTTTCATATTCATAAGCGGTCTCATCTACTGCCATCTGTTTTTTAATAATATCAATTAAAAGCTGACGACACTCTGCCGGTTCTTTAATGTGTTCCTCCTTCACCCTTGCCTGTAAATCTTCAATAATGTTCATTGTCGTATCTACTCCAAGGTCTCCCATAATCAGAATTTCTTCTAATTCTTCATAGAAATCATCATCTATTTTAGAAAATCCATGAAAAATAGAATCAAGACCTGATGCAATATTCTTTCTTGTTTTTGTCAGTCCACTGACTAACCGGCTAAAAAAGCCTTTCTTTTCTCCCATAATTACTCCTCTCATAACCTGCAGAAAATACTGGAAATTAATTCAGATCCTTATCAATCAAATCTACAGAGATTAACGTAGAAATACCCTTTTCCTGCATAGTGATTCCATATAAAGCATCTGCCGCGTTCATTGTTCCTCTTCGATGCGTGATCACAATAAACTGCGTATCTTTCGATAACTTCTTTAAATATTTGGAAAAACGAACGATATTCGCATCATCCAAAGCCGCCTCAATCTCATCAAGAAGACAGAACGGCGACGGTTTTAAATTCTGAATCGCAAAAAGTAAGGCAATCGCTGTCAATGCCCTCTCTCCACCGGAAAGAAGCATAATGTTTTGCAGTTTCTTTCCCGGTGGCTGTGCAATAATGCGGATACCACACTCTAAAATGTTTTCCGTATCCATCAATTCAAGAGAAGCCGTTCCTCCCTCGAACAGATCCTGAAATACGGTAGTAAACATCTGCTGAATACTTCCAAATTCCTTTGTGAACTGTTCCTTCATTGCCAGATTCAGTTCATCGATCATCGTAAGCAGCTTTGCTTCCGCTTCTTTGATGTCATCATACTGTCCCTTTAAAAATTCATATCGCTCGCCAACTTCTTTATACTCTTCAATCGCATTGATATTGATATTTCCAAGGCCTTTGATCTGTTTTTGCAGTTCTTTTTTCTGTCTGCGGTACTCCGCTGCATCCTCTGCTTTTAATTCATAATGCTTTAATGTAAGCGCCTGATTGTAAGTAAGCTCATAACTTTCCCACATATAGTCTATCTTACTTTCTAAATCTTCTTTCATGCGCTCCTGTCTGGAAGATAACTTTGAAGCTTCTTTCTCAAGAATCAACAGCTTATCATTCTCGCTTTCTAGTTCCTGGAAAATCTGATTCTGCTTTTTCATAGCAGTAGAACGCTGCTGTTTTAACCCTTCAAGCTTACCGGAAATATCCTCCATCTGTATAGTAATCTCCTGCAACACTGTTTGCAACAACTTTTGTTCTTTTTCATAAGAAATATTTTCTTCTGTAAGACGGCTCGTTTCTTTTTTATTTTCTTCTAAAGAACTCTGGAGACTTTCTGTTTCTTTTTCAATACGTTCCTGATCGTTTTGCAGATACGCAAGCTCCTGACGTTTTTTTGAAAGAGAAAGACGAAGTTCATTCTTTTCTGTTTCTACATCAGAAACTTCTTTTTTTATCTCTGCAAGCTTTTCTTTCAGTGAATCAAGAACCGAATGATTCTTTTCATGAATCTGCTCGTTATCTTCCTGCTCTTTTAAGAGTGTTTCCTTTTGAGAACGAATATCATCAATCTGTTCTTTTAAAACCCGATGTTCTTCCTTTAACGAAGCAATTCGTTCTTTCAGCTCTTCCTTTTTCCTCTCCATATCCGGAATCTGATTATTCAGGTCATGGAGAACAAGAGATGCCTCATCAAGCATTGCCTTTTTCCGTTGCTTCTCTTCTTCTAGTTTCTGCTGTCGTTCTTTTAGATCTGCAAGAGAACTCTTTCTTTCTTCCCAGGCAGCCTTTGCCTTTCTTAACGTCTCTTTACATTCTTCGATCTCACGCTTTCGCCCAAGCAGATTACCGGAGTGCCGGAAAGCTCCACCTGTGATCGCACCACCTGGATTAAGTAACTCCCCGTCAAGTGTTACCAGACGAAGACTGAAATTATTCTTTCTCGATAATGCCAGTGCGTGATCTATGGTATCTACAACAACCGTTCTTCCAAGTAAAGATTCTACTAATGCCTGGAATCGTTCTTCTACCTGTACTAACGTGCTGGCAATTCCAATTACACCTTCATCCTCTAAAACAGCCGGAGAAATCGTACTGTTTCTTCGGCGGATATTCGTAAGCGGTAAAAAAGTCGCTCGGCCAAACCGATTCTTCTTTAAAAACTGAATCATTTTTTTTGCTGTTTCGTTATCTTCCGTAACGATATTTTGTAAAGCGCCTCCAAGAGCGATCTCAATCGCTGTCTCATACTTTTCCGGAAGAGCAAGAATATCAGCAACAACACCGATTATGCCTGGATTTACACCTTTTTGTTCCATAATACGGCGAATCGACTGATTATATCCATCGTATCTTTCTGAAATATTGACAAGTGTCTCATAACGAGACTTTGTTCGAAGGTACTCCTGATTTAAGTTTCCCATCTCATCCTGATAATTCTGCTCCTTCTTCTGAAGAGACGTTCCTTTCTCTTCAAGCTCTTGGTACCGTTCTTCCTGCTCTTTAAACACTCGTTCTGCCTCAGACTGCTGTTTTTGCAGTTTTTCTGCTGTTTCATTATATTCTTTTAACTCTGAATTAAAAGAAATGTAACGGCTGTTATACTCTGCGTTACGAATCTCAAGCTGTTCCTCCATTGCCGCATACCGACTGAGTTTCTCTTTTGTATCAGAGCTACTGTTCATAATGGAAAAGAGCCGATCATTCTCCCCGGAAATTCTTTTCTCACAAGACTCCTGTTCTTTTCTTTTTACAACGATAGATTCCTCAAGAGCATCTAAGGCTTTCTGCCCCTGTTCTATCTCTTGTCCTTTTTCTGTGATCGTTTTCTTTAACTGTCCGACTTCTTCGATCTTTTTCTCTTTTTCTTCCAGACTTTGTTTCTCTAAGTCCTCATAATGCGTAATCAGAAGCGTATTGGATTCTGCTTTATGAGAAAGAATAAGAATCTCATTATCTTTTTCTTCTTTCTTTCGACGAAGTTCCTCTTTCTCAGATTCTTTTGTCTCAAGACTATCTGTTACTGCCTGTGTCTGTTCCTGAAGCTTTCCATTCTTTTCTTTAATCTTTTCATAAGTCTTCTTTGTCTCTTCTAAATCGCCAGAAACAATCGTATACTGCCTCTCATTTTCTTCCTGTTCCTTTTTCAGACGCTCATAATCATATAAAAAGAGGTGTGTATCAATATCTTTTTCTTCATCACGAAGCTTTAAATATTCTTTTGCTTTTGCACTTTGCTGTTCTAACGGACCAACCTGCTTTTCAAGCTCTGCTAAAATATCTGTGACACGCTCTAAGTTCTGACGTTCCTGCTCTAGCGACTTTTCCGTAACTGTACGATTCTTCTTATACTTTGCGATACCTGCTGCTTCATCAAACAACTCACGACTATCTTCGATCTTACCACTTAAGATTTTCTCAACCTGACCCTGTCCGATGATTGAATAACCTTCTTTACCGATACCGGTATCATAAAATAACTCTACGATATCTTTTCTTCGACAGGAACTTCCATTAATCAGGTATTCACTCTCCCCGGAACGATATACCCTTCTTGCTACCGTAACCTCTTCATAATCAAGAGGGATGATTCGATTCGCATTCTCAAAGGTAATCGCTACATAAGCAAACCCCATCGGTCTACGGCTCTGCGTTCCTGAGAAAATGACATCTTCCATCTTCGCTCCACGAAGCTGTCTTGCACTCTGTTCTCCTAAAACCCAGCGCACAGCATCTCCAATATTACTCTTACCGCTTCCGTTTGGTCCTACAATACCTGTAATTCCCTGTGGAAATTCAAAAACGATCTTATTGGCAAAGGATTTAAATCCATTAATTTCAATACTCTTTAAATACATGCTACACCCGCTGCTTTTTTAACAGTAGTATGGTCTGATAAGCGGCAATCTGTTCCGCTCCTTTTTTCGTTTTTCCTTTTCCGATTGCATACGTCTTGCCACCAATTCTAGTCTCAACAGTAAACTCCTTGGCATGATCTGGCCCTGCTTCTCTTGTAAGCACATACTGTAAGCGAGAATCCGGTCCCGCCTGTACCATTTCCTGCAAAATCGTTTTCGCATCGTAAAATAACGATTTATCTTCTACATCCTTTAACAGGTGATTATGAATAAAAAATCTCGCCTTATCCATACCGCCATCTATATAAATCGCACCGATCAATGCTTCAAATGCATCTGAAAGAATCGAATCCCTTTCTCTTCCTCCCGTAGCATCTTCTCCCCTGCTTAAAAGGATATACTTTCCAAGTTCTACGTCTCTTGCACAGATCGCTAATGTATACTCACAAACGAGACTGGAACGAAGCTTCGTAAGACGGCCTTCATTATAAGATGGATATTCCCTGAATACATAATCGGAAATCGTAACTTCTAAAACAGCATCCCCTAAAAACTCCAAACGCTCATTATTCGCCTTTCTGCGTCCTCTCTGCTCATTCGCATAAGAGCTGTGTGTCATCGCCAATGCCAAAAGCCGTTTATTCGTAAAAGAATACCCTATCTTCTCTTCTAATCCTTTAAATCGTTCTGCCTTAATCATTCCTGTTCGCCTGCCTTTTCTTTTTTTGCCTGTTCGATTTCTTCTGCAAGATGCGCTACGATCTTCTCGTTAATCCGCTGTTCCTTGAATGTAACACACTGGAAGATTGCCTTCTTTGTCTCCTTTGCCTTCGCACTTCCATGAATCTTTACAACAAGTCCCTTTAAACCAAGAAGCGGCGCTCCGCCGTACTCTGTCGCATCAAATGTTTTCAATGTCTCTTTTAATGCAGGCTTTACTAAAAGACCTCCAAGCTTGCTCCTCGTTGTAGACATCATTCCCTCTTTAATTATCTGGATCAATGTACTTGCAAGACCTTCCTCAAGTTTTAAGATTACATTACCGACAAAAGCTTCTGTTACGATAACATCTGCTTCACCCTTTGGAATATCCCTGGCCTCAATACTTCCGATAAAATTAATATTCTTACAAGCCTTTAACAGTGGGTATGTCTCCTTTACAAGCGCATTCCCCTTCGCTTCTTCCGCACCGATATTTACAATGGCAACACGAGGATTCTTCACACCAACAACATCTTCCATATAAATAGAACCCATCTGGGCAAACTGTAAAAGATGTTCCGGGCGGGCATCTACATTCGCACCACAGTCAATCAACAGAGAAACTCCCTTCTCTGTTGGTGTAAGCGGTGCAAGCGGTGCTCTCTTCACACCTTTTCCCTTACCGATCAGTACCTGTCCTCCGACAAGAATCGCCCCTGAACTGCCTGCAGAAACAATCGCATCACACTCACCGTTCTTCACAGACTTAATCGCTACAACTAAAGAAGAATCCTTCTTCTTCTTAATTGCGATAGCCGGTGCTTCATTACAGCTAATCTCCTCCGTCGTATGCGTAATCTCAATCTGTTCCTTATTATAAGTATACTTATGAAGCTCTGCTTCAATCTTATCCCTATCTCCAAAAAGGCGAAGCTTGATATCCGCTCTCTCATTAATCGCATCAATCGCACCTTTAATAATCTCACCCGGTGCATTGTCTCCACCCATCGCATCAATCGCTATTACATTCTTAAAGTCCATAAAAGCTCCTTTCTTTTTTAAGAAAGTACTCTCGGAAAATCATTTTACAAAAACCTTCCGAGAATACTTTGTTGCAAATAAAGTCAAAGATTAGAGTAACACAATTAAGGGAAGATTTCAAGAATATTGATGGTTCTTTAAACAGACAGACCCCGGATAAGGGAGCACTATCCTATCTGCCTTGCAGCTGCATTTAGGATAATCCCCTCCTGTCCAGGGTTCTGCTTTTTTGACCGAATAAATAATCAATATCTTGATACTACCGATCCTTTTGTAATTTTTCTTTTTTTATAATACAAATTACTATTTTTTTATTTTAATTTTTACGGTATGTTTCTTTCCGCTGCCATCCGT
The DNA here is from genome assembly GCF_900209925.1 of Anaerobutyricum hallii. Classification (NCBI taxonomy): domain Bacteria; kingdom Bacillati; phylum Bacillota; class Clostridia; order Lachnospirales; family Lachnospiraceae; genus Anaerobutyricum; species Anaerobutyricum hallii. Next base: position 1,326,556 of record NZ_LT907978.1, on the reverse strand, counting down.
TGCCATCGCTGTGATTTTAACTGTTTTTCCTCTGGCGGCCTTTTTAGTTGTCACGATTCCCTTCGCATTTACGGTAGCGTATTTTTTGTTGCTCGATGTCCAGAGAAGTTTTTTATTGGCTTTCTTTGTGGCAGTTACTTTGGCTTTCAGTTTAAGTTTCTTTCCTGCTTTTACTGGCTTACTTCCTGTAATCTTAACTTTCTTTACAATACCTCTCATGGATGTAATCTTCCAGGAAGCATATTTCTTACTTCCATCGGTTGCTGTTGCAGTAATCGTTACTTTCTTACCGCCAGTTTTCTTTTTCACTGTAACGACTCCACGCTGGTTTACCGTTGCAACCTTTGGATTGCTGGACTTCCAGATCAGCTTTTTATTGGATGCGTTATCTGGTAAAACAGTCGCTTTTAAAGTAATTTTTCTGCCTGCGGCAATTTTTTTGGAGATTGCAAAGAGGCGGATTGATGACACTGATTTCATATTATCATTTGTATCCGTATTTGCTTTCGTATTGTCCGTTTTTACATTTTCTACCGTAATTGGCATAACTACTTTTCGTCCAATACCGACTTCTTCATAAAGAATTTCCAGTTGCTTTTTGCCTGTTTTAGACATATCGATATTTTTCACATTTGTTGTATAACCTGTTACTTTTGCCTTGCTTCCATCAGTGTATACTGCGGTCACTTCCAAATCATCCATATTTAGCTTCTCGCCTTTAGTATAAGTAACCTTTGTTTTTGTTGCGGTGAGATAATCCAATGTTTTTAATTCTTCTGTTCCTACATAAACAAATGCTGTATTATCAGACTTTATGCTTTCTTCTGCATCTCCGCTAACTTCCATGTAAACCGTATCGCTTCCAAGTTTTTTCAATTCTTCTTTTGTAAATGTTTTTTCTACCGAATTATAGAATTCCACATTTCCAAGATTTATTGTTTTTAATACTTTACCAGAAGCATCCCCAGCTTTTAAAGTAAGTGCTGCTGTCGTATCAAAGGCACTGTTATTATCTATCACAGCTGTAATATTATCTTCTTCTTGTTTAACAGAAAGTGCAAGTTCACTGCCAGCTGACTGAATACTTTTTGTAGAATCTGCTGTTGTATTTTCACCAGACATTGCTTCCACTTTTAATGTTTCTTTCGCTGCCATAGTCTTAGGTACCGTAAAGTTCACCGTAACGTTTTTTGTCTCTCCCGGTGTCATTCCGCCATCCAGATTTGTCTGTCCAATGACTTCGCCATTATAGACAATCTGAATACTTCCCTCATTATTGTTCATTAATCCATTGTTTTTTACTGGCACTGTAATAGAGGCATCCTTGTCCGGCATCAATTCCTCTTGTGTGTAATCAATATCCCCGATAACAAGTCTGCTTTGTGGAACAACAGAAGTGATGCATAAATCTGTATTTTCTGTCACATTATTTTCTGTAATCGTCACATCGGTTCTTGTAAATAAATATTCATACGCCGTCCCATTCCAGATACCACTCGGCACTGCTGCATAACCTTCTAAATCTGTTAAAGTAACTGGTTCGTAAACTTCTCCATCTCGTATTACGTAGGCATACAGATTCCTTCCTGTTTCTTCTGCATTTTCTTTCTCCGATGAACAGATAAGTAGCTGGCTATCCTCACCATCTACTACCGTATAATCTGCGGAAATAACCGCATCGTCTTCTATATAGCTTTCTACCGCTCCATCTATAGCATCAATATAGTTTAAGGAACTGCCTTCCGCATCCTGTGCATACCATAAAAGGACGGAACTTCCATCTATTTTTGCAAAAGAAGGAGAAAGATTCTGTCCATTTGCTGCAATGGTTGTTCGTCCTTTTGCATTAACCGCCGTCAGTTGTACCTGCGGATTTTCCTCGGTACCAGAATTCAACGTATAAGCTGTCACTACATCATTATCCAAATTGCCAATAGCAACAGACTGTACCGGTTTATTCTCTTCTGATAACTTCTTTGTTGTAAATGCATTTCCATTTAAAGATGCAAGATAAACTGTATTTGTTCCGGTTCCCTTTAAAATATCGTTCGCACTATTGCTGTTCCATGCAATATATGGCACATGATTTTTCACTGTAATAGACGGATGTAAATCCGCAATGGCATTATCCGTAATAGCCGGATACTTTGTCACTGTTCCTGTATTTCCATTTAATGCGATTTTTGCTGCCTGAACTTCGGTCTCGGCTGCAAGCTTTGTCATAAAATCTTCAGCTTCCGCTTCTTCTGGTGTAAAAATCCGCTTTGCATTAATCCATGTAACGTATATATTCTCCCCATCTACTGCTGCTACCGCATCAAAATCTGCCGTTCCGTCATCGTCAATCATCTTAGGTATACTCCACCCATTTTGTTCATTGTAAATAGAATATACTACCGCTGTATGATTCCCTGTTGTTCTGTCACCCATGTCCGTTGTAAAAATAAGGAGTTTCTTTCCACTTGCCGTCTGCAAAAGCTGCGGCTTTGCACTGGCATACACATCAGACAGCAATGTTGTCACTCTTCCAGATATATTTTTTGCAGAAGCAGCACGCTTTATCGAACGTGGCTTCGCTGTTTGTTCTGCAACGGCAGAACCATCCCACGAAGAAGAATCTACTCTTTGTATTTCATAATCTTTCGCCTCCGGTTCTAACTTTGGCAATACTCTGGCATACATTCTGGCTTTTGACTTCTTCTTTGAAGAATAATAATCCAACGAACCATTTAGAATCTCCTTTTCATAAGACAAGCATAACGCCTTTGCACTGACTCCCATCGCCCCCTCTAAAGAGGCTGTCAGGTCACTGCTTTTTCCGTCAGATTCTACCGTAACAAGATTCTTCGCTTCTCCATAAACAGAAATATCTGCAATATAGGCAACACCAATACCTCCAGTAAGACGGACTCCCGGTATTGTCATCTTTACCTTTCCTTTGGTATATACTGTACTTTTATTAAAATCAAGCCCTACTGAAAAGTCAGCATTTACACCAGCTTCCCCTTTGACTTTTATGACAACAGGAACTACAACAACTAGCATCTGCCATTCTTTTTTTGCAGAACCTTTAATTTCAATAAAAAGCTTTCCACCAGTCGTTGTTACCCCCCCCACAGCCTGTCCGAAAACCTTATTTTTAGGCATAAATTTAGCCCCTTTCCTTCATCTGTGACATTGAAAACTGAATAAAATACACAGGATGAAGAAAGAGGCTTATGCCTGTTCCATCAATTCCATCATTTTTTGAAATCCAAGGAGATTCTTCGCCCGTTCCAGGTTATAACCCAGACAAAAGAGCGCAAACTCTCCAGCCACTTTCCGTATTCCCCTTAAAAGAAAATAAGTGGCTCCCATTGCTCGTTTTATTGTTCCAAACGGATGCTCCGACAGGCACATCCTCCGGCTCATCTTTTCTTTATCCGGTTTCAGGAAAAACTTCACAACCTTTCTTTTTTCATAATGCCATTTTTCACCCGTTTTCGTTTCCTCCGGCTTCTTTCCTTCGGCTTCCAGCCAGCCCTTACATGGTTTTACCAGCTGATCTTTGGTAAAGTCGATCTCTTTCCATTCGCCTTTTCCCTTGTAACACTTATTGCGGTTCGGGCAATGTTTACACGCATTTTTATTGGCATAGCGGATATTCCCGTTTTTCTTTATGCTCTTCTGTCTCAGGATTTCCCCAGCCGGACAGTATACCAGGTTTCTCTCAGGATCTCTGACAAAATAACCTTCTTTTGCTTTTTCCTGCATTTCCTCAGGACTTCCATAAACACTGCTGTTTTCCCGTTTTTCATCCACCACTTTACGACGGACTGTTTCTACCTTCATATCCTGTATCACTTCTGCATAAACTTCCGGTATCTTACCTGCATGCAGTGCTTTCTTCAGTTCTTCTGGCTCTGTGCTGGCAGTATCCGTTTCTGCCTCTTCATAAGGGATTTCTATGTCATAACCGTCTTTTCCATCATCTGTTATGACATGTGGGATAATACCGTTCTCCAGACACTCCACCATATCTTCCACAGCTTCATAACCTTTATCTGCTACTACTTCTATGATCTTTTCCGGTTCAGAGCTCTTTATCCCCTGCATCGTACTTTCCAGCAATCCATGGTCGGTTACCTGATTGGTCATCTGAAAATCTCGGATCAGATGTGTTTCAGAATCTACCGCCGTCTGTGGGTTATATGCTACTGTAAACCCATTTTTATTTTTCATGAGTTTTGCATCCGCATCTGTGATCGAAAGCTGGGATACCCCGGTTTCTTCCATCAGCTTCTGATAACCTTCGTATCTGGCAAGTCTCTCCTGTGCTTCTTTTAACTTGGCTTCAAGACTTTCTCTTGTCAGTTCTCCTGAAATCACGTCTGTTTCTTCCTGCTTGTCCATTTCATTCAGGATCCTTAGATACTCATCTGTATGGCCATTCAGCCATTTGATCCTGTCATCCAGTTTGTTTTTGGTGAAGTTGTTATCTTTTGCGTTATCCGCCTGGATCTTTGTTCCATCCACGGAAGAAAATCCCCATTCCACTGCACCGGAGATCCGGCGGTTGAATTCATAAAAAATCTCTTTCAGGCTGTCTATGTTGTTTTTCCTGAAATCTGCAATGGTGCGAAAATCCGGTTCTACACCTCCGATCATCCATTTCACTTCAAGATTTACTTTACAGCTTTCAGCCAGTTTCCGTGAAGAACGGATACCTTTCCTGCTTCCGTAAATATATATCTTATAAAGGCTCTTAGGATCGTAAGATGGACGGCCTTCTGCTGCCACAGGTTTTACACCGTATTTCCCTATATCAAGATGGTTCACAAACGCATCAATTATCCTTGCAATACTTTCTTTATCTACAAATGCGTCCCATGAACAGCACATCAGCTGGTCACGGTCAAAACCTGAAACATATGGCATCTCAATTCACCTCAGAACAATTTTTCTCTGGTTTCATTATACTATATCTGAAACATAGATGCACGATTTCTGTGTACTTTATTCAGTTTTCAATGTGCAATTTTAATTTATATTGAACGCTCACAAGAGCATATCAATCTTTTTCTCATCAGATTAGATTATCCGAGTTTTCGGACAGTCTCCCCTGATGACGTAATCGTTCCTTCCGCATACCCATAAGCACTCAGATTCGCACTTTTTTCCATTGCCATACTTGCTACCCCGAATTTCGAAGCAAGCAAAGAGTGAATTCCCTTTTGATACGATCTCTTTTGGGTATTGACAAATTGTTTAAAATCTGTCCAGCCTTTCTGCTCTATCATTTTATCAAGATCACTGACACCAATTCCAATCCGCCACTGATTATCTTCCCTCCAGAAACTTGCCGGAAAGTTTCCGTAATCAAAGCTGACATCTCCACCACCTATAATTGGAATATCGTCCGGAACCGTAAAATCGACTCCACCCTGCACCTTTATTTCTTTATTACTCTCTTCCGTCTTATCTCCCGTAACAGTTGTTCCCGGTTTATCTGGCTGGGTGGGCTGTTCTGGAGTATCTGGTTTGTCAGGCTCACCCGGATTTACAGGATTATTACTTCCGCTCTCTCCATTCTTCATCGCATCGGAGCATACCGTTCCGGCGTAGGAATAGAGATTAGAGGATGAGAGATTCAAATGCAAAGCGGGTCGCACACCGTCATTCTTCCTGTCGACATAATAGCCATCCCTGCTGACCCAGCCATCATAAACCACTACAGCCGCATCATAGCTATTGTAGCCCGGCGAGCGGAGCCACCACCAAATATTTCCATTATATTTAGGATTATCATCCTCATCCTCATACTCATACACATATCTCCAGATACCCATTGCATACGCATAAGTACTGCAGCGGCTTCTTCTGGCTTCATCATATGTACTGTAGTCTTTTACAAAACCATAGCTTGCTGCCGTATCTGTGTTATAGACCTCTGATTCGGAGAGGAGGAAGACTTTATCCGAGGTATTATTTCCACCGGCTATTCCGTAACCAATATTATTGTTATTTACAACATTTGTTGTCTTAATAGCATTTCTTTGCGTGGACGTAAAGGCAGAATTAATAAAGTTCTTTCTGCTGTAATCTGTCTTTGGCTGATTCACAGATGCCCCATAACCGTTCAGCCAGCTTCGCATACTGCTACTTTCCCATGTCACATCTTCAAACTTTGTATTATATTCCTGATCATCCAAAGCAATATCTGCAAGAAGAAGGGCGTCATTTCCGTTCCTGTTTAGCACGCGCCACTTGATTGGTTCATATTTGAAATAATGGTAAGTTTTATAATTGCCGTTCCAGTTATACTGACCAGTTTCATCGCTATTATAGTATGTCGCATCTTCCCCCTTCAGCCTGCGATACTTTGTGTCCCCAATCGTAATATCATTATTGCTGTCCCAGCCGGTCGCATTCTTTAAGGCATTATAAATACTGCCGTCTTTTGATGTTACCTCACTCTGCGGATAGTTTCCGAAGTACACGCAGTCCCAGGTGACTTTCTGTCCGGCATCCATGGAGGAATCTTTTACGATTCTTGGGTTTCTTATATTCTCTGCCGCATTTACTTTTGGCAAGGTTACCGGGATATCCGCAAAACTGACTCCCTGCGGACAGAATCCTGCCAGCATTGCTACCGATAAGATGAATGCTGTTATACGGGATAGGTTGATGTGTTTCCGTTGTTTTTTCATAGACTTTCCTCACTTTCTCCTTGAGCGTATTTGAAAAATGCTTTCTGTAAGATTCCGTTACAATTTGTAGAAGATTTTACCTAAATGGGGGCTGCGTAGCAGACTACGTCAACCGAATGAAGGCAAATTCAAGAATACAAATTGAGGCGTGCAGATTGCAGGGATGCTTTTTCAAACATGCTCTAAAATATAGATTTTGCTATTTTAAAAATAGCGTATCATTTTCTTCACTAAAATTCAATAGGATATGTCTAAGTGGTTGATTTTACGACACTTTTGGTAAAAGAATTCTAATCTGTAGATTTGATGTAGACGAAAAAAGAAAAAATACGATATCCCATCTGCTCTGTAATCGCTATGCTTAAAATGCTCATCCGCATTTTAAACATGCTCCGAAGCCGCATCTGGGATATCGTATTTTTTCTTTTTTCTGTCTAATTTAAATCCACAGTTGGTAAAAATGGGAATTCTCCAGAAAGGCATGGTTTTTCTGGAAATTAAATTTTAAAAGGTTGACATTCAAATTGTTGTATATACTTGAAATTTAATTATTTCACTAATTTGCGGGATTAAATCAGACTGCCACTGCATTCAAGTCGAGCAGACTCACCACCTGAAAGAGGTGGGAGTCTTCTCGACTGAGATAAACCTTCCTGCTGAATTGTAAAGAAACTATGACAAAGAAAAGAGAAAATACAATTCAGCTACATAACCTTTCTTTAGCTGTGTCTGTTCAAAATTCCGATTCAAATACTCATTGACTTTTATGTCAAATTATGTATATAATAGTCATATGATAATCGTTAATATATCATAATTGGAGGTAGCGTAAATGAAAGTTCCCACAATCTTACAGCCAGAAGGCTTAGAACAACGCTACGAAAGATATAAAGAAAAGATAAAGCACTTTACGATAATGAATGACATCTTTATGCGGAATGTTTTAAAGGAAACCGCATGTACTGAATATATTCTTCAGGTTATCATGAACAAAAAGGAACTAAAAGTAATCGACCAGACTTTACAGAAAGATTATAAAAATCTCCAGGGGCGTTCCGCCATTTTAGACTGCGTGGCAAAAGATGCAGAGAATAATTTTTTTAATGTGGAGATTCAGGGTGAGAACGATGGTGCGTCTCCAAAAAGAGCCAGATATCACAGTGGTCTATTAGATATGAATCTCCTGAATCCAGGCGATTCTTTTGACAGCCTGCCGGAAACGTATGTCATTTTTATCACTAAAAACGATGTCCTTGGATATAACCTGCCAATCAGCCACATACAAAGAAGAATCAAAGAAACCGAAGATATATTTCAAGATGGACAGTATATTTTATATGTAAACTCTAAGAAGCAGGATGATACCGAATTAGGCCGCTTAATGCATGACTTACATTGCAAAGACGCAGGCAAGATGTATAGTAATGTCCTGTCTGCAAGAGTACATCAGTTAAAAGAATCGGAGGAAGGAGTGAATCAAATGTGTCAGGAATTAGAAGAGATTTATAATGAAGGCGTTGAAAAAGGCGAGCAATTTGGATTTCTGCGAGGTGAACAATCTGGTGAACTAAAGGCCAAGAAAGAAACTACTCTTGCCCTTCTTGAAATGGGAATGTCTGCGGAACAGATTGCAAAAGCTGTAAATCTTTCTATAGAAACTATTCAGAGCTGGATATCTGAAGCATCGTTTTGATTTGTAGAAGAAACGAGCTCTCCCTCTCTATATATTCCAATCCTACAGATCAGTTGAAAAGATCTGAGGATGGCAACAGTAAGTAGCGTAACTATTGATATATCATAATTGGAGGTAGCGTAAATGACAGTTCCCACAATCTTACAGCCAGAGGGCTTAGAACAACGCTACGAAAGATATAAAGAAAAGATAAAACACTTTACGATAATGAATGACATCTTTATGCGGAATGTTTTAAAGGAAACCGCATGTACTGAATATATTCTTCAGGTTATCATGAACAAAAAGGAACTAAAAGTAATCGACCAGACTTTACAGAAAGATTATAAAAATCTCCAGGGGCGTTCCGCCATTTTAGACTGCGTGGCAAAAGATGCAGAGAATAATTTTTTTAATGTGGAGATTCAGGGTGAAAACGATGGTGCTTCTCCAAAAAGAGCCAGATACCACTGCGGTCTACTGGATATGAATCTACTGAATCCAGGCGATCTTTTTGACAATCTCCCAGAAACTTACGTCATTTTTATCACTAAAAATGATGCCCTTGGATATAATCTGCCAATCAACCACATAAGAAGACGAAGCAACGAAACCGGAGAAATATTTGAAGATGGTCAACATATTTTATATGTAAACTCGAAAAAACAGGATGATACCGAATTAGGCCGCTTAATGCATGACTTACATTGCGAAGAAGCGGATGAAATGTATAGTAATATTCTTGCAACCAGAGTACATCAACTAAAGGAAACTGCGGAAGGAGTGAATCAAATGTGTCAGGAATTAGAAGAGATTTATAATGAAGGCGTTGAAAGGGGCGAACAATCTGGATTTCTTCGAGGGGAGCAGTCTGGGGAATTGAAAAAAGCAAGAGAAACTACTCTTGCCCTTCTTGAAATGGGCATGTCCGCGGAACAGATTGCAAAAGCTGTAAATCTTTCTATAGAAACTATTCAGAGCTGGATATCTGAAACATCGTTTTGATTTGTAGAAGAAACAAACGCTCCCTCTCTGTCCTATATACAAACTGTTCATCCACAGCTTGAACTTGCTCTGAGGAGCATTTTTATATAGGGCAGAAAAGGAGTGTTCTATGTATTCCCATTCTACAAATTAGTTGAAAAAATCATAGGATAGCAAACGAAGATATTCTTTTATTTGCAGGTTATTTTATCTGATATCAAATTTATACTTTCCGATATCTTTTGTTTCTTTTTTGCTGACAAATACCCACTTTCCTTCATAATATGCAATCGTTACAATGGTATTGTATTCTAGTTTATCAAGAATCGGTACTGCCCAGCCTTGCGGGATCATTTCATATTCTTCCTGTGTTTTTATATCTGTCATTATATATATCTCATTATGCTTATGGGTATACTGTACATTTTTTAATACAACAGGAATTCTTGGATGTGGCTCATTCCAGGCTACTGTTTCATGGTTATATTCATCCTCGACCTGTGCCTGTATACTTTTTAAAGCTTCCTTACTCATGCTTCCATTATTACAATAAAGTATTGCTGTTTTGTTTTTCCCTGTAATAAGACTTACCAATGCTGCCGTATTACAGATTGCTCTTGCTTTCCCCCATCCTAGTTCTGTTTCATGATTTTCAGACTTTATTAATATGAATGGACTTTCTAACAGTTCGTCTTCTTTTAGGAAGATTGCTTCTCCTACTTTCATTTCGGAAAGGCAACGATACTTTCTGCGGTGATCTACATCTGATATCTTTACATTTCCTGTTTGTGTAAAGGATGTTTCCTCTTGTTTTATAGTAGCAGTATCTTTCTTTTCTTCTTCAATTATGGCAATTTCTTCCTCAACATTTTCTTCAGCGGCTTTTTGATACCATTCTTCCGCTTTTTCCATATCTTCCTCTACTCCGATACCATGCTCATAAAACTGTCCTAATTTATAAGCGGCATCCGGTCTGCCCTGTTCTGCTGCCAATGTATACCATCTTCTTGCCTTTTCCATATCTGCTTCTGTACCTTTACCCATCTCATAGCAGCGTCCCATATTATACTGTGCCTTTGCATAGCCTTGCAATGCAGCCTTTTCTCCCCAGTGAATCATTTCACCATAATCTTTCTCCACACCTTTCCCATAGCCATAAAAATGAGCAAGCAGGGCCTGGGCCGGCGCATATTCCTGCTCTGCTGACTGCACACAATACTCTACTGCCTTTTTCATATTCTGACTGGCACCTTTTCCGTTCGCATAGGCTCTCGCCAAATGATACTGTGCATCCATATCACCGGACTTTGCAAGCTTCTTCCATTCTTTGACCTGTTTGCTCTCAAAACTAAATAATCCCATATTCCGTCTCCCCCTATTACGGTGCATTGATTATACTTTAACAATGTTATTATAGCACAAAAAACAGAAAAAAGTTACATTTTCTTTAATATAATTCCTTTAATGTTAAATCCATACACAGATTTTTTATTCTTCTTCAATGTGAGAATTACTTTGCCAAGTGGCTGCATGCTATCTGTATAAGAGTCGTACATATTAACTTTAAAGACAACCTTCCACTTCTTCCCTTTCTTTGTCACAGACTTTAACTTATATACTGGTGACTCTTCTCCCCATTCTCCTACTGCTAATTTTACATAATTTGAATTACAACGCACCACTAATTCTTCCGGGACATCCGGCTCTGTCTTAAAAGGTAACGAGGCAATTCTCGCATTCGCACCAAAAAGTTCCTGCACTCTCTGTGAAAATGCAAAATTTGTAATACGGCTCTGTCCTTCTAAAATCTGTCTTCCTGCTGCAATATTCTGCTTTTCGAGAGAAGTAAGCTTTATCTTTTTTGATTCTCCGCTCTTCATACTGTAATTTAAACGAACACTGTAAAAAAGCTGTGTTGCTTCTAATATATTATTCATCGGTTTCTTATATTTTTCCGTCATATCTGTATTTTGAACATTCTTATTACTTTTTAAATCTGCAGAAGAGCTTTTTTTCGTCTTTGCGGCAAATCCTGTGGCAGGGAAAACAATAATCAAGATTAACACAAAAATAAAAAAGCTTCTAAAAAGCTTTGACATACTACATTTCATATCTTTCATCATCCTTTACTATCTATTGCATCTCTTTTTTATTACTTTTGCTATTTTATTCCTCTTCTGCAAAAAACTCAACCCAACGGCTTTCCTGATTTTTACTATTTACTTCCTGCTTATAAGATCTCTCTCTTTCATTTATTTCATCAAGATTTATTCAAGTCGAGCAGCCGTCACTCATCACCCGAAAGATGTTGTTCCCCTGTTAAATTAATTAAATTGTAAGAATATGAATTTTTTTTGTACTATTTTTCTTTTGATGAATACAATGCTGTCCCACAAAATGTATAGAGGGATTATGTGCCGCTTCTGTTAAACTCTCAAGATATTCTTCCCCGGTTACGAGGTATTCTTCTTCCTTTGCCATCTGTAAAGCAAGCATAGAGTTTGATAACTTACCACAAAGATGCACTACGCTGTTTTGTAGAAATCTCTCACTTTCTTTTAAAAGTAAAACTGCCGCTCTCCCACTACATTCTCTAAAATACTTTTCCCCGACCATATCTGCTGTTCCTACCGGTTCTGCTAAAGAAATTATATGGCAACCTGCATTGATGGCGGCTTCTAAATACTTTGCTTCCTCAAATGCGATTTTTTCTAATATACGATTTAAATGTTCTGTTTTTGTCTGCATCGATGCATATAGCTCCATCGGGTTAATGAGTGCCGATACTATAGAAAATGGCGCCTCTGCTTCAAGAATAACTGTTTCATTTTTTAACTGTTTTATAACCTCTATAACGGCTTTTATATGAGGATTTTTCATTAGTGTAAGCTGTTTCGGTTTTATTTCCTCTAAACTGGAAAATGGATACTCTCCTGTTGTCCAAAAGTTTTTTCTCTTTATAATACCGGCTCCAAGAACAGCTCCCTCTATATTCTGAACAAGCGGTACAACAATTTCTTTTCTGTTTTCTATCTGTTTCCATGTAAGTAAGACTCTTTTCATTGCCTCCGGCTTTGAAAGAATAGATAAATCTTCCTCCCAGATCTGTAAGGGCATCTTTCTTAAATCATTTCCACTGCATTTCCATGTTTGTTCCATATCTTTTTTCCTATAGCTGTTTCAATTACTGTATTTTACTTTTTTATAAAACGATTACCTGATTCTTCTGACATTCTTCTAAAAAATCTTCTGGCAATTTTCCATCGGAAATAATGAGATCCACATCTGAAATATCACATATTTTATAGGAACATTTTTTACCAACTTTAGATGAATCCATCAGAACAATCACCTGATCTGACTGATGCATTGCAGTAGATTTTATAAAGGATTCATACCTTTATGATATCACCGGCAAATTCATGTCCCATGATTGCCGGATGCTCTGCCACATCCTCATGAACACGTTTATGCTCTGTACCAAGAATAGCACATTTATAGGTAGACATACAGATACTATCTGAAATAACTTTTACAAGAATTTCATCATCTGTAATTTCCGGAAGTTCAAATTCCTCCAGACGAAGATCGTTAGCTCCATGAAGTCTTACACCTTTTGCTTTCATAAATAATTCTCCTTCCTATGATAACGAATAAATATAGTATTTTGCAATATATTTTTTATTTTTATTACATTGTATGCATTGCTACTTTTGAAATCAATTCACTGATTACTTCATACTCTGCAGCTTGTGTTCCACCGCACATTACATTTGCCGCCCCCGTTGCTGTAGAAAGACGAACGGTTTCTTCTAAACTCATTCCTTTTTCTTCTGAAAGTGCCAGTGCTGCAACAACACTGTCTCCTGCACCTACCGTACTTCCAACTGGTACTTTGTTAAAATAAAAAAATTTTTATTTTTCAAGAAATATACTTTTGAAACAACTATTTTAATACAAAAGAATACTCCATGTATTCCCGAAATCTTTTTTCAATATAAAATCAAAGAATGAGCATGCGTATTTTCGCAGAGTGTTTTTTCTTTATAAGAACGCAGTTTTCTTTCCTGTAAACAAAAAAAGACACTTCATGTGTCTTTTTACTAAAACAGCGCTACCAGGATTCGAACCTGGAAATGCTGGAATCAGAATCCAGTGCCTTACCATTTGGCGATAGCGCTATATTATGATATGTAATTAAACGTGGGCAAGAGGATTCGAACCCCCGACCTTTTGGTCCGTAGCCAAACGCTCTATCCAGCTGAGCTATGCCCACAAATTCTTTAAAGTATGCCGGCGATCGGAATCGAACCGATACGGGAGTATAAGTCCCGCAGGATTTTAAGTCCTGTGCGTCTGCCAGTTCCGCCACGCCGGCATATATGGGACCTACAGGACTTGAACCTGTGACCCTCTGCTTGTAAGGCAGATGCTCTCCCAGCTGAGCTAAGATCCCATGTAAGTAGCGGGAATAGGATTTGAACCTACGACACCGCGGGTATGAACCGCGTGCTCTAGCCAACTGAGCTATCCCGCCATATAAATATTTATAAAAATGGAACTACAAGGTGGGTAGAGGGATTCGAACCCTCGGCCTCCAGAGCCACAATCTGGCGCGCTAACCAACTGCGCCACACCCACCATATCAGAACCATCTGATAAACGTGCCTGGAGGGATTCGAACCCCCGACCCACGGCTTAGAAGGCCGTTGCTCTATCCAGCTGAGCTACAGACACAGAAGCGGGTGATGGGAATCGAACCCACGTATCTAGCTTGGAAGGCTAGTGTTCTACCATTGAACTACACCCGCAGATATCGGGGTGACAGGATTCGAACCTGCGGCCTCTTGATCCCAAATCAAGCGCTCTAGCCAAGCTGAGCCACACCCCGATAAAAGCACGAGACGGGATTCGAACCCGCGACCCTCGCCTTGGCAAGGCGATACTCCACCACTGAGCCACTCGTGCACATGATATGTACCTTCAAAACTACACACAAATCATCTTTTTTCTATTTCCAATCGCTTTTTAAGGTCAAGCTATCGACCGATTAGTAACAGTCAACTCCACACATCGCTGTGCTTCCATCTCTGCCCTATCTACCTCATCGTCTCTAAGGGGTCTCTCACTCTTTCGAGTCTGGATATCTCATCTTGAGGGGGGCTTCACGCTTAGATGCCTTCAGCGTTTATCCCTTCCCGTCTTGGCTACCCGGCCGTGCCATTGGCATGACAACCGGTCCACCAGCGGACGGTCCATCCCGGTCCTCTCGTACTAAGGACAGCTCCTCTCAGATATCCTGCGCCCGCGCCGGATAGGGACCGAACTGTCTCACGACGTTCTGAACCCAGCTCGCGTACCGCTTTAATGGGCGAACAGCCCAACCCTTGGAACCTGCTCCAGCTCCAGGATGCGATGAGCCGACATCGAGGTGCCAAACCACTCCGTCGATGTGAACTCTTGGGAGTGATAAGCCTGTTATCCCCAGGGTAGCTTTTATCCGTTGAGCGATGGCAATCCCACGTTATGCCACCGGATCACTAAGTCCTACTTTCGTACCTGCTCCACCCGTCGGTGTCGCAGTCAAGCCTCCTTCTGCCTTTGCACTCTCTGGATGGTTTCCAACCATCCTGAGGAGACCTTTGAGCGCCTCCGATACCCTTTCGGAGGCGACCGCCCCAGTCAAACTCCCCGCCTGACATTGTCCCCCGCCCGGGTCACGGGCGCAGGTTAGAAACCCAGTACTGCAGGGGTGGTATCCCAACACCGGCTCCCTTACGGCTGGCGCCATAAGTTCTTAGCCTCCCACCTATCCTGTACATGCAATACCGAATCCCAGTATCAGGCTGGAGTAAAGCTCCATGGGGTCTTTCCGTCCTGGCGCGGGTAACCAGCATCTTCACTGGTATTTCAATTTCACCGGGTGTGTTGTTGAGACAGTGCCCAAATCATTACGCCTTTCGTGCGGGTCGGAACTTACCCGACAAGGAATTTCGCTACCTTAGGACCGTTATAGTTACGGCCGCCGTTTACTGGGGCTTAAGTTCAAACCTTCGCTTGCGCTAAGCTCTCCCCTTAACCTTCCAGCACCGGGCAGGCGTCAGCCCATATACCTCACCTTCCGGTTTCGCATAGACCTGTGTTTTTGCTAAACAGTTGCTTGGGCCATTTCTCTGCGGCTGCTTGCGCAGCACTCCTTCTCCCGAAGTTACGGAGTCATTTTGCCGAGTTCCTTAACAACACTTCTCCCGCCGGCCTTAGGATCCTCTCCTCATCCACCTGTGTCGGTTTACGGTACGGGCCCTTGCTACACGATAGCGGCTTTTCTCGACAGGAAGGGGCCGCAGCTTCGCTACTTTGTTTCGCTCCGCATCACGCCTTCGTCTCATGCAGGACGGATTTTCCAATCCTGCGACTACTTCGCTTGCACCGGGCTTTCCATTCCCGGCTCTGCTTCCCTTCCCGTGTCCCCGCAGTTCTGATAACAAGGGGTGCAGGAATCTTTTACCTGCTGTCCATCGGATACGCATCTCTGCCTCTCCTTAGGCCCCGACTTACCCAGAGCAGATCAGCTTTACTCTGGAAACCTTGGATATTCGGCCGCAAGGATTCCCACCTTGCTCTCGCTACTCATTCCGGCATTCTCTCTTCTTAGCAGTCCACATCCCCTTCCGGTAATGCTTCCCTCCCCTAAGAATGCTCCTCTACCAACTCTTACGAGTTCCGCGGCTTCGGTGTGGTGTTTCAGCCCCGGACATTTTCGGCGCAGGACCTCTCGACCAGTGAGCTGTTACGCACTCTTTTAATGAATGGCTGCTTCTGAGCCAACATCCTGGTTGTCTTAGAGATCCCACATCCTTTTCCACTTAACACCCACTTTGGGACCTTAGCCGGCGGTCTGGGCTCTTTCCCTTTTGACTGTCCAACTTATCTCGTACAGTCTGACTCCCATACACCATCTGTCCGGCATTCGGAGTTTGATATTCTTTGGTAGGCTTTGACGCCCCCGCGGAAATTCAGTGCTCTACCTCCAGCAGACTTGTATGAGGCTAGCCCTAAAGCTATTTCGAGGAGAACCAGCTATCTCCGGGTTCGATTGGAATTTCTCCGCTATCCACACCTCATCCCCACCCTTTTCAACGGATGTGGGTTCGGTCCTCCATCGCCTTTTACGGCGGCTTCAACCTGGACATGGATAGGTCACCCGGTTTCGGGCCTGCACGTACTGACTAAACTCGCCCTATTAAGACTTGGTTTCCCTACGGCTCCGTACCTTAAGTACTTAACCTTGCCAGTACCCGCAGCTCGCCGGACCGTTCTACAAAAAGTACGCGGTCGTACCTAAGAAGTACTTCCACAGCTTGTAGACACAGGGTTTCAGGTTCTCTTTCACTCCCCTCCCGGGGTTCTTTTCACCTTTCCTTCACAGTACTATACGCTATCGGTCACTGAGTAGTATTTAGCCTTACGGAGTGGTCTCCGCTCGTTCCCACAGGGTTTCCCGTGTCCCGTGGTACTCTGGATCCTGCCAGGTCAGCTCTGACTTTGGATACGGGGCTCTCACCTTCTCCGGCCGGCTGTTCCAAAGCCGTTCTCCTGTCATTACTGAATCCCTTCTGCAGTCCGAACCCCGCGATGCACGCATCACGGTTTGGGCTCTTCCGCGTTCGCTCGCCGCTACTTACGGAATCGATGTTTCTTTCTCTTCCTCCGGGTACTTAGATGTTTCAGTTCCCCGGGTTCCCCTCCATAAGCTATGGATTCACTTATGGATGACTGTAGTCCATACAGCCGGGTTTCCCCATTCAGAGATCTCCGGATCAAAGGATATTTGCTCCTCCCCGAAGCTTATCGCAGCTTATCACGTCTTTCATCGGCTCTCAGTGCCAAGGCATCCGCCCTGCGCCCTTCTTCGCTTGACCTTTGTATGTCCATTTCCTAAGAAATGGCTGCCTCCTGTTCTTCCTAGCGTAGAGAACATTCGGCGTATGAGTTAAAACTCATGTTTTGTCTTTCGACTTGCTATTGGGAGAATTGATTTAGTCTCAATTCTTTCTTATCATAGAAATCTGATGTCGCTTTTCTTTTAAAGAAAAACTTCTCTGTGTGCAGTTTTCAAGGTACATCTTCCACTTCCGTATTGCCACACCTGCTTGGTTCCCTCAAAATCAACTAAAAGATTTTTTAAGGAACCGGGCAGCCACCTGCTCTCCCATGCCGTCTCCAGCATAGTACCATCGGCCGCTCAGGTCTTAACCATCGTGTTCGGGATGGGAACGGGTGTGTCCCCTGAGCGCATCGCCACCCGGAAGGGTTAGCTATCATTATGTCCGCCATGCCTGTCTCGAGTCCGCTGATGCTTCCTCTCGATGAAGGGCATTCACCCTATATCCACTCCTGCTTCCGAGCCGCCTTCCATGTAAACATGGGGCATCTCTCCTGCAGTCGTATCTGCATGGCTCACTTGATAACCAAATAACAAAACAACTCTCTACTTGTCTTCCTTAGAAAGGAGGTGATCCAGCCGCACCTTCCGATACGGCTACCTTGTTACGACTTCACCCCAGTTACCGGCTCCACCTTCGACAGCTCCCTCCATATGGTTGGGTCACTGGCTTCGGGCATTTCCGACTCCCATGGTGTGACGGGCGGTGTGTACAAGACCCGGGAACGTATTCACCGCGACATTCTGATTCGCGATTACTAGCGATTCCAGCTTCGTGTAGTCGGGTTGCAGACTACAGTCCGAACTGGGACGGCCTTTTTGTGGTTTGCTCCCCCTCGCAGGTTTGCCTCACTTTGTGACCGCCATTGTAGCACGTGTGTCGCCCAGATCATAAGGGGCATGATGATTTGACGTCGTCCCCACCTTCCTCCAGGTTATCCCTGGCAGTCTCTCCAGAGTGCCCAGCCTTACCTGCTGGCTACTGAAGATAGGGGTTGCGCTCGTTGCGGGACTTAACCCAACATCTCACGACACGAGCTGACGACAACCATGCACCACCTGTCTCTTCTGTCCCGAAGGAAGACTCCCATTACGGAGTGGTCAGAAGGATGTCAAGACCTGGTAAGGTTCTTCGCGTTGCTTCGAATTAAACCACATGCTCCACCGCTTGTGCGGGTCCCCGTCAATTCCTTTGAGTTTCATTCTTGCGAACGTACTCCCCAGGTGGAATACTTACTGCGTTTGCGACGGCACCGAAGCCTATACGGCCCCGACACCTAGTATTCATCGTTTACGGCGTGGACTACCAGGGTATCTAATCCTGTTTGCTCCCCACGCTTTCGTGCCTCAGTGTCAGTAACAGTCCAGCAGGCCGCCTTCGCCACTGGTGTTCCTCCTAATATCTACGCATTTCACCGCTACACTAGGAATTCCGCCTGCCTCTCCTGTACTCTAGCTATGCAGTTTCAAATGCAGCTCCGGGGTTGAGCCCCGGCCTTTCACATCTGACTTGCACTGCCACCTACGCACCCTTTACACCCAGTAAATCCGGATAACGCTTGCTCCATACGTATTACCGCGGCTGCTGGCACGTATTTAGCCGGAGCTTCTTAGTCAGGTACCGTCATTATCTTCCCTGCTGATAGAGCTTTACATACCGAAATACTTCTTCACTCACGCGGCGTTGCTGCATCAGGGTTTCCCCCATTGTGCAATATTCCCCACTGCTGCCTCCCGTAGGAGTTTGGACCGTGTCTCAGTTCCAATGTGGCCGTTCATCCTCTCAGACCGGCTACTGATCGTCGCCTTGGTAGGCCGTTACCCTGCCAACCAGCTAATCAGACGCGGGCCCATCCTGTACCACCGGAGTTTTTCACACAAGAGGATGTCCTCTCGTGCGCTTATGCGGTATTAGCAGCCGTTTCCAACTGTTATCCCCCTGTACAGGGCAGGTTACCCACGCGTTACTCACCCGTCCGCCACTCAGTCACCGATCAATCATCCGAAGAATCTTAAAAGGTGCTTCGTTCGACTTGCATGTGTTAGGCACGCCGCCAGCGTTCATCCTGAGCCAGGATCAAACTCTCAAATAAAGTGTTTAAGATGTCAGATCGAGGTCCAGAACCACTGGTTCTTTTCCTGTCTTTACTGTTTATTTAGGTTTTGAACTTTCGTTCTGTTCCATGGACTTTCCTGCAGACATCACTCTCAGGAAAACCCGAATGAAATTTTGAATCGACGTTCAAGGTTGTTTTGTTATTCAGTTATCAAGGTTTTGTGTTTTCTTTCGAAAACGCTTAATTATATTATCACATCTCCAAGTTCTTGTCAAGAACTTTTTTAAAAACTTTTTCTTCTTTTTAAGAAGCCCGTTCTCTCTATCAAATGTGAACTTTTATATTCTATCACACAACCTTTAATCTGTCAAGAAGTTTTTTAACTTTCTTTTAAGATTCTTTCCATTTTCCTAAGAAAAATGGGTTTCTCATGTGCAACGGATATCATAATATCACAACAGTATATATGAGTCAAGCTTTTTTTGAATAAATTTTATTTTTCTTAAAAAACGTTGTATACTGTACTTTTTTTGTATTTTTCTTTCCCGATGCGCTCTCTCTTTTTGATATATTGTTATTTTTTTATCATGATGGTTTTGTTTTTCAAAATTGATACCCCAGCTCTTCTATCGTTACAAAGCAAAAATCCCAGCAGGCTGTAATGCCCGCCGGGATTGAATTTTAAATATTGTGACAAGATGGATAACTTTTTTTGCAATTTACTAAAAGAATTCTACGGGCGCAACGCTTTAACGTTTTTTTCAAATTCCTGTTCTGTATCAACAAATTGATATGGAGCGTATTCTCCATAAGCTGTTGGCCTGCTAATCGTAACAAGTTGTACTCCTTTATAACCTACCGCTCTATTCAATTTTCGTTTTAGTTCTACAAGATGCTTACCATGTGTTGTCTTAAAAGCAAGACAACCATGAGATTCCCTATCTTTCGCAATCAGATAACACATTTTTTAATGTCTCCTCAAAATCATTTTTTGAACGTATGAATCCTTTTTCATACTTGTCTCACATAATCTTACCTATTTCAATTGGATATTCTTTCTTATACAAAATTAAACCTTTAGAATCTTCTCTGAAGTTTTCGCAAGAACCTTTTTGTTTTTTTAAACAAAAAAATAGGGATAACTTAATATCCCTATCTATCATGCAATATTGCCTTTTTAAAACCGCTTCACAGCTTATTGTTCGTCAACAATTAGTCAACAGAAACGATTTCTTTTTTATTGTAAGATCCGCATGCTTTGCATACTCTATGTGGCATAGTTAATGCACCACACTTGCTACATTTTACTAATGTAGGAGCAGTCATCTTCCAGTTTGCTCTACGGCGGTCTCTTCTTCCTTTAGAAGATTTATTCTTTGGACAAATTGACATGGTCACACCTCCTCTTGTAATTACTTCTTTTTGTGACGTTCGGATATATTTCTTATGCAGTATTCAATACTTTAATATCTAACGATTAAAGTCGCGGAAGATATCCTGAATAGCCGCCATCCGCGGGTCCAGACTCTCCTTATGACAATCACAACTGTGATAGTTTAAGTTGGTACCGCAGACGCTGCACAATCCTTTACAATCTTCCTTACAAAGAACTTTGGTAGGGAGTGCAACCACAATCTCATCTATAATGAGCTTGTCTACATCCAACATATATCCGTCTATGAAACTAAGTTCATCCACGTCTTCAATGCCATCTGACTCTGTATTGGGATTAACACTGCGATCAATCGTGATATGGAATGTATTCTCCACATCCTCCAAACATCGATCACATGGTATTATCAATCGAATCGTCGTCTCACCTGTAACATGAAGTTTATCCTCGACCTTGGAGACAGTCAAAAGAAAAGGCTCCTTATAGGATACCCGATAACTGCTTCTGCGAAGCTTAAGCTTCTCAAAATCAGGTTCAACTTTAAAATTCTTGATAACAGATGGATTAGATAAGATTTCCGATATATTTATCTTCATAATATCGCAACCTCTCTTTTCTCATACTCTTGGTATTATACACATTTACTTTTTCTTTGTCAAGAAATATTTTCACATATTCCGCATATATTTTAGCATAACAACATTTCGGAGAAATGCGTTGAAAAAACTCTGCTTTCGCTTTGTTCAAATGCTCTGTTTTCTCTTCTTTATAGCGATGCTGGCACAATATTCTCTTGTATCAAGTTATGCAAAAGACGGGATTTCTGTCTGGGCTTCTAATGTGCTTCCTCTGCTTCTGCCTTTTATTATCTTATCGAAATTCTGGATTCGATACAAAATACCGGAATTATTTTTCCGACAGGCACAAAAAATCTTTTCTGACAGTACCGGTATTGCCATATCCCTGCCTGTTTTCCTGCTTGGTTTATGTTCCGGATTCCCAATTGGGGCAATCTTTATCTCTTATTACTACCAGAATAAAACTTTAAGCAAAAAGCAAGCGGAATGTCTGCTCCCGCTTGCTTCTTTTCTAAACCCTATGTTTATAATGGGGTATCTCCGCTCACAGATCAACCTGCAGGGGCGGGCATGGCTTTGTTACTTTTTGTCACTCTATCTTCCTGTTTTTCTATGTTATGTGGGGATGCAGTGTTTTGACAGGTATCAAAATAATCACAGAAAAAAACAAACGATTCAAACCTTAGCAAAAAACAGCCTCTCACCAAGGAAGTGTTTTGGCTCTAAAAAAGCTTCTTTGTCTGATGATGTCTGGCTTCCTTCGATAGAAATTATCAGCATTATCGGTATTTACATAATGATCTTTTCGATTCTTTCTGGAATGCTTATGAGTCTTTCTCTGTTTCGTACGCCTATCTGTACTTTTCTTTTAGCTAATCTTGAAATCACGACAGGAATCCACCTTTTAGCTGTAAGTGACATATATTCTTTAAAAGCAATGTATGTCCTCAGTGCAATGGCCGCCTCTTTTGGAGGGCTATGTACTATGGCGCAGGTACAGACAGTGATCGCAGATACCGATCTGTCTTTGAAAAAATATGTAGCAATAAAAATAGTAACTGCTCTTTCTTCCGGCCTGCTATGTTCTATTCTGATCTGATACTATTTTATTACAGATTCCGCTAAACCACACAGGATAACCTGCTTGTGATCTTATTCTTCTGCCGGTTCTTCTTTCTTTTCAAAGTCTTCTTTTCGTCTTCCTGTACGTATACCGGCATTTAACTGCATATCGATTTCCTGTTTATCGGCAACGATCTGCTTATGTCCTTCTTTTAACTTTTCAAGTACAGAATTAAAGTACTCTTTTTCCTCTTTAATGATCGTACTGTACATATACTCCAGACCTTCTAACATATTCTGTGTATACTTTAAGGCTCCTGTCTGCACTTCTCTTGCTGCCTCTCTTGCTCTGCCGTTTAATTCATCGGCTTCTTTCTGTGCTTCTGATACGATGGAGTCCGCCCGCATATTTGCCATGGAAACGATTTCCTGATCATCAATCATCACACCGGCTTCTTTTGCCGCATCCTGCATGATTCGCTGTGCTTTTGCTCTTGCATCTGCAATAATGCTGTCCTTTGTCTTAACGATGCGCTTACTCTCTGCGATTTCCTTTGGCAGACGCATTCTCACTTCTTCAAGCATTGCGATCAGCTCTTCACGATTCACCTTGATCATATTTCCGCTACTTAACACACCTGCTGTTTTACAATTATCTATGTATATTTCAATTTCTTCAAGTAACTTTGCGCTATCCATATCCGCCATTCTAATATCCTCCCATAACTATGCTTTATGCACCTGATATCACGATAGGTCCACCTTAATATCAAAATACCAATACATTAAACCTGTTTAAACTTCTCATACACTCTCTTGCTGACCTCTTCCGGAACAAACTGTGTAATATCACCACCGAAAGCTGCCAGTTCTCTTATCATACTCGAACTGACAAAAGAATATTCTGCACTGGTAGCAAAAAACATGGTTTCTATATTTGCTTTTAACTGCTTGTTCGTCTGTGCCATCATTAGTTCATACTCAAAGTCTGATACTGCCCGGATTCCTCTGACAATAACATCTGCTTTCATTCTATCACTAAAATCTATCAGAAGTCCATTAAAAGATAAGATCTCCACATTCGGAATATCTCTTGTTACTTCTTTTATCAGATCAACCCTCTCTTCTATAGAAAATAAAGGCTGCTTTGACTTATTAATTAACACTCCGATAATTACTTTATCAAAAACTGCTGCTGTACGCTTTATAATGTCTAAATGTCCCAGGGTGATCGGATCAAAACTTCCTGGGTAAACTGCTGTTGCCATAACTTTATCTGTCCTCTTCTTTTATTCTTTCTTTTATTATTTCTTTTCGTGTTTCCTTCGATTCTCTTTCTTATTTTTTCTGAAGAAAAATATGTTTATTCGTCTTATAAATCTTTTCTCTCGTAATCCAAAAACCGGTATCCATTACCCATGAAAAATCTGTATCCAGATCTGACTCAATGATAATGGTGGTATCTTCATCACAAAGTGAAGAATCATCAAGGTAAAGTACTGCTTCTTTTTCTAAAAGCTTCCCATAGGGAGGGTCCATAAATATATAGTCAAATGTCTGCTTTTCATCATCTAATAAGCGCAGTGCTGTCATAACATCTTTAGACATCACAACCGCCTTATCGCTAAGATGTGTATGCGTAAGATTCTCTTTAATACAAGCTACAGCTTTTTTGTTCTGTTCCACAAAAACCGCCTGCTTAGCTCCTCTGCTCAATGCTTCTATTCCAATCCCGCCACTTCCGCTAAATAAATCAAGAAACCGACTGTCTTCCACATAAAAAGACAGCATATTAAATAAAGTTTCTTTGATTCGATCTGTTGTCGGCCGAGTGCCCATTCCTTCAATCGTCTTTAACTTTAAATGGCGTGCTGAACCTGCGATAACTCTCATAATATCTTCTGTCCATCCTTTTTCTTGTTATAATTGTATTTATTGTATAATATCTTCTGTCCTTTTTCAAGGGCATTCAAGTCGAGCAGTCACTCACCACCTGAAAGAGGTGGGAGTCTTCTCGACTGAGGTAAACCTTTTCACTCATACCAAGCGATGGGTATTTTATGCTTAATTACCTAATTTTTTCCGGACTTTCTTGATTTCCTTTTTCGTAAGTCCCGCTGCCATAAGATAAACTTTAAAAGAACCATAATGTTCTAGAATATGATCATATGCATTTTCAATCCATTCCGGTCTGGAAAACTCAAGTTCTTCAAGTCCATCATCAAGACGAAGCTTTACATTTTCTTTCAGATAGGTATGTGTCACTTCATAATTTGCAATAATATCTTCTTTTGATACTCCGGCAAGTCCCATAAGAATCATTGCAAGTACTCCGGTTCTGTCTTTTCCCGCCTGACAATGAAATAAAATACATCCGTCCAGGTTATCTAAAATAAAATGAAAAATCCTGCAGATCATTTCTTTATATTCTACCAGCTTTATATAAAAAACTCCGGGGTCGAATCCTTTTTCCTTTACTGCCCTTAAATCCAGTACATCCTCTGTGATCAATGGGCAATTCATATAGTTTACTGCCTCATTCCCCCGAAATGGATTTGGGTAAATAAGCGCCTCTTCTCTGCTTCGTAAGTCAATAATTGCTGACAGGCCATATTCTATCAGAAATGTTTTATCTTCTTCCGTAATATCTGTAAGATTCTCACTGCGAAGAAATTGATGGTGGTTTGTAACCGATCCTTTTTTTGTCGCATAGCCTCCCAGCTCCCTTACATTATATGCATTTTCCATTGGAAGACAGGCATAATTTAAATTTGGATTTCTTTTCATAAGTATAATTCCTCCCCCATTCTTTTATCTACTCTCGGAGTCTTTCCCTCCCTTGCTTTTGTGGCTGATTTTCAAGTTTAAATATTCTTTGCAAAATTCAAATTTTTCTCCAGCGAGTATTGGTGTAGTTTCTGAAAATTATAGCCTTCTTTTTTCAGATAATCTACCGATTCCGATGCCATTTTTAAAATATCTGCATTGGAATAAATGTCTCCTAGAGCAAAGTTCATCGTTCCGCTTTGCTTGACACCAAAAAATTCTCCGGGACCACGAAGTTTTAAATCCTCGTTAGCAATTTCAAACCCATCATTTGAATGGCCGATAATCGAAAGTCTTTCCATTGCCTCTTCTTTTTCTGAACCAGAAATAAATACGCAGTATGACTGTGCTTTTCCTCTTCCTACCCGCCCACGAAGCTGATGGAGCTGTGCAAGGCCAAAGCGCTCTGCATTCTCGATCACCATCACCGTTGCATTCGGAACGTCAACCCCTACCTCTACTACGGTAGTTGAAACCAATACCTGAATTTCATTTTTCGAGAAACGTTCCATAATCTCATTCTTTTCCGCTGATCGCATATGACCGTTTAGAGCGGCAACCGTAATGGAAGGAGGTAGTGCCTGCGAAAGCATACGTGCATACTCTTCCACATTTTCAAGGTCCATTTTTTCACTTTCTTCAATCATAGGACAAATGACATAGGCCTGATGCCCAAGTGCCACTTGTTTTCTGATAAATTCCCATGCCGCCGGTCGATAGGATGTTCCCACGACAGAATTTTTAATTGGCAGCCTTGATGCCGGCATTTCGTTCATAATACTAACATCTAAATCCCGATATAGAATAATTCCCAAAGTACGCGGGATCGGCGTTGCGCTCATGACAAGAACATGCGGATCTCTTCCCTTTTTCATAAATGCATCTCTTTGCTTGACACCAAAACGGTGCTGTTCATCTGTGACAATGAATGCAAGATTATCAAATAGTACATCGTCCTGAATCACTGCGTGTGTTCCAATTAAAATCTGAATCTCACCGGAAGCACATTTTTCTTTTATTTCTCTTTTTTCTCTGCCTTTTGTAGAACCAGTAAGCAGCGCAATAGAAATCCCAAGCGGTGACAAAAGATTCCTAAAGTTCTGATAATGCTGCTGTGCCAGTACTTCTGTCGGAGCCATCAGCGCCGCCTGATAACCGGAAAGTACTGCTGCATACATTGCCGTCATAGCCACGATTGTCTTTCCAGAACCAACATCTCCCTGTAAAAGACGGTTCATTGCCATCGTTCCGGAAAAATCCTGACGTATTTCACTCAATACTTTTTTCTGTGCTCCGGTGAGCGGATATGGCAGGCTTTCTATAAATCTTTTCACCGGTTCTTCCATAGGGATAATATAATGATTGAGTGCTTGCTCTTCCCTGTCTTTTACAAGTTCTAACGCACTGAAAAAGCGAAAGAATTCATCAAAAATAATTCTTTTCTTCGCTTCCATCAGATGTTCTGTTCCTGTAGGAAAATGGACTTCTTTCAGCGCCTTATCTACCGGTTCAAGATCATAATACTTCCGAACAGACTCTGGAAGATATTCTTCCTCTCTGTACATTTCAAATGCTGCTGCTTGTGCTTTTTGCACTGTCTTATTGGAAAGCCCAGTTGTAAGCGGATATATCGGTTGAAATGTTTCCATTAGCTGTATATATTTTTCTTTTTTACAATATTCCGGCTGCTCAAACATAAGGCGACCGTCCTTGTAGATTGGAGTCCCTGTAAAAATCCACCGTTCTCCCTGCTTTAATGTATTTCGCAGATAGGGCATATTAAACCATCGTACAAAAAGCTGTCCGCTGACATCGGCAATAAGCCCTGTACAAAGTTTTAATTTACGCACTGTTTTCAAATGAATCGGGGAAGAGATTTCCGCCTCAACAGAACATCTTTGTCCTGTCTTTATATCAGATATCGCGATCGGCTCAGGATACGTTGTATAACAGCGCGGATAATGATGCACTAACTGATCCACTGTCTCAATCTCAAGTCTTGCAAGCAGTTTTTCTGTCTTTTCTCCAATCCCTTTTATTTCTCTTACGGGTATTCCCATCCCGGCTCCTCCTTATCAAATTCATGTACTCTCGGATTCAAGAATTTCTTTTTTTAATGAAAAAGCAGGAAAGTCAAATAGCAAAATTCATCCATCTGCATTTGTAACCTTCCTGCTTTCTTACTTATTCAAAAACAACAGCGATTCCATGTCTTATTCACGAAATCGCTGTTGTAATGCTATGCTTATTCTACAGAAATCATATAATAATAAATCGGCTGACCGCCAAAGTTTACTTCTACTTCACATTCCGGGAACTTTTCTTCGATTTCATCAGAAAGTGCGTCTGCATCCTGCTTAGATACATCTGCTCCATAATAAAGACAGATCAGCTCTGAATCTTCATCCACCATAGTGGAAAGTAAGTCAATCGTTGTTTCCATCAGATCCTTTCCTACGGCTGCGATTCCGCCATCATTAATTCCCATGATGTCGCCATTATGAATCTCTTTTCCATCAATTGATGTGTCTCTTACAGCATAAGTAACCTGACCGCTTGCTATATCCTGGTAAGCATCTTTCATGTTCTCTGCATTCTCATCAACAGATGCCTCCGGCATATATCCGATCATCGCTGAAATTCCCTGAGGAATGGTCTTTGTAGGAAGAACAACAATCTTCTTATCTTCTGTTAAATCTCTTGCCTGCTCTGCTGCAAGGATAATATTCTTATTATTTGGAAGAATAAAAATATTCTTTGCATTCACCTGATCGATTGCATTCAGCATATCTTCTGTACTAGGGTTCATAGTCTGTCCACCTTCAATAAGGTAATCCACACCAAGACCTTTGAAGATATCTGTAAGGCCTTCCCCAGCAGAAACTGCGATAAATCCTACTTCTTTTGCAGGCTGTGCCTTTGCAGCTTCCTGTGCGGTAAGCTTTTCTTCTTCCGCTTCCTGCTGTCTCTGGCGGGCCGCCTCATTCTCAGCATCTTTAATCAGCTTCTCCTGATGTTCCAGACGCATATTATCAATCTTCATATTAGAAAGAGCACCAAATGTTAATGCCTTTTCAAATGCCTGACCCGGATGATTTGTGTGTACATGCACTTTACAGATCTCTTCATCTGCAACTAATACTAAAGAATCACCGATAGAAAGGAAAAACTTCTTCAGTCCCTTCTCGTCTTCCTTTGTAAGTGGCTTATCTAATAAAATGATAAATTCTGTACAGTAACCAAACTTGATATCTGCTGTGGAAATATCTGCCTTTGGTGCGCTAATAACTGCAGAGGACATAGACGCTGCTTCTGCCGGAACTTCAATCTCTGTCACCTTACCGGTAAGTGCATCTACAATTCCCTGTAACACTTCCATAAGGCCCTGTCCACCGGAGTCTACTACGCCCGCTTCTTTTAATACAGGAAGCATATCCGGCGTTTTCGAAAGGACTTCGTAACCGTATGCTACGATTGCCTCGCAGAATTCGATCACATCCATATCTTCATCCACTAATTCTTCTGCCTTATCTGCCATTCCTTTTGCAACAGTAAGAATCGTTCCTTCTTTTGGCTTCATAACTGCCTTGTACGCTGTCTCTACCGCTCTTGTAAATCCTGCTGTAATCTCATCTTTCCCAAGAGAATCCGCCTTGGAAACTGCCTTGGTAAAGCCACGAAACAGCTGGGAAAGAATTACACCGGAGTTACCACGTGCCCCACGAAGAGAACCATTACTGATTGCTTTACAGATCGTAGCCATTGTCGGTTCTTCAACTGCTCCAACTTCTTTGGCAGCCGCTAAAATTGTCAGTGACATATTCGTTCCGGTATCTCCATCCGGAACCGGAAATACATTCAGTTCATTAATATAATCTTTTCGTGAATTGATGCGGTTTGCACCAGCTAAAAACAACTTCTGAAAAGACTTTGCGTCTATGGTGTGACTGTTCACAACATTTCCTCCTTATTTACCTGTTTTATCTATTATTCTTATATTAATTCTTTTATTCTTAGTATTTATTCTTTTACAAAATTTTACAAAAAGAAAATTCAACGCAGATTCCTACTTAATCTACAATACGAACTCCCTCTACATAAATATTGATCTTCTCTACACTCATACCGGTAAACTTCTCAACACGATACTTTACATTCTGGATTAAATTCTCTGTAACTGTAGCAATAGAGACACCGTATACTACAATAATATGAAAATCTATATAAATCTTATTATCATTCACCTTAATATGAACACCTTTGCTTACATTATCTCTCTTTAAGAGCTGGGCAAAACCATCCTTTACATTAACGGATGCCATTCCAACAATACCAAAACATTCTAATGCATTAATTCCGGCGTAAGTTGCAATAACCTCTTCATCTATAATAACCTGACCTAAATCGGTGTGCATTTGTCCTTTCATATACTATCCCTCCGTTTATTATCGTTTTATATAGTATAACCTCTTTTCGGTGAAATTGGAACCACAAATTTTAAGTCGAGCAGCCGCGAGACTTGGCGCGTGATTCTGATCAGCATAAGCTGACATATTCTTTACAGAATCACTGCGCATCCCCGCGGAGCGTTTATCTCCCATTCCGTATCTTAATTTTGCATCTTAACTTTGTATTATATAAGATGAAACAAAACTGCTGCATACTCATATAGTATTATAAGGAACATAAGGGGGAGTTTTATGAAAAAATTATGCGGGTTCGCTCTTTTTTGTTTTTCCTTCGGTCTGTTCCTAAGCTGCTTTCTCACCGGTTTCGCAGTAAAATTTATTCTTCTGGTTATCAGTACCCTGTTAGGATATCTGCTGTTCTGTGAGCATGTCTGACAAATGTACTCTCGAAGCCTTCACTGCTCTTGCTTTTATGAGAAGATTCCGAGAGTACATATAAAGAAAAAAGAGGGAATCACTGATTCCCCCTTAACTCATATCTGCATACATTCCTGTAAGGACAAAGATTAGAGTCTTCTTTCATCCTCAGTGACAGTAAAACTACGCACGTTCTACTTTACCTGATCTTAAACAAGAAGTACAAACATACATTTTCTTAGAAGCTCCGTTCACTTTCACTCTTACAGACTTAATGTTGGATTTCCACATTTTGTTTGATCTTCTATGTGAATGACTCACTTTGATACCGAAATGAGCACCTTTGTCACAAATAGCGCATCTTGCCATGATAGCACCTCCTCGCGAATATACTTAAGTCTGACAGACTTACAACGAGTCTATACTATCAGAAATCAAAACAAATTGCAAGGAAAACTTTTAAAAATCTTTACTTTTTTTCGGAATCAATAACATCTACTACGGAACTCTCCGCCTGTGCTGCCTTATTGACAGCCGCTTCCACTTCCGGATCTACTTTATTCTCCGCCGTATCGCCTTTAATAATGGAAACCACTTTATTCACAGCATCCGGCACCATATCAAGCACCTTTGTTATCGCATCCTGGTCTCGGATATTCACAAGCTTTGTCTGTCCGTTATGGATAACTAAAATAGCACTAGGGGACATCTTACCACCAATTCCTCCGCCTGCGCTGTTTCCTTTTTCTTTATTAAAAGCTCCTGCGCCCATTCCAAAGGAAATGTCTACAAGTGGAAGGATAATGGTATCTCCAATCACCTGTGGTTCTCCTACAACGGTCTTTGATGATAATACATGATCCATTCCACCAAATAAAGAATTCACTGTTGTATCAAAATTCTGCTTATCCATAGTATACCCTCCTGTTTAATCTAAAATCATACGTTTAATCATTATTCTCACACTTTTTTCTCTTAATATAGAAACAACCAGAACAAGTATATATCCCAGTCGAATTCTTCCCTTTCCTTCACACTGCGCCGCAAACACCTTGCGTTCAAAATCCGGATATAAAGAAAAACTCTCTCCATATTTTGGATAAAACACAGCAGCTATTCCGGTCACATATCCTGTATCTGCCGGATCAGAAAATCCAAAAGTAATCGTTCCCCGGAGTTTCTGTGGAAGAACATGCTTAAAGAAACGGATCACAATATCCTTTCCAAGCTCCAGCCACTCTCTCCATGGAAATTGATCTAAATTAGACTTTGCATCTTTTAAACTTTTTATTCTCGCTTTCCCTTTTTTAAAAAAGGAACCCTTTCTTTTTGATGATTTGTCTGTCTTTTCTTTTACCTGTTTTTCTGTTGATAATTCCTTATTGGAAGCCGCATCCTTTACGCTCTCCCCACTGTAACTTCCTTCTGACTCTTTTTCTTTCAGGAGATCTTCTTCCGGTTTTTCTGTTGCAGAGACTTTCTCTTCCGATATTGTAACAGGCAGTTCTTTTTCTTTCTTCTGTGATTCCTCCTTCCTGTTCTCTTTTTCTTTTCTACGTTTTTCCTGCGCTTTTTCTGCCTTTTTCTTTTGCCTTTCAAGAAATTCCTTTTGATTTCCGGCAATCTGATGCCCCAGTATTCTTATTCGATAATCAAATGCCTTCTCTATGTAGCTGGCCTTAAAATAAAAAAGCCAGCACAGCCAGGTAACTCTTACCGAAAACTCTGGCGAAACCTGCTCTTCTTTTTCTAACTTAAAAGAATACCGAAGAGGTGCCAGCAGCACGAGCAGTAAAACTCCGACAAGCAACAGGAGCAGTATCCCAAGTATTTTCAATAATATAAATAATACATGCAGCACATTTTCCCTCCTGTTTTAAAACTTCTCCAGATATTCCTTCATCTCGTAGATACAATCATTATTATACCCTGTCTGCACAAGTTTTAACACAATCTCGTACGCTTCTTTTATAGAACCTGCTATTCCCAATAATCGTAGATTGTTATTTTGATAAAACTTCTGCCGCATCTCTCTTGACGAAAGAACATACATGATCGTATCTCCACTACAGGAAGTAGTGATTCCATACCAGAGTCCTTTCTTCCATATAAAAGGATGGCGGACTCCCCGCAAGATACTTTTCGCATCATGGGAAATCGTCTCACCGATTATGATGTTTTCCGATATAGTCACCATAAGACCGCCTCCTGTCACTTTTTATTTTACATGAGTATGTGTAAATAAATGCTCATTACAATACTCATAATTCCCATTACACTTTGAACAATAACGAAATTCTAAATTAGGGTCATCAAGTTCTGTCTTCCCACATACGGCACATTTATGACGATATGGCTTATTTAATACCGCGGAAGATGCTTTACGATATGCCCGCTTTCTTTGAATCTCTTTTGGCGAAACTCTTTTATAATTCCTTGAAGAAATGTAGAACAAAAGAAAGTTTAGTAAACTGACTACGATTGCAACTTTAGATCCTATATTGCCAGTCATAAAATTATATGCTAGGAGTGCAACATCCACCCATGCCAGCCACTTTACTTTAACCGGCACAATTCCATAAAGGTATACCCGCATCTCCGGAAAAATCGTTGCATATGCTAAAAACATCGACAGATTCAAATAGAATGTATCCATAAAGATCATCGTAGACGGATAAATAAAATATACAACAAAGGATGCTGCAATTGTTGCGATCACTCCGAGGAAAATATACATATTAAAACGGAATGCTCCCCACACCTGCACCAGTGATTCCCCTATGGAGTAATAAAACATTAATACAAATATAATAAAAATAATATTGGCATTCGGTGGTACAATGAGGAAACCAAGCAGTCTCCAAACCTGTCCATGAAGTATCATATACGGGTTCAATGCAACATAATAGTAATAAGAACCCTTTGTCATAATATTAAGCACCGCTCCTATCGCATAAAGCATCACAATATACAGCGGCAGATTACGTATCGCATATCTTCCAAATTTACGTTCCAGCTTGTCTAGCCAGTTCATAGCACGCCTCCTTTAATATTTTTTATGATATAAACATCAGCAGCCGGAAATTCCGGCTGCATCCTGTTTATTTAAAATGTTTGTTTTTTGCAATGATCGCCCCGGCAGCTAAAGTCATCAATAAAGAGATTCCCACAACAATCCAGAAACCATATGGGTTGTTTGCAAAAGGAATTCCGCTGACGTTCATGCCAAGCGCACTTGTAACGATTGTCGGCACTGTAAGTACGATCGTGATAACAGATAAAAACTTCATCGCAATATTTAAGTTATTAGATATAACAGAAGCGAAGGCATCCATTGTTCCACTTAAAATATCACTGTAAATTTTTGCCATCTCTATTGCCTGTTTATTTTCAATGATAACATCTTCCAGCAATTCTTCGTCATCTTCATAGCGTGGAATCGATGTGTTACGCATCAGCTTCTCAAGAACAACTTCATTACCTCGTAAAGATGTTGTAAAATACACAAGGCTCTTTTCAAGATCAAGCATCTCTATCAATTCCTGATTTCTCTGAGAAATATGAAGCTTCTTCTCCACTTCATCGCTTTTCTTGTCAATAATCTTCAGATACTGCAGAAACATCGTTGCATTACGATAAAGCATCTGATAAATAAAACGAGTTCTTTTAAACGTATAAAAATCCTTCACTCTTCCATCCATAAATACGGTCAATACCGGTGAATCTACAAGACAGACGGTGAATATATACTTATCGGTAAAGATAATTCCAAATGGTATCGTATAAAAATATTCCCTGCCTTTACGCTCTTCTATCGTCGGAATATCCAGGATAATTAATGTATAATTCTCCTCCACCTGTATACGGGAACGTTCCTCTTCATCCAAGGGGCTTTTTAAGTCGTCAACATCAATGTTGAACTGGTCTGCTATCGTAGTTAATTCTTCTGACGTAGGGTTGGTAAGAGCTATCCAGCATCCTTCTTCTGCCACTGCAACCTTGCGAATCCCTGAATCGGTCGTTTTAAAAATTCTTATCATGAGACTTCCCTCTTTCAACAGTTTATAAGATTCCAGCCGGTGCTTCTTTATCTTGGTCTTAATCTTAGTCTTAATCTTATACTTTTCACCTTGTCAAAACGAAAGAAAGAGCCCGTTTCGCGGACTCTTACAGGACTGAAACCGTTTGATTTTATTATAAGAAATATCTAATACTTTGTCAAACGCATTTCTGTTATTTTTCCTCTTTTTTACCCGGTATCAAAAGAATCGTTCCAGCGGGTACAATAAGGTTATATAAAATCCGGTTTACTTTTGCCAGTTCTTCAAAACTCATCGAAACATTTTTCAGAATACCTCCTAAGGTATCTCCTTCTTTTACTACATACGGCCGGAAGTCTACTTTTCCCTGTCCCCTGCAATCTGGCACGCAGATTTCTTCGCCAGGCTGTAAATTATATATATCTACAAAAGGATTCAGATCAAGCAGCGTTCGTACCCGGCAATGGTATTTCTGTGCAATAGAATAGAGCGTATCTCCTTTTTTTACCGCATATACCGGACCGGGACATTTTCTCTTGTCACATATGTTTACATACACTTTTTCGCTCATAAATGCTCTTCCTTTTTACTTCCTCAATTATAAAATATGATGCTGTTACAAAAGATGTTCCCGCCATACCCAAATAGGTACGCTCGGAATCTTTTTTCAAAATTTGTTGTATTTTACGTCCAACTCGTTTATAATAGTTTGGATATTTGGAAAATTACTTACCTTATTATTAATACACATTTTACTAAAGGAGATGATTGATTAATCATGAAACACGCATTAGGAATTGATATTGGTTCTACTACAGTTAAGGTAACCGTCATTGATGAGAGCCATACTATCCTTTTTTCAGATTACAAACGACATTTTGCAAATATTAAAGGAACATTACAAACTTTATTATCTGAAGCCAGAGCGAAACTTGGGAATCTGACAATTCATCCGACGGTAACCGGTTCTGGTGGAATGTCTATTTCAGAGTATTTACATATTCCGTTTTGTCAGGAAGTAGTCTGTGTGGCAAATGCATTGCAGGACTATGAGCCAAAAACAGATGTTGCAATTGAACTTGGCGGTGAAGACGCCAAGATTATTTATTTTAATAACGGAATTGAACAGCGTATGAATGGTGTATGTGCCGGTGGTACCGGCTCTTTTATTGACCAGATGGCCAGTCTTTTACAGACAGATGCTACCGGTCTTAATGAATATGCCCGTAATTACGATACGCTTTATCCGATTGCTGCCCGCTGTGGTGTTTTCGCAAAGTCTGATATTCAGCCTTTAATTAATGAAGGAGCTACAAAAGAGAATCTTGCTGCTTCTATTTTTCAGGCAGTAGTAAACCAGACGATCAGTGGTCTTGCCTGTGGTAAGCCGATCAAAGGTTACGTTGCATTTCTCGGCGGACCTCTACATTTTATGCCGGAATTAAAGAATGCTTTTATCCGTACTTTGAATCTAGATGAAGAACATATTATAGACCCACCATATTCTCATCTTTTTGCTGCAAAGGGCGCTGCTCTTAATGCAAAGGAAGAATGCTTTTTTACAATGGATGAGCTTTTAAAAGAATTTGAATCTGACATAAAGCTTGCTGTAGAAGTTGAACGTATGGAGCCTCTTTTTAAAGATGAACAGGAATATGATGCATTTATTAAAGAGCATAATCAGTTCAAAGTAAAAAAAGCGGATTTAGCTACATACAGCGGCAAATGCTATCTTGGTATTGATGCCGGTTCCACAACAACAAAGCTTGCTTTAGTCGGAGAGGACGGTTCTCTTTTATACCGTTTCTATGATAATAACAACGGAAGTCCATTAAACACAACAATTCGTGCGATGAAGGAATTAAAAGAACTTCTTCCTCCTTCTGCTAAGATTTCCGGTTCCTGTTCTACCGGTTACGGTGAGGCATTGATTAAAGCCGCATTACAGCTTGATCATGGAGAAGTAGAAACGATGGCACACTATTATGCCGCTGCTTTCTTTGAACCGGATGTAGACTGCATCTTAGATATCGGCGGTCAGGATATGAAATGTATTAAGATCCGCAATCACGCTGTGGATAATGTTCTCTTAAACGAGGCCTGCTCTTCCGGATGCGGTTCTTTCATTGAAACTTTTGCGAAGTCCTTAAATTATTCTGTTGCTGATTTTGCCAAGGTTGCTTTGTTTGCTCCGTCTCCAATTGACTTAGGTTCACGCTGTACTGTGTTTATGAATTCCAAAGTAAAACAGGCACAGAAAGAAGGGGCAAGCGTTGGTGATATTTCTGCCGGTCTTGCTTATTCCGTTATCCGTAACGCTTTATTAAAAGTAATTAAGCTTACGGATCCAAAACAGCTTGGTAAAAAAATCGTAGTACAGGGTGGTACGTTCTATAATGATGCGGTTCTTCGTAGTTTTGAGCGTATATCCGGCTGTCATGCTGTTCGTCCGGATATTGCCGGTATCATGGGCGCTTTTGGTGCTGCTTTAATCGCAAGAGAGCGAGAAGATGAAACGGGTGATACAAAGATGCTCTCTATTGATGAGATCATCCATCTTGAATACACTACTTCCATGAGCCGCTGCCAGGGATGTAACAACCACTGTATTCTTACTATTAATAAGTTTAACAACGACCGTCAATTCATTTCCGGCAATCGTTGTGAACGTGGTCTTGGTCTTGAGAAAAATCATGAACATGTACCAAACCTTTATGAATATAAATATAAACGTATTTTCGGATATAAATCTTTAAAACCAGACGAGGCAAAGCGTGGTGTGATCGGTATTCCAAGAGTATTGAACATGTATGAGAATTATCCATTCTGGCATACATTTTTCACAAATCTTTCTTTCCGGGTTATGCTTTCTCCAAAGTCATCCAGAAAGATTTACGAGCTTGGTATTGAATCCATTCCTAGTGAGTCTGAATGTTACCCTGCCAAGATTGCGCATGGACATGTTATGTGGCTACTGCAAAAGGGAATTCAAACTATTTTTTATCCTTGTGTTCCTTATGAAGAGAATCAAATGGAGGGCTCTAACAACCACTATAACTGCCCTATTGTAACTTCTTATGCAGAAAACATTAAAAATAACATGGAAGAACTTCGTGATCCGGATGTTCTCTTTATGAATCCATTCCTGGCACTTGATAATGAAGAAGCTTTAAAAGTACGTTTGTACGATGAATTATCGAAACATTTTGATGTGACAAAAGAAGAAATCAGCCATGCCGTTGAGGAAGCATATAAAGAAGCCGCACAAGTAAGAAAAGATGTACAGGCAAAGGGAGAAGAAACTCTTGCATACCTTGCTGAAACCGGTAAAATGGGTATCGTCCTCTGTGGCCGTCCATACCATATCGACCCGGAAATTAATCATGGTATTCCGGAACTGATCAACTCTTTCGGCATCGCCGTATTAAGTGAAGATTCTATCTGCCATTTAGGTCATGTAGAACGTCCGTTAATCGTATCTGACCAGTGGATGTATCATTCCCGTCTATATGCCGCTGCAAACTATGCAAAGAAGAATAAACAGCTTGAAGTTATCCAGCTTAACTCTTTCGGCTGTGGTCTTGATGCCGTAACAACGGATCAGGTAAATGATATTATGACCAATTCCGGACGTATTTACACTGTCCTTAAGATTGATGAGGTTAACAACTTAGGTGCTGCCAGAATCCGTATCCGTTCTCTGATTGCTGCGGTAAAGATCAGAAATCGTAAGCACATTGAGCCACATCCGGTTCCGGCAAATATTACAAAAGTAGAGTTTACAAAAGAAATGAAGAAGGATTACACGATTCTGATCCCACAGATGTCTCCAATTCATTTTGACCTGCTCACTCCTGCCTTCCGCCACTGCGGATACCATGTAGAAATTCTGCCGGAAATGGGAAAACAGGCTGTGGATACCGGCTTAAAATATGTAAATAACGATGCCTGCTATCCATCTCTTATCGTAGTCGGCCAGATCATGACTGCCTTAACTTCCGGTAAGTATGACCTCAACAAAACTGCAGTTATTATCTCT
This sequence comes from Anaerobutyricum hallii, assembly GCF_900209925.1. NCBI lineage: Bacteria > Bacillati > Bacillota > Clostridia > Lachnospirales > Lachnospiraceae > Anaerobutyricum > Anaerobutyricum hallii. The sequence continues at coordinate 1,288,445 of NZ_LT907978.1, read as the reverse complement.
CAGACAGGAGGCGGCTGCCGGGCAACGAACTATATCGGCTTCATCCGTCGTGCATTAGAAAAGAATGGCTACGGTCAGATTCCAGTTATCAGTTTAAGTGTACAGGGAATCGAAAAGAATGAAGGATTTAAGTTTACGCCTGCGCTCTTAGTTCGCGCACTCCAGGGTGTTATCTACGGAGATTTATTTATGCGTGTTCTTTACCGCGTCCGCCCATATGAGAAGGTAAAAGGTTCTGCGAACCACTTACATGAAGTATGGAAGAAGCGTTGTATTAAATCTCTTGAAAAGGCACGTTACGGTGAATTTAAGAAAAATATTCGTGGAATCATCCATGACTTTGATAAACTGCCAATTACCGATGAAAAGAAACCTCGTGTTGGTATCGTTGGAGAAATCCTCGTAAAATTCCTTCCGGATGCAAACAATCATCTGGTAGAACTTTTAGAGGAAGAAGGAGCAGAAGCAGTAATGCCTGATTTATTAGACTTTATGTTCTACTCTTTCTATAACAGTAATTTTAAGGCAGAGTACCTTGGAAAGTCTGCTAAGGCTGCTAAGTTATGTAATATGGCAATTTCTGCACTGGAGACTTATCGAGGCTTCCTTCGAAAGGAATTAGAGCGAAGCGAACGTTTCACTGCACCACCTCATATTAAAGAGCTTGCCGAATACGCAAAACCTATTGTATCGCTCGGAAATCAGACCGGAGAAGGATGGTTCTTAACCGGGGAAATGGTTGAACTTATCAAACAGGGCGCACCAAATATTGTCTGTACCCAGCCTTTTGCCTGTCTTCCAAACCACGTTGTTGGTAAAGGAGTTATCAAAGAACTTCGCCGTAAATATCCAGAATCTAACATTGTAGCAATTGATTACGATCCGGGAGCAAGTGAAGTAAACCAGATCAATCGAATCAAACTGATGTTAGCAACAGCACAAAAAAAGTTAAATACTGATCTCTAAAGTAAAAATTTTTTAATTTAAAAAACAAAAAAGCTACATATCCTCTGTGCTTCAAAAGCGTACAGAGGATATATAGCTTTTTTATGTAAAACTCACTTTTTCTTTTTCCTTTTTTCCTTTTCACTTTTTCCTTCTTTTAAACATAGTCAAGAAAAGCTTCTTCATATTCCTGCCATTTTTCATACCATATCAGACATTGTTCCTGGTATTCTTCTGCTATTTTTTCAAACTGTTTTTGCAATTCTTCTTTTTTTATTTTCCAATTACCCGATTGATATTCTTCAAAAGTAACGGTCTGCTCTGCGAATTCTATTTCTTCCTGCTGTTTTTCAAGCTGTATCTCATATTTTTCCAGCTCTTCTTTTGCAAGAGCCAGCTGCCAGTCTGTATAGGATTGTTCTGTACTAAATCTTGCAGTCTGATGCCTTTCTTTTGATGGTACAGCGAAAAGTCCTTCTACTAACGCTGTATTTTCTGCTTCTACTACCTCCGCCCATGTCTGGGTTCCCTCTCTTTTTTTCTTTAACATATGAAGGTAATGTTCATAGCCAAACGGATAATACTTTACACCATCTTCTTCAAATAATAAAAGGGCATCCGCAATTTTACTGACAAAATATCTGTCATGGGAAATAAAGAGCATCGTACCGGTATACGCTGCAAATGCAGATTCCATCGTTTCTTTTGCCGGCAGGTCCATATGATTTGTCGGTTCATCAAGCACCAGAAAGTTTGGACGGCTTTCAAGAATTTCAGCTAATACTAACCTGCTTTTTTCCCCTCCGGATAAATCAGATATTTTCATATTTGCTTTTTGTGAACGAAATAAATACTTTCCCAAAACCTGACGTTTTTCTTTTTCTGTCAACTTAGGAAAACATTCTCCAAAATATTCTTCTACTCTTTTTTCCGAGGATATTTCTCCTGAATGCTGGTCAAAATATCCCGTCATAATTCCATTACCAATCACGTATTTTCCTGAAATTGGGGACAGTTCTCCAATAATTGTTTTGAAAAATGTACTCTTTCCCGCTCCATTCGCTCCAAGAACAGCAATTTTTTGTCCTCGTCGTATTCGCAAAGTGAGTTCTTTGAGCGGATGTTCTATTGTATATCCAATTTTTAAATGCTCTGTTTCTAATACATTTTTAGCTCCCAATGTAATCGGTTCTAACTTTTCTTTAAAAACATATGCCTCTTCTTTATCAGGTCTTTCCACCCGCTGCATCCGTTCCAATACTTTTTTCTTTGAGCGAGCCATGGATGCCTTTTTCGGCTTATGTTTAAACTTTTCAATCAGTTCATTTAGTCTCGCAATTTCTTTTTGCTGTGCATCGTATTTTTTTTGCTGCACTTCCCGCTGCTTTTCTTTTTGTCTTTTATATTCTGTATAATTTCCAACATAGCGTGTCAGCTTTCCATCGGCAAGTTCATAAATAATTTCTGTTGTGCGATCAACAAAAAAACGATCATGTGAAACCATAATGACTGCCTTCTCATAGGAAGTCAGATACTCTTCCAGCCATTCTACAGATGCTATATCCAGATGATTTGTCGGTTCATCCAACAACAAAATATCCGGTTTTGATAATAAAAGTTTGATAAGTGCTAACTTTGTCTGCTCTCCACCGGAAAACTGTTTGATCTTTTTCTTTTTATCTTCTTTTTGAAATCCAAATCCAGTAAATATCCGGTCATATTCTTTTTCAAAATAATACCGCTCTCTCGAAAAAATATCCTCTTCATTAATAAGAGATATGATTTCCTGCTCTACCGTTTTTTCTACATCCTGAAAACTTTGCTGATGCAAAAACCCAATCGAAAGTTCTCTATCGGTCTTTATTCCTTTTCCAAAGTTTTTATCATCTCTGTCAAGAGATAATTCCCCACTGATAAGACGCAAAAGTGTCGTTTTCCCTGCTCCATTTCGCCCAACGACCGCTACTTTTTCCCAACCTTTTACAGAAAAATCAATATGATCAAGAACTGTCTTTCCTCCAAGAGAAACTGTTCCATTTTCAATCTGATAACGCATTACTATTCTCCTTCGGGCAGCCGGTATACGACATCTCCACTTTTACCACCCGATTTACTGCACAGACAAACACCATAAATTTCCATCGTTTTATCTACAGCTTTACACATATCATAAATGGTAAGAAGCGCAATCTGCACTCCGGTCAGTGCTTCCATTTCTACTCCGGTTTTCCCTGTAGTTTTTGCCTCACATACTGCCGTTACGCTGCAGCTTTCTTCCTGCATAATAAAATCCACTGTTACTGAAGTAAGATTTAAAATATGACATAACGGAATCAATTCGGATGTTTTCTTTGCCCCCATAATTCCGGCAATACGGGCAACTCCCAAAACATCTCCTTTTTTCATATCCTGATTTTTTATTTTTTCGTAACATTCTCTGCTCATACGGATCGAGCCTCTGGCAACGGCGGTTCTCTTTGTTTCAATCTTATCGCTCACATCTACCATAACTGCATTTCCATTTTGATCAAAATGCGTATACTCCATGTTTTTTCCCTTCTGTTTTCTTTCTTATATTTTTCTTCTATTTTTGTTTTTATTTTTTCGTATTTCTTTTTTATTTTCCAAAACCGCAATTCGGGAACGTGCAGACGGAACAGTTTAAGCACAGTCCTCCTTCTCCTAATTCTGCCAGTTCTTCTGCTGTTATTTTATCATCTGCCATCATTCGAGGAAGCGCCAGATCAAAAATCGTTCTTTTTGCATACATAACACACCCCGGCAGGCCGACAATTGGAATATTCTCATTATAATAACTTAATAAAAACATAGCGCCCGGCAGTACCGGTGCTCCGTAAGAAACAATTTTGGCACCGGTATTTTTAATGGCAAGCGGTGTTTTATCATCAGGATCCACACTCATGCCACCTGTACAAAGAACCAGATCCGCTCCTTTTTCGATGAAAGAAAGAATTGCTTTTGTAATCTTCTCATGATCGTCATTACAGATTACCTGTCCGATCACTTCCGTATCATATTCTGCCAGTTTTTCTTTAATTACAGGGGTAAATGTATCTTCGATCCTGTGATAATATACTTCATTTCCTGTAGTAACAATTCCAACTTTTTTATGGACAAACGGTTTTAACGAAAGAATGGTCTGACCTTCACAGACAGCCTTTGCACTTTCCATCTTTTCTTTTTCAATCACGAGCGGAATAATTCTTGTTCCGGCAAGCTTGTCTCCCTTTTTTACCGCAAAATTTCCATGACGGGAAGCAATCATCATCTCACCCATACTATTTACTTTTTTGATTTTATCACTGTTTACTTTCAGCAGCCCATCTATATCTGCCACCAGCTCAATCTTTCCTTCTTTCACCGGTGTCGGATGCATATACTTTCCCTGACACATCTCTCTTAAAATTTCTGCTGCTTCATTCTCATGCAGTTTCTTCTCGCCTTTTTCCCAAATATATACGTTATCCTTTCCAACACTGAGTAATACGGGAATATCCTCCTCCGTAATCACATGTCCTTTCCGAAAAACAGCGTCTTTTGTAACTCCTTTTATAATCTGTGTAATATCATGACACAATACCTGACCTACTGCATCCTGTGTTTTCATTAATTTCATTCTTTTTTCCTCTTTTATATTTATATGCTATAATGTTGGGGTCAAAACTTAACATCTTCAATCAATATGTCAAATGTACCGCCACATGCCATTCCAACTCTGGCTGCTACATCTGCATCCATGACAAAATGAAATAGAAAAGCCTTTCCGCTTCCGATGATTTCACATCCTTTTTCAATGACCTTACTTTCTGCCAGACCACCTCCAACACTTCCCAAAATAGACTTATTTTCAAAAATCAGCATCTTTGCCCCTTCTTTTCTCGGCGAAGATCCCTGTGCTTTTAATATTGTTGCCATTGCGCACGGACGACTTTGTGAAAGCCACTCTGAAAGCACTTCATAATCTAATTCCGTCTGCACTTTTCCATCTGTCTTTTTCGTTCTTTTTGTCAAAATAAGCTCTGCAAGAATCGATACTGCAATTTCTGGCGGCGTTACCCCTTTAATCGGCAGCCCGATCGGATTGTGAACCTGGGCAATTTTTTCTTCTGAAATCCCCATGCCTTTAAACATCGTAAACTGGGCACTTACTCTTCTTTTTGAACCAATCATGCCAAGATATCCCGGCATTTCATGCGTTAAAATATAATAAAGGCAGTCCCCGTCACAACTATGCCCTCTCGTAACAATTGCCACATAATCATTTTTATTAATATGTAATTCCGGAAGCACAGTTTTAAACTCACCACAAATTACATTCTTTGCCTCCGGAAAACGTTCTTCGTTGGCAAATTCCTGTCTCTCATCGATCACCCAGACAGCAAATCCTGTTTTTGCGGCAAACTCACATAGATACTTGGAAATGTGGCCACCTCCAAGAATGATCAGACGTTCTTCTTTCGCAATCGGCTCAAAAAACCTCAGTGTATTCTCCTCTTTTAAAAGAAGCGGCTGATAAGAAAATCCAGGTTCTGCCGGCTCTATAATACTTCTTCGCAAAAAAACTTCTGTATTAGGTGCCGGAACACTCTCTCCTTCTGTTGAAAAAATTTCTGTCACAAGATTACAGACTTTATCTTCTAATAAATACTTTATCAGCTTCTTTTTTAACTGTCCTTCCATCTGTCAAATGTCTCCTTTAATTTTCACTTTCTACATTATAATAACATTATTATAACAACAATATTCTTTTATCTCAAGTTCTACTCTTGCATCACTCGATTAGAAAAACTTTATCTCAGTCGAGAAGACTCCCACCCCTTTCAGGTAGTGAGTGACAGCAAATTTGTCTCAGTGGGAGGCCAATCTCCGACTGAGATAAACGCTCCGCGAGGATGCGCAGTGATTCTGTAAAGAATATGTCAGCTTACGCTGACCAGAATCACGCGCCAAGTCTCGCGGCTGCTCGACTTGAATATTTTGCAATTTTACCTGCATATTCTTGCATTTTTAAAAAAACATATTGAAATACTTTTCATTTTATGATACTTTAGTATTGTTTGCTATATAACAATACAGCATTACTCTCTGGAGAGTCTTTACCGCGATGTAAAGCGCCGAAGGTGTACGGCAGTATATCTGCTAATCTCTCAGGCAAAAGGACAGGGCACTATATATGCATGTTTAACTCTTTTGAGGGCTGATGATGGGTATCAGTCCTTTTTGTGTCTTTAGAAAACTGTAGATTCTTACTTTGCAAAGGCAGTTTCCCCTTTTCCGAGATGATTTTTCAGGAGAATCAATTGTAATATGGTTATTCATATTGTATTTCACACAGAAAAATCTATTAAGAAAGGAAAGATAGAATTATGCCTTTCATGCAATCAGGCATAGTCTGTCAAAACAAGTAATATGTTTGGAACAATCAACACAATCTTAACAAAGATTGACGATTTAGTATGGGGTGTCCCGTTAATCGTCATGATTCTGGCAACTGGTATCTTTCTGACAATCCGTTTGAAAGGTATTCAAGTTCGTAAACTTATCCTCGCTTTTAAGTATATGTTCTCTAATGAAACGGATGGAGAACATGGAGAAATTTCCAGTTTCGGAGCATTATGTACCGCTCTTTCCGCTACGATCGGAACCGGAAACATCGTTGGTGTTGCTACGGCCATCGTTGCTGGTGGACCGGGAGCACTTTTCTGGATGATCGTTGCTGCCACTGTTGGTACAGCTACAAAGTACTCCGAATGTCTTCTCGCCATCAAATACAGAACGGTTGCAGACGATGGACATATTGTCGGCGGACCATTTTATTACATAGAAAAAGGTATGGGCGAAAACTGGAAATGGCTTGCGAAAATCTTTGCTGTTTTCGGTGTTCTGGTAGGTCTTTTAGGTATTGGTACCTTCTCACAGATCAATGGTATTACCAGTGCGGTAAATAATTTCTTTGATGCAAACAATGCATGGACCGTACAGTTATTTGGACGAGAATATTCCTGGACAGTAGTCATTGCCGGAATCATTTTAACTATTTTCGTTGCTTTCGTTATCATCGGAGGACTTCGAAGAATTTCTGCTGTAGCACAGGTTGTTGTTCCATTTATGGCTGCCGCTTACATTATGGCCGCTGTTGTAATTTTAATCCTTAACTATAAAGCTATTCCTGGCGCTGTTGTAGAAATCATTCAGAGTGCTTTTGGTATACGTGCGGTTGCCGGTGGTGCTCTTGGTGCTATGATGCTTGCTATGCAAAAAGGTATTGCCCGCGGTATTTTCTCTAACGAGGCCGGTATCGGAAGTGCACCAATCGCTGCTGCTGCTGTACAGACTACAGAACCTGTAAGACAGGGACTTGTATCTATGCTTGGTACGGTTATTGATACTATCATCATTTGTACAATGACTGGTCTTTCCATTGTCATCACCGGAAGCTGGGACAAGGGACTTGAAGGTGTTGCTGTTACAACAAGAGCATTTCAGGTTGGACTTCCTTTCCCTGGAAGGGTATCCGCTTTTATCTTAATGCTCTGCCTTGTATTCTTTGCATTCACTACTATTCTCGGATGGGACTACTACAGCGAAAGATGTCTTGACTATCTTACAGGAAACAATAAAAAAGTAGTTCGTACTTACCGCTGGATCTACATTGCCTGCGTATTTATCGGACCGTACATGACTGTTTCTGCTGTATGGACAATCGCAGATATTGTAAATGGTCTTATGGCGATTCCAAACCTGATTGCCCTTCTTGCCTTAAATGGTGTAGTTGTGGCCGAAACGAAAAAGTATTTTCAAAAATTCTGATTGATAGGCTAAGGAAACGAAAACCAGAAATATTATATAGACTAAAATGTGAAGATAGTCGCGGCGTAGAAAATGCCTGACCGGCATTTTTACTTGCTCCGACATCACATTTTAGTCTATATAATATTTCTGGTTTTCTGTCCTTTGGCTCCAGATGAAATCCGTATTTTTGTCTATGGGAAAGAGGGGATTATCCAAAAGTCTACGATTTTATACCAACTGTTGGTTTAGGATAGACAAAAAAAAGAAAAAATGATACATTCCATCTGCTCTGTAGTCGCTGTATTTAAGATGCTCATTCGCATCTCAATCACGCTCCGAAGCCACATCTGGAATGTATCATTTTTTCTTTTTTCTGTCTAATTTAAATCCACAATTGGTTCATATCCTTCTATATATATCTATCTTATATCCTTACTGAAATTCCTTTTTCTCTAAGATATTTTTTCAGGTCCATTATTTCCAATTCTTTGAAATGAAATAAAGATGCTGCTAATGCTGCATCTGCTTTACCTTCATTAAATGCATCATAAAAATGTTCTTTTGTTCCTGCACCACCGGAAGCAATGACCGGAATCGATACATTTTCTGAAATCATACGTGTCAGTTCTAGATCATAACCTGCTTTTGTTCCGTCACAATCCATACTGGTAAGAAGAATTTCTCCTGCTCCAAGCTTTTCTGCTTTCATCGCCCATTCTACGGCATCAAGACCCATATCCACTCTTCCACCGTTTTTAAAAATATTCCAGCCTCCATCTTTTCTTCTTTTTGCATCAATAGCAACAACCACACACTGGCTTCCAAATTTATCTGCTGCTTCGCTGATCAGTTCCGGTCGCATAATTGCTGCTGAATTGACAGAAACTTTATCTGCTCCTTCACGAAGAATTGCTTTAAAATCATCTACTGTTCGTATTCCTCCACCAACAGTAAACGGAATAAAAACCTTTTCTGCTACTTTTCGCACCATGTCCACTACGGTATTTCTTGCATCAGAAGATGCTGTTATATCGAGAAATACAAGTTCATCTGCCCCGGCCTTATCGTATGCTTCTGCAATAGCTACCGGATCTCCAGCATCGATTAAATTAACAAAATTCACACCTTTTACTACTCTGCCGTCATTAACATCAAGACAGGGAATAATTCTTTTTGTAAACATATATATCTCCTTTTATAACTCCACAAAATTCTTGAGAATCTTCAGACCAATCTCACTACTTTTTTCCGGATGGAACTGACAGGCAAATACATTGTCATGTTCTACAGCCGCATGAATTAATGTAGAATACTCTGTCGTTGCCGCTACATCTTCCTCTCTTCCTGCTTTCAGATAATAAGAATGTACGAAATAGACATAAGAGTCCTGTGGAACATCCTTAAAAATCCTTGCATCTTTTTTTATTTTAACAGAATTCCATCCCATATGCGGAATCTTAATCCCCTCTTTATCTGGAATCCTTAAAATCTCTCCCGGCAAAACTCCAAGGCCTTTTACACCTGGTGTTTCATCACTTTTTTCAAAAAGAAGCTGCAACCCAAGACAAATCCCCAAAAATGGAATCTTTCTCTCTACTACCTCGTAAATTACTTTATCAAGTCCATATGAGCGAAGCTTTTCCATGGCATCTCCAAATGCCCCAACCCCCGGTAAGATAACTTTATCACTATTTAAAATCTGCTCACGATCACGTGTGATTATTACCTCTTCTCCAAGATGTAGTAATGCTTTTTCTACACTTTTAATATTTCCGGCATCATAATCGATAATTGCAACCATCTTCTTCATCCTCCTGTACTTCATTCCTTTTTATTCTAGTTGAAAAACATTTATTTTGCAAGATTTATCTATAAAAAATTCAAATCTCTATCCTCATTCCTTGTCGAAATTTCATCATTGATTTTTGGTAAGATTTGTTATATGATATTTGTAACAATAGTACATTATAATAATTCCAATCAGGAAAGGGGATACATAAATGAAATCAACATATAATGTAGAATTTGCAGGAAACCAAATTGAAAGCAAAGAGGTTATTGCAAAAGCAAAAAAAGTCTGGGTAGATGCAGGTAATAAAGACCGCAAAGTTAAAGATTTAAAAACGATGGATTTATACTTAAAACCAGAAGAGAACGCCGTATACTACGTATTCAACGAAGAAGAATCCGGAAGTTTTCCACTATATGAATAATTCTGATCTGTAGATTTGGTAGAAAAAAAGGAAACTACCATATCCCATCTGCTCTGTAGTCGCTGTGTTTAAGATGCTCGTCCGCATCTTAAACACGCTCCGAAGCCGCATCTGGGATAGGGTAGTTTTCTTTTTTTCTGACTATCGCAAATCCATAGCTGGTAAAAATGGGAATTCTCCAGAGGGATACGGCTGTCCATGAATTAAATTCTAAAGGATTGACATTCAAATGGTTGGTTCAAGGATGCCCCGGCATTCTTGCTGCGAGATGGGAGTCATCTCACATCGGATATACAGATTTTTATTTGAATGAAAATCATAGATTTTAGGACAAACAAACCCCTTATTTTTCAACTGATCTGTGGGATAATGTTAGACAGGCACTGAAGAAATATCTATTATTAAACTGTGGATTTAGATTAGGCAGAAAAAAGAAAAAAGGATATATTCCAGATGCGGCTTGGGAGTGGGTTTAAGATGCGGATGAGCATCTTAAATCCAGCGACTACAGAGCAGATGGAATATATCCTTTTTTCTTTTTTCGTCTACACCAAATCTACAAAATCTACAAAATCAACAGTCCATAAATCAGCATAAAATATTCTGGGAGTTTCCCTTCTTCTACCCACTGTAATTCCTGATTGAGATACTTAGTTACCGTTTTACCAACATTTCCTCCTAATGATTCTATCGAATAACGCATTTTATCCTGAAAACGGCAAGGTTCACCAGATACGCGTGTACATTCTGCTTTTTTACAATGCAGACAGGCACCACTACTTAAAGAAATACTTCCGGAATATTTCTGCTCTAATTTCAAGATTTCCTCTTCTAATTCCTCTTTATAAGGGCGAAGAAATTCTTCTGTTACTTTCCATTGTTCATTTTCCACATAGGACTGACTTGTAAGTTTTTTTGGCAGATATAATTTTCGTCCCATAATTTGAATTTTACGATACTTATTCCAATAATCCTTCTCCACATCAAATGTATATGGTGGACAACACCATAGCTTCCCATAGTTTGAACATTCCTTGCAAAATTCAAGAAACGTCGCAACATCCACACATTCTTTCACATATTCTTCCATAGGAACTTCTACCTGAAAATTTTCTATCTTTTCAGCAGCATATTTCTTCTCTTTCATTGTTTTCCCCCTATTTTACTAAATGTACTCTCGGAGTTTTTCTTGCACTTGTACGTTTTCATGATAACAACGTATTTTCTGCAAGAATTCAAGAATGCCTCGGCATTCTTGCTGCGAGATGCGCGTCATGCAATGCATGACATACTTCTTCTGCGCATCTCTGCAATCCTGCCGGAGGCTATATCAGATGGGGGATTGACTCCCCCACTGATACTGATTTGTTGCTCGCTACCTACAGAGGTGGGAGTCATCTCACATCTGATATAAACTTTTTTATAAAAAGACTGTCGGACTTAACTGATTTATGGGATTAGGTTAAGATTTAATTTTAGCATCTAAATCAAAGTAGAAGTCTACTCCATTTTCTTTATTTGCTACTCCAAAGTCCTTTCCATGTGCTTTCATTGTTGCTGCTACGATAGATAGACCGATTCCGTTTCCTCCGTATTCTCTCGTTCTAGCTTTATCAACTTTATAAAACTTGATCCAGAGCTTATTGAGTTCTTCTTCCGGAATGCATTTACCGTCATTATATACATGAATACGAAGGTTACTATCCATACGTTCAAACCAGATTCGAATCGTACCATTTTCATAAACGTGATTCAATGCATTAGACAGATAGTTACTGAATACTTCTTCAATCATTAATTCATCAGCCCAGGCGTATACCGGACCTTGTTCTTCAAAGAGAACCTTATTATTCTTCTTTTTGAAAAGTATCTGCGATGAATTGATCTTATTTTGAATCATCTGACATACATCAAAGCGCTGCATACTGAGCTGATTATTGCCAAATTCGATCTGATTGAGCGTGAGAAGCTTTTTGACCATTGCATTCATCTTTTTCGCTTCGTCTGCGATTACTTCACAATAGAAGTCCTTGCTTTCTTCGTCATCTGTAATATTTTCTTTTAAGCCTTCTGCATAGCCTTGAATCAGGGCAATCGGTGTTTTTAGTTCATGACTGACGTGGGAGAGGAATTCCTTCCTCATATCATCAATCTTTTCTTTTTTCTCAATATCCTTCTTCAGTTCCAGGTTTGCCGATTTTAAATCTGCGATTGTCGATTCCAGCTTTTCCGATAACTGATTCATTGAATTACCCAGTTCTCCTAGTTCATCATCCTGCGTGACTTCAACCTTCGCATCAAAATCCAGATTAGCCATTCGATTAGCAACAGATGCCATATTTTTAATCGGCTTTGTAAAACTGGATGCAAAAATAAAGATAATCAGACTTCCCAGTATGATACCGATCATTCCGATATATATCATAAATCGGCTGCTGATATCTGCACTGGCCCGTATTCCTTCAATTGATACGCGCATGGCGATCAAATAATCGTTATCTGTAAATCCAAAGAGATAAATGCCATTCTGCCCACTGGCCTGATCTTTTAACTGCGTTACAAAATATCCTTTATTTATCAGTGTAGAAAAGTTATTCTCCTCTGTCTTTTCCCATGGCAGGATATGCTTTTTATTATCCCCCCAGAAATAGTTTCCCTTATTACCAAGAATAACCTGGCTTCGAATCTGATCAAGGTAACCAAGAATCTCTTCGTACGTTTTACTTCCGTCTATCAGATTACTAAATATTACATTTTGACTATAATAATAGTTACTGGACTGCGCGATCATCATCTTTATATTTGTCTTATTAGAAATCTGTTCCATTTCCTCATCAATGGTATCCTGATCCTCTTCATTCTTTAAGATATTCTTGACTTTATTAAAAGTCTCCACGATGGATTCTTTTTCAGATGACACATAATATTTTTCTGAAAATGTATGATTCAAAAGCCATGTAAATACAATGACCCATCCTACAATCAGGATTAATATTGATGTCATCTTAAATCGTATTGAATTTCTCATACTGTACTCCTAACCATTCAAGAATGCCCCGGCATTCCTGCTGCAAGATGCCACCTTACTTAATCTACCTCAAACTTATAGCCCATTCCCCAGATTGTCTTGATATACTCTCCCTTTTCGCCCAGCTTACTACGCAGCTTTTTGACATGGGTGTCAATCGTTCTGGCATCTCCAAAATAATCATAATTCCATACGTTATTAAGAATCTTTTCTCTTGAAAGTGCTACTCCCTGATTCATTACGAAATAGTTCAGTAATTCAAATTCTTTAAAACTTAATGTAATCTCCTTTCCATCAATTCTGACTTCGTGTGCTGCAATATCAAGTTCAATACCGCCCGCTTTCCGTATTTCTCCTGTAGAAAGATTATTACTTCTTCTTAAAATTGCCTCAACTCTGGCAACAAGAATCTTTGGGCTGAATGGTTTGGAAATATATTCGTCTACTCCAAGGTCAAATCCATTAAGCTCATCGCTCTCCTCGCCCTTTGCAGTCAGCATGATAATCGGAACCTGTGAATACTGGCGAATTTCTTTTACTACATCAAATCCATTAATTTTAGGCATCATTACATCACAGATGATTAAACTGATGCTTTTATCTTTAAAAAAGATATCCAGGGCTTCTTCGCCATCTGCGGCTTCTACAACTTCAAAGTCCTTCTTTTTCAGGAAATCCTTTACCAGTTTCCTCATTCTGCTCTCATCATCTACGATCATTATTTTTAATTTATCCATGAAAAAGCCTCCCTCATTCTTGCTTAATTTTCTTTTCTTCTATATCATACACTAATTTTCTGAAAATTGTATGAAAAAAATGCAGAAAAAATATGAACAGAAAAAAAGAATCCCTTTTACAGGATTCTTGATCTGTTGCTCGCCACCTACAGAGGTGGGGTCATCTCACATCTGATATATCTAATGTCTTCCTATCTTTCGTAAAAGATTAACAATAGCAAGAATAATTTCTCGAATGACTGCAAATATAGCAAACATTAGTAAAAATCCTGCAAGTCCAAATACAATATCTGCAAAATCCATTGTTCCGGTACCGGAAATCTTCTGTCCAATCTCAATAGCAAAGGTTATAACAACAATAACTGTGAATACATAAATAAATGCAATCGCAAGGATATGATTTTCACTTAAAATCTTAAATAGCGGATAGATTACTGCTAAAATCAGCATACCTATAATCCCGATTACAAGGAAATGCAGTTGTTTGTCTGTAAAGTTCTTCTCGTAGGCATCATTCAATGACAAAATATAATTATGTATTCTGGCTATAAAGATGACCATTCCTTCTAACATTCGTTCCATAATTGATCTCCCCTTATAAATAGTAACCTGCTTTGATAAGATTCCAAATATCAAAAATTCAAAAAAGCAGGCCGAAACCTGCTTTTACTATAATACACTTTCTCTATAGGGTCAAATACTGTCTTTATAAATATTTACTTATTTATCCCATTTTGTAAGATGATATGTACGGATTACTCTGCACAGATCATTCACATAAGAACCGGATGTAGCGTATCCTCCCTTTTTAATTATCTGAAGCTGCTTTTTATAACTCTTTGTCTTCGTCAATCCTGCATATCTTTTTCTGCTTCCGCTCTTCGCCCCTAAAAGATAGGCGGAGTGATCTTCAATAGAGTCTTCCACACAGGAATACTTACGGAACTTCGCTTTGATCGAATATCTGCCACCGCCTCCATATTCATATGTAGACTTCTTATAATAGTTGATTCCATCCCATGCAGAACCAGCCCAGTTATTACCGGATAAACTAATCTTCATTCCAAAAAGATTATTCCCATTCTCTGCTAATGTAGACTGGCCCCATCCGCTTTCCAAAATAGCCTGTGCCATTGTTACAGAAGCAAGAATTCCTGTACGTTTGTAGTTAGCCCTTGCAAGCGGTCCGATCGTATCAATAAACTCATTCTTATCCACACTTCTTGTCTGTGTCGCAGATTCTTCAATTCCATTACGAAGCCCCAGTGTTACCAGACGCGCATCACTGCGATAACTATATTTTAATCCAAGGAAAGAAGCTGCCTGCTTTGCAGGAACAAGAAGATCTCTTACATTACTCCGCTTATATGTAACAAAATATGGCTTAACTTTTAAGCTCATCTTCTTTCCGTTCACCTTTGCATACTTCTTATTCGCATAAAAAATAACCTTTCGCCTTCCATGTCTTAATGTGACTTTATTTCCATCTGCTGCATAAGCTGCATGGATTCCATTATCAGAAAAAAGCGTTTTGCATGGTACAAAAATATCAGAACCAATCTTAATAGATGGTGCCGCTGAATTATCTGCCATTGTCACTGCTGTTCCTCTGTACTTCACATTAATGATGGTTCCTTTTAAATTTGTTGACTTGCCTGCACGAATTACCGGTACTTTCGCTGCGGATACCGGCTTACTAAGAACGAATAACCCACACAGAAGCAAGAATGTAAATAGTGTCTTTTTATGTTTCAATTGTAAACTCCTCTCGCAATAATTGTTGTGTAAATATATATTATTTGTTAACAACTTGTTACAAAAGGCATTATACATTTAAAATGTGTGCAAAATAAGACTTCTTTACTTTTTCTTTTTCCAATTTGTCCCTATTACAAAAAAGCTGTAGTGGGTATTGCATCTTTATGTAAATGTTTTCTTACCTCTACAGCTTTCTATATCTGAATCTGAATATTAAATCTGCTCTAATGCCTGAGAAAGATCTGCAATTAAATCTTCTGCATTCTCTAAACCACAGGAATAACGAATTAAGTCTGGTTTTACGCCACATGCTTCTAACTCTTCATCATTCATCTGACGGTGTGTTGCACTTGCAGGATGAAGACAGCAGGTTCTCGCATCTGCAACATGTGTTTCAATTGCCGCGATTTTTAAATGTTTCATAAAATTCTCTGCTGCTTTTCTTCCACCTTTTACACCAAAGCTTACTACACCACAAGAACCATTTGGAAGATACTTTTCTGCCAGTTCATGATAAGCATCTCCTTCAAGACCACAGTAATTTACATAGGTAACTTTTTCATGCTGCTGTAAGAACTTTGCAACTGCCAGTCCATTTTCACAATGACGTTTCATACGGACATGAAGACTTTCTAATCCAAGATTTAAAATAAATGCATTCTGTGGAGACTGCATTGCTCCGAAATCTCTCATAAGCTGTGCTGTTGCTTTTGTTATATACGCTCCACCGATACCAAAACGCTCTGTATAAATCACACCATGGTAGCTGTCATCTGGTGTACACAGTCCCGGATATTTCTCCGGATACTTTGTCCAGTCAAAGTTTCCACTGTCTACAATACAGCCTCCTAAGCCTGCGGCATGGCCATCCATATACTTTGTTGTGGAATGTGTAACGATATCTGCGCCCCATTCAAACGGACGGCAGTTTACCGGCGTTGCAAAAGTATTATCTACGATTAAAGGTACCCCATGTGCATGTGCTGCGCTGGCAAACTTCTCAATATCTAATACCGTAAGTGCCGGATTCGCAATGGTCTCTCCAAAAACCGCCTTTGTGTTTGGCTGAAAGGCTGCATTCAGCTCTTCTTCTGTACAATCTGGGGAAACAAATGTAAAATCAATTCCCATTCTTTTCATTGTTACTGCAAAAAGATTATATGTTCCACCATAAATAGAAGATGAGGATACAATGTGGTCTCCGCACGAAGCAATGTTAAACACCGCATAAAAGGATGCTGCCTGACCGGAAGAAGTAAGCATTGCCGCACTTCCGCCTTCTAACTCACAAATCTTTCTTGCAACCGTATCATTCGTAGGATTCTGTAATCTAGAATAAAAATATCCCTCTTCTTCTAAATCAAAAAGACGGCCCATTGCCTCACTTGTCTCATATTTAAATGTTGTGCTCTGTATGATCGGAATCTGTCTTGGCTCACCATTACCAGGTGTATAACCTCCCTGTACGCACTTTGTTCCTAATGAATATTCCTTCATTCGTTTTCCCTCCATAAAATATTAAATGCTATTAAATTGAAATTATATGTGAAACAGGCACCGACTTTTCCACATCATAATAAACAAAGAAATCCTGCGGTCCCCGTCCAGCTTTATAAACTCTCTGATAGATCGGATAAAACAATACATCTTCGTATTGTTCTACCTGCTGCCTGTAAAACAGGTCATGTTCTGTATGTCCTTCATCACCATAAACAGTAAATGCATGAGGAAATTCTTTCTTGAAAGCTTCAAGGCCTTCAAAATCTCCCTTTTTTTTCAACACCTTTGCATAATTATATAAAAGAAACAGCTTTGATACCGGTTTATAAATCGTCCCATCCTGTGTCATGATCACTTTTGGTGCTTTTCCATCATATTGAAAATTCTCTGTTCCAATCTTTCTAAGCTGCTCTATTCCTTCTTCTAACTTACCTGCCAGCAGCAACACAACAGACTGATACGCCCGGCAAATATTAATATAAGGCACATCATGCGGCAAATGATACAGACACTTCTCTATTAATTGTTCATTCCAGTGAATATATTCTTCCATCAGTCCCACGCAATCTTCTATCCCTCGTTCTTCCACAATATAAGGGAAAAGGAAATGCAACATTTTCTCATACATGACCGCATCCCGGTCATCATAATGAATGCGGCGGATATAGGTATCATACTGCTCCCGGTCAAATACTTTTTCTTCTAAAAAATCCATTTTAAAAATCTCCTTCACAGGCATAGCTTCCAAGAATCTTTAAATATTCTGTTTCCTGGGAAAGCTGGTATAGTAATGCACGTATTTCTTTTGTATCAATATTGGCATTCAGCTCAGCAAAAAACTTATAGTTCCAGCTATTATCCTTCCAAAACGGACGGGAATGAATCTCCGTCAGATTGACTCCATAATCAGAAATCATAGATAAAATACTGCTGATACTTCCGCTGTGATTCGGACATTCAAACATAATCTTTACACGATTATGCGATGGCAGTACAACAAGCGTATCTACAAAAGTAACGACCTTACGGCGCACGCCCCCGTCTTCCTGCACTTTACAATGCGTGATATACAGCTCCTTCTCTGCAAGCAGATTATGAAGTTCATCTGATACTCCGATTCCAACTTCCTCAATAATACCGATTCCCGCATCTGCCTTGCCTTCTTTAATATAATCCGCCACTTCTTCATAAGAGGCTACCGTAATCACCTTATCTTTTGAATAGTCTTCACAGGTATATAATTCTTCTCTTACCATTGCCGGTTTTAAGATTACCGCAGGCACCTTCGTATATTCAAATGGAAAACACTGACGAAGCTCTAATGTTCTTCCATATTGATACTTACGGCTTACTTCCATAATTCTCTTGATCAATGCTGTATATTCTCTTACTAACTCCGGCTTCATTCCTTCTGTCTGTTTCTTAATAATGATTTCTTCCCTGTCCGGTTTATAAATTTTATCTTCTGTTTTCGCTTTAATACAGGCAACCTGATCTGCCAGAGTCATACGTTCTACGAAAAGTCTGCGAATCTCTCCATCTACGCGGTCAATATTCTTTCTTACATCTGATAAATCCATATCTGTTTTCGTTCCTTTCTTTTACAACTGCTTAATCATCCTCTGTCACTTCTCCTGTAAAACTCAAACGCAATACAGTTATTAATCAATCACCACCTGAAAGAGGCGGGAGTCTTCTCGACTGAGATAAACAAAAACAAGGAATCTGTTTTGCAACCGACTCCCTGTTAGTATATCATAATTCTTCTTATTTGGTTATGTATAATTCCCGCTTTCTCATAAATTCAAGAATGTCCCGACATTCTTGCTGTCTGATATAGCAAAAAATCATAACACATTTTACTATGATACTCTGTTCATTTACAAAATCAATTCATACGATAAAGCGTTTCTACTGCCTTATCTTTAATAAGTAACGTTGCATGTTCTGACAAATAATATCCCTCAAGCCTTTGGTTTGAACATTCTGCTCCATATTCTTCTGCTGTAATCATAAAAGTGATTATCTTTGAATTATCCATCTCTATCGGAAATTCTACTAACAAAATATATTCCTCTGAATCTTTATAGAGACTTGACGGAATAAAGTAATCTTTATTCAAAAGAGAACAAAAATCAATCAGATTACGGAACTCTTTAAAAATCAGCTTCTGGGCCGGAATATGTGGTCTTACCGCCTGTTCTGGGCCTCCCTGTTCCGCTGCTTTAGAAGATGCCATATCTTTAGCAAAGTCTTTAGGCGTTTCCAAAGATACATTCCCTGCCCCTGTCGTCTCTGCTTCCTTTGTTTCATTTGTTTCGTTTTTTTCTTTTTCTTCTTTTTCTGTTGTATTTCCCATACATACATCATGGAGATCTTTTGCTAAAGCCTCAAACTCCCGTTCCTTTTCTTCTCCGCTCATAGAGTAAATACTATCAATCCGGTCATCAGAAATCCTCTCTCTTAATGCCGTCGTCATCTTCTTTATCTGATCTAAATCCCTGTCAATCGCTACATCCTGAAAAGTACAACTAATCGTAATGAGAAACTGTTCCGAAGGTAATGCTCTTGCAATATAATTCTGCACACCATTATCCGTATTCCAGTTAATATAATTCTTAGAATTCGCGATAATCGCATTAAGAAATTCTTCCATCAAATCATTATCCGAACTCAATTCATTTAAATCAAAACCCATCTGCCCAATCTCTTCTTTATTAATAAGGCACCTTATCGTCTCATCATCTATTTTCCAAAAAAACATAATATCCCTTCTTTCAAGGCCATTTGCTTTGCCTAACTTTATTATACAGATATTATTAGCCATGTCAATAGTCGAGTGCCAATCTAAAAAGAAATCCTATCATAAAACGCTTCTGCTAACTTCTTATGTGCCTCTGGCATCAGATGTAAAGAATCTACTCTTGATGACTCCACTACCTTTGCCGCATCAAAGAAAATACAACCATACTTTTTAGCAATTCTCTCATATAAAACAGAGAGTTCCCTTGAACGAATAATCGCATCTTCATCAAATGAACGTGCAAACTCTGATGCCGCAATATCTTTTCCAATCTCCGGCGGAGACACCAGAACTACCTTTGGAATATATCCCTGCTTTTCTTTTGTAAATTCCTTTATGACCTTGACCAGTTCTTCTGCCCCATCCGCAATTTCCTGTGCAGATGCATGAAACATCCTTTTTAAATCATTACTTCCAAGCATCATGATCACAAAATCAATCGGTTTATGCGTATTAAGACAAGGCCTTAAATATCCAAGACCCGCCTTCCATGGCTCCTTTGCATCCTCAAAAACTGTTGTCCTTCCGTTGCAGCCCTCTTCTATCACCTCATACTCCTCTCCGAGCATCTTCTGTAATACACCTGTCCAACGTACATCTTTTGGATAACGCAAACCATTTACCGGATTATAACCGTATGTGTTTGAATCTCCATAGCATAAAATTGTTGTCATTTTAGCACCTCTACTTTACAACTATGTTCCTTTGTCTGTTTATCGTAACCTATCCCTACCGCAAGAATTCGTCCTGTATATTTAGGCTGTTCTTCTAACTTTCCCTGAAACTTTAAGGCATATTTTTTATCCTTAATCTGAGAAATTGCCTCTTCTGGAGTATGGTCTATCTTTAATTCTAAAATAATTCCATCATCTTCTTTTCTAACAGGATAGAAAATGAAATCTACAAATCCCTTCCCTGCTTTATCTTCTCTTTCCACTCTATATCGATCTCTGGCTGCAAGATATACAAGATTTACAATAGCTGTCAATTCTATTTCTGCATTATAAGATAATATTGGTACCTCCGTATTATGTGCATACTCTAAAATAGATGCCATGGTATCTACATCACCTGCCAGCGTTGCCTGAAGCATTTCTTCCGACCGCCTGGCTAGTCTGTATACATACCCCAGCGAATCCTCACTTTGAAGTAACTCGTCATACTTTAGCATAAGCTCTTTATTTGGAATAAAAACCTGTCCATTATCATAAGTAAGCAATCCATAAATGACCATTGCAGAATAAATCTGATTTTTTGTTTTTAATTCCATTGATACCGCCGCAAAATCTCCTATTTTCGCATTAATCCTCTCTCCGATCACCATCAACGCCAAATCATTTCTAATATTTTTTATATCATTTCTGACATAATAAAAAATCTCATCATACGGTCCGGAACTTGTCCAGTAATTTGAAAGCTGGTTATCGGACAAAGCACATACTATAGAGCGCGGATTATATATTCTTTCTCTTGCCGCTGTATAATATCCATCATACCATTCTCGCAGCTCCTCTCTTGTAATACGAGGTTTCCTTGTATACTTTCTGTATCTGTCATAAAGTCCGTCCACTTCCTCATCAGAAAATCCAAAATATTCACTGTACTTTATCTTTGTTGCCATATCATATTCTAAAAACATATTTAGCTCTGAACCACTCGAATACTTTGCAATAGGAAGAACCCCTGTCATATAAGCAAGCTCAACATAACTCTTTCCTTTCAGCAATAATTTCAGAAATAAAAGATAGCTTTTCCTGTCATTTTCCGTTACAAATTCCATATTAAACGGGGCATCCCATTCATCCATAACAAAAATAAACTTTTCACCCGTCTTCTCAAACACATCCGATAACAAATCCCATATAGAAACTTTTCTCTGTAAACCTATTTCTGAAAAAGTATCCTGTAAATCACTTTTTATTCCATCCGATATTCTTTTTATATAAGAATTATAATCTTTGCAGCCTTCCGGTATTTCACTAAAATCAATGTAAATAACATTATATTTTCCAATATGTTCTTCGTATTGCTCCGCTTTAGAAATCGCAAAAGAATCAAAAATCTTTCTGTTCTCTATTCCTTTTTCAAAAAAAGCACCAATCATATTTGCCATAATGGTCTTTCCAAACCTTCTCGGTCTGGTAATACATATAAACCGCTGTTCCTGCCCCAATAAAGGAATGATTTCTTCCAATAATGCTGTTTTATCAACAAAGTATTGTCCCTTGGTTACTGTCTTGTATCTATCATAAATTCCTATGCTATTTAAAAACAGTCCCATTTTAACATCCCCTTTCCTGTCTATTTTATTTCAAATTATATTCTACCTTCTCTATCAGGCAAGTATGCTTTTTTGTTTTTTATCATAATTAATTCCTGCCAGAATTAAATTACCCTTGAATTATTTATAGAAAAAATTACCTCTTTCCAATCCATCGTACTGATTGCATTAATATATTCCTGCGCCACCTCTTTATTCGGAATTCTAACGGATTCTTTTTCTACATCATAAGTAAGATATCCCAAATGCACAAGCAGCGTCAAAATATCATCTCTCGTTGCAAATGTCGTCATATCATTATGAAAGGTACCTATATTAATTCTTACGCTATTACCCGCAAGCATTTCAATGATAGCATCTTTTAAGCCATCCATATTCATCTGAATATATACCTTAAGTGCTTCATATGTCTCTGTCTGATTCCAGTAGTTTCCAAATCTGTGACGTAACATTGCTTCTACAACTGACTTTGGATTGTAAATAGAATATAAAATATCCTCCTGTTTGTTATGGTCATAAAGACCGTACCCATTATACCATGCTTTTGTTTCCTCTATACTCATTCCATATTCTATGCAAAGATTCTCTACTTCCTTTTCTGTGAAACCAAAATATTCTGCCATATTTCCAGAATCTGTCATCGAATATTCCATAAACATATTTAATGCAGAATGCGTTCCGTACTTTTTAACCGGAAGAATTCCTGTCATATAGGCAAGAGCGATGTATGCTTTATCCTTTAGCCATACCCTTAAAAAATCCAGATATTTTCTCTGTGCCTCTTCATCCTGTTTATATTCACGAAACAAGCAATCCCATTCATCAATCAAAACAATAAAGGATTGTCCTGTATAAGAGAAAATATCCTGCATGGCAAACACCAGATTATCACAATCTACATATTCTGGATAGTTATATTTTAATTCTTTAATCAGTCTTTTCTGAAGTACTTTAAGCATCTCATCTACATTCTGTGTCATACTTAAAAATTCCTGCACATTTATCTTAAAAACATTATATTTATTTAAATGTGTGGAAAATGTCTCACAATGACTAATTTCTAATCCATCGAACAGTGCCGCCGAATCATAATCCTTTCCGTAATACGCCGCAAGCATATCTGCCGCCATCGACTTTCCAAATCTTCTCGGCCGGCTGATACACATATACTTTTGTTTTGTTCTAAGAGCTGCATTTGTTCTCTCAATAAGCATTGTCTTATCTACATATATTTCTGAATTTATACTTTCCTGAAATTCTATTGTCCCTGGATTCAAGTAAATTCCCATAACTGCACCTCTTTTCTTAAAAATATGTTATATCTAATATTATACTTGCTTTAATGAGGTATCGCAATAAGAGAAATACCCTATATTAAAAACTAGTTTCTGAAAAATGACTTGACAAAAAATATCAATAATTTTTATGGAATATATTTACTTTCTATCTTTTATATGGTAATATATGTTTATATATCAAAATAGCAACACCTATAGTATACTAATAAAGAAAGGAAGGTGACAGTGACGGCGATTCGTAATAAAGTGAAACCGGACACTGTACTAAAGAATTTCTGGAGAGATAATCAGCGATTTGCAGATTTATTTAATACCATTTTATTTAAGGGAAAGCAAGTATTAAAACCAGAAGATTTAAAAGAAGCAGATACTGATATTTCTTCTGTAATAAAGTTTAACAACCACGCAGAAACCGTGCAGCGAATCTTAGATGTTGTCAGAAAAACTGCGAATGGAACGGACTTTATCATCTGGGGTTTAGAGAATCAGGAAAAAATTCATTATGCCATGCCACTCCGGCACATGATCGCCGATGCATTAATCTATCTCAAGGAATATAATGAATTATCTGCCAGAAATAAAAGAGAAAAGAACTATAGCTCCTCCGATGAATTTTTATCCGGACTGACAAAAACAGACCGACTACATCCTGTAATTGGTCTATGCATATACTATGGAGAAGAAGAATGGGACGGTCCAACTAATTTGGTAGATATGATTCAAGTCACCGAAGATTTAAAACCTATGGTATCTGATTATAAAATGAACCTGTTACAAATACGAAGCAGTGAACATTTTCAATTTCAAAATAATGATGTTCAAACCGTATTTGATATGGTGCGCCTCATTTACGAAGAAGACTATACTAACTTTAATAAACGATACAAAAATAAATCCATACCTGCTGAATTAGGCTTAACAATTGGCTCTATCGTCAATTCTCAGCGAATCATAAACCAGTCATTAATTATGGAAGAAAGGGAGAGTGAGATAGATATGTGTAAAGCTTTAGAGAACTTAGTTAACAACAGCAAACTTGAAGAGAAAAAAGAAACGGTTCTTCGCCTTTCTGATATGGGAATGCCCATTGAACAAATTGCACAAGCAGTAAAAATTGCAGTAGAAGATGTTCAAAGCTGGCTGCAGGAAAGCTCACAGCAGTAGACACAATCCATTCCTGTAGATTTCGTATAGACGAAAAAAGGAAAAACAATATACCCCATCTGCTCTGTAGTCGCTGTATTTAAGATGCTCATCCGCATCTTAAATACGCTCCCAAGCCGCATCTGGGGTATATTGTTTTTTCTTTTTTCTGACTATCCTATATCCACAGTTGGCGAGAATGGGACTTCTCCAGAAAGTTATGTCTCTCCATGGAATTAAATTCTAAAGGGTTGACATTCAAATTGTTGTATATACTTAAAATTTTATTTTTTTCATATCTTTTTATCAACTAATCTATAAGATAAAGTTAGACAGCCGTTGTAATAGAACTTCCTGTTGAATTGTAAGGAAACTATGGTAAAGAAAAGAGAATCTTTATAAATATTGCATTTTATAACTTTACGCTGTGGGGTTTTTGCGCGGATTTAGAGTAGCCAGAAAAAAGAAAAAATACCATATCCCAGATGCGTCTTCAAAGCGCGTTTAAGATGCGGACGAGCATCTTAAACGCAACGACTACAGAGCAGATGGGATATGGTATTTTTTCTTTTTTCGTCTCCATCAAACCTACAAACCAGGCCTTAAGCTGCTTTACAGGCATCTTCAAATTCTCTGAGTTTCTGTTTTGCACTTGGTGTCAGGTTCTTCGGTACCTGAACCTCCACTGTTGTGTACTGATCACCATATACAGAAGAATTCTTCATGGATACAATACCTTTACCACGCAATCTGAGTTTACTTCCTGACTGCGTTCCCGGCTTAATATTGCAGCGAACATTTCCATAAATTGTCTGTACAGTTACATCACCACCGAGTACGGCAGTAATAAATGGAATAGAGACGGTATTATATAAGTTTTGACCTTCTCGTTTAAATCCAGGTTTTTCTTTTACAGTAACTTTCAGGAACAAATCGCCTGCACTACCACCCTGATATCCCGGAGAACCTTTTCCTTTTAATCGGATGTTCTGTCCTGTTTCGATTCCTGCCGGAATATTAACTTCTAGTGCCTGTATCTTTCCCTGATCATCTTTTAAATGAATGGTTTCTTTTTTACCAAAGGCGGCTGCATCAAAACTTACATTGATTTCAGCATGAATATCGGAGCCTTTTGTCTGATAATGCTGCTGATTTCCAAAACCTCCGGTTTGTTTGAAATCATTCTGAAATCCAGACTTTTTGAAACCTCCACCAAAGAAGTTTTCAAAGATATCTCCCATGTCTCCACCTTCAAAATGGAATTCCTGATATCCGTTACCATTCTTCGTACGATAGGTTCCTCCATGGAATCCGCCGGCTCCATTAAATCCATTAAAGCCGTTAAAGCCTTCAAAGCCTTCAAAGCCGCCGGCATTGCCATACGCACCTGACTGCGCTCCTCCTGTTCCATCAAAAGCGGCATGACCGAACTGATCATAAAGTTTTCTTTTTTCTGGATTGCTTAAGATCTCATAAGCTTCTGTAACTTCTTTAAACTTTGCTTCTGCATTGGCATCTCCCGGATTAATATCCGGATGATACTTTTTCGCCAGTTTACGGTATGCTTTTTTAATTGCTTTATCATCTGCGTTTTTATTTATTCCAAGAACTTCATAATAATCCTTTTTTATTGACATAATCTTCACCCTCTCGTTGTGAATTCTATTTGTTCTATTTGAAATATAACACCATAGTTTCTTCTTGTCAACTATATTTTCTCATGTTTCGCAGATTACAAAGTCAAACTCCTTATCGTTCATGCACGAACGACGTTTGACCCTTTTGACCCTTTGACTTTAACTTGATATCACAAATTACCCCGACATATATATATCAAATAGCTGCTGTAGATTAATAATGTAAAGACTCCGTCTATTCTTGCTATTTTATTCCGATATAACATGGGAAATAATGCCACAACTGATACTAAAATACATACTGGCATATCAATCAATGCCATCTGCGTAGAAACAGGAAGACTTTTCCCTCCGAGTAATGTACATACAGGAAGGATAAATGCCGAATCGATCATGTTTGCTCCCACAATATTCCCTACAGATAAAGAAGATTCTTTTTTGATGATTGCGGTTACTGTCGTTACAAATTCCGGGAGGGAAGTTCCCATTGCAACGATTGTAACAGATATGATTTCTTCACTGATATGTAATTTTTCTGCAATTTCGCATGCGGATTTTACTAAAATTTCTGAACCAGCTACAATAGCGACCGCACCTATGAAAAACCAGACAAACATTTTCCAGCATTCTTTTTTCTGTGTTTTACTATCGTTTTTCTGATTTTTTCTTTGAAAGCCCTTATTTCTTTCTTGAAATGCATTTTTTATATTCATTATTAAAAATAAAATTCCGGCAAGTAATAGTAATATGCAGTCTGACCAATCAAATACTCTGTCTTTGAAACTTATCAGAAGTAATACGAGGGTTCCTACATATAAGATTGTTTTTATAATATAATCCTGTCTTTTGATTGCTGCCGGAAGAAAAAACAGACTGATTGCAAGAATAATTCCAGTATTTGCCGAAACAGAACCTACTGCATTTCCAATCGCCATAGCGGAATGTCCTTTTAATGCTGCGGCAGCCGATACGATGATTTCCGGCATTGTTGTTGCAAAACTTACTATCGTTGCTCCCACTACATATTTCGGAATTCCCAGAGTTTCAGATATTTTTGATGCGGCATCAACAAACCAGTCTCCTCCTTTACATATAAGAATCAATCCAATAAAAAAAGACATATAAATCATATACACAGACCTCCTGCTTATATCATTTAACTATGTCTTTTTTCTTTATTTATACCTATTTATAGCTGATTTACAATCAATTTATTTCCAGAGAATATATCATTACAACTTCTTCACTGACTCTTACCATCTTCCGCTTTTGCAAGAGGTGTCTTTAACACTTCTATTTCCTTACGAATCCGGTCCATCTTTAAATCAAGTGCTGCACTCTCATCTGCGCACAGTTTCAGATCAGCCGTTAACTGATCCGATACAATATCCTTCTTATACTTTAACTTATGTTCAAGGCTTGCCCAGAAATCCATAGCAATTGTTCGAAGCTGTACTTCTACCTTCATCATCTTCTTCTTATGTTCTAGAAAGATTGGCACTTCTACAATAAGATGCAGGCTTCGATATCCATTCTCCTTTGGATTTTCGATATAATCCTTACGCTGAACTAGAGTAACATCATCCTGCTCTAAAAGGCAGTCCGCAAGAAAATAAATATCTTCCCTAAAAGAACAGATAATACGGATTCCTGCAATATCTGTCAGATTCTCTTCGATACTTTGTGTTGAAAAAGGAAGATTTCTCCGATTTAACTTCTCTGTTATACTTTCAAGACTCTTTACTCTCGTTTTAATTGATTCAATAGGATTTCTATCGTGAACAAGAGAAAACTGCTCGTTTAATACACGAAACTTTGTCTCTACTTCCATCAGCGCACATTGGTAATATGCCATTAATTCTTTATAGGGTTTCTGCTCTTTCTGCAGCATATCATGTATCTCTTTTGTAGATAATTCCCGGAACATTCTTTCCCGAAGTCTCTCACCTATTGGAGAGCGCATTAAATCATCTAATGCTCCAAAAATTCTTTTTCTTTGTTCCATTGTCTTCATTCCTTTCGTTCTGTATTTCTATAACAAAATCATAGAAAGAGTTCATTTGTGAAATACTTTGTATAATTTTACCATGAATTATCATTTATCTCAATCTCTTTCATCGGAATTATGCCATAATATCCTATACATTTTATGCAATATGTTTGTTTTCATTTTTGATATTTCATGGTATAATAATGCGCAATGTAACATATATTTAATATTTTTAAGACTTTTGTAAAATGTAACATACTCTCTCGGAATCATAAGAATATCAAGAATACCGAGAGTACATGAAAAACAAACGGAGGGCTATCTTTGAAAAAACATTCTATTTTATTTTTACTTTTGATTATTTGCGGATGTTTTCTCATTCCATCGAAATCATTTGCATTTCAGCATGGGTATGAGAGCCATTCTGATTTCATTTATGCTTTGGCGCGTAATGAATTGTCAGTATATATTTCTGACTATAGTGAAGATTTAAAAACGATGCTTCCTAAATACAGTGGAGTAAAGGTTGTAGGTTCTTCTGGTTCCTGGTACGAGATTCAGTACACTTCTAAAAAAGGGACTAGTAATTATGGCTGGATCACAGGGGAAGAGTTTCAATCAAACTGCCTGATTTATGACGGACGGGAAAAAAGACCTTTTGCGAATGGAACATACCATCTTTCTTTTTATCAAAACCAGAATTCTTCTACTTTTTCTACAGATAGCTATCATGCATATGCCGATACACTCACTTATACCTTTAAGTATGTCGGAAATAATTGCTACACTATCAAAAAAGCAAATGAAGATAAATATCTAAAATCGGATACCTTGCAGGAAACTAACCCTTATATTAATGAACTTTGGGGAACTGAAAAGGAAGCAGGTACTTTCCGCATTACCAGAAAAGGGAATTATTATATTATCTGCGATGTAAATACCAAGCGAATTCTGTCTGAAAATGACAGCAATCTTTTAGAATTTACCAATAACCAGAATGCTTTATGGCGTCTTACCAGAAATAAAAAGGCAATTGAAAAGGGAAATCTTCAGGTTTTTGTCCAATTTGATCCCCTTTGGGGCAAGCATCATTACGGAAATGAAACAACACAAGATACAGAAACAAATAATTTTTGTACTTCCGGATGTGGAATTTTTGCTACAGTAAATGCTATTTACTCATTAAGCGGTCACTTCCCTGATCCATATGAACTGGCAAAATACGCTTCTGATAAACGCTATCGTATTGAAGATTGTGGAACTGACAGCGGATTTTTTAAGGCGGCGGCTGAAAAGTTCGGTTATAAATATGGATTTTCTTATGACGGATGCGGAGAATCTTTTAAGGAATTAAAGCAGAAATTAAAAGCTGGCGATACTGCCATTGTATATCTGCCGGGACACTACGGAACAATTGTTGATTACAATGCAAAAAAAGATAAATACCTGTTAATGGATCCACATTATCTTCCAAAGCGTGGCACTTCTTCCTTTGGAGACTGGGTCAGCCAGAAAGACTTAGAAGAAGGCGCTCTCACAACGCAAATGTTCTTTTATTATAAGGCAAATTAATAAAATCGCAAGAATTTATCCTTTTTCTTTTTATTATAGCGTTGTTATTTAAAAAGCATTGTTATATAATATAGACAATTAGGTAAGGAAGGCGGGTTACATATGAATCTAAGACAGATTAATGATTTATGGAATGAATATAAAGAAAAGTATGATTTGCCGGAAGATATTCAGATTTCGGCAGTACAGTATGATGCGGAAAAATATGTTGAAGGTTTTTTTAATATCCTTGAACTTCTTGAGGGTAAGTATATTTTGCATCTGAACCCTCGCTTTCATCTTTATAGTGACAGTTATGCCCGCTTTATTCTTTTCCATGAGTTTACTCATTTTTATGATTTCATAAATAGTTCCTATGATGAGACGGAAGATTTATTTGTTTATATGAATGCTTATTCCGAATTCCATGCCTGTCGTGTTACACTCGCCCGTTTTATGGAGCGCCTCACGTTAAAAACCGTACATATCGATAAGATTCAGATTCCTGGTCCATTCAATGAGATTTCTATCCGCCATCTTTTAGAAGAAGGACTATGGAGAGTGAAGGTCAGTTTTGAGCAGTTCCTTGAAACATTAGAACCGAATGACTTTATTATGACCTTCCGCCAGTTAATGTATTTGCTGGGTTATATATCTCTCTTTGAGAATGATGACGTTTTATTAGAGCAGACTTTACAGTTTGCACATCTTGATACCGATGATTTCTTTGATTTATATCACGCTTTAAAAGAGATTAATTATGAAGAGATTTTAAGACTGACAAGAAAGATTTATAATTCTGCTTTTCTCATTTATTTAAGAGGCTTTTTCCGAAGAAACTACGACAGACGTATTCTTCCGGATGACGAGCTTGAGAATATCACAGCAGATAATTGCGATGAATATAAAGCAATACTTGATCAAAGACAGCAGGAGTTTGCTGCTTAAGGTTTGGAATAAAGAGACGCCCTTATAAGTTCTTATTATATAAAAATGCTTCGTATCACTGCACTCAAAATACGTAACCGTATTTTGAGCTTGCTCTAAGGCGCATTTTTATATAATAAGAACTTATAAGGGCTGTTTTATTTTTGACCTTAATGCAGTATGAATATGAGGGAGATAATTGAAAAATCAGAAATTCCGAAAGTCAAATCTTTTGGGACTGATTTATAGAATTTTTAGCCTATAAATTACTATCGAATCTGTCCTTCTCCCCGGATGATATATTTATAAGTACATAATTCTTCTAAGCCCATTGGTCCTCTGGCATGGAGTTTCTGCGTGGATATTCCCATTTCGCAGCCAAGTCCAAATTCTCCTCCATCTGTGAAGCGGGTAGAAACGTTCACATATACTGCGGCACTGTCTACTCTCATCGTAAAATAGTCTGCTGCTTCTTTTGATTCTGTGATAATTGCCTCACTGTGACCCGTAGAATGTTTTGAAATATGTTCTACTGCTTCTTCCACGCTATCTACTACTTTTACCGCAAGAATGTAATCTAGGAATTCTGTATCGAAATCATCTGCCCCAGCCGGTGTTCCTGAAATAATTTTAGCGGCTCTGTCACAAAGACGAAGTTCCACTGGAATTTCTCCTTTTTCTTTGCGGTCTTCCACTAATTTTTTCTGTAATAATGGCAGGAACTGTTCAGCAACTGCACTGTGAACGAGTAAAACTTCTTCTGCATTACAAACACTTGGACGGCTTGTTTTTGCATTCTCGATAATGCCCAATGCTTTATCAAAGTCTGCTTTGGCATCGACATAAACATGACAGATTCCTGTTCCGGTCTGGATACATGGAACTTTTGCATTCTCCACACAGGAGCGGATCAAACCAGGACCTCCTCTTGGAATTAAGAGATCGACATATCCTACTGCCTTCATTAATTCTACGGAACTTTCTCTGCTTGTATCTTCGATAAGCTGAATTCCTTCTGCTGGAAGTCCGGACTTTCTCATTCCTTCTTTTAGTGCTTTTACAACTGCATCTGCACTCTTCCATGCTTCTTTTCCACTTCGAAGAACACAAACATTACCACTCTTGATACAAAGTGCTGCCGCATCGCTTGTTACGTTTGGACGACTCTCATAAATGATTGCGATTACTCCCATAGGAGCAGCCGTTTTTTCAATAATGATTCCGTTTGGACGTTCTACCGTTCTTATTACTTTCCCTGCCGGATCTTCCAGGCAGATCAATTCTCTGATTCCCTTTGCCATTCCTTCAATTCGTCCGGCATCTAACATCAGACGATCGATCATTACATCGGAAATCTTTCCTTTTGCCGCTTCTACATCCTGCTTGTTTGCCTCTAAAATGGCATCTGTATGAGCTAAAAGCTCATCTGCCATATTGGCAAGTGCTTTATTTTTGGTCTCTGTATCTGCTGAGTTGATCGCAATTTTTGCTGTGACTGCCTGTTTCAGAATCTCTCTTGTTGTCATCCTTTTTTCCTCCCGATAAACTTTGTTCCAACTTTATCTCCATCAAGAATTTTATAAAGCAGTTCCGGTCTTGTTCCATTAGCGATAATCATATCAATTCCGGCATCCATTGCTATTTCTGCCGCATGAATTTTAGTGATCATTCCACCTGTACCAAGAGTTGTTCCCTTTGTTCCTGCTAATTCTTTTATTTCCGGAGTAATAGAAAATATAGTATCAATGAGCTGTGCATCTGGATTATTACGCGGATCTCCTGTATAAAGACCGTCTATATCACTTAGGATAATTAATAAATCTGCCTGAGCGTTTTCTGCAACGATTGCTCCCATCGTATCATTATCCCCCACAGAAATTTCCTGTGTCGCAATAGTGTCATTCTCATTAATGATCGGAATAACATTCAATTCTAAGAGACGATTTAATGTACTCTGAAAGTTACTATGACTTTCTTCATTGGAGAAATCTAACCCTGTAATCAACATCTGTGCAACAATATGATTATATTCTCTAAATAACTTGTCATAAAGATACATCAACTCGCACTGTCCTATCGCTGCTGCCGCCTGCTTTGTGGGCATATCTTCGGGCTTACTTTTCATATTCAGTTTTCCTACACCCATGCCAATAGCACCAGAAGAAACTAAAATAAGCTCATGTCCTGCATTTTTTACATCACTTAAAATCTTACAAAGCTTTTCTGTTCTTCTGATATTAATTCTTCCACTAGTATGGGTTAATGTTGATGTTCCCACTTTTACAACGATTCGCATAACAACCTCCTAAAAAAGGCACCTGTCAGAAACAGATGCCTTTTTATTTAAAATGTTTTATAATACTTTACTTAAGAAACTCTGCGTTCTCTCATTCTTTGGATGATCCATAACCTCTTCCGGGGTTCCCTGTTCCATAATAACACCCTGATCAATGAAAAATACTCTGTCTGCTACATCGTGAGCAAATCCCATCTCATGAGTTACCACGACCATGGTCATTCCCTCTGCAGCCAGTTCTTTCATAACATCAAGAACTTCACAAACCATCTCTGGATCTAATGCTGAAGTCGGTTCATCAAACAGCATGATGTCCGGTTCCATCGCAAGAGCACGTGCAATTGCCACACGCTGCTGCTGTCCACCGGAAAGCTGTTTTGGCTTTGCATCTGCTTTCTCTGCCAGACCAACACGCTTTAACAGCTCAAGAGCCTTCTTTTCTGCTTCTTCTTTAGACTTTAACTTAAGTTCTACAGGAGCAAGCATAATATTCTCTTTTACTGTATAATGAGGGAACAGGTTAAACTGCTGGAATACCATTCCGATATGCTGACGAATCTTGTCAATATCTGAACTCTTTTCCGTAATACTCTGTCCATCTACAAGAATCTCTCCGGCTGTTGCTTCCTCTAAACGATTCAGGCAGCGAAGAAATGTTGACTTACCGGAACCAGAAGGTCCAATGACACAGATTACCTCACCGGCTTTAATCTCTGCATCAATTCCCTTTAAAACATGTACATGTCCAAAACTCTTCTTCAGACCTTTTACATGAATCTTTACATCTTTCTCTGTTGTCATTACGCATTCATCCTCCTTTCAACATATCTTGAGATAAATGACAGAACTGTCACTATCAAAAGGAAGAAGACTGCTACCCATGTATATGTTGCAAATGATTCCATCGTTCTTCCTACATAAATCTTTGCATTATACATAACCTCTGATAAACCGATTGCGTAAAGAATCGTAGAATCCTTTAACGTAATGATAAACTGGTTTACAAGAGATGGGAGACAGATACGCACTGCCTGCGGAAGAATAATCTTCTGCATTGACTTTGCATAACTTAAACCAAGACTTCTTGCCGCTTCCATCTGTCCTTTATTAACGGACTCAATAGAACCTCGGAAAATCTCAGAAATATAAGCGCCTGCATTCAGGGCAAGTGTAACTAAACTGGCTGTAAATACGGTAATGCGGAACTGTGAGCCTGTAACCGCCTGAACTAACTGTGGCAGAGCAAAATAGAAATAAAATGCCTGCACCAGCATCGGAGTACCACGAATCAGCCAAATATAAAACTTTGCGATTCCACGTAATACAATATTACTGGAAATATTCATAAGACATACGAAAATACCGATAACCAAAGCGATGATCAGAGATAAAATCGTAATCTTAACTGTCATAGTAAGTCCAGTCAACAATGTTGGATAGACTTCACTTAAAACTCCAAATAGATTCATAAATTAACCTCTTACCTAACCTTTGTCTCTCAATTATTTCGCTGAGGTATATTTTGCAACGATCTCATCATAAGTACCGTTCGCTTTAATATTCTTTAAACCTTCGTTAAACATCTTGAGTAAATCTGCGTTCTGTCCTTTTAATACGGCAAAACCATAAGGTGTGGAGAAGTTATCTTTCTCTTCTGTTACGATCTCAAGACCATTACCCTGAGAAACACCATAAGCCATTACAGGCTGATCTTCGAAACATGCAACAGTGTTGCCTGTCTTAACATCCTGGTACATTGTTGCGGAATCATCGAAATATGTGATATCAAATCCATATTTATCTTTTAAAGACTCAGCACAGTCAGCTCCCTGTGTACCTGTCTTTGCTGCAACTTTCTTACCTTTTAAATCTTCATATCCTTTGATGCTGCTGCCTTTCTTTACAGCCATACATACATAGGAATCATAATAAGCTTCAGAGAAGTCATATTTTTTCTGTCTTTCTTCTGTAATAGACATACCGGCAATTGTTCCATCTGCCTGTCCGGACTCAAGAGCAGCTACAGCGGCATCAAAACCAAGAGACTGTAATTCATACTTAAATCCCTGATCTTTTGCGATCGCAGCTAAGATATCTACATCAATACCTACGAATTCATTTTTATCATTTGTGAATTCAAATGGTGCAAAAGTTGTATCTGTCGCGATAATATAAGTCTTATCAGAAGCACTGCCTCCTTCTGAACTGGATTCTGCCTTGTTTGAGCTGCTTCCACATGCTGCTAATGATAACATCATAACTGCTGCTAAAGCTACAGATAAGAATTTTTTCATAATGTATCCTTCCTTTCTTAATTCTTATTATTTTATACTCACCATTCTATTATATCTATTTTGAATAAAAAATGCAAGAAGCTTTCAAAATATGTTCACTTTATTTTTTTTACGATTTTCTTTCTTCTGAAAATTTTTCTTGACTTTTTGCCTTATATGAAATATTATAAGCCAAAATCGTCAAAACGATTTATTAAATATTTATTTTTTATACCGACAATCTGTTTACCGGTATAATATACATTTATGATAAGGAGATGTAGAATTATGAAAACAGTCACAATCAAGTTTGGCTCTGTGGATAATGCGACATCATTTGTAAAAGCTATTGAAGATTTTGAAAGCCACTTTGACTTAATTTATGGACAGTACGTTGTAGATGCCAAGTCTCTTCTTGGAGTAATGACTATGGATATCCGCAACAAAGTTGATTTAAGAATCATGGAAAGAGAAAATGAGATGCCAACGATCATGAAGGCAATCTCCCCTTATATCACAGCATAGTTTTTTCTTCAAATTGTATGCCTAAATTGGACCTTCCAATTTGAATCTTGACAGAATTTATGCTATAATGAAAATGCTCGGAGGCTCAATTTTTTAAGGCTGACGAGCATTTTCTATATTTAGGAGGGACAGCTTATGTGGTTCGATGAAGCAGTAGTTTACCAGATTTATCCATTAGGACTCTGTGGAGTTTTAAATGAAGAAAGAAGCAGCGATGACAGTGTCGTGAGACATTCCATCCTTGAAGTAAAGGACTGGATTTCTCATATTAAAAAGCTCGGTGCTACCTGTGTTCTCTTTAATCCTCTCATGGAAAGTGACTATCATGGATATGACACCAGAGATTACTACACCCTAGACCGCCGTCTTGGCACGAACGATGACTTAAAGGAAGTATGTGATGCTATTCACGAGGCAGGTCTTAAAATTTTATTTGACGGTGTATTTAATCATGTTGGCCGCGGTTTCTGGGCATTTAAGGATGTGCAGGAAAAGAAATGGGACAGTCCTTATTGTGCCTGGTTTCATTTAAGTTTTGATGGCAATACAGAATATAATGATGGATTCTGGTATGAAGGATGGGAAGGACATAACGAACTTGTTAAGTTAAATCTTGATAATCCGGATGTCAGACAACACCAGTTCGATGCAATCAAACAGTGGACAGACCTTTATGGTATTGACGGTCTCCGCCTTGATGTTGCTTACTGTTTGAGTGATTTTTACTTAAAAGAGCTACGCCGTTTTACCAGTACTCTGAAAGAAGATTTTGTTCTTATGGGAGAAACATTACATGGCGATTATAATATGTATATGAATGATGAGAAGTGTCATTCCGTTACAAACTATGAATGTTACAAGGGATTGTATTCCAGTTTCAACTGTGCGAACATGCATGAAATCAGCTACAGCTTAAACCGCCAGTTTGGTTATGAAAACTGGTGTATTTACCGCGGAAAGCATCTTCTCTCTTTTGTAGATAATCATGATGTCAGCCGTATTGCCACTATATTAGAGGATAAACAGCAGCTGCCTGTTATTTATGGCCTGCTATTTGGAATGCCAGGTGTTCCTTCTATATATTATGGAAGTGAATGGGGCATTGAAGGTAAAAAACAGGGTCGTGATGAAGAGATTCGTCCTCGTCTTGAAAAACCGGAATGGAACGAACTTTCTGATGCAATTGCCGCTTATGCGAAAGCACACCACACTCACCCGGCTTTATACAACGGTGGCTATGCAAATCTTCTTGTAAGAGATAAACAACTCATTTTTGAAAGAAGCTGTGATGAGGAACGTGTTATTGTTGCAATCAATGCTGATTCCAACACATTTCATGCTGATTTTAATGCGCGCTCCGGTCTTGGAACAGATCTTGTTACAGGAGAAACTGTTGACTTTGGCGGTGGCATGGATCTTCCTCCATATAGCGCTGCCTACTGGAAGACAGAAGTAATCTAAGTCCAAATATTTTCAACAGATTGTAACAGGGCTATAATATAAATGATGATTTTAAAGGATGATTTTATATGAAGTTAAGCAATACAGAAATTCAGGAAATTCATACAATATTAGAAAAATACTGTAATAGTAAAGAAGCACGTTCCATGAAAAGTTTCTGTCAGCATGGCAGCGTAAGTACGTACGAGCACGTTATGTATGTTACAAAAGTATGCTATTACTTAAATAAACGCCTGGGGCTTGGTTCTAACGTAAAGTCCCTTGTCATTGGTGCTTTTCTTCACGACTTTTATCTTTATGACTGGCACGAGAAAGATGACAGCCATAAGTGGCATGGATTTTCTCATGCACACACTGCTCTTCTCAATGCCAGCACCCGCTTTTCTTTAACCGATAAAGAAAAGGACATTATCGCACACCATATGTGGCCGCTGAATCTTACCAAAGTGCCACGAAGTCGTGAGGCACTCCTGGTATGTCTTGTAGACAAATATTGTTCTACTGTAGAAACTCTTACAAAGCGTTCTGCACAGGCTTGATTTGTGTGATTTTAATACAATAAATACACATAACAGAAAAACGATATCCCTAAGATAAGATGCACATTCAGCTATCTAAGAGATATCGTTTTTTTGTTGATTTTAAAATCTACAGATCAGATTTTATCTTTTTAACAAGATCGGGGAATACTTGAATACTTCTTTCTAAAATTCCCTGCATATGTGCAATGGCAATTCCATAGTTTGTGAATGGGATATGCTGATCTTTTGCACACTTCATACGATACTTCATTTCACGTCCATTGAGCATACAGCCGCCACAGTGAATAATTAATGAAAACGGAGAAAGGTCTTCTGGAAATTCCCGACCGGAGGAGGTTTCAATTATAAGATTCTTTCCTGTATAATTTTTCAGCCACCGAGGAATCTTTACCGTTCCGATATCATCACATTGACGATGATGTGTACACCCTTCTGAAATGAGAACACGATCTCCATCTTTCAGTTGTCGGATCGCTGCCGCTCCCTGTACCGCTTCATCTAAAAATCCCTTATATCTTGCCATTAAAATAGAAAAGGAGGTAAGCAAAATTTCTTCCGGTACCACCTGGCTCACCTGAGCAAACGCCTGGCTGTCCGTAATTACCATACTCGGACGATTCCCCAGATCAGTAAGTAGTTTCGAAAGTTCTGTTTCTTTCACACATATAGCCGCCCCTCCCGCTTCTAATATATCGCGGATAACCTGCTGCTGTGGTAAAATCAGTCTTCCCTTCGGCGCAGCAGAATCAATTGGAATAACCAGTATAATGAGATCAGAAGGCTGAACAAGATCTCCAACAAGCTGTAATGTCTGATCTTCTGTTTTTATCTGT
This sequence comes from Anaerobutyricum hallii, assembly GCF_900209925.1. Taxonomy (NCBI): domain Bacteria; kingdom Bacillati; phylum Bacillota; class Clostridia; order Lachnospirales; family Lachnospiraceae; genus Anaerobutyricum; species Anaerobutyricum hallii. Next base: position 1,249,891 of record NZ_LT907978.1, on the reverse strand, counting down.
TTTGCAAGTTTTTCTTTTAATTCCTGAATATGCGTCTTTTGCAGGGCACTCACATATACCACATTGTTATTGTCCTCTACCAAAGGATCCTTTTGCTCTTCCTTAAGCATATCTTCTTTATTGTATACAAGTAAATACGGTATATCTTTTTCTTTAAAAATAGATAGCAATTCTTCATCACATTGCTTTAAACCTTCTACCGCATCTATAACAAGTACTGCAATATCTGTTTTGTTTAATATCTGCTTTGTTTTCCGCACACGAAGTTCTCCAAGCTGTCCTTCATCGTCAAATCCAGGTGTATCAATAATCAGAACCGGACCTAACGGCAAAAGCTCCATTGCTTTAGAAACAGGGTCTGTTGTTGTCCCCTTTGTATCTGAAACAACTGCCAGCTCCTGACCGGTCACCGCATTTACCACGCTAGACTTTCCGGCATTTCGTCTGCCAAAAAAACCAATATGTATTCTTTCCCCGGATGGGGTATCATTTAAACTCATAAAATGCTCCTTTCAAACTATACTTGTCTACAGACGATTTTAAGAAAAAAATACAAAGTATTTTTATTCCGTCACGTTAAACATTCCATTCTGCCCCAAAACAAAACTTCTCGATAACTCTCTCGAAGTTTTTGGTCAGAATTCCATAACGTGAAAGTCATAAAAATATCTTTGATTCTTTTCTTAAAATCTGTCTTTGTAATAGATACTTTTTTCTTAAAAATATTCAAGTCGAGCAGCCGCGAGACTTGGCGCGTGATTCTGGTCAGCGTAAGCTGACATATTCTTTACAGAATCACTGCGCATCCTCGCGGAGCGTTTATCTCAGTCGGAGATTGGACTCTCACTGAGACAAATTTGCTGTCACTCACCACCTGAAAGAGGTGGGAGTCTTCTCGACTGAGATAAATATACTCTCTAATTTATAAGATTTCAATCAGTGCTTTGATTTCTTCCTCTTTTGTAGCCCAGCTTGTAGCAAGGCGAATGATCGTGTGGTTATCATCTGCCTTTTCCCAAAAGCTGACTGCTGCTTCTTCCTCTAACTGTTTTAATCTTTCATCTTCTAAGACCAGAAAGATCTGATTTGTTGGAGAATCTATATAGAAAGTATACCCCTTCTCTTTTAGAGCCTCTTTCAATGTATTCGCTGTTTTAATCGCATTTTTACTAATTGTAAGATATAAATCATCTGTAAAAAGAGTATCAAACTGTACACCAAGCAATCGTCCTTTTGCAAGAAGTGCTCCATGCTGCTTTATGATTGTCATGAAATGCTTCGGTGCATTATTCTTCGGAAATACAACTGCCTCTCCGCATAATGCTCCAACCTTTGTACCACCGATGTAAAATGCATCACATAAAGAAGCAATGTCCGCTAGTGTTACATCGTTTTCTTCACTGACAAGACCATAGCCAAGTCTCGCACCATCTAAATAAAGTGGTGCATCATATTCATGACAGACTATAGACAACTCTTCCAATTCTTTTTTACTGTAAAGTGTACCGTATTCTGTCGGATGGGAAATATACACCATTCCCGGAAATACCATATGTTCATGGTTGCCATCTGCATAAAAATCTGCAAAATACTGTTTTACGGCTTTTGCAGTAACTTTCCCGTTCTTATGCGGAATTGCCAACACTTTATGGGCGGATGCTTCAATTGCTCCTGCCTCATGTGTACTGATATGTCCTGTATCTGCAGATACAACTCCTTCGTACTGCTCAAGCAAAGCATCAATAACCGTAGCATTCGTCTGTGTTCCGCCAACTAAAAAATAAATATCTGCCTCTGGACATTCACAGGCTTCCCTGATTTTCTGTTTTGCTGACTCACAATATTGATCTGTCCCATAGCCAGACAGCTTTTCCATGTTAGTTTCTAACAATCGCTGTAAAATCTTTTCATGGGCGCCTTCTGAATAATCGTTTACAAAATCTAGCATTATATGTCTCCTCTAAAAAAAATTATTTTTATTATAGCACAAAATATAACAAAAAAAGTAGAGAAAACACACTTGGTAAAATACATTTTTTTAGAGCGTGTTCGAAAAATGCTTTCTGCAAGATGTGCGTTACAATTTGTGGGAGATTTCGCCTGAATGAGGGCGGCGTAGCGGGCTACGTCAACTGAATGAAGGCAAAATATACCGCAAATTGGGGCGTACAGATTGTAGGAATGATTTTTCAAACACGCTCTAGCGCTTCCCCATTATTTTCTTTTGTTTATAATAACTCCAGCAACGTATTATATACTTTCTCATTTTTCTTTACTACCAAAGCTATACTTTCCTTTGCATGATTCAACCTGTGAAAAATCTTTCTTACATACGAACTTCCATTTTTCATAAAACAGGCTGCCCTTAGATATCCTTCTTCATCATAATAATACCGCTCATCAAGAAGAAGAACTATTTTATCCATATCTCTGACCGCCTGCATTTTTAAATCTGCCTGTGCTTCCTGCCTCTCTGATTCTTCTATTTCAATCCACTGATATCCCTGCTTTATATAATCACTTAGCAAATTCTCTGCCTCAACATCATCATTTGCATATACTACAAAAATGTGCGGATATCCCCGCGAATTCATTCTTGGCGGCAAATGCATCATATTCTGAATAAATGTAGAAAGTTCCGCATTCGTCCGAATACGATTTGTCAATCGAAACACCTTAATATCTGTCTGATTTTCCAACTTTTTTATATTTTCTTTATCCATTTCTTCTGTTGAGATAACATCTTCGGAATCACTGGAAAATATCACAGGCTGCTCTTTGCTTAACTCTAACAATCTCTCTATCTTATCTTTGGAAAGCAAATGTGCCTCATCAACTAAAATCCCTCTATATTTTTCAAGCGGTATTTGTGTTCCGGCTTTTCTTTCTTCGATGCGAATCTGCTCATCTGCCAAAAAATCAATTCTTTGCAAGCGTTCATGTAATATTCTCCACTTTTCTCCATTCTCCTCGCAATGTACCATACAGATTCGATGGCGAACAGACAGCTTCATAGCAATATCATAAAGAAGCAAGGTTTTTCCTGTTCCCGGAATTCCACTAAACCAAAAACATCCTGATCGCTTTGCATAAATATCTCTTAAAATCTTTTTCTCAATATCTCTTTGCTGAGAAGTCAGGAAATATTCCTTTTTTAAAAAACGGACAGGGTCTGTTATCGGTGAAATCAAATATAACTCCGCCCGAAATAAATCTTCGATATTTCCTTCATAATTCGTACCTTCTTTTTGTAAATCCTCACATAATCTTTCCCAGCCTGCATCCACGATATGATCATGATGTGTCAGACGAACCAGCCTGTTCTGGCTGCTAATATAGGTATAAGATTGAATTGGTCTTCCTAAAACAGATAAATAATAGCGGTTCTGAATCAGCTGCTTACGAATTGCCTGATCCGAAACTACCCCACTCTTTAACTCAATATTTACGATATAATTGTCCTTAATCTGAAGAAGATCAAACTCTTTTCCCAGTCTTGGAATCTGGAAAGAATAGAAAAAACGGAGGGAATATACTTCCTGCATATGCATTTCCAACTGAGCTGCCAATGCCCTCATACTCCCCCATTCCCAGGTACGTATTTTTAAAGGAAACTTCCTTCCGGATAACTGTCTTTCCAGTTTTGATATATGCTCTATACTCTGATTTCTTGTAAGTGTATAAATTGATAGTGATTTCACTTTGTCACCTCGAATGGAATCATTACTTTATTTTTAATGTTCTAAGATACATTTTTTGCTCCGGTGTTATCCGATAACTCTCAATTGCTTTTTGAATTGTTTTATTATGTGTCCAGACATCCAGCTTTTTATCCTCTATAAATGGAAGAATGTTCTCATATTGTTTTGCAAGTGCCGTAGCAAAATACCATGCCCGCATCATATTCACATAATACTCTTCCGAACAAATCTGCATCACCTTTTCCGGATACTCCATCTGAAAATTTTCATCCAGATAATATCGCATCAACATACCAATTCCAAATCGTATCGTATATGTATGCTGTGATTGTATCCAGCGATACACCTCTTCTATAAATACATCAAGATGCTTTTTACCGTACGAACAACAAGCAAATCACAGGTTGCCCAATTATCTATAAAAGGCAGAAATCGTTCCAGCTCCTGTAGACACTTTTCGTAATCCTTTATCTGCTCTAGTAAAAGACCATGCAGATTATTTTCTTCATAATATGAATGTGGAAGCACTTGCAAAAACAGCTTTGCCTCTTTAGTTTTACCAAACTCCTTTGCAAATGAACGCAGTACAGGAATCCGAACTCCAATAATCTTCTCCTTATTCACCGTCGGCATAAGCTTCGCATGAAAATCCCGATACTTTATATCCTGAAGTTCAAAAAGTTTTGACTGTATATCTTTTACTATATTTTTCTGGTTCATGATTTTCCTTTCTGACGCTATATATTTATGGTACTGCCAAAAATAAAAAGCATTAACTTTTTACAGTTCCGGATTTTCTAACAAATCTTCGATGCTGCATCCTAATACTCTTGAAAGCTTGTAAAGGGTTCTCGCCTGTGCTTTATCAATATCATTTACTTTTTGCTCATACATTTGTATCGAACGAAGTTTTACACCTGAAAGTGCTGCAAGTTCTACTTGAGATATGCCACGATTTTCACGAATTGTTTTTAAATGAATTTCCTGTGTTACGCTCATATATTTTTTATTTATATCTTCAATGAAATGCCCTATATCCATTTCATGATATACGCTATACATTGTAACAATTTCTGAAAGAGGTATTCTTGAAAAAATATCTTTGAATCGTCTACAGGTAACCCACTGATACTCTGCCAAAGCCCAACCAGCCCAATAGAATTCCGAACGTTCCTCGGAAAATATTTTTTTTGGAAATTTGTAATTCATATAAGCATACATAATGATTTCTTGAGCCAGTTCTATCCCAGATATTCCTGAAACAATCGCTGGATTTCCACGCTCAAATTTGTCTGCATATCCAGATTGGACAAACAGCCTTGAAAATATATCTGCATTAAAACGACAATTGCTAATCGCATAATCAAAACATTCAGCCAGATTTTGCTTCGCATCATATAGATAAGATTCGCTGTATGCGTGAATCATTGTCCTTCATCTCCTCTCTGAGAATATCCAAAACAAAAATATCATTTTTATAATAATGTCTGTTACGAATTTCTTTTCGATACGTTTCTCTCGCATTAGAATCCCTTGCATTGAACTACCATGCCTTAACTATCTACGATAGTTACGACATGGATTCGGTCTGAAAAGAAAATTGCAGGGCAATCTTTTTTCAGAGAGAACCCCCGGCTTTACAATCTACGGGGTATACAAGATTTAGCTCGTGTCTATGGGTCCAGACCAACCATCACCAACTTTAACAGGTGTGCCTGTTTTGGCATGGGTCAGGCTTTCCGGCTCTGCAGCATCTGCTTCCTCCTGTTGGGAGCCTGCCGCATCCATCCGTTTCCCGCCAGTCCCCTAACCTTGGGGAAAAACGAGAGAGCGGTACAGCAGGCTCCATGTTTTCAGTGACATATATAAGTGAACAGTTACAAAGTTTTATTGCATGGAATAGGATTCTTTCCACAAGGAATAGTTTTCGTTATAGTTATGTACATTGGCATCAAATTGTTTCCATTTATCCCATACAGGCAGATTCTTCCGAAAGTAGGAAGGACCTGCCTTTTTTGCGTGGGTAAAGACGGTTCTCCAGCGGTTTTTCTGTGTCTTTGGCACAAGACAGTTGAGGTAAGATGGTAGTTTTTCTAAAAATCCCATCCCCCTGCGCCCGATTACATAAGCTGCGGCACAATGGATAGACAGATTCTTTAGTTTCATGTATTTTACTTTAGCGATAAGGCTGGTATACGCCGGGTTTACTTTAAGTACAGCGGTATCTTCCCGGTATTCCATCTGTGCCTTCTTCCTTACAAAATCAAGGTCTTCCCGGACGATCGGTTTCTTCCTGTCTGTAGCAAGAGCAACCAGCTTCTTTACTGCAGTACCTAAGATTTCTTTTGCATGACCGGAAGATAGCCCATCCAGCGTAAACGGGATCACCCCTGCTTTGATGAGGTTTCCATCTGACGAAACATCTGCCCATGCGATATGGTCATAATTAAAGTCGTAAGCAAGGACTCCATCGGATGTACTGTAGTTAAGATTGTCTTTTTTCACCGTCAGGGCTGCCTTAAAGATAAGATATTCCCTGCCGTTCCCGTCTTTCTTGCGCTCCATCATATAGCCAACAGAGCCTTTCCGTTCTTTAAGGTACTGTGCCAGTTCTTCTCCACGGTAAGGAAAATGAACTTCATGGAACAGGATCTTCTCTCCATTGATCATTGTTACTTCCAGAGTGTGCCCCTCTGCATCATATTTACAGAGGTAATTCCCATCTGGGGAAACAGCACGACCGGAGAAGTTTACGATACGGTTTCTTGCAAAGTCACGCTCCTGGTGCCATGCCCTTAATTCTTTTCCCGTAAGGGAAAGGGTATCTTTCTTCTTGTACTGTTTCTCAGAACCGAATGTGATGCGGGAGGGAATCCTGCCAGCTTTTTCATCTGTCCGGCGGATCTTGTCTTCGATCTGTGCGATATGGGCTTTTGTCTGCCGGATCCGTTTCTCTAGTTCCCGTTCATAGACAAAAGGCTCCGCTTCTACGAGTTGGTTCTTTTTTCCACGATAGAAAAGTTTTCCGCTAGAATAAGTGAATCCCTGCTTTTGTACAGACGGGGCTTTTGGCTCTGTTCCTTTCCCAGCAAGATACCGCCCAAAGGCTTTCAGCCAGTCTTTCCCTGCCTGCATCCGCACAAGGCGTTCTTTTAAGGAATCTGCTTTCTCCCGGCGGTTCTCCTGCCGCTGCATCCGTTCCTGCTCCGCAAGCTTTAATAATTTCTTCTGGGATTTCCTCATTCCATTGACAGAAGAAAACAAGGATGTGACATAATAATCAGACAGCTTTCCTCCGTACAAGACACGGTAATGTTCTTTGAGAAGAGCAGTCTCTGTCTTGCCATCTACGGCAAAAGGAATCCCCAGATATTTTTCATTATAAGACTGGTTATAGTACCATTCCTTCATGCGGTTATACCGGAGAAAAGTCAGCCGGACCATATCCTGCTCTACAGAAGATAATTCATCCATATATATCCTTGCAGATGGGATTGTGAATGTACTTTTATACTCTATAGTCTTACTCCTTTCCAGTTAACCATACGATTGTAAATATGCTTTATTTATGCTATAATTATAGCACAAAACAGATAACTTATCAATATCAATAGAACATATTTTCGTGGAAGGAGATCAAGGATCATGAAGATCAGAAGAGAACGCCACCGTGTATGGAGTTTATCCTATCACGCTGTTTTTGTTGTAAAATACCGTAAGCCGTGCATTACAGATGAGATCGCAGATTTTTTGTTAGACGAGATGCGTCATCTCCTGGAAGGATGGGGCGGAGAACTTATCGAGGGAAAAGCAGACAGGGATCATCTGCACCTGCTGTTCAGCCTGCCACCTGATAAGGAGCTGGCAAGATATATCGGACTGATGAAACAGGTCAGTGCAAGACAGGTACGTAAGAAATATAAGGAGCAGCTTAAAGAATATCTGTGGGGAGATTCTTTTTGGACAGACGGCTATTATCTTGGCAGTACTGGAGGAGCAAATCTGGAAGTAATCGAAGAGTATATCAAGAAGCAGGGACAGCCTAAGAGGAAGTATGTCCGCAAGAGTGAGCTGTCTTAACACCAACTGGACGATTCATCCCAGCCTTAGCATAGTTACGACTGGGTCTTCTCGTCCATAAAAGATAAATATCTCCATATAGTGATCGGACAACACGATGCTGATTTGTTTCTTATAACTGCATATTTTCCTGATATTAATAAATGGGAATCTGATTTCAAAACCAGAAAGGAGAATGATAAGTGACTTGCTTTTATTGTAAAGGGAATATTGAAACTTCTACAACAACGTATATGACTGATTATCATGATTGTTATATTATTATAAAAAATGTACCTTGTGAAAAATGTACCCAATGCGGAGAAGAATATTTATCAGGAGAAACTTTAGAAAAAATTGAAAATATTATTCAAAAAATTAAAGGAGTATTGACTGAAATTGCGGTAGTAGATTATCAACAAACAGCATAAATTTATTTTTTAATGAAAGGGCATATGTAATACTGCATATGCTCCTTTTTTGGAGACTGTCAATATTCTATTCTTTGCTTTCCAAAAGCTCAACATACATCCCTACTTCTTGTTCATTAAGCTTCGGTAGCTGCTTAGCAAAATTATAAAGCAAACCCACTTCCGTTTTTATCGGGAACTTGCAATTATAATTACATTTTGCATTTTCTTCAATTGATTGTAACTGACATGATATATTTAACACAATATGTCCCGATATATCTTTTATAAATGATTCTATGATAATTTTAGGGCAGCTATCCGAATCTTCTTCTCCTATCTCCCAGTAAAATCCTATATCGTTTTTCACATAATCTAATATTTTTTGTGAAAGAGCATTAATTTCTTCATCAACGATATATGTCTTTATCTTACAATGAATTTGCTCCGTACTCATTATAATCTGCACTTCATAGAAGTCTTCATCATACCATAGTTTCTCTATTGAAATATTGCCGTTCATCATCTACTTCTTCCCCCTATGGATGTTCTCTCGTTTCCGCATATTCATCTAGTATATATCGTGCATAATTTGTTGCCTGCCTCTCTTGTCCAATCGGTGTCAGTTTTAATGCATTAATCCACTGAAAATAATGGGTAAGTTCATGTGCTATCGTAGATAGTATCGCTGTTAACGCACTATCTTTTCCCCATTTATGGCACAAGTCCATGTAGTCTCCTGCTGCTACACGAATATGTGGTTCAATATTATAGTCATCATACATACTCCAAAATGTCCCATACGCCTTCTCTCCATCCATCGCAATAAGTTTCTTAACATTTCTTATGTAAACAACTACCCGGATTGGGAAAAAATATTCTCTCCTCAAAAATACAGCAAACTCTTTACAAGCTCTGCGAACTTCGCTGTCAATATCTTTATCAAATCGTAACCGGAGTCCTGTTCGATGCCCTTCTCTGGTCAAATCAATATTTTTCTCCCAGTCATCTATGGTCCATATATGCCACATTATAGCCACCTCATTACTTCTTCTGCCTGCTCTTTTACTGCATTTGTTTTTTCCCTTTTTAAAAGTTTTGTAAGTGTAGCTTTTATTTTTCTTTTACATTTTTCTGTGCAGTTTTCGTCTTCCAAAATCAATTGAATGATAGATAAAACACTACACCGTATATGATAATCTGTATTCTTGATATAATTAAGGATTTCATCCAAAGCAGCTCTCTCTCCGAAAGAATATTTCCCATACAGACAATTCAAGATACAATTATCATCTCGTTCCTTTTCTAATATAGCATTCAAATATCCAATAACTTCTGTCTCGTTTGTACACAAATGCTGTTGTACATAAATCCACGAATCAATTGCATAACTTCTTGCCAACCCATCTTTTTCCGATAAAACAGCTTTTTCAAGACTTTTTACCACGCTTTTTTCACAATAGCAACCTATAGCATCATAAGCTTCTGTTCTTACCAGCTCATTTTCTTCATGACATAATTGCAATAAAATCTCGATGGCTTCCTTCCGTTTTGCTGTATTTACAAAACGTGAAAGTACACTGGCAGTAAAAATTTTAACTGTATCATCTTTATCAGAGGCGAACTTTTTTAAATCTTCAAAACAGTCCTCTTTAAATTCTTCCGCTGGTAACTCTTCATATTTTTGTATTAATGTCAGCTTTTCTTCGTCAGTCATGAATTGCCCCTCTTTAAAATGTAATTTCATATACTCCCCTATCCGTAAAAATAGCTCCCTTATTTTTCGTTAGGAAAGTAGCACTATATATCGTTCCTTCTGGTTCATATTTTTCCAAAGCTTTTCTTGATGGAATATCTATTACTTTCACATATTTGGGATTAGCAGCAAGGATTTTATTTCCCTCTAGCATTGTATGTCCATACAATTCCCATGCCTCATCTGTAATAGGATATATTGGCACAAATCGTTTATTTTCCGGTTCAAAAGCTACATAATAATCGCCTACATATTTTGTGTTTGTCTTTGCTCCTACCATTACTGTTTTTCCATCAAAATCTCTTCTTACATACCCCATAAAAACATACGGTCTTTCTCCCCATTCAAACTCATATTTTAAATCTCCATTTTCATCGATATGATAGCAGAGTATTTTTACATAACCTTCTATTTCTATTCTCCTTCTCATATCTGTAAAAATATATAGTTTATCTTCTACTTGTATCACATTTACAACTCTACGTTCCTTATCTTTTAATATCTGCTTTGTGCTTCCATCTTTTATATCAAGACGGCGTAGACAAAAATTCGTGTCTGGATACCAATAATAATCTCCTTTATGTGCAATATTCTCCGGCTCCAAATCCATTGCCCTCAAATAAAGTTTTTGTGACAAACGCTTTCCTTCCGGCATCTGATATAAATAGGCATGCCCCGATGTATTATAGACAAGTAATTGTTTCGTGTCTTTATCATAATAAAAATTACACATATTCGATAATTTATCTGATAAAAATATCTGTTCATATCCGTTATTCATATCTAATCCTACAATTTGCGTTTGCAAAGTAACAAATAATAAGTTATCTTCTATTTTATTACCCGTATACGCTCTTTTCTTAATGATTTTCTTAAGCATTTTTACCCCTCAATACTTTCTGTCATTCTATAACCTTCCTGTTTCTCATCTATCAATTGACGTAATGCCGCTCTCTGATATTCTTTTGTTAAATCCTTTATTTTGCCTGCCCATTTATCCGCATATGAGCTGCAATAAATGAAAACTGTTATTCCCATCAATATGACAGGAATATAATAATTATCTACAAATTTTAATACCCATAGCACAGGTAAAAAATAGACAGATTGTATAATATCTTTTTTGAAAACTTCCCGTTTATAAGTATGGAAATCTTCTTCATTCCATACTCGTGTCTCTTTTAATTCCTCATTCCAAAACTCCCAGTCTGGCTTATCCATATGCAGGCAATATATCTGAAAAATGGCTTCTACTTCAGATGTATATTCTATTCTTTTACACACTTTCTCAAATTTTCTGTGGGATTTCGGTTTTTTTGAAAAGTATAGGAATTTTTCTTTTTTATTCTCAGATTCCTCCCCTTCTTTATAACAAATTCCACAGTAAGGGAACTCATCCCATGTATACTTTCTAGTAAAAATCATCCTTCGGCATATAATCCCAGACTCCGATAAAATATAGTCATCATCCCATATCAAGAAAATATAAATAAAACTCATGACTGCGCAAAAGGCAAACCATCCCCAGGTTGGTGCAGTTCTTGAAAAATTCTCTGCCACATCTTCTCTGGTCAAGCCATACTGACATATAAACATAAATATTGTAAAAAAAGCTACTGCATCTCGTATTTTTCTGGAATATATTATTTCAAATTTCATTTGTTCCTCACTTTAGTTTTTATTTATATGCATTTTTATTAAATGCTTGGAATCTTTTATAGCAGTATGTATTTTATTTCATTAATTACCATATTCCTTGCTTTTCCTGCAAAATTTCTTTCCTCTATACAAGACACAATTAAAGTAAGTAAAGTGTGACACTTTATTTCAAACTTTTTAGCATTTTTATTAATTCCGACTCTTTTTCTGTACCAGACAGAGTAATAAAATATTCTCCATCTTCATAATAATAAGAGGTTATGTTCCCATCTTTAATCATATAGATTTCTTTTCCATTTACCCGAATCTTTTTCCTTCCTGTCCCATCATAAGTAATATGTACATCTACATTTTCTTTAAAGCCCTGCGTAAACGCAATGTAATTATCATTTGAACCTTCATAATAAACATCATACATAGTCGTAGGATTCTCTGTCTCATATAGTATATGATACCCTTCCGGTACATAGCCAAGATGCATCTGCCGAAATATTTCTTCTGAATCTGCTATTTCTTTAGAACTGCGTATGTGAACATTATCATCAAAAAACTGAATGATAAGCTCTCCCACTTTTTCTCTCAAATCATCGTTTGCTAGAACAATTCCTGCATTCAATATCAAAATAATCGCTGCCACCAGTAAAATATACCATCGTCTTTTCTTCTTTGCCTTTTTCTTTTCCTCATGAATCACTCCATTCATTTTCTGGATAAACGCTTTGGAATATTTGTAAGAATAATCTTTTGTTTTTTCTGTTACCTCTTCATAATCCTGTCTGGCAGCCTTCCTCGCTTCCTGCTCCAATAATTTTTCAAAATCCATATTCACAAGTATATCCTTTCTTTTGCATCCCTTTTTTCAGCTGTTCTCTCGCCCGACTTGAAATTTTTCTTACATTCGCAGGACTGGTCCTAAGAAGTTCTGCAATCTGGCGGCTATTTAACTTATTATGATATTGAAGATAAATAACTTCCCGGTAAGGATATTTTAATCCCTTAATCAGAGTATTTAAAAATTCTTCCGCCTCTTCTTTTATTAACTGGTTTTCTAATAAATTATACATTTCAACAGGCTGTTCAAAAACTTCTTCGTCTTCCGTCAATTCTATTCTCTTATTGCGCTTCAAAAAGTTATAGCACTTATTTTTTAAGATAGTAACAATATAATTCCATGTTCCAACTGAATCTTTTTCATCAATCCGATCCAGATAATCTATCAGCGTAAGAAAAGTATCATGAACTATATCTTCCGCCTCTATCTCACTTTTTAAAAGAATACTGGCAGTATAATGCATCCGATTTCTGTACTCCTCATATAGCCTAACAAACTTTATCCTCTCCTCCTCGGTATCTAATGCCATTAAATATATCAACATGTATGTAATCTCCCTTGTATTTTGAAAATATCTTATCATGAGTGTTCTTTCTTTGTATATAAGAATCTTCTATTCGCCAATTAACTTGTATTTTTTTATTAGATTCTTATAGGTTTGATTCTTCTCTATCTTCTGAAACACTGGTACTGTATCCTCTTTTGTCAAAACATATTTATCTGCAGTAACAAATGCCAAAAACAACATAATACAAATAATCAAACGCAGCCGAAAAAACAAAAAAGACGGGAGAGATTCATATTCCTCCTGTCTTTTTCGATTCGCACTATATCTTTTATGTTGTTTTCGATAATTTCCTGTCCGATAAGTGTAATTTTGATAATGCATATACTTTTCGCCTTTCATCTTCGTCTCTACAAATATTATGAAGGAGACTCCAATTTCATTCTGAAAATATTAAATTTTGAATTCTACGAACTGGAAGTTCGCAACACTATTCTTCCAACATAATAGTCTCTTCGTGTGTCTGAACATCCTCTTTGGTCGGGTAAACAGAAAAAGATGCAATATTCATAACTATAAGAATAATATATACAACAATGATTACTGCAAAGGCTATTCCTATCGTTTTCCATATTCTTTTACGTTGACGATTTCTGACTGCCATCTGTTCAGCAATATGTGCTAGTTGCTCTGCATAAACATTCTGTTTTTCTTCTGTTGTTTGCACATCACTATCTACCTTTACTCCAAGTAACTGACTTGTTTGAACCTCTAATACATCTGCTAATTTTACAAATACTTCAGCATCTGGAACCGAATAGTTTTTCTCCCATTTTGAAATAGTCTGTCTTGTCACATGAAGTCTGTTGGCAACCTCTTCTTGTGTATATCCTTTTTTCTGTCGATAAGTTTTTATATTTTCACCAAGCATCTCTAGCTGCTCCTTTCGTTTGATAAAGTTAGTATACTGATTAGCCATCAATACATCAAGCAACGCAAATTAACATTCATGCAACGCCCAATATTTCAAGGATTCATTAAGTCCTCTACAAATTTGAAGTTGTTGTTCAGTCAAATTCCATAATGAATAACCCATTTATTTTTGTCCAATGCCTTTTTTAACAGTTTCTTTAATTCGCACAATTCAGGAATATCAGCAATAATATCAATAAATGCCTTTAATGAGCAAGGCGGAACAAGTGTAACGCCATAATATGCAAGCCCCTTGTTTTTAGCTGAAAGCGTATGCCAATAGGAATCAACGAAGGTAAGCCTTTTAACAGCATTTTCTAAATCTTTATCATCAACAGAAATGCAGTCGTATTTCCATGGTTCATATTCGTCATATCGTTCGCTCTGCTGAGGAGTATTCATCATAATTCCAAACTCATGTTTTGCCATATACCATCACCTCACAAATTCCGATTTGTATTTTCGTTACTGCATGACTGGTTGCCCAACTGTCAATGGCAATCAAAGTCCACATAATTCCTTGAATTATCTGTATCATACCTTTAACAAAAAACAGCTCCCCCAGAGAGAAGATATCTTCTCTCTGGGAGAGCGTCTCCTTGCCTGCGGCAATACTATTTAATTCTTAAAACTATGGATTGGTGCAGGGATTCTTCCGCCTCTGTTTACGAATGCGGAACAGTCAAACTGATTCACTGGCATGATTGGAGCATAACCTAAAAGTCCTCCAAACTGTACCGTATCACCAACGCCTTTACCGATTACAGGAATAATGCGGACTGCTGTTGTCTTCTGGTTTACCATACCGAGTGCCATCTCATCTGCGATAATTCCGGAAATCGTTGTTGCCTTTGTATCTCCAGGAATAGCGATCATATCAAGTCCAACAGAACATACACAAGTCATTGCTTCTAACTTCTCTAAAGTAAGTGCTCCTGCCTCTACTGCATCGATCATTCGCTGATCTTCGCTTACCGGGATAAATGCACCACTTAAACCGCCAACATAAGAGGAAGCCATAACGCCGCCCTTCTTTACCTGATCGTTTAAGAGTGCAAGTGCTGCGGTTGTTCCTGGTGCTCCAGCATATTCCAGACCGATTTCTTCTAAGATTTCTCCAACGCTGTCACCGACTGCAGGTGTTGGTGCAAGGGATAAATCAATAATACCAAAAGGTACATCAAGACGCTTAGAAGCTTCTTTGGCTACAAGCTGTCCTACACGAGTTACTTTAAATGCTGTCTTTTTAATTGTCTCACAAAGTTCTTCAAAATTTTTGCCACGAACATTTTCAAGTGCACGCTTTACAACACCCGGTCCACTGACACCGACATTAATAATCGTGTCTGCTTCTGTAACACCATGGAAAGCACCTGCCATAAATGGGTTGTCATCCGGTGCGTTAGTAAATACAACAAGCTTGGCATTACCAATACTGTCTTTATCTGCTGTCTTTCTGGAAGTTTCAAGAATTATCTCACCAAGCATCTTTACTGCATCCATGTTAATTCCTGTTTTCGTAGAACCAACATTAATGGAGCTACATACTCTGTCTGTTACAGAAAGTGCTTCCGGGATAGATTCCATAAGATATCTGTCTGCTTTTGTCATTCCTTTATTTACTAATGCAGAATAGCCACCGATAAAGTTCACGCCTACTTCTTTCGCACAGCGGTCTAACTCTTTTGCAATGCGGACAAAGTCTTCCGGACCTTTACAGCATGCACCACCTACTAATGCGATCGGTGTGATAGAAATACGCTTATTAACGATAGGTATACCGAATTCTTTCTCGATCTCCTTACCTACCTTTACAAGATTCTTAGCCTTTGTTGTAATCTTCTTGTAAATATTCTCGCACACTTCATCAAGAGATTCGCTGACGCAGTCTAACAGGCTGATACCCATTGTGATCGTACGAACGTCAAGGTTCATCTCATGAATCATCTTATTGGTTTCAATTACTTCATTTATGTTTAACATAGCAGGCCTCCTAGATACGGTGCATCATTTCAAAGATTTCCTGGTGCTGTGCCTGAATCTTAACACCAAGCTCCTCACCAATCTGCTCAAGCTCGCTTGCCATAACAGGGAAAGTCTTAACTACTTCTTCAGACTCAACAATCATCATCATGTTGAAGAAACCGCCGGTAATGGTCTGATTAATATCAAGAATGTTTACATTATTGTTTGCAAGATACGTACAAACCTTTGCAATGATTCCAACAGAATCTTTTCCGAGTACGGTGATAATTGATTTCTTAAGCTTTTTTCCTTCCATAGTAAATACTCCTTATGTATGTATAAATATTAAAGTAATTAGTAAAAGCAATCAATTCTTACTCTTAATAATTACAATTCAACCTTTTTTCCTGATGTACTGACCTCTGTATAGATTATAATCAATCATACTGATACGAACGCTAAATAACACAGGTAGGCGCTGTTCTGCTTGCTACCTGAAGTGTAAAGTCTGCTTTATTAAGATCAATATTATGTAATAAAAGCTCTACCTTTACTGTTTCGTAAGCCAGTTCACCATAGTTATTCTCTTTACTAAGATGCCCCAGAAAAATATGTTTACACTCTTCTCCAATTACCTTTGACAAAAACTGTCCGGCTCTCTCGTTTGAGAGATGCCCCTTATTCCCCATTATTCGCTTCTTGAGAGGATACGGATACGGACCAACCATGAGCATATTTAAATCATGATTCGACTCCACCAAGAGGGATTCACATCCCTGCATCTTCTCTACTAAATACTCATCATACGTTCCAAAGTCAGTTGCTACCCCAACTTTAGATTCCGTATCGCTTACTGTGTAACAGACCGGGTCTGCCGCATCATGAAGGATACGGGAGGCTTCTATTTTAATTCCATCCATATAAATTGGCTGGTCGGGTGTGATACTCTCAAAAAGATTCTTGTCCACCTTTCCAAGCGAAGATGTACTTAAAATCTCATCTATTGTTCTGGCTGTAGCAAATACAGGAACCGGATACTTTCTAAGGAACACACCAAGACCACTGATATGATCCATATGTTCATGTGTCACAAAAATGCCCTGTATCGTCTCCGGTGCTACTTCCATCTGTGACAGCCCCTCCACAATTCTCTTTCTGCTGATTCCCGCATCAATGAGAAAATGGGACTTTTCATTACCTACATATATACAATTACCGCTGCTTCCGCTAGCGATGCTCGCTAAATTCATCTATTTACCATCCTTTTGGCTCAAATTTACCAACCATTATATACTAAATTATCTTATTAGTAAAGAGTTAGTAAAGAGAAAGCAGGCTCTCTACCGCCGTTTTTATCTGATTTTCCGTTTCAGAGATTCCTAAATGGTTGTCGATCACTGTAGAACATTCCTTCCGGAATGCTTCTTCCGGAAGTTGTTTTGCCATAATTTCATGACATTTTTCTTCGGTATATCCACGACCTTCTTTCAATCTTTCGATACGGGTTGCCTCATCAACATACACATACCACATCGTATCAAAATCATTTTGATAACCTTCTTCTAAAAGGAGCGCCGCTTCCACCGCAATGAAAGAGGCTTCTCCTTTTTCTTTTATCCTTTGAATTCTCCGAAAGATTTCTTTCTTTACATTTGGATGTGTAATGGCATTTAAACGGCTAAGCTTTTCCTGGTCTCCAAAGACAAGCTTTGCTAATGCCGGACGGTCTATTGTTTTATCTTTGGCAAGAACTTTCTCTCCAAATGCCTCTACAATATCTAAATAATTCTGCTGGCCTGGCTCCATTAAATCATGTGCCACTAAATCAGCAAGAATAATTTCTGCTCCATATTTTTCTTTTAAAATATTCATGACAACACTTTTTCCGGAACCGACTCCGCCGGTAATGCCAACAACTTTTATATCATTTCGCTTCTTATTTTGCTTCATACCAGGTCTTTCCTTCTTCAATATCAATAGACAGCGGAACTTTAAGCTGTGCCGCTCCCATCATCTCTTCTTCTAGTATTTTACGGACTTCTTTTCTTTCATTCTCTTTTGTTTCAATCAAAAGTTCATCGTGAATCTGTAAAATAAGTCGGGATTCTAAGTTTTCTTCCTGCAAGCGTTTACTTACCCGAACCATCGCAATCTTAATAATGTCGGCTGCTGTTCCCTGAATAGAAGAGTTCATTGCCACTCTCTCTCCAAAACTTCGTTGCATAAAGTTACTAGAAGAAAGCTCTGGAATCGGACGGATTCGTCCGTATAAAGTCTTTACATAACCTTCTTGTTTTGCAAAAGCCACATTACCGTCAAGATACGTTTTAATTCCCGGATACGTTGCAAAATATTTATTAATATAGTCACTTGCTTCTTTCCGGGAAATCTTTAAGTCCTGACTAAGTCCAAATGCGCTGATACCGTAAACAATACCAAAGTTTACTGCCTTCGCACTTCTTCTAAGCAGCGGAGTGACCTCTTCAAATGGTACGCCAAATACCTGAGATGCAGTCATACGGTGAATGTCTTCTCCATGCCGGTACGCATCAATCAGGTGTTCATCCCCTGCCATATGTGCAAGTACACGAAGTTCAATCTGTGAATAATCCGCACTGACAAAGACATAACCGGGATCTGGAACAAATACTTTGCGGATTGCCCTTCCAAGCGGCATACGAATCGGAATATTCTGCAGGTTTGGATCAGAACTTGATAATCTTCCGGTTGCGGTTACTTTCTGATGAAAAATACTGTGAATCTTTCCATCTTCCTGAATGAATGCGGCAAGTCCGTCTGCATACGTTGACTTTAACTTTGTAAGCTGACGATACTCTAAAATCTCTGATACAATTGGATAATCCGGTGCAAGCTTTTCTAAAATATCTGCATTTGTTGAATAACCCGTTTTTGTCTTTTTCGCAAAAGGCATTTTTAAATCTTCAAATAAAATCACACCAAGCTGTTTTGGAGAATTGATATTAAAAGTCTTACCTGCTTTTTCGTAAATATTTTGCTCTAACTCTTCAATTCTGCCAATAAGCTGGTCTCCATACTCCTTTAAAGCATCTTTCTCAACTGTAATTCCATACTTTTCCATGTCATAAAGTGTAGCAACCGTCGGACGCTCGATGGTAAGATACAGTTCTTCCATCTCCTGCTCTTTTAACTTTTCAAAAACAAGTGGGTAAGCATGAAATGGAACATAAGAAAGATACGCAGCCATCTGTACTGTCTTTTCTTCTTCCGCTTCAAATACTTCTTCTATTGCTTTCTTTCCACAGATTTCTTTTCTTGATGGAAGCATCTGTCTAAGGTAATCTCTTGCAATATCTTCATAATCATAAGCAGACTGCAGCGGATTCAAAAGATATGCCTGAATCCCAACATCCTGAATCTGGCTTTCATACCCTCTGACTTCTTCTACGAAATGAAGCAATGCCTTATAATCAAGGACAATAAGTTCTGTCCCCTCTTTTAAAAGTTCTACAATCTTTTCTTTTAAATAATCTTCTGTGACAAATCCACCGATTAATGCCAGTACGGTACCCTCTTTCCAGGTAAGAGAAATTCCTTTACAATTTCCGCTGACACCAATCACACCAAGCCCTGCCTGTCCACTCTTTTTAATAGAAGAAAAGAGATTCTCCACTTCTCCCAAATCAGAAGTTGTCACTACTTCTAGTGTTTCTTCTTCCTTTTCTTCTTCATCAAAATACTTAAACAGACTTTTTAATTCAAGCTCTTTAAATAACTGGTATGCTTCCTTTGTAAAAAGTGTTCCAATCTTTGCATCCTTAAAATCATAAGAAAGATCGCAGTCTTTTTTAATTGTCGCAAGATCTTTACTCATAATTGCCTGTTCGTAGTATTCCTGCAAATTATTTTTAGCACGTGCAGGCTTAATTTCTTCGATATGGTCATGAGCATTCTCAATAGAATGATATTCCTTAATAATCTTTGCCGCCGTTTTCTCCCCGATTCCAGGGACTCCGGGAATATTATCAGAAGTATCTCCCATAAGCCCTTTCATATCAATAAATTCTGTTGGGCTCACGCCGTAAAGTTCCCGGACATCATCCTCATAATAATCTTCCGTCACTGTTCCGGATGCCTTTGTTTTTGGAATCTTTACTTTCACTTTCTTCGTTGCAAGCTGCAATAAATCCCGGTCTCCCGATACGATTGCTACATCAAAACCGGCTTCTTCCGCTTCTTTTCCGATTGTTCCCAAAATATCGTCAGCCTCAATTCCCGCCTGTGTGATAATTGGAATTTCCATCGTCTTTAAGACTTCCTTCATTAACGGAACCTGTTCGTGTAACTCTGCCGGCATCGGCTTTCTCGTACCTTTATATTCTTTATATTTTATATGACGGAAGGTCGGTTCTTTCCGGTCAAATGCCACCAGAAGATGCGTCGGCTTCTCCTCTTCTACATAACGAAGCATAATATTTAAAAAACCAAGTACTGCATTCGTATGCTTTCCTTCGGCATTCGTCAGATCCGGCAGACCGTAAAAAGCCCGGTTCAACAGGCTATGTCCGTCTAACAGCATAATTTTATCTGACATATTTCCTCCTATAACACAAAAACCTGCGACTGAATTCAGATATTTTCTTTCTTCAGTGCAGGTTAGCTGGCATATTGAAGGATTGTCATGCTTTACTTAACACTTCGATCCTCTACTCTGCCAGACTTTACAATTTAAAGAAACATCGCAAAAACCAGATACACAAACATCCAGATAAGCATTACCGCTATCGTAAGAACGATTACGATCTTTGCCGCATACTTCCGCTTAGAATTCTTTTCTATTTCCAGATAACGGCTGTCCACTTCATTCTGAAGCTTCTCTTTAAAATCAGCGGCCAGTTCTTCTCCTTCATCAAGCTGTTTTAAACCGATCAGCATAACATAATAGATTTCCAGTTCCTCCCAGCAATCTTTACAACTACGGATATGCTCAATGAATTCTTTGGTTTCTTCTTTATCTAACTTATTATTAATGAAATTCAGTACCATGGACTGTGCATTCTGACAATTCATATGTTTCTCCAGTTCAAGATTATTTTTACACTTAAGCATTCTTTAAAAAGGCAAGATATCCTTTTTTCGCCTCATATAAATCAGACTTGCTGATAATCTCCCAAGGCGCATGCATACTTAAAACAGCAACACCGCTATCTACAACCTCCATACCATAAAGGGCTGCAATGTAGGCGATTGTTCCACCTCCGCCATAATCAACCTTTCCAAGCTCTGCTGTCTGAAAAGCGACTTTATTCTCATCAAAAATACGGCGAAGTCTCGCAAGATATTCTGCATTCGCATCGTTAGAACCAGACTTACCTCTTGCTCCGGTATATTTATTAAGAACCATTCCTTTTCCAAAATAAGCACAGTTCTTCTTCTCAAATGCTTCTGCATAAGCTGGGTCATAGGCAGCGCTTACATCAGAAGAAAGCATCCTTGAACGAGCCAGTGTTCTTCTTACTGCCAGATTAGAATCCTGTCCCATCAATGCAAGAATCTCTGCAACGGTATTCTCAAAAAACATCGACTGCATACCCGTTGCTCCCACACTTCCGATTTCCTCTTTATCTACCAAAAGACAACAGGAAGTTCTGTCAACATGTCCCGTCTCCATCATTGCCGCAAAAGATGGAAATGCACATACCCTGTCATCATGGCCATATCCTGCGATCATACTGCGGTCAAGTCCACAGTCTCTTGCAGGACCTGCCGGTACTACCTCGATTTCTGCAGAAAGAAAATCTTCTTCTTCTATCTGATATTTTTCTTTTAAAATGCGTAAAATATTTGCCTTTACTGCATCTTTTTCTTCTCCGGCAAGAGGACGGCTTCCTACGAGAATATCCAGATTCTCACCTTCGACAACGACCGATCCCTTTTTCTCCATCTGCTTTCCTGCAAGATGAATCAAAAGATCTGTCACGTAAACAACAGGATCTGCCGGGTCTTCTCCTACATTGACAGAAATTACTGTTCCATCTTTCTTGGCCACTACGCCATGAAGTGCAAGAGGAAGTGCAACCCACTGGTACTTCTTAATACCGCCATAATAATGTGTATCCATAAAAGATAATTCTGTATCCTCATATAACGGATTCTGTTTCAAATCAAGACGTGGAGAATCGATGTGCGCACAAAGGATGTTCATTCCCTCGGTAAGCGGCTGCTTTCCAACCTGGAAAAGAGCGATCGTCTTACCCATGCCAACACCATATACCTTATCTCCGGCTTTTAAACGGGTTCCCTGTGCGATCAGTTTATTAAGATCCTGATAACCGCAAGCTTCCGCTTCTTTAGTAAAATACTCTGTACATTCCCGTTCTGTCTTACATTTGCTTAAAAATTCTTTATACTCTCCGGCGAGAACTTCTACATTCTTATCATCCTCATCCGTATAACTAAGCCATGAATTCTCTCTCATAACATTACACCTCCATAAACGACTTTATTATATCCCAAGAAACGTTCCGGGTCAATCTAACGTACAAAGAATCTTGGAAAGACGCTCCTTATCTACCTTTTTCTTCTTTCCTTTTATTGTCAGTAATATATTACTTTGTCTGAATACTTCCCGGCAGATCTGTGTCATACGCTCCGTTGTGACACTTCGGTAAGACTCTGTTCGTTCCTCGATATCTTTATAGTATACGTCAAGAATATGTCCTTCATAAGCTCTGACCCAGTTAAATTCTTCCGTATCATCCAATAAAAAGCCTGCATTATCTATATAGTGAGGCAGAACATAAGAAAGTTCATCTGTAATTCCTTCTTTCATAGACTTTAATACTTCTATAACTGTTTCTACAGAATCATAAAGATGTTTCGGTAACACCTCATAAACAAGAGTCATCTGCCCAATGTTATTATAATGCTGAAAACATGGGTCATAACTATATACATAGCCTTTTTTCTCTGAAAGTTCCTGATGGATTTTACAGAATTCTCCCTCAAATAAAATATCAAATAACAGATTTTTCTCTGCCAGCGTATAGCGGGATGCATCAATATCTACAGAAAAACAGACACAGGTTTTCTTGCTGTTTTTCACATAAATCTTTGGCTTTCTCTGTCCAAATCTCTTTGGCACCGGCGCGATATTCTCCCGTTCTTCTTTTAAAAAAGAAAAAGAATATGGCTCTAACAGCCTTGTCAATACAGATAGAGAAGATTCCGGGTAATTTCCACTGATATAAAAGAAAATATTATTGGCAGCCAGTACCTTTTTTTGAAAAGCACAAAGCTGCTTTCTTCTTATTTTATTGAGTGTCTTTTTCTTTCCGGTAATCGTTCTCTCTAACGAAGTATCTTTCCACGCAATCTGTTTTGTAAAGTAATTCAGGCTGCTCTCCTCATCTTCTTCACGAATTTCTGCTTTAATACGCTTTCTTTCTGTATCGATTGCTTCTTCAGGCAGAGTAAACGGTGCAAATATTCCTGTCAGAATTTCTGCTGCTTCCTCAAAATGTGCCGGGGCACCTGTAATAATAAACTGAATAAATTCTTCATAGGTAGATGCATTAAAATCAAGTCCACACCGATCTAAGGTCTGATACAGATTCTCTCCCATGGCATAATGAATATTTTTAAATACGATATGTTCAAAAAAATGAGAAATTCCATTCTCTTTCTTTGTCTCAAACAGTGATCCTGCCCGCACATACAAGCACAGGCAGAAACTGTGAATATTTTCATTTTTATCGTGAAATACAGATACTCCTTGCGGAGTAATATGCTCTCTTTCCATCCACACCTCCAAAATTCATTTATTTTCTTTTTCAGCCACTTCGACTGTTTTGAATTCATCCTCTTCTAAGGATGCAAGATCCATCTTAGGAAGTTCTGGATGCACTTCTTCCGGCTGTTCATCTGTATCGATAATAAACGATGCGAGAAGGGTATCCTCATTCACTTCCTCTCCATCCTTTACATAAATCTTATCAACAATACCATTCACTTTTGAAATGACAGTTGTTTCCATCTTCATGGCTTCAATCACCATAAGCGGCATATTTTTCTGAACGCGGTCCCCTTCTTTAATCCGGATATCACAGATTGTTCCCGGTAAGGTCGCCCCAAGATGACCCGGATTCTTCGGATCAGTCTTTAACTTTCGATCTGCCTTTACTTCAAAATGCTTATCAAGAATCTTCACTTCGCGTAAAAATCCATTCACTTCAAACTGTAAAATACGATATCCTTTTTCATCTGGTTCTGACTTGCCGATAAACTTAATCAACGTATCATTCCCTTCTTCAATCTGGATCGTTGTTTCCTCTCCCGGACGAAGACCATAGAAGTAAACATGACTTTCTAACTTCGATACATCATTATATGCCTGGAAATGCTCGCAATAGTCCTCATATACCTTTGGATAAAGGGCATAACTTAATACTTTCTGCTCCATAACTTCCGGCTGTTCCATGGATTCCATGTAGTAATTCTCCCGCAGGTACGCTCCGATTGCATCAAAATCCACATCCGGAAGTAAGATTCCCGGACGTACCGTAATCGGTTCCTGTCCTTTTAATACAATCTTTTGCAGTTCCTCCGGAAATCCTCCTTCCGGCTGCCCAAGTGCACCCTTGAAATACTGTACGATGGAATCTGGATAAGATAAATCTTTTCCTTTCTCTAAAATATTATCTTTTGTCAGATCATTTTTCAACATAAAAATTGCCATATCACCGACAACTTTTGATGTCGGAGTTACTTTAATAATATTTCCGAGAACTTCATCTGCCTCTTTATAAAGACGTTTAATATCATTAAAATCATTGCCGGCACCCATTTCTTTTACCTGAGCGGCAAAATTAGAATACTGTCCACCCGGAATCTCGTATTTATAAATCTCCGGATTTGGAGAATCCATATCACTCTCAAATGGCTTATAAATCTTACGTTCATGTTCGTAATAATCATTTAAAACAAGTAATCCGTCCGGGTCAATTCCTGTATCACGCTTTGTTCCCCGCAGTGCTTCCACTAATGCATTCATTGATGGCTGGCTGGTAAGGGAACTCATCGAACCGATCGCACAGTCTACGATATCCACCCCTGCTTCTGCCGCCATCAGGTATGTTGCAATTCCATTCCCTGTCGTATCATGTGTATGAAGATGAATCGGAACACGTACTTCTTCCTTTAAAGCTTCGATCAGCTTCTTCGCTGCATATGGCTTTAATAAAGAAGACATATCCTTTAATGCGATCACATGGCATCCCATCTTTTCTAACTGCCTTGCTTTTTTACAATAATAATCTATCGTATATTTCAGTTCCTTTGGATTTAAAATATCTCCGGTGTAGCAGATGGCTCCCTCAACAATCTTTCCTGTCTTTAAAGCTTCTTCTACCGGAAGCTTCATGTTTTCCATCCAGTTCATACTGTCAAAAATACGGTAAATATCTACACCATGGTCACTGGATACCTTAATAAACTTCTTAATAACATTATCCGGATAGGTACTGTATCCAACCACGTTTGAAGCACGAAGCAGCATCTGTATCATAACATTTGGCATACGCTCTCTTAAAATATCCAATCGTTTCCATGGAGATTCTTTTAAAAAACGATACTCCGTATCATATGTTGCCCCTCCCCAGGCTTCAATTGAATACGCATCCTTTAAATACAGGTTTGTCGCTCTTGCCGCACCTGCCACTTCTTTTGTCCGCATTCTTGTCGCAAGTAACGACTGCTGTCCGTCACGCATCGTCGTATCCGTCACATACAGCTTCTGACTCCGATAAACTTTCTGGGTAAATTCTTCCGCTCCTAATCGCAAAAATTCATCTCTTGTACCATATAGCTTTCTCTCTGTATCTACAACCGGCACTTTTCGATCTTCTAAAAATGGCTTTGGTCCCGGATTAACATTAACCATCTTGTTTGCAAGGAACTCTAATATCTTTGTTGTACGGTCTAATTTATAATGTAATTCAAATAATTCCGGTGTTTCTTCTATAAATGTAGTAAAACACTTTCCCTGATGAAATGTCTCATGATTCAATACATTAATCAGAAATGTAATGTTCGTCTTTACTCCATGAATACGAAGTTCTTTTAATGCACGTACTGATTTATGAATCGCATTCTCAAACGTCCTGTCATGAGAAACAACTTTTACAAGTAAACTGTCATAATGCGGTGTAATGATCGCACCTGTATAAGCAGTACCGCCATCAAGACGGATCCCCCCACCAGAACCAGAACGATACAGATCAATCTTTCCTGTATCCGGAAGGAAATGATTCGCAGGATCTTCTGTTGTCACTCTTGCCTGTAAAGCATAACCGTTACACTTCACTTCATTTTGCGAATAAATATGAATCGTCGGAGAATTTAACGGATAGCCTTCCGCAACAAGAATCTGTGAAATAACAATATCGATCCCTGTTACCATCTCCGTCACCGTATGTTCCACCTGGATTCGTGGATTCATTTCGATAAAATAAGGTCTTTCCTCCTCATCTACAAGGAATTCCATCGTTCCTACATTCGTATAACCAACTCTTCTTGCCAGTCTTTTTGCAGAATCTAAAATCTTCTTTCTTGTCTCATCAGAAATTGACCATGCCGGGGCAAATTCAATTACCTTCTGATTCCTTCTTTGTAAAGAACAGTCTCTATCATAAAGATGAACGATATTACCGTAATTATCTCCAAGAATCTGCACTTCAATATGCTTTGGATGGATCAAATACTTCTCAATAAAAAGCTTTGACTCGCCAAAAACACGTTTTGACTCATTCCTTGACTTCTCAAAAGCTTCCTCCATCTCTTCCGGACTCTTCACGATACGCATTCCTCTGCCGCCGCCGCCATTACTTGCCTTTAACATGACTGGATAACCAATCTCGTCTGCAACCTTACTTGCGGTATCTGCATCATGAATAATAAAATCACTGCCATCTATAATCGGAACTTTACTTTCCTCTGCTGCCTTCTTCGCGGAAATCTTATCTCCCATGATATTCATCGCATCAACTGTCGGCCCGATAAAAACAATATCATTCTTCCGACACGCTTCTGCAAACTCCGGACTTTCTGACAAAAATCCATATCCCGGATGAATGGCATCTGCCTTCTTCTCCTTTGCAATTCGGATAATTGTCGGAATATCCAGATAAGCATCCACCGGTCCTTTATCTGGATTTAACGGATATGCCTCATCTGCTTTTGTTCGAAACAACGCATACCGATCTTCCTTTGAATAAACCGCTACTGAGCCGATTCCAAGCTCACTCAATGCCCGAAATACACGAATCGCTATCTCTCCTCTGTTTGCGACAAGTACTTTTTTGAACTTCTTTACCTCCATTATCATAATTACCCCTCCAAAACTACAATATTTTTCACTCAAAAGTTATACTTCTTTCAAAACAAAAAAATTCTTCGCATTCAAAATCTTATTACATAAGTATACCTGTATATTTTTACAAAAACAAGGTGATTTTCTGGCATCATATATACATTTTTCCCAGTCCATGCTATACTATTTAAAGATTTAGGAGGAGATAACAATGAACGTGAATAATTTTTTGCAGTCCGAAGCAGCCCAGTTCGTCGGCACTGCTGCAGCAAACACCATTGGTCTTGTTATCGGAACAATTCATGAAGATATTAAGGCGCTTCTGCAGATTCCGGACGAATATCAGGCTATCAGTATTGTATCTTCCCGAACCGGAACTGTCGCACAGGCGATTGCGATCGATGATGCTGTAAAAGCAGTGAATGCGAAGCTGCTTCGTTTTGAGATGGCAATTGATGCTGGCAAACAGTGTGGACAGGGGTGTCTCTTTGTCCTTGGTGCAGAGAATATTTCCGATGCCAGAAGACTTGTAGAGATTGCCTTAAAGCAGATTGATTACTGGGCTGCCTGCATTTATATTAATGAAGTAGGACATATGGAATCCCATGTCACTCCACGTGCCGGCGAGATTCTCCATGAGATTTTTGGCACACCACTTGGCAAGGCATTCGGCGTAATTGGTGCCGCTCCTGCCGGAATCGGTATTGTCGCCGTTGATCAGGCAATGAAGGCTGCTCCCGTTGACATCGTATGGTACGGCTCTCCATCACATAATCTTACAATGATGAATGAATTTTCCGCAGGAATTTCCGGAGATGTATCCGCTGTCCAGAAGGCTTTAGAAGCCGGAAAACAAGTTGGTTGTGAACTGTTGCGTGTCTGCGGCATTACGCCAATTTCTATTACTAAAGTTCATGAGGTCTGCGGACCGGATTATGTAAAAGAGAACTATACACCAACATCCTGTTTAAAAACAGATAATACATCAGATGAGCGATGAGTCCCATCTGATATAGTCTCCGGCAGAATTACAAAGCTGCCGAAGCATTGCCAGAAACAAAAGAACTTATAGAAAGGGTTGGGATTATTTATGAAGGTATTACTTTTAAATGGAAGTCCACATCCTAACGGATGTACTTTCCGCGCACTCTCTGAAGTGGAAAAGACACTTCAGCAGGAAGGCATCGAAACAGAAATATTTTTTATCGGTCATGATCCGATTCGCGGCTGTATGGGCTGTGGTATGTGCCGTAAGAACAAACTTGGAAAATGTATTTTTGGAGAAGATGCTGTTAACGTAGTTATTAAAAAGATGGAAGAATGTGATGGTCTTATCGTTGGTTCTCCTGTTCATTATGCCGGAGCAAGCGGTGGAATCACTTCTTTCCTTGACCGTATGTTTTACTCTACCGGAGGTTTCCCTTACAAGCCTGGCGCCGCTGTTGTAAGCTGCCGTCGTGCCGGCTCTACTGCCGCTTTAGAACAGCTTAATAAGTATTTTATGATGAATAATATGCCTCTCGTCCCTTCCGCTTACTGGAACATGGTACATGGAAACTCACCGGAAGAGGTCGAACAGGACTTAGAAGGTCTTATGGTTATGCGTACCTTAGGCCGCAACATGGCCTGGCTGTTAAAGTCTATTGATGCCGGAAAAGCGCATGGAATTTTAGCACCAGCAGCAGAACCTAAGACACGAACGAATTTTATCCGCAAGTGTGAGCCGGCAAAAAAAGAAGATGAGGAGAAGAACTTCGCACCATATTTTATTTCTTATAATAAGGTGAATAAAGAATACCAGGAAGAAGAATAGAATTCTAAGTTGCTATAGACAAGATAAAGTTAAAGAAACCCGAAAGACAAATGCTTCTGCTTAGTCTTTCGGGTTTCTGTTCTCTTTTATTTTTTACTTCTCTTTTAATGCTACTGCCTGTTTAATCAGTTCTATTGTTCCATCAATACCTAAGATACTGCTGTCAATGCAAAGATCATAACTCTTTAAATCCCCCCACTTTTTAGAAGTGTAGTAATTATAATAGCTTGCTCTCTGCTTATCTGTCTTGATAGCTACATCCTTCACTTTCGCTTCTGGAATCTCGTACTGTTCCTGAATACGGGACTTCTTAAAGGACATTGGCGCATGAACGAAAACATTCAGCTTATTGTCATAATCTTTTAAGGCGTAATCTGCACAGCGGCCTACGATAATACATGGACCTTCGTCTGCTACCTTTTTGATTGCATCAAAGGAGGCAAGGAATACCTTCTGATTCAGAGGCATATCAAAGGATGTTGCATTATAACCTAATGCATATGGATCCATTACAAGAGAATAGAGAAAACTTGTTGTAGGCTTTTCATCAAAGTTTTCAAACATCTCTTCGCAGATACCGCTTTCTTTCGCTGCTACTTTTAAAAGTTCTTTATCATAAAATGGTATGTTGTAATATTGGGCGAGCTTCGTTCCGATTTCTTTTCCGCCACTTCCGTACTGTCTTCCTATTGTGATTATTGTGTTCATGACACCACCCCTTTTGTCGTTCTTTTCAGAAAATGCTTACGCCTGCTCTTATTATAATTAAAGAATGTCTCGGCGGTTTTGCATTTGGTTACATTATACACTAATTTTCAGACAATTTCCACAAAAACATTTTGTATATGTTTGTTTATCTCTCCCCACACAGGGACATTACCAGATAATTTATCACTTTTTCACACCTTATTATATCCCGAATTTCTACAAATTCATCTGGTTTATGTGCATATTGCAGGCTTCCTGGACCGTAGGACATACATTCTGTATTATGCAGCTTTCCTGCGATGACTGCAGTATCTGTGTAGCCGGTAAAGGCTTTGACCACAGCTTTTTGTTTTGTCTCTGCTTCTATTGCTTCTTTTAAGTTTTTAAGAAGTACGGAATATGGATTTTTTTCGATATATGGCCGGTTTCCTGTAATATCGTAAGAAATCGTTATTCCTGGTCGCGTGTAATTACTCTTCCGTTTCCTATTAATAACATTTAGCTGTCCTCCTAAATTTTTTTTAGATTAGAAATTGAATTTATTTTTTTTAACTGATATAATGAAATACACTATTTAAATTCTTTTGATTTTGTCTGCTTTATCCTATGATAACAGACTTAAATAGTTATAAAATATTCCATTCAGAAAGGTTTTATTGATTATGAAAAAATCTCTTATTGAATTCTACACAAGGCTTGCTCATGGTCTGGCTGTACAGTTCGGCTCTAACTGTGAAGTTGTTGTACATGACCTGCAGGGAAAAGACATAGAACACTCTATCATCGCCATTGAGAATGGACACGTAACTGGAAGAAGAATCGGTGACGGACCTTCTCAGATTGTTCTGGAGTCTCTTCATAATAGTAAGCAAAACTTAAAACAGGAAGATAAGCTCGCCTATCTCACAAAAACAAAAAATGGAAAAATCTTAAAATCAAGTACAATTTTTATTCGTGATGATTCTGATAAAATCATTGGAATTTTCGGAATCAATTATGACATTTCCTTAATGCTTGCTATGGAAAAAGAGCTATCTTCCTTCACTGGTACTATTGAAGAAGATACTACCAAAGAACCTATTGCTGTAAATATCAGCGATTTATTAGACGAATTAATCTCGCAGAGTGTACGGCATATCGGTAAGCCAGTTACCTTAATGACTAAGGAAGATAAGGTGCAGGTTGTCCGCCTTTTAAATGAAGCTGGTGCTTTCCTGATTACCAAATCCGGGCCAAAGGTCTGCCAGTTCTTAGGAATATCCAAATACACTCTGTATAGTTACTTAGATGAAATAAAATCGAAAAATACAATCTAATATATTTATAATCTTCCAGAATCATCATTATTGAAATTATATGATTCTGGATGACCCTAATTTAAAAATTCCCTTTGTAAAATTACTTAAAATAAGAACAACTCCAAATGTACAAAGAGCAACAACCCAATTCTTCATACTTCCGAATTCTTTTGATCCGGCTCCCCCAGCCATGTATTTTATCGCGGTTGGATAAAGAGAAAGACCAATTGTAAAAATTACAGTTCCAGTAATGACATCCGGGAATAGTTTTCTAATCTCTTTTACAAAAATTCCAAAGATGATTGCAACGATACCGCCGATAATTTCGGCACCAAGTATCGTTCCCATATCAAATTCACCACAATGATATTATAATTTCAACAAGATACTTCTGCAAATTCTTCCTCAAAAGAACCCGTAAAAATTAGATAAATAAAAAATTTTGCAATAAAAAAGAAGTCTCTGATATTTTCAGAAACTCCTTTTTTCTGTTATTCTAAAAGACATGGGTAAATTCTTATTGTTTTCCAGTAGCTTTATATGATTCTACATTTTCTCAATGCTTGTCATAACTCCGTCAAACTCTGCTTCCCTAGTATCTTACCTAATCTTTGCAACAAATTGCTTTCCAAATTCAATATCTTTAAAAAGCTGTGTCTGCAATGCTTCTACGGAAGAAAAACGGCTTTCTTTTCTGTGATAATGTAAGAGTTCTACAACCATCTTTTCTCCGTAAACATCCTTATCAAAATCAAATATATTGGTTTCGACTGTTTTTTCATTGGTGTCGTTTACGGTCGGCTTGGTTCCGATATTGGTAATGCCATAATATACTTCATCATTCCAGTGAATTTTTGAAACATATACGCCATTTGGCGGCAGTAATTTAAAGGATGGCACTTTCTGATTTATTGTTGGAACCTGTATCGTGCGTCCTAGCGCATTTCCATGAATAATCTCTCCGGAAACACTGTAGTTTCTGCCTAAAAGTGCACTGGCTTCTTCCATGTCTCCTTTTTCAAGAGATGCACGAATTCTTGTGCTGCTGATATCTTTTCCGTCTAACTGCAGTTTTTCAACAACGATAAGATGATATCCACATTCTTCTTCTAGGTTTTCTAAATCTAAAATACTGCCGGACCGGTTCTTTCCAAAATGAAAATCTGTTCCGACAACAATGACCTTTGCCCCTACTTTTTCTACAAGAACTTCCCGGATAAATCTCTCCGGAGTAAGTGCAGCAAATTCTTTTGTAAAAGGATGCTCAATCAATATATTGATTCCTCTTTTTTCAAGAATTGTTTTTCTCTCTTCTTTTGTATAGATCTGTTTATATTTTGTATCACCGGTAAGGGTTAGTCTGGTTGGACGGTCAAAAGTAAATACAACGCTTTGAAGTCCATGAAGCTCCTGTTTTTTTACTTCGTCCATTAAAAGCTGATGTCCCCGGTGAATTCCTTCAAACTTTCCAAGTGCAACTGCGGTGTTTTTAAAATGAAAGTCTGAGCTTGTTATATATTCCATTTTTCCCTCCGAAACCGCTAGTCTTTTGCGGTATGGATTTTGTGAGTATTTACAGAAACAATTTATAAGGCTTTAATACCTGGTTTTCCTGAAGCTGATAAATCCCTATAAAATTATGGTGACTGTCATATACACGTACTCTGTCACCGACTGTGTATATGTACTCCTGCTTTTCATTTGCGTTCTGTCTTTCTGCTGATGGTTCTTTTTCGTATAAATCTACAGCAATTGGATTCCCGTTATAAAGAAGTTTTTCTCCCTTTTCTTTTACAAAAACAGCTGGCAGATGTAAAAAAACTTTGTCAACTGGTATGATATGTTCTGACAGTGTATCTCTGTCCCTCATTTCTTCTACTTCTGAGAGCGTAAATCCTTCCTCAATTCTAAATGAAGAAACTCTGGTACGGATAAGACCTGCCATGCATCCTCCACATCCTGCTTTTACCCCTATATCGCGGCAAAGGCTTCGGATATACGTTCCTTTTGAACAAGTTACTTCAAAAGTAACATAAGGGAGTTCTATCTTTTTAATGTGAATAGAAGAAAGCGTAACCGGACAAGGTTTTCTTTCAATAACGATTCCCTGTCGTGCCAGCTCATAAAGCTTCTTTCCATTTACCTTTTTAGCTGAATACATGGGTGGAATCTGGTCATACGTACCCTGAAAAGAAAGTATAATGTTTTGTATTTCTTCTTCTGTGACTGTCACTTCTTTTTCCTCAAGAATCTTGCCACTGGTATCTTCAGTGTCTGTTTCTTTTCCAAGGAGAAGAACTGCCTCATAAGTTTTATCCCAGTCTCCAATAATATCACAAAGCTTGGTTGCCTTTCCAAGACACACCGGAAGTACTCCTGTCGCATCCGGATCAAGCGTCCCTGTGTGTCCGATTTTCTTCTGATGTACAATTCCGCGCAACTTTGCTACTACATCATGGGAAGTAAATCCTGCTTCTTTTTTTATATTAAGAATTCCGCTTATCATAAATTGATTCCTGCTTTTCTCCTGATTCATTTAACTGATGCTCTACCATATGTGTGATATTCATAACGATATCTCTTGGCTGTCCATGCACAGTGCAGCCGGCAGCTTTGATATGGCCACCACCACCAAAAATCTGAGCGATCGCGCTGACATCTACCGCATCATTAGAACGCATACTTACTTTGAAGTTACCATCTTCTTTCTCATAAAGAAGAATGGCACATTCAATGCCCTCTGTTACACGAAGCTGATCAATGATACCATCAAGATCACTGCTGTTAATTCCGTAAAAATCAAAATCTCTTTTACGGATAATCGAAAAGATTACTTTTCCATGTAAGAGTACAATACTTTCCATAAGTGCTCTTCCAAGTATCTGATTCTGCACATAAGATTTTTTGTAAAATGTTCGATCAATGATATCTTCTGAATGGATTCCTTTTTCAAGTAAAGCACCTGCTGTCTCCATCGTCTTTCTTGTTGTATTGGTGTGTTTGAATACACCTGTATCATGAACAATACCCATATATAAATCCTGTGCACAGGCAAGGGAAATCTTTTCCCAGTCAAACATAGAAAATAATACTTCACAAGTAGAAGAAGCATCCGGTACGATAAATTGCAGATCACCAAATCCCTGATTGGTAAAATGATGATCTACGCATATCTTGTATTTTGCTTCTTCAAAATATTTTTTAAATTCATGAAGACGTTCTGTATCGGAACAATCAAGAGAAAAAAACAGGTCATACGGTTCCGTACTTTCTTTTTTTTGAGTAATCTGATCCGCATATTTCAAAAAAGAAAACTTTTCCTGTACCGGTTCTAATAATAGTGTTACCTGTTTCTCTGGATACTGTTCCACAATATAGGTATAGAGTCCAAGACAGGAACCGATACAGTCCCCGTCCGGATTCATATGACCGGATATGGCAATTGTCTCTGCGTTCTGAATCTGAAGTTCAAACTCTTTTTTTCTTTCGGCAAATGTCATATTTTCTCTCTTATCTGTACTCATTCTTCGGATGCCTCCTTTTCTTTTGCATGCATTGCTGCATTAATCTCATCAATCTTCTTTGACATATTTACGCCATATTCTATCGACTGATCAAGAATAAAACGAACATCCGGTGTGTTTCTTAAGTTAATACTGCGGGCTAATTCACGACGGATATAGCCATGCGCACTTCTAAGCCCCTCTAGAGTAGATTCCTGTGCTTCTTTATCACCAAGTACACTGATATAAGCTTTACAGGTCTTTAAATCCGGAGCCACCTCTACGGATACAACAGAAGTCATAGGAGCAATTCTAGGGTCCTTGATCTCTCTGGAAATAATCCGGCTTAATTCTTTTAATACCTCAGAATTAATTCGGGTATTTTTTACACTGTTTTTTCTCATATAACAGTACCTCCTGTTATCTAGGAATTTCTTCCATTACGAAAGCTTCGATCTGATCGCCCTCTTTAATATCATTATATTTTTCGAAAACGATACCACATTCGAAACCTGATTTTACTTCTTTTACGTCATCTTTGAAACGCTTCAGAGATGCCAGTTCTCCTTCATAAATAACGATACCGTCACGAACGATACGTGATTGTGCATCTTTTGTGATAGAACCGTCAAGTACGTAACATCCAGCGATTGTTCCAACTCCAGAAGCTTTGTAAATCTGACGTACTTCTACGTGACCGATTACTTTTTCTCTGTAAACAGGATCTAACATACCCTTGATCGCTGCTTCAATATCTTCAATCGCATTATAGATGACACGATATAATCTCATATCAACCTTTTCTCTTTCTGCGGCAGCCTTTGCCATCGCATCCGGACGTACATTAAACCCGATGATGATCGCATTCGATGCGGAAGCTAAGATTACGTCAGATTCATTAATGGCACCTACACCACCATGAACAACCTTGATCATAACTTCTTCGTTAGAAAGCTTCATGAGACTCTGTTTTACTGCTTCTACAGAGCCCTGTACATCGGCTTTTACAACGAGATTTAATTCTTTTACATTACCTGCCTGAATCTGATCGAACAGGTCATCAAGAGATAACTTATTCTTTGTCTCTTCAAGCATTTTTTCTCTTCCATAAGCAATAAATGCATCTGCTGTTGCTCTTGCCTCTTTTTCATTTCCATGAGCCATGAGAACTTCACCGGAGAATGGTACATCGTTAAGACCAAGAATCTCTACTGGTGTAGATGGGCCTGCTGCCTTTACACGATTACCTTTATCATCCATCATTGCACGAACACGACCAAATGCGTGGCCTACATTGATACTGTCTCCTACATGAAGAGTACCTTTCTGAATAAGGATTGTTGCTACCGGACCACGACCTTTATCAAGCTTCGCCTCGATAACAAGACCTCTTGCTCTTCTCTTTGCATTTGCCTTAAGCTCTAATACTTCGGCAGTAAGAGAAATCATCTCTAAAAGTTCATTAATTCCTTCACCTGTCTTAGCAGAAACCGGTACAAATACTGTACTTCCACCCCAGTCTTCTGCAATAAGACCATACTCTGTAAGTTCCTGTTTTACACGATCAACATTTGCGCCCTCTTTGTCAATCTTATTAACAGCAACGATAACTTCTACTTCGGCAGCCTTTGCATGGTTGATTGCCTCGATTGTCTGTGGCATAACACCATCATCTGCAGCAACAACTAAAACAGCAATATCTGTTGCCTGCGCTCCACGAAGACGCATAGAAGTAAATGCTTCATGACCAGGAGTATCTAAGAATGTAATCTTTTCTCCATTAATCTCTACTACATACGCACCGATATGCTGTGTGATTCCACCTGCTTCGCCTGCTGTAACATGTGTAGAACGAATTGCATCAAGAAGAGAAGTTTTACCATGGTCAACATGACCCATAACACAGACAACTGGTGGTCTGCTTGTTAAGTTTCTCTCATCCTCTTCTTCCTCTTTTAAGAGTTCTTCGATCACATCAACTTTTACTTCTTCTTCTGCAATACAGTTGTATTCTAAAGCAATCTCTGCTGCATCATCAAAAGAAAACTCTGTGTTGATCGTAACCATCTGTCCAGCCATGAAAAGCTTTTTAATGATAACTGATGGCTGAATCTTACAGGCATCTGCTAAATCTTTTAAAGATACTGGATCTGGCAGAGTAATATTACGGATTACATCTTCCTTTGGCTCTTCCTGTTTTGGTGGCTGTACAGGAGCCTGCTGCTGTTTCTTATTGTTCTTCTGCTTTCTCTGTCCGCCAAAATCATTGTTGCGATTATTGCGGCGGTTATTCTTTCCACCACGATTTTCATTTCTGTTATTTTCTTTATTGTCGCGGCTGTGTTCACGATTAATATCATGACGGTTTTCTTTACCGTTTCTTGTTTCCTTTGCGTTAATCGGAGTATCTCCCATAGAAGACTTATTTCTTCTGTCATTACCGCCGCGGTTATTGTTTCTGTTGTCCCCACGATTATCATTACGGCCGCCACGATTATCGTTATTACGATTATTGTTTCTGTTATCTCCACGATTATCGTTACGATTTCCTCTGTTATCGTTACGGTTGCCGCGGTTATCGTTATTACGGTTATTGTTTCTGTTATCCCCGCGATTATCATTGCGGTTTCCGCGATTATCGCGGTTATTGTTTCTGTTATCTCCACGATTATCGTTACGATTTCCTCTGTTATCGTTACGGTTACCGCGGTTATCGTTATTACCTCTATTATTGCCAGATTCTTTTTTCTGGAATTCTGCTTTTAATTTTTCTACATTTTCATCTGATACCGTACTCATATGACTCTGTACTTCAACTCCCTGCTCTTTTAACTTTGTAATAATTTCCTTGCTGCTTTTATCTAATAACTTTGCTACTTCATGTACTCTCATTTTTGGCATACACTATCCCTCCATATTCAGATTTATTTTCTTAACGATCGATTTTGCAAAACCTTCATCCAAGATACAGATGGAAGCCCTGTACGCTTTACCTATCCAATGCCCTAGTTCTTCCTTTGTCGCAAATATCTCCATAGGCACTTCATAATACTTACACATGTTTCGGAACATTTTTTTCGTATTGTCAGAAGCGTCTTCTGCTACAATTACCAGACAGGCATTGCCAGATTTCACTTCTTTTTCAGTAGAAAATTCTCCACTGGCAACTTTACCAGCCTTTGCTGCAAGTCCAAGCATGGATAATACTTTACTGTTTTGTGTCAAGTTCCTTCAACTCCTCTTCTAATCGGTCATATATCTCATCAGGAATGGAAATCTTTAAAGAACGTTCCAGTCCTTTTGAACGTCTTGCTTTCTGAAGACATTCCGCACAAAAGCAAAGATAAGCACCTCTGCCATTCTGCTTTCCTTTCACGTCAAGGACAACTTCATTCTCCGGCGTTTTGATCACCCGGATCATTTCCTTCTTTGTCTTCATCTCACGACAGCCTACACACTGTCTAAGTGGTATTTTCTTTCCCATAGCTGTTCACCAGATTCCGTTCTTACTGTTCTGGTTCTTCTGGGATTTCTTCCTCGAAAGATTCCTCTTCTTCAGAACTGCTTTCTGCTACTTCTGTCAGCTCAGATACTTCTTTTGTCTCTTCTGCAGGTGCTTCGAGATCGAAATCTTCCATCTCATCAAAATCACCAAAATCATCACCAAAGTCTAACTCTTCAGAAAGTTCTGCTGCCTGGCTCTCACTCTTAATATCAATCTTATATCCGGTCAGTTTTGCTGCAAGACGTGCATTCTGTCCTTCTTTACCGATTGCAAGAGAAAGCTGGTAATCCGGAACAACAACACGTGCACTCTTTTCTTCCTCATCTACCTCTACAGAAATAACATTTGATGGGCTTAATGCATTCTCAATTAATACTGCCGGATCATCGTTCCATTCAATAATATCAATCTTTTCTCCGCGAAGATCACTTACGATTGCATTAACGCGGGCTCCGTTGATACCTACACATGCTCCTACAGGATCTACGTTAGGGTCATTGGATGCAACTGCAATCTTTGTACGAGAACCTGCCTCACGAGCAATACTCTTAATTTCCACTGTTCCATCATAAACTTCTGCAACTTCTTTTTCAAAAAGTCTCTTTACAAGCTCTGGATGTGTTCTGGAAACTAAAATCTTTGGTCCCTTGTTTGTATCTTTTACTTCTACGATGTAAAGTTTAATACGGTCTGTTGGTTTAAATATCTCGCCTTTTACCTGCTCTTTTTCTGTGAGAACAGCATCGGTCTTATCATCAAGACTTACACTGATATTCTTTCCATTACAGCGCTGTACTACACCTGTTACGATGTCTTTTTCTTTATGTGCAAAATGTTCAAATACAACTCTTCTTTCTTCTTCTTTAATCTTCTGCACAATAACACTTCTTGCATGCTGTGCTGCGATTCTTCCAAAGTTCTTTGGAGTAACTTCGATATTTACTACATCCCCAAGTTCATAATGGAAACGAATCATCTTTGCATCTGCCAAACTGATCTCTGTTGCAGGATCTTCTACTTCTTCTACTACAGTCTTTTCTACATAAACAGAGATATCGCCTGTTTCTCTGTCCATATTTACCTTTACAACTGCGTTCTTACCAAAGTCACGATTACATGCTGCAACTAAAGAATCTTCAATCGCCTGCATGATTACTTCTTTTTCAATATGTTTCTCTTTTTGTAATTGATTTAAAGCATCAATTAATTCACTCATTTTCTCGTATCCTCCTGTTTATCTATATTTCTTTAAAACTCAATCGCAAGACGGATCATGGCAATATCCTTACGGTCTAATACCAGATCTTTTTCGTCAATTTCAATCGTAACGGTATCTTCTGTAAAGTCTTTTAAGACTCCTTCAAATTCTTTTTGTTTGTCAATGGCTTTATAAAGCTTGCACTCTACTGCCTTTCCAATACTTCTCTTGAAATCTTTTTCTTTTTTTAATGGTCTTCCAAGACCCGGAGAACTTACTTCTAAAATATATGCATCAGAGATAAAATCTTCTGCATCCAGTTTCTCTTCAAGAGCCCTGCTGATCAAAACACAGTCATCAATGTTGATACCGCCTTCTTTATCTGCATATATGCGCAGATACCAGTTCGCACCTTCTCTTACATACTCCACATCTACAAGCTCAAAATGATTCTCTTCAATAATTGGAGTTACAAGTTCTTCCGTCTTTGCAACAATCTCTGTTCTTTTCATGTTGATTCTCACCTCTTTCCCAGACATACAATAAGAGTGGGCAACCACCCACTCTTATCATCTACAGTATACTATTTGTAGTATAACAGGTTTTTCTCTATTTATCAAGGGATTTCTTTAAATTTTACCTGTTATCTCTCGTTTTTATGCGATTTACCTACTCATCTTCTGTTTCGATCGCATCTGTTTCAATAACAAACTTCACACTGCCTTCTGCACCTTTTTTAATTCCACCGAAGGACTGATATCTCTTATCTGCCTTTTTCACTGCCTTAAAATGATTGATCACACTGTCAAGATCATCTCCTGCAAGATCAGAAAGCTTACTGATTCCATCATTATTAAATGTTTTTAATCCCTCTGTAAGAGTATCACTTCCTGTTGCAAGCTTATCAATACCGGAAGTAAGCTGGCCACCTGCGGAATCTAACTTATTCATTCCGGTGGAAAGACTCTGTATGCCGATTGCTGCGGCATTCACACCCTGTGCATATGCTTTAACACCTGTTACTAACTTTTTACTTCCTTCTACAAGTTTGCCTGTTCCTTTATCTACAGAATCTGCTCCGGTCGTAAGACTGTTATTATTACCTGTTAAAGTAGCTGCTCCTTTTGTCATTGTATCAAGACCATCGGAAAGGCTGCTAAGACCGGAAGTGAGATCTTTCATACCGCTTGTAAGCTTTTTATTATTTGCTGTAAGAGCCTTCGCTCCACTGTTTAAGTCACTAACACCTTTGATCAATGCTGGAATCTCACCTGCTGCATCAGATAAAGAACCGGTATTTGCCGCAAAATTCTCTAAGATAGCAGCCTGTGTCTTCATATCTTTCAAAAGAGTCTCGATATCTCCAAGACTGACCTTCAGTTCACCAAGCGTAAGCTTATCTGCACTTGGAGCATCTCCTAATGCATTTTTAGCATCACCTGTCAGGCCACTAATCTTAATACTCTCTGGCCCTACACTCACACTAACCTTACTATCAATCGCACTCTTTAATGCACTCTTCATCTCCGGTGTTAAGCCTTCCATATCTACACTGTCAATCGCTGACTTCGCTGCTGCTTTGGCATCTGCTGTTGCTTTACTGCTCATAGAATCTTTCTTATCAGAAATCTGTTTATTTGCCTCTTCTGTTGCCTTACTGTCTACATCTTCTAACGCTTTCTTTGCACTACTGAACTTCTCAGAAACCTCTTTATTATGTGCATCGATTTTACTATTATATGCATCTACCGCTGCTGATAGCTGATTCATCTTCTCAATCGCACTCTGAAGCGTTGCCGCAGATTCCTGTAATTTCTTTGCGTCGCTTTCCAATGAAGAAGATGCACTCTTTACTGCTTTTAACTCTTCCTCACTTGGAAGCTTTAAGTTACTCATTCCGGAAACCTTGCCATTTAACTTTGCGATTCCATTTGCAAGATCATTGGCTCCCTCTGTATAGCCTGTAATGCCTTTAGAAAGAGCACCTGCTCCCTGTTGTAACTTATCGGTTCCACCTGCTGCTGACTGCAGACCGGCATCTAAACTAGAAACTCCCTTCGTATAAGAAGAAATACCGGAATTTAATGCCTTTGTTCCTTTTTTCAGTGCCTTTAAACCTTCATTTAAGGACTCTACACCAGATTCTAACTGACTGCTTTTAGAATTTAATGTATTAAGACCGGATACAAGCTGTTTTACACCGGCATTTGCAGTAGATACACCCTTGGTATATTCTCCAGCAGAAGAAGAAAGGGTTCCCATACCTTCTGATAATGCTTCACTTCCATCAATCAGCTTATCTGTTGCATCCGTCAGCTTATCCATATTTTCTTTTAAATCATCGACATCATTTAAATCACTTGTATCGATATTTTTTAATGTTCCTGTTGTTGCCGCTGTCGCTGTCAAAGCAAGTTCAAACTTATCTGCTTTGGCAGTTACTTCTACGTAGTCTGGAATATCTACATCTTCTAATTTATCATAAGAAGCAAGATTCAGACTGCTCTTTAAACCAGGGAATGCCAGACCAACTACAACACTCTTATCTCCGTCACTGATTACTTTACCATTCTTAACTTCGATGTTAGAAAATACATCGGAAGAAAGAATCATTCCAGTAACCATTGTAAACGGTGTCTTTATATTGTATTTTTTCCCTTTTACTTTTACTGTTTCGTTAGAATTATTGTAATAATCAAAACGAATCTTGACTTCACCGCTCTTACCTGCCATATCTTTCGGATCCATCTTCTCACCATCAAGATAATAACTTACCTTCATAGTAACAGGAAGTTCCTCATTTGTTTCTCCCTGATAATAAATATCATTACCTTTTGAATCCCAGACGATAGAACCGTCTGCATTCTGGGTAAATGTCTCATCACCTTTTACATTTTTAATATTCGTAAGATTAGAAAAATCTTCTAATGTATCACTGCTTCCATGGTTCTTTAACCAGTCACTTACTGTAATTTTGTCTACACTTCCGTCTGCATTCGCATTCACATAAACAGTTTCTGACTTATCTACTTTTGTCTCTTTCTTCTCTGCGGCACTTACCGGCATTGCAATTCCTACTGCCATCATAGCACTCATAAGAATGGCAAATGCTTTTGAAGTATGCTTTATAAATCTTTTATTTCTCATCTTCATCACTCCCTGAATTGTTTGATATATTTAGTTATCAATATGTTTCATTCCACCTGTCGTCTTACAGATTACCTTATCAAAAATAAGGAACATCGTTGGCAGCAAAGTTAAAACAACGATCATACTTATAACAGCACCTCTTGCTAATAAAGTACAAATGGAACCGATCATATCTACCTGTGAGTAACAGGCTACACCATAGGTCGCAGCAAACAGACTCAATGCACTCGTAATAATAGAAAGCATATTTGACTTGTGTGCAATGCTGACTGCCTCTAATTTATTCTTACCATTTCTTCGTTCCTTCAAATACCGGCTTGTATAAACAATCGCATAATCTACGGTCGCTCCAAGCTGTATTGTTCCAATAACGATGCTGGCAACAAACGGAAGACTTACACCCTGATAATAGGGCACCGCCATGTTAACCGCAATCGCAAATTCAATAATCGATACCAGGATAACCGGCAGGGATATTGATTTAAATATAATAAGAATGATAATAAAAATCGCTGCGATTGAAGCAACATTTACATTCTGAATATCAATATTGGTAACATCTTCAAGATCCTTCATCAAAGGAGCTTCTCCAATAACCATCGAAGTTTTATCGTAGGACTTCGTTATCTTATTAATCTTTGCAATCTGTTTATTTACCTGCGGTGTTGCTGATTCATACTCAGAACAGATAAAGGCAAGTTCATGATCGCCACTTTGCAGCATACTCTTTATATCCTTTGGAATCATTGATTCCGGGACAGTTGCTCCAACAAGTGAATTCATGCTGATCGTCCACTTTACACCTTTTACATTATCAATGGCATCTAACATATCCCTTTTATCTTTGGAATCCATGTTGCTGTCCATCATAATCATATGCATCGTACTCATATCAAAGTCTTCTTTTAATTTATCTGTTGCCACATTACTTGGAAGAGTCGATGGCATTGACTTTGCAATATCATAATAAATCTTTGTATTATTATTTCCATGGATTGCCGGAAGTAACATCACAAGGAATACCAGCAGCCATATCCAATGATTCTTAATAATAAAGTTTGATGCACCATCTACGCTCTTAATCAACGGTCTGTGCTTTGTCTTCTCAATCTGTTTATCAAATGCAAGAATCAGTGATGGAAGAATCGTTACACAACATACTACACCGATGATAACACCCTTTGCCATAACAATACCAAGATCTCGCCCCAGCGCAAATGTCATAAAACAAAGTGCTGCAAATCCGGCTACGGTTGTGACAGAACTTCCGACAACGGCTTTAAACGTACTGGCAATCGCATGACCCATCGCCCGGTTCTTATCTTCTGAATATTTTTCTTTATACTCCTCGTAACTATTTAGCAGGAAAATGGAATAATCCATCGTAACTCCAAGCTGCAGAACCGCAGTCAGTGCCTTTGTAATATAAGAAACCTGCCCTAAGAATACGTTACTTCCTAAGTTATACAAAATAGCAATTCCGATACTTAATAAGAAAAACACCGGAACAAGGAAAGATTCCGTAGTGAATTCCAATACAAGAAAAGATAATACTGCTGCAATTACAACATAAATTGGCAGTTCATCTAACGCTACATCTTTAATATCGTTAACAACTCCTGACATACCACTGATAAAACACTGCTTATTCGCCAGTTTCCGCATCTCAGCAACCGCATTCATCGATTCATCTGACGATGTCGTATTATCAAAAAGTACGATCATCATCGTGGCATCCCCTTTAAAAAATGCTTCTCTTAAATTCTTTGGTATCATCTGGATTGGAAGATTCAGATCTGCAATATCATCGTACCAGAGAACATCCTTTACATGATCAACTGCCTCAAACTTTCTCTCAAGCTTCTGTACATCT
Organism: Anaerobutyricum hallii; assembly: GCF_900209925.1. Taxonomy (NCBI): domain Bacteria; kingdom Bacillati; phylum Bacillota; class Clostridia; order Lachnospirales; family Lachnospiraceae; genus Anaerobutyricum; species Anaerobutyricum hallii. Next base: position 1,205,637 of record NZ_LT907978.1, on the reverse strand, counting down.
TTCAGTTCCATATTCTCGACAACAACCATCGAGAATGCACCCATACCATACTCATCCACCAGAATATCCTGACCTTTTACCGTCTCAAGCGTATCCGGCAGATAACTAAGTAAGTCATAATTAACCTTTGTTGTTACTGTTCCTATTAAGGAAGGTATCAGTAACAAAAATCCAATAAGCAATATAAGAAACTTATGTTTCGCAATCTGCTTACCCATCTTAATCAACAAACTTATCATCCCCTTCTTCAATCTATTTTATTTTCCTAACCAATATTATATGCAAAAAATGACCATTGGTCAACACTGAGTAACGCACAATTTTCCTCAATAAGCGAAACTGAATTTTGGTCATTTTTACGTTATTGACTTTTAGTCATTTTTGTTGCATAATGTACCCAAATACATTCAACATCGTTTAAGGTGGTATTATTATGGGAAAAGTTGAGACAAATAAAAAACAAAAGAATACAACATTATTGCAGACCTCTTTTGAACTGTTTACCGAAAAGGGTTTTACTAAAACAACCATTTCCGACATCGTAAACCGGGCAGGTCTTGCAAAGGGAACTTTCTATTTATATTTTAAAGATAAATATGATTTAAGAGACCGGCTTGTAACATATAAAACAAGCCAACTTTTTGGGAATGCGCATACGGCTTTAATAGAACAGAATATTCAGGGTTTTGAAAACCAGATGTTTTTCGTCATTGATCATATCATAGACCGATTAGAAAAGGAACCGAAGCTTCTTCAGTTCATCTCTAAGAATCTTTCCTGGGGAATCTTTAAAAATGCTTTTGAGAAGACTGTCCCGGAAAATTCTCGACAGTTTTATGATTACTATCAGGATATGCTGACACAGAATCATATCTCCTGCGAGAATCAGGAATTAATGCTTTTTACAATCTTAGAGCTGGTAGGTTCTACCTGCTATAGTTGCATTTTATATCAGCAGCCAGTATCCATGGAAGAATATCTTCCTTATTTACATCAGACAATCCGGCAGATATTTATAACCTTCACAAAGCCGATGGCTGATTAGTTGGGAGTAATTTGGGGATGAGAGACTTCTGATTTCAACCTCAAATCTTTCCCATGCACTATTTAATTTAAAAATCTAGCCAAAGACAGCCCTCGAAGAGAAAAGCGCCTCTATATTTGTGGCCTCGGAGCAAGGTTTGGATGCGAGCGCATAAGCGAACATCCAAACCGCCGCGACTAAAGTCACAAATATAGAGGCGCTTCTCTCTTCGGGGGCGTCTGTTTTGCCTAATAAATTAAATAGTCCATCCTCCTATCATGGGATTCGGACGGTACTTTTTCTACGATTTGAAAGTCATACCCCAATGCCGCTGTTATAATCTCCTCATGGGATGCGAGATATTTATCATAAAATCCACCGCCGTATCCAAGACGATTTCCGTTTTTATCAAAGGCAAGTCCTGGGACAAGCATAAAGCCTGGAGTTGTGATTCTGTCTTTTTCTTCTCCTGTTGGCTCAAGGATACCAAATGCTCCGGGAACACAGTCAGATAGCGCAGTGATTTCATAAAAATGCATAATTTCTCCTTGTACTTTTGGAACGGCAACATGCTTTCCATGAGAAAGACACCAGCTAATAATGTCTGCGGTTTCTAATTCATTCCGGCAGGCGATATAGGCATATATCCTGTCTGCATTCATAAATTCCGGCAGTTCTTTTAATTTTGACAGGCAGTTTGCTGCGGCATGTTTTTTTTCTTCATCTGTCAATGCATTTCGTCTTGCTTTCATATCACACCGCAGATTCTTTTTTAATTCTAAAGCTTCTTCTGGCATTTTAGTTTTTATCCAGCTTCTTTCCATATTTCTCACCAAGATTTTCGATACTTCCGTCTTTATTCTGAATGTCAATTCGGTTCAAAGAACCACGCAAGTTTTTGCGGATGGCAGTAAGGTAAGCTTTGCGGAGTTTTTTCTGCTCTGCTTCTTCTGCTTTGGTAAGTCCCACAGATTTGGATTTATGGTATAATTCATTAATTCTGTCGATATCGACGTTATTCATAATGTCCCTCCTCGTATACTAAGTGGCTTTTAATAATTATCAATAACCACTTACTTTGCTTAAATTCTAAGGCTTTTCCAGCCAGAATTCGTAGTAGTATTTTATCCGTTGTATTATACACAATGGTCCTACGTTTGTAAACACAGAAATATCTTTGTTAGTAGATGCAATCAATCTTTGTCTTGCTGCTGGCTGTACTTAATTCTGTGTGAGAATCTTCTCTGCAATGGCTTCCGCAGTTTTAATACCATCCATTGCTGCAGAAGTGATTCCTCCGGCATAACCTGCTCCTTCTCCACATGGGAAAAATCCTTTGATATTACTTTCAAACTTCTTATTTCTTTCCATGCGAAGCGGGGAAGATGTTCTTGTTTCTACACCTGAAAAAACGGCATCTTCTGCATCATACCCCTTTATTTTACGTCCAAAAGCCTTCATCCCTTCCAAAAGAGATTCACAAACGTAATCCGGAAGGCACTCATGAAGATTTGCAAACTGCCAATCTCCCTTTATTGATGGGGTGACTGTTCCGATCTTTGTGGATACCTGTTTTTTCATGAAATCTCCAAAAAGCTGTACCGGAATCTTTCCATTTCCGATTTTATAAGCAAGTTTCTCATACTTACGTTGAAATTCCAACCCTGCTAATGGACTGTCAGAAGAAAAATCTTCTGGTGTTACTGTTGTAATCAATGCCGTATTTGAATTACGTCCTGCCCGGTCATGATAACTCATCCCATTAACGCAAAGCCGTCCTTTTTCTGAAGAAGAATTTACAACATATCCTCCTGGACACATACAAAAAGAATAGATTCCCCGGCCCGTACTTTCACACTGATGTGTAAGCTTGTAGCTCGCTGTCGGAAGTTCTTCCGGATACTCTTTTCCATACTGGCTTTCATTAATAAGATGCGCCGGATGTTCCACACGGACTCCAATGGCAAATGCTTTCGGAGTCATGAAGAGCTTCTTTTCATGAAGCATATAAAAAGTATCTCTTGCACTGTGACCGATTGCAAAAATAACATTGCGGCAAGGGTATTTTGTACGAACACTGTCTTTCTCGATAAGAAGTCCTTTGATCTGGCTGTTCTGCCTGCCAGCAGTTATTTCCTGTTCATGGACTTTCCCTGCCTCATCTTCTTTTATGCCGGCAATATCCTCACACAATATATCACAAACCTTTGTCCGAAAATGAACTTCCCCACCCAGACTTTCGATTTCTTTTCGAATTGATGCCACCACATCTTTTAAAATATCTGTTCCTATATGCGGTTTAGCTTCATAAAGAATATCCTCCGGTGCGCCATGTTTCACAAATTCCTTCAGAACAAAATGATTTCGCCCAAATTTATCTTTAACTAATGTATTAAGCTTTCCATCAGAAAAGGTTCCTGCACCACCCTCTCCAAACTGTACATTCGATTCCTCATCCAGTTCCCCCGTCTCAAAAAAATGTTCCACAACTTCAGATCGGGTCTCCACACAATCCCCACGTTCAAAAACAACAGGGGCAAATCCAGCCCTCGCAAGAACTAACGCAGCAAAAAGTCCGGCTGGTCCCATTCCTACAATCACTGGTCGTTCTTCCAGTTTTTCTTCTTTGAAAGACATTCCTGCTTCTTTACTATTACTATATGGAAAGGTATAGTTTGAAACAGATGGTTTTGTCCATTTACTTTTTTTGGCTGAAAGAAGTTTCTTTTCATTTTCAAACTCTGCATCAATTGTATACACATAAAAAAGCTGTGGCTTCTTTCTTGCATCCACAGATTTTCTTACAATCTGCCAGGAGACAGGTCTTTTCCCATGCGCCTGATGAATAATCTCTTCAAAAAGTTGTTCCCTGGTATGTCCCACCTTTAATTTCAACTGTGAAATTCGTATCATCTTCTTCGGTTCCTTTCTGAAATACCATCGTTTTCTTCCATCGTATGCCGGTCATCCTTAAAAAGCTCTTGATTTCTCTTGACAATCGCTCTTCCTGCTACTGTACCACTCGAAAATGCCCATTGAAGATTATAGCCTCCGCAAGTTCCATCAACGTCTGCTACTTCTCCTGCAAAAAATAGTCCAGGCTGCAAAACGGACTCTAACGTATCTGTTAATTCATCAAGGCAGACTCCGCCTCTCGTTACCTGTGCCTTTTCATAACTTGCATATCCGTTAATTCGCAATGAAAAATGAGCAACTGCTTTTACAAGATTCTCCCAATCTTGTTTTTTCATTCTGCCCGTCGTTTGTCCTTCTTCTACCTTTGCCTCTCTTAAAATAATTGGACAAAGCTTCGCTGGAAACAGTCCCTTTAAAAAAGATAACATACTTTTCTTTTTATTATTTTGTGCAAGACTTAAAAACAGGTTTCCTTTTTCTTCTGAAGAAAGCTCTGGCATAAAGTCAAAAGATAATGAAACCTTTTTATTTTCTTCTAACGCTGTAATAGCAAAGCGGCTCAACTGAAAAATTGCCACTCCTGAAATTCCGTAGTCGGTCCATTGAAGTTCCCCGATTTCATGTCGGACTGCATTGCCATTGATTTCTAATGTGATCGCTGCCTGATTACGTACTCCACTCACTTTTTTTAAAAACGGAGCAGATGACTTTAATGCAGTAAGTGCCGGAAGCGGTCTTATTATCCTGTGTCCAAATTGCTTTGCAAATGTATAGCCGCTGCCATCACATCCAAACTTTGGTCCGGCAAGTCCACCGGTTGTAATAAGAAGGCTCTTGCAAACATAGTATTTTTCTTTTTTATGTTGTACATTTTCTTCGGAAAGCAAATGTACCCCGATATAAAACAGACCTTCTTTTTCAGAAACTGTACGAACTTCCGCTTCAGGAACAAAAGTAACTCCCGTTCCGGACAGTACACCTGCTTCAAAGGCTTCCCTCACGCTTGCCGCCTGTTCACTATACGGATAAACATACCCATTCTTATCCTTTGTATAAATTCCAAGACTTTGGAACAATTCCATTGCTTCTCTTTGCCCAAACACAGACAGTACTTTCTGCGCTCTTCCGGGACAATCACTCCGATAATATTCTTCTTTTTGTGAAAAGTTAGTAAGATTGCACTTTCCATTACCTGTAACAAGAATCTTTCTGCCCATCTGACTCTGCTTATCAATCAGAAGAACTTTCTGTCCCTGATTTTTACAGGCAATCGCCGCTGCCATACCGGCTGCTCCTGCACCAACAATAATCGTATCCCATATCCTATGCTTTTTTGTATGTTTCAAGATTCCATCTCCCGAATATATCCACAACTCTTAAGAATCTCTTCCTGCTTTCTTTCCATTACTATACGTTCTTCCTCTACCATATGATCGTATCCCATTAGATGAAGCATACTGTGCGCAACTAAAAATGCCAGCTCCCTTGTATTAGAGTGCCCATAAGCCTTCGCCTGTTCTTTTACTTTATCCATGGAAATAATGATATCGCCAAGCATCAATTCCCCTGTTTCTGGATGAAAAGCATCCGGATCTCTTTCTTCTATATCAGAGAAATCTCCCGGCACCGGATAGTCTGCCATTGGAAAAGAAAGAACATCCGTCGGACGGTCAATCTGGCGATGTTCCCTGTTGATCTGATGAATCTCCTCATTATCTGTCAAAAGTACATATACCTGCACTTCATACGGACATTTCTCATAATCTAATGCAGCTTCGATTACATTTTTAATAACGGTCTCATAATCCGGCAAAACCACTTCCGGATATACATTTTCTATTTCAAATGTCATTTTTTCTCCTGCTTTCCTGTTGTTCTCTGCTTTCTCTTTTGTCTTGCTTCTTTCTTTTTGTCATACTCATCGTATGCGGTAACAATTTTCTGAACAAGCGGGTGACGCACAACATCTTTGCTTGTCAGATTACATACACCAATTTCATCAATATTCTTAAGCACATGAAGTGCATCATCAAGACCTGAACGAGTACCTGACGGCAAGTCTTTCTGCGTAAGGTCGCCGGTAATAATTGCCTTTGATCCAAAACCAATACGGGTGAGAAACATCTTCATCTGTGCCGGTGTCGTATTCTGCGCTTCATCTAACACAACAAATGCATTATCTAACGTTCTTCCTCTCATATAAGCAAGAGGTGCCACTTCTATTAATCCCTTTTCCATGTTTTTAGCAAAAGTATCCGCACCCATAATTTCGTAAAGCGCATCGTAAAGAGGCCGTAAGTACGGATCCACTTTACTTTGAAGGTCACCCGGAAGAAATCCCAATTTCTCCCCGGCTTCAATCGCCGGACGAGTCAGAATAATACGATTCACTTCATTCGCCTTAAATGCTGTAATTGCCTTTGCCATCGCAAGATATGTCTTTCCGGTTCCCGCAGGTCCTACACCAAATACAATCATCTTATTGGTAATCATATCCACATATTTCTTCTGTCCCATCGTTTTTGGCTTAATCGGTTTCCCCATGATCGTATGACAGATCACATCACTATCTAACTGGGTAACCGCAGATTCCTCATTCGTCATGGAAAGAGAAAGTGTATAATTAATATTCTGCTCTGTAATATCATTCCCTCTCTGCGATAATAAAAGGAGCTGCTCTATTACATGTTTTGCTCTATCGCAATCCTTCTCTCCTCCAATTAACTTCAACTTGTCATCTCTAAAAATAATCGTTACATGCAATGTCTTCTCTATCTTTTTCATGTTTGCATCAAACTGACCAAAAACATTACTTGCATGTTCCGCTGGAAAAGGGAATTCCTGTTCTGCTATACTCATTCTTTGTCTGATTTTCCTTTCTTGTCAATATATTTTCAAAATCCCACTATATGATTTGTAATTGAACTTACTGCCAAAATTATCTGTTTAAAACAACAGGCTCTTGTTTTATATCCTTTTCCCCATTTAATGTTGAGGAAATCTCCTGAACTTTACCTACACGTTCTTTTATCTTGATAATTCCCTTTGCAGTACACTCATTTTTATCACTGTCTATTCTAACATTATTTTTCAGGATTACCACCCCTTTTCTCTCATATTCTTTCAAAAAGAGAAAAAGACGCTTCCTTGCCTCCTTTTTTGCCTGGGACACACTATAACTCTCTTTTGAAATCTGACACTGCGCCTTTGTTATAACAAAAAGAGAAACCGGCAGATAAAACTGCGGTCCGATATGCAGCAAAATTTCTCTGGACTGTTCATCATACTCTGCATATGCTGTTTTACGTTCCGGCATTTTAATCGTATAACCATTTATCAAAAAGCGATAACTTTTTTCTGTCTTTCCAGTATAATTTTTTTTATAATAAATTAATGGAAAATGATCTTCATATTTTATTTTTGAAATCGCATAAACATCTCCCTGCGCCCTTACTAAGGTCTCCTCTGCGATTTCTCCCGCATCATCTCTTATCTCTACAACCCCTGAAATAAGCACATCCCCCGGCTTTACTTTATCGCCCTTTTTCACCTTTGCACTTCCGCTTCTTATAAGTATACTGGCAATCTTTCCTTTCTTTGAAGCAATAAGATTACATGGTGATTCCTGCATTTCTCCCTCCTTTTGATCACGTTTATCTAAAGTTTCCTTCACTCTGACTCTTAACAGTGTTCCCTTTCTTTCACAAGACACCCATGCTATATCTTCAAAATCCTTTCGAATCTGCTCCTCTAATCGTGCACACGAAAACCCTGAAATCTTTGTCCCACTATGAACTCCTTTTTTCTCAAGATAATCAAGAAGCTCTTCCTCTGAGTGTCCATAACTTCCTGTCACCTGCACCTGCCATATAAAACAGGACATGACAATAAAAATAGCTGTACAAAACAAAAGTGCCAACACAAAACACTTTCTTTTTTTATATCTGCAGAACAAATACGGGATTCCTTTTTTCTGTATACACCGGAACGTACTCCCCGTTTTTTCTGATATTTCCTGAAGTTCTTTATATCCCCCTCTGCTTATGTAAAAAATATAATACTTTCCCTCTTTTTTAATATTCCACAAAAGAATCTGCTTTGCTGCGCAGAGATTTAAAAAACGTTCCTGATTCATCCCACTTAAAACAACCCGGCAATATCCCGACAGAAAATGAAATAACGAAAAGAGCATCTTCTTCTCCCTTCAAAAATGAATTGAATGAATATGACCTGTAATCTTCATATCAACATCGGTAAAATATTCAATTAAAAGACCTTCCCCCTCAATAATCATCTTACATTTATAGCAGTTCAACACAATCTTTTTATCACTGAAATCACCCAGACTCCCATAATTTTCTATACTGATTTCTTTGGCTCCATTTACCGAACAGACAAAAGAACTCTTCCTTTCCAGCATAAAATCACACCATGTATTTTTTATATCCCTATGAGAAAGAAGAAAAAAATAGAACTCCTGATTTCTAGATTTATTGTAGACGAAAAAAGAAAAACTACCCTATCCCATCTGCTCTGTAGTCGCTGTATTTAAGATGCTCATCCGCATCTTAAATACGCTCCCAAGCCGCATCTGGGATGTATTATTTTTTTCTTTTTTCTGACTACTCTAAATCTACAGTTGGTGAGAATGGGGATTCTCCAGAAGGTTATGGATTCTCAGGAAATTAAAATCTAAAGGATTGACTCATTTCTTCTGGAGTTTTCCATCTAAATAGAAATTGTATACTTCTGGACAATCCCCTTGTTTTTTAACTGTGTTGTAGGATGAGGTTAGACAGCCGCTATAATAGAACTTCTTGCTGAATTGCAAGGAAACTATAGTAAAGGAAAGAGAATTTTTATAAGTATTGCATTTTGTGACTTTGCGCTGTGGAATTTTGACTCTGAAAACTTTGGACTCGTTTTTCCGAAGTTTTCGTTTTTTGAGGCAAAATGGAGCGTTTGGCGCAACAGAACAAAATCAAACTTATAAAAATTCTCTTTTCTTTAGAAACCTTAATACAATTCAGTTAAGCAATCTCTCTTCAGTGGCGTCTGTTGCCCTCCCCCCTGCAATAGGAACTTCCTTCTGGCATATTCCATATTGACAAACTGTAGATTTAGAACAGTCAGAAAAAAGAAAAAACACGATATCCCAGATGCGGCTTCGGAGCGTGTTTAAGATGCGGATGAGCATCTTAAACACAGCGACTATAGAGCAGATGGGATATTGTGTTTTTTCTTTTTTCGTCTATACAAAATCTACAAATTAGAATTTTGCCTGTTCTTTCGATGCTTGTGCTACCTGCACAACTTCTTCAAGAGAAGCTCCTCCTGCGGCAACTACTGCTGCTGCAATCGTTCCTTCTGCAACAGGACAGTCAACCATCTTAATCTTGCGGTCTTCCATAGATTCTAAGACCATCTCTGTTGTCATAACAGCGCTTCCTAAATCCATAAAGATTGCTACGCCATCCTCACTATACACTTCTTCGACTGCTTCTGTAATTTTTTCAAAACTTGTCCCAAATCCGCCGTCATCCATTCCACCGGCTGCCTTCATCGGTGTTTCCGGTGCCATTAAAGATGCTAATTCCACAACACCTTCTGCTAACTTCTGGCTATGGGATACAACAACAATACCTACCATATTTCTAATTCCTTTCTCTTATGCAAGTTCCTGTACTGCTTTAAGCATTAATGTAAATGAAGTAGCGCCTGGATCCTGGTGTCCGATACTTCTCTCTCCAAGATAGCTTGCACGACCTTTTGTTGCGATAATTGTCTTTGTATATTCGATACCTTCTTCTGCAGCCTTTACGCCTGCTTCTAAAGCTTTCTTTGCATCTTTATCTGCTTCATAGGAAGCTGCAATTGCATCATGTGCCGGAATCATAGCATCAAGCATAGTCTTCTCGCCTTTTACTGCCTTACCACGCTTCATGATACCGTCAATAGAAACCTGAAGCATTTCGATAAAGTCATTCATATCCATCTCTGTCTTACCATTCAGTAAAGCACCTGACTTCATAAATGCAGTTCCGTATAAAGGACCGGAAGCACCACCAACAGTAGAAACAAGCTTCATTCCGATTGCTTTTAAAATAGCTCCGATATCTTTACCTTCAAATGTTCCTTCAATTGTTTTAACTGCATCAAAACCACGAGCAAGATTAATTCCATGGTCACCGTCACCAATTACATTATCAAGCTCTGTTAAAAATAACTTCTGCTCATCTACATCTGCAATAATCTTGTCAATGATCTCAATTACTTTTTTTACGTCTGCCATAATTATGTCCTCTTTCCTGATATTATGCTGTTGGGTTCAAAAGGTATTTGACCCCTTTGATACCAGATACTACATGCTTTGCACTCCTGCAAACAAACTTGCATCGGCTTTCTGACCTTTTGACCCTGGTATCATATTAATACTGTAACAAAAGACCCACGCAGATTACGCCGGTCTTTTTATAATTCATTGTAACCTGTCTAAGGTCAGTCTGTCAATAACTGACCTTAAACAGTCTGCTTGTTGTTCTATTATTTTGCAACGGTAAGTGCAGGAGTATCTGCCTCATCATCTAAAAGTTCTTTCATCTGATCATCCAGACGAAGTAATGTAATAGAGAATCCTTCCATCTCAAGAGATGTCATATATTCGCCTACCATTGTCTTATATACTTTGATACCTTTCTCAGCTAAAACATCTGCTACATGATTATTAACGATGAACAGTTCCATTAAAGGAGTAGATCCACATCCATTAATCATCACTGCAACTTCAGATCCTGCATAATCGATATCTGCTAAAATCTTCTCAAGAAGTGTATCAACAATCTCATCTGCTGTTTCAAGAGGTTTCTTCTCAACACCAGGTTCTCCATGGATACCAATACCGATCTCCATCTCATCGTCAGCCAGTTCAAATCCAGGTTCTCCGGCTGCTGGTACAGTACAAGGCTTAATAGCCATACCCATTGTTCTTACGTTATCAATAACTTTCTGAGCAACAGCCTGTACTTCGTCAAGGCTTGCTCCTCTTTCTGCTAATGCTCCGGCAATCTTATGTACAAATACAGTTCCGGCAACACCACGACGACCTGTTGTATATAAAGAATCCTGTACAGCTACGTCATCATTAACAACAACTTCTTTTACATCGATGCCATCCATATCCGCTGCCATCTCTGCTGCCATCTCGAAGTTAAGAACATCACCTGTATAGTTCTTTACTACCATTAAAACGCCCTTGCCATCATCAACAGCTTTAATTCCTTCATAAATCTGATCAGGAGTAGGAGAAGTAAATACAACACCTGCAACTGCAGCATCTAACATACCTTTTCCAACAAATCCGCCATGTGCTGGCTCATGTCCGCTTCCACCACCACTGATTAATGCTACCTTGCCAGTCTTCTTCTGCGCTCTGACAACAACATTACCACAGTCAAGCTTCTTAACATACTGAGGGAAAGCCTTAACCATACCTTCTATCATCTGGTTTTCTACCTGATCTACTGCATTAATAATCTTCTTCAAAATAATCTCCTCCTTCAAAGAAATAATATGTCATTGGAAGTATATGACAACTCATACACTCATTCCAGTTTTAATAATATCACTTTTGTATAAATCGGTCAATTAGTTTTGTGCAATTTTAAGGATATTTTGAATAACTATTTGGGGCTGTCGCAGTAACGATTCTTTAATCGTTACTGTTGATGCCCTTTTTATATGATTTTCTAATCCAATCTATTAAATTTTTGTACATATCTCTCTTTGTTTTTACAAAAAGGGTATACAAAATCAAGCCTCTTGCTTTTGACAAAAGACTTTTTACATTTGTATTTTAAGCTCTTTAAATTCAGGCACTCTTTTTTAGTTCAAACAAATGCTGTCCTGTACAGTCATTCTGAATCTTATTGTGAAGTTTGTTTATGTTATGGGCGATTGCCAGAATAATATTCTGTGCTAGGATATTTTCCATTCCTCGATAGGTGTACCGGCGAAATCCCATATCTGCTTTTATGTCCGCAAATGATCCTTCCACCTGTATACTCCGGTTCATTCGCAACTGTTTTCCGTAATCACTGGTAATCCTCTCCACGCATTCCTTCCGTTTTGCATTTAAGGTCTTTTGTACATGGAGTGTCTTTTTTCTCTCTTCTATTGGTGTTTTACAATGATTCCCATGAATACAGTCCGTTTTACACGGGCAGCCTTTACACTCTTTACATTCGTATATTGATGTGACACGGGTATATCCTGTTTTTGATGTTCTCTCTGTATCGCATCTCCATTCCAGCTTTTTCCCATTATGACACACATAGCTGTTTTCTTCCTCATCATAAGTCATATTTTCGGCCCGCCCAATATCATTCCGGTATCTTGCTTTTTTGGACCTTTCATAGTTACCTGGTTTGATATACGCTATCTGACCGTTCTCTTCAATAAAAAGATAATTCTCTTCACTTTCATAACCGGCATCTGCAACGATATCCCGATACCGAAAGCTCAGATGTGACTCCATATCCTGCAAAAATGGAATCAGTGCCTGTGTATCATTTGTTTTCTGGTTCGTGTCAACCCATGTGATATACTCCGAATCCACTCCATGCTGGACATTATATCCTGGTTTCAACTGCCCAGTGCCCAGATGATCTTCTTTCATCCGCATAAAGGTAGCATCCTTATCTGTTTTTGAGTAACTGCTCCGTTCCCCGCAGGTATGGATCTTTTGATTGTATTCTTTGTATTTCGCAAGATAGGTCTCTAATTCTTTGATATCTTTTTGCAGTTTTGACTGCTTTTTGCCGCATCCATGAACAAAGATAATCCCCTCTTCTTCCTTGATCCGGTAAAGTCTTTTCCGTATTTTTTTCAATGTCCTGATACCAAACGTTGTCCCATTGAAGATAAAATGGATCCCGTAAGAGAGTTCCAGTCCTTCCACAAAAACAGCGATCCTTTCTGCTAATCTGTTCTGAAATTTTGTGACGGCTTTCTTCCATACGAAAGTATAGCGGCCTGCTACAGATTCCATCTTTGTTCCGTCAATAAAAACCTGAACACCGGAGATCTCACCGATGTCAAGAAGGACTTCTGTTACTTCTGCCAGAGTCTTTTTGGAACACTGCGAAAAATGAGCAGAGAGAAATCTGGCGATAGTGGAATGATCTGGTGCTGGTTTTCCTTCTAAAAGATACATGAAATTGATATCTCTCTTACAGGCAGTTTCAATGTCCCTGCTCGAATAGATATGGTTCATAGCAGCATAAAGGATAATCTTGAACATCTGACGCGGTGATACCTGATTTTTTTTGATCTTCTGATAAGAATTATAAAGATCGGTTAATTCCAGCCCCTCCACAAATACACTCAACAGGCGTACCGGGTCATTGTCTTCGATGAGAACTTCCATTTCAAGAGGAAGTTTGAATTGATAATTTAATATAGATGATGTATAATCTTTTTGTATAATTTTTGTGATTGTCATAACATAGATTATACACCAAAGCCGTTCTTCATAGAAGTACGGCTTTGATTTTCTTTACGCAAATGGCTGTCGGGCTATTGTTCCGAGATAAAATAAAAATAAAACACAGAGAGATCCCATATATAAATCTGCACTATTTGAAGAACGAGGAGAGATTGTATCCAAGGGAAGAAGACAACCTCTTGTCTTACTGACCTGGACACAATCCAACGAAGTACTTCAACTAGTGTGGATTTATATATGGGGTCTCTCTGTGTTTTTTAATAGTCTAAAGTTGGAACAATAGCGCGACAGCCCCGAACTTTACATAATCACGATTATGTCTAATTTGATTTGTTTGGAGACGAAGTCTGGAAAGTGAATCTCAAACCTCCCCAGGATATCCTTAAAAACAGCATGAAAAAAGGACATCCATAACTGGATGTCCTCTTACAGCACTTATTTATATTTTCGTTTTCTAGCAGCTTCAGATTTCTTTTTACGTTTCACACTTGGTTTCTCATAGTGTTCTCTTTTACGAATCTCCTGCTGAATACCTGCTTTAGCACAGCTTCTCTTAAAACGACGAAGAGCGCTGTCTAAAGATTCGTTTTCTTTAACGATAATACTTGACATTGACTCACCTAACCTCCCTCCAGTTGCGTATTGTGCCTAATACAACTGTCTGGGTATTTTTGCACTGTCTAACATTATAGCATAAAATACTAATTCGTCAATAACTTTTTTAAAATTTTTTAAATAAATTATTTCTCCAGTTCTTTCACCTCTTTATTTTGGTTATTATATCAGATATAATATGTCTCTCCATTCTTCTTACTTTTTTATTCGTACTTTTTTACATTGCTCCACTTACTGTAATATATTTTTCCTTTCACAGTTTTGTATGCACGAACTCTGATATAATATACTCGGGAGTTTGACAGTTATATGATTATGCGTCGGCACAATCTGGCATAAAATTTTGAAAGCAGAATATACTTGAAATATGTGATTCAGTACGATATATTGAAAGCAGAAAAGAATATGCTGTACAATATGTACACAAATACAAATCCCCTCAGTACCGCAAATACTGAGGGGATTATATTATATTTTCCCAGAAAAATCCATGTCAATCTTTAATATTTCATTCCCCGAATGCTCACAATCTCATGAAACTCACAAAGACTTTTCAAATTCTCTAATATTCAGTTTTGAATTTATTTCAGCAGTCAACAAATAACAAACCATAATTTTACTGCAAATATTCATTGACTTTTTTGTTAAATTATGTATATAATACTTATATAGCAACCATTGATATATCATAACGGAGGTAGCGTAAATGCCAGATTCCACAATCTTACAGCCAGAAGGCTTAGAACAACGCTACGAAAGATATAAAGAAAAGATAAAACACTTTACGATAATGAATGACATCTTTATGCGGAATGTTTTAAAGGAAATTTCATGTACGGAATATATTCTTCAGGTTATCATGAACAAAAAGGAACTAACGGTAATCGACCAGACTTTACAAAAAGATTATAAAAATCTCCAAGGGCGTTCCGCCATTTTAGACTGCGTGGCAAAAGATGCAGAGAATAATTTTTTTAATGTGGAGATTCAAGGTGAGAATGATGGTGCTTCTCCAAAAAGAGCCAGATACCACTGCGGTCTACTGGATATGAACCTACTGAATCCAGGCGATCTTTTTGACAATCTCCCAGAAACTTATGTCATTTTCATTACTAAAAATGATGTCCTTGGATATAACCTGCCAATCAACCACATAAGAAGACGAAGCAACGAAACCGGAGAAATATTTGAAGATGGACAACATATTTTATATGTAAACTCGAAAAAACAGGACGACACCGAATTAGGCCGCTTAATGCATGACTTACATTGCAAAGAAGCAGACAAAATGTATAGTAATGTCCTGTCTGCAAGAGTACTGCAGTTAAAAGAAACTACGGAAGGAGTGAACCAAATGTGTCAGGAATTAGAAGAAATCTATAATGAAGGAGAGCAGTCTGGCGAATTAAAAAAAGCAAGAGAAACTGCCCTTACTCTTCTTGATATGGGAATGCCAGCAGAACAGATTGCAAAAGCTGTAAATTTCTCTATTGAAACTGTTCAGAATTGGATAGCAGAAACCAACTCCTGATCTATAGATTTGGTTAGACGAAAAAAGAAAAAATACGATATCCCATCTGCTCTGTAGTCGCTGTGCTTAAAATGCTCATCCGCATTTTAAACACGCTCCGAAGCCGCATCTGGGATATCGTATTTTTTCTTTTTTCTGTCTAATTTAAATCCATAGTTGGTAAAAATGGGAATTCTCCAGAAGGGCATGGTTTTTCTGGACAAAATGAAATGCTTAGTGCAACGGAACAAAATCAAACTTATAAACATTCTCTTTTCTTTAGAAGATAAAATACAATTCAGCTACATACCCTCTCTTTAGCGGTGCCTGTTCAAAATTCTATATCAAACATTTATTAACTCTTATGTTGAATTATGTATATAATAGTCGTATAATAGCATTGACACATCATAATTGAAGTCTTGAAAGGAGGACATATGGCTGTCAGAGAAACCTATATCTCAAAGACACTTTCTGCGCTTGGTGATGGTGTAGCGAAAGTCGATGAAAAGATTAAGGCATTACTGGCAGATAAACAGATTCTGGCAAGAATTTTAAAATACAGTGTAGAAGAATTTAAAGAATATGATATACTGGAGATAATCAATAGAATTGAGGAAGTAGAGATATTAGAAGTTCCAGTCGATGCAGGACTTTCTCACAAAAGTAAAAACGAATTTGGAAAAATTTCTGGAAGCAATACAGAGGATAATGTGCCTGGCGAGGGTGTAATATTTTATGATATTCGATTTAATATAACTAAAGGGAAGAAACGCATAAAGGTTCTTATCAATATTGAAGCACAGGCGACAACAAGTGTTTCCAGATTAGGATATCACATTGAAAACCGCATGACATACTATCTTTCCAGAATGATTTCTGCACAAAAGGAACAAGAATTTTTCGGAAGTGACTACGATAAGATTAAGG
The DNA here is from genome assembly GCF_900209925.1 of Anaerobutyricum hallii. Lineage (NCBI taxonomy): Bacteria > Bacillati > Bacillota > Clostridia > Lachnospirales > Lachnospiraceae > Anaerobutyricum > Anaerobutyricum hallii. The sequence goes on along the minus strand of NZ_LT907978.1, from coordinate 1,189,140 downwards.
AAGTAATAAGTATCTGGATATGCATGGATGCCAGAAAAAATGAAGATTCCATTATAGAATACCAACTTAGACCGGAAGTAAAATTTGGTGAAAATATTCACCCCGAAGAGATAAATCTGTTAAAGGGGATTCTCATAAAAATACGAGGTGGGAAAAACATGACACAGTCTAAAAATAAACTAATCGAAATGTTGGAATATGTAATTGCAGACCATTCGGTAGAAGAAAAAAAGAATTATTTAAAAAATGAATGCGGCGTAGAGATGACCAAAGAATTGGAAAGGAAGGTGGAAGCGATGGGCGAAAGTATGGGTCGTGCAATATTACAGGGAATGCTAGAAGATGCCTGGGATAAAGGAGTAGCACAAGAACGCAGAAATACGGAAAAGGAACGAGAAAATACTCAAAAGGAACGAGAACACGCAATTGCTGCATTCATTTCTTTTGGAATACCAAAAGAAAAAATATTAGAAAAAGGATATACTGAAGAAGAATATACGAAAGTCAAGAAAAAACTGTTCTCTTAATATTTATCTTATGATTTACCATAGGTAAGTTAACAAAATTGACGAAACCAGCATCGAAAGAGAGAAGAGACTCTATATTTGTAGCCTTAGAACGAGGATTGAATGTGAGCGCAAAAGCGAACATTCAACCCACAAGTGATAGAGTCACAGATACAGAGTCTCTTCTCTCTTTCGGTGCATCTGTTTTGCTTCACAAATCAAATAATTATCCCTTCGCAATGATCCACCTCATGCTGTATAATCTGCGCCACCCAGCCTTTATACTTCTGGTGCTGTTTTTTAAAATGAATATCTTCATACTCCACTTCTATCTCCTGATATCGAGTCGTTTTTCTAACTCCTTTTAAAGATAAACAGCCTTCTTCCGCTTCATATGGTTCTTTTTTACTCACAATCATCGGATTTAACATCGCAATATTCGCAAATCCCATATTCACCGCAATAATTCTTTTATTTACCCCAATCATATTTGCTGCCATTCCAACACAGCCAGCTTCATTTGCCTTTAACGTATCAAGTAAATCCTGCACTACTGACATATCGTTTTTTGTCGCAGGAACTGCTTTCTTTTTGAGAAACAAAACATCTCTCATAATCGGTCGAATCATAAACTATCCTCCTATCGAAATTCTGATTTGATGGACTAAGAAACGAAAACCAGAAATTCTGACTTTACAAGGCCAGCCAAAGACAGCTCCGCAAAAGAGACAATAGCCTATATTTGTGGCCTTAGAGCGAGGATTGAATGTGAGCGTTTAAGCAAACATTCAACCCACAGCGATAGAGTCACAAATATAGGCTATTGTCTCTTTTGAGGAGCGTCTACTTGCCTGCGGCACTCCAGAATTTACATCTTATAATTGTTCTTTTGCGATTTCCACTGCTTTTTCTAATGCAGCTTTGATTCCTGCTGGATTCTTTCCACCGGCCTGAGCCATATTTGGACGTCCACCACCGCCGCCACCTACTAAGGCTGCTGCCTCTTTGATGATCTTTCCGGCATGTGCTCCTGCTTTTACAGCATCATCTGTTGCAGTTACGATTAAGTTAACTTTTCCGCCCATATCGGAAGCAAGGATAATAACACCGCTTCCAATCTTATCTTTAAGGTCATCACCTAAAGTACGCAGAGCATTCATATCAACGTCTTTTACGGATACTGGAAGTACTTTGTAATCGCCTGCTTCCACTACCTGATCCATTACATCTGCAACTTCACTCTTTGCAATCTGATCTTTTAACTTTTCATTCTCTGCGGTAAGTGCTTTGATCTCGTCAAGCATGGACTGAATCTTTTCTGCTAATTTATGAGGCTCTGCCTTTGCTGCTTTTGCTGCTTCATGAAGTGTTTTTTCTTCATCAAGGTAATATTTCATTACACCGTCTCCGGTTAATGCCTCGATACGTCTTACTCCTGCTGCAACACCTGTCTCAGAAATAATCTTAAATGCTTTGATTACTCCTGTGTGTGGTACATGTGTACCTGCACAAAATTCTTTGGAGAAGTCTCCCATTGTAACAACTCGTACTTTGTCACCATATTTTTCTCCGAATAATGCCATTGCACCAGTTTTCTTTGCTTCGTCAACACTCATAATCTCTGTGTTTACAGCAATATCTTCCGCAATTTTATCATTTACCATCTTCTCTACTTCAGCGATTTCCTCTGCTGTTAATGCCTGGAAGTGAGAGAAGTCAAAACGAAGACGGTCTTTATCAACATAAGAACCGGACTGTTCTACATGATTTCCAAGAACGGTACGTAAAGATTTCTGAAGAAGATGTGTTGCACTGTGTCCTTTTGCTGTGTCTGCTCTCTGTGCTTTATTTACAGATAAAGTTACCGTATCACCAACTTTAAACATTCCTTTTGTGACATGTCCGATATGTCCGATCTTACCACCGAGCATCTTCACAACATCTTCTACAATAAATTCACCATCTTTACATGTGATCACACCACTGTCGGCATGCTGTCCACCGCCTGTAGCGTAAAATGGTGTCTCATCAACAAAGATTGTTCCTGCCTGTCCGTCAGTTAATGCCTCTGTAAGCTCTGTATCTGTTGTCATAACTGTAATCTTAGAATCACATTCCTGTGTATCATATCCAACAAAAGTACTTGTTACAGATGGATCAATTGATTCGTAAACAGTAACATCAGCACCCATGTAGTTTGTTGTCTTTCTTGCATTTCTTGCTTTTTCTTTCTGCTCATTCATGCAAGCCTGGAATGCTTCTTCATTTACAGTGTATCCTTTTTCCTCAAGAATTTCTTTTGTAAGGTCTAATGGAAATCCATACGTATCATAAAGTTTGAAGGCATCTTCACCATCAAGCTCTTTTACACCTTTTTCCTTCATGGATTCTTCTAAATCAGCAAGGATTGCAAGACCCTGATCGATTGTCTTATTGAACTTACCTTCCTCCTGAATGATAACATTGTAAATGAAATCTTTCTTTTCTTCTAATTCCGGATAACCATCTTTAGAACCTTCAATCACTGTCTTGCTAAGTTCTGCTAAAAACTTACCTTCGATACCAAGTAAACGTCCATGACGAGCTGCTCTTCTGATAATACGGCGAAGAACATATCCACGACCTTCATTACTTGGCATGATACCGTCAGAAATCATAAATGTAGCGGAACGGATATGGTCTGTGATCAGACGGATTGAAATGTCATCCTGTTCATTCTCTTTATAATTCTTCTTTGCTACTTCACAAATCTTATCACGAAGGGAACGAATCGTATCTACATCAAAAATAGATCCTACATCCTGAACAATAACAGCAAGACGCTCTAATCCCATACCGGTATCAATATTTTTCTGTTTTAATGTTGTATAGTTATTATGTCCGTCATTTTCAAACTGAGTAAATACGTTATTCCATACTTCCATGTAACGGTCACAATCACAACCTACCGTACAACCTGGCTTACCACAGCCGTATTTTTCTCCGCGGTCATAATAAATCTCGGAACAAGGACCACAAGGACCTGCACCATGTTCCCAGAAGTTATCTTCTTTTCCAAACTTAAAAATGCGTTCCGGAGCAATTCCAATCTCATCTCTCCAGATAGCAAATGCCTCATCGTCTTCTAAGTATACAGATGGATATAATCTGTCTGCATCAAGCCCTACAACTTCTGTAAGGAACTCCCATGACCATGCGATTGCTTCGTGTTTAAAATAATCTCCAAAAGAGAAGTTACCAAGCATTTCAAAAAATGTACCATGACGGTCTGTCTTACCAACGTTTTCAATATCACCGGTACGAATACACTTCTGACAGGTTGTTACTCTCTTTCGTGGTGGAATCTCCTGTCCTGTAAAATAAGGTTTCAATGGTGCCATACCTGCATTGATCAGTAATAAACTGTTATCATTATGTGGAACCAGTGAGAAACTCTTCATTGCAAGATGTCCCTTGCTCTCAAAAAACTCCAGATACATTCTTCGAAGTTCGTTTACTCCATACTTTTTCAAAATTCTGTCCTCCTGTAGTATCGCATATATTAATGCCGGTTATACCGACATGAAAGGGTGCTGGCAGAAAACAATCCGTTCTCCGTCAGCACCCTAAAATATATCGCTATGTTAATTATTTACCTGATGTATTTTCAGTACCAGCCGTATTGCTTTCCATGTTCTTCTTCGTTCTTAACTTCTTTCCACAAAAAATACCTCCGGCCGCGGCTGCTACCAGCAAAATAAACGTTATAATATATTGAACAAATGCACTTAATACAGCCGACATAATAGGCCCTCCTTCTCATACTGAAAATGTTTTCGGTTACATAAAGCTAGTATACCATATTTCATAAAAAACTGTAAACCTTTTTCTGATTTAATTCGTTGAAATGAACAGACGAACAAACATCCTCAAATCTTCTATCACTGATGTAGTAATTCCTTTCCAGCCAAAGACAGGAAGTAGAAGGCTCTTAGTATAGCATCTGTGGCCTCGGAGCTACGCCAACACCTCATTCATGCTTCCTGTTCGGTAACCTTCCAGGTCCAGGGAAACGTAGGTAAATCCGTATCGTTTGAGTTTATCTACGATTTCTTTTCGAAGTTTTTCGTCAAGAATTCTTGAAATATCCTCCGGCAATAGTTCAATTCTTGCGATTGTACCATGAATCCGAACACGAAATTGATGAAATCCTTTTTCCCGAAGAAGCTCTTCTGCATGTTCTACCATAAGAAGCTTCTCTGATGTTATTGTCTCTCCATAAACAAACCGAGAAGCCAGGCAGGCAAAAGATGGTTTACTCCATGTGGGAAGATTCATCTGGTGGGATAGTTCTCTGATTTCTGCTTTGGTAAGCCCGGCTGCCCGAAGCGGACTTTTTATTCCAAGCTCTGTGATTGCCTGCATTCCCGGTCGATAATCCCCTAAATCATCCATATTCGAACCTTCTACAACATATGCCATCTGATATTCTTCTGCTTTTTGTAAAAACTTTTCAAACAGACCTTTTTTACAAATATAACAGCGATTTGGCGGGTTATCTTTAAAATGATGCAGTTCGGTGTCTCCTAAATCAAGAACAATCTGTTCCACACCAAGACTTTTACAAAATTGTTGTGCTTCTTTTGATTCTCTTTCCGGAAAAAGACAGGACTTTGCAGTTAACGCAATCACATTATCTCCTAATGCTTCTTTCGCCACTGCTAAAAGAAAGGTAGAATCTACTCCTCCGGAAAAAGCGACTGCTACCGATCCAAGTTCTTTTAAATAATCCAGTAATCTTTGATATTTTACTTCTAAATCGCTCATATCTTCTTTTTTCAGCTTCTTTCCATTAATCTTTATCTTAATCTTTATCTTAATTTTTATCTGTTTTTTCTATATTTCTTATAATTTCTATGTTTCCCTTATTTGTATTATTTTACTCCTCTTGCGCAAGTCTTGTAAAGAAACAGGTACGGTTTCCTGTATGACAAGCAGCTCCAATCTGCTCTACTTTTGCCAAAATCGTATCTTTATCACAGTCAATATCTAAAGACTTCACATACTGATAATGTCCGGAAGTATCTCCCTTCGTCCATAGTTCCTGACGGCTACGGCTAAAATAAGTCATTTTCCCTGTTTCCAACGTTTTTTCAAAGGATTCTTTTGTCATATAGGCAAGCATCAATACTTCATTTGTCTTATAATCCTGTGTAATAACCGGAATCATTCCATCACTGTTTAATTTGAATTTGTCAAAAGAAATAGTGCTTTTCATTTATAGTGCTCCTTTCGTAGAAAGTACATCTGTAATTCTTGGATCATAGGAAGAAGCTTCATCTAAAGCTTTTGCAAATGCTTTAAACGCTGCTTCCATAATATGATGATTGTTACTTCCATGTATTAATTTTAAATGCAGATTCATTGCTGCACTGTAAGAAACTGCATAGAAAAATTCCTGTACCATTTCTGTATCAAACCCACCGACTTTTTCTACGGTAAATGGCAAATCACACACGCAATATGGTCTTCCGGATAAATCTACCGCACCAAGTACAAGCGTCTCGTCCATTGGAAGCAGGAAGTTTCCAAAACGTCGAATTCCTTTTTTATCTCCTACTGCTTCGCGAATCGCCTGTCCAAGTACAATACCTGTATCTTCAATCGTATGGTGACAATCGACTTCTAAATCTCCATCTACTTTGCAGGTCAGATCAAAAAAGCCATGACGTGCAAAACTATTTAACATATGATCAAAAAAACCGATTCCTGTATCAATATCATACTTTCCACTGCCATCTAAATTCAGCTCAACTACAATCTTTGTCTCACTGGTATTTCTCTCAACACGCGCTTTTCTTTCTGGCATCTCTACTCCTCCTCTTCAAAACGAACAGCAATAGAATTTGCATGCGCTGTCAATCCTTCCGCTTTTGCAAATGTTTCAATGTCATTATGAATCGCTTTCAAAGCATCTTTTGAATAATAAATAATACTTGATTTCTTTACGAAATCATCTACATTTAACGGAGAGAAGAACTTTGCGGTTCCATTTGTAGGAAGAACATGGTTTGGTCCTGCAAAATAATCTCCAAGTGGTTCAGAACTGTACTCTCCGATAAAGATAGCTCCGGCATTTCTTACCTTTGTCATTACTTCAAATGGATTCGCTGTCACGATTTCAAGATGCTCGGAAGCAATCGCATTCACTACTTCTAACGCTTCATCTAATGTCTCTGCCTCTAAAATATAGCCAAAGTTTTCAAGAGATTTTTCAATAATCTCTGCTCTTGATAACTTCTTTAAGTAGCCTTCAATCTCTTCCTGCACTTTCTCACCAAGTGTTTTACTTGTTGTTACTAAAATCGCACTGGCAAGTTCATCATGTTCTGCCTGTGAAAGTAAATCTGCTGCAACATAGTGCGGATTGGCTGTATCATCGGCAAGAACAAGAATCTCGCTTGGTCCTGCGATAGAATCAATACTTACATGTCCATATACTGCTTTTTTTGCAAGAGCAACATAGATGTTTCCAGGACCTACAATCTTATCAACTTTTTCAATTGATTCTGTTCCATAAGCTAATGCACCGATTGCCTGCGCTCCACCGACTTTATAAATATGAGTAGCACCTGCTTCATTTGCTGCTACTAATGTTGCCGGTGTTACTTCCCCATCTTTATTTGGAGGAGTAACCATCACGATTTTTTCTACTCCAGCTACCTTTGCCGGTACAATATTCATAAGTACAGAAGACGGATATGCTGCCTTTCCACCCGGTACATACACACCAACAGAAGCTAAAGCAGTCATCTTCTGACCAAGAATCGTACCATCCGGTTTGGCATCAAACCAACTATTTCTCTTTTGTTTTTCATGATACTCACGAATATTTACAAGAGATTTACGGATAACTTCTACTAAAGAATCATCTACTTTTTCATATGCTGCCTTGATTTCTTCCTCTGTTACCTGAATTGTATCTTTTGTCAGCTTACATTTATCAAACTTTTCTGTGTAAGCAAAAAGGGCTTCATCTCCCTTTTCCTTAATCTCGTCTAAAATACCCTGTACTGTTCCGGCATACTGGTCATAGTTATTTGGGCTTCTCTTTAATAAATCACTTAAAATATTTTTTGTATTTTCTTTATTTACCTTTAAAACTCTCATTTTCTTTTCCTCTGGAATGTTCTAATTTATTTTTGTTTCTATTTTTCACCATCTATTGCTGCTTCAGTTTACGCAGGTCATAAATCAGTTTACGAATTCTCTCCTGTTCCATCTTAAGACTTACCTGATTTACTACCATACGGGCAGAAAGATCACAAATTTCCTCTAGGACTGTAAGCCCGTTTGCCTTTAATGTAGAGCCAGTCTCCACGATATCGACAATGACCTCAGAAAGTCCAACAATCGGAGCTAACTCAACGGAACCATTCAACTTGATAATCTCTACGGTCTGGAACTTTTTATTATAAAAATAATCTTTGGCAATGCTTGGATACTTAGAAGCTACACGAATAAGCTCTCCATGCTGCAACTTTTCCCTTGCACTTTCCGGTCCACAGACACACATCTTACACTTTCCAAAGCCCAAATCCATTACTTCGTAAAGGTTTCTTCCTTCTTCAAGAATCGTATCTTCCCCTACGATACCGATATCCGCTGCACCGTACTCTACATAAGTAGGAACGTCAGAAGCCTTCGCTAAGAAAAACTTAAGCTTTAAATCTTCATTGACAAAAATAAGCTTTCTTGTCTCTTTATCACGAATGGAATCACAGGTAATACCAAGTTTTTCAAACATATCCATTGTTTTATTAGCAAGTCTTCCCTTTGCCAGAGCAAATGTTAAATAGCGCATCTTAATATTCCTCCCTGAATTCCTTTAATGTCTTTGTCTCCTGCTCTCCGGAAGCCATATCATAAACAGTGACATTCTCCCCATCTAAATAGATAATTCCTTCTGCTCCCTGATTCTTTCCAAAAGCAAGATATTCTTCTAAAGTCTTTCCTTCTGTCATAGAAACGAGTTCCGTCCTCACTCCGGCATCTCTTAACTTTACAACTAACGGAATCGCATTCTGTCTGTCCTCTGATTTATAAAGAAGTAAAGAATAGGCATATTCTTTTAAGGAAATGCTGATATTCTGTCGGCTTAATGCAGATAGTACATCATCAATCAAAATGGTAAATCCGCTGGCACTTGCTTCCTTGCCAAACTGCGCTAAAAGGTTATCATAACGTCCACCCTTTCCGATTGCATCTCCAGTTCCATAAGTATATCCTCGGAAAATAATTCCTGTATAATAATCAAAATGATTCACCATGCCAAGATCAAAACTTACATATTTCTCATATCCGTAAAGCTTTAACACTTCATAAACTTCCTCTAATCTGGCAATTGCCGCCTGACAACGAGGATTTATCGTAAGCTTCTTTGCCTTTTCAAGCATGGTAACATCACCATATAAATCATTATACTCAAGCAGAATGTTACGATAACAATCTTTCATAGATAAATCCGATAAAAGAATTTCCATTCCAAGAGCATTCTTATTCTCGATATATTCGTGAATCTGCTCCTTAACTTCCTCAGAAGCTTCTAACGCATCCATAATTCCTTTATAAAACTCTGCCTGCCCGATATCTATACGAAAATCCGTAAGACCTGCTGCAAGGAAACAGTCAATCATCATGATAATTCCCTCTGCATCTGCTTCCGGACTGTCATCATTAATAAGTTCCGCTCCCATCTCCGTCTTCTCAGTAAGCTTACCTTGATAACTTCTGTTATTTAAAAATGTATTCCCACGATAAGAAAGACGAAGTGGAAATTCACAGGCACTATAATACTTTGCCACACTTCTTGCAATAGAAGGCGTCATATCCGGGCGAAGCACTAATGTATTATTATTTCTATCAAAAAACTTAAACATCTCTACAGAACTTACGGTTCCTGTATCACTGTTAAATATATCAAAGAATTCAAATGTTGGTGTCTCAATATCCTGATAGCCGTAAAGCTCTAATATATGATGAATCCGCTTCTCCACCGCTGACTTTCTCTTACATTCTGAGTTATAAATATCTCTTACTCCCTCTGGAGTGTGGAGCAGTTTTTCTTTCATTAATGTTATCCTCCTAAATTAAAATCTCATTCACCACTTTTATAAAATTGTCTGAGCTATTCTCATAAAAAAATAAAAATCTATAAAAGAAAGAGCCTGCATTCACAGACTCTTTTGTGACAATCTTCTTGCCCCTTAAACACTCTGTCACAATAAAGTGGTAACGCATTAAAACTGTTTATGATTATACTCGTGACCGCCCATTTTGTCAACCAGAGAACAGAACTTTTTCTAATTGATTCCTGTAAAATTAATTGAAATTATGGTCGTCCATATCTCCATCTCCATCAAATTCAACAGGATCGATGTGACTTACCGCCCCATACATATCTCTTCCGACTACCTTTTTATCTTCTCTTTCCTTCTCAATAAGATCACTCAGCACTCTCTTTACCTGCGCAGACTTCGCAATATTTTCCAGACGGATAACTGGCGTGGAGCGGTCTTTTGTGTGAAGCTCAATCGTTCCTGTTCCAAAAATACGCTGTGGAAGACTGCGGTATAATGTAATATCTGTAATACGATATAACAGACACTCATCTTCTCTTGAAGAAAGAAATCCGCTATTTACATATAATCTTCCATTCCCCACTGTATATTTTGTAAAACTAATCGGGAACCATAAATGATGCTTTCTGTCCTCCCAGATATTTGCTGTCACTTCTCTGATCTCTCCATTTTCTGCTTTTCCCATAATATGCCTCCTTCTATATTTTCGTTCTTTTATCCAACATATCACATTCTCATTTTCCATGCAAGTATGCCTGACATTTTTGACATTCCCTTCTTATCTATGGTATCATGAAAAGGCTGCAAATCCTACTGTTTTTCAGATATTTTTGCCGCAATATCATTCTATACTTTTATATTTTTCATGCAAAGCAGATACATTTCTTTTGCATGGATTATTTAAAAGTATAAATATTATTTCAGGAGGAATTTTACTATGGCTTTTGATGGCGTTGTAATAGCCAATATTGTATATGACATGAACCGCCTGCTTACCGGCGGACGCATCTACAAAATCTATCAGCCGGAAGCGGACGAACTGCTTCTTGTTGTAAAAAATAATAAAGAAACCTATCGACTACTGATTTCTGCCGGAGCAAGTCTCCCACTTATCTATTTTACTACAAAGACAAAGGCGAATCCTATGACTGCCCCAAACTTCTGTATGCTGCTTCGAAAATATATCAGCAACGGAAGAATTATCGAAATCACACAGCCTGGTATGGAACGAATCGTTGAGATCACAATTGAACATTTAAATGAACTTGGTGATACGTGCCGTAAAAAAATGGTTATCGAAATCATGGGAAAACATAGTAATATTATTTTTATTGATGAAAAAAACATGATTATCGACAGTATCAAACATATTTCTAATCAGGTAAGTTCTGTAAGAGAAGTTCTGCCAGGAAAAACTTATATTGCCCCGCCGGGAAAGGGGAAGATTTCTCTTAATGACCTTTCTGCAGAGTGGATGGAAAATACACTGCTTGTCAAACCAGTTTCTGTGCAAAAAGCAGTCTATGGCAGTATTTCCGGTATCAGTCCGGTGCTCGCCAATGAAATCTGTTACCGCGCTGACATTGACGGAGATTCTGCTGTTGCTTCTCTTACCCCAGTGCAGCAAAGTTCCCTTTACGGTGAACTCGTCCGTCTGAAAAATCAGATAGAAACACACGCTTTTTCTCCAAATATTATTTACGAAGGAAAAGCTCCAAAGGAATTCGGTGCGTTTACATTTTCCATGTTCAGTGATTTAACTATAGAAGAATATCCTTCCATCTCTGAAGTATTAGAAACCTTTTACGCACAAAAAGAAGTCGTGACCCGTATCCGCCAAAAGTCCGTTGACTTACGCCATATCGTGCAAAATGCGTTAGAGCGTACTGCGAAAAAATATGACCTGCAGCTAAAACAGTTAAAAGATACAGACAAAAAAGAAAAATATAAAATATACGGAGAGCTTCTTCACACTTACGGCTACGAGGCAGCCCCTCATCAAAAAGAATTAAAATGTATCAACTATTATGATGGCAAAGAAATCACGATCCCACTTGACCCCGACTTAAATGCAATGGAAAATGCCAAAAAATATTTTGACCGCTACGGAAAGTTAAAACGTACTTATGAAGCATTAAGTACTCTTACAAAAGAAACCTTTGCCGAACTATCACATTTGGAATCTGTAAGTAATGCTTTAGAAATCGCCCGCGATGAAAATGACCTTGCTATGATCAAAGAAGAATTAATCGAGTGCGGTTACATGAAACGCCATGGCAGAAATCAAAAAAAACGTCAGGGCAAAAGTAAACCGCTTCACTATATTTCTTCTGACGGATTCCATATGTATGTCGGAAAAAATAACTTCCAGAACGACGAATTATCTTTTAAATTCGCTAACGGAAAAGATATGTGGTTTCATGCTAAGAAAATGGCAGGTTCCCACGTCATCGTAAAGCTCGGAACCGCAAATGAACTTCCTGACCGCACCTACGAAGAGGCCGCAAGACTTGCCGCTCACTACTCTAAAGGGAAAAATGCTCCGAAAGTTGAGGTTGATTACACCGAACGACGAAACTTAAAGAAACCGCCTCAGGCAAAACCAGGATACGTCATTTATCATACAAATTACTCTATGCTCATTGATCCGGATATCAGCAGTATCAAAGAAATTTCTGATTTGTAGATTTGGTGTAGACGAAAAAAGAAAAAAATAATACATCCCATCTGCTCTGTAGTCGCTGTATTTAAGATGCGGACGAGCATCTTAAATATAGCGACTACAGAGCAGATGGGATATGGTATTCTTTCTTTTTTCGTCTACATCAAATCTACAAATCAGAATATAATTTTTCGTATTTTCTGGAAGATGCTTTCCATGAATAGTTTTTCCTCATTCCTTTTGCAGTAAGGTTTTTCCATTCTTCTGGATTCTTTTTATAAACATCTAAGGCTGCAAGAATTGCATCTAAAAAGGCTTCCGCATTATAATCTGTAAATCCAAAACCTGTTCCTGTTTTGCTCTTTGGATTATAGATGCTTACGGTATCTTTAAGACCTCCTGTCTTTCTTATGATCGGAACTGCTCCGTAACGAAGGGACATAAGCTGACAAAGTCCACATGGTTCAAAGCGTGATGGCATTAATATCGCATCACAGCCAGCATAGATGTATTTTGCCATTTCATCGGTATAGTCTAATTGTACATATACTTTATCCGGATACTGTTCCTGATAGGAAAGAAACATATTTCGATATTCCTCTTCCCCATCGCCTAATACGTAAAGCTGTACCGGCTTCTTCATGAGACGTTCCATCATATAAGAAAAGAGTGCAAAGCCTTTCTGTTCAGTCAATCTTGAAACAATTCCTAATGTAAATGCTGTTCTCTTCTTTGGAAGACCTGTTTTTGCCTGAAGAGATGCTTTATTCTTTTTCTTTCCTTTATCAAAGGTTTTATCATCATAATGGCAAGGAATGTATTCATCTGTAGAAGGATTATAGATATCATAATCAATTCCGTTGACAATTCCGCAAAGATCATCACTTCTATGCTGTAGCACACTATCTAATCCTTCTCCATATTCTGGCTGTTTAATCTCCTCCGCATATGTTTTACTTACTGTTGTGATCTTATCTGCAAAAACAAGTCCACCTTTTAAAAGATTTGCCGAATTATTATATTCTAGTTTGTCGTAAGTAAACATATCGTCAGGAAGACCGGTTATATCTTTTAAACGGTCGATTTCCGTAATTCCCTGAAACTTTAAATTATGTATTGTCATCACAGTTTTAATATTACGATAAAATGGGTCGGCACAATAAAATGCTTTTAAAAATACCGGCACTAAAGAAGACTGCCAGTCGTGGCAATGAATAATATCCGGTTCAAAATCAAGATAGGATAACATCTCAAGTACTGCTTTAGAAAAATAACTGAACTTCTCTATATCTACCCACATGTCATAATATGGGGAATCTCCGCAAAAATAAAAGTTATTTTCAATGAAATAATAAATAATTCCTTCATAACTTAATGTTTTTACGGTCACTGTCTGCATTCTCCAGCCAAGATACATAGGAAAAGTCACAACCGTTTCCATCTGATCACGCCACTTTTTATCAATACAATGATACCCCGGTAAAACAACCCTTACATCATATTTTTTATGATTTAACTGCTTTGGCAGAGAGCCGACTACTGCACCTAATCCTCCTGTCTTTACAAACGGATCACATTCTGCACTGGCAAATAGTATCTTCTTCATAGTTTTCTCCATCCTGTTTTTTATTTTTAGTAAGGCAAAATACCTTTTGACCCTAACATCATAACATAAAAGAAATAGCTATACAATTACGATTTCTTTCGTTAAAGAACAGGAAAGAGAATTCTTCTTTTTTTGTCTCCCCTAGTTTAATTATGCATTCATTCTATATTCTAATCGTAGTTTATCTGCGATAAGTGCAATAAATTCCGAGTTTGTTGGTTTTCCTTTTCCTGCACTAATCGTATAGCCAAACATATCTTCAAGAACATCAATCTGCCCCTTGTTCCATGCTACCTCGATTGCATGACGGATTGCTCTCTCTACGCTGCTTGAAGTTGTTTTATACTTTTTAGCAATTGTTGGATAGAGAAGCTTTGTAATATAATTCAATAGATTGATATCATTTACTGTCATCATAATCGCTTCTCTTATATATTGGTATCCTTTGATGTGAGCCGGTATACCGATTTCTCTTATAATATGTGTCACATCATTTTCCAATGTATTTTCCGTATATTGATTCATGCCATATTTCTGCATCGCATATCTTCTCTCTTTTTCCTTTATTTGCAGCTCTGCTTTTCTTCGTACAAGCATTGCCTGAAAAATACGGTGTATCACACTGTCTAAATTATAAGGCTTCATTATATAATAATGTACTCCTAATTTACAGGCATATTCTACCATTGATTGATTTCCCATAGAGGAAATGACGATAAATATCGGTTTTTTCTTAATACTTCTGTTTCCATTTGTTTTTTCAATAACAGTAAATCCGTCCATAACTGGTAAGATAACATCAATAAGAACAATATCCGGAACTTCATCAATAATGACTCGGTAAGCATCTTTTCCGTTATCTGCAATATTTAACAACTGTATTTTTTCATTATTTTCTAAAAATTTTTTTAAATTATTTCGGGCAAATTCTGAATTATCTGCTACTAGCACTTTGATCTTTTTTTCGTTTTTCATATTCATTTTCCTCCCCATCCATCTTTTTTATATAATTTTAAATCACATGACTGCAGAACTTTTTATTTTCCCTTTATATTCCAAACGAATTTTGTCCGCAATTAACGCAATAAATTCTGAATTTGTTGGCTTTCCTTTTCCTGCCTGAATAGAATATCCAAATAATTCATTAATTGTATCCATCTTCCCTCTATTCCATGCCACTTCAATCGCATGACGAATTGCCCTCTCTACTCTTGATGGTGTCGTATTATGCATTTTTGCGATTGTTGGATACAACTGTTTCGTAATAGAATTTAATATGTCCATATCATTTACTGACATAATGATAGAATCTCTTAAGTACTGATACCCTTTAATATGTGCCGGCACCCCTATTTCATGAATAACATTCGTTACAATAATTTCCAAACGATATTTTTCATCCTGATGTTCTTCTTCTAGCTTAATAAACTTTTCCTGATCAGATAGGAGTTTTCCGTTTTTTATCTGACGTATTTTTTTAATTAACGAAGTCCGTTCAAAAGGTTTCAGTATAACATACTCAGCGCCTAATCCTATTGCTTCTTCCATTACTTCTTCCTGCCCTAATGCTGTCAAAATAATAAATGCCGGTTTTTTTAAGCTGCTTTCATCTTTGTTTATTTCTTCAAGAACTTTCAACCCATCCATTTTAGGCATAATGATATCTAACAGTACAACATCCGGATGACTTGTCCTTATCATAGACAAAGTGTCAAGACCATCCGAGGCACTCCCCACGAGTGTCATATCCTTCTCTTTAGAAATAATCTCCTGTAAATTCTGACGAATTCGCTCATTATCATCCGCAATCGCTACATTAATATTTGACATATAACATCCTCCTGTAAATTACATTCAAGAATGCCTCGGCATTCTTGCTGCGAGATGCGCGTCATGCAAAGCATGACATATTTCTTTTGCGCATCTCTGCAATCCTGCCGGAGGCTATATCAGATGGGGGATTGACTCCCACCACTGATACTAATTTGCTCCTCGCCACCTGAAGAGGTGGGAGTCATCTCACATCTGATATATTACAGCAAGAATACCTGGGCATTCTTGAAAGTTAGATAACGCAAAAAACTATTTGTTTTTACCGCAATTACCTTGATTCTTTAATATATTATGATGTTATTTTTGCTATTATACCAAAAATAAAGGAGTTTACAGACGAATCAACGAAACGCAAAGATTCGATTGTTAATTTTTATTGACTTTTTAAATTTTATGTGTTAAAGTTTTTGTAGTTTACACAATTAAAGTATAAAAGTAAATCTATTATTCATGTACTCTTAGAATCTTCTTGTACTACTAATGAAAAATCACCCATAAAAGTACTGATACCATAAAGACTTCAAGCGTACATATTACAAAGAGAGGAAAAATGTATGAAGTTACTAATCTTAATCGCTTATTTTATTGTACTTATTACAATCGGTTTTGTCTGTCGGCAGAAGGCAACCGATGTAAATGGCTTTGTTCTTGGAGGACGTTCTGTTGGACCATGGCTTACTGCCTTTGCTTACGGAACTTCTTATTTTTCTGCTGTTGTTTTTGTCGGTTATGCCGGACAGTTTGGCTGGCGTTTCGGTATCGCAGCAACATGGGCCGGTATCGGTAATGCTCTTATAGGCTCCCTCCTTGCATGGGTGATTCTCGGACGGCGTACCCGAATCATGACACAGCACCTTGACTCTGCAACAATGCCGCAGTTCTTTGGAGAACGTTTCCAAAGTAATTCTCTGAAAATAGCCGCATCAATCATCATTTTTATTTTCCTGATTCCGTATACCGCTTCCCTTTATAACGGTCTTTCCCGTTTATTTGGAATGGCATTTCATATTGATTATTCTGTATGCATTGTCCTCATGGCAATTCTTACTGCGATTTATGTTATCGCAGGTGGATATATGGCAACAGCAATCAACGACTTTATTCAGGGAATTATCATGCTTGCCGGAATTGCAGCTATTATCATTGCTGTACTTAACAGCAAAGGTGGATTTATGGCAGCTTTAGATGGTCTTGGACATATAAGTGATCCGGCTGTATCCTCCACTCCTGGAATTTTTGGATCTTTCTTCGGACCTGATCCACTTAGTCTGCTTTCTGTTGTAATCCTCACTTCTCTTGGTACATGGGGACTTCCACAGATGGTTCAGAAATTTTATGCAATTGACAATGAAGATTCCATCAAAAAAGGAACCATCATCTCTACCTTTTTTGCATTAGTTGTTTCTGGAGGATGTTACTTCTTAGGTGGCTTTGGCCGTCTTTTCTCTGATAAAATCGATATTGCTGCTAACGGATATGACTCTATCATTCCGACAATGCTTGAAAACTTACATCCTTTATTGATTGCTCTTGTTGTTATTCTTGTATTATCCGCCTCAATGTCTACCTTATCTTCTTTGGTCATTGCCTCAAGTTCCACACTGACAATCGACCTGATCAAAGATAATATCGTAAAAGAAATGAGTGATAAAAAACAAGTATTTTGTATCCGCGTACTTATTGTCATCTTTATTGCAATTTCTGCAATCATCGCGATCATCCAGTACAAGAGCGCCGTTACATTTATCGCACAGTTAATGGGAATCTCCTGGGGTGCACTTGCAGGCTCTTTCCTTGCACCGTTCCTCTACTCCCTCTACTGGAAGAAAACAACAAAGGCAGCTTGCTGGACATCTTTCATATTCGGGTGTATAATCATGGTTCTGAATCTCGTTGCAGGATCTCATTTTCCAACATTATTGCAGTCCCCGATTAACTGTGGTGCATTTGCAATGCTCGCCGGATTAATCATTGTACCTGTTGTCAGTCTTTTTACAAAGAAACCAGACACTGCACTAATTGAAAATACCTTTGCCTGCTACGACAAGACCAATACAGTAACACAAAAAACCGCACTTGGAAAATAATCATACGAGAGGATGGAATCTTATGGCAGGTAAAAACATAAATATTGTATCTAAAACTTTAGCGGAGTCTTATATCCGTAAACAGATAAAAGCATTAAAACAAGATCCGGCACAGACCATCCATACTTTAACAAAACAGCTTTTAGAAAAACCAGACAGTCCTTTGGAAAAGTATCTTCTACATATCACGCCTGAAAAACTTCAGGATACACAAAGCGGATATTACCAGCTTTTCCATGATATCCTTCCTAAAATAAATACGGAACATCTGGTTACTTTAGCAATGAATATTGGATATAATAGTCTTTTTACCGCCTCAAAAAATACACAGCTACACTCCCCAGAGAGCATTTTTAATGCTCTCTGGGCTTTTAAGTTGTCAATTGATGGAATCTGTTATGAAAAAAAAGCAGCACAATATAAAGCACAGATTACCAGCGCAAAAAAGAACGGAACCCACTGTTTTATACTTTTTATCGAAAAAAATGCATGGAAACTACTTCCATTCATAAAAAAAGAAAAAGACTGTGCATTCTTCTTGTTTTGCCCCGCTTCCTGCTTAACAGAAAAATTCCTCGATGCCGCAAAGCTGACAAAAAATCTTTTTATTTCTGTTGCTTATAATAAAAATAATCATAAACACCCGACACCTTCCACCGATGTATTTAAGCAGCTTAGAATCCGAAAACTCCCCTATGCCGTACATTATTATTATTCTGCATCAGATATAGAGAACTTTAAATCTAGGGAAATCTTTAAAGAATTAAGTAAGGAAAGACCTCTGTTCTCCTTCTTTCTTTCAAAAAAATCTGACTCTGGTCAGGATACTGTAACAGAAGAAGACAAAAAGGCTGTTTATGAAATAATCATAAAAGAAAGATATTGGTTAACATATCCTTCAATTCCATTTGCTATTTGATTCATTGGGAAGAGAGCAGACGAAAATAAAAATAGTAGCCCATTGCAACTGTAAAGATATCACTGCGTAGAAAATGCCTGTCCGGCATTTTTACTTGCTCTCACATTACATTTGCAATGGGCTACTATTTTTATTTTCTGTTTGTTGGCTCCAGAAGGAATGTATTCAATAATTTTTAGGAGAGATGAGAATGATCGCTGGCGATGGCATCTTGACAGCATCGTGGAGACAGTATCATAATAAGCCACGACCTTCTGACCTCTCCCCCTTCATCTCCCCAAAGACTATTTCATTCATTCCATGTGGAGCCAAAACACAGAAAAAAAGAAACAATGTCATATCCCAGATGCGGCTTCGGAGCGTGTTTAAGATGCGGATAAGCATCTTAAACACAGCGACTACAGAGCAGATGGGATATGACATTGTTTCTTTTTTTCGTCTGTTTCCTCTAAATAAATGAAATAGTAACTAAGCTCTATTCTGTTGTGCTACGAGATATTCTGCTCCATATTTTTTACGGAGTGCAGGTTTCTCAATCTTTCCGGTTGCATTTCTAGGTACATCTGCAAAAATAATCTTCTTTGGACGTTTATAACGTGGAAGCTTCATGCAATATTCTTCAATCTCCTCTTCTGTACATTCCATACCGTCTTTTACAGAGATGATTGCTCCGGTAATCTCTCCTAAACGCTTATCCGGAAGACCAATTACCGCTACGTCTTTCACTTTATCATAAGCACTTAAAAAGTTCTCAATCTGTACTGGATAAATATTCTCTCCTCCACTTACGATAACATCCTTCTTACGATCTACAAGAAAATAAAAGCCGTCTTCATCCTGCATTGCCATATCTCCGGTAAAAAGCCATCCATCTTTAAGTGTCTCTGCAGTCGCCTTTGGATCATTATAATAACAGGTCATCATTCCAGGACCCTGCACGCAAAGTTCTCCAACCTCCCCTTGTGAAAGTGCTGTACCATTTTCATCTACAATCTTACAGGACCAGCGATATCCTGGAATTCCAATTGCTCCAACCTTATTAATATTCTCTATTCCAAGATGTACACAACCTGGACCTGTAGATTCTGAAAGTCCATAATTCGTATCATATAAATGATTTGGGAAATATTCTTTCCAATGCTTAATTAATGATGGTGGTACCGGCTGTGCACCAATATGCATTAAGCGCCACTGCGAAAGTTCATAATTCTCCAGCTTCAGATCTCCTCTGTCAAGACTGTCTAAAATATCCTGTGCCCAAGGAACTAAAAGCCATACGATCGTACAATGTTCTTTTGACACTGCATCAAGAATGATCTCCGGTGTTGTACCCTTTAATAATACCGCCTTACTTCCTGCACAAAGACTGCCCATCCAGTGGAACTTTGCTCCGGTATGATATAACGGAGGAATACACAAAAATACATCGTCTCTGTTCGTCAAATGATGCTTCTGCTCCATCTGGGCAGCCTGTAGAAGACTTTCATGATTATGAAGAATTGCCTTCGGAAATCCTGTTGTTCCTGATGAAAAATAAATCGCTGCATCATCTTCATCCTCTAAAAGAACTAACGGAGCCTGACTTGAACAATCTGCTACAAGTTCTCGATAACTTTCTGCGAATGTCGGACAGCCATCTCCTACATAAATCAAAAGACGCCCTTTGCTAAGTTCTTCCTCAATTGCTTCAATTCGACCAATAAACTCCGGTCCAAAGAAAAGCACATGAACTTCTGCCAAATCTGCACAGTACTTAATCTCATCAGAGGCAAAACGGAAATTAAACGGTACGGCAATCGCTCCTGTTTTTAAAATACCAAAATAAATTGGCAGCCATTCCAGGCAGTTAAACATTAAGATTGCTACGCGATCCCCTTTCTGAACGCCTCGGCTTAATAACATATTCGCCACACGATTCGCCTTTTCATCAAAAACACTCCATGTAATCTCACGACGATATGGAACAGAAGAGGTCTGCTGTACAAGGTCATATTCCTTCCATGTTGTCTTTCTTGTATCCTTCATCGTAGGATTCAACTCTACTAAAGCAACCTCATCTCCGTAAAGCTTATGATTTCTCTCAAGTAAATCTGTAACTGGCATAACGCTACCATCCTTTTCTTAAAAAATTTAAATATTTAAAATACAGACACCCCTTTCTCTGCGTCTGTATCTCTTAATTTTCCTAATTCTTTTTCACTTTTATTTATTAAAGTGTTGCACTATGATAAAGTATCATATTTTGTGAAAAAAGTCAACGCTATCTCGCCATTCCAGCTCTTTTTTTACCAGTTCAAAAAAATATTTTATATGCAGATTGTATACAAGATTTTTCTATAAATCATCCAGTTGATTTACGATGCTTCGTTGACAGATTTCCTTTTTTGCACTATCATTATATGGTAAAAATAAACAGAAACGAGGATAAAATTATGTTAAATGAAAAAATGGTTGCTCTCGGCACCCAGCGTTCTGTTATTCGTGAATTATTCGAGTATGGCAAACAGCGTGCTGCCGAAGTAGGCGCAGAGAATGTCTTTGATTTTTCCATTGGAAATCCTAGTGTTCCTGCTCCTGACTGTGTAAATGAAACTGCAATAAAACTGCTGAAAGAGATGGATTCCGTTATTCTTCATGGATATACAAGTGCACAAGGTGATGCCGGTGTTCGTAAGATGATTGCAGACTCCCTTAACTCCCGCTTCCAGACATCCTTTACTGCGGATAATCTTTACATGACTGTTGGTGCTGCTGCTGCTTTATGCTGCTGCTTAAACGGTCTTGCCTGCCCTGGAGATGAATTTATCGTATTTGCTCCATACTTCCCTGAATACAAAGTATTCATTGAAGCTACTGGTGCATCTATGAAGTTAATCCCTGCAGATATTGAAGCCTTCCAGATTGATTTTAAAGCGTTTGAAGAAGCAATTAACGAACATACAAAAGGAGTTCTTGTAAACTCTCCTAATAATCCTTCCGGAGCAGTCTACTCTGAGGAAACAATCAAGAAACTTGCTGAAATCCTTGAAGCAAAGTCAGCAGAGTATCATCATCCAA
This sequence comes from Anaerobutyricum hallii, assembly GCF_900209925.1. Taxonomy (NCBI): domain Bacteria; kingdom Bacillati; phylum Bacillota; class Clostridia; order Lachnospirales; family Lachnospiraceae; genus Anaerobutyricum; species Anaerobutyricum hallii. The sequence goes on along the minus strand of NZ_LT907978.1, from coordinate 1,167,351 downwards.
TTTATTTAATTGCTGATGAACCGTATCGTGAGATTGCATTTGAAGGTACCTTTGTTCCTTATCTTCCAAAGTACTATAACAATACTTTAGTATGTTATTCCTGGTCAAAATCTTTATCTCTTCCTGGAGAACGTATGGGATATGTTGTTGTGCCAGATGAAATGGACGATCACGAACTGGTTTATGCTGCGATTGCAGGTGCCGGCCGTTCTCTTGGCTATGTAAATGCTCCTGGATTATTCCAGAGAGTCTGTGCCCTTTGTGCAAATGAAACTTCTGACATCTCCGTCTACGAGACAAATAAAAATATTCTCACAAAAGGACTTCGTGACATGGGATATCACGTTGTAGAACCAGGCGGAACCTTCTATATGTTCCCTCGTACATTAATTGATGACGATATTGCTTTTTGCGAAAAAGCAAAATTAGAGCATAATCTTTTAATCGTACCAGGAACCGGCTTCGGATGTCCTGGACACGCAAGAATCTCTTACTGTGTCCCTACCGAGCAGGTTGAACGCTCTCTCGCTGCATTCGAAAAACTTGCCAAATCATATAAATAAATGTGTACTGTTGGAGGCAGATTATGATTATCGATTTTCACACCCACACTTTTCCGGATCAATTATCCGAAAAGATTGTGAATCACCTTGCACATACTGGATGCATCCCTCCACATACAGACGGCTCCGTTATCGGTCTCTTTTCTTCTATGAAAGAGGCCGATATTGACTATTCTGTAAATCTGCCTGTCATGACAAAACCCGGACAGGTAGAGAAGGTTAATTCCTCATTGATCATGCAAAAAGAATATCTTCTTGATATGAAGATCATTACTTTTGGAGGAATGCATCCTGATTATGTAAACTATAAAGAAGAACTCCTGCGATTGAAGCAGGCTGGCATTCCCGGTATCAAATTACACCCTGCATATCAAAATGTAGATCTTGATGATATTCGTATGATGCGTATCATTGATGAGGCTTCTTCACAGGGGCTGATCACATTAGTCCATGCTGGCATTGATATTGGTATTTATGACCACAATTATTCTTCTGTTGCTCATATTTTAAAATTATTAAAAGAAGTTGCTCCAGAAAAGCTGGTTCTTGCACATATGGGAAACTGGGGCTGCTGGAACGAAGTCGAGAGTGATCTTGCCGGAGCGCCTGTCTATTTTGACACTGCTTTTTCTTATGGCCCGGTAACTCCACTCCCCGATGCCCCAAGAGCTCCGTATATTTCCTATAATCTTCATCCAAAGGACTTTGTACGTCTTGTGAGAAAACATGGTACAGACAAGATCCTTTTTGGCACTGATTCTCCGTGGGAAGACCAGAAAGATTATGTAAAAAGAATCTCCCATATGGCTTTTACAAAAAAAGAACTCGAACAGATTCTTTCTGAAAATGCAAAAAATCTTTTTACTATTTAATTCATTAGAGGAAAACAGACGAAAATAAAAATAATAGACCATTGCAACTGTAAAGATATCACTGCGTAGAAAATGCCTGTTCGGCATTTTTACTTGCTCTCACATTACATTTGCAATGGTCTATTATTTTTATTTTCTGCTTGTTGGCTCCAGAAGGAATGAATGCAATAGTTTTTGAGGAGAGAAGGGGGCGAGGTCAGAAGGTCGTGGCTTATTCTGATACTGTCTCCGCTATGCTGTCAATGATGGTAAAATGATATCGCCAGCTATCACTGTACATGATGAATTTATCATTATATATAAAGGTGACTACTTTATTTTTTGGGAAAATGACAATGCCCTTTCTCTTTACTGTTTGTTAAAGAGAGTACCTAATCTTCTGAACGATATACCTTTTGAGCAATAAGAGATTTCTGGCCTTGCCACCTTTTCCCTCCCAAAGACTATTACATTCATTCCTTCTGGAGCCAAAATACAGAAACAGAAAAAGATTCGGCATAGTGAAAATGACATCAGAATAAGCCACGAACTTCTGACCTCTCCCCCTTTTCCTTCCCAAAGACTATTGCATTCATTCCTTCTGGAGCCAAAACACAGAAAAAAGAAATAATACCATATCCCAGATGCGGCTTCGGAGCGTGTTTAAGATGCGGATAAGCATCTTAAACACAGTGACTACAGAGCAGATGGGATATGGTATTATTTCTTTTTTCGTCTGTTTCCTAATGAATTAAATAGTAATTTATTTTATTTTGATTTTTACAGTATGTTTTTTCCCGCTTCCATCAGTTGCCATTGCTGTAATTTTTACAGTTTTCCCTTTGGCTGATTTTTTCGTTGTTACGATTCCTTTGGCATTTACGGTGGCATATTTTGCATTACCTGATGTCCAGAGAAGTTTTGTATTTGCTTTCTTTGTGGCAGTTACTTTGGCTTTTAGTTTTAGCTTCTTGCCTGCTTTTATTGGCTTACTCCCCGTAATCTTAACTTTCTTTACAATGCCTTTCATAGATGTAATCTTCCAGGAAGCATATTTTTTACTGCCATCTTTTGCTGTTGCTGTAATCGTTACTTTTTTACCACCTGTTTTCTTTTTCAGGGTGACTATATCACTTTGGGTTACCGTTGCAACTTTTGGGTTGCTGGACTTCCAGATTAGCTTTTTATTGGATGCATTGTTTGGTAAAACTGTCGCTTTTAAAGTAAGCTTTTTGCCTGCGGCAATTTTTTTGGAAATACCGGAGAGACGAATAGAAGATACTAACCTTCTATTACTATTTGTGTCTATATTCGGTTTTGTATTCTGGCCGTTGCCTGAATACAAAATATCTCCACTGAAGTTATAATTATAAAAGATTCTTCCGGTAGATACTATCTCATACTTATCCAGAATGGACATTGGCTGGTTTTGTTCTCCTTCTACTGGAATTGCATAATTTTTATTATCTTTCTTTTTAATTTTATAAATAGAACATACTTCTTCATTTTTTTGCTGATCATAATCAAAGCGTGCTACGTAATCTGGCACTGTACCTGAAGATGTCTTTTTATTTAGCATCATCAAGCTGTATGATGTTACATGTGTTGTATAGTTGTATACGCTTTTATTTTCTGTGCATTCGTATTTATATTAAAATTGCTTGACCAGAAATAGTTTCCTGCTTCATCCTGCATAGAAGCAATCCAAATTCCAGGGAAAACTTCCTGTATTTTATAAATATTATAGTATGGTTCATCGTCACTGCATCCTGCTTGTCGTAAAGCCCCATATATCCCTGTTACAGAATCGTCTTTTGGCGTACATGGAATAAAGTCTGCCAGCTCATAGACTGCCGCAGTCATCTGTTTTGCTTCTTTTTGTGGTGTTTTCTGTACTTTTTGGTTTAATGTATCATTTCCTTCAAATACAATGCCATCTTTTGCTGCGGCAGAATAAGAAACAACTATAGAAGAAGGAAATTTATTATCACGATACACTTTTAAAGTAACCCCTTGTTTTACTTTAAACTGTGCGTTTGCCTCTTCTGCCATTAAAAAAATCGGTTCCCCCTGTACTCTGTTTTTATTAATCTCTAAGGAACCATTTCCTTCTAATGTAAGGCTTCCGCCATAAGAGTAACCCCATACAGCAATTCCCTGTATCTGATTATTTCCCACTACTTTTACTTTAAAATCATCCCCCATTTCATTTGCCACAATTTTCTTTTCAGCTTCCTGATATCCGTTTAAAGTAAGAGTATTTGTTTTTTTATCATAGCTGATGTTTTTAACTGTGCTGATAGTCACTGATTTATTGGCGTTATAAAGCTGTTTAGGATTTGCACTTCCATCATCAATCACTATATATGCACTACTCCAATCCTGCTCATTTGGTCCATTTGCCGCTTCGACCGAACTTCCCAGCATCACAAATGACATTAAAAACGCAAAACAAAGTGCCATTATCTTTTTCCATCTTCTCATCATAATCCCTCCTCATATCGTTTGCTATGTTGTTTTTTGATAATTACATTATACAAAATTCCACTCTATATTTTCTGATTCTTTCCAGTCAGTCATTGCCAAAACGGAAATCATACTTTATGGGTTTTTTGTCTGCTGCTTTTACGATATAATAGAATTAAATGAAACCTTTCAGGATTACAAAATCTACCACATAAAGCCTGGTACATAATCTTCGATTCATTTAAACTTTTAATTTAGGAGAAGGTAAGATGACCGATTTTAAAGATATTTTAATAAAATATATGGAAGAACTGGATTGTTCCTCAAAGGAGCTTGCAGATAGTTCCGGACTTTCTGCCGCAACGATCAGCCGCTATCGTTCCGGAGAACGAATACCTGATGTAGAAAGTGACAATTTAAAGCAACTGATTTACGGTATCGTTAAACTTGCCCAAAAAAGAAATCTTTCTTCTATTAATGACATAACGGTACATTCTGATTTTCTGCGTTTTTTACCGGATATATCGGCTGATTTTTCTATTTTGCAGGCAAATTTGAATACTTTATTTACTATGCTGTCAATAAATACTTCAGAGTTTGCCAGATTTTTAAATTATGATGCCTCTTATATTTCCCGCATAAAAAGCGGCGAACGGCAGCCTGCTGATCCAGAACTCTTTCTTGTTAATACTGCTCTTTTTGTAACAAAAAGATATACGAAAAAAACAGATCTTTCTATATTAGCAAATTTATTTGATTGTTCTTTGGAAGATTTGCGAGAGGAAAAAACGTATTTATCTCTTTTAAAACACTGGCTTCAAACAAAGCATACGAATACAGACAAAGAACAGCAATCTTTATCCCATTTTCTGCAAAAATTGGATGAATTCAATTTAGATGACTATATTCGTGTTATTCATTTTAATGAATTAAAAGTCCCAACGGCACCTTTTCAGTTTCCCGGTTCTAAAAATTATTTTGGATTAAAAGAGATGATGAATAGTGAACTCGATTTTTTAAAAGCAACGGTTCTTTCTAAATCACAGGAAGATGTTATTATGTATAGTGATATGCCTATTGAAGAGATGGCGAAAGATTTGGAATTTTCTAAAAAGTGGATGTTCGGAATGGCCTGTATGCTAAAGAAAGGATTACATTTGCATCAGATTCACCAAATCGACCGGCCGTTTGCCGAAATGATGCTTGGGCTTGAAAGCTGGATTCCTATGTATATGACAGGTCAGATTTCTCCTTATTATTTAAAGGAAAGCACCGGACATACCTTCATGCATTTATTAAAAGTTTCCGGTGCTGCCGCACTTCAGGGTGAGGCAATTTATGGACATCACACACAGACAGGGACGTTATTATCTTACGAAGCATAAAACTGAAATATCTTATTACAAAGAAATGGCTGAGCTGCTTTTAAAAAAGGCTTCTCCTCTCATGGAAATATTTCGGGAAAACTCCATGATGCCCTATCATGCTTTTTTACAGGCAGATGCAAAGACCAGCGGAAAACGATATCACATTTTATCTGCTTTACCGCTTCAAACTCTAAATTCTTCTTTACTTGAGGACATTTTAAATCAGAATCAGATTAATAAAGAAGATGCTCAGAAAATCAAAGCATATATTGATAAAAAGTCTGCTCAGATTCAGCAGATTCTTTCCCATGATATGATTACGGAAGAATTCCCTATTTTATCCAAAGAAGAATTTAGTAGATTTCCGATTGCGCTTCCATTATCCGATATTTTTTATGAAGAAAACATCTATTATACCTGGGAAATGTATAAGCAGCATTTAGAAAGCACTCTAAATTACGAAAAAACACATCAAAACTATTGTATAAAGCAAAATCAACAATCTGCTTTTCGAAATATTCAGATCAGGATTCACGAAAAAAAATGGGTTCTCGTATCTAAAAACAGAACCCCTGCAATTCATTTTCTCATCCGGCATCCTAAAATGAGAAATGCTTTTGAAAATATGATCATACCAATTGTAGAATTCTAGAAAATAAAAAATATCCTATAGCAGCTAATATCACAGCTACTATAGGATACTTTTTATTTTCTTTCTAAGATTATTTATTATAGAGATTTCTCTTATCGACTACTCGAACCGCTTTTCCTTCGCTTCTTGTAATAGTCTTTGGCTCTAAGATGCTGACATCTACTTTGATTCCAAGCATATTCTTTAAACCATGTACGATTTTCTTTTCTCTAGCTGCGATAGCAACATCTTCCTGTTGCATTTCCGGTGTCATCTCTACCTGAACTTCGATTGTATCGTTATTACCAATACGATCTACTAAAATCTGATAGTTTGCCTGATATCCCTGTTTTAATAAAACAGCTTCAATCTGAGATGGCCATACATTAACACCTTTTACTACCATCATATCATCGCTTCTGCCCATTGGTTTATGCATACGGATATGGGTACGTCCACAGGAACATTTCTTTCTTGTAAGATAACATAAATCTCTTGTGCGGTAACGGAGTAATGGATAGGCTTTCTTTGTAATACAGGTAAATACTAACTCTCCTATTTCTCCTTCTGGAAGAACTTCTCCTGTATCTGGATTAATAATCTCAGGAATGAAGTGATCTTCCTGTATATGCATTCCTTTCTGCTCTTCACATTCAAAGGATACACCCGGACCGGAAATCTCGGTCAGTCCATAAATATCATATGCTTTGATACCAAGAGATTCTTCGATATTATGACGCATTTCCTCTGTCCATGGCTCTGCTCCAAAAATACCTGCCTTTAACTTGATATTCTCTCTATGTCCGCCTTCATTAATTGATTCTCCAAGGCTTGCAGCATAAGAAGGAGTACAGCAAAGAATGGTAGATCCTAAATCTTCCATAAACTGAATTTGTCTTTCTGTATTACCTGAAGACATTGGAAGTGTCATACAGCCCACTCGATGAGAGCCTCCATGCAGACCTGCTCCGCCGGTAAAGAGTCCATAACCGTAGGCTACATGGCATACATCATCTTTTGTTCCACCAGCTGCCATGATTGCACGCGCACAGCAATCCTCCCAAATATTAATATCTTCCTGTGTATAGAAAGCAACTACTCGACGACCTGTTGTACCACTTGTAGACTGCATTCTCACACATTCAGATAATGGTACCCCAAGAAAACCGTATGGATACTGATCTCTCAAATCATCTTTAGTAACGAAAGGAAGTTTATGAAGATCTTCGATTCCTTTTATATCTTCTGGTTCTACTCCTGCTTCTTTCATTTTATTGCGATAAAATTCTACATGATCATATACATACTTTACCTGCTCTACAAGTCTTTCGCTCTGTAAAGCCTGCAGTTTCTCTACCGGCATCGTTTCAATCTCTGGTTGATAATAATTTCCCATTCTTCTCTTTCTCCTGTTGTCACTTAATTTATAATGATTTCATTTTCTTCTATTCTTCGCCTCTTCCAAGTGCAAATGCTTTGTGATTGAGTTCAACAAACTTTGCCGGAACACATTCCTCGATTGCTTTCTGCCACTTTTCTACTGGAATATCAAAGTATTTAGACAGTCTTCCCATTAAAACAATATTTACCGCTTTTGATGAACCTGCTTTTTCTGCTAAGGACAGACAATCCATCGCATCTACTTTAATTCCTAAAGCTTCCATCTTTTCGATAAGATTTTCAGGGTACTGTGCCGCACCGGTAATAACCGGCATTGGATCAATTTCCTGTGTATTTACTACAATTCTTCCTTCTGGTCTCAAATATTCTACATAACGGGCAGCCTCTAACTTTTCAAAAGAAACAATGAAATCTGCCTCTCCTTTATCGATGATCGGAGAATATACTTTATCTCCAAATCTTACATATGTAACAACGCTTCCACCTCTCTGGCTCATTCCATGAACTTCGGAAACCTTTACGTCATAACCTTCTGATAAAAGCAAATGTCCTAATAACTTGCTGGCAAGAAGGGAACCCTGTCCTCCTACACCGACAATCATAATATTCTTTGTCATTTCGCCTGTCCTCCTATGCCTGTAATGCATCAAACTTGCATAACTGCTGGCATACGCCGCAGCCTACACATAATGTTGTATCAATGACTGCCTTCTTATCCTTTATACTGATAGCAGGGCAGCCAAGTCTCATACATGATTTACATCCTACGCAGTTTTCTTTTTCAACCTTTAATGGTGGATTATGTTTTACATATTTTAAGAGCGCACAAGGACGACGGCTAATAATTACAGATGGTTCTTCTGCAGCTAATTCTTCTTTAATCACTGTGTCACAAGCAGCAAGATCATATGGATCTACCACGCGAACCCTGTTAAATCCCATGGAACGACACAGACTTTCTAAATCAATCTTTCCTGCTGGATCTCCTTTAATATTGTAACCGGTTGTCGGATTCTGCTGATGGCCTGTCATTCCGGTAATAGAGTTATCAAGAATAATTACAGTGGAATTACTCTGATTATAAGCAATATTAGCAAGTCCTGTCATTCCGGAATGCATAAATGTAGAATCTCCAATAACGGCTACAGTCTTTCCTTCACTTTCTTTGCCAAGTGCTTTGTTAAAACCATGAATAGAACTGATCGAAGCACCCATACAAAGAGTCATTTCCATCGCGCTAAGCGGTGCAACAGCTCCAAGTGTGTAGCATCCGATATCACCAAGAACTGTACATTTATTCTTGGACAATGTATAGAACAGTCCTCTGTGTGGACAGCCTGCACACATAACCGGCGGTCTTCCCGGAAGAGTTTCGCCAAGTTCTTTATGTGCCGGAATCTCTACTCCTAACTTCTCAGCGATCAGATTCTGTGAGAACTCCCCTTCCATCGGAAGAGTATCTTTTCCTGTAACAGTCAGTCCAAGTTCTTTACAGTGATTCTCTAAAATCGGATCCAATTCTTCAATAATCGCAAGTTTTTCTACCTTTGCTGCAAAATCTAAAATAAGCTGATCCGGTAATGGATTTACAAGACCAATCTTTAAAATACTTGCCTGTTCTCCAAATACTTCTTTTGCATACTGATAACATGTGGAAGAAGTAATAATTCCAAGCTTGGTATCAGCCATCTCCACACGATTAAAATCACAATGATTTCCGTATTCGATGAGTTTTCTTGTTCTCTCTTCTACAACTGGATGACGGCGAATTGCATTACCTGGCATCATAACGTATTTTGCGATATTCTTCTCATAAGGAATTGTTTCTGGTACAACATGTTCACCCGGTTCTACAATACTCTGAGAATGTGCAACACGAGTACACATCTTAATAATAACCGGTGTATCAAACTCTTCAGAAAGCTCAAATGCTTTCTTGGCAAATTCATAAGCTTCCCTGGAATCAGATGGCTCTAACATAGGGATCTTTGATGCGATCGCATGATGTCTTGAATCCTGCTCATTCTGTGAAGAATGCATTCCCGGATCATCTGCAACACAAATAACCATACCACCATTCACACCTGTATAAGAACAGGTAAATAATGGATCGGCAGCTACGTTTAAACCAACGTGCTTCATTCCACAAAAACTTCTCTTTCCAGCAAGAGAAGCACCAAAAGCTACTTCCATCGCTACTTTCTCATTCGGTGCCCACTCACAGTAAATCTCATCATATTTCGCAGCTTCCTCTGTTACTTCTGTACTAGGAGTTCCAGGATAGCTGGATACTACACTACAACCTGCTTCATATAAGCCTCTTGCCAGTGCCTTATTACCTAACATTAATTGTTTCATGGTAAATATCCTTTCTATAATTGTTTATTTGTTCCTTTGTATAAAAAGATACGGCTGTCCTGCACAGCCGCATCTAGCTATATCTGACTTTGTAGCACATTTAAAAATCAGGATTCTTCTGTTCCCTCTTTGTCCTCTTTCTTATCCAGTCTGTCAATTACCTCTCCAAGACAGCCTGTTCCATAATTAAGCATACGATTCACACGACTGATTGTAGCAGAACTTGCGTTTGTCTCACTCATAATCTCCGTATAAACTTTTTCCTTCTTCAACATACTTGCAACTTCAAAACGCTGCTCCATAGACCGAAGCTCAGTCATTGCACAAATGTCTTCAAAAAAATCAAAACATTCTTCTAAACTTTTTAACTCCAGAATAGCTTTATACATGCCTTCTTTACGTTCTTTTGGAATATTTTTTCCCATAAGATGTTCCTTCCTTTACGAATTCAAGAATGCCCCGGCATTCTTGCTGCGAGATGCGCGTCATGCAATGCATGACATCCTTCTTCTGCGCATCTCTGCAATCCTGCCGGAGGCTATATCAGATGGGGGGATTGACTCCCCCACTGATACTGATTTGCTGCTCGCCACCTACAGAGGTGGGAGTCATCTCACATCTGATATAATCTTATGATACCATCTTTTTTCGATTTCGTAAATAAAAAGTTTAATGTGTTAAAGAGTTTTTCCTTTAAACAACAAAAACACTATAATAATTCCCTTGATTCATTTTTTATGCTATACTTAATCTATCTTTTTGATAATGAGGTTTATTTATGAATTTAGAACAATATAACAGAATTCACGATTTTTTCATCACACATTCATCGGCTTTTTCTTTACTACTAATGGCTAACCGTTTTTTGACCGCCTGTGGTTTTTTTCTTTACCCGCTGTTATTGTTATTTCTTCTATTAAAAGGAGAATTTCTTACGTTATGTTCTTTTATTTTTATTCCTGCAATTTGTTTTTTAATCATAACAATTTTTAGAAAAGTTATAAACAAGCAGCGCCCATATGAAAAACTTCCAATTCAGTCACTAATTAAAAAAGAGAAAAAGGGACAGTCTTTCCCAAGCCGCCATGTATTTTCTATCTTTTTAATTGCAACATTATGGTTTTATTTTTGGAAACCAATAGGCATCTTTCTTCTTATTGCTGGCATTTTTCTCGCAATTGTCAGAGTAATTGGAGGCGTACATTTTATAAGCGACGTATGTGCCGGAGCGTTTCTTGGTATCATCGCAGGGTGGATTTCTAACTATATCTTTTTGATTTGCTAAAAAACAGACAAAAAAAGCCTCCGCATGCCTTTCTGGAGAATCCTCAAATCCCTCACAAGCGAAATTACCTCAAAGGCAGAAAATAAAAAGACTAATAATAGCAGATGTGACCTCGGAGCAAATGTTGGATGTGAGCGCAAAAGCGAACATTCAACACGCCACGACTAAAGTCACAGGTGCTATTATTAGTCTTTTTTATTTTCGTCTATTCAGCCAATTATGCTAAATTATTCGTTATCTAAAGCTTTGATGCTTAAGCTGATCTTACGATCATCTTTCTTGAAGTCTACAACTTTAGCTGTAACTTCCTGACCTACTTTTAATACATCAGATGGTTTCTCGATATGTTCTTTAGCGATCTGAGAAACATGAAGTAAAGCATCTACACCTGGCTCTAATTCAACGAATGCACCGAAGTCTGTCATACGAGCAACTTTACCAGTTACTTCGTTACCTACTGCGTATTTTTCGTCAGCGTGAAGCCATGGATTTGTCTCAGGGAACTTTAAGGATAATGCAATCTTCTCACCCTGAATATCTTTAATAAGAACGTTTAATTTCTCACCTACTGTGAAAACTTTCTTAGGATTTTCAACACGTCCCCAGCTCATTTCGGAGATGTGAAGAAGTCCGTCTGCTCCACCTAAATCGATGAATGCACCAAAATCTGTTACGTTCTTTACAGTTCCTTCTACAGTCATACCAGCTTCGATTCTTTCAAACAGTGCTTCCTGTTTTGCTTTCTTCTCTGCTACTAAAAGCTGTTTACGGTCACCGATGATTCTTCTCTTGCGAGGGTTGAACTCAGTGATAACGAACTCGATTTCCTGTCCGTCATATTTCTTTAAGTTCTTCTCATAAGTATCGGATACAAGGCTTGCAGGGATGAATACTCTTGTATCTTCCACTACAACACTTAAACCACCGTCAAGAACCTTAGCTACAGGAGCTTTTAATACTTCATGGTTGTTAAATGCCTCTTCTAATCTCTTGTTACCTTTTTCTGCTTTAAGTCTCTTATATGTTAAGAGAACCTGTCCTTCGCCATCATTCACATTCAGAACTTTAGCTTCCATCTCGTCACCAACTTTAGCGACTGTTGTTAAATCTAAATTCTGGTCGTTGGAATATTCGTTTCTTGAAATGATACCGTCGGCTTTATATCCAATATTTAAGATGATCTCATCCTCTTTTACATCGATAATAGTACCCTGAACTACCTCTCCATTTCTAATTGTCTTAAAACTTTCTTCCAGCATCTGGTCAAAACTCATTTCTGCCATGCTTTCATGAACCTCCTTGATAATATTATTTGGGGTTGAAGCCCCTGCAGTAATACCGAGCATCCCGATATTAGAAAAATCCTCCATATTCAAATCATTTTTTGTTTGTATATAAAAAGTATTACTACATTCTTTTTTACTTATCTCAAAAAGCTTTTGAGTATTCGAACTGTGTCTGCCACCGATCACTATCATCGCATCAGACTTCTTCGCCAGTTCTCTGGTCTCCGTCTGCCGCTCCTCAGTTGCATTACAAATCGTGTTAAAAACATTTATATCATAACCCTTTTCTGAGATAATTTCAACTAAATCTTGAAACTTATTGTAGTTAAATGTCGTCTGTGACACGATGGATATCTTCGCATCGGCATCTAACTCAACTCCTTCTGCCTGCTCTCGATTCTCAATTACAATCGGATGCGTCTGGCACCAACCCATGATCCCTTCTACTTCGGGATGATGGTTATTGCCTATAATAATGATTACTCTGCCATCCCCACTCTCCCGCTCAACGATCTTATGAATCTTTCTCACGAAAGGGCAGGTCGCATCCACTAAATCAAGACCCGCATTAAGGATCTCCTCATAAATTGCTTTTGACACGCCATGAGAACGAATAATAATCGTTCCTTCTGAAAGAGACTTAAACTCCTTGCTGTCATTAATAACATGAACTCCCTGTCTCTCCAGATCTGCGACAACTTCATCATTGTGAATGATCGGCCCAAATGTATAAACGTTCTTCTTAGAAGACTCTTTATACACCGTATCTACAGCTCGCTTTACTCCAAAACAAAAGCCAGCAGATTTTGCTATGTCAATCTTCATCATTTACTCCGGCAATATTATTTTATTTTTTTAAATTCGGAGATAATCGTATCAATCACCTGTGGAATGGACATATCTGAGGAATCTACCAGTATGGCATCTTCTGCCTTACATAGTGGAGCAATCTCCCTCTCCATATCCTGCTTGTCTCTTGCCATGATATCACTCTTAATCTGCGCAATATCACACTCTGTTCCTTTCTCCTGTAATTCATCATAACGTCTCTTCGCTCTTACATCAGCGGAAGCCGTCAGATAAATCTTAAGAGAAGCATCCGGCAGGACATTCGTTCCAATGTCTCTTCCATCCATGAGGATATCTGAAGTCTTCGCCATATTGCGCTGTAAATCTAACAGTGCAGCTCTTACTTCCGGTACAGCAGAGGTAACTGATGCCATCTTCCCGACCTCTTCTTTACGAATAAATCCGGTAACATTCTCACCATTTAAAATAACCTGCTGTTTTCCTTCCTCATCATATTCTAAAGTTACATGAATGTTCGGACATTCCGCTGCAACGAGCTTCCTGTCATGTCCATCAATACCTTTACGCAAAAAATATAAAGCGATTGCCCGGTACATGGCTCCGGTATCTACATATATAAATCCTATATCCTCTGCGATTGCCTTTGCAATCGTACTCTTTCCAGCTCCTGCCGGACCATCAATTGCTATACTGTACATGGACACTTCCTCCCATTTCTTTGAAACCTGACTGCTCACATAGTGATTTCACTTTTACCTACACTTGATTAGTGTAACATATCTTCGCGAAAAAAAAAACATTTTTTTATATTTTTTTTGAAATTCACGTAGTTTTTACGCATTTTTTCCTGCTGCATAGCCTGTTGTCCATGCAATCTGCAGATTATATCCACCTGTAACGGCATCTAAATCCATAATCTCTCCGGCAAAAAAGAGATGTTTTACCTTCTTTGATTCCATCGTTGCCGGATTAATTTCTTTTACATTCACACCGCCTCTTGTGACGATCGCTTCATTAAATCCTCTTACACCGCTGATATGCATCTCAAAATTCTTCATAAGTTCAATCATGCGTCTTCTTTCTTTTTTGCTGATATCCCTTATCTTTTTATCCTCTGGAATCTGTGCCGTATCAAGAAAGACTGGAATCATCTTTTTAGGGAGCAGACGTTCCATTACATTTGAAATATTTTTATTACGATACGTATCAAATTCTCTTAAAAAACGTTTGTCTAACTGCTCCGGTGTAAGAGAAGCCTTTAAGTCAAGAAACAGTTTCAATTCTCCTGCTTCTAATTCCTTTTGATACTTGCCAAGGCAGGTGCTTGCAGTAAGAACAAGCGGACCACTCACTCCAAAATGTGTAAACAAAAATTCTCCAAATCCTTCATAGATTGTTTTCTTCTTTGTTTTTATGCGAACCATAACATTCTTTAATGTAAGTCCCATCAACTCTTTGCACCAGTTCTCCTTCATTTCAAACGGAACAAGGGATGGCTCGATGGATTTAATTTTATGTCCTGCCTGTTTTGCAAGGATATATCCTGCCCCATCAGAACCAGTAGATGCATAAGAAAATCCTCCACAGGCAAGAATCACTGAATCTCCTTCCATCTTTCTGCCATCAGACAAAAGTACACCTACACACTGATCTTTCTCTTCATTAAAAAGCAGTTCTTTTACCTCTGTATGATAATAAATCTTTACTCTGCCTTTCTCACACTCTCTTTTTAATGCCTGTATTACATCAGAAGATCGATCTGACTGCGGAAAGACTCTCTGTCCTCGTTCTGTTTTTACAGGAAGACCGATTTTCTCCAGATATTCTATCATATCCTCATTATTAAATTGTGAAAATGTACTATATAAAAAACGAGGATTTGTTACTACATGCGTAAGAAATTCCTCCGCCGGACAAGCATTTGTAATATTACATCTGCCTTTTCCTGTAATGAAAAGCTTCTTGCCAAGCTTCTCATTTTTTTCAAGAATACATACCTTCTTTCCTGCTTTAGACGCAGAAATGGCAGCCATCATACCGGCTGCCCCTCCACCTACAATAATTACTTTGTTCATTATAGTAAACTCCTGTTATAAACATCATATTCGTTCCAGAGTTCCTCAAGAGCCATCAGGCGCTTCTCAACATCTTCTTTACGAAGCAGTGCGATTGCTGTAACCATCGCATTCACAACGCTTAACGGACATACAAGAGAATCAACGATTGTCATCACATCACTCTTTGCGATTAGTTTACAGTCCGCATACTCTATAATAGGAGACTGCATATTATCGGTAAGTGCGATTGTCTTTGCTCCATGATTCTTTGCATACTGAAGAGCGCAGATCGTTCTTTTGGAATATCTTGGAAAAGTAATGCCCATCATAACATCATTCTCACTGATATCATAAATCTGCTCTAATGTCTCAGAGGTACTGTTAGCATCCACAATAATTACATTGTCAAATAACATCTTAAAGTAATATCCCATCAACCCTGCAAGATATGCAGCACTGCGCGCGCCTAAAATATATAATCTTCTTGCATCGTTAATAAGCATTACCGACCTGTTAAATTCCTTTTCATCCACCCCACTCTGAATCGTATCTCTAAGTCGTTCCGCATCTGTATAAAGAATGCTCTTTAAGACACCTTTTTCCTGATATCTCTTAGAGGAAAGAGACATCCTCTGAATAGAGTTTGAGTTCGTCTTTACGATAACCTGAATTGCCTTCTGTAACTCCGGATATCCTTCATAATCAAGCTGATAAGCAAAACGAACTACTGTTGATTCACTGACTCCCGCTTCCTTTCCAAGCTTGGATGCAGTAAGATATGCCGCAATATCATAATTCTCTGTAATATACTGAGCCAGCCTTCTCTGTCCTTTACTAAACTCAGAAGACTTCTGCTCAATCCTCTGTAATAAATTTAAATGTTCCACTCTATTACTCCACCTATTCTGTAAAATTAAGTATATTTCATAATACTCCATTTTTCTGTTTTTGTAAAGCAAAATGAAGGATTTAAACAAAAAAATTGCAAACAGGAATCGTTTTTTCTGTTTTTGTAATTTAGCAAAAAGTTTTCCAAAAAGAAAAACTGTGTTTCCGAAAAACTTCGGTTGCACAGTTTTCATTTCTTAATGATTCATTACTGATTACTTTCCAGGATAAGTGATAACAGCTTCTACATCATAGCCTTTTAAAGCATCTCGTCCATGCAGTCCCTGCAGTTCCATAACAAAAAGAACCTTTACAACAACACCGCCAAGCTGTTCGATCAAATCAATCGCTGCTTTTGCCGTTCCGCCTGTTGCCAGCAGATCATCGACAAATACAACTCTCTGACCCGGACGGATATCTTCTTTATGAATCTCTATTTCTGCTGTTCCATATTCCAAAGCATACTCCCTGCTTACTGTCTCTCTTGGCAGCTTGCCCTTTTTACGTACAGGTACAAACCCTTTACTCTTATTATATGCAAGAGGCATACCAAATAAGAATCCACGAGATTCCGCTCCGACAACAACATCAAATTCTGTTCCCTCAAGGCAGTGCATCAATTCATGTACACTAAGTTTCAATCCTTCTGGATCACGTAAGATTGATGTAATATCCCTAAAAATAATTCCTGGTTTTGGGAAATCCGGAATATTGATGACATAATCTTCAAGTTTCTTCACTTTGTCCACCCTTTCTGCCCGAAAACAGGCATAAAACTACTACTTTTTTCTTATGTTAATTATAGCAGATTTTTCACACAAAAAACAACAAAATCTGCATATTTCTATTATCTTTCTATAAAACTTATGACAACAAGATCATTTGCGTCCTGATACAATTTATATTTGTCATTTGCCTTCGTAATTTCATTTTTATTTTAGATGTCAGGATCAACATTTTACTTTAAATCACAAAAATATTCGATGGCATATGCCACCCCTTCCTCATCATTTGTCTTTGTGACAAAGTCTGCAACTTCTTTTAAAGACTCTTCTCCATTCTCCATGGCAACACCGACACCCGCCATCTTTACCATTTCAAAATCATTGTTTCCGTCTCCACATGCCATAATACTTTCTACCGGAATATCAAGAATCTTCCCAAGATGTAACATCGCATCTCCCTTATTGCATGTTGCCCCGTTAATCTCAAGATTATTTCCAAGAGAGCAGGTCACTGCCAGATCTTTTATCTCTCTAAGATCCTTAAACGCTCTTTGTCTGTCTTCTTCTCTGGCAAAAAACATATTAATTTTTTCGACCGGAGCCTTATTCTCTTTCATCCACACTCTCAGATCATCAATTCGGTTACGTGTTGTTCTTACTAGGTTTTCAATATGCTTTTCAATTCCATAATTGCCTACATTATCATAAAAACGCGCTTCACACCATCCTGTTCCCAAAGCATATACATCATAAAATGTATGATAAGTTTCCAGCACATCAAATAGCTCTAAAGCTCTTTTCCATGGAATACAATTTTGATAAAGTACTTTATCTTCTTTCAAATCCAAAACACTTGCACCATTTGATAAAATGACATATCGCATTCCTTCAATCTGTGTTAAATACTCTGGAATACCTGTTTTCACTCTGCCTGTCGCCGGAAGGACCTGAACACCTTCGGCTAAGCATTTTTCTAGAACTTCCTTTGTATGTGGGGTTAATACCTTTTCTGAAGTAAGCGTAGTTCCATCTAAATCTAATCCTATCAATCTGACATTTTTATTCTTCTGTTCCATACATCTTTACTCCTTTACTGGTGTTTAAAACGATAATTCTGAATAACAATCTGAATACTTTTCTGACCTCTCCACTCATTAATCTGTGGATAATAGGTTACATCCATCCATATATGATGTGGCAATCCTCTTTGAACTCTTTGTGCTTCTTCTTTTCCGCAAAAACAAGAAAGTTCTTCTAAAAAACCATCCGATTCTCCAAAATACATTGCTTCTATGTTCGTTTGACTTCCGTCAGAAAGAAACAACTTCAAACACCGACCAGTTGTTCCAAGAACACGTATCCCCTTTATGTACAAATCTTTTTGTGCAAACAATGGTTTTGTATTTTCATTCCCAAACGGTTCGAGCAATTCAAATTCTTTAATCAGGCTTTCTGACAGATACGAAATCGGTAATGCTACATCAATATGTACCTTTTCTACAAAATCCTCTTCTGTAAGCGTAGTATTCGTATTTAATTTCTCCCGGAATTCCTCTAACCTGTCTTCCTGCATAGAAAGACCGGCCGCCATCGGATGACCACCAAATTTATCAAAACATTCTTTGATTTTATTCATTTCCTGATACATATGATATGCTTCAATTGATCTTCCGGAGCCTTTTAACCCCTCTTTTGTTCTTGTAATGACAAAAACCGGTTTGTGATAATATTCCTTCATTCTGCCAGCAATAATTCCTGCGATACTTTCATGACAATCCGGCAGATATACAACTAACACTTTATCTTTTGCATGGCCTGTACTTTCCAGATATGCTTTTGCTGCTTTCACTCCATCTGCGGTCATCTCTTTTCTTTCTGCATTTAAAGCAGTAAGTGCCTCTGCTTTCTGTCTGCAGATTTCCTTGTCCTTGCAAAGAAGAAGCTCTAATGCCTCCTTTGCCGAAGTAAGTCGTCCGGAGGCATTAATACATGGTCCAAGGATAAATCCAAAATGATAGGAAGATAACTTCTTATCTTCAAGATGATTCGCCTCTATCAAAGCCTGCAGACCCACAATCTCTGTCTGCCTGATTCGGCGCAGCCCTTCCTTTACAAGAATCCGATTTTCATCAAAT
Organism: Anaerobutyricum hallii; assembly: GCF_900209925.1. Lineage (NCBI taxonomy): Bacteria > Bacillati > Bacillota > Clostridia > Lachnospirales > Lachnospiraceae > Anaerobutyricum > Anaerobutyricum hallii. The sequence continues at coordinate 1,148,528 of NZ_LT907978.1, read as the reverse complement.
AGAGGCATCACATCACAAACCGTTGCCATTGCTGCGATTTCAAGAAATGCCTCGCTTTCTTTTTGATCAATCTGAAACAGATCATAAAGCACCTGAATAAACTTATAGACAACCACTGCTCCACATATACTTTTAAATGGATAGGAACAATCTTTCTGTTTGGGATTAATCACAGCAGCAGCTGGCGGAAGTAGATAGGTTATTTCATCATTTTCTTTTTGAAACGGAATATCATGATGATCCGTTACAACAATCGTCAAACCTAAAGAATTACCATAAGCAATCTGAGCCGATGCAGCAATTCCATTATCACAGGTAATAATCGTATCAATCCCATCCTCTGCCGCCTGCTCTATCAGATGCTCATTAATACCATAACCGTCTTCTACACGATCTGGAATCTTATAATCCACATCTGCACCACAGCGTTTCAATCCCTGGTATAAAATATAGTTTGAAGAAACACCATCGACATCATAATCTGAAATAATACGAATCTTTTTCCCTGCTTCTATCTTTTCTTTTATGATTTCCGCCCCTTTATCTGCATCTTTTAAAAGATGAGGATCATAAAGATCCGACAGGGAACCATACAAATAACGCTGCATTTCTTCTATTGTTGTTAAGTCCCTATTCCGCATCAGACGCGCCGTCACTGGACTGATATGAAATACTTCTCCAATCTTATTAAAATCTGCTCTTTTTGAAGCGACAAACCACTTTTCCATTTATTCCTCTTCGCCCTCTGTATCTGCTAATGCTGCCTTAATCATAATTGCGCACTCTACTCGTTTACGTTCCATATCACAGCTCAGATCATAAGAATCATCGATTGTTCCATGGAAATTATAAGAATTTGCAGGACATCCGCCACTACAGTAGAATCTTGCAAAACACTCTTTACATTTCTTCTTGGTGTATACGTTACAGGAACGGAATTCATCACAAATATCTGTACGTTTAATTCCATCAAAAACATTACCAAGAAGGAACTTATCTTCCCCTACAAACTGATGACATGGGTATAAGTCTCCCCAAGGTGTTACTGCTAAATACTCTGTTCCACTTCCACAGCCGGAAAGTCTCTTTGCCACACATGGTCCGCCTGTAAGATCAATCATAAAATGAAAGAAATTAAATCCTCTTCCCTCTTTTTCTCTCTGAATCATTTCTTTTGCAAGTCTGTCATACTCATCAAAAATCTGCGGAAGATCCTTTTCCTGAATTGCATATGGCTCTTCTGGCTGTCCAACAACCGGCTCCATGGAAATCTGTTCAAATCCCAAATCCGCAAGATGAAGAACATCCTTAGAAAAATCAAGATTTCTATTTGTAAATGTTCCTCTTACATAATATTTCTGCTGATGTCTCGATTCTGCAAAGCGAATAAACTTTGGCATGATCAGATCATAGCTTGGCTTGCCATTTCTTGTAGGACGCATATAGTCATGGACTTCTTTTCGTCCATCTACACTTAAAACGACATTATCCATCTCTTTATTAGCAAATTCCATCATTTCATCATTTAAAAGAACACCATTTGTTGTGAAAGTAAAACGGAAATGTTTATCATAATCTTTTTCAAGAGAACGTCCGTACTCTACAACTTCTTTTACAACATCAAAATTCATCGTTGGCTCGCCGCCAAAGAAATCCACCTCAAGATTGTGACGATTACCAGAATTTTTCACAAGGAAATCAAGAGCAGCTTTTCCTACTTTAGCGCTCATAAGCTCACGATGTCCCTTATATTCTCCCTCTTCTGCAAAACAATAGCGGCAGGCAAGGTTACAATCATGAGCGATATGCAGACAAAGAGCCTTTACTACAGTCTTTCTACTCTTAACTTCGTTAATGTACTCTTCATAAATATCTTCTGTAAATAATAAACCTTCTTCTTTTAAAGAAGTCACTTCTTTATATGCCTCTTCAATCTCTTCCTTATTATAAGTATCAGACAATTCCTTTTTAATTTCCTCTAAATTCTTTTCTTCATATAAAGCAATTACATCATATGTCACATCATCAACTACATGGATCGCACCACTGCACACATCCATAACAATATTATATCCATTATTTTTATACTGGTGAATCACGTTAATTATCCCTTTCTACTCTCTTACTTCTCTTCTATATGTGATATCCTCCCACCTGTAATGGTAGGAGAATTCTTACGATATTTATCAAATTATCATAAAGTGATCTTAGGAAAATACTTTTCCATACAAGATTTCATACAAAATTTTTATATAAAATTTATATTATAAAATTTCTATACAAGAGATAAGGTGAACTGACCGCAAAGACAGTTCACCCTACTTCAAGCATATGTCAGGAAGCAATCTTCCTGTTGTGCTTTTTAATTATTTATTACTCTCGCAAGTCTGGTTACCTACTGTACAAGATGTCTTGCAGGCAGACTGGCAGGATGTCTGGCATTCACCGCATCCACCTTTACACATGGTAGTACCGTATGTCTTGTTTCCGGTCAGTGTCTTTACACGTTTCATTAATAACGCCTCCTCACTTCATAATCTAGTATGCAAAGCATCTAAGATGACACTTTGTAGGTTATTATAACACAAACCCTCCCGTAAGAAAAGACCTTTTTAAAGAGACCTCTACTTAACTCAACATTCCTCCAAGCATCCCTCCGGCTGCACAATATAAAAGTGTCGTAAAAAATGCTGTTTTATCTGCCATAAAAGGCTGCCCCATTCCCACACGTATCACTGAAAAAAACAAACAATATAAAGCACCAACCCCCAGTCCCCATAAATACCTTTTCTTCGTATTTTTCTTTCCGCAAAAAAATCCACCGACAAAGCAGGCAATAACGCTCATTACAATCAGGCCAATCTTTTCTACAGAAGCAGATAAGCTTCCCTTTAACATAGCAAATGCAAATACAGCCAGAAAGAGCATTGTTAGCAAAACAGCAATTATAACAGACACTAACACTCTTCCTATCCTATCCATCCATTTTTTATAAGAAATCCCGTCCATGTATCTCCGTACCTGAATATTTTTATACAGTGTATGAATTCTATTTTTATTTAGAACAAATCATAATAACAAATACTGTGTCTTCGCACATTCTCTTACTCTACGTAGGAGCGATTTTCTATAAAACAAAAAGAGCTGAAGACTTATCATCTTCAGCTCTTATGCAGTTGACGGGACTTGAACCCGTACCCAGTCAGCCCGGACTAGATCCTTAGTCTAGCGCGTATGCCAATTCCGCCACAACTGCTTATCAGTGAATCTCTTGCTCACCAACGAAAATTAGTATACCATAACATTACTTCTAATGCAAGTATTTTTTTATTAAATTTCATATCATATTTTTATGATAAAAACAAAGAGCTGAAAACTTTATGTCTTCAGCTCTCATGCAGTTGACGGGACTTGAACCCGTACCCAGTCAGCCCGGACTAGATCCTTAGTCTAGCGCGTATGCCAATTCCGCCACAACTGCTTATCAGTAATTATCTCTCACTGACAAAAATTATTATAACACAGTTTTTTTAAATTGCAAGCACTTTTTTAAATTTTTTTAATTTTTTCAAAATTTTTAACTATAAGTAAAATAAACTTACCCTTTTCATCTTCTATTTCTGGCAAATTCAAGTCGAGCCGCTGTCACTCACCACCTGAAAGAAGTGGGAGTCTTCTCGACTGAGATAAAAATCCCCTGTAGCAGATATGATATTCATACAATTAAAATGTACTTAAACTTTTAACTGTATCTAATTTCCCATCTGCTACAGAAGACTTTTTATTTTTCATTTTCTGATGAGTCTGCTTCCGTTGTATAGTCGTTTAAATACTGAATGTCTGTCGTAAGATAAAGTCCTTTATCTGTAATATAAGCAGATTCTCCGTTCTTTCGTGTAACCTTGCCTTTTACCTGTACTTTATCACCAACATAAACAGACTTTACTACATTATCCGCCTGAAAATCCGCCCATTTACGAAGTCTTACTCCAGTGGAACTAATATATGTAATAGCTACATATCCTTCCAGTTTCTCATAAGAAGCAAGTTCTTCCATGTACTTTTCGCTGGCATACAAATACATTCCATTTTTCAGATGATAATATGTTTTATCTTTATATGTTCCCTTTTTGCTTGCCCAAAGAATCTGCCCACTTTTTAAATAAGTAGAACTATTTTCTTTCTTTCCCGGTAATTCTGATATATATAACCCTTTTGCAGGCAAATTCTTTATCATAATATAGCCGGCCTTAAATGACTTATCTGTTTCCAGATATTCTTTATGTGCATCATAATCATTCTTTCGTTCTTCTTTTTGAACATTCGCACCTTTATACTCTCTTCCGCTCAAAAAATATCGAAACCCAAAAATAAATAGAAGCACTGCTGCTACCAATACCAACGAAAATGACATCGAAAGAATCGTCTTCTTTACTGATAGCAATTCCTGATCATTTTCTTTTTTTACCATAAACCATTAATTATCCCACTTTGTCAGATTATATTTTTTAATAAGCGTTGTCAGCTCTGATACATATCCCGACCATGTACAATATCCGCCTTTTTGAAGAATTGTAAGCTGAGAAGAATAACTCTTTGTGTCTGTAAGTCCATTATATCGTCTTCTCGCACCATTCATAGCGTTAGAAAGATATGCGGAATGATCAGCGATAGACTGTGCTACAGAAGGATATTTACGGAACTTCGCAGTAATAGTCACTTTCTTTCCGTTATACTCTTCTCTTGTCTTCACTTCTACATAACTTCTTCCATCCCACACTGATCCTGACCAGCTATTACCGGAAAGAGAAGTTTTCATACCGAACATATTGTTGGAATTCTGTGTAAGCCCTGACTTACCCCAGCCACTCTCATTAATTGCCTGCGCCAAAGTAACAGAGGCAAGCACACCTGTTTTTCTGTAATCTTCTCTTGCAATCGGTCCTACTGCATTAATAAATTCCTGTGTACTCATATTCTTAAAAGCTGTTGCCTGAAGACCTGTATTCACCGCCGGTTCATTCACAATCGGTGTTGAGGCCGGTGCATTTGTTGTCGTTGTATTTCCTGTCACATAGATTGCCTTTTTAGATTTGTTATATATATAATGAAATCCCAGCTCCTCAAAAGCAACTCTTGCTGGAAGCATTATAAGACTAGTTCCCCCTATCTTTGCTTTAACAGGAGCAGTACGAATATTCTCTTTTTTTCCATTTACTTTTATGTACTTTTTATTTAGATAAAACCTTACTTGATTTCCATTCGCAGAAAGCGTTATTGTCTTTCCTTTATTCGCTTTTGATATAGATACTTTTGGTCCTCTTTTTACCATTGTATAATGATATGGAATCATAATATTTCCGTTAATCATCAAAGATGGTCTTGTTACACTATTCACTCTCTTACTATTATAATATACTTTATAATTTGCACCTCTGTAGCGAACAGTACGATTACCTGTTTTATAAGTAACTGCTGCTGCTGCACTTAACGAGCTGAATGCCAGAACAAACACCATTAAAAAAATTGCAGCCTTTTTAATAACCTTTACATTTTTCATAACTATCTCCTCCCTTTTAGAAATAAAAATTAATGTTATTTAATAAATGGACAACTTTTTTGTAAATAAAAAAGCCAGCAGATAATATCTGCTGGCCTTAACCTTCATTATGCTAATTTGCTCTTTGCTAATTCTGCAAGAGCTGCGAAACCTGCCGGATCAGCGATTGCCATCTCGGAAAGCATCTTTCTGTTAACTTCTACACCTGCTAACTTTAAGCCGTACATGAACTTGCTGTAAGAAAGTCCGTTCATTCTTGCTGCAGCGTTGATACGTGCGATCCATAACTGTCTGAACTGTCTCTTTCTCTGCTTTCTTCCTGCGTAAGCGCTTGTTAAAGCTCTCATTACGGACTGTTTAGCTACTCTATACTGTTTAGATCTTGCTCCTCTGTAACCTTTTGCAAGCTTCAGTGTTCTGTTATGTCTTTTCTTTGCGCCAATTGCGCCTTTTACTCTAGCCATTAATTACTTCCTCCTATATACGATTAAAGATATGGTAAAATCTTCTTCATGTTCTTTACGTTAGTTGCATCTGTCATTGCAGCTTTTCTTAAATTTCTTTTTCTCTTCTGAGATTTCTTTGTTAAGATATGGCTCTTGTAAGCTTTATTTCTTTTTAACTTTCCACTACCTGTCTTTTTAAAACGTTTTGCAGCTGCTCTGCTTGTTTTCATTTTTGGCATAATATTAGTCCTCCTAATTTCTAATCTTAATTAACGTTTTTCAGTTAAAAACATTATCATACTTCTTCCTTCAAATTTAGGCTGTTTATCAACAACAGCTATATCTGAAAGCTGCTGTGCAAAATCCTCAAGAATTCCCTTACTGGAATTCACATGAGCAAGTTCTCTTCCTCTGAAACGAAGAGTTACCTTTACTTTATCGCCTTTAGAAAGGAACTTTCTTGCCTGATTGATCTTGGTATTCAGGTCATTCTTATCGATATTCGGTGAAAGTCTTACTTCCTTCACATCAATCGTCTTCTGCTTTTTCTTAGCTTCCTTCTCTTTACGGGCAAGCTCATATCTATATTTTCCATAATCAATAATCTTGCACACAGGCGGCTTTGCATTCGGAGCAATCTTTACAAGGTCAAGTTCTGCCTCTCTTGCAAGCTTCATAGCTTCCTTTGAAGACATAATTCCAAGCTGCTCTCCATCACTGCTGATAACTCTAACCTCTCTGTCACGTACCTGTTCATTAATCATTAATTCGTTAATAGTAGTACACCTCCATAAAAAATAAACATTAGTCCGGCAATTCAAGTACACCTTGTGCCCAAACACCCATGAAAAACATAGAAAAAATGGACAGTCACAAGACCATCCACAAAATATCTCATAATCCCTGTCAAAACAGTTCATTATATATACGATATTAACCCGAGTCACCATACGTGCTAAGGTGAGAGTGGATACTCTGCTTTTCTGTTACTCAATAACCTTAATTACTATAGCATTACCCAGACAACATGTCAAGTCTTTTTTGTCACTTTTTTAAATTCTATTCATCTATCAAGACATTTATGTCTTTTACAAATCCAGAACCAGCTCTTTTTCTTCTTTCTGGTACTGCCTGTAAGTAATTCCTACCATATCAAACATTCTTTTCGCTGCAATCGTAGAATCTGTATCCGCATACTTATCAGAATAGTAGATTACTTCTGTAATTCCCGCCTGGATAATCGCCTTAGTACACTCATTACATGGAAATAAAGTAGTATAAATACGCGCTCCTCTTAAAGAACCGCCACTATAATTAAGTATAGAATTCAGTTCCGCATGGCACACATATAAATACTTTGTATCAAGCGGAGTTCCCTTCCGTTCCCATGGCATTCTGTCATCACTGCATCCTGTCGGCATTCCATTATACCCCATAGAGAGAATCTTATTATGCGGATCAACAATGCAGGAGCCAACCTGCGTATTATTATCCTTACTTCTCTGCGCAGAAAGAAGGGCTACACCCATAAAATAGGCATCCCACGATAAGTAGTCTTGTCTTTTCATCGCTTACTCTCCTGTCCTCGATATTTTCTTTAATCATAACACAAAAATATTTATAAAACAATCCTGATTTGTAGATTTCAGGTAGACGAAAAAAGAAATCATCCCCTATCCCATCTGCTCTGTAGTCGCTGTATTTAAGATGCTCATCCGCATCTTAAATACGCTCCCAAGCCGCATCTGGGATAGGGGATGATTTCTTTTTTCTGAGTACTGTAAATCTACAGTTGGTGAGAATGGGGATGTCCAGAAATCTACGATTTTTATTCAGATAAAAACTCCAGAAGAGAACTTTTTTGTCGTGGGATGTCATGTAGAAGTGAAGTTATCACGCATCTGATACAACTAATTTCCAAATATATACAGCGATTTGAATGTCAATCCTTTTGAATTTAATTTCTCGGAAAGTCATAACCTTCTGGAACATCCCCACTCTTGCAAACTATGGATTTAGAGTAGACAGAAAAAAGAAAAACTGCCATATCCCAGATGCGGCTTCGGAGCGTGATTAAGATGCGGTTTAGCATCTTAATCACAGCGACTACAGAGCAGATGGGATATGGCAGTTTTTCTTTTTTCGTCTATACGAAATCTACAGTTCAGAATTAGTCGCCTAATGCGAACTTGTCATGTACTGCATTTAATGCTCTTTCTGTATATTTCTCGTCAATGAGAACTGTAACACGAATCTCAGAAGTGCTGATCATCTTAATGTTAACGCCTGCATCATATAACGCTTCAAACATAGAAGCTGCAACACCTGGATGTGTCATCATGCCGGCACCTACGATAGAAATCTTTGCAACGTCTTTTTCTTCGTCAATCTTGTTATACTCGCTCTTTGGAAAGCTCTTCTGGATGATCGCTACTGCCTCATCCGCTTCATCTTCTGCTACAGTAAAGGAAATATCCTTTGTTCCGTTACGTCCTACAGACTGTAAGATAATATCAACGTTAATGTTATATTTTGCAAGGGCATTAAAGAGATGGAATGCGATTCCCGGTTCATCCTTTAATCCAATTACTGCAATTCTTGTGGCATTCTTATCGGCTGCAACACCGCTTACAAGCATCTTTTCCATGTTTACTTCCTCCCTGACGATTGTTCCTTCGTTATTATTTAAACTTGATCTAACTACTAACTGTACTCCATATTTCTTTGCCATCTCTACGGAACGATTGTGAAGTACACCCGCTCCAAGAGAAGCCAAATCAAGCATCTCATCATAAGTAATCTCATCAAGCTTTCTTGCCTTCTTCACGTAACGTGGGTCTGCTGTATAAACACCATCTACATCTGTGTAAATCTCGCAGGCATCTGCATTAAGAGCCGCTGCCAGTGCTACTGCTGTTGTATCAGAACCACCTCTTCCAAGTGTTGTTACGTTATCAAACTTATCAATTCCCTGGAATCCGGTAACAAGAACGATCTTTCTCTGTTCTAATTCATTACGGATACGATCTGTATCAATTCTCTTTAACTGTGCATTACCATAACGGTGTGTTGTATGCATCGCTACCTGAAATGCATTCAATGAAATCGCCGGCACACCTAATGAACCCATTGCCATTGCCATGAGGGATACAGAAACCTGTTCTCCTGTTGTAACAAGCATATCCAGCTCTCTTTTTGATGGTGTCGGATTGATATCTTTTGCCATATTGATCAGTTCATCTGTTGATTTACCCATAGCGGATAAAACAACAACAACATCATTACCCTTTTGATAATCTTCGATACATCTCTTGGCAACATTTAAAATTCTTTCTTTGTTTCCTACAGATGTTCCTCCGAATTTTTTAACGATTAACATTCTGTTCCTCCCTAAGTCTTTCAATATTCTCATCTATTATTTTAATCTAAAGTCAGTGTATTCCAGATGTAATACAGGAAAACCAACTATTAAAATTACTCTTTGATTATATGCAGACTATTCTACATATTTTTTTATAATCAGTCAAGACGGATACGGTTAATAATATTTCCTGCTTTTTCTGCTGCCGCATTAAAGGCGCTTTCTTTCATAAGCCCTGTGATAAATGCTTTTTCATCAATTCCATCCACTGAAATCATCTCCACTGTTCCGAATATATTCTGTATTGTTTCTTCTGCAGTGTCTGCTGGCATTCTTACAAAATATTTTCTCTCAAAGTTTCCAAGATCGCTTAATGTAAGTTTTTCCGGTTCCCAAAGAATTTTAATATTCTTTCCGATATGTTTCGCACAATCTATAACATCCGCTGCCACTGCACTGGCTGTAGGAAGCTTTCCAGCTCCTTTACCATAAAACATTGTCTCATCTACCATATTTCCACGTACAAAAATTGCGTTAAATACATCTTTTACTCCTGAAAGTGGATGTTCATTATCTAAAAGCATCGGACATACCATAGCATAAAACTTGTCATCTGTTTTCCAGCTGCTTCCAAGAAGTTTGATGCTCTTTTTCATTTTTGCAGCATAACAAAAATCTTCTGCAGTAATTTTTGTAATACCTTCTGTATAAATATCTTCAAAATCAACCTGCTGTCCAAATGCGAGAGAAGATAATATCGCAACCTTACGACAGGCATCATAACCTTCTACATCTGCTTCCGGATGAAGTTCTGCATATCCTTTTTCCTGTGCTTCCTTTAAAGCTTCTTCAAAGGAAAGTCCTTCTTCTCCCATTCTTGTAAGCATATAATTTGTCGTACCATTTAAAATACCACTGACTTCTTCAATCACATCTGCTGTGAGGCAGCGCAGTAACGGACGAACGATCGGGATACCGCCGCCAACGCTTGCTTCAAATAAAAAGTTTATGTTCTTTTCTCGAGCGATCGCAATGAGTTCTGCCCCATGTTTTGCAACCAGTTCTTTATTCGAAGTTGCAACACTTTTTCCATTAAGCAATGCTTTTTTTACAAAAGTATAAGCCGGCTCCACACCGCCCATACACTCTACAACAACCTGAATATCGCTATCTTTATCGATAATATCGTAATCATGGACAACTTTATCCGCATTCGGATTTCCTGGAAAATCTCTCAGATCCAAAATATATTTTACGGCAATGTCCTCTCCTACTCTCTTTGCAATGACTGCGGCATTGGTCTGCAGTACTTCTACTACACCTGAACCAATCGTGCCATATCCTAACACCGCTACATTTATCATCTTTGTCCTCCTTATTCTTCTGAAACAATCTTCAGATTATTAATTCCATCTGCATTTTCAATTCTATCAAAAAGTTCTGCCACATCATCTGTAATTGGTAAAATCATTACACTTAACGTTATAAGCGCAATATGATTTACCGGTATACTCTGATGTATCGACAAAATATTTGCCTTGCAATCTGCTACAACCTTTAATATGCTGGAAAGCAGACCCGGCCGGTCTTCCATTTCCATTACAAAGGTAATCGTTTTCCCCTGTATCTTTTCATGAATAGGAAAGATATCATCTTTATATTTGTAATAAGAACTCCGACTGATACCAACAGCATCTATCGCTTCCTTAATTGTCCTTGCTTTCCCCCTGTTTAGCAAAGCATTCGCTTCTGCCACTTTTAATAATATTTCGGGCAAAGCTTTCTTTTTTACCATATAAAATTTAGAACTGTTCTCCATATTCTTATCTCCTGCCTGTAACAGTCAGGATTCCCTTCTCGTATTTGTTCGTCTATGAAATACAAATGTTTTCACCTCAAAGATATTATCATACTATTTTCATCCTTGCAACTGCTTTTTTTTAAAATAATCTTAAAAAAACAACTTCTGTTACATTCTTTTTCAAAAATAATATCGTTTTTCGCATTATTTTCTTCATTTATTTACCGCAAAAAAGAACAGATATCCCGACTATTCCATCGATGACACCTGTTCTTTTATTACATTACTCTTTTTTGTTAAAAACAGATATTATAAACTACTCTACAACTACACCGCGAAACACATAAGCAATCAATTCACAAAATTCCCAATACTCTGGAAACTCCTCCATATTCTTTAACGAATCACATAACCCCCTGTAATACCAGGCCTGCTGTGCTTTGTCTTTCATATTAAAACGCTGCCACAGCTTATCACCAACCATTTGATAATCTCGTTTTAAGGAACGTGCATTTGAAAGCTTATCTGCCAAAGCAACCAACTTCACATCAGAAACTTTCTCTTCTTTTAATCTTCTTACTGTATTAGCCTTTCGCTCGTTCCAGGTCCCCCCCTTTTCCTCACTCTCGGCTCTTACAATCTCTGCCACCCTTTCTCCAAATTCCTGACAGAGTACAGAAAACGTTACTTCTTTACAATCTTCCAATGTGTCATGAAGAATTGCTGCTGCAATCACTTCCTTATCCTGTGTCATTCGTGAGACAATAACCCCCACCTCTAACGGATGCACAATATACGGAAGCTTTGTTCCTTTCCGAAATTGACCTTCATGCGCCTTCGTAGCAAATGTAATCGCTTTATCAATCATAGTTTATTTAATATTCTCCTTTTCAGCCGCTGCTTCTTTTAATACTTTTTCCTGAGCATCTGCCGGCATCTGCTCATATCTGCTAAATTCATAGGAGAATTCTCCACTTCCACCTGTCATGGAACGTAAATCTGTAGAATATCCAATCAGGCTTGCCAAAGGAATGTCTGCTACTAATTCCTGTCTTCCACCTTCTAATGGATTCATTCCAAGAATACGACCGCGGCGCTTATTCAAGTCACCCATAACATCACCGGTATTCTTATCAAGAACATCTACTTTAAGATTTACAATCGGTTCAAGAAGAACTGGTTTTGCATCCATCACACCATTCTTAAATGCTGTGATCGCTGCCATCTTGAATGCCATCTCAGATGAGTCAACCGGATGATAAGAACCATCTGTCAAGGTTGCTTTAATTCCAACAACCGGATATCCAGCTAAAGGTCCCTTCAGACAACTTTCTGCAATACCCTTCTCTACTGCCGGGAAGTAGTTCTTTGGAACAGCTCCACCGAAAATCTTCTCATCAAATACATATGGTGTTTCTAAATCGCCAGATGGTTCAAATTCCATAAGAACATCACCATACTGACCATGTCCACCCGACTGTTTCTTATACTTACCACGAACTTCTACTTTGCCTCGGATCGTCTCTTTAAATGCTACCTTTGGCTTTACAAGTTCGATTTCCACTTTATATCGGTCGGCAAGCTTACTCTTTACAATTTCAAGATGCTGATCTCCTAAACCATATAATAACATCTGACGGTTCGCTTTGTCATTAACTTCTTTTAACGTAAGATCTTCATCCATCAACTTCTTAAGAGCAGCAGAAACTTTATCTTCATCACCCTTTGTCTTTGTGACATAGCGGACAAATGTATATGGTTCCGGCATCTCAGCTTTCTCAAAGATGATAGGGTTAGCCTTCGGTGATAAAGTATCCCCCGTCTTTGTAACAGAAAGTTTTGCGATTGCTCCAATATCACCTGCATAAAGAGCATTCACTTCAATCTGTTCCTTACCTCTTAAAACATAGAGCTTACCGATACGCTCTTCTGCATCTCTGTTTGCATTATATACAGCACTATCTGCCTTTAAAATACCATCTGTAACCTTTACTAAAGAAAAACGGCCTACAAATGGATCTGCGATCGTCTTAAATACATAAGCACTTACCGGCTGACTTACATCATAAGCTGCGCTCACCGGTTCATCTGTCTTTACTTTAATTCCAACAAACTGATCTGTAACGGTACCTGGTGCGGAGAAATACTTCACCATATCATGAAGAAGAATATTAGCACCATAATCTGTATTGATTGCTCCACAGATAACAGGCATAAGGTCTCTCTTTGCAATAGAAGAAACAATCGCCGTCTTAATCTCATCTTCTGTAAATGGCTCTTCTGCAAAGAACTTCTCCATAAGTTCTTCGCTTGTCTCAGCAACACCTTCCATCAACTGCTGACGATATTCATCAAGCTCCTCATTCACGCCTTCTTCTACTTCTTTTTCGTAGTAAGTTCCATTCGGCTGTAAACGACACTCTAACATCTTCGCTGCATTGATAAATCCTTTAAATTCTGTTCCTTCCTTCATTGGCATATGGAACGGTACGATCTTGTTACCATAGCTTTCTCGAAGTTCATCAATAATCGCAGAAGCATCTACATGTTCATCTTCTACACATGTAATATATACGATAACCGGAATGCCTCTCTTCGCACAAAATTCAAAACTCTTTCTTGTTCCAACTTCTACTCCGGACTTACCATTAATAACGATGATCGCGCCATCTGCTACACTTAATGCTTCGTACACCTCACCTGAAAAATCAAAGAAACCTGGTGTGTCTAAAAGATTCACCTTAACTCCATCTACCTCCAGAGGAATAACTGAGGACTGAATAGAAAACTTTCTTTTAACCTCTTCTTTATCGTAATCACTTACTGTACCGCCTTCTGTTACTGTACGAACCCTCTTAATAATCCCCGTTGTAAAAGCCATAGATTCAATTAAAGAAGTCTTGCCACAGCCACCATGTCCAAGTAATACGACATTTCTAATACTTTCGGTTGCATATACGTTCATAATCAGTTCCTCCCATGTTGTTTAATCATATTTGCGAGATTTTCAGCTTTATTTTTGTAAAATTAATGAATAATTATTCTTATACCAAGAATCTCACATGACTATTTTACTAAAAAATTCTTCATTTTACAAGAGTATTTTTAGCATTTTGACACATTTTTTTGAATTCGTTTAAATTCATAGAAAATCTTATTACTATATCCCTCTCTCCAACACATATTATCCTTCTCTTCTAGAATAAAACATCGCAAAATCAACATATTTTCTGAATAGTCCAACCAACTTTCCCTTCTTTTTCCGATTTTGCTTTAACGCTGAAAAGTGTTGACACGTTTTCTTTTTCCATGTACAATAAATACCGTTGAGATTATCGTATTATTTACTATTCTACGGTATCAGATTACATATCTATACCATTTGATCACCATTTGATCACATAGTATATCATTCGCGATGCTCTAAAACTCACATCAACTTATATCGCTTGGAGGCTTCAATTATGAACGCAAATCATATGACAATCGGCTTTATCGGCCTTGGACTAATCGGCGGCTCTATCGCCAAAACAATACGAAGAATACATCCGGATAGCATTATTTATGGATTCGATACAAATACCGACTCTCTTAAAGCAGCTAAAGAAGATGGCACTTTAAATCAATACTTTGAAACACTTGATCCAACATTTTCTTCCTGTGACATTATCTTTCTCTGCGCACCGGTTTCAAATAATATTGAATATTTAAAAGAATTAAAAGATATTGTTTCGGAAAACTGTCTGCTTACCGATGTCGGAAGTGTGAAGGAACCAATTCAGACTGCCATCAAAGAACTTGATATGGAGACAAACTTTATTGGCGGTCATCCGATGGTTGGCTCTGAAAAATCTGGATATGCTTACGCCAATGATCACCTTCTTGAAAATGCATACTATTTTCTGACACCAAGTGAGCGTACACTATTTCAACTTACAACAAAGTTTTCTTCCTTTATTCAGGGATTAGGCGCATTAGCCGTTTCTTTAAAACCAGAAGAACACGATTTTATCACAGCCGCAATCAGCCATGTACCGCATATTGTTGCTGCAGAACTCGTACATCTTGTCCGACGTGCAGACCGGAACAACGGTATGTTAAAGCAGCTTGCTGCCGGAGGTTTTAAGGATATCACGCGAATTGCTTCTTCTTCTCCGGTTATGTGGGAACAGATCTGTGAAAATAACTCTTCCAATATAAGAACTTTACTTACTTCTATGATTCATGATCTTCAGGAAGTTATTGATCAGCTTGACAATAAGAATGGCGCATATGTCAATGAATACTTTAAAGAAGCCGGTGAATATCGAAATTCTGTACCCGACCATTCCATTGGCTTATTTGATAAAGTACATAAACTTTATGTACATATTCCAGACCAGCCAGGTACAATCGCTACAGTTGCTTCTCTGCTTGCTTTCAACAGCATCAGCTTAAAAAATATTGGTATCATATATAATCGAGAGTTTGAAGAAGGTGTTTTAGAAATCGTTCTTTACGATGAGGAATCCTGCCAAAAAGGGGCGCAGGTGTTAGAAGAGAGAAATTACATTGTACATATTCGCTGATCTGTATTACGCATTTTTATTACAAACATGTACATGACTATTTTTCAAGTCGAGTCGCTGTCACTCACCACCTGAAATAGGTGGGAGCCTTCTCGACTGAGATAAATTTACATAAAGTGAGGATTTATTTATGAAAAAAATAACAAGAATTACCGGCCTTAAAGGAACTCTTCGTGTTCCCGGAGATAAATCCATCAGCCACAGAGCCATTATGTTTGGCTCACTTGCAGAAGGAACAACTACCATCCATGGATTTTTAAAAGGAGCTGATTGTCTTTCTACTATTGACTGTTTTCGCAAAACGGGAATTTCTATTGAAGAAAAAGAAGACACGATTTATGTTCATGGAAAGGGGCTTCATGGTCTTCACAAACCGGAAGAAACTTTAGATGTCGGAAATAGCGGCACAACAACCCGTCTTATTTCCGGAATCCTTGCCGGTCAGAACTTTGATACTGTTTTAAGCGGCGATGCTTCTTTAAATTCCCGCCCTATGGGACGGATTATGAAACCTCTTTCTATGATGGGCGCTGATATTACAAGTATTCACGATACTGGCTGTGCACCACTTTCCATCAAAGGCCGTTCTCTAAACGCCATTCACTATGATTCACCTGTTGCTTCTGCTCAGGTAAAATCCTGTGTACTGCTTGCTGGACTGTATGCTAATGGAAAAACAAGCGTGACTGAGCCGGCACTTTCCAGAGATCACACAGAACGTATGCTTCGTTCTTTTGGAGCCAATATCGTATCAGATAAAAACACTTGCACCATTACTCCACCTGAAACTTTGCATGGACAGCATATCGAAGTTCCCGGCGATATTTCTTCTGCCGCTTTCTTTATTGTAGCCGCCCTGATTACGCCAAATTCTGAAATCACAATAAATAATGTCGGTATCAATGACACGCGTGCTGGAATTTTGAAAGTATGCCAGGATATGGGCGCTGATATCACATTATTAAATGCCAGAGAAGAGGGCGGGGAACCAGTTGCTGATCTTCTTGTAAAAACAAGCAGCCTTCGAGGAACAATTGTAGAAGGAGATATTATCCCTGCTCTTATCGACGAACTTCCTGTCATTGCCCTTATGGCATGTTTTGCAAAGGGGCAGACCATTATCAAAGATGCACACGAACTTCGTGTAAAAGAATCTGACCGTATCGCTATTATGACGGAAAACTTAGGTGCTATGGGTGCTGATATCATAGATACAGAAGATGGCTTTATTATCAATAGCCGCAGTAATAATACAATCCCTGTACTTTACGGCACAAACATTAATTGTTCTATGGATCACCGTATCGCAATGACGTTTGCCGTTGCAGGACTTAACGCAGACGGAGAAACTATCATCACTGATTCCGATTGTGTCGATGTGTCCTATCCGGGATTTTTCACACAATTAGAACAGCTTTTTTCACAAAATTAATCACAGAAAGATTTTGAGAATACGTTATAAAATATGGAGAAATTTATGAAAAAAATTAAACAACTATTATTTATCACTTTCACTCTTACTATCATTACAGGATTATTTTGTTTCTGTGGAAACACTGCTTATGCCAAAAATGCAAAAAAAGCTTCTCGAAAAAAAATAACTTACCAGCATAAGGTAATCGCTTATCAAGACTCTCCTGCAATTTATGATTTCATTCCAACAGGAAGTGCTGCCGGAAATCGCCGCGCTTTAAACTATTTGATAGAAGGAAATGAACCTAAAACTATAAATATCAATAATGATATTTCCATCGATACCTATTTACGCCCGGGCAATAACACAACAATCAATGCCGGAGACCATACGATCACATCCGGAAGCGGCGTAATTATAAACGACCCAACTGCAGCATCCTATGATAATTTTAAAAACCTTACCATTAACGGAGGTGTATGGAAAAATTCATCTTCCTCTGGATTAAAAGGAACAATGATGCGAATTTCCTATGCTTCTAATATTTCTATCAATGATGCTACCGTCTATTGCAATTACACCGGACATGGTATTGAATTGATCGCATGCAACGGTGTTTCCATTAATGGATGCAAATTAATCCCACAGGGCAAATGTCCAAAAAAATGTGTAGAAGAACAGCTCCAGATCGACCTTGCCACACCAAAAACAGCTCCTGGTCTTTACCGTTTAAGCCCAAAGCTCTGTAACGGTACCCCAAGCAAAAATATCAGCGTAACGAACTGTATTGTCAGCGGAGCCAGAGGAATCTGCGCAAGCTTCCCAGGCAGCGAAGCAAAATACAGAAAAGCTGGAAATTACCACTCTAATATTACAATAGAGAACTGCAATATTACTGGAAAGTCTGCAGAAGCACTCGCTCTTTTCAATACAAAAAGCGCCACAGTAAAAAATTGCCGCGTAACAACAAAAACACCTTTAAAACGTAATTCCTACTCCGTAGGACTCGCTGTTGCTTATCAGAAAGGTTCTTCTCCAAAAACAAGCATTAAAAATAAAGTTGTCATTGAAAACAATATCGTAAAAGGCGGCAGACAGGGAATCTTTGTATTCTCCCACACATCAAAGAAATTCGGCAACGTAATCGTTAAGAAAAATAAAGCCTATGCCAGAAGCGGTAAAAGAAATGCTATCCGCGTGATTTCTGCAAAGAAAAAGCAGGTTTCAAAAAACAAAACAAAAAAATGGTAACAACTCCTGATTTTTAGATTTCGTGTAGACGAAAAAAGAAAAACCAGCCTATCCCATCTGCTCTGTAGTCGCTGTATTTAAGATGCTCATCCGCATCTTAAATACGCTCCCAAGCCGCATCTGGGATAGGCTGATTTTTCTTTTTTCTGATTACTCTAAATCTACAGTTGATGAGAATGGGGATTCTCCAAAAGGTTATAACTTTCCGAGAAATCAAATTCAAAAGGATTGACATTCAAATTGTAAGAAATGTACAGTAAAGAAAAGAGAATTTTTATAAGCTTGATTTTACTCCGTCGTGCTAAACGCTCTATTTTCCCTCAAAACACAAGGGGATTCTCCAAAAATCTACACTTTCTATTCAAATGGAAACCTCCAGAAGAAATGCGTCAACCCTTTAGACTTTAACTCCCCAAGAATCCATAACCTTCTGGAGATTCCCCACCCTTACAAACTGTGGATTTAGATAGCCAGAAAAAAGAAATACTGCCATATCCCAGATGCGGCTTCGGAGCGTGTTTAAGATGCAGTTGAGCATCTTAAACGCAGCGACTACAGAGCAGATGGGATATGGCAGTATTTCTTTTTTCGTCTGTACGAAATCTACAGATTCATATTTTAGTGGTGGAATAAGCGAATTCCTGTGAATGACATTTCGATTCCGTATTTATCACATGTTTCGATTACATTGTCATCGCGGATAGATCCTCCTGGCTGTGCAATGTATTTTACACCACTCTTATGTGCACGTTCGATATTATCACCAAACGGGAAGAAAGCATCAGAGCCTAATGCTACATCTGTAAGTTTATCAAGCCATGCTCTCTTTTCTTCTCTTGTAAATACTTCCGGTTTTACTTTGAAAGTATTTTCCCATACACCGTCTGCGAGTACATCCATGTATTCATCTCCCATGTAGATGTCGATCGCATTGTCTCTATCTGCACGACGAATCTCATCTTTGAACTGAAGTCCCATTACCTGAGGGGACTGTCTAAGCCACCAGTTATCTGCTTTCTGTCCTGCAAGACGTGTACAGTGGATTCTGGACTGCTGACCTGCTCCAATACCAATCGCCTGTCCATCTTTTACATAACATACAGAGTTAGACTGTGTATATTTTAAAGTAATCATGGAAATAGCCAAATCTCTCTTCGCTTCTTCTGTCAGTTCTTTATTCTCTGTAACGATATTATCAAAGAACTTATCATCGATATTTAATTCATTTCTTCCCTGCTCGAAAGTGATTCCAAATACCTGTTTTTTCTCGATCGGTGCCGGAATGTAGGCTGGATCGATCTGAATTACATTGTAGTTCCCTCTTTTTTTAGATTTTAAAATCTCAAGTGCTTCTGGTTCATATCCTGGAGCGATCACACCGTCAGATACTTCTCTTTTGATCATGTTGGCTGTAGAAACATCACATACATCGGATAATGCGATAAAATCACCGTAGGAAGACATACGGTCCGCTCCTCTGGCTCTTGCATAAGCACAGGCAAGAGGAGATAATTCTCCAAGGTCATCTACCCAGTAGATTTTAGCCAGTGTATCGCTAAGAGGAAGACCTACTGCTGCTCCGGCTGGAGATACATGTTTAAAAGAAGTTGCAGCAGGAAGCCCCGTTGCTTTTTTTAATTCGCTTACAAGCTGCCAGCCATTAAAAGCATCTAAAAAGTTAATATAACCTGGTTTTCCGTTCAGTACCTGAATAGGGAGTTCCCCCTCTTCCATATAAATCCGGGATGGTTTCTGATTTGGGTTACATCCATATTTTAACTCTAATTCTTTCATTCTTATTTTACCTCTTTTAGTTTATGTTCTGACTTTGTGATTTCGGTTATTCTTATTGCATATTTAGAGCGTGTTTGAAATATCAAAAAGTAACCTGCACGCCTCCATTTGCATATTTTAAAATTTTTCTATATTTTAGTCCAGAATTGCAAATGCGTATCTGTATAATTTTAATCTGCAACTTTGCAATATGTTTTTAAATAATTACTTTTTATTCGCACTAATTACTTGTCTTCAATAATTACTTGTCTTCAATAATTACTTATTTTTATTAATAATTTTAGATTCATATTTTCCTGTTGCAATGTCAATATAACGTACAAATAAAGAAACTTTATTCTCTTCATTCAAACTGTTCCAGAGAGTATCTGCAAATGCATCCATATCATCTGGAATTGCCATCCACTTTGGCTCTCCTTCAAAGCTTGGTAAAGGATTACCATCATGCATATAAGTGGAAATGAAATGACCCTCTCCTGCCGGAACATCACTATATGCAAATGTGTAGCGATTACAGCTTTCCGGATTACCGTTATTGCTCTTTAAAATAGACATTGCATAATTGAATTTGCCCTTTTCCAAATGAAGAACTGCTGAAATTCTAGGAGTATAGTTTGGTCCGTCCGGCTCAAATTCTCTGGAACGTAAAGACTGCTCGAATGTAAGCTGTTTATCCATTCCTTCATAAATGGTGTCTGTCTGATCCCCGTTTGTCACGATTGTTTTATTACCAAGCACTCTCACTGGCGCATAGATAATAAGGCTTGGATCTTCTAACTTTGACGGATCAAATGCCTGTGTACGAATACCTTCCCCGTCTTCCACAAAAATACGGTTACGGCTGTTCGAACTTCTTCCCATAATAAAATAAGCAATTGCTGCCTTTTTTCCGTCTTCGGAACGTCCGACAATAATTCCTCTTCCCGGATAAGAATTCTCTTTCAGTTCTTTTTCGATTGAAATCATTTTCATGAATCAAGCTCCTCCTTTGAATCTAAAACATTTTTAATAAAATCTATTTATAAAATATAATACAATAAGATACTGACAAACGCAACTGTCAGACCTTTCGAATTATAAGAAAGATATTAAAAAAGATTTAGATATTTTCCCTACTTGTGCCTGATATGTGGTAGAATAAAGTACGTCTTTTTTACAAAAGCTAAGACGTATCACATAAATGTGTGTCTACTACGCACAGAAAGGACCTATTATGAAGAAAAATTTTTTATTACTTTTCACCACCTTTTTACTTTTTGCACTTACTGCTACAGGCTGTAGCAATAAGGTTTCGGGGAACCTCGGTAAAGATGGCATCAAACTGGTTGGAACGTGGAATGGAGTTGGGAATGCTTTAGGAAGAGACGATAGTTATAACTGTGATTATCTGAGCTTTTCCATAGATAAAGAGGGACAGTTTACGCTGAAAGATATCACACAGAATAAAACCTGCCTAAGTGGAGGTCTTTCTGCTGATTCATCAAAGTTTTCTTTAAATACCGGAAGTGAAACTGCTGTAGGATTGCCTTCCGGATGGGATGATCTTGGTTCAGGCAGTACGCTTTCTTATACGATGCCTTCTGAAAATATCCTTGTATTAACCTATGATAATGTCAGCTATCTTTTTAAAAAATATAAGGAAGGGACACAGTCTGATTCTGCAAATACTACGGGACCACTCTTAAATCTTACAGAAAATGACGTATGGTACAGCAAAGAAGACTTTACAACCGATACAAACCGATACAAATTAAGTTTATATGATAATTACATGGAACTTCATTCTCTTGATGAGAAAGCTGCTACTGAAAATGAACCTGCTTTTGTTACTAATTTTTTCTATCTTTCAAGCAGGGATAATGAATTTACTTTTTATACGTACAAAGATGATTCTATGAATCTTCCTGCTGTTTTTAAAGATTTACCGAATGGTTTTTCAAAATGCACCATGAAAATTCATGCAGAAAACAACTCTCTTACTCTGTCTTATAAAGGACAGAACCTTCTTTTTACAAATAAATAAAACAAAGAAGGAATAGAACTAACAAAGAATCTTTTTATTCACATTTAATAACCTGTGTACGCCTGGAATTTTTCTGTACTATTTTTAAGATTTTTAAGAAAAACAAGAAGGATACATCACAAATCATGGAGTAACATTTATGATTGAAGTAGAAATTAAACTTCCTCTGTTCCGAAGATCTGTAACGGAACGGACGTTAACAGAGTTTGGATTTAAACCCGGCAATCTGGTGAAAGAATCGGATTTTTATTTTACCAGCGATTTTCATGATTTTATGAAAACAGACGAAGCACTTCGCATACGAACATGCGATAACTTTAACACAAGAGAAACAGCTTCTTTCCTCACCTATAAAGGGGCGAAGCTTGATACTGTTTCCACAACAAGAAAAGAATTGGAAACCCGCATAGACGATGCAGAAACTACAAGGGAGATTCTTATCTCCCTTGGTTACAAAAGACTCTATCCGGTTACGAAGCTCCGTCAGTATTACCATAAAGGAATGATGACTGCCTGCGTAGACCAGGTAGAGGGGCTTGGTTCTTTTTTGGAACTGGAAATTCTCGTAAACACTCTGGAAGAAAAAGAAAATGCCCTGCAAAGCATCGAGGCACTTCTCTTAGATATGGGCAGCAGCCTGAGAGAAACTACGCGGAAATCTTATCTGGCGATGCTTCTTTCAAAGGGTTCTCCCGATTAACAATATAAATTCCTATACATACAAGAACTAATGAGGTCAGGCCAGCTAATGAAAATGCCTGGCCTTTTTCTTTTAATAAAAGAGCTGATAGCATTACACCAAACACCGGATTCATAAAGCCAAATACTGCAATTCTTGAGGGCGGATTATATTTCAAAAGTAAAGACCAGATTGTATAAGCTACCGCTGAAATACAAGCCATATACAGCAACAGGAACAATGGTGCGATTCCCTCAAAACGAAGTTTTCCACCCATTATTTTTCCCATAACGATAAGCACTGTACCACCCATCATAAACTGCCAGCCGCTAAGGAGAACCGGGTTTGCTTTTGTAGAAAACTTTTTAATAAATGCAGAAGAACACGCAGCGGACACTGTGGAAACAAGTATGAAAAATTCTCCATTCCAGTGAAAGCTCATATCTAATCCTCCGCCACCAAGATTAACAAGAATCACTCCGGCAAAACCAATAACACAGCCAATAATTTTCGGTCCGGTCAGCTTTTCCTGATGAAATATAAGGCTGGCAATTAAAATAACCAGAAAGGAATTCGCTCCGTTAATAATTGAAGACTTTACTCCTGTTGCATGAGCCAGTCCCATATAAAAGAATACATATTGTAATATTGTCTGAAAAACTGCCAGTATCATTGCCATGGGAATTTCCATCTTTTTTAATTTATACTTTCCGGAAGTCCCAAGCAAAAGCACAAGAAAACCGGCAAGAAAAAATCGGCATCCTGCAAACAAAAGCTGTGATGAAGCATCTGCTGATGCAATATGAAACATCTTGTATCCTATTTTTATACAGGGAAATGCACTTCCCCAAAGCAGACAGCATATCATAGCTAAAAACCATACAACGCCTGTCTTTTGCATCCATTGTTCTTTCAAATTACTTTCCTCCTGTTTTATCACATATTTTACAAAATTATCGCAATCCTTTAACATTTGATTTTGCTGTTCTATTCTATACTAGCTATCCATCGTCTGTCAAATTCATTTCTCCTAAGAAACTTTGTTCTGTATTCTTGCATTTAAAAATAAGATACTATACAATGATGTCAGGGTCAAAAGGTCAAAACTCCGTTCGTGCCTGTACGATAGGGTGTTTGACTTTGAAACCCGCGGAACATGATAAAGGAGGTGATTAACTTATGAAGTTAATCCACACTGCCGACTGGCATCTTGGAAAAAATATCGAAGGTTACACCCGCTTAGAGGAACAACGGCAGTTTTTAAAAGACTTTATAAAAATATGTGAAGATGAACAAGCAGATATGATTATTATTGCCGGAGATATTTATGATAATTATAATCCGTCTGCCATAGCGGAACAGCTTTTTTATGATACATTAAAACAACTTTCAAGAAATGGCAGCTGTATGACGGTTGTGATTTCCGGAAATCATGATAATCCTGACCGCCTGACTGCCTCTGGACCACTCGCACGAGATCATGGCATTGTTATGGCCGGCAACCCAAATTCCATAATCACTCCCGGGATATATGGCCAACACGAAATTACAGAAAGTGCCCCGGGATATTTTCACGCAATTATAAATAATGAAGAAGTTGATATGCTTCTTGTTCCTTTTCCAAGTGAAAAAAGATTGAATGAAGTATATCTTAATGAAACAGACGATGAAACACAGAAAGCCTCTTCATATGGAGAAAAAATGTCTGCACTCTTCTCTTCTCTTAAAGAACATTTTCATAAAGATTCCATACATCTTATCGCAAGCCATCTCTTTGTAATGGACAGCATTGAAGATGGTTCCGAACGAAGTATACAGCTTGGAGGAAGCTATATGGTCGGAGGAGATATCTTTCCTGAGACAGCAGACTATATCGCTCTTGGACACGTCCATAAACCACAGAAAGTTCCCGGCTGTCCAAATGCAAGATACAGCGGCTCTCCACTTCCTTTTAATATTAAGGAAACTTCTTTTCATAAACAGGTTATCTCCGTAGAACTTCGTGCCGGCTCTCCCTGCGTTATTCATGAACTGCCGCTTCCTGTATATAAACCAATCGAAATATGGCATTGTGAAAACATTGAAGAGGCGATTGAAAAATGCGAAGAAAATAAAGAGCGGGACTGTTGGGTATACCTTGAGATCAAGACTGACCACTATATTCACGAAGAAGATATCAAAAAAATGAAGACATTAAAAACAGACATTCTATCAATCACTCCCGTTTTACCAGAGAATGACTCTGATGACTTTTCCGCCTCTGATATTAAAGAACAGCCATTTGATGAACTTGTTAAAAATTTTTACCGGAAAAGATTTCAGGTTGATATCGGAGAAGAGACACTCGCTCTTTTGATGCAGATTATGGAGGAAAATTAAATGAGACCACTTCAATTAAAACTAACCGGCATTAATAGTTACCGAGAAGAACAGATCATTGATTTTGAAACACTGACTTCGCAGGGACTTTTCGGAATTTTTGGTCCTACCGGAAGCGGAAAGTCCAGCATTTTAGATGCGATGACTCTTGCCTTATATGCAAAACTCCCCCGCGATACTAAAAACTTTATCAATACCAACAAAAAAAAAGCTAACGTTTCCTTTCTTTTTTCCATCACAACAGACAAGACACGCAAATACTTAGCAGAACGTTCTTTTCGCTATCACACAGGAAATAGCGTTTCTACAGTAAGAAATACAACCGGACGTCTTATCTTGTATGAAGGTGATACCGAAACTGTTTTAGCCGACAAACCTACAGAAGTTACAAATGAATGTATCCGTCTTCTTGGACTTACAAGTGAAGACTTTATGAGGACTGTCGTTCTTCCGCAGGGGCAGTTCAGTGAATTTCTCCGTCTGAAAAATAAAGAACGGCGCGTTATGCTCCAGCGTATTTTTCACCTTGAAAAATACGGAATAGAACTTACCGGTAAAATTGCCCGCGCAAGGCAAAAACAAGATTTACTTTTAAGTACTCTTTCCGGAGAAAAAAAGGGATATGAAGATGTCTCTTCCCAGAAGCTTTCTTCATTGAAAAAAGAAAAAAAAGAAAATACTAAACAGTGTGCCACACTCTCTGAACAGCTCACTGTTTTAGAAAAAAACTTTGAAGAAACAAATGAACTTTTCTCCTTACAGCAGGAACTTTCTCCCCTAGAAGAACAAAAAAAAGAAAATGAAAAGACACTTTCTTCCATAAAACAAAAGGAAAAACAGCTTGATACTGCAAAAAAGGCCAATCAGCTTCGTTCTTTTTCTGATCAGGTCTCACAGACAAAAAGCATTTGTGAAGAAGCAGAAAAAAGATTGCAGCATATTCAAAAAGAAGTAGATTCTCTTCACGTTGCTTTTGAAGCAGCAAAAAAAGCATATGATGAAGTCCATCTATCACAAAAAGAAACTCTCCCTGCCCTTCAAAAAGAAGAGCAATTATTAGAAAACTCTCTATCCACTATCAACACAATACAATCCTGGTCTAAATCACAAAAAGATTACGAAAGGCAAAACCAGGAACTTTTAAAAACATTGTCTCCTTTAAAAGAAAAACAGCAAAGCCAATTAAAAAAAGAAGAAGACATTCGAAAACAGATTGAACACATAGAAGTGGAACTGGATGCAGACAAAATCACTGCTGAAAAAAAAGCGCTTTTAGAACAGGGAAATATCATGGAAGAAACCTATCGGGAAAAGCATCAGAACTATACAACAAATTCAGAAGCGTTATCTGACTTAAAAGCAAAGATCATAACAGAAAAAGAAGCCTTTGCTCTCAAAAAAAAGCAATTAGAATACAGCTATATACAACTTTCCCATCGACTTTCTTATTTAGAAAAACAACATTCTGATCTTACCGAAAAATTAACTGATTTTAGAGAGAAAGAAATTCAAAACAAGCAACAGCAAAAATTATTGCAGCAAAATCATATGGCTCAGCTTTTACGCGAAGAATTACAAGAAGGCGTGGTCTGTCCCGTCTGCGGTATTCCTTATGAAAAACATGATCTGCCAACAGAATCTTCCCCATTTTCGTTGAAAGATCTCGAAGAAACGCAAAAAAATCTAGAAAAAAATATACAGCAATTGCAGAATAGAATCATGCAGATTGAAAAAGAATTTGCCTCTCTAAATACACAACTCCCAAATCTAAAAGAGGCTCTGGAAATCACTACCCAAAACGATCTCTCTGATATGATTTCTGCCCCTGATCTACAGAAAAAAACTCCGAATAATCCCCCTATCGTACCGGATTATTCTGCCATTTCCAGACAGCATGCTGAATATTTACAGGCAAAAGGACACCTTCAACAGCAGGAAAACCAGTATACAGAGCAGAACACACTCCTGAAAGAACAGCACGCTACCCTCCAAAACTATGTAGAAAAAATATTTTCTCTTCGAAAAGAAAATAACATCGAAAATTTTTCTATTGCTCTTAAAAACCTTCGAAATAGGGAAGAACATCATCAAAAACAAGAAAAAGCTTTAAAAGAAAAACGCCTTTCTTTAGAAATCCTCCTTTCTGAGAAAGATAGTCTTTCTTCCCAGATTATATCTTTGGAAAATGAAAGTTCATCCCTCACTGCAACCATTGATAACTGCAAAAAAGTAATTGCAGAACAAACCGAAAAAATTCCAAAACAGTTCTCTTTCGATATGGATTTTCCTCTGGCATTAAATAAGGTCAAAGAAAAACAGGAAAATATCAAAACTTGTTTTTCCAAAGCAGAAAAAGTCTACCAAAACAAACAAAAAGAACTGCAGCAAAAACGAGAAGAACTTGGCTCCTGCGAAAGCACTGCCGCTTCTTCACATACACATTTAAAGCAAATGACGCAGCTTTATCAAAACCAAAAAAATATGCTCGGTTTTAAAGAAGAGGAACAGCCTGAATGTTACTACATGGAAGAAATACAAATAAATCAACTTCACAACGAAATTGACACCTACTATACTTCTGCAAGAAAAACCGAAGAACAAATTCTTTATTTAAAAAATAAGCTTGGAAATCGTCATATTGAAGAAGAAGACTGGCGCAGACAAAAAGAAGAACGGGACTCTGCCAGAAACCAAATTAATACTCTAACTTCTTCCCTTCTCCTTTTAGACCATCAGATTCAGGAGATGACAGAAAGACTCACTGAAAAGCAAAAATTAGAAGAACAATGGGAAAAAGAAACACATAAAAAAGATATGATAAAAGAATTAGAACAGCTTTTCAAGGGAAACGCTTTCATTGAATATGTGGCCCAGGCAAAGCTTGCCTATATCGCCAGAGAAGCTTCCGTCATTCTCTCAAAGATATCTGGTGGAAACTACACTCTCGAAATTAACGAATCCGCTGAATTTATTATACGGGATAATAAGAACGGCGGTGCCATACGCCCTTCCGATACTCTTTCCGGCGGAGAAATGTTTATTACATCCCTCGCATTAGCATTAGCGCTTTCTTCCTCCATCCAGCTTAATGGAGCTGCACCACTTGAATTTTTCTTCTTAGATGAGGGATTCGGAAGTTTAGATGACGATCTGTTAGACACTGTTATGAATAGTTTAGAACAGCTTCAATCCAAAAAGAGAAGTATTGGCATCATCAGTCATGTAGAGGCCATTCAGACAAGAGTTCCCGTAAAGCTCCTTGTCACTCCATCAGATCTATCACAAAAAGGCAGCCAGATTACATTAGAATATTCCTAATATTCATTTTGTAGATTTCGTGTAGACGAAAAAAGAAATATTGCCCTATCCCATCTGCTCTGTAGTCGCTGCGTTTAAGATGCTCAACCGCATCTTAAACACACTCCCAAGCCGCATCTGGGATAGGGCAATATTTCTTTTTTCTGACTATCTAAATCCACAGTTGGTAAGGATGGGGAATCTCCAGAAGGTTATGGATTCTTGGGAAATTAAAGTCTAACGGATTGACGCATTTCTTCTGGGTGTTTCTATTTGAATAGAAAGCGTAGATTTTGGGAGAATCCCCTTGTGTTTTGAGACAAAATAAAGCGTTTAGCGCGACGGAACAAAATCAAGCTTATAAAAATTCTCTTTTCTTTACCATACTTTCCTTACAATTCAGATAAAATCTCCAGAAGAGAAAAATTTCTTGTTGTGGGATGGCATGTAGAAGTGAAGTTGTCACGCATCTGATATTACTAAATTCCAAATATACACAACAATTTAAATGTCAACCCTTTAGAATTTAATTCCATAAAAAGCCATAACATTCTGTAGAATCCCCCTTCTCACCAACTGCTGATTTATAGTAGACAGAAAAAAGAAACAATACCATATCCCAGATGCGGCTTCGGAGCGGGTTTAAGATGCGGATAAACATCTTAAACACAGCGACTACAGAGCAGATGGGATATGGTATTGTTTCTTTTTTCGTAAACTATAAATCAGTAATTAAAAACCTTTGTAGTATCTTCCTAAGGCATCTGCTGCAACCATTGCTGCGTATACCTTCTCTGGTGTAACTTCAAATGGTTCATTACCTAATGTGTCATCTGGGGAAGCTGCTAATGTTGCTGCTTCCATAAGAGCATCCTTATCTGGATTCTCGATTCCAAGATCTGCAAATGTAGTAGGAAGTCCAACATCCATGCAGAAAGTAATTACTTCATCTAATAAATCTTCATCGGCATTCTCAAGTACAAGCTGTGTTAATGTACCAAATGCAACTTTTTCTCCATGATATAAATGGTGACATTCTTTAATACATGTCAGGCCGTTATGGATGGCATGTGCGCCAGCTAATCCGCCACTTTCAAATCCCATACCAGATAACAGTGTGTTTGCTTCAATTACTTTTTCTACTGCTGTAGTACATACATCAGCTTCTACTGCAAGTTTTGCTTTTACACCTTCTTCTATTAATGTCTGATAGCAAACTTTTGCCAAAGTAATCGCTGCAATTGTAATATGACCACCTGCACAGCTAGTTGCATTGCTTGCCTGACAGGCTTTTGCTTCAAAATATGTTGCAAGTGCATCACCCATACCGGAAACTAACAGTCTCGCCGGAGCCTTTGCGATAATATCGGTATCTACTAAAACAAGATTTGGATTTGCCGGTAACCATAAGTATTCTTCAAATACGCCATCATCTGTATAAACTACAGTAAGGGCAGAACAAGGTGCATCTGTTGCGGCAATGGTAGGACATACGATAACCGGACTGTTCACATAATAAGCAACGGCTTTTGCTGTATCAAAAATCTTTCCGCCGCCGACACCGATAACCATATCGCAGCCTTTTTCTTTTACGATAGCAACCAGGCGGTTAATCTCGTTTTTAGAACATTCCCCATGAAATGCTTCAAAAACAAGTTCACATCCTGTCTCTTTGAAACTATCTTCGATAATTCCACCAACACGTTTCTTTCCGCTTTCACTAATTAAAATAAAAGGCTTCTTTCCAAGCTTTGTAGCGTACTGCGCAATATTCGCAAGCTCTCCCTTTCCCTGCACGTACTTCGCTGGACTGATAATAATGTTTGCCATAAAAAAATACCATCCTTTCTTATAATAGAAAAAAATTGCTACAAAAACCGCTTTGTAACCCCGGTTTTCTTGTTATAATTATAACAATTTTCTAATAAAAAAGCAACAGTTCTTTGTATAATTAGACAAAAAACAGGAAACAGATGCGATAGTTGTTTCTGTAAAGTTACTACTATAATATCCATTTCCCGTTTCTATTTATTTTATTCGAAGTTATTATCGAAAATAATATTAAGTTTAGCTTAATGCTGCTGTAACAAGTGCCATTTTATAAACTTCCTGTGCATTACATCCACGACTTAAATCATTGATCGGTGCATTAAGTCCCTGAAGAACTGGTCCGATTGCTTCATATTCACCAAGACGTGCAGCAATCTTATATCCGATATTACCTGCACTGATTTCTGGGAAGATAAAAGTATTTGCCTGTCCTGCTACTGTAGAACCTGCACATTTTACTTTTGCAACTTCCGGTGCTACCGCTGCATCAAACTGAAGCTCACCGTCAATATCTAAGTCTGGCGCCATCTCTTTTACTTTCTTTGTAGCATTCGCCATTAATGTTACCATCTCGCCCTTTCCAGAGCCATATGTAGAATAAGATAACATAGCAACCTTTGGATCAATACCAAAGATTTTTGCTGTCTTTGCAGTCTCAATAGCGATCTCTGCTAATTCATCTTCATTTGGAGCAATGTTAATTGCACAATCTCCCATTGCTAACTTCTTATCACCTTTTACCATGATAAAGCAGGAGCTTACAATCTTGTTACCTGGTTTTGTTTTAATTAACTGTAATGCAGGACGTACTGTATCTGCTGTAGAATAAGTTGCTCCTCCTAACAGACAATCAGCCTTACCCATCTTTACTAACATTGTTCCAAAATAGTTTGATTTAGAAAGAGCATCGCGAACCTGTTCCGGTGTCATCTTGCCTTTTCTTAATGTTACCATCTCATCAACCATCGCATCAATATCAGCATACTGTTCCGGATCAATGATCTGACATTTATCAATATTAAATCCGGTTTCTTTTGCTGCTGCCTTTACTTCGTCAGCCTTTCCAAGAAGAATAACACCAAGAACTCCCTCTGCTGTAAGTTTATCTGCTGCTTCAAGAATACGGGCATCTGTTCCTTCTGTAAAAACAATAGTACGTGGGTTTGCTTTTAACTGCTCTGATAATTTTTTAAACATGTTTTATTTACCTCCTGTTATTCAGTCATATACTTAACTAAATCCAAATAACTAAAATCTTTCGACTGCAGATCGCGCAATGGACTATCACACGAACTTGCACACACATTTTTTATTGTATCGGTTTTGTTTCCGCTTTTCAAGCTATTTCAAAAGAAAATACAAAAAATTATGCACTTTTCTTTGTACATAATAGAATTCGACTATGAATCATAAAACAATCTACTAAGCAAACTGCACAACAAAGATGTTACTGTACAGATTTTTTATATTCATAACGTAATATCCCACTCTGGAATACGCCTTCTTTCCAGGTTCCTTCTTCCACAATATTCCAGTCCGGATGTTGTTTATCCAAATATTTCTTTTGTCCGTAACCTTCTTTTATTCCATCCGAACCAAAAACAGCATCACATAAAAGTCTTCCATCTTTTCCATATACTTTATACCGATCTTTATCCCACTCAAAAGCACGAACACCTGTAGTATAGCGATTTCGATATCCTGGTCTGAACTTTTTACCGGTAAGCTGCTGGAACAGACGCAGCGTATTCGGATGGAGAAGCGCAGTATAACGAAGTCCCCCTTCACTTAGCTCCTTGTAATAATACGGATAAAACGGCATCATAAACTGTAAAAACACTTGCTTTAACTTTTCGATATCATTTACATATCCTACAAGTTTACCTTCTTCTTCCCGGAAATCTACACAGGTAAAGTATTCTTTTACCATTCTTCCCGTAACGGTAGAAAGTCCTTCAATAATATCATTCTTTTCCTTATATAATTCCTGAGATATCTCCCCAAGCTTTTTAAGCTGACTCCATTCCTCTTTATTATAAACACAAAACAAATTCTGCAGCTCCTGAGTCATATAATGATATAACTGCTCTTTTTGTTTCACTGCCTGTATATCTGCAGATGACTCTTCTTTTGTTGAAATATTCTGTAACTCTTTTTTTGCAGCACTTTGTAATTCTCTTTGCGGCTCTTTTTGCGTAGTACCTTGCGATTCTCCCTGTGTCCTGCTTTGTGACTCTCTTTTCGCAGTACTTTGCAATTCTTCCTGTGTCCTGCTTTGTGACCCCCTTTTCGCAGTACTTTGTAATTCTCTTTGTGCCGTACTTTGTAACTCTTCTTTCGTAGTATTCTTTGAATCAGACTTACTGGCCATAAAAAAGGCAATCCCAGCAATAATAATCCCAATTACTACGACTCCGATTATAAGATTCATTTCTTCTCTCCCTCTTTTTTCCTCAGTAATTATAGTAATTTTGAAAAAAATACTATATTATATTTATACTATACGTTTTTCACAAAAAATTCAATATTAAATGTTATATTTAGTAAGTATATATAAACGAAGACTTTTATGGAGATTCTATATGATTACCTGTTTCGTACAGCTTAATTTAAAGCTGCTTTTCGTTTTAATCCTGTTGGGATTTATTATCGGGAAAAGCAGACACTCAGCCATTCAAAACTTTTCCAACAAAAAGTGTGGCTATTTTATTATGGACTTTTTTAATCTGATCGGTATTCCTGTTCACGAGCTTGGACATTTACTTTTTGGACTTTTCTTTGGATACCATATTGATCAGGTTTGCCTGTACCGTACCACAAAAAAGGCGATTCATTCAGGTGGAACTTTAGGATTTGTAAAAATGCACCATGAAAATCATTCCTTTTTGCAAAAACTGCAGGGAGATTTAGGGCAGTTTTTTATCGGGATCGGCCCACTCTTATTTGGACCAACCGTTATTTATATTATCAGCCGGTTTCTCCCGGAAAATATCAGAATGCTCCCTTTTTCCTTCCAAAAAGGATGGGCAATTTCCCTGAAAGCCTTGCAACAATTACGAGCTTCTGATATAATCTTTCTGTTTGTATTCCTGTATATCATTATGGGAATTTCTTTAAATATGGAATTAAGCAGACAGGATATGCATCTTGCCTGCAAAGGCCTGATTCTTCTTGAGGTTATATTTCTTATTCTTTCAGGTCTTTCTGTTTTATTTCACTGGAATCTGCAATACAGCATTGATATTCTCTTTCGATGGAATCTACTGATTTCTTCTATCGGAATCATCTCCGCACTAATTGCCAATCTGATTTCTCTGATTTAAAGCTCATAAATAAATAATACAAAGGGGTATGTATAAATTATGTCAGTATTAAAAAAATTCAAAAAGAAATTCATTTCAAAGTTACGCCGAATCCGCAAACACTATCGCTACAAAGTATATTTTCCAAAAGTATATTCTTCCTACTGTACTGAACCTGTACAGGAGAATAAAGTCCTGTTTTTGGAAATGCGTTTTACAAAGCTTTCCAATTCATTTGAACTTATTTATAAAGCTTTAGAAGAATCCGGCGAATATGATTTAAAATGTTCTTATGTACAGTTTAATTTTATCCGCGGACGCGAATTTACACAGCGCGTTAATGAAATGCTCAAAGAACTTGCAACAGCAAAATATGTCTTTGTTGACGATGCTTCTTTAATTCTTTCTTCTATTCCATTAAGAAAAGAAACGGTAGCGATCAATCTCTGGCATGCCTGTGGTGCATTTAAAAAGTTTGGCCGCAGCACAGCAGAATTAAAATTCGGCTCTTCCGCTGCTACATTAGATAAATATCCAAACTATGGTAACCTTACTCATGTAACTGTCAGCAGCCCTGAAGTCATCTGGGCATATGAAGAGGCAATGCACCTTCCTAAAGGCATCGTAAAAGCAACCGGTGTCAGCCGTACTGACCAGTTCTATGATAAAGAATTCGTAGAAAGCCGCAAACAAAAACTATACGAAATCATGCCAGAAGCTAAAGATAAAAAAGTTATTCTTTATGCTCCAACCTTCCGAGGTCATGTTGCTACTGCTTCCTCCCCGGACTGTATTGATTTTGAACGTTTTTGTCGTGAATTAGGCAACGAATATGTTATTGTTTGTAAACATCATCCATTCGTCAAAAATCCACCAATCATTCCGGAAGAATTACAGCATTTTGCAAGAGACCTTACCAAGTACCTTTCTATCGAAGACTTACTTTGTTGTGCAGACATTTGTATCTCTGATTATTCTTCACTGGTATTTGAATACTCTTTATTTGAAAAACCAATGATTTTCTATGCATATGATTATGATAACTACTGTGACTGGCGTGGCTTTTACTATGACTATTCTGAATTCACACCAGGTCCAGTTGTTCAGACAGAAGATGAACTTTTAAACAGCATCAAGAATATTGATACACAGTTTGATAAGCAAAAAGTCATTGATTTCAAAGAAAAATTCATGGGAAGCTGCGATGGACACGCAACAGAACGTATTATCGCCTTAATGAAAGAAAATTAAAATCCTGATTTGAGGGACTAAAGAAATGAAACCCAGAAACTTTATATAGAATAAAATGTGAAGATAGTCGCGGCGTAGAAAATGCCTGACTGGCATTTTTACTTGCTCCGACATCACATTTTATTCTATATAAAGTTTCTGGGTTTCTGTTCTTTGGCTCCAGATGAAATCAGAATTTTGTGCAAAAAATAAGGGAATTCCCCAGACGTGAGTATCTTTCTGCTGAATTACATTGAGATTTCTAAAGAAAAGGGGATTCTCCAAAAAGTTATGGATTTCCGTAGAATTAAATTCAAAAGGATTGACATTCAAATTGCTGTCTATTAAAAAACTATGAAAAAAGAGAAAAACTGTTTATAAATATTGTATTTTATGACTTTGATCTATGGATTTTAGCAGAAAGCGTATTCCTTTTGGAGATTTTCATTCTAAATAAAAACCATAGTCTTCTGGACAATCCCCTTATTTTTCCCAAAACGAAAATACTAATTTCCATCTGGAGTCAAAGAACAGAAAACCAGAAATTTAATAGAAAAGAAATGTGATGTCGGAGCCAGTAAAAATGCCGAACAGGCATTTTCTACGAAGCGACTATCTTCACATTTTCTTTTCTATTAAATTTCTGGTTTTCGTTTCTTTAGACCCTCAAATTAGTATTTAATCCCCATTCTCACCAACTGTGGATTTAAAGTAGTCAGAAAAAAGAAAAAATACCATATCCCAGATGCGGCTTCGGAGCGTGTTTAAGATGCGAATAAGCATCTTAAATACAGCGACTACAGAGCAGATGGGATATGGTATTGTTTCTTTTTTCGTCTATACGAAATCTACAAATTAGTATTTTTTAGATGACATGCGAGTTCGTGTTTTTCGCCTACTGTTTTTAATTCTGGTTTTTCTTCTTGACATTTTTTCATGCAGTAAGCACAACGATTCTGGAACGGGCAGCCTTTTTGTTCTCCTGTCGCTCCATTCACTTCTCCTTCAAGAGGCTCGATTGGTTTTGAAAAATCCATATGAATATCAAATACGGATTGTAACAATGCTTTTGTATATGGATGCATCGCTTCTTCCGTAACCTTTTCTCCCGGAAGGATTTCTACAATGTTACCCATATACATTACTGCGACTTGGTGTGCTATACTTGATATCATTGCCAGATAGTGACAGATAAATCCTAATGCGATCTGTTTTTCTTTTTGCAGCTTTACAAGAAGCTCAAGGATTGTCTTTTGTACAGAAACATCTAAGGCTGAAGTTGATTCATCGCAGAAAATGATTTCCGGTTCTAAAGCGATTGCCCGGGCAATGCCTACTCGCTGCTGCTGTCCGCCACTCATATTATGTGGGTAGCGATCAACAAAGTCTCCTGGTAATTCTACCATTTCCAGATACTTTCTTGCGATGGCATCTTTCTCTTTTTTCTTAATCAGTCCGAAATTCATAAGTGGTTCACAAATTATATCCCGCACTTTCATTTTAGGATTAAAGGATGTCGCAGGATTTTGGAAGACCATCTGCACGTTTCTGCGGTTTGCTCGTAATTCTTCTCCCTTCATCTTTGTAATATCTTTTTCTTTGAAAAAAATCTTTCCTGATGTCGGTTTCTCAAGCTGTACCATCATCCGCATAAATGTGGACTTTCCGCAACCGCTTTCTCCTACAATTCCTAATGTCTGTCCCTTATAGAACTTCAAACTGATATCATCATTGGCAATCAATTCTTTTCCGTTTGCCAGAGGGAACTTCTTTGTCACATGTTTTGCTTCTAAAATAGGTCTTTCTTCTTTAGACATACCGCTCCCCCTTTAAAGATGGCACAGCCAGCAATAGATTCTTTGTATAGTCTGACTTTGGATTATGTAAAATCTCTTCTCTGTCACCGGAATCTACAACTTTTCCCTGCTTCATTACGATCATTTTATCTGCCATATACGCAGCAACACCAATATTATGTGTTACGATAATAATGCTCGTACCAAAAGTGTCTCTAAGTTCCATCATCTCACGTACGATCTGTGCCTGCGTTGTTACATCAAGTGCACTTGTCGGTTCGTCTGCAAGAAGGAGTTTTGGTTCAAATGTCATAGCCATTGCAATACCGACTCTTTGACACATACCTCCGGAAAGTTCAAATGAATAACTATCCATAATACGCTTTCCATTCGGCAGACGCATCTTTTCTAACATCTGAATGGCCATATCTGCTGCATCTTTTTTGGAAATGTCTCTATGCGCGCGGATATACTCCACATACTGGCTCCCAATTTTGCGGACAGGATTTATCATTGCCCCAGCATTCTGAAAAATCATGGAAATCTGAGTCCCTCTTAAATCTCTCCACTGCTTTTTAGAATAGTGAAGTAATGATTCTCCTTCAAAAAGAATGTCTCCCTTGGTTACCTTTCCACCGCCGGGCAAAACTCCTAAAATAGAACGGATTACTGTGGTTTTTCCGCTACCGCTTTCTCCCACAATGCTGCAGATTTCTCCGGGTTTCATCTGAAGATGAAACCCTTCGATTGTCGGTCTTGGATTTTGGCTGTATGTTACGGTTATATCCTGAACATTAAGCATAAAAACCTCCTATTTCGCTGGAGCAATTTCTGTTGTAAGCCAGTAATAATCTGCTGTGTGAATGTCTGCTCCTGTAACTGTCTTATCACTGATCATTGAACTGTTGTAATAACCATGAACAACAACAGCTGCGTCATCAATCAGAATCTGCTGTAACTGCTCAATAATCTTTGCACGTTTTGCTTCATCAAATTCTGTTTCTAACTGCTCATATAACTTGTCAAATTTATCATTTTTGTAATTACAGAAGTTTGCATCTGATTTACCATACCAGTTTGCAAGATATTCTGTAGGGTCGCCATTACCTACAGTAATCCAGTTAGAATCACAAAGATCATACTCTCCTGCAACCATCAAGTTCCACTCTTTATCTGCGTTCATAGAATCAATCTTTACATCAATTCCGAGGTCTTTAAGCTGTGTCTGGATTGCCTGTGCAAAGTCGGAAAGTCTTCTGTTCTCATATGTGATATATCTAAGTGAGATATTCTTTCCATTCATCTCGCGGATTCCATCGCCATCTGTATCTTTATAACCTGCATCATCTAAAAGTTTCTTGGCTTTATCTGTATTAAACTCATATGGATTCTTTAAATTATCATATCCATAAGCCAGACTGGAAGGAAGTACGGAAATTCCCGCTGTATATAAACCGCCAACTGTAACTTCGCACATGGTCTTATGATCTAATGCCATCTGTAATGCCTGTCTTAATGCATCGTCTTTTAAAATACCTTTTTCATTGACATACGCAAATCCACAGCGAACACCCTGTCCGATAGATACATTAAAGTTATCATCTTTTTTCAAAGTTTCAAGATCAGATGCAGAAGTAATATTTTCTACAAGATTTACATCACCGTTCTGGAGAGCCATTGCTTTATTATCTTCACTTAAGAAATCAATTTCAACGTTATCATAAGGCACTTCACCATTCCAGTAATATTTATTCTTTACAAGAGTTGCTTTTGTCTTAGAATCAAAACTTGTTAATGCATAAGGGCCTGTACCGATTGGATTCTCTGCAAGATCATAATCTCCACTTACATCAAGAATAACGAATACTGGATATGCAAGATCTTTTCTAAGGTCAGCCTTTGCCTGTTTTAAAACAATTGTTAAAGTACGTGCTTCATCATCTGCTGTAATTGATTCGTAATCCATAAACTTAGATGGATTAGAAGAACCCGTCTTGTTAGCATAAAGAACATCCCAGCAAGCTTTGATTGCAGAAGGAGTTACATCATTTCCGTTAGAAAACTTTACACCATCGCGGATGTGGAATACCCATGTCTTATTATCCTCTGTAGAATATTCATCACAAATCGTATTCTCTACACTTAAGTCATCTTTATACTTAAAGAGACATTCTCCAACACCATAACGGCTGTTACACCAGGCTGCATTAATCATATTTGCCGGGTCTAAAGATTCTGAGTAAGAAAAACATCCAAACTTTAATGTATTTCCCTCTGTGCTGTCACTGTTTCCTTTACCGTTTCCACCACAACCGGCAAGCATGGTAACTGCCATGATCATAGCTGTCATGATTCCTAAAAATCTTTTCATCTTCTTCATAAACTTATCCTTTCTTTATCCTTTTTTGTTATTTATTATACATAACTGTTGATTTCTACACAGACTGCAAAATACATCATATCATTTGCAGTTAACATACATAGGAACCCATACAGTTACTAATATAATCCTTTATTCTTCTCTTACATCAAGTACATCTCTTAAACTGTCACCTAAAAGATTAAATACTACAACAACGATAACGATTGCCAGTCCCGGATAAATCATCATCCATGGTGCATTTTGCATATAGGTTCTTCCCTCATTGAGCATAAGTCCCCATTCTGCCGCCGGAGCCTTGGCTCCAAATCCTAAGAAGGATAAACCGGCAAGTTCCAGCATCATACCACCAATATCTGTGGCGGCTGTAATTATCAATGTTGGAATAATATTTGGAAGCATATATTTTCTTAAAATATAGCTTGTTTTTGAGCCAGTTACTATTGCTGCATATATGTAATCTTCATGACGTATCTTCATGACAAGGCTTCTGGCAAGTCTTGCATATTTAGGCCAGCTTACTACAGCAACCGCAATCACCGCATTCTTTACACTAGCTCCCATAATACCTGCAACTGCAATAGCAAGAACCATACCTGGGAAAGAAATCATCATATCGGATATTCTCATAATAACCGCATCGATCCATCCTCCAAAATATCCTGCTAACGTTCCAAGTAAAGTTCCTATTGCAAAAATCAGTACAACGAGTATTAATGTTGCCGGGAGTGAACTTCTTGAAGCATAAATCACTCTGGAAAATATATCCCGCCCTAATTTGTCTGTTCCAAACCAATGAGCGCTGCTCGGTGGCTGTAATGCGTTCTTTAAATCAGATACATAAGGATCCTGTGGTGCAATTACCGGTGCAAAAATAGTAATAAGAGCAAGCAATATAACTAGCAATAAGAAAAAGGAAAACTGTTTATTCTTTTTTATAAAATCTAATACTTTATGCATTACGTTCACCCTTTCTCACTTCTTCGTATTCTTGGATCCACAAAAGTATAAGAGATATCTACAAGTAAATTAATTACCATATAAATTAATGCTACCCATAGTACATATCCCTGAATCAGTGAATAATCATAGGAACTAATTGCCTGTACTGCCAGATTTCCAAGACCTGGATATGTGAAAATAACTTCTACTACTGCCGTACCTCCTAATAAATTACCAAGAGATAATCCAAGCAGGGTAATCAATGGTAATAATGCATTTGGAAATACTTGCTTCCAAAGTACTTCTTTTTCTGTCATTCCTCTTGCTCTTGCTCCAGTAACATAATCTTGGTTCAGTTCTTCTAAAACTGCTGTTCTTACCTGCCTTGTATATTTTCCCATCATTGCAAAAGCTAAAGTCGCTGCCGGTAAAATAATCTTTTCAAATCCTTCTCCTGTTGAAATAACAGGAAGTAAACTAAACTTCAGTGCAACTACATATAAAAGTATTAGTCCAACCCAAAAGTTAGGAATCGATACCCCAAGAAAAGTAATTCCTCTGACCAGATAATCAATCCAGGAATTCTTATAAACTGCCGATAACATCCCTAGCGGAATCGCAAATAGCAGCATAAGAAGCAATGCCGCAAATGCCAGTTTTAATGTTGGAAGTAATCTTTCTGATAAAAGCTCTGCTACTGGCTTTCCATTCGAATAAGAAGTTCCGAAATCTCCATGAAGAACTTTACTAAACCATCGCCCATATTGTACTAAAATCGGATCATTTAATCCTAGTTTTTCTCTTTCCTCCTTTGCCCTCGTATGTACTCTTGGAATCTTTTTGTGCTTGATTTTGTGAGAAGATTTTTTGTCAGTTGTGTCCAAATTTTTGAGGCGTACGCAGTGCGTACGTTGATGAAATTCAGGTGCGACTGGCGGAAAATCAGCCACAAAAGTAAGTGCAAGAAAGACTCCGAGAGTACATCGTATAAAATTAACATGAAAAAGTATGGATTTTAAAATAGAAAATCATTAATATAAGACCCTGCTACATATCAAACCGGAGGCAGCAGACTGTTATGATAGGACAATCTTAGAATATCCCAAAGAAAAGGACATATAAGTACAATTCCAAAAAAATTCTTGTAATTTTCTAGAAAAGCCTATATGGCCTGTACAATTTTCTACATATATCTACAATACTTTTCAATAATATCATGACAATTTTTCTATGCCAAAGTGTAATTTTACCTTTTTTGATGCTTATTTTGACAATTAAGTTCTTTTATCTATGTATTTTTTTGTCCACCACACTACTTAATATTACCTGTCCTGTTTTTAAATGCAAATCCCTTGCATATTTTACACTTGAAATAATCCATATAATTTTTTAATAAAAATGGAAATATCCATACCAGACTAAGTATTTTTGATTCAATATTGCTATATTTACTTTTCTATTTTATAATAATGATATTATTTTTATATGATATCAGGGTCAAAAGGTCCAAACTCCATTCGGGCTTGCACGATAAAGTGTTTGACTTTGGGACCCGCGGAATTTGAGGCTGAATCAAATCATTACAACAATTTACATGGCACAGGAGGCATTGGGATTTATGCAAAACAGTAAAGAGAAAAATTTAGATTTTATAGAAATTTTGTCTAAAGAACCAGATAATATTCTTTCTTTAGACGTTTCTTCTGTAAAGACATTACAGATCGGGTATCAGGCAGAGACTCTTCTTCTACACAAAGCAGATGATGATACTCTTACAATTAAGGAATACATTAACGGTCTTTCCGGAAGTGAATATTATGCAAAAGTTACTGCGAATCGTTTTAAAACAACCATACGTTACGGTCGAAGAGAAACTGTAAATCCCGCTACCTGTATCGAAATTTTCCTCCCGGATTCTTTCAATGGCGAATTACTCCTTTCATCCCAATATGGCAATATCATTACAGATGCCGACTGGAATGTAGAACGATTTGCTGCCGAGACAACAGAAGGTTCTATTTCTTTAAATACGATCACTGCTCCACGAATCCGGCTTGTTTCTTCAATCAGTTTAATTCACATTACACGAGCAGAGGGATTTACGGATATACACTCTGTTTCTGGTACAATTATCGCTGACTGTATCGAAGGTGGTGCCAAATTAGCTACTTCATCCAGTCCGATTCAGGCTACATTCTCTTCTTTAAATAATATTGTAGAATGTGAAACATTAAATGGAAATATTCAGCTTACACTTCCTGAAAACTGCGGAATGAAGATTGATGGAATCAGCAAACGAGGCTCTATTCACTCGAACATCGAGGGACTTTCTATTAAAGAGAAACCCGGAAATGTACAAAATATTACTGGTATTTTAGGTGAAAAACCTTTTTATAATGTACGTATATCTACAATTAACGGAAATATTTCTCTAAACTAAAACATCTACTAAGCCTATGGCATAAATTCTTGTATCACACATAGAATCCATGCCATAGAATTCTTAAAATTCAAGTCGAGAAGACTCCCACCTGAAAGAGGTGGGAGTCTTCTCGACTGAGATAAAAAAAGCTGTTATAGTTACAATTATAAAATCATCAAACTATAACAGCTATTATATTCTATATCTATCTTACTTATCATGTACCTTCAAAACTACACACAAACTATCTTTTCTAATTGCAAATCTTATTGACTAAAGCCTTTACTAAAGCCGGTCATCTCGATTCCGCTTACGCTTCATCTCGATGGATTTGCTCCGCAAATCTTCATGCTGTCATAAACTGTATTCATAAAGCAAGCTTCATTCAGCCAGTTTACTGACATCATTACGGCTTTCTACGCTTGGTCAAGCTTTCGACCGATTAGTAACAGTCAACTCCACACATCGCTGTGCTTCCATCTCTGCCCTATCTACCTCATCGTCTCTAAGGGGTCTCTCACTCTTTCGAGTCTGGATATCTCATCTTGAGGGGGGCTTCACGCTTAGATGCCTTCAGCGTTTATCCCTTCCCGTCTTGGCTACCCGGCCGTGCCATTGGCATGACAACCGGTCCACCAGCGGACGGTCCATCCCGGTCCTCTCGTACTAAGGACAGCTCCTCTCAGATATCCTGCGCCCGCGCCGGATAGGGACCGAACTGTCTCACGACGTTCTGAACCCAGCTCGCGTACCGCTTTAATGGGCGAACAGCCCAACCCTTGGAACCTGCTCCAGCTCCAGGATGCGATGAGCCGACATCGAGGTGCCAAACCACTCCGTCGATGTGAACTCTTGGGAGTGATAAGCCTGTTATCCCCAGGGTAGCTTTTATCCGTTGAGCGATGGCAATCCCACGTTATGCCACCGGATCACTAAGTCCTACTTTCGTACCTGCTCCACCCGTCGGTGTCGCAGTCAAGCCTCCTTCTGCCTTTGCACTCTCTGGATGGTTTCCAACCATCCTGAGGAGACCTTTGAGCGCCTCCGATACCCTTTCGGAGGCGACCGCCCCAGTCAAACTCCCCGCCTGACATTGTCCCCCGCCCGGGTCACGGGCGCAGGTTAGAAACCCAGTACTGCAGGGGTGGTATCCCAACACCGGCTCCCTTACGGCTGGCGCCATAAGTTCTTAGCCTCCCACCTATCCTGTACATGCAATACCGAATCCCAGTATCAGGCTGGAGTAAAGCTCCATGGGGTCTTTCCGTCCTGGCGCGGGTAACCAGCATCTTCACTGGTATTTCAATTTCACCGGGTGTGTTGTTGAGACAGTGCCCAAATCATTACGCCTTTCGTGCGG
Organism: Anaerobutyricum hallii; assembly: GCF_900209925.1. Classification (NCBI taxonomy): domain Bacteria; kingdom Bacillati; phylum Bacillota; class Clostridia; order Lachnospirales; family Lachnospiraceae; genus Anaerobutyricum; species Anaerobutyricum hallii. The sequence continues at coordinate 1,104,693 of NZ_LT907978.1, read as the reverse complement.
GTCGGAACTTACCCGACAAGGAATTTCGCTACCTTAGGACCGTTATAGTTACGGCCGCCGTTTACTGGGGCTTAAGTTCAAACCTTCGCTTGCGCTAAGCTCTCCCCTTAACCTTCCAGCACCGGGCAGGCGTCAGCCCATATACCTCACCTTTCGGTTTCGCATAGACCTGTGTTTTTGCTAAACAGTTGCTTGGACCATTTCTCTGCGGCTGCTTGCGCAGCACTCCTTCTCCCGAAGTTACGGAGTCATTTTGCCGAGTTCCTTAACAACACTTCTCCCGCCGGCCTTAGGATCCTCTCCTCATCCACCTGTGTCGGTTTACGGTACGGGCCCTTGCTACACGATAGCGGCTTTTCTCGACAGGAAGGGGCCGCAGCTTCGCTACTTTGTTTCGCTCCGCATCACGCCTTCGTCTCATGCAGGACGGATTTTCCAATCCTGCGACTACTTCGCTTGCACCGGGCTTTCCATTCCCGGCTCTGCTTCCCTTCCCGTGTCCCCGCAGTTCTGATAACAAGGGGTGCAGGAATCTTTTACCTGCTGTCCATCGGATACGCATCTCTGCCTCTCCTTAGGCCCCGACTTACCCAGAGCAGATCAGCTTTACTCTGGAAACCTTGGATATTCGGCCGCAAGGATTCCCACCTTGCTCTCGCTACTCATTCCGGCATTCTCTCTTCTTAGCAGTCCACATCCCCTTCCGGTAATGCTTCCCTCCCCTAAGAATGCTCCTCTACCAACTCTTACGAGTTCCGCGGCTTCGGTGTGGTGTTTCAGCCCCGGACATTTTCGGCGCAGGACCTCTCGACCAGTGAGCTGTTACGCACTCTTTTAATGAATGGCTGCTTCTGAGCCAACATCCTGGTTGTCTTAGAGATCCCACATCCTTTTCCACTTAACACCCACTTTGGGACCTTAGCCGGCGGTCTGGGCTCTTTCCCTTTTGACTGTCCAACTTATCTCGTACAGTCTGACTCCCATACACCATCTGTCCGGCATTCGGAGTTTGATATTCTTTGGTAGGCTTTGACGCCCCCGCGGAAATTCAGTGCTCTACCTCCGGCAGACTTGTATGAGGCTAGCCCTAAAGCTATTTCGAGGAGAACCAGCTATCTCCGGGTTCGATTGGAATTTCTCCGCTATCCACACCTCATCCCCACCCTTTTCAACGGATGTGGGTTCGGTCCTCCATCGCCTTTTACGGCGGCTTCAACCTGGACATGGATAGGTCACCCGGTTTCGGGCCTGCACGTACTGACTGATTCGCCCTATTAAGACTTGGTTTCCCTACGGCTCCGTACCTTAAGTACTTAACCTTGCCAGTACCCGCAGCTCGCCGGACCGTTCTACAAAAAGTACGCGGTCGTACCTAAGAAGTACTTCCACAGCTTGTAGACACAGGGTTTCAGGTTCTCTTTCACTCCCCTCCCGGGGTTCTTTTCACCTTTCCTTCACAGTACTATACGCTATCGGTCACTGAGTAGTATTTAGCCTTACGGAGTGGTCTCCGCTCGTTCCCACAGGGTTTCCCGTGTCCCGTGGTACTCTGGATCCTGCCAGGTCAGCTCTGACTTTGGATACGGGGCTCTCACCCTCTCCGGCCGGCTGTTCCAAAGCCGTTCTCCTGTCATTACTGAATCCCTTCTGCAGTCCGAACCCCGCGATGCACGCATCACGGTTTGGGCTCTTCCGCGTTCGCTCGCCGCTACTTACGGAATCGATGTTTCTTTCTCTTCCTCCGGGTACTTAGATGTTTCAGTTCCCCGGGTTCCCTTCCATAAGCTATGGATTCACTTATGGATGACTGTAGTCCATACAGCCGGGTTTCCCCATTCAGAGATCTCCGGATCAAAGGATATTTGCTCCTCCCCGAAGCTTATCGCAGCTTATCACGTCTTTCATCGGCTCTCAGTGCCAAGGCATCCGCCCTGCGCCCTTCTTCGCTTGACCTTTGTATATCCATTTCCTGAGAAATGGCTGCCTCCTGTTCTTCCTAGCGTAGAGAACATTCGGCGTATGAGTTAAAACTCATGTTTTGTCTTTCGACTTGCTATTGGGAGAATTTTCGATAACTGTTCAGCCATGCAACAAAAACGGAACAAAACTGCGTAAGCTTGCTTACTGGCAGCTTTTGTGATGTTTTTTGTTATATGGCGCTCAGACGGATCGAGATGAAGGATGCTATTGCATCCGTAATCGAGATTCGCTGAACAGTTATATAAAAACTCTTTCTTATCATAGAAATCTGATGTCGCTTTTCTTTTAAAGAAAAACTTCTCTGTGTGCAGTTTTCAAGGTACATCTTCCACTTCCGTATTGCCACACCTGCTTGGTTCCCTCAAAATCAACCAAAAGATTTTTAAGGAACCGGGCAGCCACCTGCTCTCCCATGCCGTCTCCAGCATAGTACCATCGGCCGCTCAGGTCTTAACCATCGTGTTCGGGATGGGAACGGGTGTGTCCCCTGAGCGCATCGCCACCCGGAAGGGTTTTGAAAGCTTGACAGCCTTCTAAGCCAGTCGTACCATCTCGATTCGTTTCCCTCATCTCGATGCAGGACGTTCGTCCTATATCCAAAACACATTACAATCTGTCTCCTGTGCGAGCACAGGACAGCTTTCCATGGTTTTGTCTGCACGACTCACTGAATAACAAAACAACTCTTTACTTGTCTTCCTTAGAAAGGAGGTGATCCAGCCGCACCTTCCGATACGGCTACCTTGTTACGACTTCACCCCAGTTACCGGCTCCACCTTCGACAGCTCCCTCCAAAAGGTTGGGTCACTGGCTTCGGGCATTTCCGACTCCCATGGTGTGACGGGCGGTGTGTACAAGACCCGGGAACGTATTCACCGCGACATTCTGATTCGCGATTACTAGCGATTCCAGCTTCGTGTAGTCGGGTTGCAGACTACAGTCCGAACTGGGACGGCCTTTTTGTGGTTTGCTCCCCCTCGCGGGTTTGCCTCACTTTGTGACCGCCATTGTAGCACGTGTGTCGCCCAGATCATAAGGGGCATGATGATTTGACGTCGTCCCCACCTTCCTCCAGGTTATCCCTGGCAGTCTCTCCAGAGTGCCCAGCCTTACCTGCTGGCTACTGAAGATAGGGGTTGCGCTCGTTGCGGGACTTAACCCAACATCTCACGACACGAGCTGACGACAACCATGCACCACCTGTCTCTTCTGTCCCGAAGGAAGACTCCCATTACGGAGTGGTCAGAAGGATGTCAAGACCTGGTAAGGTTCTTCGCGTTGCTTCGAATTAAACCACATGCTCCACCGCTTGTGCGGGTCCCCGTCAATTCCTTTGAGTTTCATTCTTGCGAACGTACTCCCCAGGTGGAATACTTACTGCGTTTGCGACGGCACCGAAGCCTATACGGCCCCGACACCTAGTATTCATCGTTTACGGCGTGGACTACCAGGGTATCTAATCCTGTTTGCTCCCCACGCTTTCGTGCCTCAGTGTCAGTAACAGTCCAGCAGGCCGCCTTCGCCACTGGTGTTCCTCCTAATATCTACGCATTTCACCGCTACACTAGGAATTCCGCCTGCCTCTCCTGTACTCTAGCTATGCAGTTTCAAATGCAGCTCCGGGGTTGAGCCCCGGCCTTTCACATCTGACTTGCACTGCCACCTACGCACCCTTTACACCCAGTAAATCCGGATAACGCTTGCTCCATACGTATTACCGCGGCTGCTGGCACGTATTTAGCCGGAGCTTCTTAGTCAGGTACCGTCATTATCTTCCCTGCTGATAGAGCTTTACATACCGAAATACTTCTTCACTCACGCGGCGTTGCTGCATCAGGGTTTCCCCCATTGTGCAATATTCCCCACTGCTGCCTCCCGTAGGAGTTTGGACCGTGTCTCAGTTCCAATGTGGCCGTTCATCCTCTCAGACCGGCTACTGATCGTCGCCTTGGTAGGCTGTTACCCTGCCAACCAGCTAATCAGACGCGGGCCCATCCTGTACCACCGGAGTTTTTCACACAAGAGGATGTCCTCTCGTGCGCTTATGCGGTATTAGCAGCCGTTTCCAACTGTTATCCCCCTGTACAGGGCAGGTTACCCACGCGTTACTCACCCGTCCGCCACTCAGTCACCGATCAATCATCCGAAGAATCTTAAAAGGTGCTTCGTTCGACTTGCATGTGTTAGGCACGCCGCCAGCGTTCATCCTGAGCCAGGATCAAACTCTCAAATAAAATGTTTAAGATGTCAGATCCAGGTCCAGAACCACTGGTTCTTTTCCTGTCTTTACTGTTTATTTAGGTTTTGAACTTTCGTTCTGTTCCATGGACTTTCCTGCAGACATCACTCTCAGGAAAACCCGAATGAAATTTGAATTAACGTTCAAGGTTGTTTTGTTATTCAGTTATCAAGGTTTTGTGTTTTCTTTCGAAAACGCTTAATTATATTATCACATCTTCAAGTTCTTGTCAAGAACTTTTTTCAAAAACTTTTTTTCTTTTTTAAGAAGTCTGTTCTCTCTTTCAAATGTGAACTTTTATATATTATCACACAACTTCTAATCTATCAAGAAGTTTTTTAACTTTCTTTTAAGATTCTTTTCATTTTTCCAAGAAAAATGGATTTCTCGTGTGCAACGGATATTATAATATCACAACAGTATATGTGAGTCAAGCTTTTTTTGAATAAATTTTATTTTTCTTAAAAAATGTTGTATACTGTACTTTTTTTGTATTTTTCTTTCCCTTTGTGTTCTTTTGCTTTGATATATTGTTATTTTTTTATCATTATTATAGATAAATTGACTATTTCTTTTACAAAATTCAAAAATGCCTCGGCATTCTTGCTGCGAGATGCGCGTCATGCAAAGCATGACATATTTCTTTTGCGCATCTCTGCAATCCTGCCGGAGGCTATATCAGATGGTGGATTGACTCCCACCACTGATACTAATTTGTCTCCACCTGAAGATGTGGGAGTCATCTCACATCTGATATTATTCTTCACCCTACTATATCTGATATTTGTCACCTATTTTTTTATTTTGGTATAAGCACTATATAATACCGGCATTTATATCTTATATTCACCCAGCATAGCTTGGGGATTCGCTCTTTCATTTACCAGCTCTTATCCTCACTTTACCTGTCCTTACTCCTTTTTGAAGCAGCCTGTTCATATTCGCCAGGCTTTCCGGACGTACATAAACTTCTACTTCGTTTTTTAATCGGGCAAATGTATCTGCATAAACTTTTTGCAAGTTTCTTCCTTTTAAATAAATAGTCTTTAGATGCTCATTTTCACAAAAAACTTCTTTTTCTATACTATGCAGTCTGGAATTACAGCTTTTTCCTAAAGTAATCTTCTCTAGTCGCTTGCATCCGGCGAGTGCTTCTTTTTCCAGAACCCGAATACAATCCGGCAGCGTAAGCGAACGCATTTTTCTACAATCGCAAAAAGCTCTCGGTGCTACTCTTTCTATAAAATAATAATAATCACCGATTTTTGCCTGCGCCGGAATCTGAATCTGACTGGTATCTTCTATATAATATAATAACCGAACACTGCCATTCTTTATGGACGGGTTTATAATTTCATAGCGATTTCCTTCCACCTCGGCTACCCTGCCTGCCGGATTTGAAAACTCCCAGCTTGCATGAATTTCTTCATCTTGCGTTACTGTTTCCGGATGGTTATCCCAGCGTAACGTATATCCCTTTTTCTTTAACTTGGGATACTCTATTAAGTCTCCGTAATGGTATTGCTTTTCTTTTATTTTTTCTTCTAGTTGTTCATCCTGTAAACCGTTATTACCTTCCGATAATCGTTCATAGATACATACGTTGTATTCATTGTAAACAGATGAAAAAACCGCATGAACTTCTATATTTTCTTTTACACTGTCAAAGGTTTTATCCCAGCCTTCAAAGATATAATGCCATACTGCATCCTGCTGTTTTACCGGGCTTTGTGGCGCATGTGCTTCCTGTCCATATAAAACTTCTTCTTTTTTTAATACTGTGCCGTCTTCATGAAAAAAAGCTACTGTAAAAGAGCGTTCCCTCTCCTCAAAGACAGCCTTTGCCATCGTATCTTTTTCTATGTGAGAAAGGTCATTATTCCAGCCTTTAAAAATATAATAGTGTTCCGCTGTCTTTGGTTTTTGTGGATGATATGGCTGTGATGCCGCCTGACCGTATGGAACACTTTCTGTTCCAAGTAACTTTCCACTCTCATGGAAATACATCACCAGATATTCTTTCGGTACTTCTTTATAAACCGCCTTTACCACAAGATTCCCCTGCACACAGGAAATATCCTGGTCCCATCCTTGAAATTTTATTTCATGATGCTCCGATTCGCCTTTCTTTTTGGGAAGTTCAGGAGGAATCGCCTCTTCTTCATGCGAAACAAAGGAAGTCTTTAAGACATTGCCCTCTTCATCCTGAAATACAACAATATGCTTTTTTTCTTTCTTTGCTCCTGCCAATAGCTCGCCCTCCTATCACTTTAATGTACTCTCGGAATCTTTCTTGCAAAATCAAGCACAAAAAGATTCCGAGAGTACTTTTTATTCTTCCAAATTAACTACAAATATTTTCTGTTAAGCAGCCCATTTTTCAAAGAAAAATGAGCAATTATGAATGTTTCAGAATTACGGGAGCAGCGTCAGCTACGAGGTAATTCGTGATATTAATATATGATGATATCATAGGACTTTTTAAAAACTTCCCCGGCTTTTAATGTGTTGATGCCCGGCTTTTCAGAAATCTCCCCATGAAATCCTTTATTATCGCATCGTCCGCACCATGGCTCTAAGCAAACATATGGTGCGCCCGGTTTCGACCATATTCCAAAGTTAGGGAAGTTTTTGCTTTCTAATGCAATATAAGGCTTTCCATTCGGTAATGCTAATCCCACCCATTCGATCTGTCCATTATCAAATATTAAGGCATCTTTATCAAACATATCTTTTTTCAGAGCATATTTGCTATTTGTCAGTTCCAGTTTGTATGTTTTATCGGTGAGTGCAGTACCGTTTTCTGCATCAATAAGAATATAGGAAAGAGTTTCTATTCCTTCTTTAAATACAAGCGAGTAATCCTCAAAATCTGTATCTGGAAGAATATTTACGTTAAATGCAGGATGTCCACCGATTGTAAAATACATTTCTTTATCATCTACGTTCTTCACATTCCATTCTACCGACAAGCGATTGTTCTCTAATCTATGCGTAATTTCCAGCACAAAATCAAACGGATATTTCTTTTTACTTTCCTCATCAGCACATAGACGATACGTTACGAAATCTTCTCCTGCTGCTATCTGCTCAAATTCCGTATCTCGGGCAAATCCATGCTGTCCCATTGGATATGCTTTGCCATTATAAGTAAAATGTCCACCATAATACTTTCCTACATTGGGAAAAAGCACCGGTGCATGGCGATTCCAAAAAGCGGGGTCAGCCTGCCAGATAAGCTCCCTGTCATTTTCCTTATCATAAATGTTGCTAAGTTCTGCCCCATGCGCATCAATAGTTACAGATAACTTTTCATTTTCGATTGTGTAAGCTGCCATTTTATTCTCCCCTTTTTATCTATATATATTATATCTTCTTGCAATCTTTTTGTATTATAATCCACATAAAATAATCCGGCAGACCAGTATCTGCCGGACTTATGTAAAGTATATCATATATTTCTGACTAATCCAAATCAAAAAGCTGTCTTGGTTTTAAACTTACCGAAGTCCAGGTTTCTTTATTAGCTGGCACCCCATATAAGGTAACTTTACTATCTACTTTCGCAAAAATACGACATTCTTTTTTATATGTTGTATTTGTTTCTTTTAAATAGCTTTCCATATCGTTTAAGCTAAACTGGAAGGTATCATTCCCCTGTAGTTGAAACTTTCCTTCCTGATTAACTGTAATCGTCTGTCCGTCCGAATATTTTTTCAGGATATCTGCCTTTCCGGACACTGAAATTTTACTTACCTTTACAGATTCGCCATTGATATTCATCTCTTTTCCATTTTTATCATCTTCGATATACAACTCCATTGTAAGCGAATTTGCGTTACTGTCCGTATTGCTTAAGTTCGATGCGACCATGTTGTAGTCGCGGATTCGAATACAAAACGTATTGTCCCCATCTAAAATATTTGATGTATCACCAGCTTCCGATGCTTTTAAGCGGTCCGGCATATAATAACGATACTCTTCCTGCGAAGCTACCGGGTCAAAATCATCAAGAAAGGTGGCTTCCGGATCAACTGCCGTAACGTTTGCGGCAGCAATAACAGCATTCGCAAAAAGCTGCTGTTCCTGCTGTGTAATTCCTGTTTTGTGCCCTACTCCAGTGTAGATAACATTTCCTTTACTGTAAAAATAATAATTATTACGAACATCGTTTGGACTGTATGTATATGCATTTTCTTTTCCATTTTTTAAGCAAAACCATACAACAATATCATTTGTTCCATCATGATTAGAATCTTCTTCCATTGCGAGCTGATAATATTGTGAGTGCGTAGTTGCTGTACTAATAGAAGAACTTATGTAATATGGATATTGTGTCATGGCTCCCTCATTCACTTTGCTGGCATGTGATGTCGTATGCCCTGTATTATCAAAGGAATTATTGGAAAATCCCTGCGTCATCAGGCTACTTTTCTTTCAGTCGGAGATTTTGGACTCCCACTGAGACAAATTTGCTGTCACTCACCACCTGAAAGAGGCGGGAGTCTTCTCGACTGAGATAAAAAAATCATATGATTGCATCGGTCTATTGCCAATGCAGCCATATGATTTTTATTAATTATTTCACTGTGGTAGTTTTTTCGATTTCTTTTAATACAAGATCATTTAATACGACACGATTTAAATACGGTTTAGAATATAACTTCTCATACTTTGCCGTATCTTCCCCATTAAAATATTCTTTGATATCATCGTCTGTTACAGCAATCTTCTTCTCTGCCGCGATTGCATCTGCAACTAAGAATACTTTTACTGTGCTTTCACAGCTGCTCTTATACTGCTCTCTCAAAGCATCTTCATCTTCAATACCATATGCGGAAAGATAATCTTTTAAAGAATAATTCGATGACTTTAACTCTGCCTTTAATCCGTCTACAAGAACATCGATACGATCATTGATCAGCTGGTCCGGAATTTCTTTAAACGTACTCTTCTCGATCATATGATTCCAGATGTAATCTGTCTTGTTTGACTTGTAAATCTCATCTTTAATCTTCTTTTTCAGTTCTTTTGCTGACGTAACACCATAAGAATCTGCTAAATTCTCTTTTACAAACTGATCTGTCAGTTTCTGTTCTTCTTCGATATAATTAATCTTTGTTTCAAACACCGCATCTTTTCCGGCAACATCTGCATTCGTGTAATCCTTCGGAAACGTTACTTTTACCTGTATAGTTTCTCCCGGCTTTTTACCGATCAGCTGATCTTCAAAACCATCAATAAATGTTCCGGAACCAATCGTAAGATCTGCACCGGTAGCTGAGCCGCCATCAAACTCTTTGCCATCGATCGTTCCTGTATAGTCAATATTAACTACATCGCCCTTTTTTACTTTACGATCTGTAACCTGCTTCTTATAATTAGATAAAATAGAATCAATCTGGCTCTGCACATCACTGTCAGATGCTTCTATATCTTTTTTCGCAATCTTTAAAGAAGAATAATCACAAACTGTTACATAGTCAGATGCTTTTACCCCTTCTAAAGTTCCATCCTCATTCAGTCCCTTTGAATAATCCACCGTTTCTTCTTTTACTTCTGTTGTCGCTTCCGCTGCCTTCTTACTGTTATCACATCCGGTCAACATCGTCATTGATAAAACAGCTGCAAGTGCAATTGCTGCAAACTTCTTCATAATCAAATATATCCTTTCTAGTTTTAAACCACTCTTCTTTTTAACTAATCTTCTTTTTAACTACTTTTCACTTAAGTAATCTTGATTATCGATTCTGATCACTTTTAAGAATGTATAGATATTCTTACAAACTTAAGCGTTCATCGCCTCTAAAATCTCCTGCTCAAGTTCCTGTGCGATCACCGCACCCTTTACAAGCGCTTTTCTGGCATAATAAACCGCTTTCTCAAGAGATCGGTCCACACCTTGTCCTTTAAAATACAGTAAACCAAGACTATAGTAAGCCATACGATATTCTGCCAGTTCAACCGCATTCATAAAGCAGGCCGCCGCTTCTCCATACTGTCCAGAATGATAGTACTTTGTTCCCATCTGGTACATCTTCTTTGCTTTAGGGATTCCTGCTTCTAATGCTTTCTCCTGCTCAAGCTGAAATGCTCTGGCAATCTTACGAACCTTTATCACTGACTTCTCATACTTCGTATTCACTTCATAGCTGCCATCTTCTTTCTCTAAAAGAAGCTTCTGCGTAGAAAGTCCCTTTAACAGATAATCCATATAGGTGTCTACTTCTGCAAATGGCACACTTCCATTTACAATTCTTCTTGTCTGTTCCAAATCAACAATATGATTCTCTTTTAATGGAAGCTGTCCAATAAAAAAAACAGAATGTTTCATAACCTTCTTCTTCTCTTCCGGTTCTGATGCATTCTGCACCATATCGTACATCTTCTTTATATTATCCTTCTCAAGAGTCTTTCCTTCCATCATCTCTTTGATCTTTGTTCCTTCTACTGCCATCGTCCCTCTCCTTTTTATTGAAAATCTGCATGGCTCTGCATAGTTACAAATTATATTATTAAAGAAAACAATTGTCAATAGTCCGGCTGCATACAACAAGTTCCGGTTCACCGTCTTTTTCCTCACAAACCGCAATCCGGTATCCGTCATATTCCCATTCAAAAAATCTTTCTTTTAAAGCTTTCCCATTCTTTTTTCCTTTATAACCTGATATCCCCGAAAAATCCAAGCCCTCAAGCGAGATTCCAAGCCCCTCGCCCGTTTTCTTTACATAGCTTTCTCTCAACACCCAGAACCGGGTAAAAAGTTCTTCCTCTGCCCCCGGACTTTCTTCTTTTAACTTTTCCAGAATATCATATTCTCCTTCAGAGAAAAATCTCTTTGCCAGCTTCCATCTTACTTTCTGAATCTTTTCAATATCACAACCGACTTCTACATCCGACACTACACACATAACATACTTTCCGGAATGTGAAAGATTAAAACAGACTTCTTTCTTCTTTCGTTCCGGTTTGCCATGCCCTCCATAACGATATGCCCCGTCTGCTCGGATACTTTCTTCCGGGATTCCCCATTCTTTTAAGGCGTGATACAACAAAAGCCAGGCAGCAAGCTCCGTTTTCCTGTCTTCTTCTCTTACCGGACGGACTGTTTTTTCCCATCGTTCTTTCGGAAGAAAGTCTTTCCACGAAGAAAAACTTACCGGATCTGCTATTTTAGTTCTATCTAACAAATATACTTTAGTACGTTTTTCTGACTTTTTCATTCTTTTTGTTCCGTTTGTTCTGTTTGATTCTTTTGATCCTTTTGATTCTTTTTATGTGTCTTTGCTTCTTCAATCACATCATTTACCGCTAACGAAGTCACGCTGATAATAATGACTGCAATTCCGACAAGATCTGCCATAGCAAATGTCTGGTGCAGTACTGTGATTGTAAGAATTGTTGAGACAAGCGGCTCCATACAGGAAAACAGACTGCTCTTTACCGGTCCTAAATACATGACTCCTTTTAAATAGCAGGTAAATGCACATACGGTTCCAAAAATAATAACGATTCCAACTAATATTACCGTATACCCATCCCACTTTCCGGATAGTACCCAAAATTTTGAAAATGGTGCCAGCATGATTCCACCAAGAAACATTCCCCAGCCAATAACGGACGGGGATCCAAACTCTCTTAAAAGACTTACCGGCCATACCGTATAAAATACAATCGTAACTGCCGCTATCATTCCAAGGATCAATGCCTTTTGTGAAATCGCAAGAGTGTGGATGTCCCCATGCGTTGACATAAGAAAAACACCTGCAACCACAGCAATCAGAACAAGGATATCTATTATTCTCGGCAGCTTTTTATCAAGGAAAAGGCATAAAATCATAATCATGACCGGCGAAGTATACTGAAGCACTGTCGCTGTTGCCGGATTAGAATACTGCACACATAAAAAATACGTAAGCTGACACGCTAACATTCCAAATGCTGCAAATAACAGCATACTGCATGCCGTCTTCTTATTCTTCCATACATCAAAAATCTTCTCTTTTTTCTGCAAAAAGGCAATGAACAACATAATAAGCCCACCAATAATAAGTCTTGCCGTCACAAGCCATTGTGCATTCAACCCTCTTGTATCAAAAAGGAGTTTCCCTACGATACCGGACAATCCCCAGCATGTTCCTCCAATAAGAGCATAGGTGATTCCCTTTACTTTTGCATTCATTCTTTCGTCCTCTCTTTTCTTCCATATGAAGTATCCGCTCTATTCTACAATAAGAAGAAAAAGTTTGCAAACAAAAAATCCTATCACGTTTTGCAAATATCATAATGAATCCACACTATTATTCTTCGACTTTATTATATTGTTGCATTGAATAATTATCTGGGGAATATCGCAATACAGAATAACAACTTACAGAAAAAAATGCATATGATATAATGCCAGTAGGCAAAATGATGTAAGTAAAGAAAAAGAGACCCATGAAATATGGCTTAAATAAGTCATATTTCATGGGTCTCTTATGGACCTGAGGGGAATCGAACCCCTGTCCGAAAACCTATTCCGTACGGTATCTCCCATCACAGTCTCTATTTTAACATTCCCTCTGTCCGGCGTCTAAAGACAAACTCCGGATTTCAGTAGCTTCATATTACTTCATACTCCGCAAAGCTTTGGAATACGAGTGTCCCACATATTCGGTGCCGGACTCTTAATCTGTGGGGAAACTAAGGCCGACAGCTGCAACTAGGCAACGTATGCTAAATTATCTTCAGCGTTTATATTTAGTTCCGAGTTTTAATGTGGTCCCGGACCACAGATGGCTGCCCCACGTTCAAAATCCCCGTCGAAACCAGTACAAGCCCCCATAAGGGTTCTTTGAACCGTAGTATCACTATTATATACTTTTTGAGGAAAATGTCAAGGGGTTAATTTTATTTGCTGAGCTTTACATCTGCAAATCCATATTCTGTATCGGGAAGCTTAATGATATCTCTGGTACAATATAAATTCTTAAATCTTTACATCCTTTTACATTAATCGTATGTATGGAGAACGCTTCGTCATCCTTAATTTCAAATGTTCCGTTTTCTATAGTTTTTCCATCTGCCTTGATCGTTACCTTTGCTGGTCTTCTTCGAGCAATATACTTCCCATCTTTTATACCTGTTTTAAAAGTAAGAGAAGTGTATTTTCCTCCTAAGTTAAAATAGATTCCTTCATCATTGCGCAGCGTTCCTCTTACTGCAAACCCATGCGTATAGGAAGTGCCTCTCATCGTAAAAGCACGTGCATTGTAGCTTTCATAGCTTAATGGTTTCGCATATGGCTGCACGTAGTCTAATAACCAGCCGGAAGCTGGCATTGTAATCTTCTTTACCGAACTGCTGCCTTTAAATGTTTTTCCGTCTGCTCTTAAATATGGCACAACTTTATAACTATAAACTCCGCCTAACTCAAGACCGTTTACGACATAGCTTCTTTCTTTTACTGCTGTTATCTTATTCCACTTTCCATTGGCTCCGGCCTTATATAAGTAATATCCGGTCGCATTCTTTACTTTATTCCATTCCAAAACTGCTGTTGTACCGGTTACCGCAGCCGAAAGTCCCGGTTTGGTGTCCGCCAGTGTACGGATTCTTTGTACAGAAGAATAACTACCTTTTTTGCCCTGATTGATTCCTCTTACTTTATAAATATAAACTGCACCTGTCTTTAACTTTTTATGTGTAACGGAGGCTGCTTTTGTTGTCTTTATCTTTTTATACTTGCCGCCATTCACTGAGCAGTATACCTGATACTTCTTCGCATGCGCTGCTTTTTTCCAGGTAAGCTTTGCCGTTCTTTTTGCGGTAAGCTTCACTGTGAGATTCTTTACCTGCGAAGGTTTTTTCACTGCCGCTGCCTGCGCCTTCTGCGGTATAAATAATAAAACGGTCAGGCACAGGACTGCGGTCAGCAACAGTTGTACCTTTTTCTTGTAAATACTTTTCATAGATATCTTCCTTTCTCTGTCTTATTTTTCTTAATTTTTTTATTCTTTTTCTTAACAGTTTTTCTTTGTCGTAAAATAATATCTCATATTCTGTATTTTTTCAATAGATATCTAAAGGCAATCGTCCAATAAAGAGATTCCTTCGTAATTTTATTGATTTTCTTTCTTTTTTATACGATAATATTTGTGGCAGATATCTTTTTTACGACTCTGACCTTTAATTTAAGGAGATTGAAAGATGAAGAATTTAACGAAACAGGAGAAACACGAACAGTGTATCCGCGAAATTCGTGGAACATTAGTTGTTGTTGCCATCTGCTGTGCATGGCATATTTTAAGTGCATTTTTACTAAACGAAAGTGGTCTTTACTTTCTCGGTATGCCAGCATGGTTCAGTGTGTCAACGTTAGGTACGATCGTACTCTCTTTACTTGGGGTATGGTATTTGTTAAAGCATGTATTTATTGATTTTGAATATGATGATGAAGAGGAGGGAGAAGAATAATGTCTGCAGATCAGAAAGTCATTCTTGGTATTTTTGTTATTTACCTTGCTTTAAATGCGATTATCGGTATTGTATTCAGCAAACGGCAGGGAAGTAAACAGCATGTATCCTCTGAGAAAAAGTTTTTTATTGGCGGGAGAAATATGAATGGTCTTCTTTTAGCTATGACCACTATGGCAACTTACACTTCCGTCAGTTCTTTTATATCCGGTCCAGGTGCCGCAGGACTTACTTATGGATACGCACAGGCATGGATTGCTACAGTGCAGGTCCCGGTTACATTTTTAGTTTTAGGTGTGCTCGGTAATAAGCTGGCAATGGTCTCAAGAAGAACTGGTGCCGTTACCGTTGTCGGTTATCTGAAGGCACGTTATAAAAGTGATGCTTTAGTTATTATTACCAGTTTACTTATGGTCGCATTTTTTATGGCACAGATGATCGGACAGTTTACCGGCGGAGCGACTTTGATTTCTTCTATTACCGGGCTTGATCATGTCGTCTCTCTGTTGATTTTTGGCGCAGTCGTTATTATTTATACTTCTTTTGGCGGCTTCAGTGCCGTTGCTATCACAGATACGATTCAGGGAATTATTATGTGCATCGGTACGTTTTTGTTTATTTTCTTTGTATTAAAAGCAGGGGGAGGACTTGCCGGAATTGATGCAGGACTTGCGAAGAATCTTCCCGGTGTGTATGACGATCTTTTCTCTGTATATACTCCTGGTACTCTGCTTAGCTTCTGGGTTCTTGTCGGTTTTGGTACGCTCGGACTTCCGCAGACTGCTGTCCGCGCGATGGGCTTTAAGAACACGAAGAGCCTTCATTCCGCTATGTGGATCGGAGCAATCACCTGTAGTTTTATCATTGTCGGCATGCATATGGCCGGTACATGGGCAGGTGCATTAGTGGATACAAGTAATCTTCCAACCTCTGATTACTTTATCCCATACATTGTTCAAAAGATTATGCCAGTCGGTCTTGCTGGAACATTCCTTGCCGCTCCGATGGCTGCTGTAATGTCTACAGCCGACTCGCTTCTGATTCTTGCTTCCGCTGCGATCGTGAAAGATTTATGGCGTAACTATGTTGTAAAAGATGACCCGGTAAAGGTGGCTTCCTATAATAAAAATGTCGGAAAGTTAAGCACACTTGTTACTTTCGCCTTCGGCGTTATCGTTATTTTACTTACGATCAACCCGCCGGATATCATTTTCTTCCTGAATCTATTTGCCTTAGGCGGTCTGGAATGCAGCTTCTTCTGGCCTCTTATCGGCGGACTATTCTGGAAAAAAGGAACGAAACAGGCGGCTGTCAGCAGTTCGATCGGTGCCGCCGCCACCTATGTATTCTGCTATTATAATGTACATGTTGCCGGAATTAATGCTGTCGTATGGGGGCTTCTTGCCGGAGCAGTCCTGTACTTTGCAGTAGGAAAAGCAACCTGTAAAAATGGACTTGATCCAGACATTATTAAAAACTGTTTTTAAGATAGAAAAAAGAAACGACATTCTCTTAGATACTATATGACCATATCTAAAAGGTGCCGTTTCTTTTTTTATGCTTTGTCACAGCTAAAATAGCTGTTTGTGGAAAGATCAATCTTTACAAATATCTGCGTACTGTCCTTTCGTAATCTTTAACAGTTCATCTGGTTTACATTCAACCTGTGTTCCAATCTTTCCTCCACTTACCATAATCACAGGATTATTCTGTGCTGTTTCATGATATGTTGTAACAAACTGTTTTTTCATGCCAACCGGAGAGCAGCCGCCACGAATGTATCCTGTAATTTTATTAATATCTTTTACATGAATCATCTCGATAGATTTTGCTCCAACTGCTTTGGCAGCTTTTTTTAAGTCAAGTTCTTCCGCTACAGGAATAACAAACACAAAGTATTCCTTTTTATTACTTACAGTTACAAGTGTTTTAAAAACATAGTCAGGATTTTGTCCGGTAAGTTCTGCTACCGTCACGCCATTCACTGCTTCTTTCCCATGCGGATAATAATGTGCCTCATAATCTACCTTTTCTTTTTCAAGAATACGCATTACATTTGTTTTTACTTCTTTTTTCATTGTCCTAATTCATCTACTACTGAAAACTCATAAAAAGTTATAAACAGTAACTTGCTCCTTTCCTAACTAGATGTTCTTTTAACTAGATATTCTTTATTCGATGTTCTTTTATTTATATCATTTTACAATCCATTTAGAATTTATGAAAAAACAAAAAAGCCGCATTTATTATATGCCACTTTCTTGTCTTTGTCCATTTGCAAAAATATTCTAAGCGTTTAATTCCTTCTTGAATGTACGGATATATTCTTTTGCCACATCCAGATTATAACCGTTTTCTTCCATAAGTTCAATAAAATGTGTTCCGACAATGCAGCCATCAATCGTATCTTTTAATCCGGCTACATCCCCTGCGGTGCGGATTCCAAATCCCATCATGACAGGAATCTTTGATACCGTTTTTACATTTTCCAGATAGTTTCTTACGTTTTTATGGAAATGTGCCGCCTGTCCAGTTACGCCCATGGAAGATACGCAATATACATATCCTCTTGCATTTTCTAAGATCATAGGAATTCTATCTGCGGATACCGGTGCGACAAGCTGAATGAGGATTGGAGCATTTTCTGTGTGTTCAAGTGCCTCTGCCAGCTCAAACTGTTCCTCTTTTGGAAGATCGGGGATGATGAGACCATCTACGCCAGTTTCCGCACATTTCTTAGCAAATGCTTCCACCCCATAATAAAGAATTGTATTATAGTACATCATAAATACGATAGGTACTTCACAATCTTTTCTTACTTCCTCTACGGCAGCAAATACACCTTTTACGTTTGTTCCTTTACAGATGGAACGATAAGATGCATCCTGAATAACCGGACCATCTGCTGTTGGATCTGAAAACGGTATTCCAAGCTCGATAATATCAATCCCTGCCTCGTCCTGTGCTTTTATTAATGCTTTCGTTCCTTCCATATCCGGCAGACCGGCTGTCATATATGTTACAAATGCTTTTTCATGTTTTTGTTGTAATTCTTCCATTCTTTTTTCAATACGATTCATGTTTTCTGTCCTCCCTGTGAGAATACTATACTCTTGGAATCTTTTTGTCTCTATTTCTCTTTTCTATTTCTTTTTTCTATTCTTCTTTTCTATTTTTCTTTAAAATACTCTGCAATAGTATGTACATCTTTGTCTCCCCGCCCTGAAAGATTTACTACCATAATCTGGTCTTCATTCATTGTTTTTGCTTTTTTTAATGCATAAGCGATCGCATGTGCGCTCTCGATTGCTGGTATGATTCCTTCTTCACGACAAAGTTCTTTGAGTGCCTGCATTGCCTCATCATCTGTGATTGAAACATAAGTTGCTCTTTTGCTATCATGGAGATATGCATGTTCTGGTCCGACTCCCGGATAATCTAAGCCTGCGGAGATCGAACTTGCAATCTGAATATTTCCATCATCATCCTGGAGCAGATAAGAACGCATCCCATGAAGAACCCCTGCTTTTCCGGAAGCAAAGGCGCTAGCATGTTTTCCTGTCTCAATTCCAAAGCCTGCTGCTTCAACACCGATTAATTCTACGTCTTTTTCATCAATAAATTCTGCAAACATTCCGATGGAGTTTGAGCCACCGCCTACGCAGGCAAGGACACAATCCGGAAGTCTTCCTTCTTTTTCAAGAATCTGTTTTTTTGTCTCTACGCTGATAACCCTCTGGAATTCTTTTACCATCTGAGGATATGGATGCGGACCTACGGCTGAACCAATGATATAAAAAGTATCTTCTGCATTTTTTGCCCATGTACGGATTGCTTCATTTGTTGCATCTTTTAATGTGCGGCTTCCGCTCTTTACACATTCCACTTTTGTTCCAAGCATCTCCATACGGAACACATTTAATGCCTGACGTTCCATATCTTCTTCGCCCATGAATACCGTACACTCCATATCAAAAAGAGCTGCTCCGGTCGCTGTTGCCACACCATGCTGGCCAGCTCCTGTCTCTGCGATTACTTTTTTCTTACCCATACGCTTCGCTAAAAGAATCTGACCAATTACATTGTTAATTTTGTGGGCGCCGGTATGGTTTAAATCTTCACGTTTTAAATAAATCTTTGTACCATACTTTTTCGAAAGCTTTTCTGCAAAGTAAAGTGGCGTTTCTCTGCCTACATATTCCTTTAAATAATAATGATATTCTTTAATAAATTCAGGGTCATTAATCGCCTCATTATATGCTGACTCTAATTCTTTTAAAACATTCATCAGAGATTCTGCTACATATTGTCCACCGTATTCACCATATTTCTTATTCTGCATAATAAAGTCCTTTCTTTTACTGCGGCATGAGCCTTTGTCACGCCGCCTTTTCCGGTCAATATTCCTGTTTTATCTTTTATTGACCATGTACTATTGTTATTATTGTTTTTACTTTTTCCGGATCCTTTCCAAAAAAAGCTCCATCTTTACTTACTTTTTCTACTGCGGAACTTAAATCGATCACATCCGGGGCAACTTCAGAAATGGCCCGTTTTACATTGTTTTCATCGATTCCTCCCGCAAGGAAAATCACTGTTTTTTGTTTTTGTCTGATATGATCAAGCAGTTTCCAGTCAAATGTCTCCCCACTTCCTGGATTCTTGCTGTCAAATACATACCCTTTGATTTTATCTTTTATTTCATATTTTTCTAACTTTTCCAGATTGGAAATATTAAATGCTCTTAAAATCGGAAGCGTACACTGTTCATAGACTTCTTTGGTCATAGTTCCATGAATTTGAATGTAATCAAATCTAGCTTCTTCAATCTGCAGTAGTTGTTCTATTGTCGGTGAGACAACGACTGCTACTGTTTTTATTCGTTTATCTGCTTTTGCAAGCAGATCTTTTGCCTGTTTTATCGAAATGTTTCGTTTACTTTTCGGAAAAAATAAAACAAACCCAATATAATCCGGCAAATACTTGTTCACTGCTTTAATATCTTCCTCACAAGTCATTCCACATATTTTAATTTTTGTCATATAAAGCCTTCCAATCTGCCGCCAGCTCTTTTGGATGTTCCGATAACATAAAGGCGCCTCCGATCAACAGGGCATCCACTTTGCACTCTTTTAAAAATGCGATATGTTCCTTTGTTGTCACACCACTTTCTGAAACAAATACTGTTCCTTCCGGAACCATCGTACGAAGTCTTTTTGTATTTTCAAGAGAAATCGTAAAATCCTTTAAATTCCTGTTATTTACACCAATAATCTTTGGATGGATTTTTAATGCCCGTTCCATTTCCTCTTCATCGTGTGTTTCTACTAACACATCCATACCAAGTTCAGCCGCAAGCTTATAATATTCTTTCATTTGATCATCCGAAAGAATTGCCGCAATCAAAAGGATACAATCCGCTCCGATTACCTTTGCCTCATAAATCTGGTATGGGTCAATGATGAAATCCTTTCGTATCATCGGAAGTGGTGAAATCTTTCTGATTTCTTTGAAATATTCTATATTTCCAAGAAAATGGTCTTCTTCTGTCAGACAGGAAATGGCATCTACTGACTCATTATATTCATCAATTCTGTCGGTAAGCTCCATCGTCATCTCTATCTTTCCCATACTTGGAGAAGCCTTTTTAAACTCTCCGATAATAGATAGTCCCGGCTTTGCCAGCGCTTCATAAAAAGAAATACTTTTTCTTTCACAGGAAAGTGCAAGCTCTTTCATTTTTTCTTCACTGATGCGGTTTTTATGCTCTTTTAATTTCTTTTTCTTATCTTCTACAATTACATCTAAAATCATCGCTTTTATGTCACCTCTTTTTTGTCATAAATCCTTATCATAATTTCAAAAAATTCTCTATCATCTTTTTGCCATGATCGGTATAAATAGATTCCGGATGAAACTGAATTCCAATTAACGGATATTCTTTATGCTGCATCGCCATAATTTCTCCATCTTCTGTTCTTGCCAATATTTCAAAAACATCCGGCAGTGTCTTTTCATCTACCGCAAGAGAATGATATCTTGCCACATACACCGGACTTGGAATCCCTTCAAAAATTCCCCTTCCATCTTGTGTGATCAAAGACTGTTTTCCATGCATCAGTTCCTTTGCATGAACAATTTCAGCTCCAAATGCTGCTCCGATGCTCTGGTGTCCCAGGCAGATACCAAGAATCGGCTTTTTCTGATAAAAATGTTTTACGACATCTATGCATATTCCTGCTTCTTTCGGACTTTTCGGTCCCGGTGAAAGAACGATTCTATCCGGATTTAACTGTTCTATTTCTTCTATCGTCATCTTATCATTTCGAACAACCTTAATGTCTTTTTCAAAGATTCCCATATACTGATATAAGTTGTAAGTAAAAGAATCATAATTATCAATCAGCAATATCATAAATTTTCCTCCCGAACTAATACCTTGGCAAGCGCCCTTACTTTGTTGCAGCATTCGTTATATTCACTTTCCGGATCACTATCTGCTACAATACCTGCTCCTGCCTGAATATAAACCTTATCCCCTTTTTTAATCATCGTTCGTATCGTAATACAGAAATCCATATCGCCGTTAAAATCAATATAACCGATCGCTCCACCGTAAAGTCCTCTTCTTACGGATTCCAGTTCATCAATAATCTCCATCGCCCTTACCTTCGGCGCTCCACTTAAAGTTCCTGCCGGAAGGAAGGCATTTACAAGATCAAGCGGATGAAACTCCCCTTTTTTTCTTCCCTCTACCAGCGAAACAATGTGCATTACATGCGAATATCGTTGAATATGCATGAAATCTCTTACCTTTACCGTTCCAAACTCTGCGATGCGCCCCATATCATTTCTTGCAAGGTCAACAAGCATCACATGCTCCGCTTTCTCCTTTGGATCTTTCATCAATCCATCCGCAAGCAGCTGATCTTCTTCCTCATTTTTTCCACGAGGTCTTGTTCCCGCAATCGGACAGGTCAATACCTTATTATCCTTCTGCTTAACAATCATCTCTGGAGAACTTCCGATAATCTCAAACTGTTCAAAATTAAAATAATACATATACGGAGAAGGATTGATCTCTCTTAATTCTTTATACAGATCAAAACCTTTCTGTTTCGTCTCAATCGTCCATCTCTGGGAAAGTACCGTCTGGAATACATGTCCATCTATAATATACTGTTTAATCTTATTTACTTTTTCACTATATTCTTCTAAAGTATCCGACTGCTTTATAATCTTTCCATCCGGCAAAAACTCTGACTTCTCATCTTTCCGGATATCCTCAAATGCTTCCTTCACCATTTCTTCACAGCGTAACATTGCTTTCTTCCTGCTTCTGTATCATCCTCCACAACAACCGCTGTCATTGTTTCTGCGAAATGGTCAATAGATAAAAACTCTGTAACAAGCATCAATGAAATCGTACTAATTCCAATCTCATCCGGATTCTTATCCGGCAGCTCCTCCTTATACCTTACAAAATCATAGCCAAGACCACCGACAAGACCGCCTGTAAACGCAAGCTGTTCATCATCCTTATGGATTTCAAAATCACTGTAATACTCTTTTAAAAGATCCACCGGATTCCCGTTAAGTTCTTTTGTTATGCCATCTGCCCTTGCAATAAGCAGCCCGTTTTCTTTACTTGTAATGACCTCTTCCGGGTCCTTGCCTATAAAAACATACCGCCCGTTATTTTTATCGTAACTCTCAAGAAGAAATCCTCTTCTCTTCCCTACAAAACTTCCATAAATCTGTACTGCTGTCTCATCAATAAGACTGACTGTTTTACTGTATGCCCTTCTTATACGCTTCATATGTACTCCCTTCTTTCTGTAGGCGATAAAATAGTATAAAAAAATCCCTGACGTTCATAAAAAACGTCAGGGACGAAATATTCCGCGGTGCCACCCTTAATTAATCACTTAAAATCATTCTTAAAAAATCATTTCCTGCCATCCACTCTGCCTAAGATGTGCCAGACAACATATACAAAGATTCTTCCAGATAATTCTATGTTATTCTCTCTAAATCCGATACGGACAAAAGCTCTCTTATAACTCCCATCGATATCCTACCCCTGTAACGCGAGGACGCGGCATCAGCTACTGTTACTTTCACCTTGCATCTCCCAAATCCATTCCCTCTTCCCTCACATATCGGCTTCCACCTGACCCGACTCTCTGGTATGCTGTGGATAAAAGGTACTACTTTTGTTCAACGATTTTCCTACAGTCTTAATATGGTTTACAGTATAGCAACTTTTACGCTTTATGTCAATAAATTATTTTAAATTAGTGAGGAGGTGGGAATAAATAGACGAAGTCCCGAAACCTCTAATATGTAAAAATGCTTCGTATCACTGCACTCTTAATGCTCGTCCGCATTAAGAGCTTGCTCTAAGGCGCATTTTTACATATTAGGAGCTTCGAGACTTCTGTTCTTTCTAAGTCTTAACTTACAATTTTTTCTCTGCTTCTGTGTATTCTACTCCCACAAATTAGTGATGGAGAATCAGGAAATGCGAATGAGAGTACTATACTTTTGCTATTATACTATACTTTCATAAAATCGTAATCCTCTGAAAAATCCTCAAATCTCTCGACATAAAATTCTGATTTCTTTCCAACAGCCAAAAAACAGCTCTCTTAGGAGCGTCTACCTTGCCTGCGGCAAACCAGAATTCCCTATTCTCTTATTGTAGTTAAAAGTGCATCACACACACCTTCTACGCTATATTCTCCGCTTCCGGCGGTAAGAAAAATACTGTCTCCCTTTTTATAGGATACACACTCACCATTACTGGTAATTTCTCCTTCGCCGTCAAGTACAAGAATGCTTAAGAAGGATTTTTCCGAAACAGTTCCCTCCATTTTGTTAAAGGTTTTACCATCGAGGTTAAGCTTATCTACTGTAAAATAATCACAGTCTGCGATATGTGGATAATGGCTTCCATCCTTTTTCGCCGGTGCACGATTCGTTACGTCCAAAGCTTTCTCGATGTGGAGTTCTCTCTTCTTTCCGTCCTTTCCAACTCTTCCGTAATCATATACACGATACGTTACGTTAGAGTTCTGCTGAATTTCTGCAATAATAAGTCCCTTACCGATTGCATGAATGGTTCCGGCTTCGATAAAGAATACATCTCCTTTATGGACCGGTACTTTATTCAACACTTCAAGAAGAGTGTCTTCTTCAATTCTTTTTGCAAATTCGTCTTTGCTGATTTCTTTTTTAAATCCATGATAGAGATAAGCACCTTCTTCTGCATCCACTACATACCACATTTCAGTTTTGCCATATTGCCCTTCATTTTTTAAGGCATACTCGTTATCTGGATGTACCTGGATTGAAAGGTTATCCTGTGCATCAATGAATTTTGTTAAAATTGGAAAGTCCTCAAAACGCTCGCAGTTTGTTCCAAGTACTTTCTTTCCATGTTCCTCAATATACTGTCTTAATGTCTTTCCGGCATCTTCGCCATTTGCAACAAAGCTTGGACCATCTGGATGACAGGATAATTCCCACGTTTCTGCGAGTCTGTCACCTGTCATTTCTTTTCCGTAGTTATCTACAAGTTTATGTCCACCCCAAATGTAATCTTTTCCGCTTGGTTTTAATTTTAAAATTGCCATCTTCGTTCTCCTTTTAGCAAAAAGTACTTTTAAGTTTTCTGAATCGTTTCAATCAGAATCATTATAATACTTCCATCATAAAATGTTAAGGTCAAAAGGTATTTTGTCCCTAACTTGATGTCACTGATATTTACTTTTTAAAAGCTCTTTTTAACACGTCAAAAAAGCTTAAGGAGCGAACCATATGGTCAGATGGAACATAATTTCTTACCGCACGAAGAAGTTCTTTTGGTTTCTTTGCTGCAAAGGTAAAGGTTCCGCTTTTTTTTGTCTGAATGGCGAAGCGAGGAATATATTTGCCCTTAAACATAACAGATGCTATGACATAATCAACCTCTTCCCATGGAATCTGGATATAGTCATTCATCTTTTTTTCGTTATAATATTCGAAACCTCTGTCGCCAATCATAATTTTTCCGTAATTATTCATTCCGTGAAAGGAAGTGGCATCCATAACCAGATCCACTTTAGTATTGAGTGATTGTGCCATTATGCATCCTCCTTTGTATACATAACATAGCAAGGGCTGTGCAAAAATATCGGAAATATTTTTGTCACAGCCCCCTTTGTATTGTTTATTCCGCTTTAATTAAACTTAAATTACAGAATACCTACTACATGTCCTAAAATACCTACTACAAACAATGCAAGGATGATTACGATCGGAGATACTTTCTTCTTAAGTAACCACATACATAACAGTGTCAGTAATAATGGCATAAGACCTGGGATTAAGGAATTTAAGTTGTCCTGTAATGTTGTAACCTTTGTAGGATCTAAAGCCATTCCGGAAGCATACTGGGAAAGTGCTGTCTTAATACCTTCTGCTCCTGCTGGAAGGCTCTTCCAGTCAATGTAAGCACCCTCACTTAATGTTACTTTTGATACAACTGGAGTAAAGTTGATACTTACCCATCGTTCAATCAACGAACCGAGTACGAACATACCAAGAATAGATGCAATCTTTGTTACTTTCTGTAAAAGTCCTCCAGAAAGGTCTTCAGAAATCTTGCTACCAGCCTGGTAACCAAATTCCTGTGTATACCACATGAATGCCCAACGGATCACGTTCCATAATACGAAGAATAAGATTGGTCCTAAGATGCTTCCGCCCATGGCAAGAGATGCACCTAACGCACCAAGCATTGGACGAGCAGTAAACCAGAATACTGGATCACCAACACCGGCTAAAGGTCCCATCATACCTACTTTTACACCCTGAATAGCTGCGTCATCTACCTGCGCACCGTTTGCTTTTTCTTCTTCTAAGGCAAGTGTTACACCAAGTACAGGAGAAGCTACATATGGATGTGTGTTGAAGAACTCAAGGTGTCTCTTTAAAGCTGCCTTCTGATCTTCTTTGTTTGTGTACAGTTTCTTAATCGCCGGAATCATGGCGAAACACCATCCACCGTTCTGCATACGTTCATAGTTCCATGAACCCTGAAGGAAAGTAGAGCGGAGTGCAACAGATCGACGATCTTTTTTTGATAAAGTAATTTTTTCTTCTGCCATTTCTATACCCTCCTTACTTCTTAATAGTCATTTAAAATGTCATCGAGTGGATCACCAACGTTTCCGCCACCGTTTCCATTTCCACCATTTTCAGATAAGTTGATGTAAATGAATGCGATTGCAAGAGCGATTGCACCAAGTGCGATCAGTGTAAGGTCTGAAATAGCTGCCAGACAGAAACCGATTGCGAAGAATGGCCAAACTTCTTTTGTTGCGATCATGTTGATAACCATTGCATAACCAACGGCTACTACCATACCACCACCGATGGACATACCATCTGTTAACCATGCTGGCATAGACTGTAAGAAGTTCTGTACTGTTTCAGTAGGGATTGCAAGAAGACATGCTGCAGGGATTGCAATACGAAGTCCCTGTAAACAGATGGCAATGATGTGCCATAATTCAATACCCTTGAAGTTTGCTTTTTCAGCTTCAGCGTCCATACGGTGAACACATGCTACAGAAAGAGTACGAACAACCATTGTTAAGAATAAACCTGCTACAGCAAGAGGGATAGCTACAGCGATCGCTGTACTTACACCTTTAACTCCCTGTCCACCAAGAACAAGAATAATAGCAGATGCAACAGATGCTAAAGCTGCATCCGGTGCTACAGCAGCTCCGATGTTAGCCCATCCAAGAGCGATCATCTGAAGACTACCACCAAGAACAATACCTGCCTCAAGATTGCCTGTTACCAGACCAATCAATGTACATGCTACCAAAGGCTGATGGAACTGGAATTCATCAACAACACCTTCGATACCAGCGAGAAAGGCAACTATAACAACTAAGATCATTGAAATAATTGACATGACGTTTCCTCCTAATATTAATTGTTAAATACTATTTTGCTAATTCAGCTTTTGCTTTTTTCAGGATCTCATCCATGTTATCCTGAGAATCACTTGGAACTTTACGAACATCAAACTTAACGCCTAACTTCTTCAGTTCTTCAAAAGTCTCAATATCTTTTTCATCTAAAGATAATACTTTGCTGACTGCTACCTTGCCAACAGAGTGAGCCATAGAACCAATGTTAAGTTCCT
The DNA here is from genome assembly GCF_900209925.1 of Anaerobutyricum hallii. Classification (NCBI taxonomy): domain Bacteria; kingdom Bacillati; phylum Bacillota; class Clostridia; order Lachnospirales; family Lachnospiraceae; genus Anaerobutyricum; species Anaerobutyricum hallii. The sequence goes on along the minus strand of NZ_LT907978.1, from coordinate 1,077,811 downwards.
TAATATCTACTCCACCCTTGATTGCTGCAAGAGCATCCTGTGGTGTTTCAAATAATAACAGAGCCTTTGTATTTCCAAAACGAGTATCCTTTGCTACCTGGATCATCTTGCTTACCGGAACTACATTTGCTTTTACCCCTGGAGGCGCTGCTTCACGAATCATACTCTTACGAAGATCATCATGAGCTACTCCATCAGATACAACGATAATTCTGTTTGGTCCTGTAGTCTTTGTCCATGCTGTTGCTACCTGTCCATGGAGCAGACGGGAATCGATACGTGCAAGCACATATTTAATCTTTCCATCTCCTACTACAGTTCCTTCCGGTAATGCACCCTTTGGCTGTCCATCGGAAACCGCTGCTGCTTTTTTCTCTTCCTTTGGCTCTAAGCTTTCTGGGTAAATTCTGACACCTTCTTTTGCACTTCCTGAAATCTGTACAGCAAGTTCCTGCGCTGTATCCATCATCATACGGGAAGCATAAGCGTCAATAAGCATCGGCAGGTTAAGACCGGCAACAATCGCCCATGTATCCTCATGACCTGCAATAAGACCATTTGCCTGATTAAATGGAGTTCCACCCCATAAATCAACGAGGATTAACACCTGCTGCGGATCTTCGAAAGATGCAACTGCTTCTTCCATTTTCTTTCTCACATCATCCGGTCCTTCATTTGGCTGCAGTGTTACGGCTGCCACGTTTGGCTGTTCTCCAAAAATCATGGAAGCAGACTGCTGGATACCGGTCGCAAAATTGCCATGGGTTGCGAGAATAATTCCTACCATGTTAACTTCACATCCTTTCCTCTCCTGTTAGAAATTATTAGTTACTCTATCTCAAAATATGAAACAGCTTTTGTCTGAAAACCTCATCCGGAAGATTCTTTTCCATCTGAAGTTTTTTAATACTCTCCTCTACATTCGGATCTGCCATTGTCCGGTAAAATGTATTAAAAAGTATTGGTTTTTCCCTGAGCATTTCTGCGGATACCGCAAATAAAAACGCACAGCTTACTTTAGAATCATCCCACAAAAGCGGCTGATTCATTCTTCCGATTACCAGTCTTGTATTTTGTACCATTGCCGGATTCCCATGTGGCAGGGCAATGTAATTAAGACTTGTGGAAGACATTTCCTCTCTGCTGAGGACTGACTGCATATATTCTTCCGTCACGAAATCTTCTTCCTGCAATGGCTGTACCATTGCTCTTATAGCAGATTCCATATTTTTTTCTTCTATAGGAAGAATAATTGCTTCTAATATATTTAATTCCAATAAATGGTTTACCTGAATTTCCTTGATTCCTTCCTCAATCTTTCGCATCTCACGCTCTGAAAGAGCCATAGAAATATAAATGATTGGAAAGTCCGCTTTTAAAATGCGTTCGGTTGTCACAATGCAGTCACAATCTAAATGAGAAAGGGATTTAAATTCCTGTAAGGAATACATTCCTGTTACTTTCACACCAACAAGCTTTCTTTCGATTTTTGATCGAATTATTCTTGCTGCCGCTGCTCCAAAATGACAGACAATGATAATTTTTGTCTTTTCCCCTTCATCTTTCATTCTTTCGATTGCTGCCTGAAAATGAATGGCAAGATAGATAAGATCATTTTCCTTCATAGACAGATTATACATATCTGCGATGTAATCTGCCGCGATTGCTGCCATTTCAAATCCAAAAGGATACTGACGTTTCATCGACTTTACCATATACGCATCCGTTTCAATATCCAGATGATTTCCTCTGAGAATCGTTGTATAAATATGGGAAGACAATCCCTCAACAAGATCTTCATCATTACAAAAATCCACACTGAGCCTCTCCGCAATTCCTTTAAGGATTTCCTGAATTGGATGTCTCATTTTCTCCATAATCTGATCCTGACAGGCAATTTTTTGTTTACGAAGCGATAACAGCAGTGTATACATATAGCGCAGTTCTTCTTTTGAATCGGGCAGACCAAATTCCTGACACCAGCCAGGAATCCATTCAAACAATCCGTCAAATTCCTGCGTATTAATGAAGTCTTCCTGTATCGCAGCCGGTCTTTCTGTATTCCCGCTGTCTGCATGACGGACAAGAAACAAAATATAAAGAAAAAGCTGCTGCAGCGACTCATCGGTAAGCTGAAACCATTCTAATCCCTGAAGCTGTAAAACTGCTCCTCTCGTCCTCTCCATCTGCTTCCTCGTAAAATAATGAAACAGTGGAAAATGAAGACTGTCAAACTGCTCTAAAGCCACAATATAATCTTCCCCAAACAAATACGGAAACAGTATCTTAACGAATACTTCTCTTCTTTTATTCTGGGATGCTGCATAGCGGATGCCATAATGCCGCTGTGCCTGGATATCTTCCGGATACTTCTTCATAATCGATGCCAAATGCTTTTCTGCGTAAGACTTGCTTACCAGAAGCTCATCTGCAATTTCCTGTATTGTCAGGAAATTATCATGCAGTACCAGAAGTAAAAGGAATCTTCTTTCAAATTCCATCTCAAAGCGAGGGATGCTCACACTCATCACTTCCGCAAACTTCTCATGTCCCCTGACCATCAACTGATTACCGGAAACAAATCGGATATCCACTCCAAATTCTTTCAGCATTTCCGCCAGTTCCTTCAGTTGATTTTTCAGAGTCTTTACAGATACTCCCAGATATTCTGACATAGAATCTAGTTCGAGTACTTCATAATCTCTCAAATACTCTATCATCATCATATCCCGTCTTGTGAATCTCATGTTTACGAATCACTCCTCACTCACTAAAATTTTATCAGATCATTCAAAAATGTAAAACGCATAGTTTGACTTATTTTTGAACAAAAGATGTGCTTAACTTAAGATTTTATTTCATTTCCCTTGCAATTTCAATATAGAAACGAGTATTTTCTTTGAAAAAACAGCAAAATAGTACTCTTCTTTTTTCATTTTTTTACATTAGATAGTATAGATAGTATTCTTTTAGTATTCTTTTTTACCTGCAATTCTGCTTTTTCTTAAATGCCAGTACAATTGCTGCAGATACGGCTGTACCTAAAATTACACTTAGCAAATACAGTGACATATAATTTGTCGCTTTAAATAAAGCAACAACCAGCCCTCCATGTGGAACTGCAGAAGTTATCCCACATGCTGCCGAAAAAGCTCCGGTAACTGCTGATCCTGCAATGGTAGCTGGCAATACATGAATTGGATCGGACGCAGCAAAAGGAATCGCACCTTCACTGATTCCTATAATTCCCATAAATATCGTATAAAATCCTGCATTTTTTTCTTCCTCCGTAAACTTCTCTTTTCCGATAAGCGCCGCTATCCCCATCGATAACGGAGCTACGGCTATAGAAGTAGACACAATCCCCATAATCTGAAGATTTCCCTGGGCTATAGACGTTACTCCAAAAAAGAAAGCTACCTTATTAACAGGTCCGCCCATATCCACTCCTATCATCGCACCAAGCACGATGCCAAGTATAATTGCACTAGAAGGATTCGCCGCCAGTTGTACCAGCATGGTATTTAGTACCTCCATCATCATTGCAACGGGTTTTCCAATCGCAAAAATAAATAATGCCGATACTGTTATCACTCCTGTAAGAGGAATAATAAATATTGGCATCATCGGCTTAAATTCTTTTACTACATGCCAGCTGTTCATCCATTTCACAAGATATCCGACGAAATAGCCGACAATAATACATCCCATAAAGCCGGTCCCTGCCTTTGTTCCAAGAATCTCTTCATTCATTGCAACCATTGCTCCGATCATTGCCGGGGCAAGTGTTGCTCTTCCTGCGATAGAAAATGCAATAAAGCCCGCCAGGATCGGATACATTAATGTGAAGGCAAGTGCGCCAATCTGATGCACTTTATCCCATATCCCAAGAAAAACAACCTCTCCATCTGGTGAAGTCGTTGCTCCAAAAGATAATGATAATGATACGAGCAGACCTCCGACAACTACAAACGGAATCATATAGGATACACCATTCATAAGCTGTCCTAATATATCTGTAGATTCTTTTTTATCAGAATGTTCTATCATATTTCCGGCATTTTCAGCATCACTGTCTTTTAGGTCACACTCTTGCACAGCATCTATACCACCCATAATAAAATATTCTTCTTCTAACCGTTCAAAAATATTCTCTGTATTTTTCAATACCGGTTTAATCCTCGTTTTAAATACTTTCTTACCATTAAAACGCTCTGGCTCATCAATACTGACATCTGCTGCTATGATCACATAGTCCGCTTTTGCAATTTCTTTTCTGGTAAGTTTATTCTCTGTTCCCTGTGACCCCTGTGTTTCCACCTTAATCTCATAACCAAGCTTCGCCGCTGTCTTTTCTAACCGCTCCGCTGCCATATAGGTATGTGCTATTCCGGTCGGACACTTTGTAACTCCAACTATTTTCATACTTTTAAACTTTCTCTCTATAAATTCTCACTCAATAAATTTCACTTAGTATCTACATCTATTCTATATCTGTTTTATATCTGATTCTCTCTATATACTCTATATCGAATCTGGGATTTAAAAAACAGACAGCAGATATTCATACATTTCCTCTTCATTTCTGCACTTTCGAAAACTTTCGATAAACTCTTCATCCACAAGCTTTCTGGCAAGACGTGCAAGAAAAGAAAGGTATTTCTCCTGCCCGGTTTCCTCCGGTGCGATGATGGCAAAAGCAACACCTACCGGCTTCCCATCAAAAGCATCCCATTCTATCAGATAGCGAAATCGTATCACTGCAAGCTGTACTTTGTTCGTTTCCCTTACAAGTGCATGCGGAATTGCAATTCCGTCTCCACATCCCGTAGAATCCCATTCCTCTCTCTTCCAAAATGCCTCTTCTAACGTACTCTCATCTAGTAGCCTGTGTGTCGCACAGAGACGACTGATTATTTTTATGGCCTCCTTCTTCGTTCCTGAAGGAACTATAATATTATCAAATATCTTTTCCCTTTTTATCAGTGTATCCAATTGATGTCTTCTCATTTTTCTATTTTTTCTAATATGCAATCCTTTCTTACATTTATAATTATATATAATACTATGATGTCACGAATTACTCCGTAGCTAACGCTACTCTCGTAATTCTGAATATACTATATCATTATTTCGTCTTATTTATTGTACCAAAAGGAAAACAAAGGTAAACCCCTTCCTTACCTCTATCAACCGTTGTTTTTTGTTTGTTTTCAGGAACAATTAGTTATTTTGCTTATAATAATTGTTCTCCTATCAATGCAATATAACCCAATTTATTCATAATGCCAAGAAAAAACGAAAAAAAACGGTTATTCTTGGCAAACTCATGCATAGACATTTTTATCGAAAATTGGTATACTTAAGCCAAGATGAGTGATACGATTTCATCTCGTCTCAACTATTCAATTAAATTATCCAATAGAGCAGTCACTCCTCCTCCTTCAATAGTGACTGCTCGCAAGAACACCGTTTCCTATCAGCCATCAGAACGGTGTTTTTTTGTATCATTTTTTTCAGAAGGCAGTGAACTGAACATATAAATAATAGAAGTAGGTTACGTATGATAAGTATAGAATAGACACAAAAACAGAAATGTTTTTTGCATGTCTTTGTTATCTTTTTCATATGATGGTAAAAAGATTTTAAGACAGGACTTTTATTATGAAAGATTACATTGAATTACGTGCGATTGAAGTAGGAAGATATATTATTGATTCTAAGGCTACCGTACGAAAGACTGCTACAAAATTCGGAGTTAGTAAATCGACTGTACATAAAGATCTTACAGAACGTCTCCCACAGATCGATCATCATCTCGCTGAAGAGGTGCGTGATATTTTAGATATCAATAAATCTGAGCGGCATATACGAGGGGGTATGGCTACCCGGCAGAAATATCTGCTTTTACATCGGGTAAATTAACAGACATTTTTTATTAGCAGACATTTTCTTATAGAAAAACTTCTGTTTATTTTTGCTTTATTTCTACCGAAATTTTTAAATTCGAGCCAAACGTACGCAAGCGGCTCAATGCATAATTTCGGTCAATGTCAGCTAAAATAAACAGAAGTTTTCTCTCTTAATTATCCAATTGTTTCTGCAGGTACTCAAGCTTCTCACCTACTATATCAAAATGTCTCTGCATCGCAAAGCTTCCCGCTACAAAATCCTTCGCTACTAAAGAATCATAAATATTCCAGTGCGCTCGCCTTAACGCTTCTGCCTGTCTTGGATCTGCCATAATACGAACACGAAAATCTGAGATAAACCGATTCATCAATTCTGCGATCATTGATGAATATAATACGATCAGACGATTATGAGATGCTGCGATCAGCTTGTTATGAAACTCCATATCCAGCCTACCACTCTCTTTTGGATCTTCAACCTCATCCATCTTTATTAAAATCTGATGAAGCTGTTCAATTTCCTCTTCTGTTGCATTTTTAATCGCTAACCGTAACGCTACGGTTTCATATCCCATACGGATATCATATACTTCTGTATACTCAATCTTATGAAGCGCCATGACCATATTCATGAACTGTACCATATATCCCTGCGGTTCACAGCGGATATAGTTCCCGCTTCCCTGACGACAATCAAGCAGTCCGTTAATTTCTAACATATGCATTACTTCACGAATGGAATTACGACTTACATCCAGCTTCTCTGCAATTTCTCTTTCTGGTAAAATCTTGTCATTTATCTTTAATTCACCAGACAAAATCTGCTCAGAAAAATAATCAAATACATATTGGTATGTCTTTTTATTCTTCATTTTGTAGGTTTTAAAATCTGTAAATTCATTCATTTTTTTGTCGCCTCCCCGTCACATTTTCTGTTAGATTTTTATCATTCTTTATTTCTAAAAGTTTATTTTATAAGATTCCTGCTTTTTTTGCAAGTGCAAAATATTAACAACACAAGGGAAAATATTTATACTAAAAAAAATGGCGGACCTGCTGCTCATTTGCAGGTCCGCCTACAAAATGCGAAAAATGAATTTCACATTAAGCAAACATGTTTGACTATTAATTTTCTGGTTTTTTTACCATAACGGAAACTCCATCCGGAATAATTGAAATATGGGCATCTTTTCCCTTTTCTTTTATTGCCATCTCAAGAGCTTCGTTTACATCATTTGCAACAGCAAATCCCATCTCCTGTGCCATCTTACGATTTTCTTCGCACATAACATAGATGACTTTGTGCTGCATTAAGATACGACATTGTATCTGATATTCCCACTGATCTGGTTTTGTCTGATCCTGTGGAACTTTTAAGATTTCTTCCATAAGGTCTGCCGGACTGGAGCAGTTTTTCAAAGCTTCATAGAAACCTTCTCCTCCATGTCCGTCACCACAATTGGAAACCATGATAAGAATACCATCATCTTTGGCTGCTGCCTCTGCGGCAGTCATTCCTTTTACGGACTGATACATATTCTGGTCAAGCGGGTATCCGCCGTTGGTTGAAATAGCGATGTCTGCGGCTTTTTTAGGAACTACCTGACAATAATCCTTCAGGAATTTGCATCCTGCGGCATGGGCTTCTATCGCATCGCCTGCAACGGCGTGTACCACTTTTTTATCTGCGTCAATAATTACATTAACAATATATTTCTGATGTGCCATTTTACTGGCAGCTACCATATCTTTATGAATCGGATTTCCTTCTAAAATTCCAGTTCTGCTATATGGAGAATCAATAAATTTAGAACAGTGATTTCCAAGCACTGTGACTTTACTAGATACTCCCGGAAGGATGCTCTTTCTTCCTCCGGAGAAACCTGCAAAGAAATGTGTTTCAATGAATCCCTCACTTACAAGAAGATCTGCATTTGCTGCAACCTTGTTAATCAAAAGAGGGGCCCCAGATGGCAAAGTTCCTATGTTCTCCATTGCGTCCATATCCTGGCTGTCATGAATAACAATATGTTCATGATCTACGATTTCTTCTCCAAACTTACCAACTAACTCTTCTCTCGTTGTTGCTCTGTGAAATCCTGTAGCAATTAAAAGGGTGATCTTTGCATCCGGATTACCTTCTCTGATTTCCTTTAACATAAAGGGAATAATATGTTTACTTGGAACAGGTCTGGTGTGGTCGGAACAAATGATTACTACATTTTCTTTTCCTTTTGCAAGCTCAGAAAGCTTTGGAGAACCAATCGGATGTGCCATTGCATCAAGAACGATCTCATCTTCTGTCTTATCGCTCTTTGGCATGGACTCGATGGACGAGGATAAAACCTCGTAGTCCATCGAATCGTCAAGATGCAGCATCATACCGGTAGTTGAAAAAGGTAATTTCATATCCATGCTGCTCAACTCCTTATTTAACACCCATCCATCCAGAGATAACCATCATCTGTACTTCAGAAGTACCTTCATAAATTTCTGTAATCTTAGCATCACGCATCATTCTCTCGATTGGATAATCTTTTGTATATCCATATCCACCGTATAACTGTAAGCAGCGTGTTGTTACATCCATAGCGTTTCTTGCTGCTACAAGTTTTGCCATAGCTGCTTTATGTGAGAATGGTTCATGATCATCTTTTGCACATGCTGCCTGATATACAAGAAGCTTAGCTGCTTCTGTCTGTGCACGCATCTGTGCCATTTCAAACTGTGTATTCTGGAACTGAGAAATTCTTCTTCCGAACTGTTTTCTCTCTGTGATGTACTTTGTTGTTTCCTCTAATGCACCTTCTGCAATACCAAGTGCCTGTGCTGCAATACCAACACGTCCACCATCTAATGTCATCATTGCATATTTGAAACCTTTTCCAAGTTCACCAACAAGGTTTTCCTTAGGAACGATACAGTCTTCAAAAATAAGTTCACATGTAGAAGAAGCACGAATACCTAATTTATCTTCATGTTTTCCGATAGAGAATCCTTTGTATCCTTTTTCTACGATAAATGCGGAGATACCTTTTGTTCCCTGAGATTTATCTGTCATAGCAAGTACGAAGAATACATTTGCTGCTCCTGCATTTGTAATAAAAATCTTAGATCCGTTTAATACCCAGTGGTCACCAGCATCTACTGCAACTGTCTGCTGGCCTGATGCATCTGTACCAGCGTTAGGTTCTGTTAATGCGAAAGCACCAATCCATTCACCTGAACATAATTTAGGAAGATATTTCTTTTTCTGTTCTTCGGAACCAAACTGATAAATAGGTGTTGCACATAAGGATGTATGAGCGGAAAGAATAACACCTGTAGATGCACAGTATTTACTTAATTCTTCTACTGTCTGGATATATGCTAATGTATCCATTCCAGCTCCGCCGTACTCTTCTGGGAAAGGAATTCCCATCAGTCCCATTTCAGCCATCATTTTGACATTCTTCATTGGGAACTCTTCTGTTCTGTCGATTTCAGCAGCTAAAGGTTTTACTTCGTTTACTGCAAAGTCATGCACCATTTCTAATATATCCTGATGTTCCTCGTCCTGTCTAAAATTCATAACTATTTCCTCCTGTCCGGTCATTTTTAACACATTGTTTTTTAATTTTGAATTTAAAATATTGAATTTAAAATAATACCACAATAAATATTATTGCTGTTATAATTGCTTGTTTGATTTTTTTTTAACAATTTGCCTGTGACTTCATTCACAATACTATTATCTGACGGCTATTTCATTTTATATCGTACTAGAAATCTCTGTCTGATTAATATATTGCTTTTATATGTTCAGGTCTGACCTTCCGTTAAAGGAAGGTCGGCCATTGACAAACTTTTTAATATTTTTTTCTATATATGCTATCAAGCTTTAAGCTTTCTGTGCTTTGAATGCTTCTGTTAACGCTGGAACTACTTCATTTAAGTTTCCAACGATTCCGTAATCTGCTACATCAAAGATTGGAGCATCTGGGTCCTTATTGATTGCTACAATCGTATCAGCACCGGAAATACCTGCTACATGCTGAATCGCACCGGAAATACCTATTGCGAAATATAACTTCGGAGCAACTGTTTTACCAGACTGTCCTACTTGATGTGCATGTGGCATCCAACCTGCATCTACTACTGCACGGCTGCATCCAACAGTTGCGCCAAGTACATCGGCAAGATCCTGTAATAACTGGAAGTTTTCCTGAGAACCAACTCCACGTCCACCAGAAACAATAATCTCTGCTTCTTCAAGGTTGATAGATTCAGCAACTTCTTTTACTCTCTCTATGAGGGTTGTACGAATTTCATCTGCTGCTACCGTAATCTCTTCTTTTACGATCTCACCTGTTTTTGCTTCATCATAAGCACCTTTTTTAAATACTGCAGGACGAACAGTACCCATCTGAGGGCGGTTTTCTGGACACATGATTGTTGCCATCAGGTTTCCACCAAATGTAGGACGTGTCCATGCAACATTTCCTGTCTCTTCATCGATTGCGATTGCTGTACAGTCTGCAGTAAGACCTGTTTTTAATCTACAAGAAACTCTAGGTCCTAAATCACGACCATTGTTTGTCGCACCAATCATTAATGTTTCTGGTTTATATTTTTCTACTAATGCAACAAGTGCTTTTGCAAAAGCATCTGTTGTATAGTATTCATATTCTGGTCCATCAACGATAATTGCGGAATCTGCACCATAGCAGATGGCATCTTTTGCAACACCTTCAATGTCTTTACCAATAACAACTGCGATCAATTCACAGCCTTTTTCCTGTGCGAGTGGTTTTGCTGCGTTGATCAATTCAAAACCAACATTTTTTGGCTTACCACATTCTGTTTCAATAAAAACCCAAATATTTTTATAATCTGCAAGATTCATTCTTCAGTCCTCCTTACAAAATTTTTGCGTCGTAAATTAATTTAACAACCTGTTTTGCTGCATCTTCTGCTTCAATATCCTGAAGTTTTACACCATTCTTTTCTGTTACCGGTGTATATGTCTTCTTTACTTTTGTTGGAGAACCACTTAATCCGCAACGCTCCAGATTGATTGCAGGAATGTCTTCTTCTGTAAGAACAGGAATCTCTTTTTTCTTTGCAGCCATTTTGCTCTTGATGGTTGGGTATCTAGGTTCGTAAGGAAGTCTAACTACTGTAACTACTGCTGGAAGCTGTGTAGAAATCATATCGTAACCTTCATCACATTCACGTTTTACCTGGATATCTCCGTCTTTTTCAATGATGTCTAATGCATATGTAATCTGTGGAAGTCCAAGATGTTCTGCGATTTCCGGTCCAACCTGTGCGGTATCACCGTCAACTGCCTGTTTACCACAGAGAATTAAATCAAATTTTAATCCTTCTTTTTCCTCTACTGCCTTGATTGCTTCAGAGAGGATATAGCTTGTTGCTAATGTATCCGATCCGCCGAACTTTCTGCTGGAAATAAGATATCCTGCGTCAGCTCCTACAGAAAGACAGGTTTTAATTGCTTCTTTAGCCTGTTCTGGTCCCATGGAAATAACAACTACTTTGCCGCCTAATTTTTCTTTTAAGCGGACACCTACTTCCTGTGCATAGGTATCAAAAGGATTTACAATACTTGGAACTCCCTTTCTTACCAGTGTATGTGTAACTGGATCTACCTTAATCTCATTAGTATCAGGTACTTGTTTGATACAAACACAAATATTCATTCTTCTTCCTCCTTAATATTACAGACGGTAGCAAACTTTGCCTGGATTTAAAATCATCTTAGGGTCAAATACTCTCTTGATGCCTTCCATAATTGCCATGTTTGTTTCTCCAACAGAATCAACAAGATATTTTACTTTACCTGAGCCAATTCCATGTTCACCGGAAACAAGACCGCCGCAATTTGTTGCTTCTTTATAAATAATGTCAAAGAATTTATCTACTCTCTTCTTAAACTCTTCTTCTTCCAGATCATTGGAGCACTGATAAATATGAAGGTTTCCATCTCCGGCATGTCCGAAGGATTTGATAACAAGACCACATTCTTCTCCGGTCTTATTTACAAATGTAAGGTATTCTGCAATCTTATTAACAGGTACAACTACGTCACACTCGTCAAGAAGCTTTGTCTCTTCCATGATAGCCTCTAAGAAAGAAGAACGTGCTGCCCATGCATCTTTCATCTTAGCAGATGTATCTGCTACTAATACATCAATTGCTCCCGCTTCTAATACAAGCTCTGCAGCCTGCTCGATCAATGCATCTACTTCATCCTCACTGTTACCATCTAATGTAACAAGAAGATATGCACCAATCTGAATTCCGTCCATTTCCTGTGGGAATACAGACTTTCCAACATAACGTTCGGAAGCAAGTACGATTTCTCTCTCCATGAACTCAATCGCCTGTGGATTCATATGAGCCATTTTAAATTTAGGTACGGTTGCAAGTGCTGTCTCTAAGTCTTCATAAGGGATAATTAAAGATGCAACAGCTTTTGGTGCTGGGATAATCTTTAATGTCAACTCTGTGATAATACCAAGTGTTCCTTCAGAACCAATCATAAGATTTAATAAGGAATAACCTGAAGATGTTTTGGAAACAGTTGCTCCAAGATGTGTAATCTCACCAGTTGGCAATACAACGGTCATTGCTCTTACGTAATCACGTGTTGCTCCATATTTAACAGCTCTCATACCACCTGCATTTGTTGCTACGTTACCACCAACACATGCAAACTTTTCACCTGGATCTGGTGGATATAACATTCCTTTTGACTGACAATCCTCTGCCAAATCATTTAACAGAACACCGGCTTCAATTTCAACAACGAAGTTTTCCATATCGTAGGATTTAATCTTATTCATCTTTGAGATATCAATTAAAACACCACCATATAATGGAACTGCTCCACCAGCAAGACCTGTACCAGCTCCTCTAGGCGTTACAGGAATATTATTCTCATAACAAATCTTCATTACTGCTGCAACTTCTTCTGTAGAACGTGGCTGTACTGCTAAATCTGGCATATGCGTACCATAAATCGGCATCTCGTCCTTCGCATAGTCCGGATTAATCTCTTCTCCCATGAAGACATTATTGGAAACTTTTTTAATTTCTTCGATAATTTCCGGTGTCAACTGATTGTACATATTTCTACCTCCTAATCATTTCCTCTTTATATAAAAAATAATAAAGTTCTTTAAAAATTTCTTTAACTTAATACATCGGTTAGAATCCTGCCATAGAACCTGCATAACAGATAATTCCGGCAATAACTACATAAATCACAAAATACTTAAATACTTTTCTTAATATCTCACTTTCAGAACCAACTGCACCAATCGCACCGGCCCCAATCGCAATACCCTGTGGACAGATCATCTTTCCAATGCCGGCTCCCATAACATTTGCCGCTGCCATCCATGAAGGATTCAGTCCAAGAGAGAGCGCTGTCTGGCTTTGTAATCCACCAAATAATACACAGGTAGATGTTCCGGAACCTGTAACAAATGCTCCAAGTGCTCCAACCAATGGGGAAATCAATGGATAGAACGGACCTGCTACAACAACTAATGCTGCTGCAATATCAGAAATCATTCCGCTGTATCCCATAATCTTTGCTGTTGCCATAACGCAACAGATCGTAAGAATCGTCTTCCAGTATTTTTTCAGAGTTTCTACAAGAACTTTTCCCATTGTTCCAAAAGAAGCTCCCTGAATCAGTCCACCGATAATTGCGGCGATGAAAATCATAACACCTGGTGTATTAATCCAGCTAAAGGAAAGAGAACCAGGATTCTCTCCCGCATACACAGTAACTGTCGTCTTTATATCGGCAATCAGATTATGAATTGGCGGACATAACGTTGAAGTAAACATCAAAAGTAAAAAGATTAAAATAAATGGGCTCCAGGCTTTTACACCTTCCGAAGCAGTAAATCCACTGCTTTCTTCTTCACCAGATAATGCTACTCTGTATTCTTCTTCCGGATTCTTATTTAAAAATCTTGCTGCCACAACCATACAGATCATAGAAATAATCGATCCGATGATATTCGGAAGCTCACATCCAATTACCTGAGCAGCAATAAACCATGGTACAGTAAATGAAAGAGAAGCAATTAAAATCATTGGCAATACACTCTTTATTGCTTTGAATCCCTTTCCAACGATAAATACCATAAAGAACGGTGACAAGAATGTAAGAATTACCTGAATCAATGCAACATTTCCTGACAACTGTAAAACATCAAGATTTGTTACGGATGCAAGTGTTACTGTCGGAACTCCAACAGAACCAAATGCTGTCGGTGTGGAGTTAACAACCAAACAAGCAATAACCGAAAGAATCGGATTAATACCAATCGCTGCCAACATCGATGCCGGAATCGCTACCGCTGTTCCGAATCCAGCCATACCTTCCATGAAATTACCGAACCCCCATCCGATAATTAAAAGTAACACTCTCTGGTCAACGGAAACACTGGCTAGCATCTTTTTAATCAACTCCATCGCCCCGGTTTCCAACGTCAGATTATATGTAAACAATGCCGCTACAATAACCAGACAGATTGGCCACAATGCATTAAGCACGCCCTCAAGTCCTGCTGTCGCAGTACATACGAGACTCAACTTCCAGTAACCTGCTGCTAATACTGCCGTAATCACCAATGCGATTAAACAAGCTTTATGACCTGCAATTTTTAGTACACTCAACGCGATTATCAGCCATAAAATGGGCAGTATTGCTAAAAAAAACTTCAAAAACAACGATACAGCACCTCCTCTGCATACCCTCTAATGGGTCACCCAATGTTTATGTTTGTATTATACCACTTGACTAAAATAATGCAATACTTTTTATTTTTTTCGGCATTATAACATATATAGACAATATGTTTTTGGTGAAAATTTCAATATTGGGCATTACAATCTATACAACTTCAACAATGGGTCACCCATTTTAAATACACATTGCACAATAGATTACTCTCTAGATGCATTTTTTACCTCTTTTTTAGGCTTTTTGCATCTTTTATTCTACATTCGCAAAATGAATGATATTTTTTTGTTATTCTAATATGATGCCCCCATCCTTTTTTCAGACGAAACATACACAAAGCATTCCTTATATTCAACTTCAAATTGCTAATCTAGCATGGATGAGATATAATTTTTATATGACACCAGGGTCCCAAAGTCAAACGCCTTATCGTGCAAGCACGAACGGTGTTTTGACTTTTGGGCCCGCAGAACATGAGATTGTAATAAAATAAAATGTACTCTCGGAATCTTTTTGTGCTTGATTTTGTGAGAAGATTTTT
This sequence comes from Anaerobutyricum hallii, assembly GCF_900209925.1. Taxonomy (NCBI): domain Bacteria; kingdom Bacillati; phylum Bacillota; class Clostridia; order Lachnospirales; family Lachnospiraceae; genus Anaerobutyricum; species Anaerobutyricum hallii. Next base: position 1,062,591 of record NZ_LT907978.1, on the reverse strand, counting down.
TGTCAGTTGTGCCCAAATTTTTGAGGCGTACGCGGTGCGTACGTTAATGAAATTCGGGTACAACTGGCGGGAAATCAGCCACAAAAGCAAGTGCAAGAAAGACTCCGAGAGTACATTAAACAGACCAGGAGGTTTTTTATGAATTTTCGTGCTAAAACGGTACAAGAATCTATTGTAGAAACTGTACACATCATCCGTCCATCTGATCTCAATGATGCAGGCCGCCTTTTTGGAGGCGTTCTGATGCAGTGGATTGATGAAGTTGCCGCACTCGTGGCAAAACGGCATTCCCAGATGAATGTCACTACCGCTTCTGTTGATAATCTTCAATTCTTACATGGTGCTTTTCAGCGAGATGTCATTGTCATCATTGGAAAAGTCACACATGTTGGACATACTTCCATGGAAGTTAAGGTAGAGACTTATGTAGAAAATACAGATGGAAAAAGAGCATTGATCAATCGCGCTTTTCTAACTCTAATCGGTCTCGGACCAGATAACCGCCCTGCCATTCTCCCTCGCCTTATCTTAAAATCCGAAGAAGACAGAAAAGAATGGGAACGAGCAGAAATCAGACGGTCACTTCGCAGAAAACAACGAGAAGAAGGATTTCACTTCTACGGAGAATAACTATTTCATTTATTAGGGGAAACAGACGAAAATAAAAAGAATAGACCATAACAAATGTAAAGATATCACTGCGTAGAAAATGCCTGTTCGGCATTTTTACTTGCTCTCACATTACATTTGTTATGGTCTATTCTTTTTATTTTCTGCTTGTTGGCACCACATGGAATGAATTCAATAGTTTTGGGAGGAATTAAGGGGGAGAGGTCAGAAGTCTACTGCTTACTCGGAAGGATATCTCGTCCGAAGAGAAAAAATGATATATTGCGACAATATAATGATAAATTTATCATGTAAAGTAATAGCTTGCGGCATCATCTTATCATCAGTGAAACTTGAAAAAAAGGTTCAGCATAGTGAAAATAACATCAGAATAAGCCACAACCTTCTGTCCCCTTCCCCATCTTTCTCCAAAGACTATTGCATTCATTCCTTCTGGAGCCAAAACACAGAAAAAAGAAATAATACCATATCCCCGATGTGGCTTCGGAGCAAGCAGTAGTCTTCTGACCTCTCCCCCTTATCTCTCCCAAAGACTATTGCATTCATTCCTTCTGGAGCCAAAACACAGAAAAAAGAAATAATGCCATACCCCAGATGCGGCTTCGGAGCGTGTTTAAGATGCGGTTGAGCATCTTAAACACAGCGACTACAGAGCAGATGGGATATGGCATTATTTCTTTTTTCGTCTGTTTTCTTCTTAATGAATAAAATAGTTAACTACCTTCTTTTTCCTGTGGAATGTCTTATTATTAATTGAGTTTCATATTCTAAACGCATGATTGGACGTTTCTTTTCTTTTTTATCGTCTTTTTGTTCCATGCGGGTTCTCTGATTTCTAAGCATAGATACCGCATAGGCTCCTTTTTCTCCAATACAATGATCGATCGTTGTAAGAGAAATTCCTGAGAAAGAAGCTACAAGTGTGTTATCAAATCCACATACAGAAAAGTCTTCTGGTATGCGGTATCCGAGGCTCGTGATTGCATCCATAATCCCAATTGCCACAAAGTCGTTCGTCCCAACAAAGGCTGTGATATTCTCCAGTTCTGCATTTGTTTCTTCTTTCTTTTTTAAGATATCTTCTCTTTTTTTGAAATATTTTCTTGTCAGGCCATATCCGGTGTCATAATGCTTATTTCCTGTAATCGTTTCCTGTTCTTCTCTTTTCCCTGAAATGACATGGATGAAAGAAGAATCCAGTCCCTGTCTCTCATACTCTTCCTGCATTCCTTCTAAACGCCTGCGTCTTGGCACTTCTATGGACGATAGCGGGGTGGTCATGTAACCGATGTCACGATGACCGAGTTCTAAAAGATGTGCTGCAATCAGCCGGCCAGACTTTTTACTGTCAAGTTCTAGTAATTCCATCTTTAAATCTGGATTGTGGTCATTGATCAGGACTAATGGAAGCTTTTCATATAAATGATTTAAAGAAGATACCGCTCTTGGCGCATACGTGTAGATAATCCCATAAAATCCGGTATCTGATGCCATATTAAGGTAATATTCTTCCCTTTCTTTTGAACGATTCGTATAGGCTATCAGCGTATACAACCCATGTTCCTGTGCTTCCTGCGTAATAAACTGAATCAATGTTGTATAATACTGTGTTGCCAGAGAAGGACACATGATCATAATCGTATCGTTTGTCCCTGTCTTTTTCTTTTTGGCTCTGCCCCTATATTCGTACCCCATCTCTTTTGCCGTTCGTTTTACCCGTTCAATTGTCTCTGGGGCAAAATGAATATCTTCCCGACCGCTTAATATCATCGAAACTGCTGACTGAGATACAAAGCATGCTTTTGCAATATCTCTTGTTGTAGTACGTTTCTTTCCGTTCATTCTACATTTCCTCTAAAATTTATTTTAATTAAACCAAATTGACTTTCTACCCTGTATTTCTCTTCATACTGCACATTACTAATCATTTTTGAAAAATTAATCAGAATTGCACTTCTCTCGTGTTTTCTTCTTGATTAGTAATCAAACTGACTGGTTTGCACCTATTTTTTCATACATTTTTACTAATCATTTTCTTGATTAATTGTACTATGATTTTGATTAGTAATCAACAGTTTTCACCTGTATTGACGGATGATTTTTTGTGAGTATACTGTGATATATCAAAACAACAGCACAGCATTTACCCGTCATTTTAATCACCCAATCACATAATAGACAGGTAAAAGAACACTGGCAGACAGCAATAGTACTCTCGGAATCTTTTTGTGCTTGTTTTCGTGAGAAGATTTTTTGTCAGTTGTGCCCAAATTTTTGAGGCGTACGCGGTGCGTACGTTGATGAAATTCGGGTGCGACTGGTGGAAAATTAGCCACAAAAGCAAGTGCAAGAAAGACTCCGAGAGTACATCAATAACTATGGAGGTATTTATCATGGCAACGAAACTTAATCTGAACGACTACTTAGGACACAACATGAATTGCACTTGTGGAGAAGAACATAAAACAAATCTTAAAATTGTAGACATTGACAAAAATGCCGTAGCCCGCCTTCCAAAGCATATCGAAACACTTGGATATAAAAATCCTTTCCTTGTTGCTGACGTAAATACATGGAATGCCGCCGGCACACAAGTTACAAAAGAATTAGAGACTGCTAATATTTCCTATAAAAAATATATTTTCAAGGACAACGAACTTGTTCCTGACGAAAAAACGCTCGGTTCTTTAATGATGGCATTTCCAAGAGACTGTGATGTTATCGTCGCAATTGGCTCTGGAACTCTGAATGATCTATGCAAATTTTCCAGTTTTCAGCTTGGTCTTGATTATATGGTTTTTGCTACGGCACCTTCCATGGATGGCTTTGTATCCATTGGAGCCGCCCTCATTACCGATTATGTAAAAACAACGTATCAGGCGCACGTCCCTCTGGCTGTAATCGGCGATACCGATATTCTCGCTGCGGCTCCGATGGAGATGATTACTGCCGGTCTTGGAGATATCCTTGGAAAATACACCTGCCTCTTAGATTGGAAAATGGCGCATATTATCACTGGGGAATACTACTGCAAGACCATTGCGGATATGGTAAAAGAAGCCGTTGAAATCGTTGTGGAAGAAAGTACAAGAATCAAAGACCGTAATCCAGAAGCAATAAAGGCAGTTACCGAAGCTCTTGTGTTAAGCGGAATCGCTATGAGTTTTGTCGGTAATTCCCGTCCGGCTTCCGGAAGCGAGCATCACTTTTCCCACTATTGGGAAATGAAATTTCAGGCAGAAGGCAAAAAACCCGTCTTACATGGCATCAAAGTTGGTATTGGCATGATTATTGTTACAAAAATGTATGAAATGCTTGAACAGGAACATTTTGACTTTACTTCTTTAAAAGAACGTTCCTTTGACTATGCCGCATGGGAGAAAAAAGTCAACGATTGCTATCAGGATGCAGCCCCTGGTATCATTGCTTTAGAAGAAAAAACACAGAAAAATAATCTTTCCGAAAGAAATAAACGTCTTACTATCCTTGAGGAAAAATGGTCAGAAATCGTGCAGACAATACGAGAAAGCCTTCCTTCTTCCGCAGAAATGGAATCTTTACTTTCCTGCCTTGGAGCACCGACGAAACCTGCACAAATTGGCATATCTCCTCAGCTTGTAGAAGATGCGATTTTACTTGCAAAAGAAGTAAGAAACCGCTTTACTTTATTACAGATTCTGTGGGATACCGGATTATCAGAAAGTTATGCAAAAACAATAGCAAATCTACATTAATTTTTACTGACCAATTAAATTCGACATAAAAATCATTTACTATTGTAAATAACTTTTTACTCTGATATCATAATATCAGGTTCACAAAAGTCAACTTATAAAAATATAAAACAAAACAACACGAAGGGAGAACGTACAAAATGAGTAAATATGCAATTGGGGTAGACTACGGAACACTTTCCGTACGTGCATTACTTGTAAACATTGAAACTGGAGAGGAAGCTGCAACTAGTGTTTATGAATATCCACATGGGGTTATGGAGGAACATCTTCCAACAGGAGAAAGACTTCCTTCCGGCTGGGCTTTACAGGAACCGCAAGACTATGTAGAAGGCTTAATTCTTACGATTCGTAATGTCCTCGCTGAGAAAAAAGTGCTTCCGGAAGAAGTAATCGGTATTGGCGTTGACTTTACCTCCTCTACTGTTATTCCTGTAAAGTCTGACCGTACACCACTTTGCCACCTTGAAAAATTTGCAAGAAATCCTCATGCCTATGTAAAACTGTGGAAACATCATGGTGCAGAAGAAGAGGCACTTCAGATTGACCGCATTGCAAAAGAACGCGGTGAAAAGTGGCTTCCACTTTACGGCGGAAAAGTATCCAGCGAATGGATGATTCCTAAAATCTTAGAAACATTACATCATGCTCCAGATGTTTATAAAGAAGCTGACCGCTTCATGGAAGCGCTCGACTGGATCATCTGGCAGATGACTGGCGAAGAAACAAGAAGTGCCTGCGGTGCAGGATACAAAGCCTTCTATCGTCACGATAGCGGCTACCCAACAAAGGACTTCTTTAAGGCACTTGATCCTGCTATGGAAAATATCGTTGAAGAAAAACTGGATGCTCCGATCAAATCTATTGGAGAAACTGCTGGATATTTAACAGATTCTATGGCAAGAGAACTTGGGCTTTTAGCTGGTACCCCTGTTGGAACAGGTATCATTGATGCACACTCTTCTCTTCCTGGATGCGGAATTGGAAAGCCTGGTACAATGATGATTATCGTAGGAACCTCTTCCTGTCATATGATGCTTTCTGAAACAGAAGCAGGAATCGCCGGTGTTGGTGGACTTGTAAAAGATGGTATCATGCCAGGCTACTTCGGATATGAAGCTGGACAGTGCTGTGTAGGCGATCATTTCGCCTGGTTCACAGATAACTGCGTACCGGAAAGCTATGAGCAGGAATCCCGCTCCCGTGGCATCTCCATCCATCAGCTTCTCACAGAGAAATTATCTGGTTACAAGGCCGGACAGAGCGGATTGTTAGCACTCGACTGGTTCAACGGTGTTCGTTCCCCATTAATGGACTTTAACTTAAATGGTCTGATCATGGGTATGAACCTTCTTACAAAACCAGAGGAAATTTACCTTTCTTTAATCGAAGCAACTGCTTACGGTACCCGTATGATCATCGAACAGTTTGAAAATGCAGGTGTTCCTGTAAACGCACTTGTATTAAGTGGCGGTATTCCAGCTAAAAACAAGATGCTTGTTCAGGTTTATGCAGATGTATGTAACAAAGAAATCCGCATTTCCGGAACAGATCAGGCAAGCGCTCTCGGTGCTGCAATCCTTGGTATCGCTGCTGCTCCTGAACGCATTACCGGCTTTAAAAACGCAAACGAAGCCGCTGAAAAACTTGGAAAAGTTCGCGATGAAGTATACAAACCAAATCCGGACAACGTAGCAGTTTATGATAAACTGTATCAAGAATACGAAACATTACATAAGTACTTCGGAACAGGAGAAAACGATGTAATGAAGAGACTGAACAAAATCCGCGAAGACAGATTAAGTGAATAAGTTCTGATCTGTAGATTTCGTGTAGACGAAAAAGAAAAAATGATATATCCCATCTGCTCTGTAGTCGCTGTGTTTAAGATGCTCGTCCGCATCTTAAACACGCTCCCAAGCCGCATCTGGGATATATCATTTTTTCTTTTTCTGACTATTCTAAATCCACAGTTGGCGAGAATGGGGATTCTCCAGAAAGTTATGGCTTTCCGGAAAATTAAATGATCCCTTCTACTCTGTAGTCGCTGTGTTTAAAATGCTCGTCCGCATCTTAAACATGCTCCCAAGCCGCATCTGGGATATATCATTTTTTCTTTTTCTGACTACTCTAAATCCACAGTTGGCGAGAATGGAGTTCTCCTGTCCCCATCCCCAAATCTTTTTCCGCTGATTTGCAGGCTTGGAATACACAGAACCCTCCCCGCCTGTAATATATAAAAATGCGCCTTTGAGCAAGTTCAAGCTGCGAACGAGGAGCTTGGACGCAGGGAAACGAAGCATTTTTATATATTACAGGCGGGGAGGGTTCGTCTGTTTCACAGCCTCACAAATCTATATTTATTGTTTTTACCTCTTCTATTGCTTCTTCTTTGAAATTCTGTTTTTGTACTTCGTCAATATCAGGAAGTTCTTCGATAGATGATACTCCGAAACAACGAAGAAATTCTTCTGTCGTTCCAAATACAATGGGATGTCCTATTGTATCGAGTCTTCCCAGTTCTTTTATTAATTGATACTCCAGCAATTTATTGACTGCAAAGTCACTTTTTACACCTCGGATCGCTTCGATTTCCTGTTTGGTTACTGGCTGCTTATAGGCAACAATCGAAAGTGTTTCTAACATAACATCGGTAAGTGAACGCTTTTTCGGCTGACTTACCAGCTTTTTCACATACTCGTACGTTTCAATCTTCGTACAAATCTGATATGCTCCATCTAATTCGATTAGACAGATTCCTCTGTCTTTACCTGCATAATCGCCTTTCATTTCCTCTAATAAATCTTTCAGGGCTTCTTCTTCTACTTCAAGAACTTCTGCCAGGCGGGAAAGTGCAACGGATTCTCCCATCGTAAATAAAATCGCCTCAACGATTCCTTTTATTCTTTCTTTATCCTTCACAAACAAAATCCTTTCATTCTTGTTTCGTACATATTTTTATTGTTTTTTTATTGCTTTTTCATTCTTGTTCATCAGTTTCTTTTCTTATTCACAGGAATCCAGATAAATTTCTGCAAAGTTGTGTTCCTGAACTACCTTGACTTCTCCTACTTTCATCAATTCAAGCACCGCAAGAAATGTCACAATAACCATCTCTTTCACTGGCTGTATATCAAGTAAGGTACGGAAGTTAATTCTTTTCAGTCCCCGAATCTGACATCGTATATCGTCCATACGGTCTTCTACTTTATATTTTTCTTTTTGAATCTTTCCAAATTGGCTTCGTACCGGATCTTCTCTATCTTTTTTCCGGCGCATGACCATTTGAAAAATCTGGTTTAATTTTTCTAAGGTAACATCTCCAACAATTTCACCTGGCCGGATTGGTTCTTCATAATGCTTGATTTCTTCCGGCACAGTTTCAGATTTAAAAAATACTTTCTGCGCATCCACACTTAAATCTTTTAGCTCTTCTGCTGCATATTTATAAATCTTATATTCTGTAAGCCGGCGTACCAGTTCTTCTCTTGGATCTTCTTCCTCTTCTTTTTCCGGCTGCGGAAGCAGCATCTTTGACTTTATCTTTAATAATGTCGCTGCCATAACAAGAAACTCACTCATAGATTCCATAGAATAACTCTTCTCCATCTCGCGAATATACTCCATGTACTGGTTCGTAATCTCCACAATCGGAATATCATATATACTTACTTTATTTTTCTCTATTAAATGTAAAAGAAGATCCAAAGGACCTTCAAATACATCCAATTTAATATCAATTTTCATGCTCTGCTCTAATTTCATGCTCTGTTCTAAATCTCTTTCGATCAATATCTAACGATGCCTCATCTAGCATCGGTAAAGGTATTTCTTTTGGTTCCGGAAGAAATTCTACTTTATAAATAATCGCTGCTAATGCCGGAATCGTAATCTTGAACTTTCTCTTCCACCACTTATATCCTGTCAATTCTGTCAGAATATCTGCCTTTGACCCATCAAAATATCCGCCGTATTCCTTTCTCTCACCAGATAGCACCTCATGGAGTACAGCATAATGATCATATCCAAATTCAAAGTCATTATACTGTTCATCACTCATATTCAATACAATAATAAAATGATCTTCCCCACACATTCTCTCATAAATGTAAACTCGTTCTTCTACCGCTTCCACTTCAATCCAGCGGAAGTTCGCAGAATTATAATCTCCATTAAAAAATGCCGGTTCATTAATATAAATCTGATTTAAATCTTTTATAAAACGATGGAAATCCTGATGTTTTGGATAGTCTAACAGCATCCAGTCACATTCTTTTTCTTCATCCCACTCTCTGAATTGTCCAATTTCGTTACCCATGAAATTAAGCTTCTTTCCAGGATGCGTATACATATAAGTATAGAGAGTCTTTGCCTGCTGGAACTTCAGATCATACTCTCCCCACATCTTCTGTAAAATCGTTGCCTTTCCATGTACTACTTCATCATGTGAAAATGGAAGCAAATAGTGTTCATTATAAAAATACATCATAGAAAAAGATAATTTATGATAATGGAACTTTCTATCATATGGATGAATCTTAAAATAATCTAATGTATCATTCATCCATCCCATATCCCATTTATAATCAAAGCCCAGACCATCGTACTCAACCGGTGCCGTTACTTTTGGAAAGTTTGTAGAATCTTCCGCAATAAGCATAACAGAAGGATGCAATTTTTGCAAACCTGAATTCATGCATTTGATAAAATCAAGTGCCCCTTCATTAATTCCCTTTGAAGAATCCCCCTGCCAGTAAATCGCATTACTGATCGCATCCATACGGATTCCGTCAAAGTGAAACTTCTCCATCCAGAAATTCGCAGATGACTGTAAAAAGCTGCGCACTTCTCCCCGGTAATAATTAAAATTGCAGGTTCCCCATTCACTGTAGCCTTTGTCCTCATCCGCATACTCATAAAGAGCAGTTCCATCAAACTTATTAAGCGCATAAGTATCTGAAATAAAATGTACCGGAACAAAGTCCATAATCACTCCAATTCCTTCTTTATGGAAAAGATCCACCATCTCCATTAACTCCCCTGCTGTTCCATAACGGGAAGTTGGACAGAAATATCCACTCGCCTGATATCCCCAGGAGCAATCTGCCGGATGCTCCGTAAGCGGAAGAAATTCAACGTGCGTATAGCCCATTTCCTTTATATAAGGAATAAGCTGTCTTGCAAGTTCATTATAATGATACCAGCCGTTCTCCTCATCTGCTTCATTCTTTCTCCATGAACCAGCATGCACCTCATAAATATTCACCGGAAGATCATAATTCTTACATCTCTTCTTTATCCATACACTATCAGAAAAATGATACTGGTCAAGATCTACAATAATTGATGCGGTATCTGGCCGCACCTGTGAACCAAAACTATACGGATCAAAACGGTCAAGTACAATTCCATCCTTCTGATAAATTCGATACTTGTACATCATTCCCGGTTCTGCATCTTCCTGTACACATTCAAATACACCGCTTTGTGCATCCTGAATCATCTCATCCTCGCTGCCATCCCAGTCATTAAACTCCCCAATCAGTTCAATCTTTTCCGCACAAGGTGCGTAAACTCGAAACAGCACGCCATCTTTCGTTATGTGTGCTCCAAAATATTCATACGCATCAAATGCTTTTCCAATATAAAATTCATGTAAATTCATACTCGTATCCCCTTATTTTATTTCACCCAGATATTTACTTCTATTTTAAGCAATTTTCTTCAGAATGGCAACAAGGAAATGCATATTTTTAGTCACCAGCCATAAAATGTACTAATTCTTATTTGGAGTATCCTATGCTAAAATATTTTTCCAAACACTTAGGGCAAAAAACGTTTTATATTTTCACCTTTCTGCTTACAACAAGTCTTTTCTTCTCTCTTATTTTTTCTCCTGTAAAGACAGTCGCCTCATCCACTTTACGGCAAGTAACTAAAAACAAAGAAACGAAACACCCCACTGACATCAGTTTTCAATCTGCCGCCCCAAATGCTATTCTAATGGAAGCCTCCACCGGTACCATTCTATATGAAAAAGACGCTGACAAAGAAAAACCTCCCGCCAGCGTCACAAAAATCATGACTCTTTTACTTATATTTGACGCACTGTCAAAAAAACAGATTACTTTAAATGATACCGTTACTGTCAGTGAACACGCCGCATCTATGGGTGGTTCACAAGTATTTTTAGAACCCGGAGAAACACAGACTGTAGACACCATGATTAAATGTATTGCTGTCTCTTCAGCAAATGATGCCTGTGTGGCAATGGCCGAACATATTTATGGAAGTGAGGATGCCTTTGTTGCAAAGATGAATGCAAGGGCACAGGCTCTTGGCATGAAGCATACTCATTTTATTAACTGCTGCGGCTTAGATGCCGAAGGACATTATACGAGCGCAAGGGATATTGCCCTTATGTCACGAGAACTTATTATAAAGCATCCAGATATTTTTCATTATACGACTATATGGATGGAAAATATCACTCATGTGACAAAGCGAGGAGAATCGGAGTTTGGACTTTCCAATACGAATAAATTACTGCGGCAATATCAGGGGGCTACCGGACTAAAGACTGGAAGTACTTCCAAGGCTGGGTTCTGTCTCAGTGCGACCGCAGAGCGTAATCATATTTCATTGATTGCCGTTGTTATGGCCTGTCAAAGTGCAAAGGAGAGAGTGAAAGATTGTGCCTCCCTCCTTGATTATGGCTTTTCTCTTTGTAAAGTTTATACAGACAAACAGCCACCTGCACTTTCCCCGGTTTCCATACATAATGGTACACAGGAAATGCTTTCCTGCAAATATGATAAAAACTTTTCCTATGTTTTTACTTCTGAAATTAATCCAAATAAAATTCAGAAAAAAGTGATATTTCAGAAAAATCTTTCAGCTCCAATTAAGAAAAATCAGGTAATTGGCAAACTGGAGTATTCTTATTATCAAAAAAATATAGGGTCTGTCTCCATACTTGCCTCGCACTCAGTAAAAAAAGCTACTTATCTCGACTACTTAAAAAAGTTAATTTTAAGCTGCTAAAATTTAAAGGATATCGATATGTTCTCCTGCTAATGCTTTGTTCATGCTTCGTACTGCACAGAACTTTCCACACATAGAACAGGTATCTTCATGTTCCGGTTTTCTGTCATCGCGGACTTTCTTTGCTGTTTCCGGATCCATCGCACATGCCCACTGAGCTTCCCAGTCTAATACTCTGCGAGCATCTGCCATTTTATCATCGATTTCTCTTGCACCGCGAACTCCTTTGGCGATGTCAGCTGCATGTGCCGCAATTTTAGAAGCCATGATTCCCTGTTTTACATCTTCAAGATTTGGAAGTGCGAGATGTTCTGCCGGTGTAACATAACAGAGGAAGGCTGCTCCGTTCTGGGCGGCAATGGCTCCTCCGATTGCTGATACAATATGATCATATCCCGGTGCAATATCTGTTACGATCGGTCCAAGTACATAGAATGGTGCACCGGAACAGATTGTAGACTGTAACTTCATGTTGGCGGCAATCTGGTCCATTGGCATATGTCCTGGTCCTTCTACCATTACCTGTACATTTTTCTCCCATGCACGTTTTGTAAGTTCTCCAAGGCGAACCAGTTCTTCAATCTGGCATACATCGGAACCATCTGCAAGGCAGCCCGGACGGCAGGCATCACCAAGAGAAATCGTTACATCGTATTCCTGACAGATATCAAGAATTTCATCGTAATATTCATAGAATGGATTTTCTTCGCCTGTCATTGTCATCCACGCAAATACAAGAGAACCGCCGCGGGATACGATGTTCATTTTTCTTTTATGCTTTTTAATCTGGTCGATTGTTTTTCTTGTGATTCCACAATGTAATGTTACGAAATCTACACCATTCTCTGCGTGAAGACGTACTACATCAATAAAGTCTTTTGCAGTAAGTGTATCTAAATCTCTCTGATAATGAATTACTGAGTCATAAATCGGTACTGTTCCAATCATAACCGGGCATTCTGCAGTTAGTTTTTTACGGAATGGTTCGGTGTTTCCATGAGAAGATAAGTCCATGATGGCATCTGCTCCCATATTAACTGCTTCCATTACTTTTTGCATTTCTATGTCATAATCTTTACAGTCTCTTGAAACACCAAGATTTACATTAATCTTTGTCTTTAACATAGAACCAACACCCTGAGGATCTAAGCATTTATGATTTTTATTCGCACAGATAGCAACCTTTCCTTCTGCAACGAATGCTCTGATTTCTTCTGGTGTCATACGTTCTTTGGCTGCAACCTTTTCCATTTCCGGAGTAATAATATTCTTTCTTGCTGCATCCATCTGTGTTGTATAATTTCTCATCTTCTGTTACCTCCAATTTATTATTAATATTTATCGTGTACTTTTTTATAAATCCCACATATGATCAAGCGGACCGTTTCCCTGTCCAAGATTCAGCATCGCTCCAATGGCTCCACTAATATAATCTTTTGCTTTTTTTACAGATTCTTCTATCGAAAATCCTTTTGCAAGATTTGCGGCTATCGCACTTGAAAGTGTGCACCCGGTTCCATGGGTATTTGGATTATCAATCCTGCAGGCTGGATACCAGACTTTCTTTGGGCACTTGAAGGCTTTCTCATACAAGAAATCATCGGCATTTTGCTCACTGTGCCCTCCCTTGCTAAGAACTGCACAGTTCCATCGTTTTGCAATGATTTCTGCCGCTTTTTCTCTCGTCTTCCTGTCTGTGATCTTTCTTCCTGATAAAAACTCAGTTTCCGGAAGATTTGGAGTCAGTAAAGAAATGTTCGGAAATAGTTTTTCATATAATACTTCTCTTACTTTCTCTTCTACAAGAACCGTTCCGCTCGTTGAAATCATAACCGGATCTGCTACTACCTGCTTTATTGAATATTTTTGCAAATACTTTGCAATAATCTCAACCTGTTCTTTGGATGCAATCATTCCAATCTTTACGGCATCCGGTTTTATATCTGAAAAAACACTATCCATCTGTTTTTCAAAAAAGTCTGGCGGCACTGGCATAATACCGGTAATCCCTTTTGTATTTTGCGCTGTAAGTGCGGTAATACAGCTTGTTGCATAAACTTTATGCACCGTTAATGTTTTTATATCTGCCTGAATTCCTGCCCCGCCACTTGCATCACTTCCTGCAATTGTAAGAACTGTTTTCATTTTGCACTTCCTTATCTTCTTTCTGACAGTCTGTGTAGCTACTTTTTTTGCGTTGAAAAACCTGACAGCTTTCTATTTCGTAAAAATCTTTTACATAAATATCAGAAAATGTTCGGATTTCTTCTGTATTATCCCTGCTATATGCATCATAAATACTACATACAGGAAACCCTGCTTTGGAAGCAGTCTTTACTGCATATAAAGAATCTTCAAACACCCAGGTTTCTTCTTTTTTCGTCTGTAAATGTTCTCTTGCCAGTTCGAATACTTTAGGACTTGTCTTTCCTGCTCCTGCCTCTTCACAGGTAATCATTCCGTCAAAATCTTTCCATATACTATTACGTATAAGAGCCGACTTTGCCATCTCTGCATCCGTTGCTGTCGCAATAATTAACCTGACCTGATTTTTCTTTAACTTTTGTATCAGATCACAGACACCTGGTTTTAACACTGCCTCTTTAAAATAAAAATCTTTTACTACCTGATTGACACCTTCTAATATTTCCTCTATCGTTACGGAAAGTTTATATTCTGTTTGCATATATAAGGCACCTTCCGGAAGAGATAATGCATCAAGTCTTTCCTTTAAATCTGACCTGGCTTTTATGCCAAGTGTGGCAAGATATCTCGCCCCGGCGTTCTCCCAGACAGGCATCGAATCAAGTAAGGTTCCGTCAATATCAAAAATTGCTCCCTTTATCACACGCAAAGACCTTCCTTGTCGTTTACCATTGCTGTCGTTTTTTCCAGTAAAACTCCTGTAGCATCTTCAATATCCTTTGCTGCAAAAATAGCACTGACAACTGCAATTCCACAAATACCGCTTCCTTTCAGCGTCAGAATATTATCGGCTGTAATTCCACCAATCGCAATAACCGGGATATGAACTGCTTCACAAATTGCTTTTACTCTTTCTTTGCTGATAGCGGATGCATCCTTCTTCGTCGATGTAGAAAAAACAGCTCCGACTCCAAGATAATCTGCCCCCATCTTCTCTGCAAGAACTGCCTGTTCTACTGTCTGTGCAGACACACCAAGAATCTTATCTTCTCCAAGAATCTTTCTTACATCATCCGCTTCCATATCGCTTTGTCCGACATGCACCCCGTCTGCATCCATCTCCTTCGCAATCTTTACATTATCGTTAATGACAAATGGAACATGGTATTTGTGACACAATTCTTTTAGGGCAATTGCTTCTTCCAGAAAATGTTCTTCATCTAATTCTTTTTCTCTAAGCTGGACAAATGTCGCTCCTCCTTTTAATGCTTTTTCCACCTGCTCATACAGTGTTTCTTCCCCAAGCCAGGAACGATCTGTTACCGCATACAAAAGTAAATCTTTTTTTAACTGTTCTCTGTTAACACAGCTCATACTTTGCTCTCTCCTCCAATATACTGACTTCAGACTTCTAATTATTCAAAAAAACAAATACACTTACATGAATTATTATATATTCATAAAAGGGAAGTAAATTAAGGATATCCTCTTAGAATATGGATAAAGAAACGATAAAATAATAATAACTTCTGATACTGAAAATATGTATCAGAGAAATATCAGAATTTTTAACTGACTTTCAATGATTTTAAACTCTGAAAAGAAAAACGCATATACACCAATTACGGTATATATGCGAATCTATCTACGCTATCCCTACGTTGGCATTATCCAAATCAGGTTATGGGTCTAAGCACCTTAGCTTACTCTCAGCCTGCTCCTGCAAGCTCCCCGTGTATGAATTTACCAATATAGTACGCTATTTATTCAAAAAAAGCAAGCATAAATTCCAAAACAATCTGCAATCTATACATCAGTTATCCTAACGCAACATCTAAAATCATCATAAGACTAAACCCGATCGCAAACATAAAAATGCCGATATTTGTTGTTTCTCCAACTGACATTTTCGGAACAAGCTCCTCCACAACGACATAGATCATCGCTCCCGCTGCAAAGCTTAAAAAATACGGAAGAACCGGAACAACCAGACTGGCTGCCCATACAGTAAACAACGATGCCACCGGTTCTACTGCCCCGGAAAGGACTCCATATATGAATGCTTTTCTTTTTGACATTCCTTTTGTACAAAGCGGCATTGAAATAATCGCCCCTTCCGGGAAATTCTGAATCGCAATTCCTAATGCAAGAGAAAACGCTCCCATTGCTGTAATATGATCTGCATGATTCAATAATCCCGCATAGATCACTCCAACAGCCATTCCCTCCGGAATATTGTGGAGGGTCACCGCCAACAGCAGATTATCTTTTTGTTCTCCTTCTATGCATTCCGGTGGAGCAAAATAATCAATTGCCATTAAAAATAAAATTCCAATCCAAAATCCAATTGCTGCCGGAATAAAACGCCACACTCCAAGTGAAGCCCCCTGTTCAATTGCCGGAAGCAACAAACTCCATATTGATGCTGCTATCATTACTCCCGCTGCAAATCCAGTAAGTGCTTTCTGCATCCCCTTGCCAAGTTCATTTTTCAAAAAAAATACACAAAATGCACCTAATGTTGTTCCTATAAAAGGAACACTGAGACCTTTTATTATCTCTATAAGCATAAAATCCCTCCAAAGACATCTTTATTAAGCATCTCTTGCAGATTTTTATTTTATTATTTTTTATTTTAAAATAAAAATCTGTCCTATTTCTTAATATGTCTTTGAAGGGAAATGTTTCTTTTTTTATTTCTTTTTTTACAACATCTTTTTCTTTTTAAAATAAGCAACACACAAAATTACGATCGTAAGACTTACATTTTCTGTGCATTCATATATGCCTGATCATAGAAAAATTCCTGTGAATTTAACGGTGTTTCCTGCACTGCCACAATCTCATAATTTCCATGGCTATCTTCTTGTCTTGCTTTTTGGTTATCGCTAAGCATTGTGATAAACATTTCTTCTAACTGCATCTTTAAATCTTTATCATAAATCGGTGCTGCAACTTCCACTCTTCTTAATGTATTTCTCGTCATAAAATCTGCTGATGCAATATAAATTTTTTCTCTTTCCTGCGTTCCAAAAATATAGATACGAGAATGTTCCAGAAATCTGCCAACAATACTTCTTACCTGAATATTCTCTGTTTTTCCTTTTACCCCCGGAATCAGACAGCAGATTCCACGAATTACCATATCAATCTTTACTCCTGCCTGTGAAGCTTCAATCAGCTTATCAATAATCTTCTTATCGGTAAGTGAATTCATTTTCAAACCGATATATGCTTCCTTTCCTTCTTTAGCATAGGATATTTCCTCATCGATCATTGATAAAATTCTGTTCTGAAGACATCTTGGCGCAACAAGCAGATGCTCTACATTATCCACTGTCTCTTCCATGGAAAGTGCCTGGAATACTTTTGCTGCTTCAACTCCAATCTCTACATTGGCTGTCATAAGAGATAAATCTGTATATAATCTTGCTGTTTTTTCATTATAATTTCCTGTTCCGATCTGTGTATAATATTCTACCTGACCCTCGGACTTTCTTGTCACAAGACATAACTTTGAATGTACTTTGTAACCGTCTAATCCATAGATCACACGACAACCGGCATCCTCTAATCTTCTGGACCATTCAATATTGTTTTCCTCATCAAATCTCGCCTTCAGTTCTACAAGAACAAGTACTTCTTTTCCATTTTCCGCTGCATCGATCAGATACTCTACAATTTTACTATGCTTTGCAACACGATATAATGTCATCTTTATAGAAATAACATCTTTATCATTTGCAGCTTCTCTTAAGAAATTAAGAAATGGTTTCATACTTTCATAAGGATAAGAAAGTAATTTATCTTTTTCTTTAAGCTGTGGAAAAATCGATTCATCTTCTTTAAACTGTGCTGATCTTTGTGGTATTCTTTTTTCGTAAAACAATTCCGGAACTTTTCTTAGTGTATCCTGAATTTCAAAAACAAACGACAGGTCTAACGGAGACTGTACCTGAAATACATGATCGGAATCCAGCTCTAAATAATCACATAAAATATCTACAATCTCGCCATCCATCTCTCTTGTGAGTTCTAAACGAACCGGCGCAAGCTTCTTTCTTCTCTTGATTAATTCCGTCATGAAATCCCTGTAATCCAGATCTTCATCATATAATGCATCTGCATCAATATCTGCATTTCTTGTTACACGAATCAATGACTTTGCTTTAATATTATATCGCTCAAACACTTTTGGAATATAATGTAAGATCAATTCTTCTACCAACATATAAGTTCCTGCTGTTGGTAATTCAACTAATCTCTTAAATCCTGTATTACTGCATGGAATAATACCAAGCTTTTCCTTTCCACTCTTTGTCTGTAATACTACAACCGCATAAATTTCGTTATTTTTCAAAAAAGGAAATGGCTGTCTTTTTCCTACAATCGTTGGAGAAATCACTGGCGCAATTTCTCTTAAAAAATACCTTTCAAGATATTCGCTTTCTTTCTTTGAAATCTTTCGGAAGTCAACCATTCGGACTCCCTGCTCCTCAAGCTGTCCCATAATGGTTTCATAAACCGCATCCTTTCTGCGATTTAACTTTGTTACCTGATGAAGCACTGCCTGAATCTGCTCTTTTGCCGTCATTTTCGTTTTATTATCACGCATCTTTCCACCAAGAAGCATCTGATCAATCAAAGATCCTACTCTCACTCGGAAAAACTCATCCAAATTACTCTGATAAATAGAAGCAAACGTCAGCCGTTCACATAATGGCACCTTTTTATTTTCTGCCTCTTCTAATACTCTCTCATTAAACTTTAACCAGGATAACTCCCTGTTCATATATACCTGCTGACTCATTTATCAATTTCCTCCATAAAAATCATATTTTCTCTCTGAATCTCCTCATATCTGATATATTTATCCCTTATATCTGATAACTGGGCTATGATAACACAGGAAAGTAAAATCTGAGAAAGCAGTCCCGTAAAATAAAAGTAAAATACCAAGTTCCGGTTTTCTGTTTTTGAAATGAAATAGAAATTCGTGTTTTTGAGTTCATCCGCCTATTTTGATAAATGTAAGATTGCTTCCAATACTCCTCCAGCAACACATCTTGCTTTATCAGATATATGATAACAGTTCTCCTGTTCTTTTACACGAGGATCGACATCAGCAATTTTTAATCCTTTTTTTACCGGATATCCTTCCCGGATCATACCACGAAGAACTCCTCCTATCACTGTTTTTACCGGGGTACCTTCTATATCTGCAATCGTATCCCCTGCCTGTACTATTTCACCTATCTGTTTTAAGATATGCAGATTCCCTGCCGCCGGGGCATGAATGACTCTTTCTTTCGCATAACCTGCGATCATTCCAGGAATTCCGGTATTCGGAGCTGCTTCTCCTTCATAGATGACTCTTCCAAGATTGTGGCCTCTTTGCGTTTCAATTACTGCATCTACATCTTTCCCTGCGCAAAACCCCGGACCAATTCCTATAACTGCCGGAGCATCCGTTATCTTTGTTCCAAGGTTTCTTTTGGCCAGAATAGCATCTACGACTACTGGAGGATGCAGAGTCTCTATTGTACTTCCATTTTCATCAATCATCACCGGAATCTGTCCCTGTTCATAAATTGCAAACGCCTCTTCTAATGAATCTGCCCGTTTTGCAATTACACCTTCCACTTCTACTTCTTTATCAAAAACTGCTTCGCAAAAACTGATTGTCCGGCGAATACAGCTTGGATTCGCAATTTCCAATACCAATACAGAAAACCTGCTCTGATGTAATTTATAGATCGTACCTGTGGCAATATCTCCGCCACCGCGGACTATGATTAATTTTTTCTTCCATTCTTCAAATGTATGCATTTCTCTTTCCTCGTATTTTCTCTTTGTGAAAAATATTCTCTTTCCATTCTGTGTGTGATATATTATATACTATATCAGGATACACAAATCTGTTTCTAACTATCCGTCACAGAACGGAATCATGTTTAAGCAATATTAAATATACTATCGAACGAAATCCAGGTCAAATATTTGATTATGAATATTTGAAAAATCATTTTTTATTTTATTAATTTTTTCGCAAGGGAGCTTTATATTTGAAAAAAAATTTTTTTAACCATAACCTTTCTTCTCTTCTCGGTCTTACTGACAGCCATATCTTAACCTTTGTCGGTGGGGGTGGCAAGACCTCTCTTATGAATACTCTGGGCATAGAATTTGCAAAACAGAGAATCCCAACACTTCTTACTACAACAACGCATATTATGAAGCCAGACTTCCTTCCCAGTAAAGCTTGCATTGAAGAAGAGAATTTAGAACAGATAACCTCCTTTTTTATGAATTTAGAGGAAGATATTTTACCTCTTGCCGCTTTAGGAATTCCTGAAAAAAAGATATATAATAAAGTCAAATGGAAAAGTCCGTCTATAAACTTTATGAAAAAACTTTCCCTATTTTCACGAAAATATTCTAATATTTCTCTGCGTATTTTATGCGAAGGCGATGGTTCTAAAAGATTTCCGATCAAACTTCCTAAAGATGGAGAACCTGTTTTTTTCCCAAAGACAGATACCATTATCGGCGTAATTGGACTATCCTGTCTTGGAAAACCAATAAAAGAGATGCTTTTTCGTTACGAACTCCTTCCAAAACTCATTTTTACTCAAAAAAATTTTTCTTCACAAAATAATTTCACGAAACTGCCACAAACCACACACAACATCACTACAGACTTTTTATACTGGCTATGTCTTTCTGAAAATGGGCTTCGGAAAAATATTTCTTCCGAAAAATTTTGTATTGTTTTTAATCAGGCGGATGTTCTCGACGAAAAAGCTCTCGCGGAAATGATTACATTGAGAAATAAAATAAGAGATGAGGGAATTTCCTGTCATATTCTTTCCCTGAAAAACAAATATATTATTAAGTAATAATTTGCCGCAGGCAAGCTAACACCTCCAAAGAGAGAAATGTCCGTCTTGCCTGCGGCAAATTACTACTTATCTAATAACTCTTGTTCATCTACTCCTTCTAAGACTGGTGCATCTTCTGGCAAAAATTCAATAAGATCTTTGTCAAGACGACCGACTCTTGCTTGAGAGTAAACATAATATCCAGCATCTTCCAATCTTTTTCTTCCCTTCTGGAAAGACTTTTCAATCAATATTCCAATCCCGGTTAAATCTGCACCGGATTCTTTTATGAGGCGGCTGGCTCCCATAGCTGCTTCTCCATTTGCAAGGAAATCATCAATTAATAAAACTTTATCGTTTTGATCAATATAATCCTGATATAAGGTCAGTTCATAGCTTGTTCCTTTTGTAAAGGAAGTTACTCTTGTCTGATATACTTTTCCGTTTAAAATTTTGGAAGTCTGTTTCTTTAAAATGACCATAGGAACATCCAGATATTTTGCTGTCATCAATGCAGGAGCAATTCCTGAACTTTCAATAGTAAATACTTTTGTAATTCCGTACTCTTTAAAATGCTCTGCAAAATCTTTTCCGAGTGCATCCATAAATTCGGAATCTACCTGATGATTAATAAAACTATCTACTTTTAATACTGTTTTTCCCAGTGCTTTTCCGTCTTTTTTTATTCTTTCTTCCAATAATTTCACTTTTTCCACCTCATATTATGTTTTTTTCCAAATTTATTTTATCCTCTTGATAATCCATATCTGATAATTCCTGCTCAGTAACATAAACTTTATATATCATTTCCGGATGTTCTTTTGCAATCCGCTTACCTCCCTTATCCCCTTCTAATGCCATCAGTTCTTCAAATAGGATTTTAGGAAATATTACGGGATTTCCTTCTCTTTCTTTTGTTACACACATATGGATTCCTTCTGGATTTCTGTAAAAGCTTTCAAAAAGCTTTTGCAAACTTTGTTTTTGCAATAACGGCTGATCACAGACCATAAAGCAGCAACCGGCATATTTTTCGTAATCTTTTGACTGTCTCAAATGATGAATTCCCAAATGAATGGATTCTGAAATTCCACGTTCCGGATGGGCATTCCATACAATATCCATCTTCGGGGCATTTTCTTTTACATAATGCTTAATCGGCTCATATCTCGTTACAATAATTTTCATTGCTGCATCAGATGCATATGCCAAATCTACGGCATAAGTAAAAAGGCATCGATTCCCGAACGGTTCTAATAGTTTATTTGAACCAAATCGTTCACTGTAACCCGAAGCCATGAGTACGACAGCTATACGTCTCTCCATTCCTCTATTCTTCTTCTCTTTCTAGAAGTCCCATCATAACCTGTTCCGCTGTAATTGGAAGGGTTCGGAAACGAAGTCCTGTCGCATTATATACTGCATCCGCAATTGCCGGTGCCGGTGTATTGATTACAATCTCTCCGATAGACTTTGCTCCATAAGGACCGGTTTGCTCATAACTGCTCTCAAATTCCACGCTGATACTGCCCATATCAAGTCGTGTAGGAATCTTATAGGACATAAAGTTTCGATTCTTCATCTTTCCTGCCTCTGTATACTGCACATCTTCATACAGAGTCATTCCCATTCCCTGCACAATACCACCTTCTGTCTGTATACGTGCAAGGTTCGTATTGATAACGGTTCCACAGTCTACGGCAGCTACGTAATTAATTGGAGTAATCTTTCCGGTTTCTAAGTCCACTTCAATCTCTGCGGCTCCTGCCATAAATGGTGGTGGTGAAACTGGTGAAGTATGAGACTCCGTCACTTCGATTATTCGTCCCTTCCCTGCTTCTAAACTTGTAATCAGATCAGATAATGTCATGCTGTGTTCTGGATTATCATTCTCGCTGATCGTCTCTCCATCAAAATCTACTTCGCCTGACTTTAGTCCCATAATTGCAGCTGCTTCCTCACAGATTCTCTTTCTCATGGATTCACATGCCTTTACAACTGCACCACCGGTAACATACGTTGTACTTGAAGCATAGGAACCACTATCATATGGCGACTGATCGGTATCTACTCCACGAACAATGATGTTATCCATATCACAGCCAAGACCATCCGCTGCCATCTGTGCAAGAATAGTATCACAACCGGTTCCCATATCAGAACATCCAATCATTAATGTGTAAAATCCATCATCATTTAACTTAAGCTGAACAGATCCTACATCCAGACCACCTATACCGGAACCCTGCATTGCCATAGCCATTCCTACAGAACGAACCGTATGCGGACCCGTTTTCACATAAGGATACTTTTCATCCCATCCAATCATTTCTTTTACTTTAGCGACACATTTATCAAGATTACAAGACTTTGTTACTTCTCCAAAATAATTCGTTAAAACGTCGCCTTCTTTTACCATATTCATTTCACGAATCTTAACCGGATCCATATTTAATTCATGTGCCAGTTCGTTCACAGCAGATTCTACTGCAAAAATCCCCTGCGTTGCCCCGTAACCACGATAAGCTCCGGCAGACACTACATTCGTATAAACAACCTCGGTCTTGAAGCGGAAAGCTTCCATATTGTATAAAGATAATGACTTCGTACCTGATAAATCTACGGTTGTCGGACCATGTTCTCCAAATGCACCGGTATTAGAGAGTGTAGATAAATCTATTCCCCGAATTCTTCCGTTTTTATCTGCTCCTAATCGTACATGTACCTGCATCTCATGTCTTGGTGAACCATGAATAAAACATTCTTCTCTTGTAAATACTATTTTAGCCGGCTTTCCAGTTTTATAAGTTACAAATGCCGGATAAATTTCTACTACCGCCGTCTGTTTTGCGCCAAATCCTCCACCAATTCGCGGTTTTACCACTCTGACCTTGGATTTCGGAATATTTAATCCTCTGGCAACGATTCTTCTTGCATGAAACGGAATCTGTGTAGAGGATATTACCTTGATTCTTCCGTAAATATCAATAGAAGTAAAGGCACAAAATACTTCCATCATCGCCTGGCTCACTGCCTTTGTATGATAGGTCCGATCAATAATATACTCACATTCTGAGAGTACTTTATCAATATCACCATTACCTCTGCACTGAGAAGCACAGATATTTCTCTTTACATCGTTTCCGATATTACTCTTGACTACATAATTATCTTCCGGATGAATAATGATTGGATTATCAATTGCCTTCGTAAAATCAAGAATTGGTTCTAATACTTTATATTTTACCTTAATTCTCTTCATAGCCTGATTTACGCAGTTCTCATCTTTTCCGGCAATAATCGCAACCGGATCACCGTTATATCGAATATGCTGATCAAGAATAAGTCTGTCATCCGGGCTTGGCTCAGGGAAAGTCTGTCCTGCCTGGGTATATCTTTTCTCTGGTACATCTTTATAAGTAAAAACCGCTTCGATTCCAGGAACTTTTAATGCTGCATCCACAGAAATATCTTCAATCCAGGCATGCGCATGAGGACTTCTTAATAACTTCACCACCAGACAATCCGCCGGGGCAATATCATCTGTATATACCGGGCGGCCGGAAAGAAGAGCCTGTGCATCTTTTTTTACGATTGCTTTATTTACAAATCTGGTATTTTCCATCTTTTGTATTATTCCTCCACTCCAAAATATTTTGCAAGGGCACGATACTGACCCTGATATCCCGTACATCTACATAAATTACCAGCTAAATATTCCTTTACCTGCTGCATTGTCGGATTCGGAATTTCTCGTTTTAAAGCCAGTACATTCATTATCATTCCCGGACTGCAGTAACCACATTGATCTGCTCCTTCCTTCGCAAGATAATCTGAAAATTCTGCTGCCTCTTCCTGTACACCTTCTAATGTTGTAATCTTATGTCCTGCTGCTCTCGCTGCCGGAATACTGCAGGAAAGAACCGGTTTTTCATCCATCCATACCGTACAAAGCCCACAGTTTCCTGTATCGCAGCCTCTTTTCATGCTCTTATAACCCTGTTCTCTTAAAAAGTCTAACAGCATCTGATCCGGGGTTGTCTCTGCCTGAATCTTCTTTTCATTTATAAATAACTCTATTATCATCTGTCTATTCCTCCGTAAGCCGGGAAATACAACGGCTAATCAATACTTTTGACAACTGCTTTCTATACTGTTTGCTTCCTCGGATATTGCTGCCATACTGAAGTTTATCGATTACTCTCTTGGCATATGATGCTACATCTTCTTTCGATAAAGAATCTGCCAGTTCCTCATCAATTACTACCTCTGCATGTTTTGGTCTTGCACCAAGGACTGTTTCAAAACGACCATCTACCATGGCCATCGCACAGGTCAGTGTTGGAAAATCGGTTTCTGTCATTCTAAAACTTTCATATGCAGTCTTTCTTCCGTCCTTTTTCACATAGATATGTGTCAAAATGTCGTTATCTAATGGCATATAAATAAATTCTCTTAATGAAACTTCTCCTTTTTTATAGAGGATAACCTGTGTATCACATGCTAAAAATGCAGTCAGAACATCTGAAAAGCCTAGTTTCGGAAAAATACTTCCACCTACTGTCGCACAATTTCTAAACTGCACCCCAACAATGTGACGAACTGCTTCTTTAAATAAATCCTGAAACTCTTTATTCAATCCCTCATGCATCTCAATGTCACGTAATGTTGCCATACATCCGATTCGAAATCCACTCTCGTCTTCTTCTATACAATCTAATCCAAGTGTAGATAAATCAATCGCATTTAAAATATTTCTGTTTCCCATCTTCAGCCACAGGTTTCCACCAATAATGACATTGTTTCTTCCTTTTTGGTTCAGTTCCCACGCCTGTTCGAGAGACTCTGCCATAATATAATTTCTTATTGTGTGCACTTTAACTCTCCTTTGTATTTTATTATCTGCCTACAAGAAAAATCCTAACTTACAGGATTCTACGTTAATTTATTATTATACATGAAAATCTTTATATTTTCCATACCTCAGCAAAATCCTATGGAAAAATACTAAAAATCTTTTTTAATATCAGAGGACTTATGTATGCCTCTAGGTAACATCCTACAAAAAACAATCCTATTATAAGTAAAGTTATGATAATCCTGTCTTTAAGTAAGGTTTGCGAATTCCCATGCCTTCCCCTTGAAATAGCCATATAAAAATTTCCAATGACCGCATTTCGGAACAAGTAAATATATATGATAATAAAAATCATACCATAAAAAACATATTGTGGAAATAAAAAGCAGACTCCTCCGATCATGCCTGTCCAACCATATTTTAATACCATAACAGAAAGCAATATTCCAATAAATATTGATGTTATATAATCCAGAAGACAAAAAACAATATATGGCGAAAACAAAAACAGACCAATAAAAAATAATATTAACTGTCTGAAACGTACAAAAAATACATACGAACAAAATGTAGATAAATCTATATTTTCTAACATCTTCATATACTCTGTAAAATCAAGAAAATCAGATAGTTTAAATATCTGCATTTTCATCGTAATATTAAAAAAAAGCGTTCCCGTTATCAATCCTGCTATATACAAAATCCCAAGAACTCTTTTGCCTTCAATCGTATAATACATAACATCCTCCCTGCAAACATATTTATTAAAATATATTCACAGAAAATAATCTTATGATTTAATTCATTAGAAGCGGAAATCCAGCCTTCTATCATCATGGTACCGGGAGGAATCCCATGTAAAAAGTATTATTAAAAAAAGCAAAATTCTTTCTCAAGAATTTTGCTTTTTTATTCTAATCTGTATCAGTCTTCTGCTTATAAGATAAATATCTTACTTTGCGTAATCAACTGCTCTCGATTCGCGGATCACATTGACTTTAATCTGTCCCGGATAACTCAATTCATTTTCAATCTGTTTTGAAATATCCCTTGCTAATAAAATCATGTCAGAATCACTTACCTGTTCAGGAACTACCATAATTCGAATTTCTCTACCGGCCTGAATGGCAAAAGTCTTATCAACTCCCTTGAAGGAGTTAGCTATATCTTCTAACTGTTTTAATCTTGTCGTATAAGTTTCCAATGTCTCCCGTCTGGCACCAGGTCTTGCAGCAGAAATCGTATCTGCTGCCTGTACGATACAGGCAATCAGGCTTGTTGGCTCAACATCACCATGGTGAGATTCCACTGCATTAATTACGACAGAGGATTCTTTGTATTTCTTACACAAATCCACACCTATTGAAATATGAGAACCTTCCATCTCCTGATCGACAGCCTTGCCGATATCATGGAGCAATCCGGCTCTTTTTGCCAAACGTACATCTTCGCCTATCTCTCCAGCTATTAAACCGGATAACTGGGCTACTTCGATGGAATGTTTCAATGCATTCTGTCCGTAGCTTGTTCGATATTTCATCTTACCAAGCAGACGAACCAATTCAGGACGAATTCCATGTACACCTACTTCTAAAACAGCGGCTTCTCCTTCTTCCCTCATTGTCTGCTCTACTTCATTCTGTGCCTTCTCCACCATCTCTTCGATCCTTGCCGGATGAATTCTTCCATCAACAATTAACTTCTCAAGAGCAATTCTTGCAACCTCTCTCCGAACCGGATCAAAGCTTGATAAAATAACTGCCTCCGGAGTATCATCAATAATCAGATCGACTCCTGTCAATGTTTCTAAAGTACGAATATTACGACCTTCACGACCGATAATTCGTCCCTTCATCTCATCATTCGGCAGCTGAACTAAAGAAATTGTTGTCTCGGCTACATGGTCTGCCGCACATTTCTGAATCGCTGTTACGACATATTCCTTTGCCTTTTTGGATGCTTCTTCTTTGGCCCTAGTCTTCATTTCTTTGACCATGACCGCCATTTCCCTTTTTACGTCATCTTCGACAGTTTTAAGCAGATAATCTTTTGCTTGTTCAGAGGTTAATCCTGAAATCCTTTCCAGTTCCTGCAGACGTTTTTCATGCAACTCTTCAACTTTTGCTTTCTGTTTTTCGAGAGCGCCTTCTTTATGGGCGAGAGACTGTTCTTTCTTCTCTAATACATCAGATTTACGATCAAGTGCTTCTTCCTTATTCAGGACACGTTTCTCATATCTCTGAAGCTCCATTCTTCGTTCTCTACTTTCCTTCTCAAAGTCATTCTTAGCTCTGAGCGCTTCTTCTTTCGCTTCTAATAATGCCTCTCTTTTCTTTGCTTCGGCATTCTTTAACGCATCATCAAGAATCTCTCTTGCCTTTTCCTCCGCACTTCCTACTTTCGCTTCTGAAACACTCTTACGATAAGCGATCGTTGCAAAAACAGAAATAACGGCAGTCAGAACAACTGCAATCAGAATAGCAATCACAGTAATTGGTGACATATCTACAGGAGCACCTCCTTATTTAGTTTTCATTGTACAAAAGTACAACACTTAGATTCTATACTTATATTGACAAAAAGTCAAGTATAATATGAATCTACTATAAAAACTGCACAGATTATTCCGTCATTTTATCCTATATAATATTACTTATGCCAAAATTTAAAAGATATTCAAATTTTTCTTTGTTAACGCTATCTGTATTTCTCTTTTTTCCCGAAATCCAGACAAGTACGCAGTAAATCCGTTCCAAAAAAGTCTTTATTGCTCAATGAAAGAAGTTCTCTGTATCACTTTCTTCTTCTAATAATTCCCCGGCTTTTGTCATCGCTTCACGAATCAACTCACTATTGTAGCCTTTTCGCGCAAAATGTGCATAAATCTTCTGTCTTGAAGCATAATCAAGCTGCGGAAATCTTCTCATATACTTCTTTACCTGCATCAGTATATCTTCCATCTCCTGACCGCCTTCTTCTTCAAAGACGGTTTCTAACACCTGCGATGAAATTCCCTTCTTTTGAAGCTCCATCTTAATCTGTAAAAAACTTTTTCTTCCTTTTTTAAAATAAATATAGTCTCTGGCATACTGAACATCGTCCACATACCCGCAGGTTCTGACATAAGATATCGTCTCTTCAAGCGTTTTTGTATCTGTAAGTGACTGCTGAAGTTTATCTCTTAATTCCTTCTCTGTCTTATCTCTTTTCGCTAAAATTGCAATGGCACGATGCTTTGCTCTTGGCAAAGCGTACTGAAGACGAATCCTTTCGAATTCGTCTTCTTCTAACATACTGCCTTCTAAAAGCTTTAACTTCTTTATCTCTCCCGGATAGAGATAGATTCCTTCTCTTATTCCCGGATCCACGTAAACCTTCTTCTTATCCGTTTCCCTCAGTGTAACTGTATAACTCATCTTTTTATTCTTCCGTTACGAGGTTGTCAAACTTATCTTTCGCTTCTTCCGTATCCGTAGCCTGCACAGCAGTTTCTACTACGGTATCGGCAGGAAGTCCGTAATATTCTCTTACCTGTACTTCTACTTCTGCCATGATCTCAGGATGTTCTCTTAAGAACGTTTTCGCATTCTCTCTTCCCTGACCAATCTTCTCTCCTTTATAAGCGTACCATGCTCCACTCTTCTGTACTGCATCTACTTTCACTGCAAGATCAATCAAATCTCCTTCTCTGGAAATTCCCTGACCAAACATAATATCAAATTCTGCTTCTTTAAATGGAGGCGCAACCTTATTCTTAACTACCTTCACTTTTGTATGGTTACCAATGATTTCTCCACCCTGCTTAATTGCCTCTACTCTTCGTACATCCATACGAACAGAAGCATAGAATTTAAGAGCACGTCCACCTGTTGTCACTTCCGGATTACCAAACATGATACCAACCTTCTCACGAAGCTGATTGATAAACACTACTGCACAGTTGGAACGATTAATCACTCCGGTAAGCTTTCTCATCGCTTTAGACATTAGTCGGGCATGAAGACCAACCTGCTGATCATCCATATCTCCCTCAATCTCTGCCTTAGGTACTAAAGCTGCCACTGAGTCAACAATAACAATATCAAGTGCACCGGAACGAATCATCGTCTCAGCAATCTCCAATGCCTGCTCTCCGTTATCCGGCTGAGATATGTAAAGATTGTCAATATCTACACCGATCTTCTTTGCATACTGTGGATCAAGCGCATGTTCTGCATCAATAAATCCTGCTATTCCATTCCTCTTCTGTGCCTCAGCAATCATATGAAGGGCAACGGTTGTCTTACCACTAGATTCCGGACCATAGATTTCAATGATTCTTCCACGCGGAACACCTCCGACTCCTAGTGCCACATCAAGACTGATTGAGCCTGTAGGAATCGCCTCGATATCTATATTCGCACTGGAATCCCCCAGCTTCATTATGGATCCCTTTCCATAATTTTTCTCTATTGCGGCTACCGCATTATTCAATGCGGCAAGTTTCCCTTCTCTGTCATCTCCAAGGTACTCCACTCTGCCTGCATTCATATTCTCTTTCTTACTTGCTGCCATGCTATTCTAATCCTTTCTAATAATAAAATTAATAAAATCTATAATACTGATAAAATATTCTTTCTCGTATCATTAGTATAGCACATTTGTTCTTTAAAAACAAGCGTTCGCAAAAATTTGTTCGTATTTTATCGATTATCTACCTTTTCCGGATAAAGATCATGATTTACAAGACGATCCATGGCCACTTTTTCCCACATTGTTCCCGGCTTTCCATAGTTAGTATACGGATCGATCGATATTCCTCCTCGCGGAGTAAACTTGCCCCACACTTCAATGTACTTCGGCTCCATAAGCTGAATCAGATCCTTCATAATGATATTTACACAATCCTCATGGAAATCCCCATGATTTCTAAAACTGAATAAATACAACTTTAAAGACTTGCTCTCTACCATCTTCACATCCGGGACATAGGAAATATAAATCGTCGCAAAATCCGGCTGTCCGGTCATTGGACAAAGACTTGTAAACTCCGGGCAGTTAAACTTTACAAAATAATCATGATCTTGATGTTTATTTATAAAAGTTTCCAGCATTTCCGGTGCATAATCCTGCGGATACTTTGTTTTCTGATTTCCAAGGAGAGTCACTCCCTGTAATTCTTCCTTTTCTCTGCTCATATATTTCTCCATTTTTACTTTTATTATTATTTGCTATTTATTTCATTCCAATTTACAAAAAACGTCCCTGCACTCCGAAATCATCACAGTACTGAAATGTAGTATATACATTTTCTTTTGGTACTTTCAAGTCTTCCTCCATAATTGCAAAAATCGCTTCATTGAACTTTTCACAATCCGTTCTTGTCACTCCTGTTTTAAAAACAACATGAACATATGCTCCATATTCAAGGAATTCTCCTCCTTTGTAAATATGTTCATCAGAAGAAATAGACACCATAAGGCCTGCTGCCGTCTTTCCCGGTACTGTTGTGATTGCCTCCCCTAACTTCTCTGTAAGAATTCTTTCCTGTTTTCTTGATGCCTGCTTTGCTAACTTTACTTCAATATATGGCATAATATATCCCCCTTTTCTTTTTCTTTTACTTTCCCTTAATGTAGTTCCGGAACCGCATTCTTATAAGTAGTAAAATGATAGATCAGATCAAAACAATATCTCTCTTCACTTTTTTCTACTATACTCCAGTTTTCTTCTTTATCAAGATTCGGCATCCATGTATCCGCCTGATATTCATAATCAAGACGGGTAATATATGCCGTATCACAATAAGGAAGCAACATATGATAAATACTTTCTCCACCTGTTACAAAAATACTTTCTGTGTCATATTTGGAAAGTTCTTCCCACAATTCTTCTTCGCTGTGAACAACAATTGCTCCTTTTCCATTATAATCTTTTTTATGTGTTAAAACAATATTAACTCTATTCGGAAGAGGTTTCCCTCCCGGAAAACTTTCTAAAGTCTTTCTTCCCATAACAATAACATTTCCTGTTGTCATTGCACTGAAGTTCTTCATATCTTCTGAAATACGTACTAAAAGTTCTCCATCTTTTCCAATAGCCCAGTTTTTATCTGCTGCTGCGATCAGTTTCATTTTTCTCCTCCTATCATACTCTACGCTTTCGGAATCTTTTCACAAAAGCAAATGCAGTGAGAACTCCGAAAGTACATCACTATTTATATTGCAATCGGAATATTCTTTATCTGTGGACCGGCCTGATAATCTTCAATCATAAAATCATCTACTGTAAATTTATAAAAATCCTTTACCTCTGGATTCAATGTAACTTTCGGTGCCGGATAAGTTGGCCTCTTTATCAGTTCCTTTATGATTGGGATATGACGATCATAAATATGCGCATCAGCTATCACATGGACAAGTTCTCCCGGCTCAAAACCACTTACCTGTGCAAACATCATAAGCAATGCTGCATACTGTACAACATTCCAGTTATTCGCTGCCAGAATATCTTGTGAACGCTGATTTAATATCGCGTTTAGACGATTGCCGGTTACGTTAAATGTCATGCTGTACGCACATGGATAAAGATTCATCTCGTGAAGATCTTCATGAACATAAATATTCGTCATAATCCTGCGGCTAAACGGATTCTCTTTTAAATCAAATAATACTCTGTCTACCTGATCCATCTCTCCTTCTTTATATTTATGCTTCTTACCAAGCTGATAACCATATGCTTTTCCGATCGAACCGTCTTCATCGGCCCATTCATCCCAAATATGGCTATTTAAATCATGCACATTATTAGATTTTTTCTGCCATATCCATAAAATTTCGTCAATTGCCGAACGAATATATGTCTTTCTGAGGGTAATTGCCGGAAATTCTTTCGAAAGGTCATAACGATTTACCACACCAAACTTTTTAATGGTATATGCATACGTTCCATCCGGCCATTTTGGTCTTACCTTTTCCCCTTCTGTACTATAACCATTTTCTATAATATCACTGCACATATCAATAAACAACTTATCTGCATAGCTCATATCGTAACTTCTCCTTTTTTATTCCTTATGTAATATACTCCTGGAATCTGTTTATGCTTTACTTTACTCCAAAAGTATATGTATTATCATTATTCGAAATCATATCGTATATTGTCAAACTGATTAGTAATTGATTTTCTTTTTAAAAAGTATTAGAATAAAATATAACAATCATACCAATACTTTCATTCGGAAGATTCTTCATGGGAATGCCTGAGGAATCAGAACCGACTGAATACAGAAAGGGCGTAATTATGAAAAAACATCGTATTATTTCAATTGCGTTATCCGTAATCGGTATCGCAGCAACAGTATCTCTGGCAGTATATCTTTTAAAAGACCGCATAAAAGGTTGTCCATTCTGCGGTAACAACTCTTCTGATGAACCCGAAGAAGATATCTTTGATTCCGATCTTGATGATTTAGAAGAGTTTGTTCCAGTAGAAAAAGAAGAAAAACCTTCTTCCCAGACAAAGATCCGTCGAGGATACATTCCATTAAAATTCCATTCCCATGAGGAAGAGGACGCTTAATTTTTAAGATCATTATTTTATCTATTGTACTTTATTTATAATGATTTTCCGGAGGCTGCAGGATTTATCTTGCAGCCTTTAACATTTCTTTTAATTCTTCTACACTGAAGGTATAGTGAGAATTACAGAAATGACAATTCACTTCAATCGGCTTTCCTTCTTCGATCATATCGGTGAGTTCCTTTTTTCCTACACTGACCACTGCCCTTGATACTCTTTCTTTTGAACAGTTACAATAAAACTCTGTAGGAATTTTATCTTCAATTGTCATATCCATTCCTTCAAACAACTCTGCCATCATATCTTCCGGTGTCTCCCCTTTGTCAAGATGTGAAGTTACAGAAGTAAAGTCTTTTAATCGTTCTTCTAACGCTGTGATAACTTCATCGCTGGCAAATGGCATCATCTGAATCATAAAACCTCCGGCCTGTCTTACCGTATTCTCCTTATTCATAAGAACCCCTAATGCTACTGATGTAGGAATCTGTTCAGAAGATGCAAAATAATAAGTCAGATCCTCTGCAATTTCTCCGGTAATCAGGTTTGTCTGTCCAGAATACGGTTCTTTTAAACCAAGATCTTTAATTACAGTAAGAACACCATTTCCGATTGCTCCACCTACATCAAGCTTTCCCTGGGCATTTGGAGGAAGCATAACATCTTTATTATAAACATATCCCTTTACCCTCGCCTTCGCATCAGATGTCACAACAAGCCCGCCCATAGGACCGTCTCCCTTAATCTGAACCGTAACAATATCGCTGTCATTCTTACACATACTTCCCATCATTGCTGTTCCTGTCATTAATCTTCCAAGCGCTGCTGTAGCAATCGGACTTGTGTTATGAATCTGTCTTGCTTTCTCTACTAATTCCTTTGTATTCGCAGCAAAAAAACGTACCTGTTTGTCAGCTGCCATACCTCTTATAATATAATCACTCATTCTAATTCCTCCTGTTTTTTCCATGTTCCTGCGCAACTACCACGATCCGGCCACTATCCGGCTGTGGAGCCTGCATCGTATATTCCTCATAGGCCTCTAAAAAAATCAGACCACTTTCTTCTAATAATTGTTTTATTTCATCAAGCGTATATCCCCTCTGGATATGCTCTTCCTGAAATTTTTGGTAAATGTTTCCTTCTTCCTGTACAAATACTTTAAGGTCAATATCATTCAAATGACTTTCCTCATCATATTCATTAAACCAGATGAAACTAACATCTTCCCTATCTTCTGCAATCACTGTCTCTCCGATCAGCTCGCGGTATTTATATTCTGTATTGAAATCAAAAATAAATAACCCTTCCGGATCAAGATAATTATTTACCAGCTGAAAAACTTTCCTTAATTCTTCCTTTTTTGTAATATAATTCACGCTGTCACAAACAGAAATTACTGCTTTTACCGTCCCATACAATTCAAACTCTCTCATATCCTGTAAAAGATAGAGGAAATCCTGTGAAGTCTTTTCTCTGGCAATCTGCAGCATCTCTACAGAATTATCTACTCCAATCATATCAAATCCCGCCTTGCCAAGCAAAGTCATCAGCTTTCCTGTTCCACATCCAAGTTCCAATACCAGACCTTCTGTTATCTTTCTGTCCTGCAAAAGATTTAAAATAAATTGTGCCCACTCTTCATAAGGCACATTATCCATGAGTTCATCATATACTCTGGCAAAATTTTCGTAACTTCCCATTTATTTTTCCTCGATTTCTTTTCCTATCGTTTCCGTCACATAGTTTCGTCTGTTTTTAATGATCGAATCTTTAATGTGCTCTCGGAATCTTTATGTGCTTGATTTTGTGAGTACATTTTATAATAACGGAGCAAAAATCCGCAAAATTCCCTGTAGCAATAAAAAAAACATATTTTTTTTGCACATTTCTTCTGTAATGTGGTTACAGTCTTCTAACGTATCTAATATGTCCTGCTTAATAGCCATGACTGTATCACAATCATATAAGAAAAGCCCATTTTCAAAATGTAGATATAAGCTGCGGTAATCAAGATTAATTGTTCCGACTGTTGCAATCTTATCATCACAGACAGCACACTTTGCATGAACAAATCCCGGTCTGTACTGAAAAATCTTTACGCCTCCTTCTACAAGCTGAGGATAATAAGACTGTGTTACAAGGAAGATCATCTTCTTATCAGGTATTCCCGGTGTAATAATCCTTACATCAACCCCACGCTTTGCTGCTAGGATCAAAGCCGTAACAACTTCATTGTCGATAATAAGATACGGTGTGAAAAAATAAATATATTTCTGTGCGCTGTTGATCAGATTAATGTATACACTCTCGCCTACAAATTCTGAATCGAGGGGATGATCCGAGTAGGGAAGAACAATTCCCCTTTCTTTTTCCGGCAATAACGCTACCTCTTCCAAAGAAAACTTCTCATAGTCAAGCTTTTCTTTTTCCGGTGCAAATGCATTCCACATCTGTAAAAACATCTGTATCATACTGTATACCGCTTTTCCCGTTATTCGCACTCCATTATCTTTCCAGTAACCAAATCTCTGCTTTTCATTAATATATTCATCTGCAAAATTAATCCCACCCGTAAATGCAGCATTTCCATCAATTACAAGAATTTTTCGATGATCTCTGTTGTTAAATACGGTAGAGAAAACAGGAATATATCTGTTAAAAACTACACACTTGATTCCTTTTTTGCGGAGAGAATCTGCATAATGTGATGGAAGATTAAAAATACATCCAACATCATCATACATAACCCTTACATCGACTCCTGCCTTTACTTTTTCCTCTAAAATATCAAGAATCGTGTTCCACATAATCCCTTCTTCTATAATAAAGTATTCCAGATAAATATACTTCTGCGCTTTCTTCAGTTCCTCAACCATAATACGAAAACATTCTTCTCCAGAAGGATAATAATCTACTTTTGAATCTTTATATGCTGGAAAGCCTGACTGATGTTCCAGATAATAAATCTGCGATGCTGTACTCCCGTCTGTAAGCTTCAATTCTTCTTCAATCTGTGGGTCAATTTTTAAATGCCTCTCGCTCTCTTCTATCATGGGTTCTAACTTTTTACGAAGATAAGATATTGGTTGTTTTCCACCTATTGTAAGATATAAAAGCCCGCCAAAGAGTGGAAATAACAATATGACAATAACCCACACCAGTTTCACTGACGGATTATCACTCCGGTTCATTATATATATAACGACTAAAATGCTAAGTATTTTAAATGCAGCTGTAATATACTGACTGTAAGATGTAAATTTAAGAAATAATCCAACAAACCATAAAACCTGCAAAAAAATAAGAAAAGTCACAATAACAATACGTTGTGATAGAAATTTCAAAAATTTACGCATTCTCTCCTCTTCTTTCCTCTAATTCACGTATTTCAAATAGAACGCACATGAGGATTGCATTCTCACTAAGACCAATTTATTAATTACTCGCCACTTATGGAAGTGAGAATTTTCTCGACTGAGATAAACTTTTTCAATGAAAAAGAATATAAATAAATCTCACTGACTCTTTTTTCTAAAATCTGCTCAAGGGCTGCTTTATAATATAACATCTGATTCCCGTATCGGTCAAGAAGCTGCTGCTCTTCCCCTTCTTTAATCTGGTCTGTCTTATAGTCAATTAAACACAGATGATTCCCCATATCTGCACAGGCATCTATCACACCCTGTACAACAACCGTATCCTCTGCTTCTGTGTCCTGATTGATCAGAGAAACCGGCAGCCCTACTGTAAATGGGAGTTCTTTTTTTACTTTACCTGCCTCATCCATTTTGCGTATTTTTTCGCCTTGTTCCGAAAATAAAAATGCTTCTATTCCCCGATACAGCCACTTAGCGGAAATCTGTTTTGATTCAGGATAATTCTGTTCTAAGTCAGTAATCCAATCAAAAAGCTGTTTTTTCGTCTGAATTTTAGCAAATGGAAGCATTTCCATTATTTTATGAACGATGGTTCCCTTCGCCGCTCCACCGACTTCTTCTCGTTCTTCTTTAAGAAACTGTGGGATGATCTTTTCTTCCTCGTCCGGCTCATACACAACACTCTCTTCATTTGGAAGCGTTATCTGCGAAAGGGATTTTAACTCTGAAACAGAATACTTTCTCTTCCACTTTGTTGCTTCCATATTTGGATATACATGAGAAAAAGCTTTCTTAATCAGAGAACTGTCCTGCCCTTCTACGTATTCCTCCATAAAATGCCGATAGGAAAATGCAGCTTCTTCTCTTTCTCTGGCATCAAAAAATTCTTCTATATCAGACCAACTAAATAATCGTGCTTTCAGCCATATTTTATCTGTGTTTTGAAATTGTTCTGCCATAACCGGAAGAATCCAATCCATCATACTTCCTGCACGCCATTTTTGCGCCTGTATACTTGCCCGCATCCCAGCTTCTAACTCTTCTGATTTTATCACCCCTGTAAGAATCAGCTTTCTCTTTGCTCTGGTCATTGCAACATACAAAATTCTCATTTCTTCTTCAAGGGTATCTTTCCACACTTTTTCCTGAATGGCTTTTTTCATCAATGATGGATGATGAAACCGTAGTGTTGTATTCACACATTCCATTCCGATGCCAAGTTCCGGATGGCAAAGAACTGCCTTATTTAAATCCATACGATTAAATTTTTTAGACAAGCCGCTTACAAACACTACTGGAAATTCTAACCCCTTGCTTTTATGAATCGTCATAATCTTTACGACATCTTCCTCTTCCATACTGGTTCCGGCTTCTCCCATTTCGATTTCATAGGATTTAAGCTGCTTCATATAGCGATTAAAATAAAACAGGCCTTTAAATACCGTTTTTTCATAATCTTCTGCTTTTTTTAGAAGCATTAAAAGATTTTCTTTTCTCTTTTCTCCATCCGGCATAAGCTGCACATCATAATAAAAACCTGTCCTCTCGTAAATATCCCACAACAATGTGCTAAGCGGCTGTTCCTTTTTTTGCTGTCTGAAATAGAGCAGATCCATAAGAAAATCCCGAATCTTTTTCTTTAATTCTTCTTCTGTTCCTTCCTGCATATAAAGACGCATAAAGTCATATAACGTATATTTCCCACGCACAGGTTCTTCAATGAGTACCCGGAGTTTCACCAGTTCTTCTTCTGTAAATTTTCCAATAGAAGATAACATGACTGATGCCATCGGAATATCCTGATATATATTATCTACAATAGAAAGATAATTCAACATGACTGTAATTTCTCTTGTCTGAAAATACCCTGTTTTATTATCACAGCTTACCGGGATTCCCTCTTGCTCTAAAAATTCAGCCATCGGTTCCATTCTTCCTGCCCCGGATCTTAACAAAATTACCATATCCCCATAGTGATAACCTTCTTCAATTAATTCTTTGATTCTTTTACAGATGACCGCACTTTCTGCCAAAATATCTTCCGGAACTTCTTTCAGTGCCGATGCACTGTCTTTTTGGAAAAATAAAATTTCCGAAGTTTCTTCATCCTGCATCATCGAACCACCATCTCCCGGACGAAGTGCTGTCTTTTCATTATAGTCAACCCCGCCAAACTCTTTTTCCATCAACTGCGAAAAAATATAGTTTGTGAATGTCAATACTCCCGGTGCACTTCGAAAATTATCCCGAAGTTCAATAGAAACTCCTGCATCAGCCTGCGATATATATTGGTCTTTTCTTCTTAAAAACAAATCTGGTCTTGCCTGTCTGAAACGGTAAATACTCTGTTTTACATCCCCTACAGTAAATAGTGAATTGTGTTTCTTATTCAACAGCATTTCTAGTATTGTTTCCTGTACAAGATTTGTATCCTGGTATTCATCCACAAAGATCATCTTATACTTTTTTGATAATTCCTTTGCCGTTTCTGAAGGCTGTGCCGCTCCCTGTTCATCATAAGATTCTACTAAAAGTTCTAATGCAAAATGTTCTAGATCATCAAAATCATAAACATTTTTTTCTTTTTTACACAAAAAATATATCTCTGCAAATCGCTTTGTAAGAGCCATATATTCTTCTAAAAGAAGATAGATTACTGCTGCTTCCCTCTGCAATTCTTCAGCCGGTGCCGTAAATACATTCTCTTTCTGACTATTGATCTGTTCTCTTACCTTCTGATGAAACTCTTTTACTTCTTCATATAATCCCCACTCTTTTTCTTTTTTAGCTGCTCTTGGAAAAGAAGAAATAGATTTTTGAGATAAGACTTTATAATAACTATTGTAATCTTTTGCTTGGGTCAGAGAATTTATATATTCTTTTATCTCCTGAAGAAGTCCTGTATATTTTTCAGGAGCATCTTCAGTGACACTCTCTAAGAGCTGATACAGTTCTTCCTGTATTTGTAAACTTTCCTTTTGTGCTTTGGAAAGAAGAAGAGTCACTGCGGTAGAAGTATCCCAGCCATCTTTTCCTGCAAGAATCGCTGCCTCTTTCCCTGTCTTTTCAAACCAGCCGTCTGCATTAGGAAAACTGCGTGAAAAATGATACAAATCTTCGATCATTTCTTCAAGAACGGTATCATTCTTTCCCGGCGCATATGCTTCAACAAATTGTAGAAAGCTTTCTCTTCCTGAGGCATATGCTTCCTCTAATACCTGTTCTACTGCCTGTTGACGAAGCAGAAATAATTCCCCTTCTTCACCAATTCGAAAGGAAGGATCTATCGCAAGCTCATTATAATGTGTCCGAATGAGATGATTACAAAAACTGTGTATTGTTGAAATATCCGCCTGCCGGATCTTTCTTATCTGTTTTCTAAGATAAAGATTATCCGGATCTTTTTCCAGGCGTTCTTCTAATTCGGTTCCGATACGTTCTTTCATTTCCGCCGCTGCTGCATTCGTAAATGTCATTACAAGAAAACGATCTGCTTCTATCGGATGTTCTTTATCCATGATTAATTCTGCCATACGACTTACAAGAACTCTTGTCTTTCCCGCTCCTGCTCCGGCAGATACCATGATATTTTTCCCTCTCAGAAATATTGCCTGTTCCTGTTCTTTTGTATAATTCATCTTACTCTCCCTCCTCTCTTATTTTTTCTAAAACTTCTTCTACAGATAAACTCTGAAAACTCTGATATTCATATCCCGGCAATTTCACATCAAATCCACATACATCGGCAAACGGACAATAATCGCAGGCTGTTCCCTTTTTATTTCGGTACGGTCTTGGACGAATTTCTCCTTTATAAATCCTTCCTCCAAGTTCAGCCGCTTTTCTTTTTGCATACCCGCCCATATAATGAAAATCCTGTGTCCCCATTACCGGAGAATTTTTATATGGTTCCCCTGATTTTTTCAGACGGACCGGCATAGACAGAAAGTCACCGTCAGGTGCCTCAAGTTTATTTAAAATATCTCCATCACTATTCGCCATTCCAGACATGCGGAAATTTTTAAGCAGACTCTCTTCCTCTGCATGATCTGCTTTAATGATAGGATCTTGTAACTGATAATAGAACACACCGGCAGGTGTTACTTCTTTCTCTGTTTCTTTATGATATATCTCCTCTGCTGCATTCATATAAATAATCAACTGTAGTTCCAGTCCATAATAAAAATCTTCCATTTCAAACTTTTTAGCACCGGATTTATAGTCGATCACACGCATAAGAACCCTGTCATCTTCTTCACAGACATCCACCCTGTCAATCGTTCCTAAAAGAAACATTTTCCGTCCATTTGAAAGAGGCACTTCAGCCTCTCTTAATCGCTCCTGCTTTCCAAAGTGAAGTTCAAAACGATCCGGTTCAAATTCACTGTTCTTTAAATGTGCACGAAGAACTCCTATTGTCCTTCTCATAATTCGCTCTACCGTCTTTATCTTATATTGATTTCTTGAAGAACTGTAAAACACATCACCAAGATTCTCATCCATAGCAGTTTGCAATGCTTCCGAAATATATTCATTCTGCACCTTCTCCGGAATTGTTTTCCAGCTATAGTCTGACTCCTTCACCTTTTTTGAAAAAGTTTCCAGTGCCTTATGGAAAAGATTTCCCAAATCCATCGGTCGAATTTTGTATTCTTCTCTTTCTTTTAATTCCAGACCATAAATACAATAATACTGATATGGACAGGCAGCAAATCGTTCCAGCCTGGTTACACTGCCTGAAATTTCTTTCCCATAAAGTTCTTCCATTAAATCTTCCGATAATTTTGGTTCCTCATATGATTCTTCCAGATACTGTCCATATTTTTCCAGATCTTTTTTCTTTTCTGAATACTGATCCCAATAATTTGCTAACATAAGAAAGGCTTTATTCTTTTTTATTTGTTCGGGATGGTGTTTCATTTGAAGAAGCCCCTGCAATAAAAACTCTCTGCTATCTTCCTCATTAAAATAATATCTTTTTTCTTCCTCTGGATATTTCTTTCTATT
This sequence comes from Anaerobutyricum hallii, assembly GCF_900209925.1. Lineage (NCBI taxonomy): Bacteria > Bacillati > Bacillota > Clostridia > Lachnospirales > Lachnospiraceae > Anaerobutyricum > Anaerobutyricum hallii. The sequence goes on along the minus strand of NZ_LT907978.1, from coordinate 1,021,355 downwards.
CAGCTTTGGAAAAAGATAAGTTAAATTCTTTTGAAGAACAGAAGGTCGAAGTGCTGTCCCGTCACTGTCCGTTAATGAATAGGAAAAATAGAGCTCTTCCGTTGGCTTAGAAAATGCCATATACATATAAAACTCATCTTCCATCGACTGCTCTAAAAGATTTTGTGACAGAGTAATTCCATATTGCTTTAAAAGTTCTTTTTCATCATCACTAATGATTCCTCTATCTTCTAAATTCGGAGGAATCTTTCCGTCATTCATCCCTGTAATGAACAAAACTTTTATCTCATGCAGACGAGATCGTTTCAAATCTCCAAGCACGACCTGATCCATAGATAACGGAACAACGCCAAGCCCCAGAGAGTCCAAACCGGCATCCATAATTTCTCCAAGTTCTTTTATCGTCATCTTCTCTTCCCCGAAAATCATGACAATCTTATCTATCAGCGAAATCAATAATTCATATAACTGTCTGTATTCTGTTGCTTTTACATAATCTCCTGCATCCTCTGCCTTTTGTGCACAGTAAGAAAACTTTTCTTCAAAAGCCAGTTCCGTCATTGTCAAATAAAGCGCTTTCATTTTATCTTTTACTGAAACTTCTTTATCCCTCATTACCTGACAGAAATGCTCAGTTTCTTTCATAAAACGTTCCTGCAAAGTATGCAGTTCCTTTATCATGTCTTCCTCTTTGTTCTTTAAGCGCCGGACAAATGGTTTTTTCCACATAGAAAGTCCTCTGATACCTGCATAAAGAACATAGTTTTCCAGATAATCGGCTTCTTCATCCATAAGATCAGACATTCCTGACTTCAGATAACGAAAAACACTCTCATAAGAATAGTCCATCTGTGCAAGATGGAATAGTGACCTTACTGCCTCAACTCCAGAATGATAGGATACCTTTTTTTTCGTATCTTCAAATACCGGAATATTTAAGATTGCAGCCTTTCGTTTAAACGCAGATGCATATTCTGCAACATCTCCGGAAAGAACAGCAAAATCCCGATATCTATATCCTTTTTGTCTCACAAGCTGTTCTATTTTATGCATAACATAATCTGCTTCTCCATCAGGATTGCGGCATACTGTCATATGAATTCGTTCTGGAAAATCATCATATGATTCTCTGTTATTCTGGAATAAATGTTGTTCTAAAAAAGCTGCTTCCGGATTATTTATAAATCTAGGAGCGATTTTTTCTCTAAGATTAACTATCTCTTCTACTTCCTGCATATTTTCTTTACAAAGCATCAGCAATGCATCTGCTGTTTTCTTACTGGCATTGAATAAATCTTCCGACAGTCCTTTTTGTCCCGGAATAAATTCAGGAATCGTCACCGTTACATTAATCTGAGCAGCCACCTTGAGCAATTCTCTTAAAAAAGAAATCTGTACCGGTGTAAATCCTGCAAACCCGTCAAAATAAAAGACTGCATTCTTTAACATCGGCGCCTTCTCTGTAAATTCTCTGGCAATATCAAGAATCTGTTCTGTTACCATAAACCTTCCCTCTATTGCCTTTTCAAAATGCTCGTAAATTCTTCCAAGTTCTTCACATTTATTACAAAGAGATTTGTTCTCGTCTAACTGCTTTGTTACTTCTTCCACCTGTTTCCATGAAACACCATAACCAATAAACTCCATAAGCATTGATTTTAGTTCATCAATAAAACCTGGCTTCTTCATGCTTTTTTTGAAATAAAGGAAATCCCCTTCCTCTTCTGAAAGAATCTTTCTAAGCATCATTGATACGCCCAGATCTTCTAGTATTTCTTTTGGCTGATAATTACATTCTGCAAAAATACGATAGGACAGACGATGAAAGCTTAGTACATCTATATTAAAAAATCCATGTCTTGGATGCATCTTTACTATTTTACGCTGCATCTCCAGACTGAACTGTTCCGGTACAATAACATAATATTGTTTTTCCGGAATCTCTATAGAACGACGGATCACTTCCTGCACCAGATATTCTGTTTTTCCCTGTCCACTTCTTCCTGTAATATATCTAAGCGCCATTCTCTATTCCTCGTTCCAGTTACTGAGTTCTTCTCTTAATACAGCTAACAGATCACTTTCCGGTATCTTCCGGACTACCTGTCCTTTCTTGATAAGGAGTCCTTCTCCCTTTCCACCTGCAATTCCAATATCGGCCTCTTTGGCTTCTCCCGGACCATTTACAACGCATCCCATAACAGCTACTTTAATATTTAAACTATCAAACTCTGTTACCATTTTCTCTACTTCATTCGCCAGTCCGATAAGATCAATATTCGTTCTTCCACAAGTAGGACAGGATACTACCTCGATTCCACCTTTTCTAAGGCCGAGTGTTTTTAATATCTGCTTTGCTGAAGCAATTTCATTTACCGGATCTCCCGTAAGCGAAACTCGAATCGTATCCCCAATCCCCTGATTTAAAATAATACCAAGACCAATTGCTGATTTGATATTTCCGCGGAACAAAGTTCCTGCTTCGGTGATGCCTACATGAAGAGGATACTGACACTTTGGCGCTAATAATTCATGCGCTCTGGCACACATTAAAACATCGGACGACTTAATACTTACTACAAGATTATCGTAGCCCATATCTTCTATCATCTTCACTTTATCAAGTGCGCTCTCTACAAGCCCCTCTGCAGTCACTTTTCCATACTTTTCTATGATATGTTTCTCTAATGAACCACTATTTACTCCGACACGAATCGGCACATTATATTCTTTTGCTTTATCAACGACTGCCTTTACTCTTTCAGAAGAACCGATATTTCCCGGATTGATTCTTATTTTATCTGCTCCATTCTCAATTGCTGCAATCGCCATACGATAATCAAAATGAATATCTGCTACGATTGGAATATGAATTCTTTTTTTAATTTCTCCAAGTGCTTTTGCTGCTTCTAATGTAGGTACCGTAGAACGAATAATATCACATCCTGCTGCCTCTAACTCAAGAATCTGTGCTACGGTTGCCTCTACATCTTCTGTCTTCGTATTCGTCATAGACTGAATCAGAATCGGATTTCCTCCACCAATCACCCTGTTTCCAATTTTCACTACCTTTGTTTGTTCTCTGTACACAGCAGTTCCTCCTTTTTATAACGTACATATTTGCCAGAAAAGAGCCTGCCGCACCTTTAGCTGCAACAGCCTCTTTTCCTTTCTTACACTTTACATTCGATATAGAATAAACCTGTATAAGTTTATCTGTCTGTTCATTTATATAAAAAATATATTTTTAATATCATTCGCCATGACAATGACCATCAAAGCCATCAACAGAACCAATCCGGCAAAATGAACCATTCCCTCCTTCTCCGGAGGTACTTTCTTCCTTCGAATCATCTCAATGATAATAAACACCAATCGGCCTCCATCTAATGCCGGAAGCGGCAAAAGATTCATTACACCTAAATTAGCACTCAGCATGATCGCAAAATTCAAAAGACTTAATACCACCGTCTTAATGCCATACACGATCGACTGCTCATAGGTGTCTCCGATCATATTGACGATTCCAACCGGACCGGACAGATCGTTCAGTTTAAAACGTCCTGTTATCAAATATTTAAGACTGAGGAAGGTAGATTTAATCTGATACCTTACCTCAAGAATACTGTACTTTACTGTACCCCAAAGACCTTCTTTTGTACTTTCCTTCTTAGAAATTCCAAAAGCATAACTTCCTGATTCTGTTTTCTTTCGCGTAACCGTGACTGTCTTTCTTTTTCCGTCTCTTTCATAGGTTACTTTCACATCTGCTTTGTCATTATGCATATAGTTAAAAAGAGAAATCTCGCGAAAATTATAGATTCGTGAGCCATCTAACTTTACGATATGATCTCCTGCCCGTATTCCTGCTTCATATGCTCCGCTATCTGTTGGAACTTCACTTGCTATCGCAGGGTCTGCCCCTCCGAAGCCAACAACAAATAATGCAAGAACAAATGCCAGAATAAAGTTAAAAAACGGTCCGGCAAATATTACCGAGAATCTGGCAAGTGGTGACTGGCTTCCAAACGCTCTTGGGTCCTGACAGGCATCATCTTCTCCAAGCATAACACAACAACCGCCAAATGGAAGACACTTTACGGAATACTTGGTCTCTCCTATCTGCTTTCCAAAAATAGTTGGTCCGATTCCAATCGCAAATTCTTCGACACAAATCCCGTTTTTCTTTGCCAGCAGGAAATGTCCCAACTCATGAAAAATAACAATAATACTAAATAAAACAATTGCAAGAATTATTTTCAGCATGAATTTTCCTTTCTTTTACTGAAGTACGGAATAAACCCACTGCTCTGTTGCAAGAATCTCTTCTAAATCAGGATGAGCAGATACTTTGTGAGCATCCATACACTTTTCAATAGAACGGACAATGTCCGTATACTTTATCTCACCTTTTAAAAACTTTGCAACCGCCCTCTCATTCGCTGCATTAAAAACAGTCGGCATTGTTCCACCTGTCTTTCCAGCCTCAATTGCAAGAGATAATCCTCTAAACACTTTATAATCTGGTTTCTCAAATGTAATCTGAGATAACTTTGAAAAATCCAGTCTGTCACCCGGAAGACTTCTTCTTTCTGGATAAAATAACGCATATTCTATCGGAACACGCATATCCGGCGTTCCAAGCTGCGCAATAACTGCTCCGTCAATATACTGCACCATTGAATGAATGATACTCTGTGGCTGGATAACAACTTCTATCTGAGAATAATCTACGCCAAAAAGCCACTTTGCCTCCATCACTTCAAGACCCTTATTCACCATTGTCGATGAATCAATCGTAATTTTCGGTCCCATAGACCAGTTCGGATGATTCAGCGCATCTTCAAGCGTTACGGTCTCTAAAAATTCTGCGTTCTTTCCGCGAAATGGTCCGCCGGATGCAGTAAGAAGAATCTTATCAAGCGCTTTCTTCGGTTCTCCCTGAAGGCATTGGAATATTGCAGAATGCTCACTGTCCACCGGAAGAATAGATACACCGTATTCCCTTGCCATCGGAATGATCAGATGACCTGCCGTTACAAGTGTCTCTTTGTTTGCTAATGCAATATCCTTACCCTTTCTGATTGCCTCCATCGTCGGTAAAATTCCCATCATACCGACAACGGCTGTCACAACGACATCTGCACTGTCTATCCCAGCAACTTCAATAAGTCCATCCATTCCGCAGACAACTTCTACCGCTTCACCCGCAAGTTCTTCTTTTAACTCCTGTGCCTTCCTCTCATCAGATAAGCTTACTAACTCCGGATGAAATTCTCGAATCTGCTCTTTCAGTCGTTCTTTATTACTGCCGGCAGCAAGAGCTACTACTTCAAGCTCATCGGAATGTGCTCTGACTACATCTAACGTCTGTGTTCCTATCGAACCTGTTGAACCTAATATCGCTATCTTTTTCATTTTAATCCCACCACCATCACTAACATATAATAAATAATCGGTGCCGTAAATATAATACTGTCAAATCGATCCAAAATACCTCCATGCCCCGGAATCAAATGACTGTAATCTTTGATATCATAATTTCTCTTAATCGCAGAAGCACCTAAATCTCCAATGATACTAATAAGACCACCTACAGCACATACTATGCCAAATACTATAATCAGGTTATAATGAACTGACAGGAAATTCTTTGAGATCAAACCATAAAGGCAGCCAAGTAAACCTGCTCCGATAACCCCGCCTACAGCACCTTCTATTGTCTTCTTCGGACTTAATATTGGAGACATCTTATGCTTTCCAAATAATCGTCCGGCACAATATGCCAGTGTATCATTACCCCAGGCACTTAAAAATACAAGAACTACCATATAAGCACCATCAGAAAGCATACGGATTCGATAAATACAGGAAAGCATTATTGTAACGTAAAATAATGCAAAATAAGAAATCGCCACACTCGAAATCTCATATTTAGGAAAAGTAAACACATATACCGCTATCAGCATAATAAGTACCAGTAATGCCAACGGGATTATATACTGCTCTAATCCAAGAAGTAATAACAAATAATATAATATACTACCTGTGTATACTATGACACCAAGAGCAGACTTCTCCATATGGATCACTCTTAATAACTCAAATACACCAATCAAAGAAATCGCTCCCACTACAAAAAATGTAAGAAAGCCACCATAATATAGTGTAACAAACGCAATAATCACCAGAATAATTCCGCTGATCAATCTCTGTTTAAACATCGCTGTCCTCCTTATCAGACTCCGCCAAAACGGCGTTCTCTGGTATTATAATACTCTACAGCCCGTATTAATTCCTGCTTATCAAAATCCGGCCAGAGTACATCTGTAAAATAGAATTCCGCATAGGCAAGCTGCCATAACAGCCAGTTAGAAAGTCTCTGTTCGCCACTTGTCCGAATCATCAGATCCGGATCTGGCAGATCCTTTGTATCAAGATAAGAAGCAAACCGTTCTTCAGTAATCTCTTCCACAGAAAATGCTCCCTCTTTGCAATCCTGTGCCATGTGGCGCATTGCTCTTACCATCTCATCCCTGCTTCCGTAATTAAGCGCAATCGTAAAATTAAGTCCTGTATTCGCTGCAGAAACCTCTTCAAGTTCATCAATTGCTGCCCTGATATCATCATCTAAACGGCTCTTTTCTCCAATAACACGAACCCGCATGTTATTCTTTGCTGTTCTTTCGATACAATCTTTTAAATACTTTCGTAAAAGCCTCATCAATGCCTTTACTTCCTTATCCGGACGTCTCCAGTTTTCTGTTGAAAATGCATATACTGTCAAATACTTGATTCCGATATTCCACGCATCTTCACAGATCTGTTCTACTGTCTTCGCCCCCTGGGAATGTCCATAATTTCTAGGCATCAGACGTTTCTTGGCCCATCGTCCATTTCCATCTAATATAATAGCCACATGCTCCGGAATTACAAGCATCTTTCCATTCAATTCCTTTTCCACTTATCTGTAAACCTCCAAACTTCTAAACCAATCTTATAATGAAACACATAAGAAAAACCAGACAGCCAGTCACGCCGGCCGCCTGGTTGCTTTCCATGATACTATACTGTAAGAATCTCCTGAGACTTCTTATCGATCATTCCATCGATTGTCTTAATATGCTTATCTGTAGCTTTCTGTACTTTATCCTGCTGATCTTTTAATTCATCCTCAGTAATCTCATTATTCTTGTTCGCCTTCTTAAGCGTATCATTCGCATCTCTTCTGATATTACGGATAGCAACCTTCGCTGCCTCACCCTTTTTCTTAACGTCCTTTACAAGTTCCTTTCTTCGTTCCTCTGTCAATTCAGGGAACACAAGACGGATAACCTTACCATCATTCGTAGGATTAATTCCGATATCAGACTGCATAATCTCCTTCTCAATTGCCTTTAAAAGAGAAGTCTCCCATGGCTGAATCGTAATAATTCTTGGTTCAGGAACAGAAACATTACCAACCTGCTGTAATGGAGTAGGGGTTCCATAATAGTCTACCTTAATCTTATCTAATACATGCGGATTCGCTCTTCCGGCACGAATAGAGTTATACTCTCTCTCCAGACTCTCAATAGACTTCTGCATCTTCTCTTCAAACTTCTTTATCATAATATGTCCTCCTACATTATACTTTGTACTCTCTATTATTGTGTGGTATTAATTTACAATAATCCATCTTGATTGTCAAGCTATTTCCATTTTTTATTTATCAAACAATACCTCTATACCGTAACATATGTTCCGTTAAACTTGCCACTCATTGTATTTACAATACTGTTCTCCTCTTCCAAACCAAAAATGACTAATGGCATCTTATTCTCAAGGCACATGATTGTTGCTGTCAGATCAATAACACCAAGCTTTTTGGAAAGTACCTCATCAAGAGAAATCTCATCATACTTCACAGCATCCGGATTCACCTTCGGATCACTGTCATATACACCATCAATTGCTTTTGCTAAAAGAATCGCATCCGCTTCAATCTCAATGGCACGAAGAGCTGTAGCTGTATCTGTGGAGAAATATGGATGTCCGGTTCCGCCGGCAAAGAAAGTTACCACTCCATCTTCCAGATTATTCACTGCATCATCTTTTGAAAAAAGTTCTGTAAATGCTCCACAGGTAAAAGGAGTATAAACCTTAGTCTTCATTCCTGCATGACGGAACATATCAGAAACATAAATACAGTTCATTACAGTTGCAAGCATACCAATCTGATCTGCCTTGGTTCTTTCCATGTTCTCGCTGGTTCTTCCTCTCCAGAAATTACCGCCGCCAATAACAATAGCAACCTGCACCCCATCATCAACGATCTGCTTTACCTGCTCTGCTACTTTTAATACGGTTTCCTCATCAAAGCCAGTCTTCTTCTCTCCGGCTAACGCCTCTCCACTTAACTTTAATAAAACACGTTTTAAACCTTTTAAATCTTTCATGTAAACCTCCAAAAGTCTTTATCCCATGATAATCTTCCGGGTGCGAAAATCATAACGAATCTCTGTCTTCCTAAATTTCTCATCTACATCAATAAATTTAAGCATAGTATCATCATGCGCTAACACTGGATAGTTCATCCCTGACAGCACCGAAAAAAAGACATCTATGATCATATATCCATTTTTCCTCGAAACATTCGACAATAATACTTTCATTCTTCACACCTCTGATTCTCTACCTTGTACAAAAAGGCAAAGTAATACTTAATAACATTATAGCCGATTCTGCCCCCAATGTAAAGAACCAGATATCAATCCTGATTTGATGGATTAAAGAAACGAAAACCAGAAACTTTATATAGAATAAAATGTGAAGATAGTCGCGGCATAGAAAATGCCTGACCGGCATTTTTATTTGCTCCGACATCACATTTTATTCTATATAAAGTTTCTGGTTTTCTGTCCTTTAGCGCCAGATGAAATCAGGATTTTTGTCTGAGGGAAATAAGGGGCTTGTCCAGAAATCTACGATTCTCCTTCAATTCAAGTCGAGCAGCAGTGAAAAATTTAAATGTCAATCCTTTTGAATTTAATTCCATGGAAAGCCATAATATTCTGGAGAATTCCCATTCCTTCCAACTGTAGATTTAGATAGTCAGAAAAAAGAAAAAACACCCTATCCCAGATGCGGCTTCGGAGCATGTTTAAGATGCGGATAAGCATTTTAAACACAGCGACTACAGAGCAGATGGGATAGGGTGTTTTTTCTTTTTTCGTCTACATCAATCTACAAAATCTAACCTAAATTGCGGATTTTAAAGTCTCTTTCGGCTTCTCTTTTTGCATCTTTCTTTGCAATATCCTGTCTCTTATCGTATAACTTCTTACCTCGGGCAAGACCGATTTCAACTTTTACAAGGCTGCCTTTAAAGTAAACTTTTAATGGCATTAAGGTGTAGCCTTTCATTTTAATCTGACCGGCCAGTTTATTGATTTCTGATTTATGAAGAAGAAGCTTTCTTACACGAAGTGGATCACGATTAAAAATATTCCCCTTTTCATAAGGGCTGATATGCATATGATTAATGAGCACTTCTCCTTTATTACTTATTGTTACAAAGGATTCTTTTATACTACATTTGCCCATGCGCAGAGACTTTACTTCGGTTCCATGAAGAGCAATTCCTGCCTCATATTTTTCATCGATAAAGTAATCGTGATATGCTTTTTTATTGTTGGCAATTAATTTAATGCCTTCTGATTTTGCCATACAAATTCCCCTTTCCTGTCATAATATACTCTTAGATTCCTTGCCTTACTGAACCCCATAAGTACATATATTTAACGATGCTAAATCTCATCAATTTTCTTTTTGCTGTAAAGATGGAGCAGGCGGTCTGCTTCCTCATCATCAATCCAGTCATTTAAAAGAATACCGTCCTTATCCGGAAGGCTGCTTCCGGTCTCGTCAAATTCAGAATCTTCTTCCGCAAAACTATCTCCTGGTATTCCATCACCATAATAATCATCTGGATCAGGATAATCAGCATGCTGCGAAAATTCTTTTAAAACAAAATCTATCGTACGTTCCATTTTATCTGCAGAACGAACTACAATTTCTACCTTTTGACCCAGTGTGAAAATTCGTCCGGTATGTTCCCCCGTAAGCTTATAACTTTCTTCATCAAATACATAGAAATCATCTAACAGGCTGTTAATCGAAACCATTCCTTCGATCGTATTATCAAGTTCTACAAAAAATCCCCAGGAGGTTACTCCAGAAATGACACCTGTAAAGGCTTCTCCTAAATACTGCTGCATATATTCTACTTTTTTCAGTTTGTCCACTTCTCTTTCCGCATCCTGTGCACGACGTTCCATAGTAGAACTCTGCTGTGCCACCGATGGTAATATGGCCTCATAATGTTCTAATCGCTTCTGATTCAACTTTCCGTGAATATTCTCTTTGATAATTCGGTGGATCTGTAAGTCAGGGTAACGTCGTATCGGTGATGTAAAATGCGTATAGTACTGTGTGGAAAGTCCAAAATGCCCTACATTCAGCGTTGTATACTTCGCCTGTTTCATTGATCTGAGTGCAAGGCGGCTAATTAATGGTTCCTCCGGTTCTCCTTCTAATGAAAAAAGAAGTTTCTGAATTTCTTTCGGATGAAAGTTCTCTCTTCCGGTCTTCATATAATATCCAAAATTATGGATAAATGTATCAAGTTTCTTTATCTTATCGCTATCGGGTGTCTCATGTGTTCGATAAAGGAATGGAATTTCCTGCCAGAAGTAATCCTCAGCAACCGTTTCATTGGCAAGAAGCATAAAGTCTTCAATGATATCTGTTGCAACATTTCTCTCATATGGATGAATATCTATCGGATATCCCTTATCGTCTACGATGATCTTAGATTCCGGAAAATCAAAGTCGATCGCCCCTCGTTTTCTACGCTTCTCTTTTAAAATAGCTGCTGCTTCTTTCATTAAAAAACATAATGCACGAATATCTTCTCTTTTTCCTTCTGGATGTTCCTGACCTTCAAGAATCGCCTTTACACCTGTATAACTCATTCGTTCATCAACACAGATCACTGATTCCGTAATCGTATGATCAAGTACATTACCATTTACATCAAATGTCATCATACAACTCATTGCAAGACGGTCTGTTCCTGCGTTCAAAGAACAGATTCCGTTGGAAAGTTCTCTTGGAAGCATCGGAATAACACGATCTGCAAGATAAACGCTAGTTGCTCGTTCTAATGCTTCTTTATCAAGCGGTGAGTCTTCTTTAACGTAGTGAGCTACATCTGCGATATGCACACCGAGATAATACTTCTCATCCTTTTTAGAAAGTGTGATTGCATCATCTAAGTCTCTCGCATCTTCTCCATCAATTGTTACTGTAAGAAGATTTCGGAAATCCACACGCTTTCCGCCTGGCTGTTCTGAAATCTCCTGAGGTACAGACTGTGCTTCTTTCATAACAGACTTTGGGAATTCTTGTTCAATTCCATAAGCACGTATAATACTTGTCACATCGGTAGCTGGATCATCCATTGGTCCAAGAATTTCAATAACCGCTCCTTCCGGTTTCTTTCTTTCTCCTCCAAAATCCGTCAGACGAACTACTACTTTATCTCCGCCCTTTGCGCCACTCATATGCTTCTTAGAAATAAAAATATCTTTATCGTAATGACGGTCATCCGGGAGAACAAACCCGAAGCTGGTATTCTTCTGGAAGGTACCGACAAGTGTCTTACAGCCACGTTCTAATATTTTTAAGACCATTCCCTCGCGGCGCTTTCCTTCTCTTCCCGACCTCTTTGTCACTTTCACTTTAACAATATCTTTATGAAGCGCACCGTTTACCTGTGTCGCAGGAATAAAGATATCTTCTTCTTCTCCCTCAACCGTCACAAAACCAAAACCACGTGCATTCGCTGTGAATACGCCCGTAACATTGTGGTTCTCCGGCTTAATATACTTTCCCTTCGCTGTAAGTTCTACACTTCCATCTGCCACAAGAGCATCCATTACTTCTTTTAATGCGCCCCTGTCTTTATGTGGTACATCCATAAGATATGCCATTTCTTTTAATTTTAAAGGAATATAATCCGGGTCATAAATCATATCCCGTATGCTGTTTTTACGCTGTTCAAATAATAATTTATCTTTCATAAATAGCTTCCCCTGTCAAAACTTTTGTCAAAAAAAGCCGCCTCAGTTCAGTTTGCGAATTGAGACGGCATCATAGTCTGCTTTAAAATTACTGGAAAACCTTCAGGCATAGGCCGATGGCTACTACGAAGAACAAAAATCCAAGAATTGCTGTAATTCTTTCTAACTTACCTTCCTTAGTCCGACCACGGTTCTTTCTAACATAAGAATCAGAATCAACCTGTCCGCTTAAGGCACCGAACCCTGAATTCTTGCTTTCCTGCATCATTACCACTATAATCATCGCAAGACATATTAACATAAATACGATTGTTACTAATGTTCTAGCCAAATTTCACACCTCCTGCCATCTACACAAAATCTAAACTATTATAGCACAGTTTTTTCCACAAAACAAGCTTTTAATTCTCTTCTGTTGTAGATTCGGCAGATTTCTCTTCCTGTTCTGCAAGATAATCATGCGTACTTTCTGTTACTCCATCAACAAAGATATCAAAAACAGATTTCGACTGTGTCATGGATTCCTGTAAATTTCCATTTCTAATGTACTTTTTATATTTCTTAAACTTTTTGTTACTCTTTGCTAATGTATCAAGAGAAGAACCATCGACCGTAAACTTCTCTATATTAAATACTTTTGCATTTCCAGCTCTTAAATTCTTCTCCAGTTCAGCAACTTTTTCTACAGTACCGTCTGATATATGCTCATCATTCAGCTGAGAAAGCACAACAGCATTCTCTGCATAACCAGCTGTCCAGTCTGTTGCGATTTCTTTGTCTTTTAATACTTTATTCACTGCATAAGCATAATATACACTCCAGTCAGATATCACAGAAGTAAGTGCATCTTTTGGTGCGGTAGAAATAAGATTGATGTCATTTCCAATCAATGGAGTATCATTCTCTGCACATACCGTTGCTACAGCAGTGGTATACGTATACTGCGCCATCATCTTCACACCAGCTGCAATAAGCTGTCTTGCTGCCTTCCCATCTGCATCATAAACGCCTCTTTTACCGACATAACGAACTAAAACAGAGGACTGTGAACAAGCTCTTTCTACTCCAAGATAAAATGCATTAATACAGCTTGTTGTCTTTGCATTCTTTTCGCATGCCACAAATCCAATCACACAGTCTTCCGCGGAAATATCTCCTTTATCAAGAAGATGATTTAATTTGATACCAGCAACGAGACCAGCTACATGATATGCTTCATATATTCTTGTATCGTAGTTATGAAAGTTAGAAAGTTCACTGTCCTTAGCAAGCTTTCCGCCTTCCTGACAAAACTGTACCTTCGGATACTTCTTCGCTGTTTCTTCTAATACACTTTCAAACTCCGGATTTTCAGAAAAAATAATGCTGCAGCCTTTTTCTGCAAGTTCCGCTGCTTTCTTCTCACAATCAGACTTCTTAACACTTTCTTTAATGATGATCTGATCATCTTTTATTCCTGTCTGCTCCTGCATCTTGCGGATTCCCTGTACTCGCGCAACGGTATCTGGTGCATCTCCGTCTGAAGAGAGCAGATACCCCACTTTCATACTTCCACTGTCTGCAGTCTTTGTTTCCTGCTGCTCTCCTGTATTCTCAGGAAAAAGTGACTTACTGCTTCCACATCCACAGATAGAAAGCGCCATGATCACAGCCATAACTACTGCTATATGTTTTCTCATGTTTTCGATTCCTCCGTTTCTTTGCTTAACGGTCCTCTCTAAAATATGCCAGTCCCAGACTATTCGGCGGCTGCTGCTCTCTCTTCTTACGAAGACTCGTAATAATAAGAACAATGATCGTTACCAGATATGGAAGCATCTTAAAGATTTCCTGCATACTTCTTCCAAGTCCCGGTATATAAAGATATAAAATATACAATCCGCCAAATAGGAAGGATCCCCAGATTGCATTGACTGGCTTCCAGAGGGCAAAAATAACAAGCGCGATCGCAAGCCATCCTCTGTCACCAAAACCATTATTCGTCCAGGTTCCTCCTGAGTATTCCATTACAAAATAAAGTCCTCCAAGGCCGGCAATTCCTCCACCGATTACCGTTGCAAGATATTTATAAAGCGTAACATTGATTCCTGCCGCATCCGCTGTCGCTGGACTTTCTCCTACTGCATTCAAATTCAGTCCCCAGCGGGTACGTTTTAAAAAAAACGCCATAAGTAGTGTAATAATAATTGCAAAATATGTCAAGAACCCATAATTAAAAAATATCTCTCCGATTACGGGGATCTTTGATAAAAACGGAAGCTTTGCACGATAAGCATCTCCGGTAACCGCTACGGAAATCTGTCCTACACCACCGGCAAGTGTCGAAAGGGATCCTCCAAAAAAGTTACCAAAACCAACACCAAATGTTGTCAGGGCAAGACCTGCCACATTTTGATTCGCTCTTAATGTAATTGTCAATACACTAAAAATCAAACCACCGAATGCAGCCATTAAAAATGCAGCTAACAGGGACAGAATCATTCCAACCAGACCATTTGGATGTGCGGCAGCCTTTTCATAATAAAAAGCTGCGATAAGACCGGCAATTCCGCCCATATACATCATCCCAGGAACTCCAAGATTTAAATTGCCTGATTTTTCTGTCAGAATTTCTCCATCTGCGCCAAAGAGCATACAGACACCCTGCATAATGGCCTTTTGTATAAATGTAATTAATACTGTCATCACTCTCTTCCTCCTTATGCGCTGTGCTTTCCGCGAAATTCCAATTTATAATTTATGAAAAATTCACATCCGATAACAAAAAACAAAATAATTCCCGTAATAACATCGGAAGCATTTTCATTCAGATTATACTGTGTCGCGATCTGAATCGCTCCCTGCTGCATAAATACAAGAAGAAAAGAAATCACTGCCATTGCCCATACATTAAACTTCGCAAGCCATGCTACAATGATCGCGGTAAATCCGCGACCTCCCGCCGTACTTGTAGAAATCGTATGAGAAGAACCACTTACAAGAATAAATCCTGCAAGACCTGCAATTCCTCCGGAAATTCCAACGGTACGGATAATCACGTTACCTACGTTAATCCCTGCGTATCGTGCAGTATTCTCACTCTCTCCTACAACAGAAATCTCATAGCCATGTTTTGTACGCTTCATATAAATAAACATGAACACCGTTAATAATAACACAATTACAAGATTCCATCCATAGTCAAGTCCAAAAAGAGGAGGAAGCCATCCTGCTTTTGTCGGAGCATTAATAATTCCAACCGAATTTGATCCAACCGGATTCTCCCAATATACAATACAAAATGTTACAACCTGCATAGCAACGTAATTTAACATCAGGGTAAATAACGTTTCATTTGTATTCCACTTTGCCTTAAAAAATGCCGGAATAACTCCCCAGATAGCTCCGGCAGCAAAACTGCAAAGAAACATCAGCACAAGTAATACTCCTGTTGGAAGAGCATTCCCTGCATAGATCATCATTGCCGCAGAAGCAACACATCCCATAAGAATCTGTCCTTCTGCACCGATATTCCAAAACTTCATTTTAAAAGCAGGTGTTACCGCAACTGCCACACATAACAGAGTCAGTGCATCTCTTGCTGTTACCCAGAAACGGCGGCTTGTTCCTACGGCGCCTTCTACAATTCCTTCGTAGACTTCTACAGGATTCATCTTAATAATCATAAAAATAAAACCTGCGCATACAACAAGCGAAAGGAAAATTGCAACAATTCTTACCAGCCATCTCTTTCCAAATGGCATATCCTCTCTTTTCGAAAGATGTATCAGTGGTTCTTTCACTGTATTATCCATTATTTTTCCTCCTTATGGGATGTCATCAACATTCCGACTTCTTCTTTTGTTGTCTTTCTGGCATCCACAATTCCTGTTACCTTACCATCACAAAGTACCAGGATTCTGTCGCAGAATTCAAGAAGCATGTCTAGATCCTCTGCTACACATACAACGGCAACGCCCCGTTCTTTTTGTTTGTTTAACAGATTATAGATCATATAAGAAGAGTTGATATCAAGACCACGCACCGGATAAGCAACAAGAAGAACTGCCGGTGAAGAAGCAATTTCTCTTCCTACAAGAATCTTTTGTACATTTCCCCCGGAAAGTCTTCTTACAGGATAATCAATATCCGGGGTTACAACATCTAGATCTTCTTTAATCTTTTCTGCCAGCTCTTTTGGTGCTTTTAAACTCGTAAAGAACCCTTTTCCTTTTCTAAAAGAACGAAGAAGCATATTTCCTGTCATACCCATAGATCCGACAAGTCCCATACCAAGACGGTCTTCCGGAACAAAAGAATGACGGACTCCCAGTTCATTAATCTGTGCTGCATTATATTTAGCCAGATCAATATCCTCTCCTTCCGGCGAGTGGAAAACAACACTTCCGGAAGAAAGCTTCGTAAGTCCGGCAATCGCCTCTAATAATTCTTTTTGTCCACTTCCGGAAATTCCTGCCACGCCAAGTACTTCTCCACCAAACGCTTCAAATGAAACATTCTCTAATGTATGCAGTCCGTCCTCATTCGTACAGGTAATAGTATCGATTGTAAGACGCTTTTTAAGATCATGCGGCATCGGACGGTTAATATCAAGGGAAATCTTTTCTCCAACCATCATCTCTGTGAGAGATTCTACAGTCGCCTCTGAAGTTTGTAATGTCCCAATATACTTTCCTTTCCGTAAAATCGAAACACGATCAGACAATTCTAAAACTTCATTTAGTTTATGTGTAATAATGATAATTGCCCTGCCATCATCTCTCATATTGCGAAGCACATCAAACAATTTATCTACTTCTTGTGGCGTAAGTACTGCTGTCGGCTCATCAAGAATTAAAATATTGGCACCTCGATATAACATCTTAACAATCTCTACTGTCTGTTTCTGAGAAACGGACATGGTATATACCTTCTGTGCTGGATCAAGATCAAAACCATACTTATCAACAAGCTCCTGAATATCTTTATGCACTTTCTTCATGTCAAGAACCGCGCTTCCCTTTAATCCCAAAATAATATTTTCCGCTGCGGTCATAACATCGATCAATTTAAAATGCTGATGGATCATTCCGATTCCAAGATCAAAAGAATCCTTTGGAGAACGAATCGATACTTCTTTTCCATCTACAAATATATGTCCTTCATCTGGAAAATAAATTCCGGAAATCATGTTCATCAAGGTGGTCTTCCCACTTCCGTTTTCGCCAAGCAACGAAAGAATCTCTCCCCTTTTCACCTGAAGATTAATTCCATCATTTGCGACAATCTTGCCAAATCGTTTTGTTATATTTTTTAATTCTATGGCATATGTCTGTTCCAACTTTTTTTCCTCCATTATCCGACTATTCAAGTCGAGCAGCTGTCACTCACCATCCAAAAGAGGTGGGAGTCTTCTCGACTGAGATAAAATATTGTTTTTTACATAATCAGGCAGAGCCACTGATATGGCGGCTCTGCCTTAGTAAACTGACTGTTTAATTACTTTGTAATGGAGTCAATTCCATCAATAATAAATGTGAATGCCGGTGCAGAAGTCATTCCACCTGCCACGTCGGATTCATGGAAATATCCATCTTTGATATAACTCTGAAGCTTTGTAGCATCCTCATCACCGGACTCTACAAGTTCTTCAAGGGTCTTACCACCGACGGTAAACTTAGAAGTATCAAATACATGAATTGTTCCGTCTTCAATTCCCTTCTGTGCTTCTTCTACTTTTTCTTTTGTTCCTTTAGCAACGGTCTTATCATTCAGTTCTGTAATTGCATCCGCTCCATCTTTTACACCTTTTGACCAATCTGTATCAATAGCTGTTCCCCCAATTACAGACTGTACAGCATATGTGTAATACGGACCCCAGTTGATTGTTGCAGAAGTAAGAGCTGCATCCGGAGCTGTTGGAATCATATCGATATTATAACCTACACAAGGAACCTTCTTTGCTTCACATGCTGTAGGAGCTCCTGTTGTATCGGCATGTTGGCTGATTAATACACAACCATCCGCGATCAACTGCTCCGCACATTCTTTTTCAAGATCAAAGGATGCCCAGCTGTTTGTATATTTTACTTCCATCGTAGCAGAATCACAAACAGACTTCACACCAAGATAGAAAGAGGTAAATCCACTGATAACTTCGGCATATGGGAAAGCCCCTACATAACCGATCTTACATTTATCTTTTGTAACTTCACCTTTTTGAATCATCTCATTTAACTTCATACCCGCAACAACACCGGATAAATAACGAGATTCATATACGTTCGTGAAGAAGTTGTGCATATTAGCAAGCCCACTGCTCTTTGCCTGATATCCTGTTGCATGACAGAACTGTACATCCGGATAATCTGCAGCTGCCTGAAGAATATAACTTTCATGACCAAAACTGTTTGCAATAATAATGTTGCATCCCTGTTCTGCCAGGTCTACCGCAGCATCATAACAACCTTCATCTTCTTTGATATTGGTCTTGATCACTACCTGATCATCTGTAAGACCAAGATTCTTCTTCATCTCTTCTACTGCTTTTAAATGTGCTTCGGTGTATCCTTCATTCTCATCACCGATCATAATACATCCCACTTTCACATCGGATGCTGCTACAGGTTTTCCTGCTGTTGAACTTCCATTTGCGGATGTAGAACCTTCTGATCCACTGTTTGAAGAACCGCAGGCACAGAGTGATGCTGTCATAACAGCAGCAAGAATAAATGCCAGTAATTTTTTCATTGTCTTTCCTCCTCTATATTTGCTTCTGAAAAAATACACTTCTATATTAGACTACATCTTTTCATAAGTAAAGTCGAAATAGAGCGAAAATAAGATTTTTTCTTATTAATCCTTCAATTTTGTAATTTTGTAATATAATCTCTCAATTTTTCATGATTTCTGAGATGGCTCTCCTAAAATTCTATCTGTAGCATTTCATAAATCACTTTCCATAACTTCCAGAATTCCCAAGTTCTTCTTCAATCCGCATAAGCTGATTATATTTTGCAGTTCGTTCTGCCCTGCATGGAGCGCCTGTTTTGATCTGCCCTGCATTTACCGCCACTGCCAAATCCGCAATCGTTGTATCTTCTGTATCCCCGCTCCGATGAGATATAATCGTGCGATAACCAGCTTTTTGTGCCAGTAAGATCGCATCAAGCGTTTCAGATAAGGTACCGATCTGGTTCGGTTTTATTAAAATCGCATTTGCGATTCCCTTCTCAATTCCTTCTGACAACCGTTTTACATTTGTTACAAAAAGATCATCTCCAACAAGCTGTACCTTTTCTCCAAGGCGATAGGTAAGGACTTTCCACCCTGCATAATCTTCCTCGCTCAATCCATCCTCAATAGAAATCAAAGGGAATTTTTCTACAAGTTCTTCATAATATTGCACCATTTCTTCTGCATTTCTGTAAATTTCCTTTTCTTTCATCTGACTTTCCCCTGGAAAATAATAGCGTCTGGTATTTTCATCATACAATTCGGAGGCTGCCGCATCCATTGCAAAAAAGATATCCACTCCAGGCTCATACCCGGCAAGCTGCGTTGCTTCCTGCAATAATGCCAGCGCTTCTTCCGCAGAATTTAAATTCGGAGCAAAACCACCTTCATCGCCCACACCGGTTGCATACTCTTTTTCAGCTAACGTTTTCTTTAACTGTTGATAAATCTCTGCACACATCTGGATTCCTTCCGATAAAGACTCTGCACCAACTGGCATGATCATAAATTCTTGAAAGTCAATTGAATTTTTCGCATGACACCCCCCATTAATGACATTCATCATAGGAACCGGCAGTACTTTACCATTCACGCCGCCAACATAACGGTAAAGGGGAATCCCCAAGCCTTCGGCCGCTGCTCTGGCCACTGCAAGAGAAACTCCCAAAATAGCATTTGCACCGTATTTACTTTTATTTTCTGTACCGTCCGCTTCTTTTAAAATATGATCGATTTCTCTTTGTTCTAAAGCATTGCAGCCGCATAAACGATCACTGATTCTTGTGTTTACATTTGTAACTGCCCTCTCTACTCCTTTTCCTCCAAATCGTTTTTCCTCATCTCGAAGCTCCACCGCCTCAAAACGACCTGTAGAAGCTCCAGAAGGCACAATCGCTTTCCCGCTTGCACCACTTCCTAATCTTATCGTTACTTCTACCGTTGGATTCCCCCTGGAATCAAGCACTTCTAAACCATGTACTTCTTCAATACTAAAATCTTTTTTATTTAAACCTTTTTTCATAAAAAAATTCCCCCTTACTGAATTGTGAAAATAATTTCTTTCTCATATACTCTCTTAATCTTTCTGTGTCTGATTTTACGAAAGATTCCAAAAGTATATTTTCTTCAGTATGGGAGAAATTTCATTTTTTATACATAATTTTTATATGTACTTACTTATATTGTTCAATATATGCTTTTACTACCGCTACAAGCTTCTCATAGCTCATACTTGCAGTATTTAGGCAAAAGTCATAGTTTCTTGAATCATTCCAGTCTTTCCCGGTATGATATCTGTAATAATCTGAACGATATTTATCCGTTTTTTCAATTTTGCGGATAATCTCTTTTTCTGTACCGCCATTCTGTGTCTTTACGCGGGCAATACAGTCTTCCTTTGGTGCATAAAAGAATAAACGAACTACATCCGGATTATCCTTTAAAATAAAATCCGCACATCTTCCGATAATTACGCAGGATTCTTCTGCCGCAACTTCTTTGATAATCTTCGCCTGATAATTAAAAAGGTTGTCATCTGATACGAAATCATCACTTTCTGGAGGGAATATCTCCCCCTTGTAAATCTTTTTACTGATGCCAAATAAAGGCAGGCTCTTCACCTTCTCATCTACTTCTCCAAACAAAGCTTCATTGATACCACTCTGTTCAGAAGCCATACGAAGCAATTCTCTGTCATAGCAATGAATACCAAGTTCCTTGGCCAAAAGTTTGCCTAAAGTTCTTCCACCACTTCCATAACTTCTTGCAATCGTAATTACTGTATGTTCCATTGTAACACCTACTCTCCCAAATATGCCTTTTTAATAGACTCATTATTCATAAGTTCTTTCGCATCACCGCTAAGAGCAATCTTACCTGTCTCCAAAACATACGCTCTGTCAGCAATTGCCAGTGCCTTCTTCGCATTCTGTTCTACAAGAAGTACTGTCGTTCCAGCGGCAGAAACCTGCTGAATAATCTTAAAAATCTCATCTACAAAAATCGGTGATAGTCCCATAGAAGGCTCATCCATCAGAATGATTCTTGGTTTAGACATTAACGCACGTCCCATCGCTAACATCTGCTGTTCTCCACCGCTTAATGTACCTGCAGACTGATTTCTTCTCTCTTTTAATCGCGGAAAACTTTCATATACCATCTCTAAAGACTGTGCGATCTCATTCTTATCTTTTCTTGTATATGCACCAAGCTTCAAGTTCTCATACACAGAAAGATTCGCAAATACACGTCTTCCTTCCGGTACATGTGCCATTCCCATTGTTACGATCTTATGTCCCGGTACCTTTGTAATATCCTGTCCTTCAAACAGAATATGTCCCTTCTTTGCCTGAAGCATACCGGTGATTGTCTGAAGAGTTGTTGTCTTACCAGCACCATTCGCACCGATAAGAGCGATAACTTCTCCCTGATTTACCTCAAAGGAAATCCCCTTGATGGCCTGAATCATCCCATAATATACTTCAAGATCCTTTACTTCAAGCATTGCCATAAAGTTCTTTCCTCCTATTCTCCAAGATAAGCCTTAATAACTTCCGGATCATTTAAAACATCTTTCGTCTTGCCCTGTGCCAGTACCTGGCCAAAGTTTAATACGGTAAGTTCTTCACATATTCCTGATACAAGCTTCATATCATGTTCGATCAATAATACTGTCATATCAAAATTATCACGAACGAAACGAATCGTATCCATAAGTTCTATTGTTTCATTCGGGTTCATTCCGGCAGCCGGCTCATCTAATAAAAGAAGCTTTGGATTTGTTGCAAGCGCTCTGGCAATCTCTAACTTACGCTGCTCTCCATATGGAAGATTCGATGCAAGAAAGTCTGCCTTACCATCAAGCTCAAATACTTTCAGAAGTTCCATTGCCTTTTCATTCATCTCTTTTTCCATCTTATGGTACTTTGGTAAACGTAAAATGCCTGTCAAAGCGGAATACTTATACTGATTATGCAGTCCAATCTTTACATTGTCAAGAACAGACTGCTGGGAAAACAGACGAATATTCTGGAAAGTTCTTGCAATACCTGCCTTATTAATCTCAATTGTCTTCTTTCCAACAAGATCTTCACCATCTAACTTGATAATACCGTCTGTCGGTTTATATACACCGGTCAGCATATTAAAGACAGTTGTCTTTCCTGCACCATTTGGTCCAATCAGACCGTAAAGCTGTCCTTTCTTTATCTCAACCTCAAATCGGTCTACCGCACGAAGACCACCAAAAGAGATACCCAGATTCTTTACTTCAAGTAATGCCATAATTACTGTACCTCCTCTGCTTTTGCTTTTTTGCCAAACATTCTCTTAATGGAATACTTTTCTCTCCACTCGATTGCTTTTGGTGCCCAGTTAAAGAGCATCATGATAATTAATACAATCGCGTAAATCAACATACGGTAATCGGCAAGTCCACGAAGAACTTCCGGAAGCATTGTAAGAAGAACTGCCGCAATAATAGATCCACGAAAACTTCCCATGCCACCTAAAACAACGAATACAAGAATCATAATGGACATATTGTAACCGAAGTTTGCAGGAAGTGCTGTTAACGTAGACAGGTTATGTGCATAAAGTACACCACCCGCACCGGCAATCGCTGCTGAAATTGTAAATGCCATTAATTTATACTTTGTAATATTGATACCTACAGATTCCGCTGCGATACGATTATCACGAATCGCCATGATCGCGCGTCCTGTTCTTGAGTTTACAAGGTTAAAACAAACAAATAAACTAATTAAAATAATAATAATACCAACAACAAAGGTAGACTGATTTGGCGTTCCGACAATACCTTTTGCTCCATCAATGATCTTTTGTCCATCTGTCTCCATATTTAAAGAGGCACTGTCCTTTATGGAGAAATGAAATCCTTTACTGTCTTTTCCAAGATACATAACGTTAATTACATTCTTGATAATCTCACCAAATGCCAGCGTTACGATTGCAAGGTAATCGCCTCTAAGACGAAGAACCGGAATACCGATAAGCCATCCAAAAATTGCTGCAACAACTGTACCGATAAGAATCGCCAGAATAAAACGAAGTGTTTCATTCATTCCTGTCGCCATCATACATTTTGAAAATACAGCACTTGAAAATGCTCCAACACACATAAATCCTGCATGACCAAGACTCAGCTCACCAAGATATCCTACACAAAGATTTAATCCGATCGCTACGATAGAATAAATGCAAAGCGGAACAAGAAGTCCCTGCATCAGACTCGACATCATTCCGGTAGATACCATAACCTCTACAATAATAAATACTGCGATTACCATAGCATAGGTAATCAACATACTTTTTGTCTGTTTGTTCATACTTTTTAAATTTGCTTTTTTCATTTCTTATGCCACCTACACTTTCTCCTGTACCTGTTTGCCAAGAAGTCCCGTAGGCTTTACTAAAAGTACGATGATCAATACGGCAAATACGATTGCATCAGATAACTGTGAAGAAATATATGCTCTTCCCAGAATCTCAATTACTCCCAGTAAAATACCACCAATCAACGCTCCCGGAATCGAACCGATACCACCAAATACCGCTGCAGTGAATGCTTTGATACCAGGCATCGCTCCAGTATACGGAGAAAGAGTCGGATATGCGGAACATAACAATACACCAGCAATCGCGGCAAGCCCGGAACCGATCGCAAATGTAAGCGAAATTGTCTTATTTACATTTACACCCATAAGCTGTGCTGCATCTTTATCTTCAGATACTGCAAGCATTGCCTGACCTGACTTCGACTTTTTAATAAAAATCATCAATGCTGCCATAATAACAATACAACTGATCACTGTTGCGATTGTTACACCGGAAATTGTAAGATTTCCTCCAGCCAGCTTAATTGATGGAATATGTACAACAGACGTAAATGACTTTGTGTCTGCTCCAAATAAAATCAACGCTAAGTTCTGCAAAAAGTAACTGACACCAATTGCAGTAATCAATACCGCAAGTGGAGATGCTTTTCGAAGTGGTTTATACGCAATCTTTTCAATTACTACACCAAGCAGGGTACATCCAATAATTGCAGCAATAATGCTTACTGTAGAATTCAGATGGAAACTGCCCATCAAAACAAAAACGATGTAACAGCCAATCATGATAACATCGCCATGTGCGAAGTTCAGCATCTTAGCGATACCGTATACCATAGTATAGCCAAGGGCAATAATTGCGTAAATACTTCCCAGGCTGATACCATTTATCAAATATGATATAAAACTCATATGTTTTCCTCCGTGCCGTCCTTACGGCTTTTCTAAAAAACGAAAAACTTCTCTAAACCAAAAAAGGAGCTACCCGCAGGTAACCCCTTCCCTGGGCTATATTATTTAATCCAAATCACTTAAGAATTACATTGCCTTGTAAGCACCGTTTTTAATAATAACAGCCTTAGGAGACTTAGTTACTTCTCCACTCTCGTTCCATGTAAGACCGTCTTTTCCACCTGTGAGACCCTGCATTTTAATCTTAGTCATCGCACCTTTTAATGCATCGCACATATCAGAAGCACTCATATCTGTAGTTGCTTTAGATTCCTCGATTGCTGCCTTTAATGCGTAAACAGCATCGTAAGAGTCTGCTGCGAATTGGTTCGGAGTATCTTTATATTTTTCTTTGTAAGTCTTTACAAAGTTCTGAACCGCTTTATCTTTTGCGTCTGCTGCGAATGGTGTTAAAAGCATAACCCCTTCAGCTAACTTCGTATCAAAGTTCTCTACAGTAAGGATACCATCCATTCCGTCTACACCGAAGAATTTCGGTTTATATCCCATAGTATCTGCCTGTTTTAAGATAATAGAAGCTTCCTGATAGTAAATAGGTAAGAAGAGTAAATCAGCACCTGCGTCTTTTGCTTTCTGAAGCTGTGTACCAAAGTCTGTCTTAGAATCTGCTGTAAATGCTGCTTTAGAAACAATCTGCAGTCCTTTATCCTTAGCTTCTGCTTCAAACTTCTCTTCGATACCTGAAGAATATACATCAGAACTATCATAGATAATACCAATCTTCTTAGCAAGCTTGTTCTCTGCAATATACTGAGCAGATGCAATACCCTGGTTAGGGTCTGTAAAACATACCTGGAATATATTACCGTTTCCACTGGAGAGTACATCTGGTGCAGATGCAGATGGAGTAATCTGGAACATATTATCAGAAGCTGTCTTACCTGCTACTGCGATACATGGAGCAGTTGTTGTTGTTCCTACTAACATCTGCATGCCCCAGTCTTTTAATGTATTATAGGCATTCACTGACTTCTCCGCATCATTCTGATCATCTTCAAAACGGTATTCAATCTGCTTACCGTTAATACCACCTGCAGCATTGATTTCATCTACTGCAATCTGTGCTCCGTTCTTTACGGCTGTTCCGTAAATCGCTGTTGCTCCGGTAGTCGGTCCAATACCACCAATATAATATTTGTCTGCATCTTTCTTAGATGAAGAACTTGAATTACTACCACATCCTGTTAATGCTGTTACTGCCATTGCAGCGACTAACATTACACTTATAAACTTTTTCATTATTTTTTCCTCCTTTATAATATATAATGAAAAATATAACTTTAATGTATCAACTCAATGTCAAGTATTCTGATTCCACTACCACTTTGTCAATACCTTAGATATTTTTATGGACTTTATCTTACTACACTAAAGCAATAAAATCAAGTTTTTTTGAAGGATTAAAAAAAATTTTTGCATTTTTTTTGTTTTTGACTTCATTTTTCACTTTTTATCTCATAGAAAGCTCCCTGCTTCTCCACGATCCAAACTCATGTAATACGACACGCTTCCTATAGAAAACATACAAATCCGCTCTATAATACCTTAATATTTTAAATGTTATTTATAAAATAAAACAACTCCGCTCGCAAAAACAGATAGGAACAACCTGCTTTATGAGCGGAGTTTGAAATAGTTACTTTTTTGACGGAAAATCACCCTCACCAGTCAAACAG
The DNA here is from genome assembly GCF_900209925.1 of Anaerobutyricum hallii. Classification (NCBI taxonomy): domain Bacteria; kingdom Bacillati; phylum Bacillota; class Clostridia; order Lachnospirales; family Lachnospiraceae; genus Anaerobutyricum; species Anaerobutyricum hallii. The sequence continues at coordinate 995,015 of NZ_LT907978.1, read as the reverse complement.
TTTAACACATTACATTAATGAGAGAGAATTTCCGTTCCATCTTCCGTCACCAAAATTGTGTATTCCCACTGTGCGGAAGGCTTACCATCTTCTGTGCGGATTGTCCAGCCGTCATCTTCATCTTCCCATACGTCTGGTTTTCCCATATTTACCATTGGTTCAATCGTAAATGTCATTCCCGGCACAAAAAGAATGCCTTCATCTGGTTCACCGATATGATTGACCCATGGTTCTTCATGGAACTGTACACCACATCCATGTCCTCCGATTTCTCTTACAACACTGTATCCATTCTCTACAGCATGTTTATTACAAACATACCCCATATCTCCCATCGTTCCCCAAGGCTTTGTTGCCTCAAGCGCAAGATCGACACATTCTTTTGTTACACGAACAAGCTTTTTCTTTTCTTCAGAAACCTCACCGATGCAGAACATTCTTGATGCATCACCGAAATATCCATTATAAATTGTCGTACAATCTACATTCAGAATCTGTCCACTTTTTAAAATCTGGTCATCACTTGGGATACCATGGCACACCACATCATCAATAGATATACAGACACTTTTTGGATATCCCTGATAACCAAGACATGCCGGAATTCCACCGATTTCTCTTGTGTACTCTTCAATAAGACGGTTTAACTCTCCCGTACTTACTCCCTCCTTTACATAAGGAGTAATAAAGTCAAGCACCATCGTATTCTTCTTACCTGCTTCGCGTATTCCTTCTATCTGTTCCGGTGTTTTGATCATAGAATGATCTGGCACTTCATATCCTCTGTTCCAGTAATCTTTGATACGATTATCAAAGGACATATGACATGCCTTATACTTTCTTCCACTGCCACACCAGCATTTATCATTTCTTCCTATCTTCATTTTGATCCTTCTTTCTGTATCATTCCTCTAATTTATCTCAATCGAGAAGACTCCCACCTCTTTCAGGTGGTGAATGACAGCAGCTATTTTTTCTTCTACTGTCACATATCGTATATTAAGCTACTTACTCTTATTTTGCAATATTTATTTCATTTTACCTATCTATTTGGGATAAATGCAGATTTTTGCATTTTTATCTACTGTTTTCATAATCTTTTTCATATACTTTTCTTTCACTGCAACACAACCTCCCGTATACGGATTGCTTCCTGTACAATGTAAGAAAATAGCTGCCCCTTTTTTATAGATGCATTTTTTATTATAATCAATCGCCAATGCATAATTATAATGCGGTCTGTAACGGATGAGATGTTCCCCCGCGCGGCTTGCCTTTACTTTTCGAATATCTATCATCTGATTATAATACTTTCTGCCCGCACTCCAGTACAGATAAGAATTTAACTTTATGTATTTTATCTTACTTCCCGGATTACTTTTGATTCCAAACGCTTTTGTGAAACCATAGGTACCAGTCGGTGTTTTCTTATCACCTTCACGCTTTTTATTTATTCCGTTCTTTCCAACATAACCGGCACAGGCAAATACTTTTTTAAACTTTCCGTTTGCTTTTTTATACAAAATAATATCTGCCTTACTGTTTCCTTTGTATTTCACAAAAATAAGCTGGTTTACCTTCTCACTCTTCTCGTATTTTTGAATAAGTCTGGTCCATCTGTTCTTTTTTACTGCAGCTTTTTTATCTGACATATTCTTCCTCTGGCTTTTTATCGTTTCTGCCTGTACAGATACAGTATTCCCTGACATAGTAACTATACTTATCACAAAAATAATTGTTAAAAAGATCGCCAATCCATTCAAACAAAGAGTTCCTATTTTCGTAGTTCCTTTCATAATATGTGTTTCCTTTCTTTTTTATTCAACCTTAACCCACTATGTTTAAGCGAATTGATTTCCTTAAAAGGATAACACAAAGCTTGTAAAAGATAAAGTTTGCACTTTTACCTATAACAAAACAGACCCTGAAGATCTGATTGTCACAAATCTACAAGGTCTATTTTTGTTTATTTTTTAGTTAGACGCAGATCATCTTTGTCCTTTATAAGCATTATCCGCTTATTTCTTAATAAGCAGTGACTTTCCTGTCATTTCTTTTGGCTGTTCCATTCCCATCATCTCGATTAAGGTTGGAGCAATATCTGCTAAGCATCCGCCTTCTCTTAATGTATAAGCCGGATCATAGTTTACAAGGATAAACGGAACTGGGTTTGTTGTATGTGCTGTGTATGGTTCTCCTGTTTCATAGTCAATTAACTGTTCGCAGTTTCCATGATCTGCACAGATAAACATCTGTCCATCTACTTCTTTTAATGCTGCTACTGCATTTCCAACGCAGGTATCTACCGTCTCAACTGCCTTAATTGCTGCTTCCTGTACGCCAGTATGTCCTACCATATCAGGGTTTGCAAAGTTGATGATAATCACATCGTATTTATCAGATTTGATTGCTTCTACAAGTTTTTCTCCAACTTCTGGTGCGCTCATCTCCGGCTGTAAATCATAAGTTGCTACTGCTGGAGACTTAACAAGGATTCTATCCTCATTCTTATTTGGAACTTCTACACCTCCATTGAAGAAGAATGTTACATGCGCGTATTTTTCTGTCTCTGCAAGACGAAGCTGTGTCAAACCGTTTGCTGCAAGGAATTCTCCGAAGGTGTTTGTAATTTCTTCTTTGTGGAATGCGATAATCTTTCCAGGGATTGTCTCATCATATTCTGTAAAGCAGACATACGTTAATGGGAATACTCCATTTCTTCTTTCAAATCCTGTAAATTCAGGGTCACACATGGCACGAGTGATTTCTCTTGCACGGTCTGGACGGAAGTTGAAGAAGATAACGGAATCATTTGCTTTTACTGTGCCTACTGGCTGTCCATCTTTCTTGATTACTGTAGGGATAACGAACTCATCTGTCTTATCATTATCATAAGAAGCCTGAATTGCCTCTACTGCATCTGCTGCTTCATTACCTTCACCGTAAACTAAAGCAGCGTAAGCTTTTTCTACACGATCCCAGCGGTTATCTCTGTCCATTGCATAGTAACGACCTTCGATAGATGCGATCTGGCCTACACCGATTTCTTTGATCTTAGCTTCTAATTCTTCGATGAATTCTTTACCAGATGTTGGGGCTGTGTCACGACCATCAAGGAAACAATGTACACATACGTCTGTAAGTCCCTGTCTCTTTGCAAGCTCTAATAAAGCATAAAGATGTGTATTGTGGCTGTGTACTCCACCATCAGATAATAAACCATATAAATGAAGTGTGGAATTATTCTTTTTACAGTTTTCTACTGCTTCTAAAAATGCTTTATTATCAAAGAAATCGCCATCCTGAATTGCTTTTGTAATTCTTGTAAGCTCCTGATATACGATACGTCCTGCACCCATGTTAAGATGTCCAACTTCTGAGTTACCCATCTGTCCGTCCGGAAGACCAACAGCAAGGCCGCTGGCATTTCCTTTTACAAATGGACAGTCTTCCATTAACTTATCGATATTTGGAGTGTTTGCCTCATATACAGCATTGGCTTCATGTCTGTCATTTAAACCAAAGCCGTCCATAATTAATAATACTGTAGGTTTTTTACTCATTTTATAATCTCCCGTTTAAAGTTTAGTTGACCCGCGGAGAAAAGTCCGCGGGTTACTGTTAACATTCTTATTACTCTGCTTTAAAATGCAAAGCTTATTATTTGTTATAGTTTACAATCTGACCAAAATCAGCTTTTAAGGAAGCTCCACCAACAAGACCTCCATCAATATCTGCCTGTGCAAATAAGTCTGGAGCTGTCTTAGCGTTTACACTTCCGCCATACTGAATACGGATTGCTGCAGCAGTTGCATCATCATAGATTTCTGCGATACATTTACGAATCTCTGCACAAACTTCCTGAGCCTGCTCTGTTGTAGCAGTCTTTCCTGTTCCGATCGCCCAGATTGGCTCGTAAGCGATTACTGCTGTCTTAGCCTGATCTGCTGTTACATTTAAGAAACCAACTTTAACCTGCTGACGGATAAAGTCCATTGTAACGCCCTGTTCTCTCTGCTCTAAAGTTTCTCCACAGCACATGATTGGTGTAATACCATGTTCGAAAGCTTTTAACATTTTTTTGTTAACTGTTTCGTTTGTCTCTGCGAAGTATTCTCTTCTTTCAGAATGTCCGAGAACAACGTATTTTACTCCGGCATCTACTAACATAGCAGGAGAAATCTCACCAGTGTAAGCACCGCTTTCTTCATAGTACATATTCTCTGCACCAATTGCGATGTTAGAACCTTTTGCAGCTTCCATAGCTGGGATAATGTCGATTGCTGGTACGCAGAATACTACGTCAACATCTTCATTCGCACAAAGTGGTTTTAACATATTTACTAATTCAACTGCCTCACTAGGAGTTTTATTCATTTTCCAGTTACCTGCTACGATTTTCTTACGCATAACAAATTCCCCTTTATTATATATTTATGATGTTAGGGTCAAAAGGTATTCTGACCCTAACTGATGTCACGAATTACTCTGTAGCTAACGCTACTCCCGTAATTCTGAAATTATTTATCGTTTGCTGCTGCAACACCTGGTAATTCTTTACCTTCTAAGAACTCAAGAGAAGCTCCGCCACCTGTAGAAATATGGCTCATCTTGTCACCATATCCAAGCTGGTTAACTGCTGCTGCGGAATCTCCGCCACCAATGATTGTTGTAGCATCTGTCTCAGCAAGTGCTGCTGCAACTGCCTTTGTACCTGCTGCAAGGATTGGGTTTTCGAATACACCCATAGGTCCATTCCAAACAACTGTCTTAGCTGTCTTTACTGCCTCTGCGTATAATTCGATTGTCTTAGGTCCGATATCGCAAGCTTCTTTGTCTGCTGCCATAGCGTCTGCATCGTATACATATGTTGGGATTTCAGCATCGATTGGGTTAGGGAAAGCATCTACCATTACAGAGTCAACTGGAAGAAGTAACTTCTTGCCAAGGCTTTCTGCTTTTTCCATCATTTCTTTACAGTAATCAATCTTTGTCTCGTCAACTAAAGAGTTACCGATTTCATATCCTTTTGCTTTTAAGAATGTGTAAGCCATACCACCACCGATGATGAGTGTGTCACACTTCTCAAGTAAGTTAGAGATAACGTTTAACTTATCTGCAACTTTTGCTCCACCAAGGATAGCAACGAAAGGACGTACTGGGTTCTCTACAGCATTGCCTAAGAAATCGATTTCTTTCTGCATTAAGTATCCAACTACTGCTGTGTCTACTAAAGAAGCAACACCTACGTTAGAGCAGTGAGCTCTGTGAGCTGTACCGAATGCATCATTTACGAATACATCACAGATAGAAGCAAGGTCTTTGGAGAATTCTTCTCCACACTTTGTCTCTTCTTTGCGGAAACGAGTGTTCTCAAGTAAGATAACATCTCCGTCTTTCATAGCTTCTACTGCAGCTTTTGCGTTTGGTCCAACAACTTCACGGTCTGCTGCAAATTTTACTTCCTGTCCAAGAAGCTCAGATAAACGAGCTGCTACTGGAGCTAAAGTCTTTGTTGTGTAATCTTCTTCTGTTTTTACTTTACCTAAGTGAGAGCAAAGAATTACTTTACCGCCGTCTGCGATTAACTTCTTGATTGTTGGAAGTGCAGCTACAAGACGGTTCTCGTCTGTGATCTTACCATCTTTTAATGGAACGTTGAAGTCACATCTGCAAAGAACTTTAAGTCCTTTTACATTAATATCGTCTACAGATTTTTTATTTAAACCCATGTTGGAATTCCTCCTAAATTATATTCATGTACTCTTAAAATCAAAATCTACATAACTGCAGATTTATCAGACTTCCAAAAGCACTTTTTCAAAAACAAACAAAGGTCCGGTCCCACGAGACCGGACCCATGTTTGAGTCTTATATTCTTAAATATATACTAATACTATCGCTTAGATTATGCTAATTCAGCAAAGTATTTGATTGTACGAACCATCTGAGATGTGTAGCTGTTTTCGTTATCGTACCATGAAACAACCTGTACTTCGTATAAATCATCAGCAACTTTGTTAACCATTGTCTGAGTTGCATCGAATAAAGAACCAAATCTCATTCCTACGATATCAGAAGAAACGATTTCGTCTTCGTTGTAACCGAAAGATTCGTTAGCTGCTGCTTTCATAGCTGCATTGATTCCTTCAACTGTTACATCAGCACCTTTAACAACTGCTGTTAAGATTGTTGTAGATCCTGTAGGTGTAGGAACACGCTGAGCAGATCCGATTAACTTACCGTTTAATTCTGGGATAACAAGACCGATTGCCTTAGCAGCACCTGTGCTGTTAGGAACGATGTTAACTGCTGCTGCACGAGATCTTCTTAAATCACCTTTACGCTGTGGTCCGTCAAGAGTCATCTGGTCACCTGTGTAAGCATGGATTGTACACATGATACCACTCTGGATTGCAGCATATTTGTTAAGAGCGTCAGCCATAGGAGCTAAACAGTTTGTTGTACAAGATGCAGCAGAGATAATCTTATCTTCTGGTTTTAATACTGTATGGTTAGTATTGTAAACAACTGTTGGAAGGTCGTTTCCAGCAGGAGCGGAAATAACAACTTTCTTAGCACCAGCATTGATATGAGCCTGAGCTTTCTCTTTGCTTGTGTAGAAACCAGAACACTCTAATACTACATCAACACCGATTTCTCCCCATGGGCAATTGTTTGCATCTGGGAAAGCGTAGATTTTGATTTCCTTTCCATCAACTGTGATAGAATCTTCGCCAGCTTTTACTGTAGCTGCTTTCTCATATGTTCCCTGAGAAGAGTCATATTTTAATAAGTGAGCAAGCATTTTAGGGCTTGTTAAATCATTGATAGCTACTACTTCATAGCCTTCTGCACCAAACATCTGTCTGAAAGCTAAACGACCGATACGGCCAAATCCATTAATTGCAACTTTTACTGCCATGGTAATTCCTCCTAAGTTTTAGATATTCTTTGACATTAAAGTTCGCAGGGAATATGCCCTCCTGCGTTCCGATTTGACTCATCCTGTCAAATCCTTAACTATTTTACCTAATTATTGCCAAGATTTCAAGTAGTATTTTGCATAAAATTATAGATTTTTTTCTTTCACTTTTATGCTATTATGATATTGTTGCCATTTTTCCTGCAAGTATACAGAGTTTTTGGTCTTGAAATACAATTTTTTACCTTTATTTTTGATACGCAAGAAAATTCATATACAATTTTTTACCCGAAAGGAATGATGATTATGATTTACACCGACACACATTTACACACATCTTTTTCTTCTGATTCAGACACGCCTATGGAACTTATGATCAAAAAAGGACTTGAACTTGGAATGAAAACATTATGCTTCACTGAACACTATGATCCCTGCCATCCGGATACACCTGATAAGCTGGACTTTCTTTTAGATTTTGAAAATTATAAAAAAACACTATTTTCTCTCAAAGAAAAGTATGCCTCTCAGATTGAGATTTTATACGGACTTGAACTTGGCGTACAGCCACACCTTGGTCGGTTACTTGCTAACTTTTATGAAAAATATGGAAAAGACTTTGACTTTATTATTAATTCCTGTCATATCGTAAATAATATGGATCCTTATTACGGCACATATTTCAAAGAGCTTGGCGCAACCAGAGGGCTTATGACTTACTTTGAAACAGTTTTATCCAACTTAAAAGCATTTCCTCACTACCAGTCTGTCGGTCATCTTGATTATGTCTGCCGCTACCTTCCGGAATCCTCCCAGACTTTCTTCTATGATCATTTTTCTGATATTCTCGATGAAATTTTAATCGAAATTATTGAGAGAAATCGCGCTCTTGAAGTAAATACTGCCGGACTGAAGTACGGACTTGACTGGCCAAACCCTGACATTTCCATATTAAGAAGATACCGCGAACTTGGCGGCGAACTTATCACAATCGGAAGCGATGCCCATAAACCGGAGCATATGGCATGGGAGTTTGACAAGGTGCCGGATATTCTTCATAGAGCGGGATTCCGCCATTATGCGGTGTTTAAAGAGAAGAAACCGGTGGTTTATGATATTTAAATGCTGATTTGATGGACTAAAGAAACGAAAAGCAGAAATTTGATATAGAATAAAATGTGAAGATAGTCGCGGCGTAGAAAATGCCTGACCGGCATTTTTACTTGCTCCGACATCACATTTTATTCTATATCAAATTTCTGCTTTTCTGTTCTTTGGCGCCAGATGAAATCAGGATTTTGTGTAGAAAAAATAATCCACTGTCGTGTTTCTGTATGACTTTGGTAAAATTATTGTAAAAAAAGAAAAGAGAGGCAAACATACTCAGAGTAAAAAATGTCCTAAAACAAATCCAGCATATTATCAAGATATATTGCTTCTCTGATATGTATCTGATATTCCGGCTTAACCATATAGTAAAGCAAAAATTCCAGCACCAATGCACTGCCAAGTCCCCGTCCTTCTATTTTAAAATTAGAAAATCCCATCGGCAGATAAACATTTTGAATATCTTCTATCCTGATAAATCCCGGATTCTTCATGGCTTTTGAAAAACGATATCCTTCTTCTGCATCCGGTGCAGCACAATGATGTTCCGGGCAGTTTTCTCCAAGATTTTTTCGACTTACTGTTTCATAACAACGCTTTCTGTCCTTACATCCAAACCAGCAGCATTCATTACATAGGAATTCCACTTTATCTTTTTCTATTTGCGTTAAGGTATTTAACCTATCAAAAGACTTGTTCAGACGAAAATCTGGGACAACATATCGAAATTCTTTTCGTTTCACTTCATTTGAGAACTGCTGAAAATCTGTCAGAACTTTTGTCGTAGAAGAGACAAAGTAAAGGTTAGGATAGTTCTTTTTTAAGTAATCCAATAACAAGTCTGAATGAACGATAACTCCATTTTGTATTACTACTTTAGGCTGTACATTATTCTCTTGTATATCTTTTATGCTTTTATTTTGCATATTGGAGTTTGATACACTTTCACTTTGTATATCCCCAGCTTCTTCAAATAACTTGCAAAGCGCATTGCATTTTTTATCCAAAAGATGTTCTTCTCTAAGCAGAGAATTACTAAAAGTCAGCCGGGCAGAAATTCCATACTCCTTCATTAAATCTAACACTTTTTTTGCATCGTCATCCCCAAATCCTGCTCGTCCTCCACCCCAGATACAATCCGCTGGGGCACCATAGACAGATCCAATATCACACCAATCATAAAAATATTCTCGATGTTCCCGAAATAACGGCAAAAACACCTTATACAATTCATAAAACTCAAACAGTCCCGGAAGATGATACTGTGCTATACTACTTTTCACTTGTAGTGCCTCCTTATTCTATCCGAAGCATTCGGTATCCGATTCCGATATGCGTCTGTATATACTGGAGTCCATTTTTATCTGGTTCAAGTTTTTTACGTAATGTTGCCATAAACACTCTTAATGAAGCAACATCATTTTGTGAACAGCTTCCCCAGATCTGCTGTGTGATATAGGTATGCGTTAAAACCCTTCCGACATTACGTGACAAAAGACATAAAAGCTTATATTCAATTGGTGTCAGATGCAGTTCTTTTCCTTTCAGATAGGTACAGCCAGCTATATAATCTATTTTTAATTGTCCGTTAATAAAAATAGAAGCTTCCTGTTCTTCTCCCACCTGAATAATGGCAAGGCGCCGCTGTGTCACCCGTATGCGGGCAAGCAGTTCTTCCACCGAAAAAGGTTTTGTAATATAATCATCTGCCCCGGAATCTAATGCTTCTATTTTATCGCTATCTTCACTTCGGGCGCTGATAACAATAATCGGCATATTGGACCATGTACGGATTTTTTTAATTACATCTACTCCTTCCATATCCGGAAGACCCAGATCTAAGAGGACAATATCTGGATGATGTGAAGATGCTTCCATTATCGCAGATACTCCATTGTTAGCCGTAAGATATTTATAATCATGCATTTTTAATGTTGTTACGATGAGATTTCGTATCGGACGGTCATCCTCCACAACAAGAACTACTGTTTTATTCATTTAATGTCACCTCGCTAAGTGGTAAAGTAAAAGTAAAAATACATCCTCGTGGTGTATTATCTGTAAGAAGGAGCCTTCCATCATGTGCTTCTATAATAGATTGGCAAAGTGACAGACCAAGACCAAGACTTCTCTGGCTGTCTGCAATCGTACTTTTCCCCGTATAAAACATGTCAAAGATATATGGCTTCATTTCATCTGCAATTCCCGGACCATCATCCTCCACGCAAATCTGTGCTTTTCCATTACATTTCATTCCCCGGATACAGATTTTCGAGCCTTTCGGTGTATATTTTATGGCATTATCAATCAGATTCACGAGTACCTGTATGATAAGCTGCACGTCCATCCGGACAAGAATCAATTCTTCACATTCTGTCACAATTGTATATTCATCATGCTTCCTGCTGATATGACGCAGAGATTCTGCAATGACTTCATCAAGTAACTGATCTGTAAATTTAAACTTCAGCCGCCCATCATTAAGCCTTGTAATAGATAACAGATTCTCTACTACGCCAATGAGCCATTCAGAATCATCATAAATATCCGCATAAATCTGCTGCTTCGTTTTACTGTCCAGGCACGCTCCGTTATTTAAAAGCATATCCGCATTGCCGGAAATAGAACAAAGCGGTGTCCTTAGATCATGAGAAATCGCACGCAGTAAATCTGCTCGCAGCTGTTCATTTTTTGCCAAAACAGCATTCTTCTCTTTTTCTATTGCATTGCGCAGATTTTCCATAGCAAGCGCACATTCATTTACTACAGAAAGTAAAATGCTATACTCAACGGAATCAAGAACATCTTTGTTCGCCGGAATCCCAATTACACCATATACGTGATCACCGATGCGGATCGCCAAATATAAACATTTTGCATTTTTAAAATAATTCGTTCCTACTCCTGCACGCTTATTATTTTCATAGACCCATCTGGCAATCTTTTGTTCTTCCGGTATTAAAAATTGCTGATTCGTTCCTTCCTTATTTTGATAAAACACCTGTCCCTGTGACAATTTCCCCTCTTCTACAATATATGCAACAATATCCCGGTTCAGTAAACGAACCAGCTGCGTGCAGGTGACACGCAACATCTCTTTACTGCTCCTCGCTTTTTGCAACAGGCGGTCTGTGTCGAATAATACCTGCGTTCGAAATGCAAGCTGAGAGGAAATCCTTGCATGCATTTTTAATTTAGCGGAAAGAGTTCCCGCCAACACAGAGCATACCAGCATAATCGCAAAAGTCACCGGATATCCAACTGCATATGTCTGGAAAGACATCCTTGGTTCCGTAAGAAAAAAACAAAATAAAACAACGCTTAAAAAGGAACCTGCGATACTGCACAGATAACCGTCTGTCAAAATAGAAGTAATCAATACACCAAGAATATATATCGTAACGATATTCGTATCTGTAAAATGCAGTTTCTGAAATAAAAGACCAATAATAGTACATATCATAAATATAAAAACCGTCACAAAACAATCTTTTATTGACGGTTTCTTTGCATATAATGCAAAATGCTGCTTTAATACGCCTTCTCTTCTTTCATTTTCTTCCATTATTTTAATTTCCCGCCTTTTATTTGAATTCAAGAGTATATTAGAGTATATCACACTGCTTTATCACCGTCAAAACACTGCCTTTTATCTTCCTTTTTTGAATCATAAATTATCATACTTGCTTTACCACATTTTTTTTGATAATCATGTATTTCTTTTAACAACTCTTCATCAGAAATTTCATCCAAAGATATAATTTTACAGGATTGCGTATTTTCCCTCTCCCCTATAATAAACGCTTTGTAATTTTCATTGATGAAATATCCAATCTTTCCCATAACAAAAAAACAAACAATAAACATTACCAATACTGTTAAGAGTAAAATTACTTCTTTCATCATTTATCCCCTCTTTAATTTAAATATGGAAACACTTTTTAATTGCCTTATGCTCTCCGATTACTAAAAGCGTGATATCCCCTGTAAAAAATGTATCTGGAGATATTGCCATGCTAAGCTCTCCATTATTTTTTATTGCAAGGATATTAATATCATATTTTCTTCGAATATCCAGCTCTCCAACCGTTTTTCCAATCCACTCTTTCGGTACTTCCACTTCAAATATTGCATGGGAAGCATCTACTTCCATATAATCAAGGATATGGTCATCGGTATAACGGATCGAAGCCCATTTTGCCACCTGTTTTTCTGGATAAATTACTTTATCTGCACCATTTCTTAAAAGGAACTTCTCCTGAACATCCCTCTCTGCTCTCGAAATAACCATTTTTGCACCAAGTTCCTTTAATAGAGATGTGGTCTCTAATGAATTTTGAAAGCTTCCTCCAATCGTAACAAAACAGATATCATAATTTCCAATTCCTAATGATTCTAAAAATTCCGCATTCGTGCTATCTCCAATCTGGGCATTTGTAACGTAGGGAAGGACTTTATCTACTCTGCCCTCATTGACATCTACTGCCATAATTTCATGCCCTAATTCACTAAGCTCCATTGCAATATGTCTTCCAAATCTCCCAAGTCCGATTAATAATATATTTTTCATAATTCCATTCTCCTTCTGTCTTATCTAACGGATACCATACACAATCCTAACACTTATCCTACTGTTATTTTTTCTAACGGTAACCTTGCATTTCCCTTCTTTTTCTTTGAAAGGACCGCATAAATAAGAGTAAGTCCTCCTACTCTTCCAAGATACATAAGTATGATCAGTATGAATTGTGACACTATATGAAGCTTTGGTGTGATTCCTAATGTAAGCCCTACTGTTCCAACCGCTGATGCTGCTTCATAAAGACATTCCGAAAGTGGAAGCCCTTCATATACACTGATCGTAATTCCTCCACATAAAAATAACATACAGTACATCATTGCAATCGTTGATGCATTCTTTATCACACTGCACTCGATTCTTCTTCCAAATGTTTCGACATTTTCCTGACTCCGGAATGTGGCAAATGCATTCAATATAAGCACTGCAAAAGTTGTTGTCTTCATACCTCCTGCCGTAGAACTTGGCGAACCTCCGACAAGCATAAGTATAATAATCATTGCTTTTGAAACTTCTGTCATTTTAGAAATATCCATAGTATTAAATCCGGCAGTTCTTGGAGTTACTGCCTGAAAAGCCGATGCAAGCAACCGTTTTCCCACTGACAGATGAGTAAAATCAGAAAAAAAGAAAAAAACAGCTGGTAAAACTATCAAAAGTGCGGTTGTCACAAGTATAATCTTACTCTGCATATGATACTTTCTAAAGTGGATTTTATTAATACAAATATCCTCCCACGTAAGAAATCCTATACCACCTGCTATAATTAAAAACATAATCACTACATTTACAATCGGATTTCCTGCATAAGCCGTAATGGATGGAAATGGATTCGTGGGCGTACCTAAAATATCAAATCCAGCATTACAAAAAGCCGATATGGAATGAAATACTGCCATCCATATCCCTTTCCTGCCAAAATCATGATAAAAAACCGGCAGCAACGCTAATGCGCCTGCCATCTCAACAAATAATGTTCCCTTTAAAATAAACTTTGTCAGACGGACAATTCCTCCTACTTTATGTGCAGAAATTGCATTCTGCATCGTGCTGCGCTGCATCAGAGAAATCTTTCTGCCTGACAGCATAAATACAGAAACGGCAACAGTAACCACACCAAGTCCTCCTATCTGTATCAAAAGTAAAATCACTACCTGTCCAAAAACAGACCAGTAACTACCTGTATCCAAGACAGCAAGTCCCGTTACACATACCGCGGAAGTTGATGTAAAAAGCGTCTGATTAAATGGAGTCATCACTCCCTCGGCAGAAGAAACTGGCAACATTAATATAATTGCCCCCAATAAAATAACACCTGCAAATCCCAGAATAATTAATTGAAAAGAAGACAAATGCTTCTTTTTATGTATGTCCCTTGACATAAATCCCTCCTGTTATTACTATTTCATCCGGCATGTTTCCCCTCATTATATATGTCCGCATTCAAAGATAGTATAAATATATCGACTACCATATTAAGATTACATAAAGATTTATAGATTGATTTTGTATAGACGAAAAAAGAAAAAATGCCCTATCCCATCTGCTCTGTAATCGCTGTAGTTAAGATGCTCGTCCGCATCTTAACTACTCTCCCAAGCCGCATCTGGGATAGGGCATTTTTTCTTTTTTCTGACTATTCAAGTTCGCGGGAATGGGGATTCTCGCGAAGGTTGTGGATTTCCATGGGATTAAATTCTAAAGAGTTGACATTCAAATTGTTGTATGTTGCTGAATTGCATTGAGATTTCTAAAAAAAAGCGAATTCTTATAAGTTTGATTTTGTTCCGTTACGCTAAATACTTCATTTTTCCTCAAAAAACCAGCGGCTTTCTAACCTCATCCCACAACTCAGTTAAAAAACAAGGGGATTGTCCAAAAGTCTACGATTTCTAATATAACTAAATTCCATGTATATACAACAACTTAAATGTCAGCTCTTTTGAATTTAATTTCTCGAAAAGTCATAATCTTCTGGAAAATCCCCATTCTTACCAACTGTAGATTTAGATTAGATAAAAAAAAGAAAGAATACCATATCCCAGATGCGGCTTCGGAGCGTGTTTAAGATGCAGATGAGCATCTTAAATGCAGCGACTACAGAGCAGATGGGATATGGTATTCTTTCTTTTTTCGTCTACACGAAATCTACAAATCAGGATTTAAAGTTTTCTTCTTTTTATCACAATACCGATTCCGATTGCAAGTATTACCAGTGGAATCACAAATACTGTCATAATCAATGTTGCTTTCTGGTTAAATGCCGGTACGACTGCATTCTCTGTTTTTAAGCTCTTTGCTCTGATCGATATCTTACTCTTTTGTTCTGCAAGATAATTCACACCATTTAATACAAAGTCCGTATTGGCCCCACTGACTGCCTGATCAATATCTTGAAGCAGCATGTTCGTACATCCAGTTACGATCATTCTTCCACCGGTAGAATCAGATACCGCTACAGAGATGTCAAATGGACCGCTGATATCTTTCTTTTCTTTATTTAATGTGGAACTTGATGTATCTACCTTGGAATAAGCGCCATCACTTGTGGAAAGTAATGAAGTTACTGTGTAATCGGATGCAGAAGAATCCTTCTTTGCATTCTTTTCTGTGATATCTTTTAAACCTTTTGCACTTGGAGCAAGGACATAAACATTGCTGTTATACTGTGCAGAAGTTGCATCGGAACTTTCAATCGTCGGCAGCAGATAAATTGGATATTGTGTATATTTACTTGCATCGCTTTCTACCACAACACCTTTCTGTGGTTCTACATTATATGATTGAAGCAGGCTGTATAAGTTTGTAAGATTCTCTACTCTCGCATCTAAGAATACATACATCTTTCCACCGTTTTTCATATAAGTTTTAATCATCTTAAGCTCATCTTTTGTGATATCTTTTTGCGCACCATTGATGAGCAGGATTGAACAATCCTCCGGTACTTTCTGTTCTGTGAGAAGATTCAGTGTTTTTACAGAGTAATTGTCTCCCTCAAAACTACTTGTCGTACTTGAATCAAAACTTTGTTCTGAATGTCCGCTTAACGTATAGATTACCGGTGTGGAATCTGAAATAACATAATTAATTGCCTCTGTTGTAAGACTTTCTAACTGAAGAGAATCTGCCGAATAGGAGTAGTCACTTCCATAACTGTAGGAAACATAGTCATTTGCAGAAACATAGCGGTATTTCTTACCACATTTTATAATCATACTGTCATTTGCAACTTCTTCACTGCTATCTACATATTTCTTTGTAAAGTTCGGATACAGATCCGGATCTTTATAAACAAATTTTATTTTTGTAGAATTTTTCTTATATTCTTTCCAGACCTGTGCATAAGAAGAGTTTACATCGGATTCTTTATTCACTACGTATATGGTAACTTCTTTATCTAACCCTTTTATTATTTTTTTCGTCTGTTTTGAAAGTGAGTAAATTTTATTGGCTGTTACATCTACTGTATAGTTTTTACTTGTTACAAATATATTGACTGCAATAACTGCTGCGATCAGAACGACAACTGCTACTGCTGAAAAAATACCTTTTTTTAATTTTGCATTCATCTTTTTCCCTGTCATT
Organism: Anaerobutyricum hallii; assembly: GCF_900209925.1. Lineage (NCBI taxonomy): Bacteria > Bacillati > Bacillota > Clostridia > Lachnospirales > Lachnospiraceae > Anaerobutyricum > Anaerobutyricum hallii. The sequence continues at coordinate 978,819 of NZ_LT907978.1, read as the reverse complement.
TTATGCCCTCCTAATTCCATCTGCGTTTTTCAATTCCCTGCATTGTCAGGAATAAAAATACTGCAATAAATGATACGTAATATACAATAGAAGATGCATTTAAAATTCCACTGCAAAAGTCATTAAAACGATCCAATACAGAAAACCAGTCAATGATTTTAGACAGACCGTTATCAAACAGCGCAGGTTTTACTTTGCTTAAAATACCAATCACTGCGATACCGGCAATGCCTGCTCCTGCCGCAATTTTCATGTTCTTGGTCTCATCATAGAAAAACCATGCAATAAGAAGTACTGCCAGCACACATACGAGATACGTATATCTTGCTCTTCCTGGTACAACATTTGAGATATTCGGAAGTAACATACAAAATAAAACTACTGCAAAGGATAAGGCTGCTGCGATCATCTGATTATCTGTGATAGAAGATACAAACATTCCTACTGCCATCAGGCAGGCGCCTAAAAGGAAGTAACCAAGGCAGCCGGTAAGAACTGTTTTCCAGTTTACACTTCCAAACATACTTAATACACCGGCTTCTATAAGGCTTACTAACATAGACATAGCGAGCAATGTTACAGAAGCCAGATACTTTCCAAGGACAATACTTCCCGGCCGAATCGGGGAAGTATACAAAAGCTGATCTGTTCTCTGCTTCTTTTCTTCCGCAAATAAACGCATAGTAAGAATCGGCACAATAACAATATATAAGATCGTACTGTTAGAAAATACGTACTGTGAATAGTCTGTATACCCGTAAGACATACAGATTACTGAAAAATAAACTCCTGTTGCAGCAATAAAAAGAGCAAAATAAATATAGGCTGCCAGTGAGTGAAAATAGCTTCTCATTTCTTTTAAATAAATGGCTTTCATTCTACTTATCCTCCTCTTTTACGTCTTCTGCTTTTTTCTTTCTTTTAAAAGAAAAACCATGATGACTTTGCTTTTCAATCTGCTCTGAAGCTTTCTTTGCCTCTGATTCTACTTCTTCCACATCCTGTCCGGTAAGTTTCAGGAATACATCTTCAAGAGATAAACTTTCTCGTTCCATCTTGATGATCGGCAATTTTTCTTCTGCAAATTCAAAGAATAAATTATCGCGGATATCCTCTTTTGTTGCTGTTTTTGCCTGCACATCAACGATGTCTTCTTTTTCTCCTGTAATCTTGTAATCTTTAATATATTCTGAAGCTTTTAATACTTTTTCTACTTTTTCCTTATCTCCTTTTACCGATAAGATAATACTGTCCGTATCTGAAAAATCTTCTGATAAATGCTCTGGTGTATCTTCTGCAACTAACGTTCCCTTATCTATAATAAGTACGTAATCACATACCGCATTCACTTCTGATAAAATATGAGAACTTAAAATAATCGTGTGCTTTTCGCCCAGACTCTTAATCAAAGAACGAATTTCTATGATCTGGTTTGGATCAAGACCTACCGTCGGCTCATCAAGGATCAACAGCGGTGGATTTCCAATCAGTGCCTGTGCGAGTCCTACTCTTTGTTTATATCCTTTGGAAAGATTTTTAATCAGTCTCTTTTTCATGTCAGAAATCTTTACCGCTTCTGTTACTTCATTGATCGATGATTCTTTTTCTGTTTTTTTACGAATTCCCTTAAGATCACAAATAAAATTCAAATATTCTTCTACTGTCATATCTTCATACAGAGGAGGAATCTCCGGAAGATACCCAATTAACTTCTTTGCCTGTAAGGGCTGTTCTAAAATATCATATCCGCCAATTTTCACTTCACCAGAAGTCGCAGAAATATATCCGGTCATTATATTCATTGTTGTAGACTTTCCTGCACCGTTTGGTCCAAGCAGACCGACAATCTGTCCGTCAGGTACGGAAAAACTGATATCTTTTACTGCATGGTGTTTTCCGTAATCTTTGACTAAGTTTTTTACTTCTATCATAAAATAAGCCTCCTGTTTAAATTTACACGTAGTATAGTATTCTTAATTTACGATAATTTTGTGAACATATGCCTTTTTTCACATTAAGTTCACACTTTAAACAGAGTTATCCTTATGTCTTTTATTGTTTTTTTATTAACAACAACTCTTATATATATATCTATATGATCCCTTTTTTCTTTTTTTATTTTTTATAGTTTCCTTTTTTTACAAACTGAAAAAATGAAATTCTTGCAGCTACAACTATCATTTTTTCTCATTTCACACTTAAAAATATGAAGTTAAATGTCGGGTTATGAAATTTTTTTAAAAAAAGTTGTACTTTTACTTATTCTTTTTATTGAATAACTTCTCACAATATAGTATAATAGAGCGCGGAAAAAGAACTTGATGAGAGACTTGATTCTGATATTTTTTTGTCAATCATCAGGAGTTTAAAAATATGTATAATACACAATATCAAGGAGGAACAAACTATGTCTTACGTTGATGACGTACTTGCAAGAGTTATTGAGAAAAACCCAAGTGAACCAGAATTCCATCAGGCAGTTACTGAAGTATTTGAAACAATCCGCCCGTTAATTGAAGCGAATGAAGAAGAATTCAAAAAACAGGCTGTTTTAGAGAGAATCACTGAGCCTGAAAGAATGATTAAGTTCCGCGTACCATGGGTTGATGACAATGGACAGGTTCAGGTTAACATGGGTATCCGCGTTCAGTTTAACAGCGCAATCGGACCTTACAAGGGAGGCTTACGTTTCCACCCATCTGTAAACCAGGGTATCATCAAGTTCTTAGGATTTGAACAGATTTTCAAAAACTCTCTTACAGGACTTCCAATCGGTGGTGGTAAAGGTGGTTCTGATTTCGATCCTAAGGGTAAATCCGATCGTGAAGTTATGGCATTCTGCCAGAGCTTTATGACAGAGCTTTGCAAACATATCGGTGCAGACACTGACGTACCTGCTGGTGATATCGGTGTTGGCGGAAGAGAAATCGGTTATCTTTTCGGACAGTATAAGAGAATCAAAGGTCTTTATGAAGGTGTTCTTACAGGAAAAGGCTTAACATATGGTGGTTCCCTTGCAAGAACAGAAGCTACAGGATATGGTCTTGTATACTTTACAGAAGAAATGTTAAAATGCCACAATGATGACATTGCTGGTAAGACAGTTGTTGTTTCCGGTGCTGGTAACGTTGCAATTTATGCTACTGAAAAATGTCAGCAGCTTGGCGCAAAAGTTGTAACATGTTCTGATTCTACTGGATGGGTATATGATCCAGAAGGAATCGATTTAGCTGCATTAAAAGAAATCAAAGAAGTAAAACGTGCTCGTTTAACAGAATACAAAAAGTATCGTCCAAACAGCGAATATCACGAAGGACGTGGTGTATGGTCTGTTAAATGTGATATCGCTCTTCCATGTGCTACTCAGAACGAGCTTTTCCTTGAAGATGCAAAACAGTTAGTTGCTAACGGATGTATCGCTGTATGTGAAGGTGCTAACATGCCTACTACATTAGATGCTACAAAGTACTTACAGGAAAACGGTGTATGGTTCGCTCCTGGTAAAGCTTCTAATGCCGGTGGTGTTGCTACATCTGCTCTTGAAATGTCCCAGAACAGTGAAAGATTAAGCTGGACATTCGAGGAAGTTGACAGCAAGCTTAAAAACATCATGGTTAACATTTATCATAACATTGATGATGCTGCAAAACGTTACAACAAAGAAGGCGACTATGTAACTGGTGCTAACATCGCTGGTTTCGAAAAAGTATTAAACGCTATGCTTGCACAGGGCGTTTGCTAATTCTTCCCTGATTATTATTTGAAAATAAATTTTTTCTTGAAATCGTTTTTCAAATGATATATAATCAAAGAACACAAAGGAGTGTTCCGTTTAGGAATACTCCTTTTTTGTTTTCCTTTTTTTCATTTTAAGGTTTACGAAAGAATCCTCTCGCCGGCTTTTCTCTTCACTGAATTTGCTTTTGTGAGATTATTAATCACTTTTGGAGGTAACATATTATGGATAAAATAGACAGAAAAATTCTTTCTCTTCTTCAGGAGAATGCCAGATATCCTTTAAAATATCTTGCACAGAAAGTATTCTTATCTTCTCCTGCTGTTTCTACAAGAATAGAACATTTGGAAAAAGCCGGCATTCTCACCGGCTATCATGCAACGATTGATCCCGTTGCTCTTGGATATCATATTACTGCATTTATCAATCTGACTTTAGACCCAAAACAAAAGGATGAATTCTATCCTTATGTCAAAGATTGTCCAAATGTACTTGAATGCAACTGTGTTACTGGTACATATTCAATCATGTTAAAGGTAGCCTTTCCAAGTACAATGGAATTAGACACCTTTATCGGACATCTGCAAAGATTTGGGAACACACAGACACAGATCGTATTCTCTACTGCTGTTCCCCCAAGAGGAGTTGGCATCGAAACAGACGACCTTGAAAAAGAATAATTACCGGGTGCTCTATAATTTCTCTGTCAATACTGTCTAGAGATATTATAGAGTATCCGGTAATTTATTTTACTTATGATAAGGATGATTGTTGAGTATTCGGTATCCTCGATAAATCTGCTCATATAGAACCATACCTGTCATATTAGAAGACATGGTAAAGTCTGAGAGAACCAGAGATTCTATTATTATTGGCTGTTTTGTTTTTGATGCCTTCTTTATCTGAGCATCAGCCAGGATTTCTTCATTCCATTCTGGAACAAAAAACATAATTCCCTTTATTCCGGAACCTTCCCAATTTTTTATCTGTTCACTCAGTCTTTCTGATGTAAGTTCCGCCTTGCCTGGCTGTACTATGAACTTCTTCATCCCTGCATCTTTTACAAGCAGAGACTCCCATTCTTTTTCCTTCTTTATAAACTTACAACTAATCTTACAGTAGCGGCTAAGACGTTTCTCATATTCTGCGATTGCTTTCTTACAGAATTTCTGTGACTTCTTAGATTCCTGTATATATACTTCGTACTTCATGTTATTCCTCTATTAAAATGCATAAAAAAAACGAACCAGAAGGGACTCGAACCCCCGACACACGGTTCCGGAAACCGTTGCTCTATCCAACTGAGCTACTGGTCCAATGGAAGTTCATAAAAAACTTCCGCTGTTTATAATACTATATTTTATATCATATTGCAAGGAAAATTTTCTTTGTAAATTCGATAATCTTCTGCATTTTCTCTCAGTTTTTTTACTGCTTCTTTGATACATTTTATCGTGTAATCGATTTCATCCTGCGTGTTTTGATAACCGATCGTAAGGCGCAATGTTCCCCGAGCCAGTTTTTCCGGAATCCCCATGGCGGTAAGCACATGAGAAGGAGCGGTATCTCCCGTACTGCATGCTGAAGCAGCAGAGGCACATATATTTTTCTCATCTAATAAGAGCAATAACTCATTTCCCTCTATAAACTGAAAACTGACATTGCAATTCCCCGGCAATCTCCTCACAGCACTTCCGTTTATTCGACAATACGGTATTTCTTCACAAAGTTTCTTCATAAGATACTCTCTCATCTGCTGCACTCTTTTCTCCCTTTCCCTCTGTGCGGCAAATGCGATTTCTGCTGCCTTTCCCATACCGACAATTCCTGCAACATTTTCTGTTCCTGCCCGATGATTTCTCTCCTGCTTTCCTCCATGAATATAAGACATAACAGGCACACGCTTATCTATATAAAGAAATCCCACCCCTTTTGGTCCGTTAAATTTATGTGCGCTTGCACTTAGTAAATGTATATTTTCTTTTTTGATATCAATGGGAATCTGTCCATATGCCTGTACGGCATCTGTATGAAAGAAAATATCATTTTCCTTTGCAATTTTTCCAATCTGATCGATTGGCTGTATTGTTCCTACTTCATTATTAGCGTACATAATAGAAATTAATATCGTATCTTTTCGTATCGCTCTTTGAAGCGCATCCAAACGAACGCACCCCCACTCATCTACATCAAGATATGTCACTTCAAATCCCTGTGTTTCTAAATAAGCACAGCTGTTTAATACTGCATGATGCTCAATTTTACTTGTAATAATATGTTTTCCTTTTTCTTTTAATCTTTGTGCTGTACTTTTTATCGCCCAGTTATCTGACTCCGTCCCACCTGATGTAAAATAAATTTCTTCTGCGGATACTTTCAGCGTCTCCCCAATTTGTTTGCGGACCGTTTCTACCGCCTGCCGACATTCTGATGCCATTTTATATATTCCGGAAGGATTCCCGTATTTTTCGCAAAAATATGGCTGCATCGCTTCTTCTACTTCCGGACGAACCGGTGTTGTTGCTGCATTATCAAGATAAATCTGCTGCATAGGCTTTCCTCTTTTCCATCATTCTTTACGAATTGCTTCTGAATAGATACTTTTATTTCTGCATACAATCAAATAACCCTTTATCTATGGTGTTTTCATGTCATATAAAACTTCCTATAAAAAAACAATCTTTACCGGAACATTAATTTTAACACTCTCGGGGTTTCTCGCTAGAATACTCGGATTCTATAACAGAATATTCCTTTCTAATCTGATTGGTGCAAAAGAACTTGGAATTTATCAGCTGATTTTCCCAGTATATATGCTATGTTTTTCTTTATGCTGTCATGGCTTTGAGACTGGAATCTCTAATCTTACTTCCCGTTTTTTTGCAAAAGGGCAAAAAAAGAACGCACACCGGCTTGTAAAACTCGGCTGCCTTCTCTCTTTTTTTCTTTCTATTATATTAATGTTTTTTTTATTTGAAGGTGCTGATTATTTAAGTACATTTGTCTTAAAAGAAGCTTCTGCTGCTCCTTCTTTAAAAATCGCAGCACTCTCTCTTCCCTTTGTGTCCATAAAAGCCTGTCTCCATGGCTATTACATCGGTTTGAACCGCTCTGCTGTACCCGCAGTCAGTCAGATTGTGGAGCAGATTACCCGCGTCGGAAGTATTTATCTTCTTTCCGTTACCATTTTTATTTTAGGTGCCGATGCTCGTATTGCAGCCTGGGGAATGGTGCTTGGAGAAGGGGTTTCTACATTTTATACTATTCTTGCCTATTTTCGTACATACTTTTTAGAAAACAGAAATTCCCTTTTTCATAAGAACGCAATCTCCAAAAAGAAAAATACAAAAAAAAGAGCAGATACCCATCGAACTGAGCCTGCTCTTCTCCCGGCAAAAAAGCTTTTCTTTCACTTTTTTTCTTTTAGTCTCCCTATCTCCATCAATCATTTCAGCCTCACTGTGATCAGCAGCTTAGAAACGATGTTAATTCCTTTTATGTTGAACATATTTTTCCAAAGTTATACTCATGCTTTAGAAACTTATGGTACTTTAACCGGCATGGCATTACCGTTCCTGTTCTTTCCCGCTACAATTGTAAACTCTTTATCTGTAATGCTTATGCCGGCTATTTCCTCTGCCTATGACCGAAAACAACACCAGCAAATGGAGAAAACGATTTCTGCCAGCCTGCACTTTTGTATTCTCATCGGTATATTCAGCACGTTTGCCTTTCTTATTTACGGAACCATACTTGGAGAAACAATCTTTCACAGTAAAGAAGCCGGAGAATATGTTCATTCTTTCTCTCTTCTTTGTCCATTTATGTATGCGGCACAAACGACATCCAGTATTCTAAACGGATTTGGTAAGACAAAACAGACCCTCTATCACAATCTTCTCGGTGTTGGAATCCGAATCTTCTTTATCCTGCTCCTTATTCCTTCCAAAGGAATTTTCGGATATTTATTAGGACTTCTTGCCGGATACAGCCTTCAGCTTCTTTTAAATATTTATTATATTTATCGCACGATACCTTTTTCCTTTTGTACCCAAAAGACGATTCTATATCCTGTGATTACTGCGATAATCAGCGGAATTCTTTCAAAAAAATGCTGGGAAATCGCTGCGGTTTCTCTGCCGATTCCTGCATTTTATATTCTAGCTGCCAGCGGATGCCTGTATTTTTTCCTTTTTATCCTTCTGCAGCTTTTAAGGGAATATGTCACTACACAACTCGGGCAATCTGCTCACATAAAATAAGGCGCATCATCTGATGCGGAAAAGTGAGTGCCGAAAAACTTAACTTTTCATTTGCCCTTCGTATCACTTTCTCTGACAGCCCCAGCGAACCCCCAATCACAAAAGTCACCTGTGAAGGTACCTGCAAAAAAATCCTGTTCATCCGGTCGCCCCATTCCTGTGTACTATAATGCTTTCCATCAATACAAAGAGCAACAACATATTCATCGTCTTTTATTTTATTTAAAATCCGTTCCCCCTCTGTGTCCCGAATCTGTCTTTCCACAGATTCAGGACACGAATCAGGTGTCGGTTCATCCGGACACTCTAAAATATCCATCGGGTATTTCTTTCGGATTTCTTTTACATAATGTCCAATACCCTCTTTAAAAAATTCTTCTTTTACTCTGCCAACACAGACAATCTTTATCCCTCTCATAATGCATTAATCGTCTCTTCTGCCGCCGAATAATAAAAGAAGACGTAACAACTGTAAAATAGAAGATGCAGCAGCAGCAACATAAGTAAGCGCAGCAGCCGTAAGCACCTTTCTTGCACCGGAAATTTCATCATCATAAAGAATATGAGAATTACCAAGAATCTTTAATGCTCTTGAAGAAGCATTAAACTCCACCGGCAGCGTAACAAGCTGAAATATTACAGTAAGAGAAAACAGCAATACACCAAGCATGATCAATGTATGGCTTCCTCCAAGAATAATTCCGATCAAAATAAGCGGCCAGGAAATATTTGCTCCAAAATTTACAACTGGTACAATCGCACCGCGGATCTTAAGCGGCGCATAACTTTCTGCATCCTGAATCGCATGCCCACATTCATGTGCCGCCACTCCGATCGCCGCCACAGAAGTAGAGCGGAATGTTGCGTCAGATAAATTAAGAACCCGACTTCTTGGATCATAATTATCTGTCAGATCTCCGGAAATATGCCGAATCTCCACATCATAAATTCCCGCTCCATGTAAAATACGTTCTGCCGCCTCTGCAGCAGTAATTCCCGCATGACTTCTTACCTTATCAAACTTCGCATAAGTAGACTTCACTCTTGCAGAAGCAAGCAGGCAGATTATCATGCCTATTACAACCAGAATATATGTCGGGTCCCAAAATGCCCCGTAATATCCTCCATAATACATATCGATACCTCCAATCTTAGATGTAAGCAATTCATTCTTCTCTTACTTCCGAAGTTCTTCATTACTTTTAAATTATTGTAAATCCTTTTCATTATTGTTCAATACGGTAGGCAGCGATAACCTCCGCTGTATACATATGATGATAATCCTTCTGTGGATACCATCTTCCATCCACTTCTGAATCAATAAATTCTTCTGGATTCAACTGCGTTTCCATAAGTTTTTTACATACAAAAACCATTTTACCTTCCTCAAAAGTCGGCTGTTCCTCATCGGTTTTTACTACATGAAAACCTACTTTGCTAATTTTATCTTCATCTCTTCCAGATACTTTTCCAAGATATCCCATCTCCTCCTTACGCTCTCCATCAAAAAATGTTAACGTGAAGAATTCTCCTGCATCTACAAATTCTTTTGTAAAGCGCTGTGGACGTATCCCGACAGTTACGACATTCTTTCCCCAAAAAACACCCATCATTCCCCAGGAAGCAGTCATCGTATTCACCTTGCCTTCTCTCTCGGCAGAAATCAACATCCAGTCCTGGCCAATTCTCTGAAATGGGTTTACATTTTCCTTTGTTATATCAATCTTTTCAAACTTCATTATGATATCCTCCTTAAAATTTCAATTAATAATCCAGCTTTCTTGCCGCTTCTACAATCATCTCTTCTGTTACAGTATATGGATAATGCGCAAGATCCTCATCTTTTACCATAAATGATGCACACTTTGCGACTTCTTCTACCGTAACACCGACTTCAGAAAGCTTCGTTGGTAGCCCAACTGTCTTATTAAAAGCAGTCAGCTTCTCACATTCTTCTTCTTTACCATCAATCGTAAGCAAAAGCAAAACACCAAATCCAACAACAACGCCATGCAGGTGATTCTCATCAAATCCAGGCAGGTTGCAAAGACCATAGAAAAAGGCATGCGCAGCTCCACCATTATAATCCATCGTATGTTCTCTTGCCACAAGCAACGAAGCCCAGCCTGCTGTAATAATAATAGTAAGCGCCGCCTGTTCTAATGCATAGGATGCCGTCCTCTGTTCGTTATCTTTTAATGCCTGTGCTCCATGCTCAAGCATCGCTTCCATACACATACGGCTAAGCTGTACTCCCATTGCCTTATAATGCTCTAACTGCTCACCTCTTGCAGAAATACTTACTTCATAATACTTTGCATAAGTATCTCCAATTCCAGCCCATAAATATTCTGTTGGCGCATTTGCGATAATTTCTGTATCAATAAAAATATGCTTCGCCGGCTCGAGAAAATGTACAAACTTACAAAATGTTCCGTCTTCGTTATATACAATAGACACCGCAGATGTCGGAGCACAGTTTGATGCGATCGTCGGGAAAGAAAAATACGGTTTTTCAAGCGCAATACTTACAAGCTTACATGTATCGATTGCCTTTCCTCCGCCAACAGCAAATATCACATCTGCCTGTTGTACTGCTTCTAACTGTTCGAGAGCTTCTGCATTCTCAAAGGTACATTCTCCTCCAAACCATACAAAATCAACAATTTCAATTCCAGTATCTTCTACCGCACAAAGCAGCTTCTCCTTCGCAGCAGCCATCGCCTTCTTTCCACCAATAACAACTGCCTTGCTTCCATATATGTGACATTGTTTTTCAATCTTTTTATATGCTTCCGGTCCTACCGTATACGGTGGAACCTGTACTGAATAGTTCTCCATGATATACTCCTTTCTGTCCGTTTTATTATAGTAAAGTAACATCGCCCCGTCAATATACGATTCCTGTTCTTGTTCTTTCCCATCTCATATGCTACACTCATAGAGACTATCTACTTAATCAAAATATATAAAATAAAAAGGAGTGTTTCATTTTATGTTAAACAAACAATACACAAACATGCTACAGGAAAAAGACGTTATCTTTGAAATATTCCAGTATGCTGCAGAACGTGCCAAAGTCGTTGGAGCAGAAAATATTTATGATTTTAGCCTTGGTAACCCTTCTGTACCTGCACCTTCTATTGTAAACGAAACAATTGTCCAAAAAGTGAAAACTTTAGACCCTCTTGCCCTGCATGGATATAGTCCAAGCTTTGGAATCATGGAAACCCGCGAAAAAATTGCTGCCTCTTTAAATAAAAAATATGGTTCAGCCTACAAAGCTGCCAATATTTTTATGGCAATTGGTGCTGCTGGAGCTTTAGCTCACGCTCTTCGTGCGGTAACAAATCCCGGCGATGAAATTATTACTTTTGCACCTTGTTTCTCTGAATATAAACCATATACCGCCGGCGCTGGATTAAAGCTTACAATTATCCCTGCAGATATCGACACTTTCCAGATTAATTTTGCAGCATTTGAAGCCCAATTAAATGAAAATGTTTCTGCTGTCCTGATCAACTCTCCAAATAACCCTTCCGGAATTGTCTACTCTACAGAAACCATTGAAAAACTGTCATCAATCTTAACAGCAAAATCAAAAGAATTCCATCATCCAATCTATCTTATTTCAGATGAGCCTTATCGTGATATTATTTTTGAAGGAGTAGATGCTCCTTACATTGCAAATTATTATAAGAACACGCTAACCTGCTATTCTTTTAGTAAATCGATCTCTCTTCCGGGAGAACGTATCGGCTATCTTGCCGTACATCCGGATTGTTCTGATGCCGATAAGATTATTGAAATCTGTCCGCAGATTTCCCGAACAATCGGGCAAAATGGTGCCGCTTCCCTGATGCAGAGAACCGTAGCGGATGTCTGCGGCTGTACCTCCGATTTAAGCGTGTATGAAACAAATAAAAAAATACTTTTTGAAGCGCTTAGAGAATACGGCTACCATTGTGTAGAACCCGGCGGAACGTTCTATATGTTCCCACGTTCTTTAGAACCGGATTCCCAGGCATTTTGCAAAAAAGCAATGGAAAAAGATCTGATGCTCGTTCCTGGAGATATCTTTGGATGTCCGGGGCACTTCCGTATCGCCTACTGTGTCCCTACGCAAAGAGTGGAACAGGCACTTCCCGTATTTAAGGAACTCGCCGAAGAATACAGATAACAGCTATAGATAACTCACAAAAAATTAAGAATATCCCGTACTGTTATGTAGCAAATCACAGTGCGGGATATTTCTTTTCTATTTTATAACAATTTAATTCTTTAAAGATTCTTTTTCCAGAAATTCTATAAATTCATCTTCCGGCAATGGTCTGGAATAATAATATCCCTGAATATAGTCACAACCGCTCTGTTTTAAGAATCTTACCTGTTCTTCTGTTTCTACTCCTTCTGCAACTGTCTCTATATCCATCTCATGCGCCATTCCTATAATATTACGCACGATACTTTTCGTTTTTGGATTCTCTTCCATCTTACGGATAAAGCTCATATCAATTTTTAATATATCAAAATCGTAATCCTGGAGCATGCCAAAGGAAGAAAAGCCACTTCCAAAATCATCTAAGAGAATCTTGGTATTTCTAATCCGAAAACTCTCAAGAATATCACTTCGATTTTCCCTGATGGCAGCGTATGAAGTTTCTGTAATTTCAAAACGAGTCATATACTCTCTACCCACTTCTTTAAATTGATCTATTTCTTTTATGATTGTTTCCATCATTACTTCATCATAGAAATCCATCCAGGATAAATTTACAGATACCGGAACAACAAACTTATTCTTTTCGTATCTTTCATTAATGAACTGCCATACTTTCTTAAGTACATAAAAATCAAGCTCGGAAATATGACCATCCTCTTCTATTGCCGGGATAAATAATCCCGGAGAAATGAATCCCTTTTCTGGATGGATCCAGCGAATCAATGCTTCTGCTGAAGCAATCTTTCCAGTTTTCGCATCAATAACTGGCTGATAATAAACCTTAAACTGTTCCTGTGCGATTCCCTCCTGCAATTCCCCGGTAAGCTTTGCTTTGTCTACATAAGCAGCCTGCATAGAATCATCATAAATCATGTACGGTTGAACATATTCATCCGTAATATACTTCTTCGCAAGCTTTGCCCTGTCGATCATACCGGAAATCTTCATCGGTTCATCTTCTACATAAAAAATACCACATCGGATAATCAAATTCATCCGCTTACCGTCTTTGCAAAACTTATTCTCACATACTTTTGTCAGTTCTGCAAAGTCTAAATTCTTCTTATCGATCAGGCAGACAAAATGATCAGACTCTACTCTTGCAACGATCACCGGAGCAAGTCTTGAATATTTCAGCGTTTTATATATATTCCGAAGAACTACATCTCCATTCTCCACTCCAAACAATTCATTCACTGCTTTAAAATTCTTTATATTAAAAAACAATACTGCATACTGTGTTCTATCAGATGCTGCATTTAAAAAACGTTCTGTATTGCGAATAAATCCCCGACGATTATATCCTCCTACCAAAACATCTTTTTCTGAAAATTCAGTAATATCCTCTCTCGCCCCGACAATAATATTTAATCGTTTATCTACATAAATATAAGAATATCTTTTTAACCTCACTTCACCTGTTTCATCTATCTCATGAACAGTAAAAGAAAACTGTTTATCTTTGCAAAGACCTTCTTCTATTGCAGAAAGTTCCACACATTTTTTAAACTTTTCACACTCACTGTCCACAACGTCTTTCTGCGAATCATAAGAAGTCCAGCCTTCATATAATTCTTCTCTTTTCAGGTACTCTGATAAAACAGAAGATAAAATGTCTGTCTTTATCATCTTTTTTCTATTTGCATCAATAATGATAATATTCTCATAATTCTTCTGATAAATCTTTTGCGGTACATTCTCTACAAGATACCCTGCAGTAATATCTGTAAAATGTAACACTGCTCCAATTTCCTTTGAAAAAGAATTCCTTGCCATATCTACATTCACCCGCAGTACAGATACCTGTGCTTCTTTTGAACAGGCAAATGCCGTATCCATGGAAATGTCTGTTTTTCCTTCATGAAATGTCTTTAACATATTTTTTTGTGAAAACTTCTGACAAAAATTCTTTCTTAATTCATCTACCGGAATCATTTTACTGATCATCTCTATATAAGAGTCAATACTCTGACCTTCCCGACCTTCTAATTCCTCCTTCTTTCCGGCAAAAGAAAGACAGATTCCCTGGGAAACATTCGCTGATACAATGCCTACAGAGTCTAATGTATGACTCATTGCCATCTGCAAAAGCTTTATATAATCATCATTAATATCCCGCACATACATGACAACCTGCTGATTATCCTCTCTGTACTCTGTGCTTCGTACAATCTCCATGGAAATCCAGCGATATTCTCCATCAATAACTCTACGATACTGTAAACTTGCATATTGGCTGCCATCTGAAAAAATTCTCTTCAAATGTTCTATAGAACAAAATTCTACATATTCTTTATAATCCTCCTCATGAATATGCCCTTCTTCAGCAAGCCCCATAAGACATTCGGATATACTTTCTTTTTGAAAACACTCCCTTAGCGGATCATTGTCTCCATGCTCTATAATCTCATAAGTATCTGCCTTTAAATCTATTTTTAAAATCCGGAAAAATATTGTAGACAACATCATTACCGCATCATTAAAATTGCTTGAAATGTTATCATAGAGAGTAATAGTATTCCGAACTCTTCTAGATACAATAGATTCATTAAATGGACGTACAAAATAATCGCTAGCTCCCAATTCGTAAGCCTTTCTCACGCTCTCTCCACCAATCTCAGCAGAAATAACAATTACAGGAAGCCTGTCTAACCACTTTCTCCTTTTCATAATGGAAAGGGCTTCATATCCATCCATTACCGGCATATTCATATCAAGTAATACTAGCTTAAACTCTTCCCTGCTTTTCTCTAATATACCGATTGCTTTTTTCCCATTCTCAACCTGATAAATCTCATACTCATCCTCCAGCATGCTTGCGAGAAGTTCCCTATTCAGTTCAGAATCATCTACAATTAGTATTTTTAATTTGTTTACACTCTGTCCGGCATCTAGCATCTTCATTTCCCTCACTTCTCATGTTATGCTGATTTTAGATATAGTAATCTAGAATAAGTATATCATCTATATAACAAAAATTAAAGATATTTATAAAAAAGAGAGGATTTTTACTTTTAATCCTCTCTCCTATTTTTATGTTTTACAGTACTTTTCTATATTCAGTCATTCAAGAATATCTCAGCATTCTTGCTGCGAAATATGTGTCATGCAACGCATGACATACTTCTACTGCATATCTGATATAATTAATCCTCAAAATATCTCTCGAGGAACTGTCTCGTTCTTTCTTCCTTCGGATGTTCAAATACCTGCTCCGGTGTTCCGTATTCTGCAATAGTACCTTGATCTAAGAAAAGAACTTTATCAGATACATCTCGAGCAAACTTCATCTCATGTGTAACGATAACCATTGTTGTATGTCTGTCTGCCAAACCACGGATAACCTTTAATACTTCCCCGGTAAGTTCCGGGTCAAGCGCTGATGTCGGCTCGTCAAAACACAGGATATCCGGCTGTAACATTAACGCTCTTGCGATAGCTACTCTCTGCTGCTGTCCTCCGGAAAGCTGATGTGGGTAAAAATCCATCTTCTCTTTTAATCCAACACTTTCAAGAAGCGCCTCTCCCTCTGCCTGAATCTCCGCAAGAGTCTGTTTTTTATTCTCTTTAAAATCCGGACGTTCCTTTGCCATTAATTCTCTGGCTAATGTACAGTTACGTAACGCTGTATATTGTGGGAAAAGATTAAAGGACTGAAATACCATTCCAAAATGTAAACGGTTCTTTCTTATCTGTGCATCTCCTAAAGACTTATTATCATCTGCATCAAAGATTACTTTATCATTTACAATAATCTGTCCATGTGTTGGACGCTCTAAAAAGTTCAGGCAGCGTAAAAGCGTTGTCTTTCCACTTCCCGATGCTCCAATCATTGCAAGGGCTTCTCCCTTTTCCAGAGAAAAATCAATGCCCTTTAACACTTCAAGACTTCCAAAATTCTTTTTTAAATTTTTCACTTCAAGAATAGACATCAAAACCCCTCCTTATACTCTAAAATAGTCCATTTTCTTTTCAATCCATCCAAATAAAAGAGTCAGGATTCCATTGAAAACAAGGAAAAATACTGCTGTAGAGAATAATGGCCAGATTAAGCCCTGTTTTGTAAAACGTTCTGCACACATGATAATCTCTGCAAGACCAATAATTCGGGCAAGAGCGGTATCTTTCGTAAGAGTGATCACTTCATTACTCATCGGCGGAATAATTCTCTTTATAACCTGTAACAGAATAATCTTAAAGAAAATCTGTGTCTTTGTCATACCAAGAACCTGTCCTGCTTCGTACTGCCCTCTTGATACACTTTCAATTCCACCACGATAAATTTCTGAAAAATAAGCAGCATAATTAATAACAAATGCAATAATTGCTGCTGTAAAACGAGAACTCATCGGCATAGAAAACAAAAGTCCTGGTGCATACAGTACAACGAACAACTGAAGCATCAGTGGTGTTCCTCTGATAATCCAGACAAAAGTTCTGCTTAACCATTTTAAAGGCTTGAACTTTGACATAGAGCAAAATGTAATCACTAATCCAAGTGGCAATGCCAAAAGTAAAGTGATAAAAAACAGCTCGATGTTAATAATGAATCCTGAACTTAAGGATTCCATTGGGCTGGTAGCCATCATAATCTTATCCTTCTTTCTTCATATATTTTAAATAATTTTAAGAATACCTCAGCATTCTTACTGCGAGATGCCCGGCTGAAACCACAACAAGAATCCGGTCTTTCTGTCCTTTTTCCTTTAAAAGATACTGAAATCCCGGATTCTTTTATATGTATTCATACGAAGCTTATACAGCTTCTATATCATACCATAGAAGCAGTTATTTAATCAACATATCCTGTAAATCGTATTTCTTAGCAATCGTATCTACCGTTCCATCTTCATAAAGTTCTTTGATTGCCTGATTTACCTTTTCTGTCACATCGCTGCCCTTACGGAATGCGATACCATATTCCTGCTGACCAAAGTTATTATCCATGTTGATAACTAAATCTTCATAATCTGTTCCTTCGCCAACCATACCAAGAGCACATACACTGTCAACTAAAGCAACATCTGCTGTTCCTGATTTTACTTCCATGAGAGCCTTAGCCATAGAATCAGAAGCTACATAGTTCGCATCTTTAAAGTAATCCTTAGCAGAAACCTTTACTGTATCATCATCGGCAATAGAACCGTCAATCTTACCTTCACCAGTAGAACCCTGTTCTGCTGTAACAGTAAGACCTTTTACACTCTTCATGATTTCTTTTTCTCTGCTCTTCTTCATTACCATAGCTTGTGTATTGTAAAGATATGGATCAGAAACACTCATATTCTGCTTTCTCTCTTCGGTAATACACATTCCATTCCAAAGACAATCAATATTCTTAGAGTTTAACTCTACCTCTTTAGAATCCCAGTTAATTTCACTAAATTCTACATCAATGCCAAGCTTCTTTGCCACAGCCTGTGCCATCTCTGTATCAAAACCAACAAGCTCATTCTTTTCATTATAATAATTCATCGGTGCAAATAATGTAATACCAACTGTAAGCTTGCCCTTTCCCTGAATATAAGCCCAATCAGAATCAGAACTTGTACTTGTAGAACCAGCTTCGCTGCCACTCTTATTAGAAGAACCACATCCAACTAATCCTGTAACGCTCATTACGAGAACTAAAAGCATAGCAATTATCTTTTTCATAGTATCTCTCCTTTTTCTTTCCCTTATAATCTCTGCGTAGTTTTATCAATGCACTACACTAAAGTATTATAGCTAAAAGGGAGTTATTTGTCAAGATACAAAAAAAGAAACAAGCCTGATTTGATAGACTAAAGAAACGAAAAGCAGAAACTTTATATAGAATAAAATGTGAAGATAGTCGCGGCATAGAAAATGCCTAGCCGGCATTTTTATTTGCTCCGACATCACATTTTATTCTATATAAAGTTTCTGCTTTTCTGTTCTTTGGCGCCAGATGAAATCAGGTTTTTGTGTGGAGAAAATAAAGGGGGTTGTCCAGAAATCTACGATTTTTATTTGGGTAAAATCCCCAGAAGAAATGCGTCAATCCTTTAGACTTTAATTTTCTGGAAAGTCATATCCTTCTGGTACATTCCACGTTGCCCAACTGTAGATTTAGAATAGCCAGAAAAAAGAAAAAGTGATATATCCCAAATGCGGCTTGGGAGCATAGTTAAGATGCAGATGAGCATCTTAACTACAGCGACTACAGAGCAGATGGGATATATCACTTTTTCTTTTTTCGTCTATTACCAAATCTACAAATCAGTAATTAATATCTTGGGGTTAATCCTACATACATATCTTTGTACTGTTTTGCACTCTTTTCCCAGGATACATCTTTATTCATATCACGAATCACCATATCATCCCAGCATTTTCTATTCTCGAAATAAAGAGTCTTAGCTCTATTGATCGCATCGTAAAGAAGGCCACTTTCATATCTGTCAAATGTAAAACCATTGCCTGTATTTTCAAATACATTGTAAGGCTGAACAGTATCCTTGAGACCTCCTGTTTCTCTGACAATCGGAACTGCACCATATCTCATAGATATAAGCTGGGTAAGTCCACATGGTTCAAACCTTGATGGAACTAAAAGTGCATCGCATCCTGCATAAATGTTATGAGCCACATTTTCATTGTAGGCAATATACGCACAAAAACTACCTTTGTATTTATTTTCATAGTAGCGGAATGTGTCCTCATACTGAGAATCACCTGTACCAAGAACAACTACCTGTGTATTTCCATCCATGATACCTGGAATTACGTCATTCACTAAATCAAGCCCTTTCTGGTTTGTAAGACGGGAAATCAGTCCAATTACCATCTTATTCTCATCTACATCTAAGCCTAACGCTTCCTGAAGTGCCTTTTTGTTCACTTTTTTATTCTTTATCACTGATTCTGCATCATAATTAGATGCCAACAGCTTATCGGTTGCCGGATTCCAGATATCTGTATCAATACCATTCACAATTCCTAAAATTTTATTTTGGTGATATCTTAAATGTTCTGCCAGTCCTTCACCATACTCCTCTGTCTGAATCTCCTCAGCATAGGTATTACTTACGGTTGTAACTTTATTGCAGTAATCGATTCCACCCTTTAACATATTTGCATCAAGCCAGTTCTGTGTCAGGCAATCCTTATTAAATACATAATCAGGAAGTCCTGACCAATATTGAATCATTTTTCTATCATAAACACCCTGGAATCGCAGATTATGTATGGTAAGTACTGCAATCGCACGTCCCACATCTGTATCACTAAAGCTGGTTCTTAAGTAAAGAGGTACTAAAGCGGCCTGCCAGTCATGACAATGCACTACGTCCGGAGTCCAATCCAGATAATTGAGCGCAGCAAGCGAAGCTTTTGCAAAATAACAGAACTTCGGTATATCGTCTATCAAATTCGTATATGGATTGCCCCAGGAGAAAAACTCATCATTATCTATAAAATCATAGACAACACCATCTTCCTGATACTCCATGATTCCTACATAATATTGTTTTCCATCGGAGCAGAGATTCATATAGAAGGAGCCCCTGTATTCCATCTTTTCCTGATACTCCTGAGGAATACACTTATATCTTGGCAGAATCACCTTAACATCCAGGTTTAATTTTGCCAGAGCCTTTGGAAGAGCAGACATTACATCTCCGAGTCCACCAGTCTTAACAAATGGATAACATTCTGAACCAATAAAAGCAACACTTCTTCTTGGTCCTAAATCCGGCTGTTCCATCGGAATATTCTGTTCAGTTGTCGTCTTCGGAGTAGCTGCTTTTTCCTCTATTTCAGCTATTTTTTCTTTTGTTGCATCTGCTTTTTCCTTTGTTGCAGCCTTAGAACGAACCGTTTTCTTTTTGGTCGTAGTTTTTGGTTCCGCTACTTTTTCCTCAGTCACAGTCTTTGAACGAACTGCCCTTTTCCTTGTCACTGTTTTAGACTTAGCTACCTTTTTCTTCGACTCTTCTTTCGGCTTATCTGTCTTTTCCTTTGGCTCTTCTTTTGGCTCTTCTGCCTTTTTCTTTGGCTCTTCTTTCGGCTCATCTGCCTTTTTCTTCGACTCTTCTTTCGGCTTATCTGCCTTTTTCTTCGACTCTTCTTTCGGCTTATCTGCCTTTTTCTTTTCCTCTGCTGTTGAGACAACTTCTGTTTTCTCAACAGCATCCTTTATTTCTGTTGAAACAGTTTTCATAGTTGTTTTTTTGGTATTGATTCTCTTACTCATAACTCTCTCCAATCCATGAAATGATGATACACACGTTGATGTTTTATCTCTTTACTTTATATAATTATTTTAACAAATAACACAACTATAGTCAATTAAAGGAAGTTTTAAATTCTCGAAAAATTCAATTCCGATTTGTAGATTTCGTATAGACGAGAAAAGAAAAAACAATATACCCCATCTGCTCTGTAGTCGCTGTATTTAAGATGCTCATCCGCATCTTAAGTACGCTCCCAAGCCGCATCTGGGGTATATTGTTTTTTCTTTTCTCTGACTATGCTAAATCCACAATTGGCGAGAATGGGGATTTTCCAGAAGGTTATGATTTTTCATGGAATTAAATTCTAAAGGATTTACATTTAAATTGTTGTATATACTTGAAATTTAGTTACATCAGATGTGAGATAACTTCACATCTACAAGACATCTCTTAATAAAATTTTTTTCCTTCCGAAGATTTTATCTGAATAAAAATCGTAAATTTCTGGACAAGGCCTCTTATTTTTTAACTGAGTTGCGGAATAAGATTAAACAGCCACTGTAATAGAACTCTTTGCTGAATTGTAAGAAAACTATGGCAAGAAAAGAGAATTTTTATAAGTTTGCTTTTGTTCCGTTACGCTAAACGCTTCATTTTGCCTCAAAAAACGAAAACTTCGGAAAAACAAGTGGATTCTTCAGCGGATTTTTGAATGTCAGCCCTTTAGAATTTAATTTTCCGGAAAGTCATATCCTTCTGGTACATTCCATGTTGCCAAACTGTGGATTTAGAATAGTCAGAAAAAAGAAATAATACCCTATCCCAGATGCGGCTTGGGAGCGTGTTTAAGATGCTCATTCGCATCTTAAATACAGCGACTACAGAGCAGATGGGATAGGGTATTATTTCTTTTTTCGTCTACATCAAATCTACAAATCAGTATTATTGTGAAGCAGCTTATGTTCTTTTCCTTTAAGGAGTCCTTCGTAAAGTTCTCCTACGATTGGATTATCATTAGAACGTTTTATCTGTGCCGCATCGTCAATGCGGTATAATCCCTCAAATCTTGCTGCTTTGGTTCTTGGGCCGATTGGTACTGGCTGTCCGCCGCCTGCCATACAGCCTCTTCTACATGCCATGACTTCTACAAAGTCATATTGTGCTTCACCACTTTTTATTTTCTGGATAAGTTCATCTGCATTTTTCAGTCCACTGACTACAGCAATCTTAAGCTGTCTGTCTCCATATGGAATAATAGATTCTTTTATCCCTTTTGTTCCACGAATACCAGTGAATTTAATTTCATTTAAGGCTTCCATTCCGCTATCTGCTACCAAGCGACGAAGGACTGCTTCTGTTACACCACCAGTTACACCAAAGATAACACCGGCTCCTGATGATAATCCAAATGGCATATCCATTGCTTCCCATGGCATCTGTGTCAGATCAATTCCTGCCTCTTTTATCATTCGGATGATTTCTGTTGTTGTCAATACGAAATCTACATCCTGCTCTCCTTCTGTCTTATGTTCTGGGCGGAGGATTTCTGCTTTTTTCGCAGTACATGGCATAATTGAAACAACAATCGTTTTTCTGCTATCTTCTTTATTATTCCGCGCTTCTTCTTTTAATACCGCTCCAAACATCTGCTGTGGAGAACGGCAGGTGGAGATATTTTCGCGTAACTCCGGATATTTCTGCTCGCAAAACTTTACCCATGCAGGGCAGCAGGATGTGAACAATGGTAATTTTTCTCCTGACTTCACTCTTTCTAAAAATTCTTTTGATTCTTCCATAATCGTAAGATCTGCACCGAAATCTGTATCATATATTTCATCAAATCCCATTCTTCGAAGTGCTGCCACAAGCTTTCCAAGAGAATTTTCCCCTTTTGGTATACCAAATTTATCACCAACAGCTACACGAACTGCCGGAGCAATCTGCACAACAACTCTTGTGTTTTTATCAGCAAGCGCCTCCCATACCGGATGAATGTTATGCTTGATCGTTATAGCGCCTGTCGGGCATACGACACGACACTGTCCACAGCCAACACAGGCTGTTTCTGCCATTTTTCGATCAAATGCCGGCATAACCTGCATCTTAGAGCCGCGATAGGCAAACTCTAAAATACCTAATCCTTGAATCTCCTCACAAGTTCTTACACAGTCTCCGCAGAGAATACATTTATTTTTATCAATAACTATACAATCTGAGCTTTCATCAATCGGAATCTGTGGTTTATTATTTTCAAAACGTATGTAGCTGACTCCAAGCTGTTTTGCAAGATTCTGTAATGTACAGTCTCCATTCTTCTTACAGGTTGTACACTCTCTGCAATGTGCAGAAAGCATCAGCTCTAAAATCATCTTTCGATGATGCTGCAGCTTTGGTGTATTCGTATAGATCACCATGCCGTCTCTTGGCACCTCGGAACAAGAAGCAAAGATCTTCCCTCTATCATCTTCTACCACACACATACGGCAGGCGCCATAAGTAGAAAGTTCAGAATGATAACAGAATGTCGGCAGATTAATTCCCGCTTTTCTGATAACAGAAAGCACATTTTTTTCATCATCAAATGCAACTTTTCTATTATTAATTGTCATATATTTCATTGCTTTCCCCTCCTATGCTTCTATATGAATTGCGTGGAATGCACAGGCACTCTCACAGGCACCACATTTAATACAGATACTGTCATCAATAACATACGGCTTTTTAATCTGTCCGCTGATTGCGCCAACCGGACAGTTTCTTGCACATTTTGAACATCCTTTACAACGTTCCGGACTGATAACAAAACGACGTAATGCTGTACAGTTCTTTGCTGCACATTTTTTATCGACAACATGTTCTTCATATTCCTTACGGAAAAGACGAAGTGTACTCATAACCGGAAGTGCTGCACTCTTTCCAAGTCCGCACAGTGCTGTATCCGTAATCATAGAAGCCAGTTCATCAAGCAGATTTAAGTCTTCAAGTGTTCCCTTTCCGGCAACAATCTTTTCCAGTATTTCAAGCATTCGTTTTGTTCCCTCGCGGCATGGAACACATTTACCACAGCTTTCATTCTGCGTAAAATTCATAAAGAAACGGGCAACTTCTACCATACAGGTCTTATCGTCCATAACTACAAGACCTCCTGAACCAATCATCGCTCCCATTTTCTTTAAGGAATCAAAATCAAGGCTGACATCTAAATGTGGTGTGATGAGACATCCGCCGGACGGTCCTCCAATCTGGACTGCTTTAAAATGTGCATCTCCTTTAATTCCACCACCGATATCATAGATTACTTCCCGCAAAGAAGTTCCCATCGGTACCTCTATCAATCCTGTATTTTTTACACTTCCTGTAAGAGCAAATGCTTTCGTTCCGGGACTCTTTTCCGGCCCGATACTCCGATACCATGCTGCACCTTTATCAATAATCATCGGAACATTGGCAAAAGTCTCAACATTATTTAATACGGTTGGCTTTGCGAACAATCCCTGTTCTACCGTTCTTGGAGGTTTTACTCGCGGCATCCCTCTTTTACCTTCAATAGATGCAGTGAGTGCACTTCCTTCACCACATACAAAAGCTCCTGCTCCCCTGTTAATATGTAAGTGGAAAGAAAAATCTGTTCCAAGAATGTTCTCTCCAAGAAGTCCACTTTCCTCTGCCTGTGAAATTGCTAGGCGAAGACGACTGATTGCAAGCGGGTATTCTGCACGTACATAAATATATCCTTCCTGTGCCCCTACTGCATAAGCTGCAATCAGCATACCTTCTATCATTTTATGAGGGTCACCTTCCATGATACTTCTGTCCATAAATGCTCCCGGATCTCCTTCATCACCATTACATACAATATAACGTGTTTTCTCCTGCTGTCTTGCAACCTGTTTCCACTTATATCCTGTCTGGAAACCACCGCCTCCACGACCTCGCAGATTTGATTCTAAAATCGTCTCAATTACGTCATCCGGTGTTTGTTCAAACAATACCTTTGCAAATGCCTGATATCCGCCAACTGCAATATATTCTTCTATATGTTCTGCATCAATATGTCCACAATTTTTAAGTACCAGACGGGTCTGTTTCTTATAAAATGGAATCTCTTCCTGCTTTGGATATTCAACACCATCCTGCTTATATAAAAGATGGTGGATAATATTTCCATGCTTTATCGTTCTTTCAAAAATCTCTTCGCAGTCTTCTAGTTTTACTTTCGTATAAAGAATACCAAGCGGTTCAATTCTCATCAGCGGTCCCATCTCACAAAAGCCATGACAACCGCTTCTCTTCACTGCAACTGGATGTTCACTTCCATGTGCGATTTCTGGTCCAAATTCAACATCAACATCTTTGCAATCCTTTGTAAGTTCACACATTTTCTCATAAATCTCACCTGAACCACCGGCTAAACATCCTGTTCCTGCACAAATCAAAATACGGCACTTCGTTGAAGAAACTTTACCTGCTGCCATCTCACGAATCTTGCTTAACTCTTCTCTGTTATGAATCCTCATCCCCTATTCCTCCTCTCGAAGCTTCTGAAGTAACTGTGCAGCATCATCCGGTGTCATTGACGGATATACTTTATCATTCACCGTCAGTACCGGAGCAAGACCACAGGCACCAAGACAGGATACCGTCTCCACAGTAAATAACATATCGTCCGTTGTTACCTTCTCTTTTGAAAGTCCCAGTTCACTATAAATTCTTTCCAGAATCGTAGTAGACTTACGCACATGACATGCCGTTCCATCACAGACCTTAATCACATATTTTCCCTTTGGTTCAAAAGAAAAATTCTCATAAAATGTAGCAACACTAAATGCCTTCGCCTCTGTAATCCCAATCTTATCCGCAACATAAGATAATAATTCCGGTGGCAGATACCGATACTCACTCTGAATATCCTGTATAATCGGAATAAGAGATGCTTCCACCGCCCCGTGAGACTCAATAATCGCATCCGCTTTGTCATAGTAACCCTTCTCTAACATAAGCTTCTCCCTTCTTTATATGCATATACACTTTTGAAAAAACACTACAAAAGCAAACACAAAAAATTAAAAAATACACATTACTCACATTTAGACATTGTGAACAATTTTTCAAACAAAACAGTTATTTTATCCTCTTTTTTGATAAACATTTTATCATTATACTATTATTATATAAAAAAACAGAGAAATTTACAATAACTTTTTGATAGTTTTTTAACAATTTTATTTTTATAATAACTCTATTGCTTATTCTGTTATATAAAAAACAGCATTTTATTCCTGTAAAGTAATATAAAAGACCAGGAACATCACAACTGCAATGCTCCTGGTCTTTTTACTTACTATAATTTTCATAAAAATGTATTCTAGGCCGGTCCAACATCAATCCACTTTTTATCTACCCATTCTCCCTGAGTATAATTCCATCGACGTTTCTGTACTCTTCCATTATGAATACGATACACATACTCTATCTGATCCGCACAAGGATTAATATCACCGTCAGAAGCTTTCATTACTTCTTCATAAGGTGTCTCTGCTTCTTCTGCCTGCAAACTTGCTACTGGACATACCATACCCAAACTCATAAGGACAGCACCTGCTGCGATTGTTTTTCTCCATCTTGCCTTTTTCATCGTTCTCTCTCCTTTTTATGTATATGCAAATTATAAAGTTACCGTATATAAACATAAAACCGGCAAAGAACAGGCAACATTAAAACATCATCTATTCTTCGTCATCTAAATTATCTAACCTTGACTCAATTAAACTAGAAAGTTTCTGTAAAGATTCCGAGCTTATCTCCTCGGAAACAAAAGTATTAAACAAGCCAGAAAATACTCTCGTATTTTTCTTCTTCTCCTGCTGTAACTGCTTCATAGAATATTCTTCTCTTGTCATAGATGGCTCAAATGTTCTGGCGTAATTCTTTGTTGTCTTCTTAAATCCGGCAACTTGAACGAAATTCTTCTTTAAAAGCGAATTTAATAATAAATGCACCGAGCTTGACTTCCATGTCCGATCATCTGATACTTCTACGATTTCTGAAGATGTTAGAGCCTCTCCTTCATCCCACAACACTTCTAGAATCTGCATCTCACTATTTGTAATTCTTGGAATCTTCTTACCCATAATATCATCCTTTTCTTCTGTTAATTATATTTTTCATTATATCATATAAAGGAATAGAATGAAATATGAGTTTCCCTAATAAACTAATTATTTACCTTTCTTCTATTATAGGATATGAATTGTACAATCCTTTTTCAATATCTTTTTTGGATATTTTCTCTACAGTCCTTCCAATATGCAAAATATATGTTCCATCTTTTTTCTTTTCTAAATACAAATCTTTTCCAGTAAAAACAGATTCTTCTTGATTTTGAATTTCTTTATCTGGGCTGTATGTTGGCTGTAATATAAAATAATAAGAACTAAGCATCCATATAAAGCATCCACAAATCACAGCTATATTTACCTTCTTCTGCAACTTCAAATTTTCTTTCGCATCTAATATGTAAAAAAGTCTTTGTTTGAACCCTTCTTCACTGTTTATATCAACAAAATTCAAAGAATTAAAATTCAATTTTTTTAATGAATGTTTCTCTGCTTCCAATACATAACATATTGTTTTCAAGTATTCTAATGCATATCTCATAGGATAGTCTCGGAGCATGGTCTTATCACACCCCATCTCTATCATCAGTTTAATATCTTTATGTAAAAGTCGAAATAACGGATTCCACCAAAATATAATAATCATCAGATATGCAAATAATAACTTCCAAGGATCCTTTCTCTTCCAGTGTGTATATTCATGCGTTAAAATATATTTGATTTGTGTATCTGTGCATTCTACTTCTGTCATATAAATCGTTGGTTTAAATATACCTACTAAAAATGGTGTATCCACTAAATCTGTATATCTTATAGAAATACCACTGTTTGGAGCAATCTCTTCTAAAATACGCTCTACTCGTCCATCCCCTTTATAACAGGTTCTTCGTAACTTTATAAGCAGCCCACCTACAGTAATGCTGTAGTAAATCGACCAGGCGATAATCCCCAGAACCCATATACCAAAAATAGTCCATAAAGCCAGCCTTCTTTTATCTGTTCCTAAGTCTGCATACGTTTTCATCAGAAAAGAAAACATATGTGGATCACAAATTACTTTCTGAAACACTGGTACTTCTATTGGTATTAACATTCTGATTACACAAAATGCATATAAAATACAGATAAATGTAACTCCATACTTCATCAGGCAGGCTGTTCTTCTTCTTAAAACGACTATCAGGAGAAGCAACGGGCAGCTAACTAAAACTGTCCATATTAAAGAATATAATGATATCATACTTGTCCTCCCTATCCCCGTTCTGCTTTGGTATTGTAATCATTATACACTATATAAAAATAAAAAGAAAGAGTTTTTGTTTCTTTTTAACATTTATTTTTTTCTTTTGCATTTATTCTAATTTTTGTATCATTTTTAGATACTTTTATTATAACGAATAAAAGACAAATAAAAAAACATTATGCAGTTACTGTATATCCTTGCACAATGAATACGATGCATTTCATTGTGCAAGGATATAAAACAGATTTGCATAATGCTTTTTTGTTTCATTTATGAAATTAATGGGTTTTGTCGTATGATTTCAAAAAGTGAGTCAGACGATCGCAGGACTTTGCCCATACGACAAGTTCTTCCGGACTCAGGGTTTCCATGATAGCATCTAACATTTTTTCATGGAATTCTTCATGATGTTTATAAGCAGCAATTCCTTTTTCAAGGAGATATACGTTAACAACCCGCCTGTCTTTTTCACTTCGTGATCTCGCTACATAGCCTTTATTTACAAGACTGTTCATAGATGTTGTGAGCGAACCTACTGTGATATTCAAACGTTTCGCTACCACACTCATGCGTGCTCCTTCACCCAGACCGATTGCTTCTATGATATGCATATCATTATTGCTTATATCCGAAAATTCATCTGTGATGATCGCCTTCTCTTCTAATTCTAAAATCTCGTGGAAAGTCTTTACTAACATTGTGTTTATTGTTTCTCTTACATTGTTCATTCCTATATTCTCACCTTATCTAATACCGTATCGTTTCTTTTACATTTATTATAAACAATCTTTACAGAAATAATCAATTACTTTTTTTACTGTTTCTATTGTTTTTGCTTCATAAGCACGTCCTCCGCAGAATAAAAGGGCCTGATCGACTTCTCCTTTGGCTGCGTGAATAAGTGCTTCGGTGATGCAGTACGGTGTTTCTGCCGGATTGCAGGTATGAATACAGCGAAGACACTTTGTTGGTGGAATTCTGCCTTCGGTTTTTACTTTGTCTAAAAAAACATTTCTGATTGCTCTTCCCGGCATACCTACCGGACTGTTTACGATAACGATATCTTCTTTTTTGGCTTGAATATAGGCTTGTTTATAACGTTCATCTGCATCACATTCTTCTGTTGTTACAAAACGGGTTGCAATCTGCACTCCATCTGCACCAAGAGTAAATGCTCTTTCATAATCTGCATGCTCATAAATCCCTCCTGCCAGAATGACAGGGATTTTTTTCTCATATTTTTCTTCATATTTTCTTACTACAGTAATAATTTCTTTTACTTCTTCGGCGTAAATTTCTGGAGTAAGTTCTCCTAGCTGTTCTTTATGGAAACCAAGATGTCCTCCTGCCATAGGCCCTTCAATAACAATAAAATCTGCTGTTTTTTTATATTTTTTATCCCAGAATTTCAAAATAACATGGGCAGATTTTCTGGTAGATACAATGGGAGCGATTGCAATATCACTATCTTTTATATAAGCAGGAAGATCAACCGGAAGCCCTGCTCCTGATACGATAAAGTCAGCTCCCGCCGCAATCACTTCGCGTGCATACGTTTCATAATCATTCATTGCCACCATCAGATTAAAGCCAATGACTCCTTCCGGAGAAATCTTTCTTGCTTTATCCATTTCTTTATGAATCGCACGTTTATTCGCTTCTACTGGATTCTCATAAAAATCCGGTTCACGAAAACCAATCTGCGCAGCAGATATCGTTCCGGCCCCACCTTCTTTTGCGACAGCTCCGGCCAGTCCGCCAAGACTGATACCAACGCCCATACCACCCTGTATAATCGGGACTTTTAATTGTTTTTTCCCAATGGAAAATTGTTCTTTTCTCATAAGTTACATTCTCCTGTAAATCCTGTCTTTATAGTCTCCTGTAAAATACATCTGCCCTTACATACTGCGAAAACGTTGATATCTTTGCTCCACTCGTTCTTCTTCTGTCATACTCTTGCTATTTTCTAAAAATACAGAAATATTTTCCTCTAGATTATCAAATACGTTAATAATCGAATCTAATGTGTAACCTTCTGGTTCCGGTATGATTTTTTCTACAAAACCAGCTTTATATAAATCATAGGAAGTAAGCTTCATCGCTTTTGCTGCACGAGCTGCCTGACTGCCATCTTTCCACAAAATAGCGGCATATCCTTCCGGAGAAAGAATGGAATAGACAGCATTTTCAAGTATCCAGACTTCATCAGCTACAGCCATGGCAAGTGCCCCGCCACTACCGCCTTCTCCAATCAGTATAGAAAGGATCGGGGTTTTTAAGGCAGACATTTCATAAAGATTTCGGGCAATTGCCTCTCCCTGCCCTCTTTCTTCTGCTTCCATACCACAAAATGCTCCCGGTGTATCAACAAAACAGATAATCGGGCGATGGAACTTTTCTGCCTGCTTCATAAGACGAAGTGCTTTCCGATATCCTTCTGGTTCCGGCATTCCAAAATTACGCGCAATATTTTCTGCGGTACTTTTTCCTTTCATCTGTGCAATAACCGTAACAGGCTTTCCCTGAAAGTAGGCGATACCTCCGCAGATTGCGGCATCATCGCCAAAGTTTCTATCACCATGGAACTCTATAAATTCTTCAAATAATCCATAAATATAATCTTCTCCTACCGGACGATCTTTCTCACGTGATGTCAGTACACGCTCCCATGCCGTCTTTTCCCCTGCACGTTTTTTCTGTGCCAAAGAGAGCTTTTGTTTACGTGACTTTCCTGCATTTTTATTTGAAACAGCCTGCACATCTTCTCTCTTTGATGACGGATTTACAGTATTTAAGTCAGTCTTTATTTCAGAAACGGCTCCTGTATTCTTTACTATTCCAGAATGCTTTGTCGTCAAGCGATGCATTGTAAGTATCTGTTCTAAGACCGTCTTCATATCTTTTCTCTCTACGATTTTATCGATAAATCCATGTTTTAAGAGAAATTCTGAACGTTGAAATCCTTTTGGAAGCTTCTTATGAATCGTCTGCTCAATGACACGAGGACCTGCAAATCCGATAAGTGCCTTTGGTTCTGCTAAAATAATATCTCCAAGCATGGCAAAACTTGCAGTAACTCCGCCTGTGGTCGGATCCGTCAGCACTGTGATGTATAACAAGCCCGCATCGCTGTGTCTTTTTAATGCTGCCGAAGTCTTTGCCATCTGCATAAGAGAAGTCATTCCTTCCTGCATTCTTGCTCCGCCAGAACAGGTAAAAATAATAACAGGAAGCTTTTCTTTTGTGGCACGTTCCACACCTCTTGCAATCTTTTCACCTACAACTTCACCCATGCTTGCCATAAGGAAACGACCATCCATCACCATAAGAGCAACTTCATTTTCACCAATACGCGCTTTTCCGGTAACAACCGCTTCATCTAACTTTGTCTTATCCTGTAACGCTTTAATTTTGTCAGGATAGCCAATCATATGCAATGGATTTTCTGTAGAAAGACCCGTATCCCACTCTTCAAAAGAATCTGCTTCTGTTAAAAATTCAATTCGTTTCTGTGCCGGCATTCTAAGATATCCCCCGCACTTTGGACAAATATAAAGATTCTTTTTATAATCTTCCGTAAAGATACCTTTTCCGCATTTATTGCATCTTTTTAAAAGTCCTTCCGGAACCTCTGGCTTTATCTGACTGGCTGTTTCTTTTACTTCCGGTTTTGTGACGGGTGTTTTCTTAAATATACTTTTTAACTTCATTATTTATTCTCTCCCATCTCTTCAAGCACTTTTTCTAAGTACTGAATTGTAAAATCGCCCTCCTGATAATCCGGACGTTCCATGATTTCATACAGAAAATCAATATTAGTTGTGATTCCTTCAATGATCACTTCACCCAATGCCCGGTGCATCTTTGCAATTGCTTCTTTTCTTGTTGCTGCAAATACAATTAGTTTTGTGATCATAGAATCATAATAAGGGGATACTTCGCAGCCGCTGTAAATCGCACTGTCAATACGGACCCCTTTACCTCCCGGAAGATACATATCGGTAATCCTTCCCGGACATGGACGGAAGTTCTTAGACGGATCTTCCGCATTGATGCGGCATTCGATCGCATGACCTGTAATCTGGATATCTTCCTGCTTCCATTTTAGTTTTTCTCCATCTGCAATACGGATCTGCGCTTTAATCAAATCAATTCCGGTTACCCATTCTGTAACGGGATGTTCTACCTGAATACGGGTATTCATTTCCATAAAATAAAAGCTCTTGTCCTTTTCAAGAAGGAATTCAATCGTACCGGCATTCTTATAGCCGGCCGCCTTTGCTGCAAGAACTGCTGCTTTTCCCATTCTTTCACGAAGTTCCTCATCTACAGCAGCAGAAGGAGATTCCTCAATAACTTTCTGATGATTTCTCTGGACAGAACAGTCTCGTTCTCCAAGATGAATGACATTACCGTAATTATCCGCAAGAATCTGAAACTCTATATGACGAGGATTCTCCACAAAATGCTCCAGATACATACTTTCATCACCAAAGGCTAGCCCTGACTCTTTTTGTGCCATTAAAAAGGCATTTTCAAATTCCTCTTCTGTATAGGCAACACGCATTCCTTTGCCACCGCCGCCAAGAACTGCCTTTACGATAACGGGGAACCCTATTTCTTTTGCAATTTCTAATGCTTCTTTTACATCGGTAAGTGCCTTCTGGCATCCCGGAATAACCGGCACGCCGGCATCTACCATAGTCTGTCTTGCCACTGCCTTATTTCCAAGACGGGCAATAATATCGGAATCCGGACCGATAAAAGTAATATGGCAGGCCTCACATAGCTTTGCAAACTGGCTGTTTTCTGATAAAAAACCAAATCCCGGATGAATCGCATCCGCACCGGTAATTATTGTTGCACTGATAATCTGCTCCATATTCAGATAGCTGTCTTTCGCTGCAGCTGGTCCGATACAGACCGCCTCATCGGCAAGCTGCGTGTGAAGCGCCTCCCGGTCTGCTTCGGAATACACTGCAACAGTCTCAATTCCCATCTCCCGACATGCACGAATGATGCGGATGGCAATCTCTCCTCTGTTTGCAATTAATATTTTCCGAATCATTATAATCTCCTCTTATCTATCCAACCATAAAGGTTAATTCTGCTTTTACGACCACTTTTCCATCCACATAAGCTGTAGCTTCTCCTACACCCATAGGACCTTTTCGTTTTACAATCTTTGTTTCTAACTTCACCTTATCTCCCGGAACAATTTTTCCTTTAAAACGGCATTTATTGATTCCGCCAAAGTAGGCTGTTTTTCCTTTATTCTCTTCTAAAGAAAGAATCGCAACAGCTCCTACCTGCGCTAATGCCTCTACTGTAAGAAC
Source organism: Anaerobutyricum hallii (assembly GCF_900209925.1). Lineage (NCBI taxonomy): Bacteria > Bacillati > Bacillota > Clostridia > Lachnospirales > Lachnospiraceae > Anaerobutyricum > Anaerobutyricum hallii. Next base: position 945,706 of record NZ_LT907978.1, on the reverse strand, counting down.
CCCTGGCATAACCGGTTCCTGTGGAAAATGTCCACGAAAAAAGTCTTCATGAAAAGTAACACATTTATATCCGACAGCACTGACACCCGGTTCCATCTCTTCGATATAATCTACTAAAAGAAAAGGATGTCTATGTGGTAAAATCTGTTCAATTTCTTTAATTCCTAATCTCATAATTTTTCCTCAAATCTGTTCATTCCATAAGAATGCTATATTACTGTATACGGAATAATGGCTGTCCATACTCTACATTGTCTTCATTTTCTACAAGAATTTCTGTGACAACTCCATCAAATTCACTCTCAATCTCATTCATAAGCTTCATAGCCTCAACAATCGCCAGCGTCTGTCCCTTCTTTACAGTATCACCAACCTTTACAAAAGGCTGTGCATCTTCAGATGGCGCTGCATAGAATGTTCCAACTAATGGAGATTTTACAATATTACCGCCTTTTTCTTCCGTTATCTGCTCTGGCTCCTGCTGTGCAGAAACTGCAGTTTCTACTGTATTAATCCCTGCTCCGGCTGCTTCCTGTAAAACAAGATTTGATGCCGGTACAACAATTTTTTCTTCTGGCTGTGGACAGCTCATGGCAATACGGATATTTCCTTCTGTATATTCAAAATTTGTAAGTCCCGCTTTCGATACTTCTTTTACTAACTCTAAAATCTGTTGATAATCCATATCGGTCTACTCCTCGTATTTCTTTACAAGAAGAGAAGCATTATGTCCTCCAAATCCAAGAGAATTGGAGATTGCTACATTCACTTCCTGTTCTACTGCTCCATTAATCACATAATCAAGATCACATCCCTCACCTGGATTCGTCGTTCCTACCGTTGGGTGAATATATCCCTCTTCAATAGACTTCACACAGACAATCAATTCCACTGCGCCGGCTGCTCCAAGTAAATGACCAATCATGGACTTTGTAGAGCTCATTTTTACATGATCTGCACTGGCACCAAAAGCTCTTCTTACCGCTCTTGTCTCAAAAAGATCATTATGATGTGTTCCTGTTCCATGTGCATTAATATAGTCTACTTCCTCTGGTTTTACCCCTGCTTCTTCCATGGCAAGTTCCATCGCTTTTGCAGCACCACTTCCATCTTCTGCAGGAGAAGTAATATGGAACGCATCACAGGTAGAACCATATCCAGCTAATTCAGCAAGGATCTTTGCCCCACGATTTTTCGCATGTTCTAACTCTTCTAATACAACAACTCCGGCACCTTCTCCGATTACAAAGCCACTTCTTGCCTCATCAAATGGAAGAGAAGCACGTAACGGATCACTTTCTCCTGAAAGAGCAGTAAGATTTGTAAATCCTGCAACTGCGACTGGTGTAATACTGCTTTCTGTTCCTCCGGCAAGCATCACATCCGCATCTCCGTACTGAATCGCACGAAGGGCATCTCCAATTGAGTTACTTCCTGTTGCACAGGCAGTTACAACATCGGTACATTTTCCTTTACATCCAAGGTCAATTGCTACATTTCCCGCTGCCATATTCGATATCATTAAAGGAATCAGCATCGGGCTTACTCTCTTTGGTCCTTTTGTAATAATCTTTTCATGTTCCTTTTCCATGCTGGCAAGACCACCGATACCGGAACCGATAATTACACCAACGCGGTAAGGATCTTCTTTTGCCATATCAAGTCCTGCCATATCAAAAGCTTCTCTAGAAGCTGCTACTGCATACTGAGAAAATACTTCCATTCTTCTTGCAGCTTTATTATCCAGTCTTTCTTTTACATTAAAGTCTTTTACTTCCGCTGCGATCTTTACTTTATAATCTTCGGTATCAAACTTTGTAATCTCTCCGATACCTACCTTTTCTTCTTTAATTCCATTCCAGAACTCGTTTACTGTGTTTCCGATCGGAGTCACAGCACCCAGTCCAGTAATTACTACTCTTCTTTTCATAAATTTTCCTTTCGTTTATTATGGGCAGAACTCATTCCCTTTCATGGATGAGTTGATTACTTTACATCACCATTCCACCATCAACTAAAAGTACCTGGCCTGTAATGTAAGCTGCCTTGTCAGATGCCAAAAATACTGCTGCATTCGCAATATCTTCCGGCTCTGCAAAGCGGCCGAGTGGAATTTGTTTCTTTGCATTCTCTTTTACTTCATCAGAAAGTACATCTGTCATCTCTGTTTTTACAAATCCCGGAGCAATGGCATTACAGGTAATTCCCCTTGATGCTAATTCTTTTGCCGCAGATTTGGTCAATCCAATCATTCCTGCTTTGGAAGCACAGTAATTTGCCTGACCGGCATTTCCGGCAACGCCGGAAACAGAACTTACATTAATGATTCTTCCATATCTTTGTTTCATCATGCGACGGCTCGCAAAACGAATCATCTGAAAGCATCCTTTTAAGTTCGTATCAATAACATCATCAAAATCTGCTTCGCTCATAGCCATTAACAGACCATCTTTTGTAATTCCTGCATTGTTTACAAGAATATCGATGCTACCAAATGTTTTGGCTGCTGCCTTTACTAAAGCGTTACATTCTTCAAAATCTGCTACATTGGCACGAAAAATTTCTGCTTTTCCTCCTGCCTCTTCAATCTCTTTTTTTACTAAAAGCGCTTTTTCTTCATTTCCATGGAAATGTACTGCTACCGATGCCCCTTCTTTTGCAAGGGCAATGGCGATTGCTTTTCCGATTCCGCCGGACGCGCCGGTCACAATTGCTGTTTTTCCTTCTAATAACATATCTATAACTCCTTTATAGCTTCCACTGTTTTTTCTACTTCTTCCATTGTTCCGATTCGGAACATCTTTACGCTTTTATCAATCTTTCTCATAAAACCGCTCAATGTCTTTCCCGGTCCAATCTCTACGAAAATATCCACACCGTCTGCTATCATGGCACGTATACTCTGCTCCCATAAAACGGAGGAATAAACCTGTTCTTTTAATAACTCTTTCGTTCTTTCCGTATCTTTTATAATACTTGCATCTACATTTGTCACATAAGGAATCTTCAATTCTCCCAATGTCACTTTGGAAAGTGCCTCATAAAGCTTCTCTCCTGCTTCTTTTAAGTAAATGGAATGGAATGGTCCGCTTACGTTTAATGGAATAACACGCTTTGCCCCTGCTTCTTTTAATGCAGGTGCTGCATTTGCAACTGCTTCCTTATCACCGGTAATTACAATCTGTCCCGGACAATTATAATTAGCAACATAAACGCCTTCCATATATGCGATTGCCTCATTCACTGCCTCTCCAGACAGTCCAAGTACGGCGGCCATGCCTCCCTTTCCGTCTGGTACTGCATTATGCATAAGGTTTCCACGAAGCCATACCATCTTAATAGCATCCTCAAGCTCCATACCACCTGCTGTTGTAATCGCACAATATTCTCCAAGACTAAGTCCGGCTGTCATATCCGGAGTGAGCCCTCTTGCCATAATCTCTTTTGTCATTGCCATACAGGTAGTAACTAATGCAGCCTGTGTATAATCCGTTCTGTCAAGGAGTTCATTTTCCTCGAAACAGATATGTTTCATATCCTGTCCTAAAATCTCACAGCTCTTATCAAATACTTCTTTTGCCAGTGGGCTTTGTTCATAAAAATCTTTACCCATTCCTGCGACCTGTGCTCCTTGTCCCGGATAAAGAAATGCTATTTTACTCATTTACTCTACCTCCCGATTTTCTCTGCCTGAGTAAGAATAATCTCCTTCATCTCCTGACAGATTCCTTCGATAATTTCTTTACAACTTCTGCTGTCTTTTACAAGACCCGCAATCTGACCTGCCATCACACTTCCATGAATGACATCGCCATCAACAACCGCTTTCCTGAGACCACCTAACGTAAGCTTTTCAAGTTCTTCAAAAGAAGCTCCTTCCTGCTCTAACTTTAAGTACTCTCTTGTCTGCTGATTTCTTAAACATCTTACCGGATGTCCGGTTGTTCTTCCAGTTACCTTCGTATCAATATCTCTTGCCTTAATGACCTTATTCTTGTATGCATCACTTACAATAGATTCCTTTGATGCTACAAAAATCGTTCCCATCTGGATTGCCTTCGCACCAAGCATAAAAGCGGCTGCCATTCCTCTTCCATCGGCAATTCCGCCTGCTGCGATTACCGGGATATTTACCGCATCAACAACCTGTGGCACTAATGCCATTGTTGTTGTCTCTCCGATATGCCCGCCGGATTCTGTACCTTCTGCGATTACCGCATCCGCGCCCGCTTTTTCCATCCTCTTTGCAAGTGCAGTACTTGCTACAACAGGAATTACGCGTACACCCGCTTTCTTCCAGGCTTCCATATATTTTTCCGGATTACCTGCACCTGTCGTTACTACTTTTACACCTTCTTTTATAAGAAGATCGGCAATAGCGTCTGCTTCCGGATTTAATAACATCAGATTGACACCAAATGGCTTATCCGTCTTTTCCTTTACCTTGTGAATCTGGTCTTCCACCCAGGAAGCCGGTGCCCCACCGGCACCAATGATTCCAAGTCCTCCGGCTTCGGAAACAGCGGCGGCAAGCTCAGCTGTTCCAACCCATGCCATACCGCCCTGAATTACCGGATACTCAATTCCAAGCAATTCTGTAATCACTGTTTTCATCCCTGTACCTCTGCTTATTTATGTTCTTCAATATAATTTACAACATCTCCAACTGTTACCATCTTCTCTAATTCTTCTGTAGGAATCTCTACTCCAAACTCATCTTCAAGACTCATAACCATCTCGAAAAGGTCAAGAGAATCTACCTTTAAATCTTCTTTGAAAGATGCTTCCATTGTAATCTGATCTTCTTCAATTCCTAATGAGTCCACGATTAATTCTTTAATTTTGTCAAACATAATATAAACCTCTCTTTTTTCTTTTTGTTTTTATATATTCATAACTATTCAAAGCCTAAGTTCAATGGATATCTTCTATAGTTACCTAAGAATTACCTAAGAAGCGTATTGAAACTCTGCATGCCCCCAAACAGTTATATGTAATCCGGAAATTCCGGAAATTACCTTTTATCATTTTATCATTCAAACTTACCATTCCAAATACATACCGCCCCATGTAAGACCTGCGCCAAATCCTGCAACAATAATCTTCATTCCTGGCTGTAACTTTCCTTCCTGCTTTAATTCATCAAGCAGTACCGGTATGCTTGCAGAAGACATGTTTCCGTTCTGCATCATATCCATCGGAAACTTCTCAATTGGCTGCTTTAACCGCTTTGCAATTGCTTCCACGATTCTTCTGTTTGCCTGATGAAGAACAAACAAATCGATTTCTTCTACTGACTTCTCTGCCTTTTCCAAAATCTCATCAATAACGGCTGGAACCTGTCGGACTGCAAACTTATAAATCTCCCTGCCGTCCATAGCTACATAGCCTTCAAGCGATCTATCTTTTCTTTCTCCTGTGGGATTCTTACAGGTGAGTACCTCACCTCTGCTTCCATCAGAATGAAGTACAGAAGGAATTTCAATATTCCCTTCTTCCTCTGCACTAATGACAGCAGCACCGGCACCATCACCAAATAAAATACATGTGCCTCTGTCCTTCCAGTTAACAATATTAGACAGACACTCTACACCGATTAATAATGCTTTCTTCGAAAGCCCTGCCTTAATCTGTCCGGCTGCCATCTGGTATGCCACTATAAATCCTGAACATGCTGCATTCAAATCAAATGCTGCCGCATTCACCGCACCAAGTTCCTTCTGAACACTACATGCCGTACATGGCAAAAGCTGTTCGGAGGAAACGCTCGATACAATAAGAAGATCAATCTCTTCTGCTGTTATTCCGGCATCTTCTAACGCTTTCTCGGCTGCCACAGCCGCCATGGAAACTGCTGTCTCTTTCCCGACAATATGCCGGCTCTTAATTCCGGTACGACTTTGAATCCATTCATCGTTCGTATCTACCAACTGAGAAATTGCAGCATTATCAAGTACTTTCTCAGGAAGGCAGGAGCCTGTCCCTTTTATTTTGACAAACATCACTCTCTCCTTTTTTGTGTGATACCTTCCCATACTCTTGAAAAAGCATCTTCTTGTTAAATCATCACAGGCATCTGAACCACCTCACATCTGCTACAAATGATTCAGCGCCAAATATTTTGATTATCAAATCTTATTGTTTTGAAATATTATTATTTTGATTTCATATTATTTTTAAATAAAATAGTTTTAATATCAAAATAAACATTTACAAATATACCATAGCTCTCAGAAATGTCAAGTACTTTTTTTAATGCATTTTTTTGAATTATAAGATAAAAGTGGAGAATTATCTCCCATCTGATATAAAACTACTGCTAAATGTTTCTAAATTATATGTTTTCTTATTTTCTTCCATATGCTATACTCTCTTACAAATGTATTCTCAAAGTTTTTGCTGCACATGCTAAAGCAGGCGCAAAAAGATTTCAAGAATACATCCATAGGTAATTGCGAAACTCGCGATGCTCGTTCGCAATCTTGAACTTAAACAGGGAAGGATTCGTGCTTAGCACGAATCCTGGAATAAAAAGTGGATAACCGGACATTTTAGGCGCACTTTAATAAGCCCTCGGTTTTATGGAGTTGGTAAGTCCTAGGCTATGAAAGATTTTAAACTTCTGATGTATTGTCGTTGATGGATTTTGTCGGCAACAACTACAGTTAATAACTGTGATATACCAGCAAGAAGTAAATCTGCATGAAGTGTTTTTTCGTTTGTTGTTTTTCGGTTAGCGACACAAAAACTGTCTTTAAAGTGGTTGATTGATTTTTCAACATTTACTCGGATTTTGTAAGTGTCATCCCATTCCTGTGAGCCACGCTCCACGCCGGGGTATGCTCTAAGGTTTTTTTCGGGATAAACGTAAATCATTCTGCCACAGGAAGAAGTTGTACATGGATTATCGCAGTGGCACACCCGTCGTTTTGATTTGTCTTCACGATTGTATTCCCATTTCATTTTGGGACACACAAATTTCATGGTCGGAAGATTACTTCTTAAGTGAGACTTACTACCTTCCCGTTTCATAGGGAGTGAAGGATCATGAGGACAGCAGGGAATACCATTTTCATTGAATGTATAATCCACGTTATCCAGTGAAAGTTTTACCTTTAAAGGAATAAATGCTTTTTGAAATTTAAAATCTTCAAATAAGGATTTGTAGATTTCAATCGTATCAAAGGCAGCATCACCAAGAAATATCTTGGGATTGATAAGAGGGTGCCGTTCTTTGAAATCTTTAAGGGTTGGAATCAAGGCTTTCGAATCGGCAAGTGATTTATCTTCATCAGGAGATTTTGATTTCTTTTCAACAATGATGTCAGGGTGAGAATCCAGATAATCCTTGTTATAAAAATCAATGGAGCGAACAATGCCAAGTCCATTGGTCGTAATGCCAAATTTATAAGCATAGCAGAAATGACCATTCACATACTGTTGCTTTACTTCATGGTTAGCAGCGGCGGATGCAGGCATAGAGGCATAGGCTGCCTTGTAAGGATCATAAGAATCATCGAAGTTATGAGCTTTAGCATAGGACTTAAGCTGTTTAATAATGCGGTTGGCGTATTTGGGATTGTTTTCAGTCACATATGCTTTAATCCCTGAAGTATCAAACAAAAGCATAGAGGCGAGATTACCGTTAATGTCCTGGCAGATTGGTTCTGTGATATCTACGAGATTATCAAAAACTGATTGTAAGTCCATTAAAAAATCCTGTTTGAAACGAGTGATTTTTGAAGCGTCAGGAACTTTAGTAAAGCCACAGAATTCCCTCAGATGTCTGGAATAATGAAGGAAGATTAACAGGAGGGAATCTGTTGGAATAGAAAAGAGGCGTTGAATAATCAAAGCCCAAAGCATTGCATGCAAAGGATATTTACGATTTCTTCCAGTGGATGCGTAGTAATGCTTGTAAAAAGAAGTCGGAATAATTTTATCAAGGTCAATGTGATTTTCGAGCAGAGTAAGGAAATGAGGTTTGTCAGATTCATAAATATCTTTACAATCTTCAAAAATATCTGCCAAAGAGAGTTGTTTTTGTGGTATCATAGACATATCTCCTTTCGGGGCGTGATTTATGGTTTCTAGTCAACTCCATTATATCACAAACCGTGAGGAGATTTTTATTTTTAACAACAAAAAAATGACGTATTTATGCGACTTGTGGCGTTTCGCAAACGCCTAAAATACATCCAAATAGAAAGGAGAAAGAAATTTCCATGAAAAAGAAACAAAAACAACATTATACAGGGAAGAAATGGATTGCAGCGCTTGTCGTTATTGTTCTCATTTTTGCAGCAATCTATTATTATATTGCTCTTCCTGCAATAAACATTCACAATCCGGAGCTTTGGAAGTTTGTCTTGTTTGTCCTTGTCATTGCATTCGCACTGTATGCACTTCCAAAAACGACTTTTACAGGTGATCGTAGACATCCCGTAAATTTCAGTGGCAGCTATAAAACAAAGACTTTTAAACTTTTGGCCGCTCTTATCGTTATCATTGCTGCCGCCTACTTTGTTGGCACACTTTTATCTTCTCCAATTATTAATGCTTCCAAATACCAGAAGCTCATGAAAGTAGAAAAAAGTAAATTTACAAAAGATATTGATCAGATTTCTTACGACCAGATTCCTCTGCTTGATAAATCTTCCGCAGAAATTCTTGGTGCCCGTAAGATGGGTAGTCTTGTAGACCTTGCATCTCAATTTGAAGTTGCTGATGAATACAGCCAGATCAATTACAAAAATAACCCGGTTCGTGTCACTCCGCTTCGCTATGCGGATCTTATCAAATGGTTTACAAATAAAAAAGCGGGCATACCTGCTTATATCAAAATTGACATGGCAACACAGCAGACGGAACTTGTTCGTCTGAAGGAAGGAATGAAATACACCCCATATGACCATTTTGGCCGCTATCTTTACCGTCATCTCCGCTTTAAATATCCTACCTATATGTTTGATGACATTAACTTTGAAATTAACGAAGAAGGCGTTCCTTATTGGGTATGTAGTGTAAAGAAGTACAATATCGGTCTTTTTGGCGGACAGACTGTCGGACGTGTCGTATTATGTAATGCTATCACAGGAGAATGTAAAGATTACGATGTAAAAGACACCCCTAAATGGATTGATCGTGTCTACTCTGCTGATTTACTTGTAAGCCTTTATCAATATCATGGCACATTAAAACATGGATTTATTAACAGTATTCTTGGTCAAAAAGATTGTCTAACAACTACAAACGGCTATAATTACCTTGCTATCAACGATGATGTATGGGTATATACCGGTGTTACTTCCATCACAAGTGACCAATCAAACGTTGGTTTTGTTCTCATGAACCAACGTACTATGGAAACAAAATACTACGAGATTGAAGGAGCAATCGAAGATTCTGCCATGACTTCCGCAGAAGGAAAAGTTCAGAACTTAGGTTACAAGGCAACTTTCCCACTTCTTTTAAACATTGATGCAGAGCCGACTTATTTCATGGCATTAAAAGATGCCTCAGGACTTGTCAAAAAATATGCTATGGTAAATGTACACAATTACCAGATTGTAGCAACCGGCGATACCGTAAATGATTGTGAGGCATCTTACCGTTCTCTTATTCAATCAAACGGTATCAGTCCAGATGAAAAAACCGGAGAAACTTCTCAAAAAACAATAACCGGAACGATTAAAAAGATTGCACAGGCAGTCATTGATGGAACTTCCCATTATTACATCGTTCTAGATGAATCTGACCTGATTTATGACGTAGATATATCCAAGCATTTAGATACGATATTGTTAGAAGCAGAGAATAAAGTAACCATAAAATATACGGAAGGAACTCCTGCAACAGTAATCGAAATACAAAAACAGTAATTAGACAGACTAAACAAATAAAACCAGAAATAGTATGTATAAAACTATACTATTTCTGGTTTTCTTTTTAAGAGAACCTCAATGCCTCTATTGGTTTCTTTTTCGCTGCTTTATTTGCTGGATAAATTCCAAATCTATTACTTCGACTCTATTTTTAATATTGGAAATCAATATTTAAGATAGATTTCCAGTTTTCTTTTAACTTTGGATAAAGTGCATCGAATTCACGATATACTTTATCATAAATAAATGCAAATTCTTCGTCCGGTTTATAAACTTCGTCTCGCATTTTAATAATCTTATCACAGGCATCAACCACACTTGGGTATGCTCCGGTACCCACTGCTGCTAAAATTGCCACACCAAGGGCTGCGCTATTTTCAGAATTCATATCTGGAAGTGTTACTGGCATATTATAGATATCTGCCATAAGCTGTCTCCAGAATGGACTCTTTGAACCACCACCGCACATCCGCATTGTTTCCGGACGTACACCACAATTACGAATTCCGGTAAGAATATCTCGTAATGCATACGTTGTTCCTTCCATTACGGCTCTTGTCATATCTGCTCTTGTATGAATTGCAGCAAGTCCTACGAAAGAACCTCGACAGTTCAAGTTAAAATGAGGAGACTGTTCTCCATTTAAATATGGCAGATAAATTAAACGGTTTGCACTTGGGTTAGAAGATGCAGCATCTTTGTTAATCTGCTCATATTCTAAATCATCTGGATAGAAGTTATTTCTCCACCATTTAAGAGAAGCTCCACAGGAATTTACACTTCCCATAAAATGCCATGCTCCCGGAACCGGCATACAGAATGTATATACAGATTTATTAATATCAAGTACCGGTTCCTCGGAAAAAGCAAATACTGTTCCACTCGTTCCAATTGTTGTCATAGCTCGTCCCGGTGCTACAACACCTGTTCCTACACCTCCGGCAGAGTTATCACTTGCACCTCCGACTACGGCACATTTTGATGTGATTCCCATTAACTTTGCAACTTCTGGAAGAACATATCCCGTAATTTCCTGGGATTCGTATACTTTACCAAGCATTGCCTCGTTAAGATTCATGGCAGTCATAATTTCATCAGACCATTTTCTATTTGGAATATCAAGAATCTGTGTTGCAGAAGCATCGGACACTTCTGTCGCATATTCGCCAGTCAGACGATAGCGCAGATAATCTTTTGGCAATAAAATGTGTTCTACTTTTTCATAAATCTGTGGCTGATTTTCTTTTACCCACTGAATCTTTGCTGCAGTAAGACCCGGTCTTGCAGGAGTAAGAGAATATTTCATAAATAAATCGTCTCCTACGATATGTCGTACATGCTCACAAGATTCAGAAGTTCTTCCATCATTCCATAAGATTGCACGACGAAGAATCTCTCCATTCTTGTCAAGCATAACTGCTCCCATCATCTGCCCTGAAATTCCAAGACCCATTACCTGTTCCGGTGCAATACCTGACTGATCCATAACCGCTTTAACTGTCTTTAATGCTGCCTGATACCAATCTTCCGGATTCTGCTCAGACCAGCCGTTATGTGGCTGATACAATGGATATTCCACAGCAGAAGCTGCAATTTCCAATCCATTTACATCAAATAATACTGTCTTTAAACTACCTGTTCCTAAATCTAACCCTAAATAATATGTCATTATTTTCCCCCGATCTTTTTTATGTACTTTCAGAACTTTTCTGTACTTTCTTTTTCAAAAAATTCTTTTCAAATTGTTACATATGTCTTTCAAACTTCTTCCATGGAATATTAAGTGTTGCATGTTCATTCAGCAAGCCGTCTACATGCATTAATAATGGGAAATCATCAATACTTACTTTACCTGCTTTTGCCAACGCCTTTACTGCACGAGCAGTTCTTGTTGCGATAACAACTGCCTCCAATGTCTGACCCTGTAACTGTTCTAATGTTTCTTCAATAGTGTAACCTTTTCCAAGAAGTAAACCTACTGTTCTGCTTCGTCCGGCTGATACTGTAACGTCTAAGTCTCCGGCTGCAAACATAATATTATCTACACCACCGCCTACAATTCTTAATAGTTCTAACATTTCCTTTACACTTTCCTGGAAAAGTGCAGATTTCATATTATTATGATCGATTCCGTCATCACCAAGTTTCTCTTTAATTCCAATTGCCAATGCTGTGCCAAGTGCATATCCATTCTTCAACGCTACCGCACATTCTAAGCCGACAACATCTTTTGTCAGGCTGATAATGTAGTAATCTGTTGAAAACAAACTGCGAATCCATTCTAATGTTTCGAAATCAGGACCACAATATGCCACAAAAGATGGATCGTGATCAGATAAATCTCTTGCCGTACAAGGACCACCTATAGCATATAATCTTAACTTACTTCCTTCTGGAAGTTTTTCCTGCCAGTATTCCGGATAGGTCTGCATCGTTCCATCTTCATAATCAAGCATTCCTTTTGTTACAGAAATTAATGGAATACTTTCGTCAAGAATCGGAAGAATCTCATCTGCAAACCACTCTACACCAAAGCTAGATATACCACATACAATCAAATCTGCTCCCTTAATTGCTTCCTTAACATCCGCACATTTAATATAGTTAATTCCATCGTGTAAAGTTCTTCTTAAGTTGACATGGTAATTATCCTCACGAAGTCTGTCAATAACCGCATCATCTAAAGGACTTCCTACTAAACGTACCTCATGTCCATTCTCAAAAAGTGGAAAAGTAAGCGCAGAAGCCATCTGTCCTGCTCCGATCAATGTTACAACACTCATAATTGTACCTCCTAGATATTACTCGAATCCCGTCTGTATCCTTAGATTCCTACTATTCTGCATCTCCAGTCGTATCGTTTACAAAACCTGAAAAGCAACCCTTTAGATTATTGAAATATTTCTCATTATTAAGGAGAATCATTTCATTTGTTGTTTATAGTATAGATTTTATTGTGAGAAAAGTCAATCGGCATATGAAACAAATTTCACATATGAAAATTGTTCATAATGAATAAGTGCATATTCTCGTAAATTATAGCCGCAAATTTCCTTTTATGATATACTTATTACTATTCAAGAATATCTCGACACTCTTGCTGCGAGATGTGCGTTATTATTTTACAAAGGCTTTTATGAATTACGAATCTTTTTACAGAGAGGATTAATAGAAATATGGATACAAATAAAATCACACAGATGATCCGCATTGCAAAAATGCATTATGAATTAAACCGTACACAGCTTGAGATTGCAAAAAAAGAAGGGATAAGCAAGGCCACTGTCAGCAGGATTTTAAAATCTGCTATGGATAAGGGTATTATCGAGGTTCGCATTAAAGATTCGATCTTGAATGATACAGCACTCGAAAAAGACCTGATAGATGCTTATCCGATTAAACGTGCTGTTATTGTTCCTGATCTGGTAGAAAATGAGCAGATTCTTCTCCAGGATGTCTGTGCTGCTTTGATAGATGATCTTCCAAGATATATAAAAAACGATAGTGTGATTGGCGTTTTTTATGGTCATACATTAACTGCCCTTGCACGTCAGCTTCCTAAAATCAAGCGTAAGGGAGTATCTGTAATCCAGCTTGCCGGCGGATTTTCGCGGGCCGTTTATGAGTCAAATTCTCTATCTATCCTTCGAAGTTTTGCCGATTGCTTTGGTGGAACTGCTTATCAGATTCCTGCTCCTGCAATGGTAGAAAAACCATTTATTGTGGAAGCTCTAAAGCAGGACTCACAGATTGCGAAAGTTTGTGATATGGCAGAAATATGCGAAACAGCTATTTTTTCTGTCGGCAACTTAGAGCGCCCTTCTATTCTCTATGAAATGGGACTGATTACATCAATCGAATACCAGGATATGATACACCGCGGAGCAATCGGTGACTGCTGCTCTCACTTCTTAAATAAAAATGGAGATGTATTTGACGAAACAATGGATGCACGTGTTGTAGGACCTTCACTTGAAACCATCAAGAAAATCCCTAACAAAATGCTTGTTGTTTCCGGCAAAAAGAAAGCGGCGGTCATCCATGCTGCCCTAAAAGGCGGGCTTGCAGACAGTCTTTATATTGATTCCCCTACTGCAGAAGAATTATTAAAAAAACAATTTTAATTTAAGAATGTCTCAAGAAGAGATGGGAGTTATCTTTAACAGACAAAAACCAGAGATTTGCTATAGCACAAATCTCTGGTTTTTTATTTTTATCTCCTAATGGAAATCCGTATAATTATTCTTCTTCCCAGTTATGATATACTGCCTGTACATCATCGTCTTCATCAAGTAAGTCTAATGTACGGTTAAGATTCTTAATATCTTCTGGGTCTGTCAATGTTACGTAGTTGTCCGGAATCATTGTTACTTCTGCGGATGCCATTGGTACGCCTTCTTTTTCAAGCGCTTCTCTTACTTCACCAAATACATCTGGATCTGTAGTGATTTCGTAGCTGTCATCTTCTTCTACGAAGTCTTCTGCACCTGCATCTAATGCAACCATCATGAATTCATCTGGATCTGTTTCGTACTCTTCTTTCGATACGATAATCTGTCCCTTTTTCTGGAACATGAAAGATACACAACCAGATGTACCGATATTTCCACGACCTTTAGAAAATGCGGAACGAACGTTAGCTGCAGTACGATTCTTATTATCTGTTAATGTTTCTACGATAATCGCAATACCGTTAGGACCGTATCCTTCGTATGTATTCTGTACATAGTTTACGGAGTTTGCATCTCCGGCAGCTTTCTTAATACCTCTTTCAATCGTATCATTAGGCATATTGTTAGACTTTGCTTTAGCGATTACATCTCGAAGCTTACTGTTATTAGCAGGATCTGGACCGCCTTCTTTTACTGCTACTGCAATTTCACGACCGATTACGGTAAAAATCTTACCTTTTGCAGCATCATTTTTCTCTTTTTTGTGTTTAATGTTCGCAAACTTGGAATGTCCTGACATTTTATCTTCTCCTTACTTTTTTATAATATTTACGTACTCAAAACTATTCAATACCAAAAATCAAACGCATCTATAATGCTTTGAATAGTTGCAAATACTCTTTATAGGCATAACTTTTCTAAGTTTATCACCGTTTTATCATGTAGTCAAGTGGTTACTCTTTGATAATTCCGGACTCTTTGATGCTATGAATTGCTTTTTTTATTTCTGACGGGGGTAGTACAAGAGCAAAACGAACATATCCTTCTCCCAGGCTTCCAAAGCTGCTTCCCGGTGTACAGATTACTCCGGTCTTTTCCATGAGTTCCATAACAAATTCATTAGAATTATCATAACCTTTTGGTAATGGTCCCCATGCAAACATTGTTCCTTCACTGTCTGGAATATTCCAGCCAATTTCACGAAGTCCTCCACATAAAGCATCTCGTCTTTCCTGATATGCCGCACATTGTTCTCTTACGGCTGTATCATCAGAATAAAGTGCCGCTACGGCACCTGCCTGTACCGGAAGGAAAATTCCATAATCTATCTGGGAACGGAAACGTTTAAATACTTCAATAACTTTTGCATTACCAATCACAAAAGACATTCTTGCGCCGGTATAATTATAACTTTTGGACAGAGAATAGAATTCTACACCAACTTCTTTTGCTCCCGGAAACGAGAGGAAAGACTTTCCTTCTTTCCCATCGTATATAATATCAGAGTAGGCATTATCATGAATAATTAAAATATTATTTTCTTTTGCAAATGCAATCAACTTCTCATAAAATTCATCCGGTGCTGTTTTGCAAATAGGGTTCGCCGGATAAGATACGACCATGATTTTGGCTGCTTCTTTTACATCCTGCGGAATAGCATCAAAATCCGGAAGATAATTATTTTCCTCTGTTAATGGATAAAACCACTGGTTACTCTGTGCAATAAATGCTCCCGTTGAAAAAATAGGATAACCTGGATTCGGTAAAAGTACGATATCTCCCGGATTAATCAGCGGGAGAAAAATATGTGCCATTCCTTCCTGGGATCCGTAAACTGACATGATTTCGTTTTTGGCAATATCTGTATGATATCTTTTTTTATAACGATGAACGACCGCTTCTAAAAGTTCTTCTGTTTCTCCCAAAGAATAATGATAATTTTCCGGATGAAGGCAAGCTTCTGACACTGCTTTCATTACACATTCCGGTGTTTCAAAATCCGGTGTACCTACAGAAAAATTATAAATCTTTTTTCCCTGTTTTTCTAATTCTTTCTTTTTTTTATCTAAAATCTGAAAAATTCCTGCTTCAAAATTTTTCATTTTTTCTGCTGGTTCAAAATTCATTGTTTTTCTCCTTCGTTATCAATCTACTTAAAATTCAGGAATGTCAGAACATTCTTGAATTACCTTTATGTAATCAGTTCTAAACTGATTTTTAAGGCATAGTTTACTCTTTTTAGTGTATCTGTGTCAAGATGGCATACACGTTCTTTTAACCGCTGTTTATCAATGGTACGTATCTGTTCTAATAGTACGACAGAATCTTTTGTAATATCACATTCTGCTGCAGAAAGCTCCACATGAGTTGGCAGCTTTGCCTTATTCATCCGGCTTGTGATCGCTGCACAGATTACTGTAGGACTATGACGATTCCCCGCATCATTTTGAATAATGAGAACCGGGCGAACACCACCCTGCTCTGAGCCTACAACCGGACGCAGATCCGCATAATAAATATCTCCCCGTTTTATCATCATTTTCACTCACTCCATTTTACTTTTCTTTCTAAATGAAGTATTTCCAGTAAACATCATGAGTATTCTGATGATTTTTTCTTTTTGATCTTTCCCCTGAAATTTTTTATTTCAAAACTTTTTCCAGATAATTCGGCAAATCTCCTGCAAGTACACTATAATATCCTTTTTCTTTTGCGGCGGCATCTCCCGCAAGTCCATGGCAATATACCCCTAATCGTGCTGCAGTTAACAAACTAAGCCCGCCTGCCAGAAAACCACAAATTATTCCGGTTAAAACATCACCGCTTCCGCCTGTTGCCATTCCGTTATTTCCACTCATATTAATATATGAAGGAGCATTTCCATCAGATACAATTGTCCTTGCATCTTTTAGGACGATTATATGATTTTGATCTGCCATCTTCATCGCTGCTTTTGGCAGATTACTCTGAATCTCCGCTATTTCTTCTTCAAGCAGCCTGGACATTTCTTTTAGATGTGGCGTTAATATGATTCCACTCTTATATTCATAGAATAATTGTTTTATCTCTCTATCATTTTTCAATAAAACAGCCAGATTATTTAATCCATCCGCATCAATTACAAGCGGAACTTTACCCAATGCGAGAACCTGCTTTAATAATCGTCTGGCAAATATACTCTGTCCGATTCCTGGACCAATGCCGATAACTGATGCCCAGGAAATCGCTTCCGGCAAAATCTCTTCCGCCTTTTCTTCTGAATCATATGTTGTAAGAATCGCTTCCGGAAGCTTTTCTTGTAAAATTACCCTGTTTTCCTCGCAAGAAAAAACCCGTACCAGTCCACTTCCGCTTTTATAAGCTGCCGTTCCGCTCAAAACAGCTGCTCCAGCCATATTTTTTGCCCCTGCGATTAATAATACCTTCCCATAATTCCCCTTATTCGTCCAGGCTTTTCGTTCTGGCAACAGAGAAAGATCCTCTTTTACAAAAGAAATCATCTTCGGAGCAATTTTTTCTACCGCTTTGTTTGGGAATCCAATTTCTTTTACAATAACTTCTCCACTGATATCCGCTCCCGGATACAGGAGCAGCCCAGCTTTTAACAGTCCAAACGTAACCGTCAAATCTGCGCAAAAAGCTATGCCAAGAATCTGTCCTGTCGAAGCATCTACACCCGATGGCACATCAACCGCTACTTTTAACGCTTTCTTCTGATTCATTCTCTCGATTACTTGTCTGTGCTGTCCCGCTACTTCTCTTTTTAATCCAACACCGAAAACCGCATCGACGATCACATCATATTCTTCTTCTGGAAACTCCATCAAAAACTGCGCTTCCATCTGCTCTAAAACTTTCTTCTGAATCTGATGGGAATCTGAATCATGTGGAATTGCTCCGATTTCATAAAAATCAACATTGTATCCATCTTCTAATAAAAGACGCCCAAGTGCCAGACCATCTCCACCGTTATTGCCCTTTTCTGTAACAATAAGTACACTACTCTTTATTGGTACTCTCTCTAAAAAGACTTCTTCTAAAGCAAGCGCCGCCTTTTCCATTAAAACAATACCAGGAATCCCCATCGTATTTATACTATACGCATCAATCTGCTGCATTTCCTCTCTTGAAGCAACGTAACGCATCTTTTAAACCTCCTGTTTCTTAAAAGATGTACCCCGGAGTCTTTACTGCACTTACTCTTGTAAGAAGATTCCAGCATACATACGTAATTTGCGATTGAGCAGTCAGCAAAAAGAGATGAAAAACAATGCTTTCTATCACACAGCTTCTCATCTCTTACTTTCTTTTACAATATATACTTTACAGTAACTATTCTATTGATTCTGACTGTGAATTCTATAAGACAATGTCATAATACTCTCTGCAAGATGTACATTCTCAACCAGAATATCTTCTGAAAAATGTAAATCTACCGGTGCAAAGTTCCATAATGCCTTAATTCCTAAATCAACTAACTGTTCTGCAACCTTTACCGCTTTTGACTTCGGTAACGTTAATGCAGCAATCATTACCTCATGCTCTTTTAAAAATGTTTCCAGCATGTCGATATCATATACTTCCACACCCCGCACTGTCATACCAATTAATCTTGGATTCACATCGAAAAGTCCGATAATTTTAAATCCATTACTGTCAAAATCCTGGTTATTCGCCAACGCCTGACCAAGATTACCCGCACCTACGATAATGATGTTATTTGTTCTATCCAGACCCAGAATCTTACCCATCTCATTATAAAGATACTCTACATTATAACCATATCCCTGCTGACCAAACCCACCAAAATTATTTAAATCCTGACGAATCTGAGAAGCAGTGACGTTCATTCTCTGACTCAGTTCCTTTGAAGAAATACGAACAACATCATTCTTCAGTAAATCTCCAAGATACCGATAGTACCGGGGTAATCTTTTTATCACTGCCGGAGAAATTGACTTTTCATTCCCTGTTTTTACAACTGCTTTATTGCCTGGCATAAGATCCTCCCTTTGATAAAAAATTCCCATTCTCAAGCTCTACTTAATCAATTATATACAAAAATAGTTTTAATGTCAAATAGGATTGTTAAAAATTCCAACACTTATTTACTTATTTTTTCTTTCATGATAAAATACATCAGAAATATTTCTACTATATAATAATATAATCATTTGGAGGTTATTATGATTTTAGCCTGTCAGAAAATCGAAAAAGCATTCGGAGGCAAATCCGTATTAAATAATGTTAATTTTTTAATTAATGAAGGGGAAAAGGCTGCTGTAATCGGTATCAACGGCGCCGGTAAAACCACTCTTTTCAAAATTATCACCGGAGAATATGAGGCAGATCATGGGGAGGTTATCTTTCAGAAAGGATCTACTTATGGCTACTTATCTCAGATCATTGACGTAAGTTCTCATCGCAGCATTTATGAAGAAATGCTTGATGCCAAAAAAGATATCATCGAACTAGAAAAGAAAATACGTCAGTTAGAAAAAGATATCAGCACTTTGTCCGGTGAAGCACTAGAAAGCGCAATGGAAAGTTATTCCCGTTTCACTGACCGCTTTGAGAAGGCAAATGGTTATGCCTGGAAAAGCGAAATTATCGGTGTATTAAAAGGTCTTGGTTTTGATGAAAGCCAGTTTGACACACCAATCCATACACTTTCCGGAGGACAGAAGACCCGCGTAGCACTCAGCCGTATTCTTCTGATGCACCCGGATCTCATTTTACTTGATGAGCCGACTAACCACCTTGATATGGAATCCATTCGCTGGTTAGAAACTTTCCTTTCTAACTACCGGGGTGCGGTGCTTATTGTTTCCCATGACCGCTATTTTCTTGATAAAGTTGTTGATAAAGTAATCGAGATCGAGCGTGGAAACAGTCAGGTATTTAACGGCAACTACAGTGCTTACGCCGAAAAGAAAAAAGCACAGCGTGATGCCCAGATGAAACTTTATATGAATCAGCAACAAGAAATCCACCATCAGGAGGAGGTAATCACAAAGCTTCGCTCTTTCAATCGTGAAAAGTCCATCAAACGTGCCGAAAGCCGGGAGAAAATGCTTAGTAAGATTGAACTTGTCGATAAACCTGTGACTTTAAACAGTAAGATGCGTATCACTTTAGAACCGGAAGTACTTAGTGGAAACGATGTTCTTACTATTGAAGGACTTTCCAAATCTTTTGGTGATAAGGCTTTATTCCGTAATTTAAATGTTCAGATTAAACGTGGGGAAGTTGTTGGACTCCTCGGTGCCAACGGTACCGGAAAAACCACTCTTTTAAAAATCATTAACCGCCAGCTTCGTGCTGACTCTGGAAAAATCCGCTACGGCTCTAAGGTGTCCATCGGTTATTATGATCAGGAACAACATGTATTAGACGATTCCAAAACAATTTTTGATGAAATTTCTGATGCCTATCCAAAGCTGACTAATACCCGCATCCGAAATGTTCTTGCTGCCTTTCTTTTTACCGGCGAAGATGTATTTCAGGTCATCGGCACTTTGAGTGGTGGCGAAAAAGGACGAGTTTCTCTCGCTAAACTCATGCTTTCCAATGCGAACTTCATCATTCTTGATGAGCCGACCAACCATTTAGACATCCAGTCCAGAGAAATTTTAGAAGAAGCGATTAACAACTATGAGGGAACTGTATTTTACGTTTCCCATGACCGTTACTTCATTAATCAAACAGCCACAAGAATCCTGGACTTATCCCCAGAAGGCATCGTAAACTATAAAGGCAACTACAACTATTACTTAGAACAAAAAGAAGCTGGAAACGTATCTGCTGACAGCGATAACATCACACTTGCTGCCTCCGCTGATAAATCTCCTGCCCCTTCTCCAGAAAAAGCCAAGGAGGACTGGAAACGTTCGCGTGAAGAGGCCGCAAAACAGCGTAAGCGTGCCAACGATTTAAAGAAGACAGAAAAAGAAATCAGTCGCTTAGAAGCAGAAAATGATCAGTTAAAAAATGAAATGGCATTACCTGAAAATGCTACCAATGTATCAAAACTTATGGAACTCAATACTAAATTTGAAGAAAATGAATCTACCTTACTAGAACTCTATGACAAATGGGAAGAATTATCAGAATAATTTTTAATTTGTAGATTCGATATAGACAGAAAAACGATATATTCCTCCGCCCTGTAATTGCATCTGGAATATATCGTTTTTTTATTTTTTCTGTCTACTTTAAATCCTTCGTATTAAGTTCTGTTTTTAACTGATTTATGGGATTAGGTTAACATTTAATTTTTTGCTGCTTTCTTTAATTACTTTTTCTAATTCGCCATCTGTAATTGCAGTTACTCGACCTGTTTCATATTCCTGATCAACCCACTTCTTTACCTCGGCTACCAGTGGACTCTTCTTGTCTACTGCCTTATCTCCCTTTAAGCGATAGTAAGTATTTATCCAATGGGCAATTCCAGCAAGTCCGCTTGTATTTGATACCGCTACAAGCACCGGACGGTTTAACAATTTATCTGTATCAAATATGTTATAGATTTCTTCATTTTTAAGAAGACCATCTGCATGGATTCCGGCTCTTGTCACATTAAAGTTCTTTCCTACAAACGGTGTTCTTTCTGGAATGTGATATCCAATCTCTTTCTCATAATACTCTGCCAGTTCTGTAATAACTGTAGTATCCATTCCGTCTAATGTTCCACGAAGCTGGGCATATTCAAATACCATTGCCTCAAGCGGGGTGTTTCCTGTACGTTCACCGATTCCAAATAATGCACTGTTTACAGCAGATGCTCCATAAAGCCATGCTGTTGTAGAATTATTCACTGCTTTATAGAAATCATTATGACCATGCCATTCTAGTAATTCTGATGGTACTCCGGCATGTTCTTTTAATCCATAAATAATTCCCGGCACAGAACGTGGAATCACAGCTCCTGGGAAGTTTACTCCATATCCCATCGTATCGCAGGCACGAATTTTTACAGGAATACCATACTCATCTTTTAATTTCATAAGCTCCAGACAAAATGGAATAACAAATCCATAAATATCAGAACGGGTAATATCTTCCAGGTGGCATCTTGGACTGATTCCGGTTTCAAGACATTCTCTTACAACGCCTAAATAATGTTCCATCGCCTGTTTTCTTGTCATTTTCATTTTATAGAAAATATGGTAATCAGAACAGCTTACAAGAATTCCGGTTTCTTTTAAACCAATTTCTTTTACTAATTCAAAGTCTTTCTTACTTGCACGAATCCAGCTTGTAATTTCAGGAAATTTATAACCCTTTTCCATACATTTATATACCGCATCTCTATCTTTTTTACTATATAAGAAAAATTCGCACTGACGAATAATTCCTTTCGGTCCTCCTAAGCGGTGGAATGCATCATATATATGCACGATCTGATCTGTTGAATACGGCGTTCTTGACTGCTGTCCATCGCGGAAAGTTGTATCCGTAATCCAGATATCTTCCGGCATTTCATGAGGTACGATTCGGTCATTAAAGGCTATTTTCGGCACTTCCTCATACGGGAACAGATTACGGAATACATTAGGCTTATCCGTATCAACCAGCGGGTACATATATTCATCTAATTTCAATAAATTTGATTTTTTGTTCAGCCGAACTGAGCGGTTATCCATTTCCATAGTTCTATCTCCATTTCTTTTATTAATATGACGGCAATTCACAGTCTATAAAAACCCATATAGTATAGCATAGTTTCCAAAAGTATCCTGACTTTCAAGTCGAGCAACCTGAATTGCATAAATCATTTTTAAAAACTTCATTTTATTCCCGTTATTATTCTATCATTAAAGTTAAATTTGTCAAGAGATAGTATTTTTTATATCTTTTTTCGCATAATACATTTCATTTTCCTTCATTTACTTTATCATTGCACAGCGTCATATCTAAGAGTTCCTGTCTACGTTTCAAATAAAAGAAAAACAAAAAACGATATATCCCACCTGTTCTGTAAATGCTGCGTAAAAAATGTTCTTGCATCTTGAACGCATCTCAAAACTTCAGATGAGATATATCGTTTTTATTCTTTCCAATCTAAAACCGGAAATTATTATTTATTAACATTTACTTTCTGTCCGATCTTACTTTCCGTTCCAGATAAAAGTCTGCCAATATTTGCTCTATGGCGATAAATTGCAAAAAATGCATAAAGGACACACATCGCAAATAAATCCCATCTTCCTGGATGAAAAATAAGAATTTCTACTACGATACCTGCTGATAATAGGATCGAAGCTAAGGAAACATATCTTGTTACAGCTGTGACTGTCACAAAGATAATAAAACAGCATAAACCGATTCTCCAGTCAAAAGCCATCATTGCGGCGGCTGTTGTCGCAATTCCTTTTCCTCCTTTAAACTTTAAGAAAACAGGATAATCATGTCCCATTACTGCCGCAAACCCTGTAACAAGCTGAATCAGTTCTGCATTCAAATCTGGTACAGCCGGACATAATACAAACTTTACAATAAGTACCGGAACAAAGCTTTTTAATGCATCTCCAAGGAAAGTAAGTAATGCACGAGTTTTACCAAGTACACGAAGTACATTCGTTGTACCAGAATTCCCGCTTCCATAGTCACGAATATCCATTCCGCATAACTTTCCTACAAGGTAACCACTTTCAATGCAGCCGCAAAAATAGCCTACCACAATTACAAGCACATAATATACAGCAGTCATTTACTTCTCCTTTCTCTCACGATAGATGAAATGGATCGGAGTACCACGAAAACCAAATGTCGTACGGATCTGATTCTCAATATATCTGGTATATGAAAAATGTGTCAGTTTCTTCTCGTTAATGAACATAACAAATGTCGGCGGCTTTACAGAAACCTGAGTAATATAGTAAATTCGTAAACGCTTACCTTTATCTGATGGTGGCTGCTTCATAGCCATTGCTTCGGTAAGAATTTCATTTAAGACACCTGTCTGTACACGAAGGGCACAGTTTTCAATTACGGCATCAATCATATCAAAAAGCTTTGGAAGTCTCTGTCCTGTCTTTGCAGAAAGGAAAATCAGTTCCGCATATGGCATATAGGAAAGCTTTTCGCGAATCTTTTCTGTGAACTTCTTCATCGTGGTATTATCTTTTTCCACAAGATCCCACTTGTTCACTGCAATAATCATACCTTTACCACGTTCGTGGGCAATTCCTGCAATCTTTGCATCCTGCTCCGTAATTCCTTCCGTTGCATCAATAATCAAAACGGCAACATCACAACGCTCTACGGCTGTAACGGTACGAATAATACTGTAACGCTCTAATTCTTCTTTAATCTTACTCTTTCTACGAAGCCCCGCTGTATCAATAAAGATATATTCCTGACCATTACGCTTTACCGTTGTATCAATCGCATCTCTTGTCGTTCCTGCAACCGGAGATACAATCACTCGTTCTTCTCCAAGAAGCTTATTGATAATCGAAGACTTACCTGCATTCGGTTTACCGATTACCGCAATCTTCGGACGTTCATCTTCCTCTTCCTCTTCTCGTGCCGGTGTTTCAAACTGTTCAATTACATGATCTAACATATCACCTATTCCAAGTTTGCCCTGTGCAGAAACAGGAATCGGATCACCAAGACCAAGATTATAAAATTCATAGACATCCGGCATATATTTTTCAAAGTTATCTACTTTGTTTACGACAAGAAGAACCGGACGATGCGAACGGCGTAACATATCTGCCACTTTAAAATCTGCATCTACAAGTCCCTGACGTACATCTACAAGGAACAAAATAACATCTGCTGTCATAATTGCTGTCTCTGCCTGTTCCCTCATTCGTGAAATGATAATGTCATCAGACTCAGGTTCAATTCCTCCGGTATCAATCAGGGTAAACTGATAGTCTAACCAGCTGACCTCCGCATAGATACGGTCCCTTGTTACTCCTGGTGTGTCTTCTACTATTGAAATCCTGCTTCCTGCTAACGCATTAAACAGCGTAGATTTCCCTACATTCGGGCGGCCTACCACCGCAACAACCGGTTTACTCATAATTTCCTCCATTCTCTATCGTAATAATTTTATCAACAAAGTCTCTTCCCTCTGATTGTATAATATTTACGGGAACTTGTAAAGAATCGGAAAGTTCCTTTAATGAAATGTCATCAAGGAAAATATCCTCATCAGCTTTTAACACATTGCATGGAAGGAGGAGCTCCTCTCCAAGCGCCTTTCCTTTTAACTGTGCAATAATATCCTGTCCGGTCAAAAGACCTGAAACTGTAATATGTTCACCAAAAAATTTATTAGTAATGCAGTACACATCTATCTTAATACCAGGGAATTTCGTTTCCACATCCGCTGCAAGCTTCTTAATCGTTGGATAAGCAAGTTTCGCTGTCGCGATTGCTACATGTTTTTCCCGATCATCACCGGTAAGCTCCGCAAGGTGTTCTTTTACTTCCTCTAGCAAAAGCCGCATCATACCGACACCATTTTCAAGCTGTCCATAGCCTTCATAATACGCCTCATCTGGGAATTCCTGTTCTGCGAGAATAAACCATTCATCGCTTGCATGAACAAAGGTTGTTCCATAATTTTCACGAAAATAATCCTGCCATTTATGAATCTGCTTCAGTACTTTACCTGCATCTTCTTTTTCAAAAAGCTCAAGCGGAGCAAGACCTTCTCTGTACTTTGTAAGACCAACCGGAACGACAGATAAACTTTCCATGTACGGAAGAAACTTTCCAAGATCAGATATCGTCCGATCAAGTTCTTCTCCATCATTCAATCCTTTACACAGTACGACCTGACTGTTCATGCGAATGCCTGCTTTATAAAGTCGTCCTATTTTTTCTAAAATATCTCCTGCAAAACGATTGTGAAGCATCTTACATCGAAGCTCTGGATTCGTTGCATGAACAGAGATATTAATTGGTGATAAATGATACCGAATCACTCTTTCGATGTCTTTATCACGCATATTGGTTAATGTAATATAATTCCCCTGTAAAAAAGACAAACGTGAATCATCATCTTTAAAGTAAAGTGTTTCTCTCATTCCCGGAGGCATCTGGTCAATAAAGCAGAACATACATTTATTACAGCAGGAGTGGTATTCATCCATGAGAGAAGACTCAAAAGTAATTCCCAAATCTTCATCCTCATCTTTCTCAATCTCCAATACACACTCTTCCCCGTCTTTTGTGAGAACCAGCACATCTAAATACTCTTCTTCCACATAATACTGATAATCAAATATGTCTTCTATTTCATTTCCGTTGATTTCCTCTATGGCATCCCCCGGCTCTAAACCAAGTTCTTCAGCAATACTTCCCGATTCAACCGAGGCAATAATATGCAAATGTTTTTTCATTCTTCTTCTCCATTTATTCAAAGATTCCTGACATAAATCATATAATTCAAGAATGTCTCGGCATTCTTGCTGCGAAATTTTAAAAAGTTACAGACACATAAAACAGCCCATATTTCCTCTTTTCCCATGACTTGCTCTATGTGAAAATAACTTGTCGCTATTACAACAGGTACAAATGTCTGTGATATCCAGATTCTCCTTGCGGATTCCCGCCTGCGTAAGTATGAGTTCATTTACCTTCCATAAATCCAACTGATACTTTCCATTACCTTTATCATCCATGATCAACGGTATTTCCTCCGGCAAAAAAACTTTCTTAAATGCATCTGCAACTTCTTCACCAACTTCATAGCAGTTTCGGCAAATAGACGGACCAATTGCCGCAATAATATTTTCCGGCTTACTTCCGTATTCATTTTGCATATATGCTACAAACTTTGCTCCAATCTTTTTTACAGTACCACGCCAGCCAGAATGAGCCATTCCAGCCACATGGTGTTCCGGATCATAAAAAAGAAGAGGAACACAATCGGCATAAGAAGTATAGAGGGGAATCCCTTTCTCATCTGTAATAAGTGCATCAATTCCCGGCACTGTTTCTCTTATAATGCCATCGCCCTTATCCTTTGCTGTAACTTTACGAATCCTGGTCTCATGAATCTGAGAAGACAACACCAGATCTGCTGCATTAAAACCAATTGCTTCTCCGATTCTTTGAAAATTCTCCTGTACTTTTTGTGGATCGTCTCCACGAGTAAACGACAGATTCATTGAAGAAAGATATCCTTCACTTACACCGCCGATTCGAGTAGAAAAACCATGACATACTCCAGCCTTCACAAGCTTTGGAAATGTAAGGAATACTACCCCGTTTTTCTCATTTATCATTGTCGAATGATTCTCATTAGCATATACAAACTTCATAGCTTTCTCCACAGTTTCTAATTCAATCTAACACTTATTCCTGAAACTCAAATGCATTCTTTATCCAGTGACATTGTAAATCTTTATCTACTTCTATAACATCAAATCGAACAGCAGTTGTGTCCATAAGCTGTTTTTTCATACGATAATAATTTAATGTATAACAGATTCTTTTTTGTTTTTTTAAATTAACTGCTTCCGCCGGAGTACCACATTCTTTGCTTCTTCTCATCTTTACTTCCACAATAAGAATGGTTTCTTTTTCCAGCGCAATAATATCAATTTCTCCATGGTAACTTCGAAAGTTTCTCTCCAGTATGCGAATCCCCTTTTCCTCAAGAAAAAGAGCTGCTGCTTCCTCTGCAGCCATTCCGTAATTTCTTCGCACTGCTGCCTTCTCCATTCCTTTAAATCTGCTCCCCACAAATGTTTTTAAGGAAACTGCGGCGATGTATTGGACATGGACCCTGTCGATGTATCGCCTCGATATGTTCCTTAGAACCATATCCCTTATTGGATGCAAAATCATATCCTGGGAAAATATGATCATACTCTTCCATCATACGATCTCTGTAAACTTTTGCCATAATACTTGCTGCTCCGATAGAAATACTTTTGGCATCTCCCTTGATAATCGGAACCTGTTTCATGTCCATTCCCGGAATCGTTACTGCATCATTTAATAACAGACTTGGCTTCACAGACAGATTTGCAACCGCCTGGCGCATCGCTTCATACGTTGCCTGTAAAATATTGATTTCATCAATACGCTCTGGAGAAGCCATTCCGATTCCTACAGAAACCGCTTCTTTTTGAATTACCTCAAATAATTCTTCTCTCTTTTTTGCAGAAAGCTTCTTTGAATCATTAATGTATAAGATTCTGCTTTCTTTTGGCAAAACAACCGCTCCGGCTACAACCGGACCTGCTAATGGTCCCCGGCCCACTTCATCGATTCCACAAATAAACTCATATTGACTGTATTCTTTCTCAAACCGGCACAGATTCTCTATTCTCTCTACTTCCTGATAATACTTTTCCACCTTTTTTTTCTGAGAAAGTAAAAAACTCTGTACGCCTTTTCTTTCATCGTTCTGATACAATACAATCTGTGCAGAAATTTCTTCTGGGGTAAGATTTTTAAATTCTTCTTTTATAGCAGTAATACTTTTCATTTTTTAAGAAACCTTTCCAAACTTATTTAACGGCCAGATTCTTATCCATACCTTACCAATAATTTGTGAACGGTGTACCGGACCAACCTCCTCATAGCGGCTGTCATAACTGACAGGACGGTTATCTCCCAAACAAAAATACTCATCCTTACCAAGTTTTTGCGCACTCTTTGCCACACCTGCCTCATCGATATAATCCGTAATGCCGTATATATCGCTTTTTAGCTTCTTTCCATTGATATAAACCTTGCCCTTTTTTATTTGCACCGTTTCTCCCGGCAGCCCTATAATACGCTTTATATAATACGGGTGTTCTCCATATTCTTCCGGTCCCGGAAAAATAACAATATCATATCTTTCTGGTTCATGAAAACGGTAGGATAATTTATCCATGATAAGGTTCTGTCCATCAGAGAGAGTCGTATCCATAGAATCTCCTCGTACAACTGTCCTCTGTCCTACATAGTGAAGTATAAAATATACTATCGCACATAAAATAACAAGATACAGTATTGTACCAATCACTTCTTTCACGTTCTTTCTTCTCTGTTCTTTTCTTCTGCGCTGCCGCCTTCCCAGTCTTACTTCCTGGTTCTTCCTTGCTCTTCTAGCCATATTTCGCAGACACCTTCCATTCAAGATACTTTTTAAGATACTTTATCAAATCAGGAAACTTTTCCAAACTTATTTAATGGCCAGATTCTTATCCATACCTTGCCAACAATCTGTGAACGCTTTACGGGGCCAACAATCTCATAACGGCTATCCTGACTGACCGGACGATTATCCCCTAAACAGAAATACTCATCCTTCCCTAATGTCACCGGCTCCTCGGCTATTCCCGGATAAT
The DNA here is from genome assembly GCF_900209925.1 of Anaerobutyricum hallii. Lineage (NCBI taxonomy): Bacteria > Bacillati > Bacillota > Clostridia > Lachnospirales > Lachnospiraceae > Anaerobutyricum > Anaerobutyricum hallii. Next base: position 916,336 of record NZ_LT907978.1, on the reverse strand, counting down.
CAATATAATCTGTAATGCCATATACATCACTCTTTAGCTCTTTATCGTTAATATAGACCTTTCCATCTTTAATCTGGACGGTTTCACCTGGCATTCCGATAATCCGCTTAATATAATACGGATGCATTCCTTCTTCTTCTGGTCCAGGGAAAATGATAATATCATATCTCTTTGGATCATGAAAACGATAGGAAAGCTTATCCATAACCAGATTCTGTCCATTTGCCAATGTGGTATCCATAGAATTTCCATTAACCACTGTTCTCTGTCCTACAAAATGTAAAATAAGAAATACAAAAATACAGACACCGGCTATGTATGCGATCGTACCTAAAATATTTTTTGCAGTACTGTTTTCCTTTGTCCCACTCGTTTCTTTCTCACTGTTCTTCTCTGTTTCAATTTCTTTATTGCTCATCTGGCACCTCCAAAGACAACTTGCCAAGACGCAGGGAACGGAAATCCTCTAAAAGAAGTCGTCCTGCTTTGTCAATATCCATCTGATTTCCTTTCATCAGACATCCTCTCACTCTTGCAATTTCTTCAAGAATCTCTAAATTCTCTTTGCCCTCATCTACAGCATATCTTTCTTCCAGTACCCCTTTATAGGTTTTCTTCAGGAAATCAATAAACGCAATTGCCATCTCTGTTGTATTAAGAATCTCTTCTTTAATAGAACCAATTAATGCCAGTCGGAGTCCAACTGCCTGATCTTCAAATTTCGGCCATAAAATACCTGGCGTATCTAAAAGCTCGACATTCTTATTAATCTTAATCCACTGCTTTCCCTTTGTAACACCTGGCTTATTTCCTGTCTTCGCACAGGCTTTGCCTGCAAAAGAATTGATAAAAGTAGACTTTCCTACATTCGGAATTCCTACAACCATCGCACGTAGTGGACGGTTTAATATTCCTCTTTTTTTATCTCTTGCCTTTTTTTCCTGACAGACCTTTTCTATCAGAGACTTTACTTCTTTCATTCCGGCACCTTTTTGTGAGTTCACCTTTGCCACAAAAAAACCTTTTGCTTCAAAATAACTCTGCCACGCTGCCGTTGTTTTTGCATCTGCCATATCTGCCTTATTTAGCACAATAAGACGATACTTATTCCTTGCCAGTTCATCTATGTCCGGATTTTTACTGCTAAGCGGAACTCTGGCATCTACCAGTTCCACTACAATATCAATTAACTTGATATTCTCCTGCATCATTCTTCTGGCCTTTGTCATATGACCAGGATACCACTGAAAATGCATTTCTTTCCCTCCTGCTATTCTTCCTACTGTCTCTTTGCTTTATGAATCGTACCTGTTATTTTACCGACAAATTGTGAACGTTTGATGTTTCCAATATTAGATACTCTTGAATCTTCACTGTTATTACAGTTATCTCCCATCACAAAATACTCATCATCTTCCAGTGCCACATCATATGCAGCTAAACCTGCTGAAAGGATTTCTTCCTCTGAAAAACCTTTCAGTTCTTTATTATTTATATAAATCTTTCCATTCTCTATCTTTACAGTTTCACCCGGCAGACCAATAACCCGCTTTACGGAATAATGTGTTGTAGAGCCATTCTCAAGTTCTAAAATAACCGCATCAAGCCTCTTCGGACTGCCGAATCGATAATCCAGTTTATTTACCAACACAGTATCTCCATCATAATATGCAGGTTGCATAGAATCCCCATGGACGGTTACTGTCTGAAAACAAAACTGAATAACCAAAAATGCTAACAGAATTGCTGCTGCAATCTCTCCGACCCATAGACCAATTCGGCGGATCATCAAATTTCTTCTTTCTAAATATCGATAATTTTTCATCTGTTTTCACCTGTTTCCCGGAAATCTGTATGGAAAAACAGGGCAAGTATAAATACTCGCCCCGATTTTTGTGATACTATTTAACTAATTCTTTTACCTTAGCTTTCTTACCGATTCTCTCACGTAAGTAGTAAAGTTTAGCTCTTCTTACTTTACCTTTTCTTACTACCTGAATCTTTGTAACGATTGGAGAATGTAATGGCCATGTCTTCTCAACACCAACACCATTGGAGAACTTTCTTACTGTGAAAGTTTCTTTTGCTCCACCGTTCTGTCTCTTAATAACAGTTCCTTCAAATACCTGGATACGCTCACGTGAACCTTCTACTACCTTTGCAGAAACACGAACTGTATCTCCAACGCGGAAACTATCAACTTCTGGTTTTAACTGTGCATCTTCAATGCTTTTAATAATATCTTTCATGTGTGACCTCCTATATATTCTCGGTGTTCTTAATACCTAAATGTAAAAGCGGACCACCTTTTTTCACAACTTGTTAAGTGTACCATACTATGCCTGGTCATGCAAGTCTTTTTTTAACTTTTTTAAATACTTTTCATCATCTTTAGATAAGTCAGCCTTCTCTAACAAATCAGGCCGCCTTTCTAAAGTTCTCTTCAACGACTGTTCCCGCCGCCATTTATCCACATTACCATGATGACCGGACAAAAGCACATCCGGAACCCTTTTCCCATGGAATTCTACCGGTCTTGTATACTGGGGATGCTCTAAAAGATTGTCATGGAACGACTCAAATTCAGCAGATTCTTCATTATTCAAAACTCCGGGTACAAGACGGGAAACCGCATCAATCATGACCATTGCCGGCAGTTCTCCGCCCGTAAGGACATAATCACCAATCGATACATAATCTGTTACGATTTCTTCTAAAATTCTTTCATCTACCCCTTCGTAATGTCCACATAGAAAAATCAGATCTTCTTCTTTAGCAAACTCTTCCGCCATTGATTGATTAAAAACAGCTCCCTGTGGTGTCACATAAACTACTCTTGGTTTTTTCTCTATATTCTGTGTAATATCCTCATACGCAAGATAAATCGGTTCCGGCTGCATCACCATTCCCGCTCCTCCACCATAAGGATAATCATCCACATGTTTATGTTTATCTTTGGAATAATCTCGTATATTTACCGCATTCAGATGAATATATCCATTCTGTAACGCTCTTCCGGTTACACTCGTATGAAGCCCTGCCTCAATCATATCCGGAAACAGAGTGAGTACATGGAAATTCATTAGTCCACCAGCCCTTTCAGCATATGAACCAAAATAATTTTCTCATCCATATCCACATCAAGAATACAATCTTTGATTGCCGGAAGAAGTACATGACCTCCATCGGATGTTTTTACTTCGTACACGTCATTCGCACCAGTCTCTATAACATCAACAAGCTCACCGATCGTTACACCACTTTCGTCAACAAGCGTAAGGCCCAGCAAATCTGCAACATAGTATTCATCCTCTTCTAATGGAACAGCATTCTCTCTCGTAACTTTAAGAGGACATCTCTTATACTTTTCTACGTCATTAATATCATCCAGTCCTTCAAACTTTACAAAAACAAACTGTTTGAAAAACTTACAATACTGCACCTTCTTCTCAACCAGTTCCTTACCTGTGTCAATAATGACCGTATCTAAGTCGAGGAATCTTTCTTTATCATCTGTTGTTGGAAAAACTTTGACTTCACCTTTCAGTCCATGTGTTCCCGTAATAATACCAATCTGAAATAAATCTTCCATACCTTATTATCTCCATTCTGCCGTTGAATTCTTCCCTGTATAGAAAAAAATGTTACCTGCTCAAATATTTACAGGTAACATTTCAAATGCCTATTACTGTGCGATATCAACTATCACTTTTTTATCATCGCGGGATGCCGCTGCCTTTACAACCGTACGGATTGCCTTTGCAATACGTCCCTGTTTGCCAATTACTTTGCCCATATCATCTGGAGCAACATGTAATTCTAAGATAATGGAGTTCTCTGTCTCCTTCTCTGTGACAGCAACTTCGTCCGGATGATCAACGAGAGAAACTGCTATAACTCTTACTAATTCTTTCATTATATTAGCCTCCAGTTATTATTTCTCAATACCGGCATTCTTTAATAATCTTGCAACTGTGTCTGTTGGCTGAGCTCCTTTAGAAAGCCAGTCTTTAGCTGCTTCTTCATCGATATTAACTACGCATGGTTCCTGGTTAGGATCGTATAAACCGATTTCGTCGATGTTTCTTCCATCTCTTGGAGATCTTGCATCTGCAACTACAATTCTATAGATAGGATTTCTCTTTTTACCCATTCTTTTTAATCTCATTTTTACTGCCATGTGATTCACCTCTTTCATAATATTTGTGTATAATTCATTCATCTATATTGGAACCGGTTACCCGGATACCATCGTTAATTAAACTTTTTAAATTTATATTTAAAATGGAAGCTTCATTCCACCAAGGTTAAATCCGCCTTTTCTGCGGCCACCCTTTCCCATCATTCCATTCATCTGCTTCATCATCTTACGTGACTGCTCAAACTGTTTGCAAAGCTTATTCACATCCTGAAGCTTTACACCAGCTCCTGCTGCAATTCTCTTCTTCCTGGAAGGGTTCAAAATACTTGGGTTTGCTCTCTCTTCCGGTGTCATAGAATAAATGATTGCTTCAATGCTGTCCATCGCTCCATCATCTATGTCTACATTCTTAAGCTGGCTTCCTACACCTGGAATCATAGAAAGGATATCTGTAAGACCACCCATCTTCTTAATCTGCTGCATCTGAGAAAGAAAATCATCAAAGCCAAACTCTGCTTTTCGAAGCTTCTGCTCTAACTTTCTTGCTTCTTCTTCATCCACTGCATTCTCCGCTTTCTCAATAAGAGTAAATACATCTCCCATTCCAAGAATACGGCTTGTCATTCGGTCTGGATAAAACTGCTGTAAATCTTCGAGTTTCTCACCCATACCTACATATAATATCGGCTTACCTGTTACCGCGCGGATAGAAAGTGCCGCACCACCTCTGGTATCACCGTCAAGCTTAGTTAAGATAACGCCGTCGATGCCAACCTTCTCTTCAAAAGTCTTCGCTACATTCACTGCATCCTGACCTGTCATAGCATCTACAACTAATACAGTCTGTGTCACATCAACGTTCGCTTTTATATTCTGCAGCTCCTCCATCATAGACTCATCTACATGAAGACGACCCGCAGTATCCAAAATAACAATATTATTGTCATTCTCTCTGGCATGCTCAATAGAAGCCTTGGCAATATCTACAGGATTCTGCTTATCTCCCATAGTAAACACAGGTACTCCCTGCTTTGCACCATTCACTTCCAACTGCTTGATCGCTGCCGGACGATATACGTCACAGGCAACTAATAAAGGCTTTTTCCCTTTCTTCTTGAGCTGTCCGGCAATCTTTGCACAGGTTGTTGTCTTACCTGCACCTTGAAGACCTGCCATAAGAAAAACGGTTATCTCATTCCCCGGCTTAATTACCAGTTCTGTCATCTCGGAACCCATTAAAGATTCCATCTCTTCTTTTACAATCTTTATTACCATCTGACCTGGATTAAGTCCAGTCAGAACATCCTGTCCTATCGCTCTGTCAGTTACTGTCTTGACAAAGGATTTTACTACACGGAAGTTAACATCCGCTTCCAACAGGGCTCTCTTTACTTCCTTCATCGCTTCCTTTACGTCAGCTTCTGTCAGACGGCCCTTGCTTCTTAAATTCTTAAAAACATTCTGTAATTTATCCGTAAGGCTCTCAAATGCCATAACAAAATCTCCCTGCTCTTAATACTCTTCCAGTATCTTACTGGACAGTTCTGCAATCTGTGCAATCTTTTCTCTGACAACGGACTTATCATCACACTCCGCAATCTCTTCTGCACATGTATGAATGGAAGCTACTGTCTTCTTTACTTTTTGAAAATGCTCTACCAGATGAAGACGATTCTCGTAATCTGTAAGAATCTTCTCACATCTCTTAATCAAATCATGCGCACCCTGCCGGCTGATTCCTCGAATTGATGCAATCTCTGTAGGAGATAAATCATTCTGAATGTATTCACCATAAACATCTTTCTGGTGCTGTGTCAGCAATTCACCATAAAAATCAAAAAGTAATGACTTCTCTACTATTCTATCCAATAGTCTCTCACCTCATGTCATGTAAAGTAGTTTTGCTTTACAGTTGGCTATTATATACGACACAAATATTTTTGTCAAGTACTTTTCCTTTCTTTTTTTAATACTAATTTATGAGGCTAAGGAAACGAAAACCAGAAATTTAATAAAACAGAAAATGTGAAGATAGTCGCAGCGTAGAAAATGCCTGCTCGGCATTTTTACTCGCTCCGACATCACATTTTCTGTTTTATTAAATTTCTGGTTTTCTGTTCTTTGGCTGCAGATGAAATTAGTATTTAAATTTTTTTTGGGTAATAATGGGATTGCCCAGAAGTCTATGCTGTTCATTAAAATGAAAATTTCCAGATCTGTGGATTTAAGATGGTCAGAAAAAAAGAAACCATGCCCTATCCCATCTGCTCTTTAGTCGCAGATGGGATAGGGCATGGTTTCTTTTTTCGTCTATATAAAATCTAGAAATTCTCTGCTTTAATCTGGAAATAAGACTGTGGATGATCACATACCGGACATACATCTGGTGCTTTCTTTCCAACACAGATATGTCCACAGTTTGCACACTGCCAAATCGTATCGCCATCTCTGGAGAAAACGATTTCTTTCTGTACATTATCAAGAAGTTTTAAATATCTTGCTTCATGTTCCTTTTCAATGGCGCCAACGCCTTCGAACTTCTCCGCAATATCATCAAAACCTTCTTCTCTTGCTTCTTTTGCAAAAGTTGCATACATATCTGTCCACTCATAGTTCTCACCTTCTGCTGCTGCCTGAAGATTCTCGATCGTAGAGCGGATTGCTCCTCCTTCAAGGAGTTTAAACCACATCTTTGCATGTTCTTTCTCATTATTAGCTGTTTCTTCAAAAATATTTGCAATCTGAACATATCCTTCTTTTTTTGCCTTACTTGCAAAATAAGAATACTTGTTTCTTGCCTGAGATTCTCCTGCAAAAGCTGTCATTAAATTCTGTTCTGTTTTTGTTCCTTTTAATTCTGGCATAATAAACCCCTTTCTTATATTAAATCATATTTATTAATCCCATTATTACATGATGTCACGAATTACTCCGTAGCTAACGCTACTCCCGTAATTCTGAAACATTATATTATAGTAACTCATAAAAGATATAACTACCGCTAAATCAATAACAGTAACTCTTACTTTTTATATAATATCTTATTAATAAATAATTGTCAAGAAAAAAATGATTATTTTTTCTCGTTTTTATCTTTTACGATTCGATAGATAAACATATATGCATAAATCAATAACGGTAACGCAAGCATCGTAAACAAAGATGCCATAAAATATGGACTCCCCGTAATCGCACAATATAATGTAACAAAAACCATCGCGATCAAAAAGATTACTATCAACAATGCTGCTATTCTTTTTACTTTTTTCATAACAATTCTTTTTTAACGATCCTCTCTTAAATGTTTTAAGTACTCTTTTATATGATTCTCATAACCATTTTCTGTAGGAATATAAAATCGTTCCTCTTTTACCTCATCTGGAAGATACTGTTGTTTTACATAGTTTTCCGGATAATCATGCGCATATTTATAACCAATTCCATGTCCTAATTTTTTTGCTCCTCCGTAATGAGCATCTCTTAAATACGGAGGAACCTGCCCTGTATTCTGGCTCCGTACCATAGATAACGCCTTATCTACCGCCATGATACACGCATTACTTTTTGGTGCACTTGCCACATAGGCTGCCGCCTGCGACAACAAAATTCTAGCTTCCGGCATACCAATCCTCTCGACTCCCTGAGAAGCTGCTACTGCAACTACTAACGCCTGCGGATCTGCATTGCCCACATCTTCTGAGGCGCATATCATGATTCTCCGGGCAATAAACTTTGGATCTTCGCCTGCATCAAGCATGCGTGCCAGATAAAACACAGCTGCATCCGGATCTGTTCCTCTCATACTTTTTATAAATGCAGAAATTGTATCGTAATGATTATCGCCATCCCTGTCATAGTTCACTGCTTTTCTTTGAATACATTCTTCCGCTGCTGTCAAGTCAATTAATGTCCTTCCATTCTCATCCGGCTCTGTAGTCAATATACCAAGCTCTACTGCATTAAGCGCTCTTCTTGCATCTCCCCCTGCCATCTGCGCAATAAACTGTGCTGCTTCCTCTGTGATTTCCGCACCATATGCTCCCATCCCTCTTTCATTATCTTCCACTGCAGTTTTCACTAATTTACAAATATCTTTCTGTGACAATGGTTCCAGATGAAAAATCTGGGAACGGGAAAGCAGGGCGCTATTCACTTCAAAATACGGATTCTCTGTTGTTGCTCCAATCAAAATGACCGTACCATCTTCCACAAACGGCAACAGATAATCCTGCTGTGCCTTATTAAAACGATGAATCTCGTCAATAAACAATATCGTTTTCTTACCATACATACCAAATGCATCTTTAGCCTGAGATACTGCCTGTTCCATATCCTTCTTACCCGAAGTAGTTGCATTCATCTGCACAAAATCTGCACTCGTCGTATTCGCGATTACTTTTGCTAATGTTGTCTTTCCTGTTCCAGGAGGACCATAAAAAATCAGCGAGCTAATCTTATCCGCCTTGATCGCACGATATAAAAGTTTATCTTTTCCTATAATATGCTGCTGTCCTACAACTTCATCAAGATTTTTAGGACGCATTCTCACCGCAAGAGGCGATTCTTCCTTTTTCCTCTGCATACTCATATATTCAAATAAGTCCATTCTTTTGCCTCTGTTTATTTATTCCCTTCCTTGTTGTCTTCTCTAGTTACACAATCACTTGTCCTGTCTCTGCTTTTTCTACCCTTGTTATTTCACACTTTTTACGGATGCCGGTTCTCCTTCAACCAAAATGCTTGCATTTAACTTTCGTATAATTGCATAGCCATCTTCCAGATCAACTACACTATAACATCCCTGTTCAAATACAAAGTTCCAGTATCCATCCAGCGGTAACTTCAGCATCGCCGCCAAAAGATGTCCAAGTGTCCCCTTATGTGCCGCAATAAGCATCTTTTCTCCCTTAGATTCTCTTCCTGACGGAATATCCCTCAAAAAATCTTCTGTCCTGCTGCGCACATCTGCAAAACTTTCTCCTTTTGGAATCCTGTATGTAGAAAATTCTTCATTCCAGGCATCTAACTCTTTTGGATAATTACTCTGTATTTCTTTATAAGTCATCCCCTCAAATATACCAAAATCCTGTTCCATAAGTCGTCGATCACCAAAGATCTCCTGCTCTCGCTCTTCCATCACAATCTGTGCTGTATTATATGCACGAACTAATGGACTTGCTACTATATAATCAAAAGAAACCTCTTTTAAGATTTCTTTTAAATATCTTGCCTGGGAAATCCCTTTTTCAGAAAGAACGGCATCTGTTCTTCCATAATAACACCCCTTCGCATTCAGTGCGGTTTCTCCATGTCGAATCAAATAAAGTCTCATTATCATTTCCTCAAGTTTCTATTTTATATTCATCTTCTATTCTTTGTTTATTATACAAAAAAAGCCGTTGCAAATCAATTACTGCAACGGCATCATCCCATGTATTTTTAAAGCCTCACAACATTTGAAGCCTGCGGTCCTTTCTCTCCCTGAACAATATCAAACTCTACTTCATTCCCTTCTTCTAATGATTTAAAGCCTGGCATATTCAGTCCTGTATAATGTACAAAGATATCTTTGCCACTCTCATCCTGTATAAACCCATACCCCTTCTGATTGTTAAACCACTTCACTCTTCCCTTAAACATCGGAATACCTCCATTATCAAACTACCTGCCTTCTCCCGGTCAGGATAGCATTATTTTAGCACAATGCTAGATACAAGTCAATATATTTTCAGATAATTATAATTATTCTACATAATTATCTGAATTTTTATCATATTTTACATTTTTCGAGTAATATTATCTTCACAATGTCTGTATTCATACAACAGTCTGTTCATCCTCTGAATCTTTCGGTCAAATAATCCCAGTTTATATAATGTGATAATAACAACCCCCATAAGTAACGCCAGAATCATTCCCTTCATCCCGTCCAACTTATACCCACTGTAAATTAATACAAGCGTCGTCATTGAATCTAGTCCCACGCTATCAGCTATCATCTTTGGCTGCAGGAACTGTCTTGCAACCAGACACACAACATATAAAATGATAAGGAACATCGCCTGACGATAATCTCTTTGTAAAAAACAGATAAGAGTCCATGGTATCAATATCGTTCCCGTCCCTAAAATAGGCAGCAGGTCCACAATGGAAATTACTAACGCAAGTAAAAGCGCATATGGGTTACCAATAATTAAAAATCCTATCAGTAAAATCACAAAAACAATACACATTATTTTAACCTGCGCTACGAAAAATCCACCCAGAGCAGCAAAAACTTTATCCTTAATATCCCTTGCCGTCTGTCCAATATCTTCCGGAACTACCTTCCAGAAAAATTCCCCCAGTCTCTCTCTATCCGCAATAAAAAAATATGCTGAAATAATCATCACAATCGTTCCGATAAATCCATTCGTCAGATCTGCCGCTGCTGTTCCCATCATCTCCACTCCTTTTGGAGCAAACTTATTAATCACTCCGCCCATCTGGCTAAGAAGATTATTAAAAAAGACCTGTATCTGATTACCAAAATCAGCCGAAATTGGAGAAACTATATCTGTAAGGTTCTTACTCAACAGCTTTATGGTCGTCTTCACATATCCATAATATGCCGGCGCTCCAGAAAAAAGTTCCATTAACTCCCTTCCAAGCTTCGTTATCGCAATATATCCTAACCCTGCAATCAGCACCAAAACCAAAATAATAATTACAGCCGAAGACCACTTTTTATTCAGCTTAATATGCTTTTCCAGGAAATTACATAACGGTGTGGCTAGTAACGCCAATATCCAACTGGCTACAAATGGCCAGAAAAACCCCATCAACTTTGGAATTCCAAAAATCAAAATCATTGCCATACCAAAAAACACAAGCAATTCCATAATAATATTCAACAATATCTTCCATTTCTTCACTTTGATGTCACCTGCTCTCTAAACAAAATAAATGTAACTACAAGTATAGCACAGCCCTTTATATTTTCAACCAGATGCTTTCATCAACAGAATTTTGAAAGACTTGCACAAATATATTATGAAATTCTACACAATTCTCTTTTCCTCTGTAACTGGTACAATCTGATTCTTTTCTCTATTATAATAATATACAGAATCTGATAATATATCTCCTAGGGCAACTACTGTTCTATTTGCATCCTCTACCATAGTAAAAAGATCTGATGGATTATCAATTCTATCTGACGGCACCAGAATCACTTCATGGATACTGCTCGGCAGAATATAAAAATCTGTCTTCTTTTTCAAGGCAAATGTCTGCAATACATCATCATATAACAGTACAGAAGCCCCATTCACTTCCTGTCTGTTCGTCATAATATACATAGGGATCGCCGAACGATCCATTGGCATACAAACCCCTGCTCTCTGAATCATCTCATCCATATCCACCATCTGTGCCGGAAATAATCTCGGTGTATTCTCTCTTGCCGCTAACAAAAGCTCGTTCATAGAAATCCCCCACGCTTCCATCTCCTGATTCGTTACAAGCGCTGTAGAAATCCCTATATCATCACTATGTGCCACCCAGCGAAATGTCAGCGCGAGATCATACAACTTTAAATAAGGACAATCTTCTAAAATCTCTTCATTCTTCTTATAATTCACAAGCCGATAAATAATTCTGTCCTTTACATACTCAAACTTCTCCAACTTAAAATGATAATCCGCAACTCGTGAAATCTTCCATTCATATTCTTCTCGAATTCTGCGAATAATCTCTTCCAGACTCTCCCCTTTTAAATAATAACTATAATACTCATCCAGATAGATTGCCGGAGAAACATTCATCTCCTTACTCTTAATATACAGTCCTCTTAACTGTACCCCATTGTTCTTCGTTACCATAGCAACATCTAATTCCACATCACTTTTCCAGCCTTCTAAAATATGCTCCTCTATGTATTCCTGAAACATGTCAAATGTCATCTTTATTCCTCACTTTCCATAATATATGTTTTTTTATTTATTATGGAAATATCATAGCATATTTTGTAATATTTTTCCAGTATTTTTTCTATTTTTTTCTATTTATTTTATTCTATGACAGATTGGAACATTGTTTTACATCTTGTTCCAATCTGTCATCTTTTCAAGAATGCCCAGATATTCTTAAATTTTAATACTCCGTAATCTTATTATCTTCTGTATAAAGATATACTTTACCAGTATCTTTATCTACGTAATAATCCCCTGTTTTTTTCCCACCATCAGCTTCATATACGTGGAACTCATATCCTTCTGCTCCTGGATTTTCACTGTTATAAGCAGTAAGTTTCTCATTTTCCTCACGAAATTCGTACGAAATATCCTGATGATCTGTTTCTAGTTTATCCTTCAGATAATTTTTAGCATCTTCATACGTATCAAAAGTGCCTGCCCCTAAATGACCCATAATGCCATCTCCTGTATCTCCTGTATCCTCTGTATCATTTGTATCTTCTGTCGCTTTATTATTTTCCTTTGTATTATCAGGATCTTCCACACTCCATCCAGTTGTTGCTTCCATATCCTCTCCATTTGAATTTTTCATTCCACAGCCGACAAGAGCACACACAACCATTACCGCCAGTAACATTACCACATACATTTTTGATTTTTTCATCAATAAAACTCCTTTCTTTATTAATGTAGTCTCTGATTCTTCATTCAAGAATGCCCCGGCATTCTTGCTGCAAGCTGCACGTCATGAAATGCATGACATACTTCTTCCGCGCATCTGATATACTTGCCTTTACAAAAAGATTCCGAGAGTACATATCGTTTTATAAATATTATCTGCACTTTTTCAAAAAATATAATTTATTTATTCCGCTTTTTATAATTTTATAGAAAATGGTTATACTGATAAAACCAACACAGAAAGGAGTATTTATTTATGAAGTGGATTGATTATACCGCTCTAACTTTAGCTATTATTGGCGCGATTACCTGGGGATTAATCGGCATATTCCAATTTAATCTTGTCTCATTCTTTTTTGGAGAAAATAGCTGGTTTTCCCGTCTTATCTATGATCTTGTCGGCCTGTCCGGTTTATATTTACTTACCTTATTTGGTCGAATCGGACGCGACATGTAACCGTACTCTATCATTTTTTTATATTCTGCTAAAAAGGCAGTAGGGAAGCGAAAATTTGCGTAAACAAATTTTTCTACAGCTTCTTTACTGCCTCTTTCCTTTTTGTTATACTAATTTCAGAAGGAATATAAATTTAAAATTACACAATGTACTCTCGGAATCTTTTTGTGCTTGATTTTGTGAGAAGTTTTTTTGTCAGTTGTATCCAAATTTTTGAGGCGTACGCGGTGCGTACGTTGATGAAATTCGGGTGCAACTGGCGGAAAATCAGCCATAAACTCAAGTATAAGAAAGACTCCGAGAGTACATCATCACAATGCAGGGAGGAATTTTAATGCATTTCAAAAAGAAATTATGGTATTTTCTATCCATCCTTTCTACATTATTACTTGTCGTTCTTCCGATCAGCGGATGTAACTCCTCTTTTAATGTAGAAAGCACTACAGAAACCAGAACATACACTTCAACAATTACTAATAATTCCGATAAAAACACTTCGGACACCTCACAGTCGGACAATGCAGGCACTGCTTCTTCTAAAAAGAAACAAATCGATGAAACGGATGATTATCTTAACAAAAACGGCAGCTACACATCTAAAGAAGATGTGACAAACTACCTTATCCAGTACAGACAGCTTCCGACGAATTTCATTACAAAAAAAGAAGCAAAAAAACTGGGCTGGTCTGGCGGAAGCTTAGAACCTTATGCTCCAGGCAAATGTATCGGTGGAGATTATTTCGGCAATTATGAACAACGATTACCAGTTGTCTCTGGAAGAACCTACCACGAGTGCGATATCGACACTTTGAATGCAAAAAGCCGCGGAGCTAAACGAATTATCTACTCAGATGACGGTCAGATTTATTATACAGATGATCACTATGAAACTTTTACTTTACTTTATGGGGATGATATACAATGACAATCACAATCGATGGATTATCCATAAAAAAGAAAGAAGATTTTTATGCGAACATAAAAACTGAACTGAATGTTCCAGAATATTTTGGAAATAATCTGGATGCTCTATATGATATTTTAACAGAACATCCAGATCGTTTACAGATTAAATTTCTTCATTACGACAGAATGTGCGCGCAGCTCGGAGTTCCATTCTGTCAAAAACTGTTAAAGGTGCTACAGGATGCCGACATCCTCACCATAATAAATCAGCATTAATACAATTGTAACGAATTCTAACACAGGGAGTACCGTAAGGGTACTCTCTTTCCATTTATACAGATTCACAGCAACTCTGTTTATTCCAGTCAGCATGATATGCTCACTGTTTTTAAGAAACGTAAGTGGTACGCCAAAAATTTTTAATGATAATACAAACGGAAGCACCACCGCAATCGCAAGATAAATCCATATCCAGCCAGATGGAACCTTTTTAATAAGCTCATCTGTCATACCAGAAAATGTAAGTATATATAACACTAATCGATGCCAGAAATAAATCTGCAACGTTCTTTTACCTACTGTTCCTATAACCGGAATCTTACGATTTGGCACAAGGCTTATAATCGCAATTCCCATAAGAAAGGCAATCATATAGAATACCAGACGATGCACTGCCCCACAATCTTCTACATTAATAAATTCATACGCATTCCTTCCCGTAAAAAGACGTATATAAGAATACTTATCTTCGATTCTCGCTAACGTATATAAAATCATATCCGTAAGAAAAATAGCAGAAAGACACTTAATCCACAGTTTATCTAAAACCTCCTGCACTTTCTTTATATCCAAATGATATCCCACATAATAAAAAGGAAAAAATACAATAATCCTTGAAAGATAAAGAAAGCTTCCAATATTCGTATCATATCCAGCAAGACATGCAATCATAATACTGATCGGCATAACAAACCACAGCGGTAATTCACGCAGCAAATATGTCATAAGCATAAAAGCAGCCATGGCAAACATATACCATGGAATTCCTGTATCTTCAAACCACTGAAATACCGCTTCCTGATGAAATAATAACTTAATTCCATAAATGCAAAACTTCAACGTGTAACCAATCATAATATAATATATAGGCTTATCCCATCGAAACGGATGCCTTGCACCCCACTTCTTCTGTAATAATCCTGACAAAAAAATAAAAAGCGGCATATGGAAGGAATAAATAAAAAGAGAAAGGCTTTTCATTGTATTCGATATTGGTGCATACTGATTCACAAAATGTCCTATAACAACCATAACAATTAAAAAACACTTCAGATTGTCCCACTTATAAATGCGCTTTGTGTTTCTGCTCACTGCTTCACTCATCTCAATACCTCTTTGTATCAAATATTTGCATCTGATTATAACACCGACAATCATTTTTTTCTATAGTAAAATTTAACACTTTGGAAACTTTTCCGTAACATTTGTTGTGAATTTTTCAGCCCTCAATACTAATTTACATAAAAAATAGCCGTCCTGTTCTCTATTAAAGTTTAGGACGGCTATTTCAATAGTCTATTAACTTGCCCGGGTCAGATGGAGTGCGCCCATCTTTCCCAGTTGTCTTGTTAAGTATATTATATTCTATGCCGCTCCTATTGTCAAACAGGCATTTCACCCATTCCCATACTGCTAACCGCCTATAAAAAAGGAATTTGACCACTTTATAGAAACTTTATAAATAAAATATTACCATTTTATTACCACTACCCAAAAATAAAAGCCGGAAACCTACTAAAATAGCGGCCCTCCGGCTTTTACTATGCGGATAACAGGAATCGAACCTGCACTCCGAAGAACTAGATCCTAAGTCTAGCGCGTCTGCCAGTTCCGCCATATCCGCATATCCTGTAATTCAATTATCTTTTTTCGTAGGCGAAAAAAGAAAGCGGGTGATGGGAATCGAACCCACGTATCTAGCTTGGAAGGCTAGTGTTCTACCATTGAACTACACCCGCAGATATCGGGGTGACAGGATTCGAACCTGCGGCCTCTTGATCCCAAATCAAGCGCTCTAGCCAAGCTGAGCCACACCCCGGTATAACTATAATGTTTTAAATCAAAAATCATCTATAAGACGATTCTCAAATGAGACATCGGGGATTCGAACCCCGGACAACTTGATTAAAAGTCAAGTGCTCTACCAACTGAGCTAATATCCCATATAAATATTACTGAGCCAGCATATCGAATCACTGGTCCAACTGGACTAGCTGGATTCGAACCAGCGAATGCAGGAGTCAAAGTCCTGTGCCTTACCGCTTGGCGATAGCCCATTATAAGGTGGGTAGAGGGATTCGAACCCTCGGCCTCCAGAGCCACAATCTGGCGCGCTAACCAACTGCGCCACACCCACCATAGCCAGGACAACCTGACAAACGTGCCCGAAGGGATTCGAACCCCCGACCCACGGCTTAGAAGGCCGTTGCTCTATCCAGCTGAGCTACGGACACGCATAAAATAGTAGTTACATTATATAACTGTAAATACTGCTCTCGCAGAAGCGGGTGATGGGAATCGAACCCACGTATCTAGCTTGGAAGGCTAGTGTTCTACCATTGAACTACACCCGCAGATATCGGGGTGACAGGATTCGAACCTGCGGCCTCTTGATCCCAAATCAAGCGCTCTAGCCAAGCTGAGCCACACCCCGATATTCAAATAATTCATGTCCTCGCCATTCTCTCGCGCTGACAATATGCATTATATACTACCCCAAACAAAATGTCAACAGTTTTTTTTAACTTTTCTTAAAATTTTTAAAAATATATTTTTTTCAGACAATTAGCACAACTGTACATTTATTTTTTGACATTTCCACCTGGCATTTTTCTTATATCCTTATAGTGATATCTTAAAATGTGAAGCATTTTTTACTTTATAAGAATATGCTCTCCATAAAACAAAAAAACAGCCGGTATAAACTTTTCTTCATTATACCGACTGTCCTTTAAACACTTAAGATTTTAATTTTCTTCTGCCTTTTCTGTTTCTTCTACTTTTTCTGTTTCTTCTGTCTCTTCTGTCTCTTCCTGCTCTGGTTCATCCTCTTCTTCATCGAAGAAATCATCGTCAAAGTCGTCATCATAGTCATCATCAATATCTTCTAAATAATCTGGAGAAAGATACTTATAAACTAAAGCTGCAATTCCTGCAACTGCTGCTACTGCTCCGATAATTGCCAGAACCCATAAAACTTTCTTAGATTCATCCTTCTTATCATTGCTCATTAACTCTGATAACTTTGCAACACCAAGTAATTCATCAATATTTTTCATTATGCAAGTCCTCCTTACTAATCTTTTCTTTAGTATATCACGATAAAGCCTGCTTTACCAACAATATTTTTTTACTATTTGATTCATTAGGGGAAAACAGACGAAAATAAAAATAATAGACCATTGCAAATATAAAGATATCACTGCGTAGAAAATGCCTGTTCGGCATTTTTACTTGCTCTCACATTATATTTGCAATGGTCTATTATTTTTATTTTCTGTGTGTTGGTACCACATGGAATGAATGAAATAGTTTTTGGGGAGAGAAAGGGGGGAGAGGTCAGGAGGTTGTGGCTTATTTCGATGCTATTTCTACTATGCTGAACCTTTTTTCAAGTTTCACTGATGATAAGATGATACCGAAACCTATCACTGTACATAATAATTTTATCATTATATTGTCGCAATATATCGTTTTTTCTCAAAACATATGCCATACGTTATATATAACGCACATCTCGCAGCAAGAATGCCAAGGCGTTCTTGAATTAGAATGTACGATAAATATAAAGGCGATTTCTGTACTTTTTTGTAAAATGACAATCTCCTTTCTCTTTACTACTCGTTAAGAGCGAGAAAATAATCTTCTGGATGATACATCTTCCGAGCAAGCAGTAGTCTTCTGATTTCTTCCCCATCTCTCTCCAAAGACTATTGCATTCATTCCTTCTGGAGCCAAAACACAGAAAAAAGAAATAATACCATATCCCAGATGCGGCTTCGGAGCGTGTTTAAGATGCGGATGAGCATCTTAAACACAGCGACTACAGAGCAGATGGGATATGGTATTATTTCTTTTTTCGTCTGTTTTCTTCTAAATGAATCAAATAGTAACTTTTTTTAATTTTGCGAAAGATGCGAACATTTTTTTTCGTCCTACTCTGTCAAAGTCTACGGAGACTTCATAATCTCTTCCACCTTTTGTGATTTCCTGTACGGTTCCCACGCCAAACTTGATATGCTTCACGCGGTCTCCCACCTGATAATTTAATTCTCCGGCTGGTTTTATTTTAAAATCACTCAGATTATACGGTTTTCCTGCTCCCGCTCCATATTGATACTTCACCGGGCGATCTGTCTTTTTCACTTCCTGATGTGTGGAATTATTCTTCTTTATATCGAGATAAGCGGAAGGGATTTCATCGATAAAGCGGGAATGCCTGTTATATTGTGTCTGACCACGTAACATTCTTCTCTTGGCTGAACTTAAGAACAGTCTTTCCTTTGCTCTTGTGATTCCAACATAGCAAAGCCGGCGTTCTTCTTCTATTTCTGATTCATCGCCTGACATCATAGCACCATAACCTGGAAACACGCCTTCTTCCATGCCTCCAAGGAAAACATTATTAAATTCCAGACCTTTTGCATTATGAAGTGTCATCAATAACACCTTATTATCCTCTTCTTCTAAGTTATCAATTCCCGCATTTAGTGTATACATATCTTTTTCTGCAAGGAAATCTCGAAGATTCGGATTTTCTTCCTCTTCTTCGTAATATGCAATATCGTTAAAAAGTTCCTCTATATCTTCTAAGCGGCTGATGGATTCATCTGTTCCTTCTGCTTCTAATTCTGCTCTATATTGTGTTACATCAAGAATATGTTCTAACAATTCACTGATTTCATGTTCCATACTGTAATTTCGAAAATTTTCTATCATATCTGCAAATTTATGAAGCTTTGCAAGTGCCCTTGCAACTTCCGGAATCTCATCTGCATTAAATACTGCATCAAGGAAACTCATCTGATTCATGATCGCAAACTCCTGCAGACGGTTAATTGTTGTCTGACCAATTCCTCTTTTCGGAACATTGATAATTCTTTTTACGGAGAGATCATCCATTCCGCTGTCTACCACTTTCAGATAGCTCATCAAATCTTTAATTTCTTTTCTATCGTAAAAACTAATTCCTCGTACGATCGCATATGGAATATTTCTTTGTTTTAACTTTTCTTCAAATATGCGAGACTGTGCATTCGTTCTATATAAAATTGCCATATCCTTATATTCTACCCCTCGCATGGAGAGGAAATTAATAGTGGATACAACTCCTTCTGCCTCTTCATATTCCGTATCATACTGCTTAAAGTGAACCAATTCTCCCTTCTGGTTTTCGGTCCACAATTTCTTTTCTTTTCTTCCTTTATTATTTGCAATAACTCCGTTTGCAGCATTAAGAATATTCTGCGTGGAACGATAATTCTGTTCTAAACGGATTACCTGTGCATCCGGAAATACTTTCTCAAAATTTAAAATATTATAAATATTGGCTCCCCGGAATTTATAAATAGACTGATCATCATCTCCGACAACACAAAGATTACAATATTTCTTTGCAAGAAGACTTACCAATAGGAACTGTACTGTATTCGTATCCTGATATTCGTCAACCATAATATACCGAAAACGATCCTGATAATGCTCTAAAACTTCTGGATTTGCCTGAAATAAATCTACCATTTTTACAAGAAGATCGTCAAAATCAAGTGCATTATTCTCCTTTAGACGCTTCTGATAACATTCATAAATATCCGCAATTCTCTGATTACGATAATTACTTCCGTACTCATTACGATAATCGAGCGGAGATTTATATTCATTCTTGGCAGAAGAAATTTCTGACATAACCGAGCGTTCTGGAAACTGCTTCGTATCGATTTTCATCTCTTTTAAAACTTCTTTCATAAGAGACTTTTGATCGCTTGCATCATAAATCGTAAAATTTCTGTCATATCCTAACAAATCAATATGTCTTCGCAAAATACGGCTGCAAGTAGCATGAAAGGTGCTGATCCAAATATCTTCTGAACCGTATCCTACCAGAGAATCTACACGCTCTCTCATCTCCTGCGCCGCCTTGTTTGTGAAAGTGATTGCCAGAATGTTCCATGGTGCAATTCCTTTTTCTTCTATTAAATATGCAATACGGTGTGTTAGTGATCTGGTCTTTCCCGATCCTGCTCCCGCAAGCATCAAAAGGGGGCCTTCTGTACAGAAGACCGCCTCTCTTTGTTCTTTATTTAAAGTATCGTAAATACTCATTATCCAACCTTTCTAAAACACTGTGTCATTATATTGATACTTCATTTATAGGATAAATCCCTTTATCAATATGCTAAGGCACCAGTTTCTGACCACAGTTTGGACAGAACTTACTTCCTTCCGTCTTCTGACCACAGTTTGGACAAAAGTTTGGTACTCCTCCTGCCGGCTGCTCTGCCTGTGGCTGAGGCTGGCTTTGAGGCTGTACATTTGAAGCTGTATTCTGAACCTGTCCCTGTGCAATATTCTGATTATTCTGTCCCTGCATGGCATTCTGCATCTGATTTACCATCTGCTGTCCCATCATCATTCCCATCTGCATAGATGCCATATCTGCTGCCATATTGTTTCCGCCGCCATTATTGCTAGTATTTGTCATCGCATCGATCATCGCCATCTGCTGATATCGTCCCATGTCACCAACCATACTCTGACCAGCCACCTTAGTTACCATTTCCTGAACTTCTTCCGGATAGCTGACAGAATCAATCTGGAATCCGGTTGCAGCAAGTCCGATTTTCTCCAGTTCTGTATTCAGTTCTCCCATGATTCCCTCAGAAATCTCGACTGCGTTCGCCTGAATATTAAACATATCCTTTCCTTCACGAACGATCCATCGAAGAAGCAGCTGATTAAGAACAGATAATACACGTTCTCTTACTTCCTCTGTTGTATACTGTTTCTTTATCCCTGCTACTTTGTCGATCAGCATCTGGTAACTTCCAACTTTAAACTGGAATGTTCCATTCGCACGAATCGGCATTCCTCCTGGAAGAGCCGGGGTAGGAAGATTGACAGCCTGTTTGGTTCCCCACTTCATAGTAAATTCCTTTGTATTAATGAAAATTACCTCTGCGCGGATTCCACTGTTAAATCCAAACTTAAATCCCTTTAATGTAGAAAGAAATGGCATGATATCTGATTCTATATCATAATTGCCTTCTTTTTCAAAAACACCTTCCGTAACACCATTATATAAAAAAATAGCATCCTGTCCCGGACGAATAATTAAACGGGATCCCTTTTTAATTTCACTGTTATTCCATTTGTAAAAAATAACGTCATCTCTGTATTCTTCCCACTCTACTACATTGGCAAGCTGATTTTTAAATAATCCCATAATATACCTCCTTACACCCATGTACTACAAAATCTGCAAGTACATTTATTATATATACATATTTTATATTCACTGTCAAAAGACTGGTACTTATTTTTATTATACATTACTTTTATATTCTTGTCACTTAGGATATGGATTTTATTTTTCACGATATTTCCACTTGCTATATAGTAATAAAAACTATATAATATAGTTACACAAACATTTGTAAAACATATGGAGGTACCATTTTGGATAATTATAAAGACTGGCTGTGTAATTTATTAAAAACAGAATCTATTCCACCGGAAGACATCCCGGATATCGGATTATATATGGATCAGGTAACCACTTTAATGGACACCAGATTAGCTGGTTCCAAGCGCTATCCGGATGATAAGATTCTTACGAAAACAATGATCAACAATTATACAAAGAATAAACTTCTTCCTCCTTCTAACAAGAAGAAGTATTCAAGAGAGCATATTTTTCTTTTAATTATGATCTATTACTTGAAGAGTATATTATCTATTTCTGATATTCAAAGTCTTTTAGAGCCACTATCAGAAAGGTATTTTCCTGAAAATACCGAGAATGGGCTCTCACTTTCCGATATTTACCATAAGATCATTAATGACTACGCAGTGAATGAAACTGCCATATCCGAAGATATTATAAAAACCTGGGAAAAAAAGCCGTAATTCTTTTGCTGAGTATTCTCTTTCGGAAGAAGAAGCAAAATATCTGGATGATTTTTCCTTTATCTACCAGCTTTGCTCTGATATCTATATGAGAAAGCAGATTATCGAGAAGCTCATTGACCGTAGACGCGAAGAACACCCCAAAAAGAAAAAGGGCTGATTCATTTTATTATCATTTCAGAATAAGATTCAAGAATGCCCCACTGATACTGATTTGTTGCTCGCCACCTGCAGAGGGGGAAGTCATCTCACATCTGATTTAAATATAAAAAGACCAAAGAGATTCATCTGCACTGTTTGAATCCTCTCTCTGGTCTTTTTATATTTTCTAACAAGCCAAATCAGAATCAACATGCAACGTCCACGCAAATCCCAACTCCTGTCAAATCTAATCTTCTTTTTTTTCTAATTTTTCCATTCGGCTAAGTACAAGCTGATACCCGTCTGTTCCATAATTCAAACAACGGTTCACTCGACTGATCGTTGCCGTAGATGCACCGGTTACTTCGGCTACCTCATTATAAGTTTTATGATTCCGAAGCATATTTGCCACCTCGAAGCGCTGTCCCAACGACAATAATTCATTGACCGTACATAAATCTTCAAAAAAAGCATAACATTCTTCTACAGACTGTAGCTTTAAAATACCCTCCATTAACTTTCTTGTCTCTTCATTATGTACACTTTTTCCCATAAGTTTCACCTCTTCCTTAAAAATTCAAATCTATGTATCTTCTAATCTTTATTTATCCTCTTTGTACTTTCTATGAATATATTCTTTAAATACGTCTACGGAATGATTCACGATCAACTCTTCCGGAAAATCAATTTCTTCTATCAATTTTTCTGAGAAGTCTCTTCTTGCCACATCACAAAATACATGAGAATCGCTGTTCATTACTACCGGCTGTTTATATTCCTTACACAATTCCAACATTGCAATCAGATTCTCTCTCGTATGCTTTCTTGCACCCATCGGATTCAAAGAGTTATTATTTACTTCTAAAAGAGTATTGGTTTCCTTTGCTGCTTCTACAATCGGTTCATATTCTAACGGATAAATCCCATCGTCCGGGTGTCCGATAATATCTACCAAAGGATTATGTATCGCTCCTAAAACTGCCTGTGTATTCTCCTTCCTTGTCCCTGGCTGAATACAAACACTATGTAAACTGGCAATCTTAAGATCGAGCTGTCGTAATGTTCTTTCATCCAGATCTACATGTCCGTCATAATCTAAAATGTTAAGCTCAACACCCAGCATTACTTCAATACCACACATTGTACGCGGAACAACTTTTAAATTATGAAAATATAAACTATGGCATGTTCCCGGCATCATTGGTGCATGCTCTGTAATACCAAGCAACTTTAACCCTTTATCAAACCCTGCTTTTGCCATCTCCATCATACTGTTATAAGCATGTCCGCTAGCAATCGTATGCGTATGCACATCTAATAAATAATCCATTATTTCCTCCGCTCCATCAAAATCTGTCTTACTTAATCTGTCACATTGTTGCATCTATTAAATCTTATGTTACATCTGTTAAAGGTTCCCGTATAAATGCGGGAACCTCACTTATACATTAACGTAATACATCATCACAGTTTCATAGTATATCATATTTTTCTGCTTTTTTATAGTTAAATTTCCTGGTACGTATTTTCTAACATTTCACACGAAGAATGTAAACGCTGTTTTTCTTCTCCTCCAAGCGGAAGTTCCACGATCCGCTGAATTCCCATCCGATTTACAACACATGGAATTCCAATATAAATTCCACTTTCTCCATATTCCCCCTGTAAATACGCCGATACTGTAAGCACGCTATACTCATTTCCAAAGATAGCCTTTGTAATTCGAGCCATTGCCATTCCTATCCCATAATATGTTGCTTTTTTCGCTTCAATAATTTTATATGCTGCCATCCGCACTTCTTCTTCTAATTCAAGCAGTTCCTGAAAATGACAGCCTTTTGTTTCTCCACACAGATCAAAGATCGGTTTTGTCGCCATCATAGCCTGACTCCATGGAACGAACTCACTATCCCCATGTTCTCCCATTACATAGGCATGCATATTTCTAGGATCTATCATAAACTTTTCTCCAAGAAGATATCGAAGCCTTGCTGTATCCAGCGCAGTTCCTGTACCAATAACTTTTTCTGGAGAAAATCCACTAATTTCATACACGATCCTTGTCATAATGTCTACA
Organism: Anaerobutyricum hallii; assembly: GCF_900209925.1. Classification (NCBI taxonomy): domain Bacteria; kingdom Bacillati; phylum Bacillota; class Clostridia; order Lachnospirales; family Lachnospiraceae; genus Anaerobutyricum; species Anaerobutyricum hallii. The sequence goes on along the minus strand of NZ_LT907978.1, from coordinate 891,794 downwards.
GGATTCGTTGCCACAAGAAAAATACCACAAAAACCACTTTGTAAAACCGAATGTAGAATACTTTCAAATATTTTCCGGTTTTCTTTTAATAAATCCAGACGACTCTGCCTCTCTTTTTGTGGCAATCCTGCTGTAAGAACTATAAGATCAGCATCCCTGCAATCACTATATTCTCCTGCATAAATTTCCATGTTACCCCCGCTAAAAGCCACTCCATGATTTAAATCCATGGCCTCTCCCTCAGCTTTTTTCTTATTGATATCAATCAACACAAGTTCATCACATAAATTTTGATTTAATATTGCGTAGGCATAACTCATTCCCACCATTCCGGTCCCTATTAAAACAACCTTTCTTTTTTCTGCTTTTTTCATAAAAAAACACCTCCTTACCGGAGGTATTTTCTGCTGTTTTAAAAGAAATTATTCATATCTGTTAATTTGCCTCGTATGGACGCACGCGAAGCTGAAGACCATGTGTATCGCAGACTTTCTGACAATCTGCAACTTCTTCGGCACCAATTACATCAACAACTGTCATCACTACATTCGGAACATAGCGCTGACATGCTTTTGCAAAACTTAACATGGCATCATAAGAGGCCAGACCAAAGCGATTTCTTGTTACATCAAGGTATTTCTGTGCGGTAGAAGAATTTAAACTGATCGAAACTGTATCAAAAATTCCTGCAAGTCGACTTGCAGTCGGTTCTCCGAACACCAAATCGGATAAACCATTCGTATTGATACGTAACGGAATATCCGGATGTATACTCTTTAACCACCGAGCCACTTCCACTACATCATCAAAGCGCATGGTCGGTTCTCCAAAACCACAGAAAATAATTTCTGCTACATGAGACCAGTCATATTTTGAAAACAATTCTTTTACTAATTCTACCGATGGTTCTTCCTTAAGCCATAAACTGTTATGTTCATTAAATTCTTTTAAACTTCTTAAACAAAATGTACAAGAACAAGAGCATCGATTTGTCATATTAATATAAATCTTATTCGGGAATCCATTCTCTCCAAGATCTGATAAATCCTCTTTAAAATCTTCTAAATTATAATAAACACCATTTTTTACTGTATATAAAATCATCTCTAAATCTCCTCTAAATATTCTTCAAAACATATTCCGTAATTCCATGGCAATCCCATCTGTGCTGTATAAGCAATGGCTTTGTCAAGAAAAGTTACTGCTCTTTTCACCGCAGTTTTAAAATCCTGTCCCTGCACTAAGGCTCCCGTTACAATAGAAGAAAAAACATCACCTGTTCCAGAACGGTCTCCACCAATTTTTCTTGTAGACAACAGCTCCGAAGTTTTATCTTTCTCAAAAATATAATTAAAAATCAAATCCCCCTGCTGCAGTCCGGTAATCACAATCCGGTCCGGTCCCATTTCACTTAATGCCTCACAGATTGCCTCCAAACCTTCTTCTGACAAATCCACCTTATGATAATCCAGATCAAGGATACGACATGCTTCTGTAAGATTTGGAGTAAGCACATCCGCATAAGGAAGAAGTTTCTTCATCTCCAGACACATATCATCCGTATAAGAAGAATACAACTTCCCGTAATCTCCCATTACCGGATCAACTACAGCCAATGTATTCTCTTTTTTAAATTTTTTAAAAAATTCGACAACTAGTCCGATCTGTTCTTTTGAACCAATAAATCCTGTCGTAATTCCATCAAATTCAATACCGGTTTCTTCCCAACTATTCATATATGTCTCAAGATATGGCGTATAATCCTGTAAAAAATAGTTCGGAAATCCTGTATGCACAGACAAAATTGCTGTCGGCATTACACAACACTGTATCTTCATCGCAGAAATAATCGGCTGTGCCACAGCAGCAGAACATCTGCCAAACCCTGTCACATCATTAATTACCGCTACCCTTTTCTGTCGCTTCATATTTCCTCCAAACCCCTGCTATATGTTTCACTTCATCATAGCCGGTCATTTTAAAAGTATCTATTTATAACGTATATAATTCCGGTGTAAGTCTTCCGTCATCTGCCAGATCAATAATCAAAAAAGTCGGACCCGATGGTGTCATCTGTCTTGGCAAAGCAATACTTCCCGGATTAAAGACTGTCACACCTTCACTTTCATATACATGATATGCCGGACAATGCGTATGACCGTAAAAAACGACATCTGCTCCCATCTCCTGCGCTCTGCTTACAAGTTCTTCTTCACCCCAGCTCACGCCATAAACATCTCCATGTGTCACAAACGCCACATGATCGCCAAGTTCAAAAACATCTTCTTTATCTCTGCTAAAATTATAATCACAGTTTCCGGCTGCCATATAAACCGGGCACCCAGCCAGTTCTTCTAACATTTCCGGCGGAATTTCCATATCACCACAATGGATAAGTCCTTCAATCTGACCATGAAATCTGTCAATTACATATTCCAAATTCGCCATACTTCCATGATTATCACTAACCACTAAATATTTCTTTCCCATACTCGCTATCATTCCCTCTAATCTTATTTACTGTTTTTGATCAATCGTTTCTATGAATATTCTTTTATTATCTCTATTTATTTCATTAAAAGCGATTTAAATGATACCACATCCCTCGCGGCCTTTCAACGAAAATGTATAAATCAATCACTGTTTATGCACAATTCTCTTGATTTCAAGAAGAAAAGAAACTATACTATTTTAAAGACTAAGGAAAATTTAATCAGGAGGAACATAATTAATTATGAATCAACTATCTGATCCTATTGCCGTATTTGATTCCGGCATGGGCGGCATCAGTGTTTTAAGAGAGATGACAAAACTGATGCCAAATGAAGATTTTATTTATTACGGGGACTCCAAACACGCCCCTTATGGTACAAAAACACTTGAAGAAGTTCGTACACTTACGATTGAACATATTACATACCTTATCAAAGAAAAACAGGCAAAAGCTATTGCTGTTGCCTGTAACACTGCAACAAGTGCTGCTGTACGCATCTTAAGAGACATGTATCCCGATCTGCCTTTAGTCGGGGTGGAACCTGCTATTAAGCCAGCTGTACTTGCCTGCGAACACGCAAAAGTTATCGTTATGGCTACTCCAATGACATTACGCGAAGAAAAATTCCACAAGCTGGAAAGTATTTACGATAAACAGGCGGATATTTATCCACTCCCCTGTCCCGGTCTGATGGAATTTGTTGAACAGGGTATTCTCTCCGGAGAAAAACTCGAAAACTTTCTTCACAACCTTCTTGATCCTTATAAAGATAAAGATATTACCGGAATCGTCCTTGGATGCACACACTATCCGTTTTTAAAAGACACCATCCAAAAGATTGTTGGTTCATCTGTCACAATTTTTGATGGTGGATACGGAACTGCCAAAGAACTGCTCCGCCGCCTTACCGTTGCTAATCTAAGACAGGTTGACCAAAACCACAAAGGTAATGTCACCTTTTTAAACAGCTCCGATGACCCGGCATTAATTCAAAGATCAAGGAAATTATTACAATACTAATTTGCTGGAGACACAGACGCCGCTTTAGTAGAAAATATTAAGCTGAATTGCAGGCGGTCTTCTAAGAAAAAAGAATTGCTATAAGTTAGATTTTATTCCGTTGCGCTAAGCATTCCATTCTGCCCAGAAAAACAGGAACTTGGGAAAAACGAGTCCCAAGTTCCTATGGTCAGAATTCCATAGCGCAAAGTCACAAAATCTAACTTATAACAATTCTTTTTTTCTTTACCATAGTTTTCTTACAATTCAGCATAAAAATTTATTCCGGCGGCTGATAGTTTAACAACAAATAGCAAACTAGTAATTTCTGTTGGAAAGAGAAGGGGATTCTCCAGAAAATTATGATTTTTAATCAAAGAACTGTTTCACCATAAGAAAATAGCAGTGAAAGCCAAATTCTTCTGGTTGATCCGATTTCTTTCACTATAATATCCTTACAATTCTGTAAGAAGATATCCCCATCTGGAGATTTTAATCCCAATGAAAATCATAGACTTCTGGACAATCCCCTCTCCATTCAAAATTAAAATACTAATTTCCATCTGGAGCCAACGAACAGAAAACCAGAAATTTGATAGAAAAGAACATGTGATGTCGGAGCAAGTAAAAATGCCGGTCAGGCATTTTCTACGAAGCGACTATCTTCACATTTTCTTTTCTATCAAATTTCTGGTTTTCGTTTCTTTAGTCCCTCAAATTAGTATTTTTCTGAAAATTCTGTTGTAACTAATGTTTCATATTCTACGCGTTTTTCTAGTTCTCCTGCTTCTTCTAAGATATCCTGAATTAATACAAAACTTTCTTTTTCAAATTTTGTATTTTCTTTATAACTATCCTGTTCAGCATATCTTTTTACTATTTTTTCTATTGTTTTTCTATCTGTATCTTTAAATTGCGGTGCAATTACCTTTGCAACTTCTTTCGGTGTATGTGTATTGACATATTGCTGTCCTTTTTCGATTGCCCGGGTAAATGCTTCCAGTAATTCTTTATGTGATTCAAGATAGCTTTTCTTTACGCTGTAAGCTGTATATGGCACATATCCGCTCTCTTTTCCTACAGAGGCAACTACATAACCTGCCCCCTGTTCTTCAATCAATGTTGCTGACGGTTCAAATTCAATAGTATAATCTGCTTTTCCTGAAACAAATGCTCCAGATGTATTCGCAAAATCAATATTTTGTACAAGATCAATGTCTTTTTGTGGATTCATCCCATGTTTTTTCAAAACATACTCAAATACCATTTCCGGCATGCCGCCTGGCCTTCCGCCAATAACTTTCTTTCCTTTTAAGTTCTCCCATTGAAAATCTTCTTCTTTGTTCCGGCTTACAACAAAATTGCCTGCTCTTTGAGTAAGCTGGGCAAAATTGATAAGATAATCTGCATTCCCCTGATTGAATTGATAAATCGTTGCCTCCGGTCCCATAAAAGCAATATCTGCATCTCCACTGATGACTGCTGTCGCCGTTTTATCTGCGCCAAACCCGGTTGTGAGTTCTAGCTTAATGCCCTCTTTCTCAAAATAACCTTTTTCTATCGCCACATATTGTGGGGCATAAAAAATAGAATGAGCCACTTCATTTAAACGTACTTTTTTCAAATGATGTTTACTTCCCTCACAGCCTGCCAGACAACAGATACCAAACAGCATCACGAAACATGGCATCATTAATATTACAAGATATCTTCTCATCATACCTGATAATACTCCTGTTTGATTCTACAACAATATATTCAGTAAAAATGCAGATGTGCAATATAAGCAAAAAGATTTAACTTGTGAATTTGAAAACTTATTCTATTATTGTACCTGTTTTACCTAAATATCCTTCTAAGGCTTTATCAATAGATGTGATAATTACCTTTCTTCCATTGCCTTTTTCAAGGAAGGATACTCCAGCTTCAATCTTCGGAAGCATTGTATTTGGCTCAAACTGTCCTGAATTAATATACTGCTGTGCGTCTTCTACAGAAATATGTTCTAATGGAACTTCCTGATCTGTATTATAACCTACACATACATGCTCTACGCTTGTTAAGATCATAAGTGCGTCTGCATTCAAAAGTTCTGCCATTCTTCCGCTCGCATAGTCTTTTTCAATTACTGCACTTGCACCATGAAGCTCTACGCCCTGTGCTAATACAGGAATTCCACCACCGCCGCAGGCAATCACTACCTGTCCCTGATCAGATAAAGCTTTGATTGAATCTATCTCAATAATTCCCTGTGGCTTTGGCGCTGCTACGATTCTTCGATATCCGCCTTCTACTTCTGTTACATAGTTACCATGTTTCTCTTCCTGTTCTGCTTCTTCTTTGGAAAGGAGTCTTCCAATCACCTTTACCGGTTCGGTGAATGCATCATCGTAAGGATCTACCATTACCTGTGTAATGATTGTACATACAGGGCGATATACACCTCTTTTTAAAAGTTCTGCACGAATAGCATTCTGTAAATCATATCCGACATATCCCTGACTCATCGCAGAGCAGACAGACATCGGTGCCTGTGTATAATCTTCTCTTTCCTTACTAAATTCATTCATGGCTGTATGAATCATTCCAACCTGCGGCGCATTACTATGAGAAATAACAACATCTGCTCCTGCTTCTACTAAATCAGCAATCGCTTTGGCTGTCTTTCTTGTTGCTTTGTACTGTTCTGGCATTGTTGTTCCGAGTGCTCTGTGTCCAAGAGCTACTACTACTTTTTTCTTGCTCATGTTTTCCAATCCTTTCTACTTATTACTTGTCTTTTAGTCTATCAGAAAATGAGAAGAATTTCTACTATTTCTCAAGGTATTCTTTCATTGTTTCTATCATTTGTCCGCCATCATGAAAACCTTGTTTATAAAGAACGGTAAGTTTCGCTTTATCTTTCTCAACTCTTCCGACATCAACCTTCACCTGCGGACGAATGATCAATACTTTTCCTTCCTTTTCCTGTTCTTCTAAGAAGTCCAGTGTTTCATTGTAACGGATATGTCTTGTTTCCATTGCATGAAGAAATGCTTTATATTTTGGATAACGAAGGTACATGAGCGGCATTAGTTTATTTGGCTCTTTGCGATATCCTTTATCTCTTGTAAGAATAACTACATTCTTCTCATTGCCGTCTTCTATTGATTTACGAATCGGAATGCTGTCTGCGATTCCTCCATCAAGAAGTTTATGACCTTTTACAACGAGTGTCTTAGATACTAACGGGAGAGAGCTTGATGCGCGGATCATCCACATCTGCTTTCTCAGATCACGTACCCTTAAATACCTTGCGGCTCCAGTATCTACATCAGTAACAACAGCATAAAACTTGCCCGGATAATTTAAAAAAACCTGATGATCAAATGGGTCTAATACATCCGGAATCTGTTCATAAAGCATCTCCGGTCCAAAAACATTCCCTGTTTTTAAAAATGTTTTTGCTCCACAATAATTTGGATCATCCAGATAATCAACATTCACCCGAAAGGCTCTTCCTCTTTGCTTTGAAAGATAACTGCATGCATGGCAGCTTCCTGCTGATACACCATATACACTTGAAAATTCAATTCCTGCATCTAAAAAGGCATCTAACACACCGGCGGTATACACCCCGCGCATTCCTCCTCCTTCTAAAATCAATCCTGCATTATACATAAATCGACCTCTCTTTCTATCTCTTTTTATTTTGTATTCTCTTTGCTGTCTATTTTATCTCAGTCGAGAAGACTCCCACCTCTTTCAGGTGGTGAGTCCCCTCACATTGGATACGTAAACTATTATAACGCGATTCTAAAAAATTCTCTATATTATTATGTTAAATTCTGTCTTTGGCAATAGTAAGCCACTTTCGAATAATGAGAGAATCACACAAAAAAAGAAACGCACAAATTTATTTTACTATTTGTTGGCGTGTATATTCTCTAACCGGTTTTCTTCCGGCTTTTCTTGCGGCAATCTGCTCATAAAAATCCGCACTACGAATATCTACATTATAAATCTGAGCCTGTGGGGAACCAGCAGCATATAACTTTTTACCTTCGATTGGGCGCTGAATAATATCTATACTGGATTCCTTTCGTATTTCCCTCAAAAGCGGGGAGGCTTTTTTAGAAAAACCTAAAATTCTTGCATACGGTACCGGAATGTTTTTCGCTTCTTCTAAAAATGGATAATATTTTATATGGAGTACGATATGCAAAAGTACTCTCCTTAATGCGGCATCCGTAAGTTGTTTTGCGTGAAGTCTTTCTATTAAAGTTTCAAAAGAAAGCCCTGGTTCAAATAAATTTTGAAATCTTCTCGCCAGATCAAGGTTCATTCCAAAGTATTTTCCGATCACCCTGTTTTTCAAAAGAAACGTATATTCAAGATACGGCATCATATCTTCCCATGTAACAAAGTTTCCATGTAAAAACCCTTCTATAAAAGGTGAATATTCTCCGCAAAGTGCATTTACAAATGCACTCTTTTCATATTTTTTAGCGACATAGTTTTCTTTATCCACAGAGTACTCTCTATTTACAAACATTTTTTCATTATTTTTATTAAAAAATATTTTATTTCCTTTGTTCCTACTATAATATTGATACAGTTCCATTCTGATGGATGTTGCAGAAGAATACTCTTCGGCAAGTATTTGTTCATGATAATGGTTTCCTTTTCTTTTAACGGTAATTGGTTGAATGGAAGAATTTCTCCGACGCAGTGCCTTAATATATTCTAAACCTAATATGTGATTCGGCTCTTTCAAAAATTCTACGGCTGTTTCTGGTTTCGAATCAAAAAGCAGCTTTCCTGCTGCGAAAGCTCTTGCTTCTGGAAAACTTTTTCCTCGCTTTAATTGTTCTTGTAAAATCTGCCTATATTCTTCCGGTTCTTCAAGAAACAACGTCGCATAGGAAGAGTAATCTTCAACATCTGCCCATTCACTTCCAAAAGAAAGATAATCAACACAACCTAAGCGGTCAAGTATGCCGATACCTGCAGTCGCAAAATATTCTGCACTGGCTGTCGCATATATTACCGGCATTTCAATGACGAGATCTGCCCCTCCTGACAGAGCCATCCGGGTTCTCATATATTTATCTGCAATTGCTGGTTCTCCTCTTTGTACATAATCTCCGCTCATTACTGCAATAACGTAATCTGCTCCTGTCTGCTTTCTTGTTTCTTCTATATGATATTGATGTCCTTTGTGAAACGGATTATATTCTGCAATGATTCCTGCTACCTTCATAACGAATTCCTTTTCTATTATCTACTCTTTACGATTATAAATATTTTAAACCATCTATAGTATACCTGAAAACAAATAAAACAGCAACTTTTCTGTTTCTTGTGATTTCTTACATTTTTATACTTGTATAATCGCGTATTTTTGACATTTTTATCTTTTTGTCTAATCATGTTAACTTTCAAACAAAAACGTTTATTGTTTATTATGAAATACAATTACCTATCAAAACTTAAAAAAAAGTGCCGAAATAACAAAAAAACTCCATCACAAGTTGAATAAGTACATTTCCAACGTAAAAAAAAAGTTCTATAATATGCCTAACAGAATAAAATAAGCGAAATTTGGCGTTTCGTAATAAATTATTATACAAAAGGAGATACAAAATGAAGGTATTAGTAATTAACTGCGGTAGCTCTTCTCTCAAATATCAGGTTATCGATTCTGAGACAGAACATGTTCTTGCAAAGGGTTTATGTGAAAGAATTGGTATTGATGGTGTTTTAACTTACCAGCCTGCTGGTCAGGACAAGATTAAATATGAAGCTGCTATGCCTGCACATCGTCAGGCTGTTGAACTTGTATTAAAACAGTTAACAAACCCTGAAAATGGTATTTTAAAATCTATCGATGAAATTGATGCTGTTGGACACCGTATGGTACATGGTGGTGAGAAGTTTGCTTGCTCTACACTGCTTACAGATGAAGTATTAAAGACTGTAGAATCCTGTAACGACTTAGCTCCACTTCACAACCCTCCTACATTAGTTGGTGTTGCTGCTTGTAGAGAGCTCCTTCCTACAACTCCTATGGTTGGTGTATTTGATACAGCATTCCATCAGACTATGCCACCAGAAGCTTACATTTATGGTCTTCCATACGAGTATTATGAAAAATATGCTGTTCGTCGTTACGGTTTCCATGGAACATCTCACAAATATGTTTCTTTAAGAGCAGCTGAAATCCTTGGTAAAAAACCAGAAGATTTAAAAATCGTTGTATGCCACCTTGGTAATGGTTCTTCTATTTCCGCAGTTGATGGTGGAAAGTGCGTAGATACATCTATGGGACTTACTCCATTAGAGGGACTTGTAATGGGTACACGTTCTGGTGATATCGACCCTACTTGTATCGAATTCATCGCTCATAAAGAAAACCTTTCTCTCGAGCAGGTTATGGATATCATAAATAAGAAATCTGGTGTTCTTGGTATTTCCGGTGTTTCTTCTGACTTCCGCGATCTTGATGAAGCTGCAAAAGCAGGTAACAAACGTGCTGATTTAGCTTTAAGAGTATTCGCTCACTCTGTAGTTAAATATATCGGAAGTTTCATTGCCGTTATGAACGGTGTTGATGCTATCGTATTTACAGCTGGTATCGGTGAGAACGACGATATCATCCGTTCAAGAATTATCGAACACTTCGATTATCTTGATACAACATTAGACCAGAAAGCAAACAAGATGCATGGAGAAGAACGTATCATCTCTACTCCAGATTCCAAAGTAAAAGTTATCTGTATCCCAACAAACGAAGAGCTTGCTATCTGCCGCGATACCGTTGAGATCGTTACTAAAAAAATGGTAGAAGATACAGTGAAAGACGTTTTAAGCAATAACTAATCCTTTCCATATTTTTTATCATATCTTCATTACTTAATATAAAGAATCCCCCAGAAAGTTCCTCATCTGGGGGATTCGCTTTTTAACTTATATATTCACTTTACAAGAAATGAATCTATAAGTTTATTCGATTCTTTTTTATTCAATTTTTCTTATTCAATTCTTTCAAATACCATCGTAGCCTGAATACGGTCTCCGCCTCCAAGTCCCTTGCTTCCGCCTGATGTGGTACTGATTGTGTGTAACCGATATCCCTTATCTGCCTGTTTGTTAATTACATCCTCCAGTTCACTTAAATTCTTAGATGAAGTTCCAATTAACTTCTCCTTTAATGTAACCTGTAATACAACATATTTCTGCATAGACCTTCTCCCTTCCTCTTTGATGTAGTCTCAGAGTCTTTTCTAATCAGAGTCTTTTCTAAGAGTACATTTTGCATCCTCAATGTGTTTCTTTCATTATACTATACAGCCGCTCTTATGTATATATATTTATACAATTTCCACTATTTTTAATATGTATGTATTATTCTAACGTCACAGCCCCCTGACAACTATATACGTTAGTTATCAGGGGGCTATTTTTTATCTTTTAATTACTTTGGTAATGTAATCTTTCCATAAACTGCAGATGTTGCCGCAGTTGCAGGGGAGCCTAGATAAATTCCTACTTTAGATGTTCCCATACGTCCCAGGAAATTTCGATTATTTGTTGCAAGTACTTTTTCTCCGTCACAAAGGATTCCTCCTGCACGTCCACAGCATAATCCACAGCCTGGTTGAGTAATAATTGCTCCTGCTTTTGCTAAGGTTTCCATATAACCTGCTTTTATTGCCTCAATGTAAATCTTACGGCTTGCCGGAGTTATGATGGTACGACATGCTACCGTCTTTCCTTCAAGGATTTTTGCTGCTACTGCTAAATCTTCTAATCGTCCGTTTGTACAGGAACCGATGAATACCTGATCGATATCTGTTCCGACAAGTTCGCTCACAGGATGGATATTATCTACCTGTGAAGGGCAGGCACACACCGGTACGAGTTCTTCCGCCTGATACGTGATCGTCCGGCAATACGCAGCATCTTCATCACCATATAACCAATCGACATCTTCCATCTTTACTTCTGAATACTCACAGGTTTTCTCATCTGGACGGAACAGGCAGCACTTTGCTCCTGCTTCAATCGCCATATTAGAAATCGTCATTCTAGAAGCAACAGACATGGCATCTACTGCTGAACCTGTAATCTCAAGTGCTTTGTATGTCGCCCCATCAGCACGCAAATCTCCAATTAAACGTAAAATAACATCTTTCGCTGTTACATTTGCCGGTAATGTTCCATTAATAACTACTTTGATTGTTTCTGGAACACGAATCCACATTTCTCCTGTACCAAGTATCGAAGCCATCTCTGTGTAACCGATACCAGAAGAAAAACAGCCGACACATCCATACGTTGTTGTATGGGAATCTGTACCAAAAACAATATTACCCGGCTTTGCATAACCCGCTTCTGTCATAAGCTGATGACAGATACCGTCACGTCTGTGTACGTGTGTTAAGCCGTATTTATCCGCAAAAGCATCTCCAATCTTAAAATGGCGAACATCTTCTACTGCACTTGTCGGAACAAGATGATCGTAGATCAATACCACTTTATCCGGATCCCAGAGCTTTGTAAATCCCATTTCTTCGAACTTTTCTGCAACAAAAGGAATGAAAATATCATGAATCATTACTCTGTCAACATTTACTGTAACAATCTGGCCAGGAGTTACTTTAGAAAGGCCAGTATTTTTTTCGATAATTTTCTCAATTAATGTACTTCCCATGACTGCCTCCTAAATAATTCCGTTACGTTTCTGCATCGCTTTTACAAGACCACCTGCATTAATAATGTCCATCAGGTTATCTGGCAGTGGATGAATCGGATATGTCTTTCCATCAAATTCTAAAGATTCACCCATATGCACTGTCAGGGTATCGCCTTCTTTAATCACATCCTGAATATCACTGTTCTCAATAAGCAAAAGTCCGTTATTAATAGAGTTTCTAAAGAAAATACGGGCGTAAGACTTTGCAATGACACACTTGACTTTCAATGCCTTAATAATTTCCGGTGCCTGTTCTCTGGAGGAGCCACAGCCAAAATTCTTTCCGGCAACAATGATATCTCCTTCCTGAATCTGCCCTGCAAGTTCCGGTCTTAACGGAGAAAATCCATACTGCTTCATATCTTCAACGGTAGGAAGTGCCAGATACTCTGTCGGAATAATAATATCTGTATCAATATCATCACCGAGTATCCATACTTTTCCAGTAAACTGTTCCATGATATACTTACCTCTTTCTATGATAAAATGCTTTACGCTTCCGGTTCCGTAATGTATCCTGCAAGAGCAGAAGCTGCTACTGTTGCAGCACTTGCCAGATATACTTTGGAACTTGGCGCACCTGCACGACCTTTAAAGTTTCTCGTTCCTGTGGAAATCAGTACTTCATTCTCACCGATTACACCCTGACAGCTTCCCCAGCATACGGAACAGTTACAATTCATAACCATCGCTCCTGCTTCCATTAAAGTAGTGATAATTCCCTCTTCTAACGCCTGAATGTAAACAGCTTTTGAAGCCGGTGCAACGATGAATCGAACCTTAGGATCAACCTGTTTTCCTCTGACAATCTCAGCAGCTACCCGAAGGTCATCAATACGTCCATTATTACAAGAACCTAAGAAAGCTTCGTCAATAGCGATCCGCTCTTCTTTTACATCTTTAAGCAGGGCAAAATTATCTACAAAATCCGGGCGTACAACAACTGGTTCAATCTTACTCAAGTCATAATCATACACTTCACAAAAATGTGCATCCTCATCACTTTTAAACATATGTACTGCCTCACGACCATGCGCTTTACAATATTCTACAACCTTTTCATCCGGCTCAACAATACCAGCCTTTGCACCAGCCTCTACAGTGAGATTACAAAGAACCATACGGTCATCAACAGAAAGCTTGTGCGCTCCATCTCCCGCAAACTCCATAATCTTATAATTCGCTCCATTCGCTCCGATATCTCCAATAATCGTAAGAATTAAATCTCTTGGGTAAACCCCTTCTTTTAATTCTCCATGCAGATTAAAACGGATTGTTTCAGGAACCATAACCCAGGATGTTCCTGTTGTCATCGCATATAAAAAATCTGTACATCCAACCCCTGTACCAAACGCTCCTAATGCTCCGTAAGAAGTGGTATGTGAATCTGCGCCAAAAATCAACTCTCCAGGGCAGACATAATCTTCCATCATAATCTGGTGACAGACTCCCTGTCCTTCATATAACTTAATATCATTCTCTATTGCAAAATCACGCATCTTTTTATGTGCCTCTGCTGTCTTCGGGTTCTCAGCTGGAACATTGTGATCCATGATAAATACTACTTTATCTTTATCTGCAATTTGAGGATGTTTTAATTGATTATGATACATATCCACCGTAAGATGTGTTGTACCATCATTACTCATCATACGATCAAGTGTTACTGTATGGATATCATTCGGTTTTACAAAATCAACACCAGCAGCACGAGCGATAATCTTTTCTCCTAAAGTCATTCCCATAATCTACGCTTCCTCCTTATTTAAAGATGCAATCAATCCTCCGGCATTCAAAATATTCTGCATATATTCCGGAAGCTTTGTACAGGAAAATACCTGTCCGTTAACCGTGACTGTACCTGCAGAAAGATCAAGCTCTGCCTCTCCACCGTCTTCTACATAATCGTATAATTCCTTACATACAATAACCGGGAGTCCGATATTGATTGAATTACGATAAAAGATTCTGGCAAATGACTTGGCAATTACCGCTTTAATTCCAAGAGCTTTTAAAACACTCGGTGCCTGTTCTCTCGATGAACCACAGCCAAAATTCTCTCCGGCAACGATCAAATCACCCGGCTGCGCTTTTTTTGAAAAATCAGGATCTAAGGATTCAAATGTATATTGTTTCATTGCTTCAATATCTGGTAAAAGTAGATACTGTGATGCAATGATCTGGTCGGTATCCACGTCATTATGGAATTTCCATACTTTATTCATAAATATTACCTCCAATAAAATTTCTATTTATTAGAATACTACAAATTAAAAATGAAGTCCAGAAAATCAACGTTTTTTTCCATTATTTTTCCACTTTCCATAACTAATCTCTATATAGTATATTAATCTAAGAATTTTCTTTCAATTTTCTCTTGCTTTTTTCTAAAATTTCATATATAATTTAAACATAAATTAGACATATTATTCTAATTTTAAAGAGATGTCACTACTATACTGGTTCTTAAATATTTATTTTATATATTTATGTGTAGACATCTCTTTTTTTGCGTTCATTTATCTCCGAGAATATTTCGATAAAACTTATGTTATTAGATATTCAATAATGCCTCGGCATATTTACGATTAATTTCCAAGAAAGGATACTACTATGGAACGATTACCCAAAGATCCGATTATGCTTTACAGCGTCATTAACACAAAGCTGCGCGACTTCTACTCTTCATTAGAGGCTTTGTGCGAAGATATGAATATTGATGAGAATACTCTTAAAGAAAAACTATCTTCTGCAGGCTTTGAATATAATAAAGAGCGAAATCAGTTTATCTAATACTTGGATAAGCTGATTGTTAACCGACTTCCATTACCCCCGGATTTAATCCCTGATTATATCTTCTATTCTACATCTTATCTTCTAGATCTGTTTCCGCACAATCTTATACTCATCATACATCTGAAAATACGGACAACTATCTGCAGAACCAGACAACATTCTCGCCAGATCATCCTCATCCAGATTCACCTGGCATTCTCCTGTCCCATCTTCTTCATCAATCCAGTAATATGCACATAAATCACATTGACTTGTCATAGCTAACTCCTTTATTGTAAAAATATTACATTTATTTTATCACAATACTTTTTTTATTTCAATATTATTTTTCATATTCTTTTTTACATAAATTTGACTTATATTTCTTTCCTTTCTTACCAATACTTGTTATTATAAACTATAGCGATTTTATCAGGAGGTTAATATTTATGAAATGTGCTATTGTCGATTTAGGTTCCAATACAATCCGTCTTTCTCTTTACAATACATTAGAAAACGGAAGCTTTGAAACCTTATTCTCAAAAAAATATATGGCCGGTCTTGCCGGATATGTCTCCCATGGAATTATGTCTAATGATGGTATCAATCAGGCATGTGCCGTACTGCTTGATTTCAAAGTCCTTTTACAGCAGCTTGGTGTGAACGAAATGCATGTGTTTGCCACCGCTTCTTTACGTAATATCAAGAATACAGAAAAAGCACTTGAAACAATCAAGCGCAGAACTGGTCTTTGTGTCGATGTCATTGCCGGCAGCGAAGAAGGTATCTTAGGCTACTATGGTGCCCTGTACACAACCGATTTAAAGAACGGTATTATGTTTGATATTGGTGGTGGAAGTACTGAATTCGTTCGTGTAAAAAATGGAAAAGTAAAAAAATCCCAAAGTATTTCTATCGGTTCTTTAAATCTTTTCCACAATCACGTTTCCGGTTTATGGCCAGATAAAAAAGAACAAAAAGCGATTGCAAAACGTATTTCAAAACGACTCGATGCTGTTGATTTTCCAAAAAAAGTACCAGAAAAAGTCTGTTGTGTCGGCGGTACATGTCGTGCCATCTTAAATATTGTCAATTACCATTTTAACAAAGAGGAAAATAATCGAATCATTACAAAAGATGAATTCAATAAAATTTTAAAAATACTATTAAAACGTGATGCTGCTTCCCGTAATTATATTTTAAAACTATGCCCAGATCGTGTCCATACGATCATCCCCGGTATGCTTGTTGTAAAAGAAATTATAGAAAGACTTCACTGTGAGAAGATATGGGTATCCCGCTACGGTGTGCGCGAGGGATATCTTTGTAAAAACTTTTTAATGACAGGTTCTACACAAGAACTTCCACAATAATTCTTTCTCCAAGACACCTTGAAGTATTCGCAATAAATGTTATAATGGTTTATTGTGAAGATTTTTAGGAGGAGATATCATGACAATACTTGAAAAGAGAAAGTTAGCACCAGAACGAGATGAACATTTAAAAAAAGGAGAATTCACCGTTTTAAATGGAGAATATTCTAAAAACTTTAATGTATATGTTGTAGGAACCAAACATAAAGAAGCTGTTGATTTTATCAAAGTTGCTTTAGACCGTTCTACAGATAATGTACTTGGCTTTGGAATCAAGATGGGATGCCAGAAAAACTTTAATGTTATCGTATGGGATGAAGAAGATATTCCAGAAGAATACAGAGCAGATTAACTACTAATTTGAGAGACTAAAGAAACGAAAACCAGAAATTTAATATAGAAGAAAATGTGAAGATAGTCGCTTCGCAGAAAATGCCTGACCGGCATTTTTACTCGCTCCGACATCACATTTTCTTCTATATTAAATTTCTGGTTTTCTGCTCTTTGGTTCCAGATGGAAATTAGTGATTTGTGTTGGAAAGAGAAGGGGATTTTTGGGAAGATTATGATTTTTAATCAAATAACTATTTCTCCATAAGAAAATATTCCTTGTCTGGAGCCTTTATTTGGATGAAAACCATAGCCTTCTGGACAATCCCCTCATTCTCACCGATTGTGGATTTAGATAGTCAGAAAAAAGAAATACTGCCCTATCCCAGATGCGGCTTCGGAGCGTGTTTAAGATGCGGACGAGCATTTTAAACACAGCGACTACAGAGCAGATGGGATAGGGCAGTATTTCTTTTTTCGTCTATACGAAATCTACAAACTATTATTTTCTATGAAGAATCCTAATGGAATTCAGAAGGCAGAGTACGGATACTCCTGTATCTGCAAATACTGCGATCCACATATTTGCAAATCCGAAAAGTCCCATGATCATAACAATAATTTTAATCGCAAGTGCAAATACAACGTTTTGCCATGAAATGCTGTTTGTCATCTTTGCAATGCTGACTGCTTCCGGAATCGCTTTCATTTCAGAATTCATAAATACGACATCTGCTGCTTCAATTGCTGCATCTGCGCCGCTTCCCATTGCCGCACCAACATCTGCGCCAGCGAGTACCGGTGCATCGTTGATACCATCTCCGACAAACATAACTGCTCCATGACTTTCTCTGATTTTCTTCAGCTCGGATAACTTATCCTGTGGAAGCAATTTTGCATGTGCTTCGTCGATTCCTGTTTCTTTTGCAACAGCATCTGCGCTCTCCTGCGCATCGCCTGTAAGCATTGCAGTAATGATTCCCTGCTTCTTTACCGCTGCGATTGCTTCTTTCGCATCTTCCTTTACTGTATCAGAAATAACAATGTTTCCAACAAATTTACCGTTTAATACAACGAGGACTTCTGTGCCAAAGTCTTCTTTCTGATAGGAGCTAAGATCAACATTCTGTTCATCCATAAGCTTTCTGTTACCACAAAGAACCACACCTTTACTAAGTTCTGCACGTATACCATGTCCTGCGATTTCTTCTACTTTAGAAGGCCGCTCAATGGAAAGTCCCTTTTCTTTTGCTGCATCTACAATACTATTTCCGATCGGATGTGTAGAAGACAATTCACAACTTGCACTGATTGCTAACAAATCATTTGCAGTCATCGCATTTCCTGCCGGATTTGCTTTCTGAACTACAAAGTTACCTTTTGTGATCGTTCCTGTTTTATCCATTACAATTGCTTTGACATTTTTAAGCCCTTCAATAGCAATTCCTCCTTTAAAGAGGATACCTTTTTTAGAGCCCGCTCCAATTCCTGAAAAGAATGCCAGAGGAACACTTAATACTAATGCACAAGGGCAACTGATAACAAGGAATGTCAATGCTGTATAAATTGATGCTGTTCCGCTTGTTCCATAAATGGTATTTACTGTTCCTGTGTATGCACTATCTACAAAAAGATGCCAGTTCAGAGAATCAGGTAAAATAAATGGAAGAACAATTGCTACAAATAATGCAAAAAATACAACAAACGGTGTATACACTCTTGCAAAACGAGTAATAAACTTGTCAATATTCGGCTTACTTGCTGCTGCATTTTCCACCGAATCAAGAATTCTTGTTACCATAGATTCCTCAAGAATCTTCTCAACACGAATTTTTAACTGTCCTGATGTATTGACACATCCGGAAACAATATTATCTCCTGTTTTTGCCATAACCGGTACTGGTTCACCGGTGACAGGTGAAGTATCAATACGGCTCTCTCCATCAATGATAACACCATCTAATGGAATACGGTCACCGGGACGTACTAAAAGGATATCTCCTACATTAGCTTCTTCTGCATCAATGACACGAATATCTTCTCCAACAATAAGATTAACAACTTCCGGTCTTAAGTCAACTGCTTCCATAATCTGTGTACGACTCTGCTCCGTTGCTTTTTCTTCAAAATACTCACCAATACGATAGAAAAGCATAACACCTACTGCTTCCGGAAATTCCTGAATACAGAACGCACCAATTGTTGCGATACACATCAAGAAGTTTTCATCAAATACCTGACCTTTCATGATATTCTTCCCGGCTGTAACTAATACTTTGCCGCCAAGAACTAAATATGCAATCAAGAATAGAGCAAACATTGGAATTGCCGGTACATTCCCAATATGTTCAAGTACCTCACCAATAATAAATATTACTGCTCCAATACCAATACTTACTAATGGATTATTAAATGAGAATTTCTTCTCTTCTTTTTCTGCTGATTTTGCTACTTTATTATCTTTTGGCACAATTGTAATTCCATCTTCCATAGAATCAATTGTTTCTTTAATCAATGGAATCATCTGATCCGGATTCTTTGCAGAAAGCTTCATCTGCTTTGTCGCATAAGTAATTGTCAGATCATCTACACCATTGAGTGTTCTTAACTTTGCTTCAATCTTAGCTGCACAGTTTGCACAGTCAAGTCCTTCCAAAATATATATCTTTGTATTAGAAATACCTGTTGGTCTCTTTCTCTGTCTTGGAACAATTGTCACGCCGTCTTCAATAGAATCTACAACAGCCTGCATTTTAGGCAATAACTCTGCCTGATTATTTGCTGAAACACGAAGCTGCTTTGTTGCAAATGCTACCGAAGCAAATCCTACTTCCGGCATCTGGCGGATTTTTGCCTCAATCTTAGCCGCACAATTCGCACAATCAATTCCTTCTAAAATATATACCTTTTTCTCTAAATCCTCATCCGGCATATGGCAAGTACACTTTGCAAGACTTTCTCCACATACGTCACAATATTCTATATAAGAATTACACTGACTGCAATCACAGTGATCCGGATGTCCGTCTACATGATGATATTCCACTTCAAAATGTGTATGTGATCGCGTCGCCTGTGGTTTGGATGGTTCATGATGATGATCATGTCCGCAGCCGCAGCCGTCTTCATGTCCATGCTCGTGATCATGATGGTCATGGTGATGCTCGTGGCTACATCCACAGCCCTCTTCATGGCCATGCTCGTGATCATGATGCTCATGATGATGCTCGTGACCGCATCCACAACCGTCTTCATGGCCATGTTCGTGATCATGATGCTCATGATGGTCATGGTGATGCTCGTGGCCGCATCCACAACTCTCTTCATGATCATGCTCGTGATCATGATGGTCATGGTGATGCTCGTGGCCACATCCACAGCTCTCTTCGTGACCATGCTCGTGATCATGATGCTCATGGTGCTCATGGTGATGCTCTGCTGTTTTGCGCTTACCGCGAGTTCTTTCTACAACCTCAACATCTGGTTCCATAGACTGAATTGTCTCTCTGATTTTTGGCAAAACTGCTTCTGGGTCTTCTGCTTCAAATCGAAGCTGTTTTGTTGCAAATGTAACTGATACATCGTTTAACTCCGGCAGCTTGCTTAACTTTCTTTCAATCTTGGCTGCACAGTTCGCACAATCAAGATTCTCCAGAATATATACCTTTCTCTGCATTGTGATACCTCTCTTCTCGATATCAGGAATCGGTATGTGTCATATGAATCAATGCCTCTTCCATAATATCTACAATATGCTGGTCATCCAGTGAATAAAAAACATTCTTCCCTTCTCTTCTTGCCCGCACCTGATGCATCTTACGCATCACAGCAAGCTGATGAGAAACTGCAGACTTAGTCATGTCAAGGAAAACGGCAATATCACCGGCACACATCTCCTGTTCTTTTAATGCGTACAAAATCCGTATCCTTGTATCATCTGCTAAAACCTTAAAAAAAGATACTACCTTATCAAGTTCGGTCTCCTTAGGCATACTCTTTTGTACTTTCTCAATACTTTCAGGAAACATTGCCACACAATCGCTCTTTTTCGTTCCCATAACTTCCTCCTTCATTAAATAGATAATTGAATATCTATTCAACTGTTATCATTATAGTTGAATAGTTGCTCAATTGTCAATAGGTATTTTTTTAATTTTACATTTTTCCAAAGTTGATACATCTTTATCACAAAATTTTAATCACATTCCCTGTACAATTAAAAATAAATTTTTTCCCAAATGCATTTTTTATAATTTCTAAATTTTCATCTCCGGTACAATGCGAAACTGCAATAAACTCTATATTGATTTCTTTTAGAGCCGCTATTGTCTTTTTAAGCCGACTCTCATCTGCTTCTACCAAATGCGTTCCGCCAACAATCCCACAAATCTTTTTTTTACTTCTTTTTTGGATCGTATAAATTATATTCATAATTCCAGGATGTGAGCAGCCTGTAATTACGACAATTCCGTCTTTTATTTCAAGAGCTATTGCAATCTCATCCGTAAAATCATCTTTTTTATATACGCCTTTCTCTTTTACAAAAAAATGAGGATTTCCCTGCTCATAGTCTGTAATACGTTCAAAATTTCGATGAATCGTTATACCCGGAAAAATTTCCCGGCTATCTTCTTCTATTTCACAGATTTTTACTCCATACCTTTCCACATCATTCCTAGAAAATGAAATTCCTATATTTTTTACTGTTCCATCTTTTTTCTCATGATATTTTTCCTGAAAAAAACTCTTCCCCACATACATTTTTTCTATCGGAATATTTTCCAATAATCTTTCCACACCACCCACATGGTCATAGTGTGCATGACTAAGCAATAGCGCATCCAGCTTATCTAAAGAAACACCCATTTTTTCTGCATTATCAAAAAATGCCCCGCTTTGTCCTGTATCCATCAATAGCCGAATCGGTGGTTTGGAATCCATTTTTTCAATTAAAATAGAAAAGCCATGCTCACATACATATTTTTCTTCTGTATCTTCATGATTTTCAATCAATGTTGTTAATTTCCATTCCATAAAAACGCCTCCATTTCTTATAAAATATGATACAATAAATTCATAGTTTTGAGAAGTTTAAAAAATAAACTGGATTTAAATAGTTAATATGTCATGACAGGAGGTTTTTATCATGAAACATTCTCTTCACTTATACGGAACACTCGGTCCTGCCTGCGCTTCAAAAGAAAAAATACAGGCAATGTTTTTAGCGGGGATGACCGGAATGCGGCTCAATCTTTCTCACAGTAATCTTGATGACTGCGAAGACTGGCTGCAGCAGTATCACGAAGTTTCCGAACGTATGCATATCATTCCGGAACTTCTTGTTGATCTCCAGGGTCCGGAACTTCGTATAGGCACATTAGATACTCCTCTATCACTTTCTTCTGGAGATATCGTTTTCCTTATATCAGAAAAGTCCTTCCAGGAAAAAAAAGAAAATTCGGATATTTTTTCCCGTATTCTTAATGGCAAAGATGAATTTTTTATTATCCCATGTCCGGAAATTCTCTTCTCTTATTTTGATGAAGAGCAGGAAGTCCGCCTTAATGATGGAAAAATTGTTTTAAAAATATCCGCTCCTCTAGAATCAGATATTTTTTGCGCAGAAGTAATCAAGGGCGGCGAATTAACTTCCAGAAAAAGTATCGCAATCAAAGATCTTACTGTTCCACTCCCTGTTCTTACAAAAACCGACAAGGAAAATCTTAAACTACTTCGGAAATACCACGTTACCGGTGTCATGCTTCCTTTTGTAAGAAACGCAGATGATCTGATCACACTCCGAAAAGAACTGATGGCAGATAATATGGACTATATTCGCATCTTCGCCAAGATAGAATCCATAGAAGGTGTTGAACACTTGCCTTCTCTTCTTCCTTTCTGCGACGAGATTGTAATTGCACGAGGCGATCTTGGAAATGCTATTCCACTGCCAAAACTTCCTGCTGTGCAAAAAAGAATCTCCACGACATGCCGTCATGCAAAAAAACCTTTTATGGTCGTCACACAGATGCTCGCCTCCATGGAAGAAAACCCTGTACCAACCAGGGCTGAAGTAACGGACATCTTTCAGGCCGTTTTAGATGGAGCTTCCTCATTAATGCTGACAGGAGAAACTGCTATGGGCGCTTATCCGGAAGAAGCGATGAAAATCCTCTCCCAGACCAGTGAAGAAGCATTACGGTTTAAATACTAATTTGATGGATTAAAGAGACGAAAAGCAGAAATTTAATAGAGAAGAAAATGTGAAGATAGTCGCTTCGCAGAAAATGCCTGACCGGCATTTTTACTCGCTCCGACATCACATTTTCTTCTCTATTAAATTTCTGCTTTTCTGTGCTTTGGCTCCAGATGGAAATTAGTATTTAAATTTTGGATGTGGATAAGGGGATTGCCCAGAAGTCTATGGTTTTTATTTGGAATGAAAATCTCCAGAAGGGGATATCTTCTCACTGAATTGTAGTCTGTCTTCTAAAGAAAAAAGAATTGTTATACGTTTGATTTTGTTCCGTTGCGCTAAACGCTTTATTTTGCCTCAAAAAACGAAAACTTCGGAAAAATAAGTCCGAAGTTTTCAGAGTCAAAATTCCACAGCGCAAAGTCACAAAATACAATACGTATAACAATTCTTTTTTCTTTATCACATTTTTTTACAATTCAGCATAGAATTTTATTTCAGCAGCTGTCTGGTTTTGATAACAAATAGCAGTGAACGCCAAAGCCTTCTGGAGAATTTCCATTCTCACAGCCTTCTTGACAAGCTCCTTTTTCTCCAGATTAAAATATTAATTTCTATATGGCATCAATAAACAGAAAACCAGAAATAAAGATAAAATAAAATGTGATGTCGGAGCAAGTAAAAATGCCGGTCAGGCATTTTCTGCGCCGCGACTATCTTCACATTTTATTTTATCTTTATTTCTGGTTTTCGTTTCTTTTGCTCAGCAAATTAATCTTAAAGTGCTTTAATTCTTTCGATGGCTTTTAATGTATTTTCATGAGAACCGAATGCTGTGAGTCGGAAATATCCTTCTCCGCTTGGTCCAAATCCTGAGCCTGGTGTTCCTACTACGTTTGCATTCTTTAACAGGAAGTCAAAGAAGTCCCAGGATGGCATTTTATCTGGAGTCTGTAACCAGATATATGGTGCGTTTACTCCACCAAATACGGTGTATCCTGCATCTTTTAAGCCTTCTTTGATAATTTTCGCATTGTTCATATAGAAAGCAACCTGCTCTTTTAACTGTGCTTTTCCTTCTGCACTGTAGCAGGCTTCTCCTGCTCTCTGAATGATGTATGGAGCACCGTTGTACTTTGTTCCATGTCTTCTTGCCCATAAGGAATGTAAAGTAACATCTCCGGCTTTTAAGTCTTTAGGAACTACAGTAAATCCAAGTCTTGTTCCTGTAAATCCTGCATTCTTTGAAAAGCTTCGAAGTTCAATTGCACAGGTTCTTGCTCCTTCACATTCATAAATACTGTGTGCGACATCATCTTCGCTGATATATGCCTCGTAAGCAGCATCATAAATAATTACTGCGCCAATCTTATTAGCATAATCAACCCAGTCCTGAAGCTGTGCTTTTGTAATCGTTGTTCCGGTAGGATTATTTGGGAAGCAAAGATAGATAATGTCCGGCTCTTCTTTTGGAAAGTCTGGTACAAAATCATTCTCTGCGGTGCATGGCATATAGATGACATCACTCCAGGTTTCTGTGGAAGGGTCGTATGTTCCTGTTCTTCCTGCCATAACATTCGTATCGACATAAACTGGATAAACTGGGTCGCATACTGCAATTTTGTTATCTATACTGAATATTTCCTGAATATTTCCCGAGTCACATTTTGCTCCATCACTGACAAAAATCTCATCTGCATGAATATCGCAGCCATGGCTCTTATAGTCACCATCTGCAATTGCATTTCTTAAAAATTCATATCCTAAATCTGGAGCGTATCCATGAAAAGTTTCTGCCTTTCCCATCTCGTCTACCGCACTATGAAGACTTTCGATAATCTTTGGTGCTAATGGCTGTGTTACATCACCGATACCTAAACTGATGATAGATTTATCTGGATTTGCCTCTTTGTATGCGGCTACTTTCTTTCCAATTGTAGAAAAAAGATAACTTCCCGGCAGTTTTAAATAGTTCTCATTTACTTTAAACATAGTTACTCCAATCTGGCTTTTGCCTCTTTACGTCTCTTTACAATTCATTGCTCAAAAATATTATGCAATATCATCCGGAAGGGTAATCTCTCCGTCAAATACAACGGTTGCCGGACCAGTCATATAAACCTGGTTGGCTTCTCGATCCCAGCGGATTTTCAAATCTCCTCCGAGCAAATGTACTGTAACTTCATTTTCTGTCTTATCATTTAATATGCAGGCCACTGTTGTTGCACAGGCACCGGTTCCACAGGCAAGTGTTTCATCACTGCCTCTCTCCCATACTCTCATATTTACAGTATTTCGATCAAGTACTTCTACAAATTCTGTATTTGTTCTTTTAGGAAATACCGTATGATTTTCAAAATATGGACCGCTTGCTTCAATGTCCAAATCTTTTACATTGTTCATAAAAATAATGGCATGCGGGTTACCCATAGATACACAGGTCATATGATAGATTTTTCCTTTTACCTCAACAGGTACGTTGACAACAGGACTTTCTTCTACTGCAACCGGAATTTCTTTTGGTTCAAGAATAGGCGCACCCATATTTACCTCAACACTTGCAACCTTTCCGTTTTCTACCTGCAGCCGAAGATATTTAATTCCTGCTAATGTTTCTACTGAAATCTCTGTCTTATCTGTCAAGCCATAATCATACACATATTTTGCTACGCAGCGAATACCGTTTCCACACATTTCTGCCTGAGAACCATCGGCATTGTAAATATTCATACGAAAATCCGCTGTTGCTGACGGACTAATAAGAATTAATCCATCTGAACCAATTCCAAAATGACGATCACTTACAAACTTAGATACTTCTGCCGGATTCTTTACAGACTCCTCAAAACAATTCACATAAACGTAGTCATTTCCTATTCCGTGCATCTTTGTAAACTTCATAGGCTTCTCCCTTCTGTCGCATATATAACATATAAAATATACGATACTCTTTCTTAATTAACAAGGGTTCTCGCTATTTTTAATAAAATTTCTGTGATTCTTCAGAATTACTTTGCAAAATTATATCTGCGATATCTGTTTTATTTATTAAATTAAATGATGTTTCAGGATCAACAGCTCAAAACCCCGTTCGTGCTTACACGATAAGGTTTTTGACTTTGGGACCCGCGAAACATAAAAATCATTTCAAATCAAAAACCTGTAAAACCATATATGATGTTTCTACCATATTCGTTCCATTATCCATACTTCTTTTCTGAAGATAACGATGTGCTTCTTCCTCTGTCATTCCGTTCTTTTCTATTAATAAGGACTTGGCCTGATTAATAATTCCCTGTTCATCTGCAGAACGCTTATCCGGCTTTTCTTTTTCCTGCTTTAACTTTCTATGTATATCTGTCAGTAGATCAGACACTGTATCGACCAGATCATAGGCTTTTAACGGCAATGGCAGATAAATAACATCATCATCTCCATATTGCTGCCACTGTGCATTACTGGCGATGACTACCATTTCAAAAGTATCCGGAAGACAATCTTTTAATTCGTAATAAATCATATCAGCAAAGCGGATGCCGCATACAACAACACCCGCCTCTAGTCTTTCCACTGCCTGAATAGCCTGGGCCCCGGTAACACAGACGGCCGATACATCATATCCATTCTTTATCAGGACGTTTTTCATTTTTAATACAATTTCCTTTTTCGGAAATACAACAACGATATTCAACAATTCTCACTCATCCTCATAAGCCATCCAGTCGTTTCCATCTACAGTCGTTATCTTAAAAGACTGTAGTTTAGTATTTATAAAGATATGATTCTGTTTCCCAGTCAGAAACATGTCTACAATATTCATGCCATTCTTTTCTCTTTGCTTCCAGATATTTTTTACTTATATGCTCTCCAAGAACCCCCTGAATATAAGTATCCTGTTCAAAAGCGTCACATGCTTCACCAAGTGTAGATGGCAAGACATCAATATTCATATCTGCGATTTGCTCTTCTGTCAGTAAATACATATTTTTACCAATCGGTTCCGGCGCTTCTAACTGATTCTCGATTCCATCCAGTCCTGCTGCAAGACAAAGTGCCATGACAAGATATGGATTTGCTGCAGGATCCGGACTTCTGAATTCGATTCTTGTGCCGGCTCCTCTTGAAGCCGGTATACGAATCAGCGGACTTCTGTTAATAGAAGACCAGCAAATTGCTACCGGCGCTTCGTAACCGGGAACGAGTCTCTTGTAGGAGTTTACAAGGGGATTACAAATACAGGACATTCCTCTGGCATGCTTAATAAGTCCTGCAATAAAATGATAACAGTCTTTGCTTAGTCCCAGTGGATCTTTCTTATCAAAGAAAAGGTTCTTTCCATCCTTTTCAAGCGACATATTGATATGCATTCCGGAACCATCGATATCGGTAATCGGCTTTGGCATAAATGTTGCATACAATCCATGTCTCTTTGCAATTGTCTTTACTACCATTTTAAATGTCATGATATTGTCAGCAGTTATCAGAGCATTATCGTACTTGAAATCAATTTCGTGCTGTGCCGGAGCAACTTCATGATGGGATGCTTCAATTTCAAACCCCATACTCTCTAATGTAAGAACGATATCTCTTCTTGCATTCTCACCCAAATCTAACGGAGTTACGTCAAAATAACTTGCCTTTTCATGTGTAATGTTTGTTGGCTGTCCATTGTCATCGGTATGAAAAAGGAAAAATTCACACTCCGGTCCGACATCAAAAGTATATCCCATCTTTGCAGCTCTTTTTAATACATTTTTCAGGACATATCGGCTGTCTCCCTCAAAAGGTACCCCATCCGGACGATACACATCACACATAAAGCGGGCAACCTTTCCATGCTGCGGACGCCATGGAAGAATCTCAAATGTATTAAGGTCCGGATACAGATACATATCAGATTCCTCAATACGGACGAAACCTTCGATTGCAGAGCCGTCAAACATACATTTATTATCTAATGCTCTTTCAAGCTGGCTGGCTGTAATCGCTACATTTTTTAAGTTTCCCGATACATCTGTAAACTGAAGTCTTATAAACTGTACGTCTTTTTCTTCCACAAGCTGAATAATATCCTGCTTTGTATAATTTCCCATTGGTATCCTCCCAATTATGCTATATACCCACGAAATCTTTTGCAAGGGTAAATGCACAAAAGACTCCATGAGTACATATTATTTATATCAGGGATTCACTCCCCTTTTTATGCCTCGTTAATCTTGCTCTCAATCTCTTTATCAATTTCTGCGATATCCACTAAAGATAAATCTTCTCTGCAGGAAGACTCTAAGCTGGTAAGTAAGGCGTTTGCTGTATCAAGAGAAGTCAGACAGTTCACACCTGTTTCTACTGCATGACGACGGATAACAAAACCATCTTTGCTTCTTTCAATACCCTGTGAAGGTGTATCGATGATAAGATCAATCTGATGTCCTAAGATCAGATCCAGCAGGTTTGGATGTGTCTCTTCGATTTTATTTACTCTCTTCGCTGGCACACCGCTTTCCTGTAATGTCTTGCATGTATTTCTTGTCGCATAGATTTCGTAGCCAAGTGCTGCGAATCTCTTACCAACTTCTACTGCATCTAACTTATCAGAATCCTTCACAGTCATGATCATCTTCTTGTGTTTTGGTAAATCAACACCAGAACCTAAGAATGCTTTAAATAATGCTTCTTCATAGTTCTTAGAAATACCAAGACATTCTCCTGTGGACTTCATTTCTGGTCCAAGGCTGATATCTGCCCCACGAATCTTCTCAAAAGAGAATACTGGCATCTTGATTGCCCAGTATGGAGATTCCGGCTGAAGTCCAGGCTCATAACCTAACTCTTTTAACTTCATTCCTGTCATAACCTTTGTTGCAAGGTCAACAATAGGAATACCTGTTACCTTACTGATATAAGGAACCGTTCTTGAAGAACGAGGATTTACTTCAATTACATATACTTCATCCTGATATACAATAAACTGGATGTTGATAAGACCAATAACATGTAAAGCCTTTGCCAGTAACTTTGTATAATGGCCGATCACCTTTTTAATCTTAGGAGAAAGGTCTCTTGCAGGATATACGGAAATACTGTCTCCGGAATGGATTCCGGCTCTCTCTACATGCTGCATGATACCTGGAATAACAATCTCTTCTCCATCACATACCGCATCAACCTCGACTTCAACACCCATCAGGTATTTATCGATAAGAATTGGATGTTCCTGTGCATATCTCTGAATAACATCCATAAATTCGGAAATATCTTCATCAGAAATCGCAATCTGCATACCCTGTCCACCAAGTACATAAGATGGACGAATCAGTACAGGGTATCCAATCTCATTCGCTGTCTTGATAGCTTCTTCTTTTGTAAATACTGTGCCTCCCTTTGGACGTGGAATACAGCATTTCTCAAGAATCTCATCGAAAAGCTCTCTATCTTCTGCTGCATCTACGTTCTCAGCACTTGTACCAAGAATCGGCACACCAATCTTATTTAACTTCTCTGTTAACTTGATCGCTGTCTGTCCACCGAACTGTACTACCGCTCCATCTGGCTTCTCTAATTCTACGATATGCTCTACATCTTCCTCTGTTAAAGGCTCAAAATAAAGCTTATCTGCGATATCAAAGTCTGTACTTACTGTTTCCGGGTTATTGTTTACGATGATTGTTTCGTAACCCATTTCTTTAAATGCCCATACACTGTGTACAGAACAGTAATCAAACTCAATACCCTGTCCAATACGGATTGGACCGGAACCAAGTACCATAATCTTCTTCTTATCAGAAGTTTCTTCTACTTCATTGAAGCTTCCAAAACAAGAATAGTAGTATGGAGTTTCTGCTGCAAACTCTGCCGCACAGGTATCAACAACCTTGTATGCCGGAACGATATCCATCTGACGTCTTAAGTTCTTTACATACTCCTCATTCTGACCGATAAGATCTCCGATCACTTTATCCGGGAATTCCATCTCTTTTGCCTTCAGTAAAAGATCACGATCTAATTCTTCCGCATTTTTAAGTTTCGCTTCCATCTCAACGATGTTATTTAATTTATCAATGAACCACAGATCAATCTTTGTGATATCATGAATCTTCTGTGGGTCTACTTTACGACGAAGTGCCTCTGCAATACAGTAAATACGAAGGTCATCTACGATATGAAGATGTTCTTCTAATTCTTTATCACTTAACTTATCAAAATCGCCATGCATCAGGCTGTCTACATGCTGCTCTAAAGAACGGAGAGCCTTCATAAGACCACCTTCAAAGTTAGTACAGATACTCATAACCTCTCCGGTTGCCTTCATCTGTGTTGTCAAATGACGGGAGGCAGAAATAAACTTATCAAATGGAAGTCTTGGAACCTTTACTACACAGTAGTCAAGCGCCGGCTCAAAACTTGCAAATGTCTTACCTGTTACAGCATTCTTGATTTCATCTAAGTGGTAACCAAGTGCGATCTTCGCAGTAACTTTGGCAATCGGATATCCTGTTGCCTTAGAAGCTAATGCAGAAGAACGGCTTACACGAGGGTTAACCTCAATTACACAATAATCAAATGTATCTGGATTTAATGCAAACTGTACGTTACATCCACCTTCTACACCAAGTTCATCAATAATATTTAATGCAGAATTACGGAGCATCTGGTACTCTTTATCTCCTAATGTCTGAGAAGGTGCAACAACGATACTGTCTCCAGTATGAACACCAACCGGGTCAAGGTTCTCCATATTACATACCGTAATACATGTTCCGTTACCATCACGCATTACTTCGTATTCGATTTCCTTCCAGCCGGCGATAGATTTCTCTACTAATACCTGTCCTACACGGCTAAGACGAAGACCATTCTGAATGATTTCCACAAATTCTTCTTCATTATCTGCGATTCCACCACCGCTTCCTCCAAGAGTGTATGCAGGACGAAGAACAACCGGATATCCAATCTTCTGCGCATATTCCAGACCATCTTCTACATTCGTAACAATCTGGCTTGGTGCGATCGGCTCCCCGATCTTTTCCATTGTTTCTTTAAATTCTTCTCTATCCTCTGCCTTACGGATCGTTTTACCTGTTGTACCGATCAGCTTTACCTTATGCTCTTTTAAGAAACCACACTCGTCTAACTCCATAGCGATATTTAACGCTGCCTGTCCACCTAATGTTGGAAGAAGACTGTCCGGAGAAACTTTTAAGATGAGCTTCTTGATAACTTCTGGTGTTAACGGCTCAATATATACTTCATCTGCGATATCTTTATCTGTCATAATTGTTGCAGGGTTGGAGTTAACAAGAACAACGTGAATTCCCTCTTCTTTCAGGGAACGGCATGCCTGTGTTCCCGCATAGTCAAACTCTGCAGCCTGTCCGATAACAATAGGACCGGAACCAATTACAAGGACTTTTTTAATACTGGTATTCTTAGGCATCTTTTGCAACCTCCATCATATTAATAAACTCTTCAAATAAAAACTCGGAATCGTTTGGTCCAGGGCAGGCTTCCGGATGGAACTGTACTGTCATAACATTCTTTCCAAGATAATGAACTCCTTCTAATGTACCATCATTTACATTAATGAAGCTTACTTCTGCGATATCTCTGTTCAGAGAATCTTCCATTACCATATATCCATGATTCTGCGAAGAAATGTAAACCTTTCCTGTTTTTAAATCTTTTACTGGATGGTTTGCTCCACGATGTCCGTACTTCATCTTCTTTGTATCTGCTCCGTTCGCAAGAGCCATCAGCTGATGTCCGAGACAGATACCAAAAATAGGAATATTCGTAGCAAATAACTTCTTCAGTTCCTCAATAATCTCCACACATTCCTTTGGATCTCCAGGACCATTAGAAAGCATGATTCCGTCCGGTTTTGCTGCGATAATCTCCTCAGCCTTTGTATATGCCGGATATACTGTAACCTCACAGCCACGCTTGTTTAAAGACTTCTCAATATTCTTCTTTGCTCCAAAATCCATGAGGGCAACTTTAAAGCCATCTCCCGGAAGCACTCTCTTTTCCTTGCAGCTTACTTCACGTACAACTCCACTTACTCTGTATTCTTTCAACTGCTTTACTACTTCGTCCAGATCGAAATCTTCTCTTGTAGTAATCATTCCGTTCATTACACCGTACTCTCTTAAAATACGTGTCAGATGTCTGGTATCAATTCCTGAAATACCAGGAACATCGTATTTCTTTAAGAATTCGTCCAATGTCATCTCATTACGGAAGTTACTTGCCAGTTTTGCACACTCTCGCACAATAAGTGCCTTTGGCCATGGATGTACAGACTCCATATCTTCCATACAAATTCCATAGTTACCAATTAACGGGTAGGTCATAACAACAGACTGTCCTGCATAAGATGGATCTGTTAATATTTCCAGATATCCTGTCATAGAAGTGTTAAAAACAACCTCACTGATTACTTCTTTTGCTGCTCCAAAGCTTTCGCCGGTCAGCACAGTCCCATCTTCTAAGATTAGAAATGCCTTCATGATTCACGTTCCTTTCTATATTCAATCATTTGCAACTGCATATTAAGGAAAATACAAAAAAGCAAGAGAGTAAGTTACTACTAATTATAACTCTTTTTGTAACTCTTTGCAAAAAAAAAGACGGGTTCCCCCGGCTCCGTTGTGCGAAAATACACTGATCAAACAAATCGGCCGGGAACGTGTCTTTTCAGACTTGCGAAGAAAACTGACTCTCACGTTGCCGCTCTTTGCATAAATACTTAAATTGTACAAATTCTAGCATACATCGACTACAATTACAAGAGAGAAGGGCGAAAAACTATAATTTCTATCTTTCGCCGCTTCTTTCCCCCCTTTCTCCCATATCACTTTGTGCATAATTCCGATAACAATTTTTCTGGTTGCAAGAAATTATGTCAGCTCCGCAATTCGGCTCACTGCAACATAAATCTGGCTGATCTTATACCACGTTGCAAAGTCTACAACACCCGTTTGCGGCAAATGAAAAATATTCTGGAAAACCTTTACGAAATTTGCCGTCGCTGGTCTATAAATCCCATCCACTCTTCCCCATAATAATACCGCAAAATCTCAATAGCCATTCATATAGACTTAACATTTATAGAGGTAAAAAGAATATTTTTGCTCACACTTACATCTTTGCTACTGTTTTCTCAAATTCATCTTCTGTATCACAAAAAACGACCGTTAGATTTGACACTCAATTTTATATGATTTGTCAAACCTAACGGTCTACTTTTGACATTATCCCGTTGTCGGTTTTTATTATTTGATCTTAATTACTATCGTGCTCTTTTTGCCAGTTCCATCGGTAGCCATTGCTGTAATTTTTACTTTTTTGCCCTTTGCAGCTTTTTTCGTTTTTACAACTCCCTTAGAACTTACAACCGCATATTTTTTATTATTGGATGTCCAGCAAACCTTTTTATTCGCCCCGGATGTAGCTGTAACTTTAGCCTTTAACTTTACAGACTTACCTGCTTTTACCTTGTTCATGCCGGAGATAATAACTTTCTTTACTCTTCCTTTCATGGATGTGATTTTCCACGCTGCCCTAACATTACTTCCGTCAGTGGCTTTTGCTGTGATAACCGCTTTTTTCCTTGCGCTATTCTTCTTCACAGATACGATACCATTTTGATTCACTACAGCAACTTTAGAATTACTTGTACTCCATACAACTCTTTTTTCCTTTGCTTTACTTGGGAAAACTGTTGCGGTAAGTTTTATTTTTCCTCCACATGCTATTTTTTTTGAGATTCCTTTTATTGTTATCTTAGATACTTTCTTATCTTTGGATGGATTTTCTTTACCATTATTGTCCTGTGGATCTTTATCTGGCTTAGTATCCTTATTATCGGCTTTCTTATCGTTGTCTTTCTTCGGACTTTCCTTTACTGTAAGCACAAACTCAGCTTGCCCTTCCTGATATAAATCAGACTCACTGGTAGTTGCTCTGATCACAGTCGTTCCCTTTCCTATAATAGAGATATTTCCGGCGGCACTTATTGTCGCTACATTTTCATCATCTGAAGTATACTCCACAGAATTATCGGAACTATTAGAAATAATCGGATTGGTAAAATTTTTATCTCCTACTGTTTTCTCCACATTTTTTTCTTTAAAGCTTATTTCTGGCATTGCTTTTTCAATTAATAGTGTTGCTCTTTTTGAGGAAATTTTTGTATAATTTTCTTCATCTCCGGTAAATTCTGCTGTTACCTTATATTTCCCTGGTAACACCTTATTATTGCCCTGATATGTTACAGATACACCTGCCGGCAACTTTCCTTCAATCTTTAACGAATGTTCTCCTCCGTCATAGTATTCAGAAGCATCATTAAAACGTATATCAGTCAAATTATATGTTGCTTTTTTTATAGTAAGTGTTGCTGTAAGATTACGGATCGTCTCGTAATGTTCAAAATCCCCTGAAAATATAGCTGTCACTGTATAATTTCCAGCATTAACCTTATTATTTCCTCTATAGCTTACACTCACGCCTTCCGGTAAATCTCCTTCAACTTTTATGGAGTGGGCACTATGATCATACACAACTTCTTTACTTCCAAAAGAAATATTTGTCATGTCATAAATTCCCTTATCTACATCCACTTCATAGGAAATCTCCTTAAAAGAATAGTTATTATTTTTTTCTGCATAAGCATTAATTGTTGCTGTACCGATTCCCTGAATAGATACCATACCAGTGGCATCTACGCTTACTACACTTGTGTCACTCGAAGAATATTTCACTTCCACTTCCTTACACTCCTGCTTAAGTGGATTTTGAAAATCTGCGTCTCCGTATCTCTTCTCAAGCACATGATTCGTAAACTCGGTCTGTATAACTTTTTTATTAATAATAAGCTCAGCAGACATATCCTTTATCTGCTCATGATTGGAATCTCCTGTAAAAATGGCTTTGACTTCATAGGTACCAGCATCCGTCTTAGAATTCCCTGTATATCTGACTTTAACGCCTTCCGGTAAATCTCCTTCAACCTCAATTGAATGACTCGCACCATCATATGTCACCTTTTTATCAGCAAATATTACATTAGACATATCATATACCGCTTTTTTTACATTTAATGTAAAGCTGGTGCTATCCATCTGATATTCTTCTGTCGCCTCAGCCAGCACCGTGATCACTGCTGTACCAACACCTTTGATTCTGATCTTTCCAGTTGATGAATCTACTGTTGCAACGTCCGTGTTATCAGATGAATATGTCAATGTTCGATTCTCTGTATTCACAATCTGATTTATGAAATCTTTGTCTCCATACACCTTATCAACAGATGTATTTGGGAAATATAATCCTGTCGTTGCCTTTTGTATTCTGAGAACAGCCGTCTTATCTGGTATGGCTTCATAATTTTTATTATCACCATTAAACTTTGCTGTGACGGTATATGTTCCTTCCTTACTTTGCTTATTATTCTCATAAGTAACACGCACACCATCCGGCAACTCTCCCTCGACTGTGATTTCATGTTCTTGTCCATCATATGTTACTGTTTTACTATTAAAAGTAACACCAGACATATCATATACCTTTTTATTTACTATGAGTGTAAATACTGCCATAGAGTCTTTATAGTTCTTTCCATTCGTTACTATTGCCTTTATTTCTGTGGTACCTGCATTATGTATTTCTACCGTGCCATCTGACTGTACCGATGCAATACTTATATCCGTCGATACAAATGTAATATTTCCATCGGTAACCGCTGTCACTGGATTTTTAAAGTCTGCATCTCCATAAACCTTTTCCATTTTTGAATTCAAAAATGAA
Source organism: Anaerobutyricum hallii (assembly GCF_900209925.1). Lineage (NCBI taxonomy): Bacteria > Bacillati > Bacillota > Clostridia > Lachnospirales > Lachnospiraceae > Anaerobutyricum > Anaerobutyricum hallii. The sequence continues at coordinate 856,083 of NZ_LT907978.1, read as the reverse complement.
ACCTCAGACTCAGCTTTTGCTATTGTAAAACTTTTTTCAACAGTTCCCGAATAAGCTTCTTTTCCTGTAATAATTATTTTGGCATTTCCTGCATTTATGTTCTTTTCGTAGGTAACTACATAATCCTGATTATTTGTAAGTGTCTTATTTCCGTCTTTTATTGTAACGGTTGGTTTCTTCTCTTTTCCATCGTAAATGCATTCTGTTTCCTTAACAGTTACCGTACATTCTTCAATATTTTTTTGATCATACTCACAGATAAAACCACTGTTACCTACTCCATAATATCCAGAATTTATCGGTCTTTCTCCACTATCATTCCAGTCTCCGTTCTGTTTATTCGGAGGATTGTCTATATTTATGATTGTTCCATAATTCTCAGCAGTTCCGCCTGATGGTTCCACATAATCCGTGTCCCAATTGGCATAGGAAAACGTCTCTCCATTAACCCATTTCCAGGCTCCTTCCTGCTCTTCATCTGTACACCCTAACCAATACCAGCCGGCAGTACCATTCAACATAAGTTCTTTAATTTTGGCATTCTCCTCTTCGCTGGAAATACTTACCAGATATCCACCTTTTTCTTCACAAAATTGTTTTGCTTCTTTCCAGCTCAATGGATAATCATATAATTCATATTGGTGTCCGTTATATACCATCTTAGATGCAAACTTTACCTGATCTTTTTTAATCCATTCTGCATGTAATTCTGATGTATCCGCTTCCGAATACCAATTTACTTTATTCCCTTCTGTAGAACCTGTATGCCAACCAGCAAATATATAGCCTTCTCTCGATGGAACCGGAAGGTTACCATATTCTTTACCTGGCAGTATTCTTTTGCTTCTTGACAGGTAGCCGTCATATGCTTCTGCATCATATACATACACTTTTTTATTTGCTGAATCAAAAGCAACGCTTCTTCCAACCTGGAGTGCATCTGCAATATCGGAATTCCCAGTAATATGCACAGATAAGACCGCTCCGCCTTCCGGAACTGTCAGGTTGCCTTCCTGCTGATATCCACGTACTTTTGTAATCACTCCACTGTCACTAATCGCTGCTTCTGCACCCCATGTATTCGTATCCGGAGTTGTTCCGGAAACATTATACCAGACAACTGCTCCTGTACCTCTTTTGGTATTAACACCGGTTACCTTTTTCTCACAAAGTGCCTGAGGAAAACTTCCTCCCTCTGTATCAAAAGTTATTATGCTTCCTTCCCTATTATCATATTCTTCCGAAACCAAATCAAAGAATTGGGGATCCGTCGCATTCAGATTCCATATTTGTATCTTTTTCCCGGCTTTTAATGTGTCTCCGGCATAACTTACATCCATCGCTCTGTAATTTGCAACTTCCGGTACCAGATAATAATGTCCATCTATCGGTATTACCTGCCAACGTTGCGCAGAATTATCGGAATCTATACATTGCTGTATCGCTGTCCCGACATCGGTTCGGGCCCCTTCAACATCTAATACTAATTTGGTCTTACAATTAATAATCTTATAATATCCATTCCCTACATATTTAAAATAAAACTTCTGATAATCTGTGCCATCATAATCTGCCGTAAGCACCTTGGCCCCGCTTCCATTCTGATGTCCGTCTATGTCAATCGCTAAAGAATTATCGCCTTTGGGCCGTATACTGTAAATGCCATCTTCTACCGTTCTGTCATTTGCCAGGCCGACAAAATAATAATTCAGTATTGTTGTTCTCGTCCCCGTAATATCTGCAGTGGCTGCTGTACCCGAAACATAATATAGTCCTGGCTCATCTACTTTAAAGAACCCCGATGTAAGATTACTGATATCATAACTTCGTGTATACGGCTCTACATACACCTCTCCTATTACTTTTGTTTTATCGGTCGCTTTATATACCTGTATACAAATATTTAGTATATTCGCACTGGCTGATATCGTTCCTGATAATGGATACTGTGTGCCTATACTGATAGATCCCGGCAAAGTATCATTTGAAAAAGAAACCCACGGGGACGGATCCGGACCATCATATGCCGGAGATCCATACCCGTATATATATGTATTACTTAAAAGATATCCATTGGAATATCCTCCATTAATTTTAACCGTATTTCTTGCATTACCCTCTATTGTATATACATTAGTTGATGACACGGAAGTTACTATACCAACATGAGAGCCACCACCAGAACCAAAATAAATAATATCCCCGGCAGAAGGGATGTATCCGCTACTCCTCAAATGAAATCTGTTATGATTCTGAAACCAGGTTACTCCATTATAACAAGAAGCTGTCCGCGGTATAATATCTCCTGCTCCCGCCTGCTTCGCACACCACGATACAAAAGCGTGACACCATGCATAAGAATATGAACCATTGATGCTTCCCAAATCTTTTGTATATTTATTTGGCACTCCTGTAACACCAACTTCCCCTTTTGCTACATTAACCACATCCGCTGCTGTTGCTGCCTTAACCTCTTTTTTCCCACATAGTATGCAAAACAGCCCCACCATCGCTATAATTATCCCTAAACAATATTTTTCCCTCTTCACGTATATTCCTCCTTTTTTATCTGTAACTTTTTAAATTCCGACTGCAGCTTCCCATTCTCCTCAAAACACCTTCATAATCATCCCCCATCTGTTCGTAACATTCTTTAAGGAAAGTAGAAGTACTTCTTCCATGATTATCCGGAAGCTTGGAACTTTAAACCAACTGCTTAAAGAGCATGGTCCAACCAGGGACGATGTCATTGTCTGGGCAAAAAATGAAGTTGCTCTGGAAACTGAAACGGAGGAAGGGCGAAAAACTATAATTTCTATCTTTCGCCGCTTCTTTCCCCCCTTTCTCCCATATCACTTTGTGCATAATTCCGGTAACAATTTTTCTGGTCACAAGAAATTATGTTAGCTCCGCAATCCGGCTCACTGCAACATAAATCTGGCTGATCTTATACCACGTTGCAAAGTCTACAACACCTGTTTGCGGCAAATGAAAAATCTTCTGGAAAACCTTCACGGAATTTGCCGTCGCTGGTCCATAAATTCCATCCACCTTTATTTTAGGAATCAACGGATAATCTCCTGCGATCACATTAAGCTGTTCCTGTATCTGCCGCACTTTTGGTCCTGATGTTCCATTCGTCAGTTCATATCCCGGATAGGAAGCCGGAACCCCCGAAATAGTCTCTGCCTCATTAATATACATATCTTCCCCATAATAATACCGTAAAATCTCAATCGCTGAAAGTCCATCATCCCCTAACGCTTTAGAACCCCACTGGCTCATAAACTCAGGACAGCTTACTTTCTTTCCATCGCAATACTGGGTAAGGATTGGCTGTGTCACTTCCGGTCGTGACAGGTAAGAATTAAAAATCTCATCTACTACATTACTAATCGAGTGATACGTATTCTTTCCATTGATCCACTTCTGATCAAACGCAGTGGAAGATGTGATAGTAAAATCTTTGCCTTTGCCTCTGTACGTCGAAACCATCGTTCATTCGGGGTTTGGGTTCAGAGTTGAGACTGCCATTCATATAGACTTATTTATAGAAGTAAAAAGAATATTTTTGCTCGCACTTACATCTTTGCTACTGTTCTCTCAAATTCATCTTCTGTGTCACAAAAATGATACGGCTCATATTCTCCATATGCAGATGGACGGCTAATGGTAACCAACTGTATCTTATCTGTCCCTACTTTATCAATTATTCTTTTTTTCAATTCCACTAAATGTTGTCCATGAGTAGTTTGTAAAGCAGAACATCCTACACTACCAAACTTTTTAGCAACTAGATAACACATAATCTAACTCCTTTTTAAATTCACTTTCTGTTTTAATGCTTCCATTTTCATAAAGTCTTCGCAAAATACAACCAATTTCATTATCATATTTCTGTTTATATATATACTTATGAAGCCAATTATTTAGCTGGCGGTCATAATAAGTATTATATTGTATCTCAATCGGATAATGATAATTGCTTAATTGATAATATACATGAACTCCTCTATACCCATCATCATGAGCTTTCCCACAACTCATATTTGCAATGCGAATGTGTTCTTCTTTACTAAGAGAATGTATATCCTCATAATTATCACACAATGCTCGAAATCCCAAAAGGTCGTCAAATACTTTCCTTGTTTGATGGTCAGGATAATAACGTGCATATTTTAATTTTGCTGATTGTATACTTTTTATACGATAATCTATTGCAACACTTTCCAATTCTGTACATAAATCATACCATTGATTAACCGCTTTCAATTCTTTAAATAATTCTTCTTTGATAAAATAATGCAAATTTTTCTTTAGATTAATGCCAAGATTAGAACGGTAAGAAAGTATTTCTAATTTTTTCAAAGATAAACCATCTTTCCTCAAAATATCATCGACCAAATTTTCCCTCCTTACGTTTATTATATTTCTATAAATTCTCTATCTTAAAATCACTTTAGCATACTTGTCATTCTTTCTTTGGATAAATCTTGAGACTATCTAAGATAACTGACTTATCTTCCAGCTTATTCTCTGGCGCTATACTTCCGGATTTCTTTAAAGCTTTTGACCGTATCTCGTTTATATTTATCTTAAATCTTATCACAACTTCATCCTCTTTTACAGATATTTTTTCAATAAGCTTATTCACAAGAACACGTTTTGTTGGATTATCAGCATTCAGAAATACATCCTTCCATGTTGGAATCTGCATACGCAGACTATCCCACTCATTAAAAGAGACATCCGCTCCGTCAAGTTCCTTTTGTTTCTCTGCAATCACTTTTTCCTGCTGTTCCTTTTCCTGCTTCTGCTTTTCAATCAGTTCTACCAGCTTATCTACAGGTACAGGATACTCTCCAAGCATCGCTTCTGGAATCTTATCTTCCATGACAGAAATCTTTTGCTGGATATGCTTGAGTCTTTCCTGTTCTCTTGAAAGTTCTTTCGCTTTCTCCTTTTTTGCCTTTCGCCCATTCTCGGAAATCTGCTCGAAAATATCCTCGTTTTCCTGAAGCTTATCTATGTACTCGGCAATCGCCTGAAACACAATCTTTTCAATTCTTTCTGCTTTAAATTGATAGACTTTGTAATGTGGAACTCCCTGCCATGCATCCTGGCACTTATATATTGCCTGTCTGCTCGCCCTCCTTTCTCCCGTATCTTTAATTGTCCAATAGTTATATCTACTTCCATTTGTACATTTGCAGCCACAGTATCCACAGTAAATAACATCAATGAGGGGAAGCATCCCCTCATTTCTTGCGATAACCTTTACACCTTTATTCTGCGGAGCGGTACGATACTTCATCCCTCTCTGCTTTCTTTTTATCTGAACCAGATTCCAGTCATCAGGACTAATAATCTGTATCTCTGGATTTGGTTCTTCCGAGAGAATCCATTCAGAACTATCTAACCGCTTACTTTTTCCGTTTTCTTTCTTTTCTCTACGTTTATAAGCTGTATAACCTGCATAAATCGGATTCGTTAAAATGCTGGTTACCGTTCCACCTCTCCATACCTCAGATGGAGCAAGTTCTTTATATTCCTCATCCAGATTCAGTTCTCTGGCAATCTTTGAAGAACCATACTCTTTATCAAGAGAAAGCTCGTATATATGTTTTACTGCCTTTGCCCTTTCGGGAATAATCACAAGATGGTGTAATGCTCTGCCATGCTTACTGATTTCTCCAGACAGCTCCAATTTATATCCATACGGAGCCTTCCCCCCGACAAACTTCCCCTGCTGTACTAGCTTTTGTGCCGTATCTTTGACACGCATTCCCGTATCAGAACTGCTCTTTTGTGCATTGCCATAACGCAGAGCTAACATCATCTGCCCCATAATGTCATCACTCTCTGGTGAGATACAGCCGTCTTTTACCGTATATATATCCACACCATAGCTTTTAAGCTGCATAACATATGCACCAATTTCCCACATTCTTCTACCGATTCGGTCATCCTTATAGACTGCAAGAATATCATACTCGTTTCTTTGTGCATCTCGCAATGCCTGCTGTAAAATATCACGATTCTCTACGGCATTACTGTATCCACTATTACTTCCCTCAAAGTATTCCTTTGAATCCAGATGCCATTCCTCATGTTGTGCGATAAATTCTTTCACCAACTGTCTCTGGATACCTAAGTCTCCATCTTCCTCCAACTGTTGATTAGAACTTACACGAAGCAACATCCGCACCCTCTTTTTCTCGCCCATCTTAGGAAATCCTTTCTACATGATAAATCTGATGATTTTTAATCTGCTCCCTTAATGTATGAGACAGTACATTATTTACTTCTTTTTGAATCTCCATTTGATGGTATCCTGTCTCTGTCCGTTCCCTTGTCTCATCAAATTCTGGAAACTCCAGGATAACTTTTACACCATCCTGTTTTGTTTCTATGCAGGAATACTTTGGAGCTTCTAAAGAAATACCTGTAACAGACTTTCCTGTTGCATTTCTGCCTACATGGACTTCTTTTAATTCTTTACTTCGCTTTGTTGTCTGATTCATACAAAAACCTCCTATACATCGTATTGAAATCATAAGTTGTCTTATGACTGCATCGTTTTAAGCTATACAGACATTTGATTTCGATAAATGATAGATTCATAGGTAACCATATATCAGAAAGTACATAGTCTCCTATGAATCTTTCAGAAGGATAATATATAATTACCGCTTCTTATTTTACCTACAGCGGCCTTATATCTCCTGTATCTCTTAATTCCTCATATCGTTCTTTCAACTCATAATATAAAATGCAATACGTCCGTATATTTTGTACTTTTGTAGTATGCGTTCCTCCTCGATCTTCATCTAAAAGCTCCATCTGCGATAATGCTAAAATAATCTTCTTTACACTAATACCTGTACAATTATACCTTTTAAGACCATAAACTAATGCTTTTCTACTAAGAAATACACCTCTATTACTAACCAACATTTCATTTGCTTCTCCTCTATATAATGCTTTATCTTTATAAGAACATCTTCTATATAGATCCTTATCATCTACTAATTCGCAAACAACTTTGATGACCCTGTCTTCCTCTGACATACTGAGTTGCTCTAAATGTAACTTCTGTTTCTCCTTTTGAAGTGTAAGTGCTTTATCCAACTTAGATTTAAGCTTCAATTTATCACTGTTATCCACATATTTTCCATATAAAATAGCTGTTATTTTAAGAAAGACTATGCTTTCCTCAATTCGCATAGACTGCTCTCCATGCCTGCTTAACGCCTCATACTGAGTCTGAATGGTTTCTATTACATCTTTCATATTCCCTAATAATTTATCCAAAAAATTCATTACAATAGTTGCCATCGTCTGCTCCTGCTGAATTTTAGTAAGAGTTTTCAAATCCACATTTTGAGCCTCTATCTGAAGGGTTCTTGACTGTAAACTTTCTACCCCATCGAGAAATTCTGATGTAATAAACACAACTGCACTTTGAGGATTACTTTCTATGTGACGTACCACTGCATCCATCATAGAGATCTGCCGTTTATAATCGTAACCGGTCGCCGCAGGGTGATAATCTTCCAATATCATAGGAAATCCATAACACTGTTGCACTTTCTTCACTGCCATCTTCTTTTGGTCATTTACCAAACTGCACATAAACTGCGAAGGATTTTCCATGTACATCATCGCCTGCGTTAAAGCAGTCTTATAACTTCCTGTTTTTCCATAAAGATTGATACACACTGCCGGATTAAAACCAGCTTTTATAAACACGAATTTTATAGCTGATAACAAAACTGCTGTAAATAAGATTTCACTGGCTCCTGGTGATGCCATCAGGTAATCTTCTTCTTTTCTATCAGCATTTTTCTTATCTGCTAATCGTACCTTATTTTTCCATTTCATTTGTTTAACATTTTCGTCAACTTCAAGCTGTATCCCATCCTGATTTGACATATATGTATAATCACCGGCAACAAATATCTCTTTACCAACTTGTAATGTCTGATACCCATTGGAAGTTATGTGATACATCTTAACCTGCTTTGCGTCCTCACAAGATGTCTGTAAACGTAATAAAAGCATCTGCCTTTCCCATCTATCTAATCCGGCATCCATAATCTCCGTCCACAAAGTAAAATATGATAGGTTATTAAGCTTTTTTACTCTACGAGGAGGTAATTCTGTCCCATCAAACATTTTTGCCACTAACTCATACTCCATACGGTTCTTTTTACTCTCATCCTCCTCTATATAATAGAAGATTCGATTCACCTTTACATCAAACTCTGTTATATGTCTTTCATCCACCATTAAACCTTGGTTCGGTACAAAACTAAAATTCATTATGATTACTCTCCTTTTATATTTTTCTTTCACGCGACTCTCAATGCTGCGGACTAATAGCCCGCAGCCTCTTTTATGTAACAATAAAAATCACAACAACAGTAACAAATCATCCACATCCTGCTTACTTATCAGTCTACGGCTTCTTTTGTTATCCCACTTTCCGTTCTTGATATTCTTGAAGACTGTCTTCCTGTATTTTTTTAAGACCTGCTTTTGTCTTTTCAATTTTTCTTTTTTAGATTTATTCTCTTTCCTTAAATCTTTGCACTCGCTTAACAAATTTTGGTTCTTTTCTTCCAACCGTTCGTTTCTTTTAGCCAAGCGACAATTATTTTGTCTTATTCTGTGATTCTCCTCCTCTAGCTGTTTGATATACTTTATACTCCATTTATAATGGTATTTAAGTCTTGCCTCCTCCAGCTTTTTCTTATTAATCTCCTCCTGACTTTCTGCCATAATTGCTTCTAAGCTATCTTCCCTACAATTCGGTATGCTCATATTGTCCTCTGCCTCGTCATATGCTACATCTGCATCTATCAGCAACGGATTTTTGTTGCAATAAGTGAAGAAATCTTTATCGAAGTTTTCTTGCCGTGAAGCATATTCTTCGTAAACCTCATACTCCGCTGGAACAACACTAAGTTTCTCCATCATTTCATCTTCGAATACTTTTTTCTCCAGCTCTGTATTTAATACTCTCTTTAACATTTTAAAATCCTCCTAAAACTAAACTCTTTTGAACTCGTCAGTCCAAGGTATCTGATACCACTCCTCTGTATTTTTAGAGCTGCTTTCATCTTAATATCTCTTAGAAAGCTTGAGTACCTCTAAAATATTCAACTTGTATTTTATACATTTTTACCCTTTTCAATTAATTATTTTAATGATATAATAAAAATTTTATAGCAAAAAATCGTGTTAAAAAAAGAGGTTTCTCTCTTTAACACGATTTTAATAAATATATCAAACCATAAGTTTATTACAATGACATTCTCTAAAAATGCATCTAGTTTATTTTCTATAAATAATCTAGTTTTTACATCTCTATCCTCAAAATCAATTATCCTTTTATTCCCAAAAATTAATTTTACCGCCATCATTTTTTGGTTCTCTGAACACATTCTCCTTATAATATTTATTTATTTTTCTATGAACAAAATTTGCATAGCCTTTTAACTTCTTTTCAAAAATCTCGTCTTCCTCACAGTTTAATTCTGTTTCTTTAACAATCTTTTTATATCTTTCCTCAAATTTCTTATTCTCTACAAACTCTATCTTTTCATAACTTGGTATTCCTTCTCCCTCATCTGAAAGTCCTTTTATCGGCACATAAGTTGTTTTTACTTCATAAATACTCCATATGTTTTCAATTTCCTCTATTTTATTTAAAATTCTATTAATACAGTCATTTTCATTTCTTCGCATATCCCATAAATTCAAATATCTGTCTATTGCTGCTTCGAAATTTACATCTTCTTGTGTAATTTCATTTTTCTCCACAACCCCTTCTATGCTTTGTATATTAATTCCATAAATCAACTGTTGTAATTTCCTAATTTTTGTATTTATTCTCTCAAATATATTTTCTCCCGCTCTTTCAAATAATATAGACAAGTATCTATCCAAACTTTGTTCAAAGGATATTGCTTTATTTATATATTCCTCATCTTTAATTTCTGGATACAAGTCTATTTCTTCTTTTAATTTTGATAAATTTTTTCTAATTCTATACAAATGTGGAACAAATATTTTTTCCATTAAATAATTTTCAACATCCCAATGTCGTCCCCACCATCCTAGCTCTTTTACAAACCAAGAATCATTAACTTCTAACATATCCTCTATTATATTCCATAATTTCTCTCTTTGTTGTAAATCATACAGTTCCCACTTATTATTTCTCAGATTATTTATATCTTCACTTTGAGGAAACATTTCAAATATTGCTCTAAAAAATCTCTGTTCTCCTTCTCCAAATTTTATATCGTCTTCTTTTAACTCTCCGTATAAGGCTTTGTACATTCTTTTATTTTTGTCCCTATTGTCTCCCCAAATTCTTTCATAACTTTTATTTTTAGGTAAATCTATTTCAAAAATCCGTTTAATCCTATCGTTAAAAAATTTACGGAGTTCCATTTGATCTTCATAATTTTGTTCCTTTAGTTTGTCACATATATCCTTCTGTTCTCTTATCCATTCTGCAAATGTCATTCTCATGTACCCCCATTACTTTTCTTTATTAAATCACATAATCCTAATCGTGTCTAATTTTTTTGCAACATGGGAGAATCGCCCATATTCCGAACAAAATAAAAAAATTCTTTTTGCATTTTAATAAAAACAAATTATTCTCCAAACACTATAGTGGCTCAGTTGTCAAGACAAAAATCTAAGATTTTTATAATGAACTGATATGGTGGACAAGTTACAAGGAACATGGAGAGAACAGTGGAGCACTCCCCAGATCCAATATATGCTAAGCTACATATGGCATCAACATTGCCGGATAGTAGCATTCAGCCGGTGTTTGGTAATCAAGTGCAGAATGGCGTCGCTCAAAGTTGTAGGTGTGGATATACTGTCTGATAGCAGCCCTTGCTTCCCTGATGTTGTTGTACTGTGTCAGATAGGCTTCCTCATACTTGAAGCTGCGGAACCAGCGCTCAATCATGATGTTGTCTGCCCAGCGGCTTTTTCCATCCATACTCTGGCGGATACCGTTTTCCTTTACAAAGTCAATGTATTGCTGACTTGTAAACTGACAACCCTGATCTGAATTCAAGATCTGAGGTTTTGCCACTTTGAAAGCTTTTTTCAGGGCACTGATAACCATTCTGGTATCAAGTGTGTCATCCACTTCCCAGCCGACAATACAACGGCTATACCAGTCGATCACGGCTGTCAGATACAGAAATCCGCGCTTGATCGGAATATATGTAATGTCAATAGACCATGCCTGATTTGGTTTGTCTATGACCGCATTACGAAGAAGATATGGACATACTTTCGCCTGCTGCATTCGCTTGGAAAGATTCATCTTTGGATAAATCGGGTAAATATCCATCTCATTCATGTAGCGTCTTGCCTTGCGGCGTCCAACCTGGTAACCACGGGTTTTTAACTGTGCAGACATTTGTCTTGCGCCCCAAGTGGGATTATCTGTATGGAGATGATCAATGATCTCTTTGCAGGCCAGTTCCTCATCTGAAATAGGGGCACCCTTGTAATAAATGCTTGTACGGTTGATGTCAAGCAACCTGGCGCCAACAGAAGCCGGAATTTCCTTAGTCGTCAAAAGGTTTTGGACTAAACTTACTCTCGTAGTCAGGTCCACAAATTTCTTCAGATTTTTTTTTGAGCCAGTCAACCTGCATGGTTAACTGACCAACCTTTTTGGCATACTCCGCTTTCTCCTTACGCTCTTCGGCAAGCTTTTCTTTGAGGTTTTCCTCACGCTTGTCGTCGAACACAACCGAAGCATTGTTCAAGAACTCTTTTTTCCAGTTGCGGAGCAGATTTGGTTGGATGTTATTTTCAGTTGCAAGGGTATTGAGATCTTTCTCACCCTTAAGCAGCTCAATTACAAGGTCTGATTTGAATTTGGCATTAAAATTTCTTCTTTGTCTGGACATGATAATGGATCCTTTCTTTCATACTGGTTTAAGTATATCAGATTCATTAAAAACTGTCCGAAAAAGTGTCTTAATTTATGAGACCATTATACTTGATAATGCTGCTTGTGATATAAAGTCCCATACCAAAGTGCATATTAGAAGTACGGCTTTTGTCGCCCATGAAAAACTGTTTCTGTGCATGATGTAGGGCCTCCGGTGTGAAGCCGCCTCCCTCGTCCGTTATAGATATATGTAAAAAGCAGTCCGTTTTTTGCACCGTTACATAAATTGTCCCCTGTGGTGGAGAATAGTCTAACGCATTGCTTATCACGTTCATAATTGCCCGTTCCAACAGCAGCTTATCCGCCTTAAGTGTGCCCAGGTTAGCCCCCGTTTCCAGTTGCAGACAAATTCCTTTGGTAAGGCATAAAGAGCTTGCCTGCGCTTTAATCTGGCCCATGTAATCAGCTATATCAAATTTCTCCAAATGAAGCTGATACCCGGCGATTGTCCGGGAAATGTCAATTAACACTTTAATATAAATGCCTATCTGTTCGGAGCTTTCAGTGATGTAACCCGCATATAGACGTTGTTCGTCGTCTAGCTCCGTTTCATTTATCAAATCAATATTTCCTTGAATGACGGTCAAAGGTGTTTTCAAATCGTGAGCGAGTGCTGCAATCTGTTCTCTCTGTAACTGTTCCGCGTTCCATTGCTTCTCTAAAGATATTTTCAGATTATCTTTCATATTTGCAAAAGAACAAAGTACGTCCTCAAATTCTTTGATTTTTGAATGTCCCACTTCAAAATCAAGATTTTGTTCTGCTACCTGCCTTGTCGCTTCAAAAAGCGGAGAGAGCTGCGTCCGCATATTTTTTGCAAACTTCGCTGTCAATATCACGCGTACTGCAATACAGTTGATTGCTATAAAAATATAAAGCAGAATTTCCGGTGAGGGAAAATGCTCATAAAGCCATTCATTTGTAAACTGTGAACCTATGTAATATTGCAGCACTACATATTCATTTTTGCGGGTCACAAGCAAATACTGTTTGTTGAGGTTTGTATTTATCTGCCCGGATATTGCGTATTCCATAGCCCGGTCCAAATCGTCGCCCTCTAAGGTCGTTTCCGTCACTTGATAATTTTTATCCAGCACCAAATATTCACAGCCCATAGGAAGCTGCACATCTGCCAAATCCGGCGTTGCAGCAATAACAGGAGCAAGATCTTTTGTGCAGCGTTCTGAATAATCCGCATAGGTAATAAGCCCTGTACTGGTTCCAGCTAAAATAAGACTAAATGGTATTGCCACCGCACCTATTAGTCCAATCAACAGCATACATAAGAATTTCCAAAAAGACGCTTTCAGTGATGTTGTTTTTTTCATTCCCATTTATATCCAATCCCCCAGACTGTCGCTATCGGCTGAATATCCAGTTTGTTCAATTTTGACCGGATATTCTTGATATGAGTAGAAATCGTAGAATTATCACTGTCGCCCTCTAAGCTGAAAACAGCTTCGTAAATCTGTTCTTTTGAAAATACCTGTCCTTTATTCCTTGCAAGATATTCACAAATCAGATATTCGCTTTTTGTTAAGGCAACAGGCGTGTTATCTACCCGTAATTCTTTTTCAGATAAATCAATTTTTATGCGGTCAAAGGTAAGTGCGGTATGTCGTTCCCTACGTTCACGCCGTAGGTGGGCGTTTACTCTCGCCCGCAATTCTGCAATACGAAATGGTTTTGTCAGATAGTCGTCTGCTCCCAGACCAAGCCCAAATGTGATGTCATGCTCCATTGTCTTTGCTGTCAGAAAAAGAATAGGACAGTCTACAAGGGAACGAATTTTATCACAATAGGAAAAGCCGTCTACATCTGGCATCATAATATCCAGTATAATCAAGTCATATCTGTTCAGCTTATCAAGCGGTACCTGTGCGGCAGAGGTATAAGTGGTCACGAAATGCCCATCCTTTCGCAGCCCGTTTTTGACAAGCTCTAAAATAGCCCGTTCATCATCAATCATAAGGATCGCCGCCATATTGTTGCCTCCTTTCGTTGTCCTTTTTAGTATAGCACAAGCTCCAAGGGCAGGAAAGCTGTCATTGTCGCTTTGCAATATAGTAGTTATCATTTACATTGACCGCAACCGCTTCCGCTTTATCGGTTCCGTAAATCTCATAGACATCTGTGTAAAACCAAGACTCTCGCCCCTGTCCGGCATTTTCCCCGTACCAGTCAATCTTGCTTAAATCTTCTTTTGACAAAGGGATTTTCGTTTCTGTATCGAATGTAACACTTTCAGCGAGAATATCAATGTAGCTGCCTAATTCATCATCTGATACCATATCAGACGTTACTTGATAAACCGTCCCGCCCCAAAGAAGTTGTGTCGCATTTTCTGGATTGACTTCAAAGCTGTCATTTATAGATTCTTCTGTTTTCTTAAAATCAAAAACAGTATCGCTATCTTTGACATTTTCGCTGATAACAGCTTTATGATACCCTCCGTTTACATCTACAATAAGATAATCGTCTGCGTTAGGAGCCGCATATACATTGAGAAAAGGAATAATGTAAGCGGCTTCTGGTGCTTTCTCCGCCAAATCCGCTAAGGATTGAAAAGTTGCCGGTTCAACATTTTCTTGCAGCAATATTTTTCCGTTCTCGTCTATGGCGGCAAGCTGCCGGATATATCCAATCCATTCTCCAAGCCCGCCATTTGATACGGTATCTGCCAAAATGGTGTAATCGTTACCTTTATAGGAAAAACGTGTTACATTTTCCGTATTCAAATAACATTGTTCCTTGTCACTGGAATATTCTTCGATTCTGTCCTGTAAAGTACAGCCAGCAAGAGCCACACAAACGATAAAGGTAAACAGCAGAAGTAGCATTATTTTTTTGCTTTTATTCATAATTTTTTCTTCCCTCCCAATGAGAAAACCATAATAAGGTCAGCAATAAGCCGCCTGTCGTTAATGCTGCAATCCATATTTTTTCTGTTCCATAGTTGAAAATTTGTCGGCTCAAAATATCCTGTACCCAATTCATAGACCATGCAAAGGGGATATACCGGGCTACACCTTTCAGCTCAATATTGCTATATAAGATACATTGCAGACTTTCAAACACGCCCCAAAACAGGGATAACCCTAATCCAAATTTGAAGCTAAGGAACAGGTGCAAGATGTATATTATAAAATTACAAAAGGCCATCCCGGCGGCGGCTCCAATGAGCATTCCGAGCTGCACTGTATCAGCCATTCCCAAAAGATGTATGCCAATCACAAATAACAGGAACAGAAAGAACAATGCAAATACCCCCGAACCATAAAGATAAGTTAATTTTGCAAGCATATTTTTGTGTCTGTTTGGTACAGCAAGCAGCGTTTGGAAGTGTGAAGCCTTTTCTTCCAGTGCAACGTTCAGACCAACAATAACGCTTATCAACACCGGAAAAAACGTTGTCGTAATTTCCAATATCATTTTGAGCTTTTTACTGTCTGCGGTGCTGGCATACTGGGAATAGTAAGCAAGAAATAACAATGCCCCCATAACAGGTACACAAAAATGAATAGCCCAAAACGATGTATGCTTCGTTTTTTCCTGTTCAGAACGAAGCGCATAAATAAAACCCATTTCTGTCTACCTCCCTTTGGAAAAATCCTTTGCGTCGGCATAGGATAAAATAAGAAACAAGAGTATTGACAACGAAATGGAAATCATAATGGCTATAGAAAATCCACAATTTCCCGCATAAGTTCCGTTTATTTCAATTCCCATAAGCGGCTCTGCCAGTTTTGCTGCCCAACAATACGGTACAAACCACCATGCTATTGTATTTCCTAATGCGGTAGCAGTAGATAGGACAATCCCAAGTATTGTATTTAACACAATCGGCACAAACATTCCCGTTTTGCGTGCTAAGTACAGACACAAAGGGATTTGCCAGACAGACGCAAGGATAATTCCGATACTTCCTGTAATGCTGTGTAAAAGAGAATATACTGCCGTTGCCGGAGCAATGATATTACTGATAGAAATAAGCAATGCTAAAAATATCGCTGAAACAAGCAGTTTTTCGACTAAGATAATGCCCTTGGCAAATTCAAATCTCGAAAGATTTACAGGCATAGAAAATACCGAATAGTATTTCCCGGCGTTTTCTTCTTTTCTGTGTGACAAAGAACACAAAATTGCGATTGCTCCAGGAAGCAGGAACGCATACCACCAGTAAAGCGTCATGTACTGATACCCCATATATCCACCCATAATCCATGCAAAAATAGCCGTAATTAGCGGAACAATGAAAATCAGTTTGTTCGATATTGTCCTCTTGAATTTCAAATGTTCTGATTTTAGATAGTCCATGCCTTAACCCTCCCTGTGATTGCTTTTTACAACGTCCATAAAAAGCTGTTCCAAATTTTCGTTTGCATTAAGTTTCCCCTCATAGCCTAAGATGCCACCCGCAATAATGCCGATGTGGTCAGCGGTCTGTTGTACCTCGGAGAGAATATGACTTGATAAAATAACGGTAATACCCTTTGCAGGAAAGGAACGGATAAGCTCTCTAAGTTCTTCAATCCCAATCGGGTCAAGCCCGTTGGTTGGTTCATCAAGTATGAGCAGCTTCGGGTTGTTTAGTAATGCAACTGCAATTCCAAGACGCTGTTTCATACCAAGAGAAAACTGTCCGGCTCTTTTCTTGCCTGTTTCCGTCAGCCGGACGATTTGCAGCACTTCGTCAATCCGCTTATCTGTCAGCCCTAAAATAGTAGTCCTTACTTTCAGATTTTCATAGGCGGTCAAATTTTCATAAAGCGGCGGCATTTCAATTAACGCTCCAATATGGTTTAAGTCGCTGCGTTTCCATGCGTGGCCGTCAAACTCAATACTCCCAGATGTGGGTCTCAAAATACCTGTTATCATTTTGAGTGTTGTAGATTTTCCGGCTCCATTTGGTCCTAACAATCCATAGACGGAATTTCTTTCAATGTTCAGCGATATGTTATTTACGGCTGTCTGCCCGTTGAACGATTTGCAGAGATTTGTTGTTTTTAAAATCATATTCATATTTATAATCATCCTTTCTTTTTTTTCATAATATCAATCAATTTTGAAGATTTCATAAAGATATTCCATCTATGCAGCAAATGTGCTTGATATAGGAGAATACTCTTCTATGAATTTTTTGTTTCATCACTTGAATAAACTGGTATTCTATCATTCCTTCAACATGGCTCTCCTTCTACCCCATGAAATGCCCCTGCCGGATACATCCACTGTCCTTTTGCATAGATATCGTTTGCCGAGAATTCTCCAGTGACCAGACTGCGAATCGCTTTCTCATCTCCATGATACACACAGGATTTCGCATTTCCCACAAAGGTATCCAAATCACACTTATTATCCAGCATAAATTCCAGAATTTCTTTATCATGCTTTAACAACTGATATTCTTCTGGATATAATTTGCGAATCCCGGCAAACAGCTTCGGTGTAGAGAAAATACACATAGCACAGTTGCAGGGGTTCCACCCGGCACGGTAAGCCTTATATGATGGGATGTACGCAGTAACTACAGACCTCTTAGACGGTGATGTAAAAGATATCCTAAAATTCAGCGAAGGTCGTTGGAAAATCGAGGAATGTTTTCGTGTAATGAAGACTGACTTTGAAACAAGACCAGTTTTTCTTCACGATGACGTACGCATAAAAGCCCATTTCCTTATCTGTTTTCTTGCGTTGGTGATATATCGTTACCTCGAAAGAGATCTGGGAAATGCCTTCAGCTACGAGGCAATCTTGGATAAATTGAGAACAATGAATTTCACCGATATACAAGAACAAGGTTTTATTCCACTTTACACACGAGACAAGCTAACCAATATCCTATTAAATAAAGAATACAAGACAAGACGCAAATTCTAATACTGAAAGCGTAAATTCTAATAGCCACCATCTTCTTGAACTGTCGTTCAAGAAGCATCGCTCGCTTAGCTCGCTCAATTCTAATATAACTACGCAAAAAAGCCTGCTGTCCGTGATAGACAACAGGCTCATAAGCCATATTCTTTATGGAATTAGTATTAAAATTTTCAATGTAAATTTCCCGTTTTCGCATTTGGTCATCAACTGACCATCATATTTCTCAACGGCTTTTCGCATATTAGAAATACCGAAACCGTGAAGAAAATCATCATTCTTTGTGGTACGGCTCTTTGTGTTTCCGCTATCCTGCAAGCAGTTATTTTCAATCAGTACAGAAAAGAAGTTTTGCATTTTCCCCGCTTTCACAAGTATCGCCCTCTGTTCTTCAGGAAGTTTTTCACTTGCTTCTATGGCGTTATCAAGTCCATTCCCGAAAATGGTACTAACATCCAAAGGCTCAATAAAATCTACACCATTACTATAATATGCCCTTATTGCAGCTACAAAGGCATGTTCCAAAAGTGTACATCATATTCCTTTTTTAAATAAGAAAAAAGAATATGCATATGGGATAACAATCAACACTGCCATGATGAAAAATAACAGTATCTTAGAGTCCAGAAATCCATTGGCGATCATAGCCAGGCCACAAAAGATAAACAGTCTGGAGCTGACACGGTGTGTGCGATTCCAGTTTTCTTCACTGGACAGTATCCATGGAATCCGAATGCCAGCACTATAGTTCTGTTTTGTTTTTGCCAGATAATTGCCAATTACCAAAAGCATGAGTCCAATGATCAGATAAGTGAGCAGAGTAATATTCACATTTATTCCAAGAGCAATAGCATAGCTAGAGCACACAACAATCGGGGAAAGTGCAGCCATGAACCACACAAGTGCCCGGATCAGCTTCGGACTGATGTTCTGGCGTTTTGGATCAACATGGGTGAAAAGAAAGCAAAACCACATCATTGCAAACATAAAAAGCGGAAGTCCGAAAACGGTAATTGCCTTGCTGCTCCAGCCATCTGGAGTATTTCCAGTGGAAAAATGGGTAGGGAGCTTTGCCGGAAGCTGATTCCACAAAAGCAATCCGATCAAGATTGGGCTTAAAGAAAGAAGGCTGCCAAGTAACAAAAACCATTTATATTTTTTCATCATGAGATTCGTCTCCTTTCAAGTCTTTTAACCATAGAAGTAATTCTTCTACAACGGAAGTATTCAAATCATAGTAAATAAAATTCTTTTCTTTTGTTTCCCATATCAGATCAGCCTTTTTCAAAATCTTTAGATGATAGGAAACAGTAGCACCGGTCATATGAAAATGACTACCAATTTCTCCGGCGGACATTCGGCCATTCTTTAATAACTGTAAGATTTCTCGGCGTGCAGGATCGGACAAGGCCTTAAAAGTATCTGCAAAAGCCATAGCATCACTTCTTTCAAAAGTATTTAGAAATATTTCTAAATATAATATATTCTGACGAAACAGAATTGTCAACAACTATTTAGAAAAATATCTAAATTCTAAAATCCTTGTGTTTCAATCGCTGCTATATGAAAAATATGGTAGTATCACTGTTCAAAAGCTGTTCAACATCTGGCTTTTCCCTTCAGTTATACATGGCCCATAGATTCCGCATCTGTCTGCTCAACTGCTCATATGACCATCTTTTTTTACTGTTTGTGCGACTGTTGCTGTCATTGATGATAAAACCGTCCCTGTCATTCCGATTCCGGTATCCCGGCAGACAAATTCCATTGTCGTCATTTCCGGCTGTTCGGATGGAATTTCCCTGCAGCTGATATAAATCTGCCCGTTTTCTCCGTTATATTTCACCGCATTCGACAGGATATTCATCATCACACGTTTCACATACCTCGGACTTCCAATAAGATCACAGTGTTTGATTTCTTTTTTCTCCCATACAATTCGGATATTCTGTTCTGCAGCAATCTGTTCAATCACAACAAGCACTTCCTCAAAAATTTTGTTCAGATTAAATGGACTCTCTTCCAGAACAACTTCACCAGACTCCAGCTTACTCATATCCAGAACATCATTTACCAGTTCCAGCAGCAGATTGGATGCCTCTTTGATCTTTGCTCTGTATTCTGTCTGTTTCTCCATATCGTCTGCATAATGCTCTGCCATATCAATCATCCCGCAGATTCCATTGATTGGAGTCCTGATATCATGGCTCATCCGTTGGAGAAACTCCGTTTTTGCCTCATTGGCGGCTTCTGCCTTTTTTGCAGCTATCAGAAGTTCTGCTTTATATTTTTCATCTTTTTCCTGTTCCTTTTTCTGATGTGCCTGATTGGTTCTGTAGGTCCAGAGCCAGAATATACTAAACATCAGAAAATAAAGAAAAATAACGCTTATTACACTTAATGGAAGGTTACGGAACACTTCCATATCCGGAAGCCACGTTATCATCCATGACCTCAGACTCGTTCAGCTTATTCTACACCGTCCTTACACCCAAATCAGCTCCTCTCTCCGGCTTATCTTTTCCCTGTTTTTCCTGAATGATTCTCTTATTGATTTCCAAGCGTTCATGAATCGATGGTTTTTTCTCTTTCCTTGCCATTGCCTTTTTCTGTTCCACTGTCTTTCTTTCTGCTTTCCCTGCATCCTTAACTGCTGTATTTGCTTCAACGCCAGTTCTTGGCACAGTTTCTCTGCTCTCATTTTTCTCTGCTATCTTCTGTTCTCGTCTCTCCTGCACACCTTTTTCTTCCATGCTGCAAAAACTCTGCAAATACGGCAGTACATGATTCTGCATATCCGTCAGATCTTCCATATACTTCTGATACTCTTCATTACCTTTCCCTTGCTGATAGCTAATCCAGCTTTCATCCGTCAATTTCATTTCATTCTGCATCTTTAATTGACTGATGATACCTCCGTTTCCGGTACCAATCTCTATCTTACCTTGAAAATGATGCAGCATCTTGTCGCCCTTCTCAGCATAATATACTGTAAAAAACATCTGTGCTGTCGTTTTTGGTTCGTTGGAGTTTGGATCACGGTCAGCATACCATGCTTTGTCCTGTTCTGCGCTCTTGGAATCCAAATCCGATAACTTCTGGCATCGTGGATTCATGAACTCACTTTTCTCACAGTAATTGACATACACCATCGGCTCCATATCTTTCGGAAGTTCCGGTTCGTAGGACTTCAATCGTTCGATCAATACTCCGGCACGGACGGACAAATCACATTCTTCCTCTACAATGTCCTTCAAATAAGAAATATAAAAATGTGTATTGCCACTCTGCAAATCCAACATCACCTCTTGTACCGTATTTTCTCCGATCTCCACATTATCCCGATACTCATACGGATCAAAAGCTTCTGCAATCTCATCCAGTGCCTCTGCCAGCTGTTCTGTGGTCATCTTCTCTGGATACATTGCTTCTCGAACATCCCTCATCGGTACATACTTATAGTCCGGCAATGCTTCATGAATTTTCTCAATCCCTTCCCGTACCAGTGCAAGTTCTCCATAAAATCGAACATCGTCCATCAGATTTCCAAGTACTGTATTTCCTTTTACGATTGCAAATTCGGCTTCATCATAGTAACTATCTTCCGGATCACGATATTCTACTTTAAAAAGCAAACAAAAGCAAAAAGAAAATGCCTGCACTACCGCACTTTCCAACCATGAATGAACAATGGCTCCGATACCACTCCGTATATACTCTGTTTAACGTAAATGACATAATCGCCAATATATTTGCTTTCAATGTTTCTTTTGGCCAGGTAGAATAAATTTCGCAGGAAGCGACATTTTTAATATAATCTTTATATAGTACATAATAATTCTTTGCCGTATTATCAGAAACGGCTCCATCATGTACTATAACATACTCCGGGATTACCACTCTGCTCAATACAACCTCTCCTGTTGCCTGAATATCCTTAACCTCGCTCTCTGCGATTTTTGGAGGATAATCACCATATAATGTGTGCGGTCCGATTGCAAGGACTTCATACGAAGCCATTTCGGTAATTGTCGGTTCCAAAGAGAGATTCTGCAAAGCAAGCTGCCCAGAAAGCATCTGACTCCCTGAAACCTCTACCGGTTCAAATCCCGGAGCTGTTATTTTTAAATTATACTCTGAGTATGGCTGATTCAATCCTGGTTCCATTGAATATTCTAAAGGAGGGGTCTCTAACTCAATCACTTCTGTCTGTCCCGACACATCTGTTTTTAATATTTCTAATATTTTATCCGGTTCCCCTGCAGAAGAAATCTCCACTGCAGCATCCGTAATCGGGCGTTTCCCCCGGTTAGAAACAAGAGATACCTGTAAGGTTCCTACATCTGGCATAATGATACACCTGCGTTTTTTATTATAATATTCTGCAGGCACAATGCTGTGACAAACTGACGAGACGGACTATTGTTATTATGATTATTATTTAATCTTATTAATTGTTTTTACCTTACTCCATTTCGAATAATATCTGTTAAAAAAGAACTGTTTATAGCTTCGAATTCTTACATAGTAACGCTTTTTCCTTTTTAACTTTTTAATTTGAGCAGATGTTACATTTTTCTTTATTAACACTGTCTTTTTATTCTTCTTAAAATTCTTCTTTGTAGAACATTGAATCTGATAACCGTCTACCTGGGCACGTTTAGACCATTTTACTCGAAGCTGTCCTTTCTTTTTACTCTGCACTTTTTTTATTGTAGGTGCATATAATCTGATATAATAATAAGTATATTTAATATAGTTATATCTATAATATGGAGGTTGAGACGGCAGTACATTTTCCTTATCTTTATCGGTTGGTATGTTTTCTCCTTTTGATCCTGAATCAGAAGGTTTTTCTTTTACAATAACTTCTATTTCCTTCTGGCATGATTTATAATTCTGCTTTCCGTTTTCATCGCTTCCGTCTGCAGTTATATAAATCACTGTTCTTCCTTCACGAAGTCCTTTTATATTTCCTTTGTCAGAATCTACCGAAACAATCTCTGGATCTTTTGAAGAAAATTCTACTTTTCCTATCGCATTTTCCAGTCGAATCGTTTCTGTATCTCCAACATATAAATCATATTTTTGTTTCTTTAACTCAAAGTTCTGTTCTGCTTTTTCAATAGAAAAGTGCTTTTCTACCTGCCCTTCATAATTTCCGAGTCCCGTAATCGTAACGTTACCTTCTCCTGCATCTATATTATCAGAATATGAAATCTTATAATCTTTAGACAAAGTCAGTTTCTGTGAAGATTCATCTTTCACAATAACTTCTGGTTTCTTTTCTTTTCCATCATAAATATATTTTCTAACAAGCTCAAAACTAATCTGACAAGAGTTAATATTCTTTTTCACTGGTTTCGTATCTATATTTATGGTGTTATCCTGGTTATCTGTAAAAGTTACTGAATTTGTTTTCTGTTGTATGGATTGTTCTTTTTTATCAGTATCCTTATATGTTTCGACTTTTAAATCGCTACAATTTTTATCCGAAGTAAACTGTACCTTGTCGTTATCACTGTTTAAACATACGTCTGCTTCCGCTGTACCGGAAATACTAATCAAATCACTATTTTCTAAATCTGTGCCTCTTGTCACTTCAAAAGTAAAAAGATTACTTCCTTTTAACTCAACACCTTTAGTTTTACTTAACGTAACACTTTTAGCCCCATCAGACTTTGCAGCATAGTAATGACCATCAATCTCCGCTCCAAGATAAAATCTATCCTTAATATCTGATACTGAAAAACTATCACTTGGATCAACAGTAATATATATTTCTGTATTCTGACTTCCTACCATTCTATAATCATACACTTTCATTGTACCGGTAAAAGTATTGTCTTTATAAAAATTAATGTTTGTCCATTTGCATTCATCATAGTAAATGGCTTATCAGCATATACGTGCAATGTAATCGCATTAGATGGAATTGTAGTTCCGGCAGAGCCAACCATATGATCAATACCAGGGATAGGGGTAGGAGTTAGAATAAGATCATCTACGGTTAATCCAAGGTTATAATAATCTTTTGTACTGATGCCATTTCCACTCACATAGTCTAATTGTGTATAACAATTCTCAAGTCTTATTCCATCTCTAATCGCATCGTTTGTATATGTAAATGAAGTATAATCATCTGATACATACATGTAATAATATCCTGACCTATTATTGCAATCATATATCTTGAGACGATGTTCCTTCTTTCCATCACGATCAAAGTCTCCATATTCATATCCACAAAGAATCACTGCATGACCAGGATTTTCTCCGTTATCATCTATATAGTAATAACCGAATATAGAAAGGGATTCTTTTTCCTGATCCAGTTTTGCCTGTGAAACAAATGACTCTAAAAATGTTTTTAAAGAAGTCGATTTAGAATTCTTTTGTGTCTTTATTGTTGGCGAGAACGCATTCAAATACTGTGTAAGCTGATAATAATTTATAATACTTAATAACTTAGAATCAGCATTCGGATTATTTAAAAAATAAAAATCTTTGTTGTATCCGAGCACCCTTCTCTTATTTTGAATAATAGCTGTCTCTATACCCAAGCAGGATCCCTCCCATTTTTCTTTTATTTTTTTCTTTAAATACTCTTTTTCTGCCTTTTTTTTCGCATTTGCAAGTAATTTATCTGCGTAATCTGTTGAATAATCTGCAGTAAAATTATCTGGATCATGACCAAAACTATTATTGTGTGTTTTTAATATAAAGTATTCATGTTGTTTCCAAACGATTTTTCCTCCATACTGATAATTCTCTGGATATCTTTTTATACTATCCCAAGAAGAATCTGCTTCCGTAGGATAATATCCTTCTGTACTTACCCCATTGAAAGCATCTGATGAAATCGTTGGCAGTGATCCTTTAAATTCAACTTTCTTTAAAGAAGTACACTGATCAAAGGCTTTTCCCCCAATTGATGTGATTTTGTTAGGAATTTCAATCTTCGATAAATTCGAGATATTAGAAAAAGCATTCTGCCCAATATTTTCCACACTAGAATCTATTGATACCTTTTTTATAATATTGCGATAATTGTACCATGGACATGTCATTGGATCTGTCCAATCGTTCATTTTCCCTCTTCCATTGATTCTCAAAAGATCAGTCTGTAATTCCCAGGTCACACCATTACCACAAGTACCACTTTTAGCCTCCGGATCATCTTCTGCTTTTCCTGACCATACTTTCCATGTAATAAATCCTCCAAATTGATGACTAGTAGGAGTTAAGATAATTGGATTCCATGTAGAATCACTATAAGGATAATAAGCTGTTGCAGAAACTTTATTAAATGCATACGATTCTATCGTAGGGTACTCCCCGCTAAATGTAAATCTCTTTAACTGTTTACATCCATAAAATGCTTTTGACTGTATCACAGCAAGGCGTTTGGGGAAATCTACCTTTTCTAGCTTACTACAATTTTTAAATGCTGCCTCTCCAATCTTGAAAAGTGAAGAACCTAATGTAACTTCTTTTACTTCCGTACAGTTTGCAAATGCATATTCGCCTATGAACTGTACAGAGGATTCAAAAACTATTTTTTGGATATCTTCCTTGACATAATCCCACGGAGCAGGAACACTTTCTGAATAGGTATACATATAACCTGTTCCTGAAATGGTAAGAACGTGATTTTCTGACAGCTTCCATGTAAGATTCTTTCCACAACTACCGGATGTACTATTGGGTTTGTAATCCTTCGTATCTACCGGATACTTATTCGTAAAATCATATCCTTTATACTCTGCATCCGGAGTATGATCTGGAAAATTATTCTGACCCTTTAAAAAATAAGTCCTCGTCCCTTGTTCTGCATCCCATGTTGCATCCACATAATAATAGTAATTATCTAGTTTTACAATATTCCATCCATGACTTCGATTAATTCCATATCCTCCAATAATCCTACAATCAATTCCTTCCTGTAAAGCCATACGGTAAAAAAGCACAGAATATCCCTGACAATTTGCTTTTCCCTTAAATATCGCCCCATAAGCAGTTCTTTTCAATCCATAACTATTATCTGCATCATTTTCATAATCATAGGCGACATGATTACAAATATAATTATATATAGCCACTACTTTCTCATAATTACTTCTGCCATCAAGATTTAATTCTTTCATAATCTCTACTAATTTCTTTTGCAGCTCTAATTCCTGATTCTCTGTTATATAATATGTGAAGTTATATGTTATTACCAAACCCTGACTTGTAGTTTTTCCAGAAATATTTACAGATGCTATAGCTCCCCAGCGCAAATAATCTCCCTGATCTGATATACCGGTATGCTTTAATGCACTATTATATATCTGCTCTGCCAGTTTAGTAAACTTATCATTATCAAACGATGCTGAATCTGCCTTATAATATACCGTGCACTCAGCCTGACGATTTATTATCTGCGTACGAAGTCTATCTGCTGCCAAAGTAACTGTACTTGCATAGTCTGCACTTCCTGCTGCCGCACCTACATCTGATTGATTATTTTCATTATTAAAAGTTATCTGTCCTATTACTGTAGACGCTATACTATCATTTGTGCTGTTTACTGTATCTGATGCATGTACTTCTTTGGGAATAAAAAATAATGCCGCAATCATCAATACAATAATAATAGATTTTTTATTCATATTTTCTCCTCCATTCAATTCAGTGTACTCCCCGAATCTTTTTATGCTTGATTTTGTGAGCATCCCAGCACTTTTATAGCCTTATTATAAATATATCATATAACCTTCCAAAAAACATACAAAAAACCAAAAATTTTTAGAGTTTTTTCAATGATACCCTGTAAATGTGAAGTCATCTCACATCTAATACAACTAAATTTCAAGCATACGCAACAATTTAAATATCAATCCTTTAAACTTTAATTCCCTGAGAATCCATAACCTTCTGGAAACTCCCCATTCTCTCCAACTGTGGATTAGAGTAGTCAGAAAAAAGAAAAAATACCATATCCCAGATGCGGCTTGGAAGCGTGTTTAAGATGCGAATGAACATCTTAAATACAGCGACTACAGAGCAGATGGGATATGGTATTTTTTTCTTTTTTCGTCTACATTAAATCTACAGATCAAGATTTTTCTTTGAAAACACACAGCCACAATAATTCTGGCGATACAGATGATACTCCTCAGAAAGTGCGATGGAGCGCAGATATCCTCCCTTTTTCTTAAAGTCAGATGGCAGATGTTTCACCCCATATTGATCAGCGAGTTTTTCTCCGATTTCGTTAATCCACTGTGCATTCTTATGCGGACTGATTGAAAGTGTTGTTGTAAAATAATCTGCTCCAGTTTCCGCAGCTTTCTTAGCAGCTTCTTCCATACGGAGTGCATAACAATGATAACAGCGGGGTCCTCTTTCTGGCAGATCTTCCATTCCTTTTGCCATATCAAAAAATACCTGCGGATCATAAGTACCTTCTACAAAAGTAACATCATTCTCATATCCGGCTTCATGAATAAAGCGTTTCAGTTCCTTTACTCTTTTTATGTATTCTGTTTCCGGTGTGATATTTGGATTATAATAAAATATCGTGATTTTAAAATATTTTACTAAATATTCAAGTACATAACTACTGCAAGGTGCACAACAGGCATGAAGGAAAAGGGATGGACGTTTGTTTCCTTCCGCACAGTTTTTTGTAATCTTATCTGTGACTTTATCAAGCAGCTTTTGGTAATTTATTTTCTGCATATTATTTGTATTATTATTCTTATTCATATAAACCTCCTCTCTGCCACCTCTTCAAATTTTTAACCCCTTATACCTTCCACAACCTTCTGTCTTATCCCCTTCTTCCTCAACAAAAAGCGAGAAATTCTAAGCTCCTCCAGCCGTAGCACAGCCCACCGAAAAATTCAGTCAGCAAACAGAACTTATAAAACAGAATCGTATAGAAAATGCGACTCGGAGCGCGTGAAAATGCCGACTGAGGCATTTTGCTCGCAGCGACTACTGAGCATTTCTATACGATTCTGTTTTATAAGTTCGTCTGTTTTAATCAACCCTTTCAGTGGGCGTCTCCTTTGCCTGCGGCAAAATCAGAAATTCTAAGCTTTTTTAATAAATTTATTTCCGCATTTTGGGCAGGTTATTTCTACTTTTCCCTTTCCTTTCGGGACACGAAGTTTCTGCTTACACAGCGGACATTTAAAAAAGCGGAATAATTTTGCTTCGGCTTTTTCTTCTCGTTTTTCAATGACATTTTCACAAATTGGGCGGATCATATGCAAAAACTTCTCATTCTCCTGTTCTCTTTTTTCGTAGTTATGAGAAAATACCCGGAAGATGCACCAGAGTAATGGCAGATAACTGATTAAGTTAACGTTATTCACCGCCTGTGACGGCCACAGTCCTGTAAGCAAGTTCAAAATGACACTGACTGCCAGTAAGAAACAGGACATTCCGTCAAAACCGTATATTCCATCTAAAAAACTTCCTAACCGTTTCATCCCCAACATTACTCCTTTTATCTAGCGAATCAATGTAAAAAATCCTGCGCTTAATGTCATCATGATGACTCCTGCAAGTAAAACACCGCACATAGCTGCAATTGCACTGGATTTAAAATTCATCTTTAAGAAACTAGCTGCTAATGTTCCTGTCCATGCTCCTGTTCCCGGAAGCGGGATTCCTACGAATAAAAGTAACGCAACAAAAAGTCCCTTTCCTGCTGTTGCCTGAAGTTTCTCTCCGCCTTTCTCGCCCTTTGCCGTACACCAGCGACAGAACTTACCGATGATTCCCGGCATATCGTTTCCAATTTCAAGTACCTTTCTTGCAAATAAATAGATGAAGGGTACCGGAATCATATTTCCGATAATCGCAATGATATAAGAAGGAATCAATGGAAGTCCTACTGCCTGTGAGTAAGGAATGGCTGCTCTCAATTCTGCGATTGGAACCATGGAAATTAAAAATACTGTTAAATAATGTTTAATCATCTTATCTTCCTTTTCAATTTGATTTATTTTATAGATATTTGCTTTTATAACTGTTTCGCTCCAAATAATACTACACATTATTCTGTCCGTCAATCACTGTCGTTTACGAATTATGTCGGTATTACGTGATTCTCTGTTATTTTTTAAGTAATGACTGTTTCATGAGCTGGATAAACTCTTTATTATTCTTTGTTCTTTTAAAGAAATTCAGTATCTGCTCCATATTTTCGTCTGCACGATTGCCGGATAATTCTCTGTGAAGTGCATATACGATTTCCTGCTCTTCTTTTGTTAACAGTAAATCTTCTCTTCGTGTTCCGGAACGCTGGATATTGATTGCCGGAAAAATTCTCTTTTCTGCCAGTTTACGATCTAACACAAGCTCCATATTACCGGTTCCTTTAAATTCTTCAAATACAACGTCATCCATCTTACTTCCTGTCTCAACGAGTGCTGTCGCAAGAATTGTAAGACTTCCTCCTTCACGCATATTTCTTGCTGCTCCGAAAAACTTCTTTGGCATATAGAGTGCTGCCGGATCAAGACCACCGGAAAGTGTTCGTCCACTTGGAGGAACCAGCAGATTATATGCTCTTGCCAGTCGAGTGATACTATCTAATAAAATCACGACGTCCTGTTTATGCTCTACAAGACGTTTTGCTCTCTCTAATACCATTTCAGATACTCTTTTATGATGTTCTGGTAATTCATCAAACGTAGAGTAAATAACTTCTGCATTTGGTCCTTCAATGGATTCTCTGATATCCGTTACCTCTTCCGGACGTTCATCAATTAGAAGAACGATAACCTTCATATTGGGTCTTGTTGCCGTAATACTTCTTGCAATCTGTTTTAATAATGTGGTCTTTCCTGTCTTTGGCTGAGAAACGATCATTCCACGCTGTCCCTTTCCAATCGGGGAAAGAAGGTCTACCATACGCATGGATAATGGTGCATTCTCTGTTTCAAGATTAATTCTCTCATTTGGAAAAATCGGTGTAAGATCCTCAAAGTTCTTTCTTTTTGCTGCATCAAATGGTTTATATCCATTGACTGACTGTACATATAGTAAAGCGCTGTACTTTTCATTCTGCGTTTTAATACGAATATTTCCCACTAAAATATCCCCGGTTTTTAAATTAAAACGACGTATCTGAGACGGTGAAACATAGACATCATTCTCTCCCGGAAGATAATTCTCGCAACGAATAAATCCATAACCATCCGGCATGACTTCAAGGATACCGTTTGCCATATTTCCACTGTCTAAGCTGGATATGTCATTCTTTTTACCTTCTGCTTCTGATTTTTTTTCTTCTGTATCCTCTGCTTTTTCCTCTGCTTTTTCTTCTTCTCTGTTTTCTTTTTTACTTTCTTCTGTATGTTCTTTTCTATGTTCTTTTCGCTTCTCTTCTTTGTTTGCTCTTTTATTCTCTTTCCTGTTTTCTTCTCTCTTTACTTCTATGTTCTCTTCTTTTTTCTCTTCTCTCTTTTCTTCATATTTTTCGCTTTTCATAAGCTTTTCCACCAACTGTTCCTTTTTCAGCGTACTTATCCCACGAATTCCTTTTTCTTTCGCATATGCCTTCAATTGAAGAAGTGTCATTTCTTTAAAATCCATTCCTGCCTCCAAAATTTCTCTAAAATATTTTTAAATACGTTTTGTATACGTTTTCACAACCGACTTCAAGAATGTCTCTGCATTTTTCTGCCGGCTCCACAAAAAATCTGTCTTATATGTTCATTTCAATATCACCTGTCAACTTCACTGACAGGGATATTTTCACATACTATTCAAGTCGAGCAGCCACCTGAAAGAGGTGGGGGTCTTCTCGACTGAGATAAAAAAAATAACAATTAAATCATTTGGGAAATCAAAAGATTATAACTAAAAACATGATGTGATACCAAGAAAAAACATCTTTTCACATCAGATTATTAAGACGAATTAGAATTATCTTTTTTATAATACCACAGATTAGGAAGAAAACAACCTGTTTTTGTGAAATATTTGATTGCACAATAAGAAAAGCGATGCTAGAATATATTCTGGGAAAGGACGGAAATAATTATGACAAATAAAGAAAAAGCTTTAGAAATGCACAAACAATGGAACGGTAAACTTTCTGTAGAAGCCAAATGTCCGGTAGCTTCCGCAGAAGATCTTGCGATTGCATATACTCCCGGTGTTGCTGAGCCATGCCGCGCTATCGCAGAAAATCCTAAAGAAGCCTATACTTACACGATCAAGTCAAACACCGTAGCAGTGGTATCTGATGGAAGTGCCGTACTCGGACTTGGCAATATCGGTGCTCTTGCTGCTATGCCTGTTATGGAAGGAAAAGCTGCCCTTTTTAAAGATTTTGGCGGTGTTAATGCCTTCCCTATCTGTCTTGATACACAGGATACAGAAGAAATTATTGAAACTGTTGTCAGAATCGCCCCGGCTTTTGGTGGCATTAACTTAGAAGATATTGCAGCTCCACGCTGTTTTGAAATAGAAGAACGCCTTGATCAGATGCTTGACATTCCTGTTTTCCACGACGACCAGCATGGTACAGCTATCGTTGTTCTTGCAGGAATCATTAATGCATTAAAAGTTGTAAACAAACAAAAAGAAGATTGTAAAGTTGTAGTCAATGGTGCCGGTTCTGCCGGAATTGCTATCGCAAAGATGCTCTTAGCTTACGGTTTTCATGATCTAACACTTTGTGATCGTCAGGGAATACTGTGTTCTGGTGATCCTTCTTTAAACTGGATGCAGGAAAAGATGACTCAGGTTACAAATCTTTCTCATAAAACAGGAACTCTTGCCGATGCGATGAAAGGTGCTGATATTTTTGTCGGAGTATCCGCTCCTGGTATTATAAATCAGGATATGGTTCGTTCTATGGCAAAGGATTCTATCTTATTTACTATGGCGAATCCAGATCCGGAAATCCTTCCTCACCTTGCAAAAGAAGCTGGTGCAAAGGTTGTTGGTACCGGTCGCTCTGATTTTCCAAATCAGGTAAATAATGTACTTGTTTTCCCTGGCATCTTTAAAGGTGCCTTAGAAGGTCACGCTACACATATTACTTCTGAAATGAAGCTTGCTGCTGCTCATGCGATCGCTGGTCTGGTTCCCCAGGAAGAATTAAGCGATAACAATATTCTTCCACATGCATTCGACCCACAGATTGCTGATGTTGTAAGCGCTGCTGTCAAAGAATATATTGACTAGTTTTTATGGAACGCTATTATACCTACAGTCGTTTTATTAAAGAATATTTTGGAGAAAAACTATACAAGATCTGTCTGGATGGTGGTTTTACCTGTCCAAATCGTGACGGGACACTTGCAACCGGCGGATGTATCTTTTGCAGTGAAGGGGGAAGCGGAGAATTTACAGAGAACGCTTCCCTCTCTGTTTCTGAACAGATTCGTCTTGGAAAAGCACAGACCGCTGAAAAATACCATGGGGAACATTATATTGCTTATTTTCAGGCATTTACAAACACTTATGCACCAATAGAACGTCTCCGGGCTCTTTACGAAGAGGCGATAGAGGCTCCGGAAATTGTTGCATTATCGATTGGCACAAGACCTGACTGTCTTTCTCCTGAAGTTCTTTCTTTACTAAAGGAATTAAATAAAAGAAAGCCTGTATTTATTGAAATGGGACTACAAACAGCACATGATCATACTGCTGCCTTTTTAAATCGTGCTTATCCAACAGAAACCTTTACTGCTGCCTGTCATGCTCTTTCAAATGCAGGAATCCGGGTCACCGCTCACATCATTCTCGGTCTTCCCGGTGAAACAGCAGATATGGAAATCGAAACGATACGTTATCTGAATTCTCTTCCAATAAACGGCATTAAGATTTCCATGCTCTATGTATTAAAAAACACGATTTTGGCTGAATATTATAAACAACATCCATTTCATATCCTCACAATGGAGGAATATATTGATCACCTGATCGGCTGTCTTAGCTGGCTTCGAAAAGATATCGTTGTGGAACGAATTACCGGTGACGGCCCAAAAGATCTCCTGATCACTCCAAAATGGATCGGACACAAACGTCTTGTATTAAATACGATTCATAAAGAAATGAAACAACGAAACTTTATGCAGGGAGGAAGCCTATGTCAGAAGAATCTTTAACATTATATAAATTAATGATACTGTTTATGTTGGATAATCTGGATTTTCCACTGACCAATTCCCAGCTAAGCGAATTTTTTGTAAATCATGGATATACATCCTATTTTCATTTACAACAGGCAATCAGCGAATTGGTAGAATCTGAATTTGTACGTACAGAAACTATCCGCAACACAACAAACTATCATCTCATGGAATCCGGAAAAGAAGCACTTTCAATGTTCCACACCCAGATTTCTGAACCGATCAAAAAGGATATTCTTGATTATTTTGCCGAAAAAAAATACCAGCTCCGAAAAGAAGTGGATATCACTGCCGACTATTACCCCCTCAAAAAGAAACGGGGAGAATATATGGTAAAAACACAGATTAAAGAAAAAGGTTCCCTGCTCTTAGAACTAAGCATCAACGTCGTCTCCAAAGAACAGGCCATCGCAATCTGCGATAGCTGGGAGAAGAAAAGCGATGCTGTCTACGGGAAGTTAATGGAAATGTTGCTGCTGACAAACTCTGATTCGTAGATTTGGTAAGAGACGAAAAAAGAAAAAAATAATACATCCCATCTGCTCTATAGTCGCTATGTTTAAAATGCTCATCCGCATCTTAAACTCGCTCCCAAGCCGCATTTGGGATGTATTATTTTTTCTGGCTATTCTAAATCTACAGTTGGTGAAAATGGGATTCTCCAGAAGGTTATGGTTTCCCAAGAAACTAAATTCGGAAGAATTGACGCATTTCTTCTAATTCCTTACACATTTGTTTTACTCCCTCCTCTGTTCCTTTTAATACATTTCGCATAAAGATATTATCTATTATCGTAAAGTGTTTTATCTTTTCTTTACCATATTTCTCTTGCAATTCAGCAAAAAGTTCTATTACAGTGGCTGTCTAACCTCATTCTGCAAATCAGTCAAAAAACAAGGGGATTCTGGAAAATCCCCATTCTCATCAACTGTGGATTTAGATAGTCAGAAAAAAGAAACAATACCATATCCCAGATGCGGCTTCGGAGCGTATTTAAGATGCGGACGAGCATCTTAAATACAGCGACTACAGAGCAGATGGGATATAGTATTGTTTCTTTTTTCGTCTTATTCTTCCGTTAATGCATATTCCTCAATTAGTTCCCAGATTTCATCTCTTCCTGCTTTTGTAACAGCAGAAAATGGTACGATTGGAACGCCTTCGATTACTTTTAAAGTGTCTTTTAACAGTTTTAACTGTTTTTGAAGCTGGCTTCTTTTGATTTTATCGGCTTTGGTTGCTACAATTACCGGGGAGAAGCCGTTGCTTAAGATCCAGCGGTACATCTGTACATCATTATTGGTTGGCTTGTGACGAAGATCAATCAATAAGAATACCATACGAAGCTGCTCAGAAGTATGAAGATAATTTTCTATCATCGGGCCCCATTTGGCTGCGACTTCTTTGGATACTTTAGCATAACCGTAACCTGGAAGGTCTACGATATACATTTCTTCATTGACATTATAGAAGTTAATAGTCTGCGTTTTTCCTGGCTGACCAGAAGTTCTTGCTAGAGACTTTCTGTTTACAAGCGCATTAATCAGTGAGGATTTTCCTACATTGGATTTGCCTGCAAATGCAACTTCCGGCAAAGTATTTTTAGGAAGCTTACTTGTAATTCCGCATACCGTTTCTAAGTTTACATTTTTGATTACCATATATTTTCCTCCTTTCTCTGGCAAGTATTTAACCTTTTAAACCATGGTTCAATATATATCAATGAATCTAAATCATAAATTTTAATATGTATTGATTCCCTGACTCATTTTTTCATTCCTATTGATTATTTAGGTATTATCTTTGATCGAAATCAATGACTTAATTATGCAAACATCGTAGTTACTTTTTCAGAGCATGTTTAATTACTTCGTTCATTTCTTCTACATAAGTAATTTTCAGGCCGCTTATGATCTCCTCATCAAGTTCTGCAACATTTCTTTTGTTTCTTGCAGGGACAAGTACTTCTTTTACGCCAACAGTTTTAGCTGCTAAGAGTTTTTCTTTTAATCCGCCGATTGGAAGTACTTTACCTCGAAGGGTGATTTCTCCTGTCATGGCGATATCTCCGCGAACAGGAATTTCTGTAATTGCAGAAAGTATTGCCAGAGCCATTGTAATACCTGCAGACGGACCGTCTTTTGGTACAGCTCCTTCTGGAATATGCAGATGAATATCATGTTTTTCAAAATAGCCGCTATCAATTCCATATGATTCTGCAATAGAGCGGACATAACTAAGACCAATCTGTGCAGACTCTTTCATGACATCGCCCATACATCCGGTAAGCTCCATCTTTCCTTTTCCCGGCATAACATTTACTTCAATGGAAAGCGTATCTCCACCAACACTGGTCCATGCAAGTCCTCTCACAACACCAATCTGTGGTTTCAGGTTCTCATCCTCATCTTCAAATGGTGCCGGACCAAGAAGTTCTTTTAAAGACTTCTTCTTGATATCAACTTCTTTTTCCCCTTCAACAATTTTACGGGCTGCTTTATGCATAAGCTGACCAATGGTACGTTCGAGATTACGCACGCCTGCTTCTCTTGTATAAGAGTGAATGACTTCTCTGACAACTTCCTCGGATATACTTACCTGCTTTTTCGTAAGACCGCTCAGCTTTCTCTGCTTCTTTATAAGATAATTCTCTGCGATATGGAACTTTTCATTCTCTGTATAGCTGGAAAGTTCAATGATTTCCATACGATCAAGCAATGGTTTTGGGATTGGAGAAAGATCATTCGCAGTTGCAATAAAAAATACCTCACTTAAATCCATTGGCACTTCAAGATAATGATCCCTGAAATTTATATTCTGTTCTCCATCTAACACCTCAAGCAGTGCAGATGCGGTATCTCCCTTATAATCACTGCTTACTTTATCTACCTCATCTAAAAGCATTACCGGATTCTTCACGCCTGCCTGACGGATTCCCTCGGCAATTCTTCCCGGCATCGCACCTACATATGTCTTTCTATGTCCACGAATTTCCGCTTCATCTCTCACTCCACCTAAAGAAATACGGACATACTTTTTATTCAGCGCTCTTGCAATTGATCTTGCGATAGATGTTTTACCGGTTCCCGGAGGTCCTACGAGACAAAGAATAGGAGTCTCGCCTTTTTTGGTAAGGAAACGAACTGCCAGATAATCAAGAATTCGTTCCTTCA
The DNA here is from genome assembly GCF_900209925.1 of Anaerobutyricum hallii. NCBI lineage: Bacteria > Bacillati > Bacillota > Clostridia > Lachnospirales > Lachnospiraceae > Anaerobutyricum > Anaerobutyricum hallii. The sequence goes on along the minus strand of NZ_LT907978.1, from coordinate 819,883 downwards.
CTTTTTTAAGCCCGTAGTGATCCTCTTCTAAAATCTTCATTGCCTTCTCAAGACTTTTACTGTCTCTAGAAACTTTATTCCATGGCATTTCGAGCATCGTTTCAATGTAGTTCTTTGTCATCGTGCTTTCCGCTGCGATCGGAGGCATCTTTTTATAACGCTTTATCTCTTTTTTAATCTTATCCTTTACTTCTTTCGATGCCTTTAGCTTTTCACACTTCTCAAGATATTCATCCGCTTCTGAAACAATATCTTCTTCGCCAAGCTCTTCCCGGATCACCTTCTGCTGTTCTCTTAAAAGATAATCTTTTTGATTTTTATCTACATTCTTCTTTACTTTTTCTGCAAGTTCGTTACGAATGATGCTGATTTCTACTTCTTCTGTTAAAATAGCAAGCAGGCTCTGAATCTGCTGTTTTATATCGGATTCTTCTAAAATCTGCTGTTTTTTTCCAAGTTCAAATGGAAGCTGAGAAGCAAGTTCGCTCACAAGCGAACGTAAATCTCTTTCATCAATAGCCTTCTGAAGCTGTGGAGCAAAAAATCCCGGATTTTTCTCGGAAAATTCTTCCGCTCCTTCTTCAAGCATTCTGAAAAAAGCTTCCTCTTCCACAGGAGTTTCTGGATAGCCTGTATAAGGCAGTTCTTCTACTTCTACTTTCACACATCCATCAACTTCTGTATAAGAAGAGATACGTGCTCTTGTCTGCCCTTCTACAAATACTCTTAAAACTCCCTGTCCTGCCTTCACCATTTGAAGAATCTTCGCAATCGTTCCGACTGTATATAAATCTTCCTGATCCGGTTTATCGATAGAAGGGTCTATCTGATTCACCAAAAATATTTGTTGTTCATGATTTACCGCCTGCTCTAAGGCTGCCATTGATTTTGGTCTGGATACTTCAAAATATACAGAAGTATTTGGATAAACCATCTTTCCTCGCAAAGCCAGTAAAGGTAATATCTGTTTCTTCATCTTTTCCTCCTTTTTGGGAGTAATGTATTGATTACTCACCACTTATAGAAATGGGGAGTCTTCTCGACTGAGATAAAAAGGCTGGCACAAAGGTAACAAATCTCCCTCCTGTGTCAGCCTGTGCCTCTTAACAGTAACTGTTAAGCGATTTCATTGTTATTTTTCTTTTGACGCTTTCTTGTAACCGTCTTCTTCGTTACCGGCTGGTCATGATATGCCAGTTCCGGTTCTCCACTTCCATCCACAGTCTCTTTTGTGATCGTGCAGGATGCTACCATATCATCCGATGGAATAGTATACATTAAATCCATCACAACAGATTCCATGATAGAACGCAGTCCTCTGGCTCCTGTATTTCTTGCAATAGCCTTTTCTGCGATTGCCTCTAAAGCATCCTCTGTAAACTTCAGTTCAACGCTGTCCATCTCAAACAGCTTCTGATACTGTTTTACTAATGCACTCTTTGGTTCTGTAAGAATTCGCACAAGAGCTTCCTTGTCTAATGGATTCAGGGATACGTTAACTGGAACACGACCAATGAATTCTGGAATCAATCCAAACTTCACAAAGTCTTCCGGAAGAACCTGTTTTAATAAAACACCAACATCCTTCTTGCGTTGTTCCATAATCTCTGCCTGGAAACCAATCGACTTCTTACCGATACGGTTCTCAATAATCTTTTCAAGCCCATCAAAAGCTCCACCACAAATAAATAAAATATTTGTTGTGTCAATCTGAAGGAATTCCTGATGTGGATGCTTTCTTCCACCCTGTGGCGGAACAGAAGCAACCGTTCCTTCTAAAATCTTTAATAAAGCCTGCTGTACTCCCTCACCGGAAACATCTCTGGTAATTGAAGTATTCTCTGACTTTCTCGTAATCTTATCAATCTCATCAATATAAATGATACCTGTCTGCGCGCGCTCAATATCATAATCAGCAGCCTGAATCAGCTTAAGAAGAATATTCTCTACATCCTCACCTACATAGCCTGCCTCTGTAAGAGCTGTCGCATCTGCAATTGCAAATGGTACATTTAACTGTCTCGCCAATGTCTGTGCGAGAAGGGTCTTTCCGGAACCAGTAGGTCCAAGCATGATGATGTTACTCTTCTGAAGTTCTACATCATAGCTTCCACCTGCCAGTATACGTTTATAATGGTTATATACTGCTACGGATAAAACCTTTTTTGCCTCATCCTGACCGATAACATAATCATCTAAAAAAGCCTTCATTTCTTTTGGCTTCATAAGATTGATTTCCTGTGTATCTTCGTTAAAACCTTCAAACTCGTCTTCCATGATTTCCATGCATACTTCGATACACTCATCACAGATATAGACACCCTTTGGACCGGCTACGAGCTTTCTCACCTGATCCTGGGTTTTATTACAAAATGAACATCTGAATTGCTTGTTGTTGTCGGATCGTGTTGCCATATTGTCACCTCACTCCTGCTGCAATCTGTCTCATAGAAAAGTTACCACAACTATAAAAGCTGTGGTAACTCTATTATTTGATGCGTTCTCAAAATCTTCTAAAATCCGCCATAAAAGCTGATGTATTGAGATTCTGAAAGTACATACTACTGTCTTTTTTCAACGACGGCATCAATAATACCATATGCCTTTGCCTGCTCGGCCGTCATATAGTTATCTCTTTCCGTATCCTGCACGATCTTCTCGTATGGCTGACCAGTATTCTCTGCAAGAATTCTGTTTAATTTCTCTTTTGTACGCAGAATCTGTTCTGCTACAATCTCGATCTCTGTAGCCTGTCCCTGAGCACCGCCGGATGGCTGGTGGATCATAATCTCAGAATTCGGAAGAGCCAGACGTTTTCCTTTTGCGCCGCCGGCCAGAAGGAATGCTCCCATACTGGCTGCCATACCCATACAAATAGTGGATACATCGCATTTTACAAACTGCATGGTATCATAAATCGCCATTCCAGCAGTTACAGAACCACCCGGACTCATAATGTATAAGCTGATATCCTTCTCAGGGTCTTCTGACTCTAAGAAAAGCAGCTGAGATACGATCAGGCTCGCTGTGGTATCGTTAACTTCTTCTCCGAGAAAAATAATTCTCTCTTTTAAAAGGCGGGAATAGATGTCATAAGATCTCTCCCCATGACTTGTCTGCTCAATGACATAAGGTACTAAACTCATAATTCCTCCTGTTTCTACATAAACAGCAACCAGAAATTTTAATGATCTGTAACCAGATTATAGTTACGATTATTTTTCTTCGAAATCAAGCTCTTCCGTAGCTTCTGTTACATTTGCCTGATCCAGTACAAATTCAACTGCTTTCTGGACTGCGATGTCTTTCTTCATGTTCTCTTTCTGTTCTTCTGGAATCATACCTTCGATCTGGCTTGCTTCCATCTGATACATCTGAGCCATCTTCTCAAACTCTTTCTTTAAGTCTTCTTCGTCTGCTTCGATGTTCTCTGCTGCAACGATTGCTTCAAGAACAAGGCTTCCCTGTACTCTCTTTAACGCATCACCTTTCATGCTCTCTCTTAAAGCATCCATGCTCTGTCCGGAGAACTGAACGTACTGCTCAAGAGAAAGTCCCTGATAAGCAAGTCTCTGCTTGAACTCATCTACCATCTGGTCTACCTGGAAGTCTACCATAGCATCTGGGATATCCATCTCAGAAGATTCTACGATCTGATCGATAAGAGCGTTCTGTGCAGCAGCTTTTGCCTGCTCTTCTTTTGCTGTAGCAAGTTTTTCTTTGATATCATTCTTGTATTCTTCAAGAGTATCAAACTCTGTTGTATCCTGTGCAAAATCATCATCGATTGCTGGAAGCTGTTTTTCTTTAATTCCAAGAACTTTTACATGGAATACTGCAGCTTTACCAGCTAAGTCTTCTGCATGGTACTCTTCTGGGAAAGTAACTTCTACATCTTTCTCACCGTTAATCTCAACACCGATTAACTGCTCTTCAAAGTTGTCAATGAATGTATGGGAACCAATCACTAACTGCTGGTTCTCTGCTGTACCGCCGTCAAATGCAACACCGTCAACAGTTCCTGCATAGTTAAGAGTAATGATATCTCCATCCTGAACTGCTCTGTCTTCTACAGTGATTTCTCTGGCGTTCTGTTCCTGTGCTTCCTTTAATTTAGCTTCTACTTCTTCATCTGTTACATCAGCAGAATCTTTCTGTACGTCTAAACCTTTATACTGACCTAATTTAACTTCAGGCTTTAAAGCTACTTCTGCTGTGAAAATGAAGTTCTGTCCTTTTCCAATCTGAGTTACGTCTACCTCCGGACGGGAAACTACATCAAGACCGCTCTCTTCTAATGCTTCTGCATATGCTTCTGGCATAAGTTCGTTCGCTGCATCTTCATAGAAAACTCCTGCTCCGTATTCTTTTTCAATGATATACATAGGTACTTTTCCTTTACGGAAACCTGGCAGATTAAAAGAGCCTTTCTTCTTATTGTAAGCGTTCTTCATTGCTGCATCAAACTTAGATGCCTCTACCTCGATAGTAAGCTTGGCCATATTATGCTCTAATTTTTCAACCTGTACGCTCATTTTTTAGTATCCTCCTTAATATGTTCCTTATTTAAAGTTTATTCATAGTAAACTCACTTTGTATTTTAATATATGAAAACACATTTAAATATTATAACATGAGAAATATTCACTGTCTATAAAAATTTGACGAAAAACTGATAGAAAAACATAGAAACAAGCCGTCTGTTCTTATATTTTTAAAGGACAGGCAGCTTGTTCTTACGGTATTCTGATTTCAGTAAGGGACTTTCTCTAAAGAATCGCTAAAGAATCAACAAGACTTAACGGCTCTGACCAGCCATCTCCTCTTCCTGTTTCTTAATCATCTTACGAACCATTTCTCCTCCAATGGAGCCGGCTTCTTTTGCAGTAATATTGCCGTTATAACCCTGTTTTAAATTCACACCGAGCTCATCAGCTACTTCCATTTTAAAACGATCCATTGCATCTCTTGCTTCCGGTACTTCTGTTCTGTTGGATGAAGAATTTTTATTACTTGCCATTGTCTCTACCTCCGTAATGAGTCTTCGATTGGAATACCGTAATCCTATTGTGTGCAGATTCAAAAGAAATATAATGGCAAATAAAGGTAAGTTTTTTTATTTCTACTCTTACTTCTTGGATTCTCTAATCCACTCCGATAAAAGTCAGGATTTCCTCTGGCTTTTTGATTATGATCTTCGCTCCATGTTCTTTTAAAAATTCTTCGCCACGAAATCCCCAGTCACATAAAATCTCATCCATACCACTGTTTCGTGCCGTTTCGATATCTACATCAGAATCTCCAACATAAACAGAACTTTCTGCCGTACTTCCAAGCTCTTTTAAGGCTTCTCTCACTGTATCCGGCGCTGGTTTCTTTCGAATTCCTTCACTTTCTTTTTCACCGATTGCGACAGAAATCATCCCTTTAAAATATATTTCATTTAATTCTTTTACTGCAAAATCTGCCTTATTAGAAACAATCGCAATCTTAATGTTATGTTCTTTTAAAATATGCAAAAGCTCCATGATCCCTTCATATGGCTTTGTCGTATCATTACAGTGCTTTCCGTAATGCTCTTTAAATAATGCAAAAGCCTCTTCAAAATTCGGATCATCTTTTCCTCCCGGAATTGCCCTCTGGATAAGTAACACTATTCCATTTCCGACAAATCTTCGAACTTCATCTAACGTACGTTCCTGATAATCAAAATGACGCATTGCATAATTTACACTGTTTTTTAAATCTTCTAATGTGTCAAGTAATGTTCCGTCTAAATCAAATACTACAGTGTCTTTTTTATTCATTTTCCTGTTTCCTGTCTTTCTCTTTTTATATCAGATGTGAGATGACTCCCACATCCAAAATTTACATTGGACGGTACAGCATACTTCGATTAATGTCTTTGATCGAAGCTGCTCCGCACATCGCCATCGTATCCGCAAGTTCTGCTGCAAGCTTCTCAATATAAAGCTTTACTCCTTCTTCTGCTCCACCGTACACCGCCTGTACAAATGGTCTTGCGATCAGGACAGCATCGGCTCCCATCGCCAGCGCCTTGAAAATATCTGTTCCCTGACGGATACCGCCATCTACAAATATCTTCATTCTTCCCTGATTCCATTCTACGATCCGCTCTAACACTTCCGCTGTTGCCGGTGTCTGGTCAAGCACCCTTCCTCCATGATTAGACACGATAATTGCACTCGCACCTGCATCAAATGCCTTCTTTGCACCTGCCACAGTCATAATTCCCTTTACAATAAAAGGAATTCCAGCTGCGTTAACAATCTCACTAAGCTGCTCTACTGTCTTACTTCCTGCCGGCGGATTCAGATTCTTAAGAAATGGAAGACCTGCTGCATCAATATCCATCGCAACCATCTTAGCACCTGCCTCCTGTACCATATCCATCTTTTCACGAATCGTCTCAATATTCCATGGCTTCACTGTTGGAATTCCCTGTCCATGATTCTTCTTGATCGCTGCCGCTGCCCCTTTAAATACATCCGGATTCGTACCATCTCCCGTAAATGCTGCAATTCCATTTGCCGCACAGGCAGATACTAAAATATCATTATATTCAAGATCATCATATTTCTCTCCATAATGAAGCTTCATCGCACCTACCGGTCCTGCAAAAAACGGATAGGCAAACTTCTCTCCAAACAACTCAATACTTGTATCCGGTGTTACATTCTCACAAATGGTATCCATATTAATACGGATTTCTTTCCACGCATCATAATTTCTCATAGCAACATCGCCCACACCTTTAGCCCCCGGTCCTGGCATCTGATTTTTACAGGCTCTTCCGTTACACTGCGGACAAACCTTACAATATGGTCCTATTTCTGATTTTGCTTTCTTCATTACCTCTTCATATGTCATACCAACACCTCCTAATTCAAATCGCATAATATAATATAAAATATTTATACACCTTCGGAAGTAAAAATGCAATTCTGATTTGTAGATTTGGTATAGACGAAAAAAGGAAAAAATACTATATCCCATCTGCTCTGTAGTCGCTGTATTTAAAATGCTTATCGCATCTTAAACACGCTCCCAAGCCGCATCTGGGATATAGTATTTTTCCCTTTTTTCTGACTATGCTAAATCCACAGTTGGGCAACATGGAATGCACCAGAAGGATATGACTTTTCGGGAATTTAACTTCTAAAGGTCTGACACATTTCCTCTGGAAGTTTCCATTTGAATAGAAAGAGTAGACAACCTACAACAATTTGAATGTCAATCCTTTCAAATTTAATCTTCTAGGAAGCCACAACCTGCTGAAGAATCCCCATTCTCACTAACTGTGGATTTAGAGTAGTCAGAAAAAAGAAAGAATACCATATCCCAGATGCGGCTTCGGAGCGTATTTAAGATGCGGACGAGCATCTTAAATATAGCGACTACAGAGCAGATGGGATATAGTATTCTTTCTTTTTTCGTCTACACCAAATCTACAAATCAAGATTTATGATATTTTTCCTCGTAATCCGTTATCATGGATTCTCTCTTATGTTTGCGAAGTCCGCGGTAAACCAGTTTCCTTATAATGTCATAAATAACCGCAAATAACGGTACTCCGATAACCATACCGACAACTCCCCACATTCCTCCAAATAAAAGAATGGAAAATAATACCCAAAAGCTTGAAACACCTGTCGTATTACCAAGAATCTTTGGTCCGATTACATTACCATCAAGCTGCTGTAATACAAAAATAAAAATAATGAAATATAGACAGTGCATCGGGTTTTCTAAAAGTAACAGCAGACCACATGGAATTGCCCCGATAAACGGTCCAAAAAACGGAATAATATTGGTAATTCCTATGATCACACCGATAAATGCCGGCGCTTCAAATCCCATGAAAGAGAGTCCTGCAAAGCACAATAATCCGATGATCGCAGAGTCAATAATCTTTCCTACTAAAAATCCATTAAACATCTTATCTGTATAACGAATCTCTTCTTCAATAATTCTTGCCCATTTATCAGGAAATACACCATGTAAAATCAATCCTGCCTGTGCTCCAAACAGCTTCCTGCTTCCGAGAAGATATGCCGAAATCAAAAATCCAAGCGAAATATTTTTTAAAACACCAAGCACACCAAAAACCTGTACACTGAGGCTATTGATAATACTCTGTACTTTTTGTATCGTATCCACATTTAAAAGACTGTTAATATGGCTCTCTGCCTGATTTGCAAATTCTTCAAAATATGCCTGAAGTTCTGGCTGATTTTCCAGCATATGTTCAATCCAATTATTCAGTATCGTAATTTTTTGCGGTACCATATCAATGATCTTCATTACACTGTCCCATACCTGTGGAATAATAAGCATAATTACCATCCACACGATTGCCAATGCCACACATAACGATATGACAATCGCTATAAAACAGATAAAACGTTTTGCTTTTCTATTGGCCTTTGGAAAAGTCTGAAACAGCTTTTCTTCTATTTTATTACATAATGGCGCAAGCAGATATGCAATTACTGCCCCATATAAAAATGGTTTCAAAATTCCTGTAATACCTTTTAACAGTTCAATAATAACCCTCATTTTAAACAATACAAATGCACATAAAATACCTGATGCCAGTATTGCCGCGCCGGTAATTCCTATTTTTAAATATTTTTTCATCTCGTCATCTTTCACCTGCTATACGCTTCCTCTCTTCAGATGTCTCCTGCAACACTTTCTGAAAACCATCTTCTACTATTAGAATTCCCAGAAAAGGGCAAATGAAACATCTTCTTTTGTGTCAGTATAATAGTATACCCTACCCCAAGAAAATTTACAACATAACTATTTGATTCATTAGAGGGAAACAGACGAAAATAAAAAGAATAGACCATTGCAACTGTAAAGATATCACTGCGTAGAAAATGCCTGTTCGGCATTTTTACTTGCTCTCACATTACATTTGCAATGGTCTATTCTTTTTATTTTCTGCTTGTTGGCTCCAGAAGGAATGAATGCAATAGTTTTTGAGAAGAGAAGGAGGAGAGGTCAGGAGTCTCCTGCTACTTAGAAAGTATATCTGTCAGACAATTTTATTTATCTGCTCTTACATTACATTTCCTATAGTCTATTCTTTTTATTTTCTGTTTGTTGGCTCCAGAAGGACGGAATGCAATAGTCTCTGGGAGGGTTGAGGGGAAGAGGTCTGAAGTCTCCTGCTGCTTAGAAAGTATATCTGTCAGACAATTTTATTTATCTGCTCTTACATTACATTTCCTATAATCTATTCTTTTTATTTTCTGTTTGTTGGCTCCAGAAGGACGGGGGAAGAGTTCAAAAAGTTGTGGCTTATTCTGATACTATCTCCGCGATGCTGTCAATGATGATAAGATGCTATTGCAAGCTATCACTATACATGATAAATTTATCATTATATTGTCACAATATCTCGCAACAAGACAAATCTAAAGGTGACTACTTTAATCTCCTATACGATACATCTTCCGAGCAAGCAGTAGTCTTCTGATTTCTCCCCCCATCTCTCTCCAAAGACTATTTCATTCATTCCTTCTGGAGCCAAAACACAGAAAAAAGAAACAATACCATATCCCAGATGCGGCTTCGGAGCGTGTTTAAGATGCGGATGAGCATCTTAAACACAGCGACTACAGAGCAGATGGGATATGGTATTGTTTCTTTTTTCGTCTGTTTTCCCTAATGAATCAAATAGTAATCAAACCATTTGTAAGACATGGATTAACAAAAGCCATGCCAGACCGTAATAAGTAATTACTGCAACCAGGTCATTAATTGTTGTAATCAATGGTCCGGATGCAACCGCCGGATCTATTTTAATTTTATGGAAAAACATCGGTACGAGTGTTCCGACCATACTTGAAATAACCATCGCTGTCATCAAAGAAAATCCAACGCAGCCGGAAATTACAAAGGCATGTGTTATCGGATTACTTTTTAGCAGCCAAATATAACATCCGATAAATACAAAAGCAAGAATTCCAAGAAAAAGACCATTGCAAAATCCAACTCGCATTTCTTTTACTACAAGGCCAAATTTCTGCTTTGTGCTTAGTGTTTCATCCATCAGTACACGAATTGTCACAGCCAAAGACTGTGTTCCGACATTTCCTGCCATATCAAGAATTAAAGACTGGAAGCACATAACAACCGGAAGTACAGCAACAACTGTCTCAAACACGCCGACAACAGAAGATACACCCATTCCTAAAAACAAAAGAATGATCAGCCATGGCAGTCTTTTTTTCATGCTCTGTGCTGTTGTCTCTTTTAAATCTTCTTCTGCAGTTAAACCGGCTAACTTTGCATAGTCATCTCCCATCTCTTCATCAACAGCTTCTACAATATCCACTGCTGTAATAACACCGATCAGGAGATGTTCCTGCGTAAGGACCGGAATAGAATCTTCCGCATAATCTTTAATTCTCTCAATACATTCGTCAACTTTTTCATGATCATTTACATACGGATAAGAAGTACTGATGATATCTTCTAAGTTATCCTGCTGTCTTGCTACGATTAAATCCTTTAAATCGATCGCACCGTAAAACTTGTCATTCTCATCAAGAACATACACTGTAGAAATATTATCATTCTCTCCCGCCTGCTGCACCAGTTCACGCATCGCCTGACGAATTGTCAGATTATTATGAATCACAATGAAATTCGTAGTCATTCTGCTACCCATTTCATCATCCTCATAGGAAAGAATCATCTTAATATCATGTCCTGATTCTTCATCAAGTAATCCCACCAGTTTTTCCTGAGTGGAGTGATCCATTTCATCTAAAATATCAGCCGCATCATCCGAATCCATATAAGAAAGTACCTTCGCAGCCTCATCTAACGGTAATTCCTTCAAATAGGAATCCGGATCATCAATATAAGAAAAAATCTCTGCGATCTGTTCCGGACCAAACATCCGGTACCATCTTTTTCGCTCCGCTTCTGACAGTAATTCAAAGGCTTCTGCGATATCATTCTCATGGTAATCGGAAATTCTTTCCAGCATATCCTCTTCCGAAAAAGAGCCATGCATAATCTCCAGAATCTCTTTCGCATAATCTGGTTTTTTTAACATTTTCTCCATCATACATCTCCCTTCGACCCTTAAAAGGGCATAAAAAACCCACCGCATCAAGTTTCCAAAACTTTTCAGCAGTATGTCAACCAATTACTAACTGTGAAGTATAGGAATCCACGCGGTGGAAAAACGATCAATGTATAATGGTAACTATCTAAAAGTAGTAGTTCTATATATTATACAATAAAAACATAAAAAATCAGATGTTTCTTAAACTACTTCTCTGACGAAATCCATATCCAGTCACATCCAAATTTTTAAACTCTTCTTTATAACACATACCACCGCAAATTATACTCTGCCCCGTACTATCACAACTGTCCATGAATTTCACCTCTTTTCCTAATCAAAATCAAACTTAAACCGTTGACATTCTACTATAATATACTTATAAAAGCAAGCATTTTTCCCGTTTTTACAAAGATAACACCTCTGCTTTACTTATACTACACTACCTGTAAACATCTCCACCTGAGCCATAGTTCAGATGGAGCTTTCACCGCAAAGATTTTCAGTCAAAAGAAAACACCTGTTTGATGCTGTCATAGTGAAGGAACTTGCCTTCTTTAGCAAAACTTTCAATCTGCTCTCTTGTTGCAAACATATGACCGTCAATCTCTGCTTCCTGAAAAGATACATCCTTCTCATCAATATCCATCACAAAACGATAGACATCTACAAAATAATTATCTCCCTCATCAGGATTCACTCTTTTATAAGTAAATACATATCCGCCTTCTGCATTACGCACGTCAAGACCAGTTTCTTCCTTCACTTCTCTTCTTACTGCTTCCTCGGAAGATTCTCCTGCCTGTACTCCGCCACCGGAAACTTCCCACCATCCAGGTGCCCATGCCTTTGTCATAACACGCTTTGTAATTAAGAAAGTACCATCTGGTCTTGCAATCACACCAAGAACAGTCAGGTGATATTCTCCCTCTTTTAAGCACCAGTCATTACGCTTCATTGTACGTCCAGTTAACTGTTTATTTTCATCATAAATATCCCAAAATTCCATTTCGTTCATCTCCTGTATAAATTGTCCCATTCATCATAACATGAGAACGCAGCGAAAACAACTCATACTATTTTTTATCTGCTGCAGTGAATATAAAATACATAAGAAAAAGTGAGTGACCGAATTGCATTTGGCATGTTTTTATTTTATAATATTTTATAATATGTAAAGATTTTTTATTTATCTTTACATTACAACAAATGTAAACTATTGATTTTGGAGGTACGCATGAATCAAATGTATGATGTTATTATTATTGGCTGTGGTGAGGCCGGTATCTATGCCGGTTATGAGCTTAGTTTAAAAAATCCTTCCTTAAAAATTGGGGTTTTTGAGCAGGGAAGAGATATTTATAAAAGAAGCTGCCCGATTGTAGCAAAGAAAGTGAAACAGTGTATTAACTGTAAAGTCTGTGATACTATGTGTGGTTTTGGCGGAGCCGGTGCATTTTCTGATGGTAAGTTTAACTTCACTACGGAATTTGGCGGCTGGCTGACAGACTATATGGACCATGACGAAGTTATGGAACTGATTCATTATGTCGATGATGTAAATGTGGCTCATGGTGCTACTACAAATTATTTCTCTACTACTACTCCGGAGGCACAGGCTCTTGCAAAGAAAGCTCTTGAATTTGACCTTCATCTTCTGCAGGCACAGTGTAAACATCTTGGTACTGAAAAGAATCTTATGATTCTTACAAATATTTATGAAGATTTAAAAGATAAAATGGATTTTCATTTTAATACAGCTATTTCTGAAATTAAAACCTGTTCTGAAGGATATGAACTTGTAACAGAAAAGGGAGATATTGCACGTTGTCAATACCTGATTGCCGCTCCCGGCCGCAGTGGTGCTGAATGGTTTGCAAATCAGTGTAAAAATCTTGGAATTAAACTTATTAATAATCAGGTAGATATCGGGGTTCGTGTTGAACTTCCTGCCAGAGTATTCGAACACATTACAGATGTTGTATATGAATCAAAGCTCGTTTACCGTACCAAACAATATGGTGACAGTGTCCGTACATTCTGTATGAATCCTTACGGTCACGTTGTTGCTGAAAACGTAGAAGGTATCAACACTGTAAATGGACATTCTTACTCTGATGCTTCTCTTCGCAGTGAGAATACAAACTTTGCCCTTCTTGTTTCTAACCGCTTTACAGAACCATTTGATGAACCATATCGCTATGGTAAACACATCGCTTCTCTTTCTAATATGTTAGCAGGCGGTGTACTTGTACAACGTTTCGGTGATCTTGTAAAAGGAGTCCGCACAAATGAACATCGTTTAAGTCAGTCTTTCGTAAAACCAACACTGACAGCGGCTATTCCAGGAGACTTATCATTAGCACTTCCAAAACGTCAGCTTGACGATATTATTGAGATGATCTACGCTCTTGATAAAGTTGCTCCAGGTACTGCAAATTATGACACTCTTTTATACGGTGCGGAAGTTAAATTCTATTCTTCCCGTTTAGAGTTAAGCCATGAACTTGAGACAAAACTTCCTGGATTCTTCGCGATTGGAGATGGTGCCGGCACAACAAGAGGACTGGCACAGGCTGGAGCTTCCGGAATTAAAGCCGCAAGAGCGGTACTTTCAAGAATAAAATAAACAAATACTAATTTGTAGATTTCGTGTAGACGAAAAAAGAAATACTGGCATATCCCATCTGCTCTATAGTCGCTGTGTTTAAAATGCTCGTTCGCATCTTAAACACGCTCCGAAGCCGCATCTGGGATATGCCAGTATTTCTTTTTTCTGACTATCTAAATCTACGGTTGGTGAGAATGGGGCTTAAATGCGAATTTGAGGAACTAAAGAAACGAAAACCAAAAATTTGATATAAAAGAAAATGTGAAGATAGTCGCTTCGTAGAAAATGCCTGTTCGGCATTTTTACTCGCTCCGACATCACATTTTCTTTTATATCAAATTTCTGGTTTTCTGTTCTTTGGCTCCAGATGGAAATTAGTATTTAAAGCTTGGATGGGAATAAGGAGATTGTCCAGAAGTCTATAATTTTTAATCAGAGAACAGTGACAGCCAATGCCTTCTACTTAATCCGTTTTCTTTCACCATAATATCCTTACAATTCCGTAAGAAGAGATTTCCCTTCTGAAAATTTTCATTCTGAATAAAAATCATAATCTTTTGGGGAATCCCCTTCTCTTTCCAACAGAAATCACTAATTTGCTATTTGCTATTAAAAACAGACAGCCGCTGAAACAAAATTTCCTGCTGAATTGTAAGGAAACTATGGTAAAGAAAAAAGAATTGTGATAAGTATTGCATTTTGTGACTTTGCGCTATGGAATTCTGACCATAGGAACTTGGGACTCGTTTTTCCCAAGTTCCTCTTTTTCCGGGCAGAATGGAATGCTTAGCGCAACGGAACAAAATCTAACTTATCACAATTCTTTTTTCTTTAGAAGGCTAACTACAATTTAGCTCAATATCTTCTACTAAAGCGGCGTCTGTGTCCCCAGCAAATTACTATTCTTTATATGCTTTATAGGTTTCAAATTCTTCAACAATGGATTCTTCCGGTGCTTTTGTTATAAGGCTTACTACAATGATGAAGAGCAAGCTGATGATAAATCCAACAACCAGTGAATATAATCCAGTTGCGACATACGGAGTCTGTCCACCGATCAGTGGGATATAATCCCAGATAATTACAGTTAACGCTCCAGAAAGGAGTCCTGCGATTGCTCCCGGAAGGTTTGTTCTCTTCCAGAAAAGACTCATTACTACTAATGGTCCGAAAGCAGAACCAAGTCCTGCCCATGCATCAGATACAAGGGCCATAACAGAGCTATTTGGATTCCAGGCGATAATAAATGCAAGTGCTGCGACAACAATTGTCGTAATTCGTCCTACATTTAATACTTCTTTATCTGTTGCTTCTGGTTTAAAAATATCCTGATAAATATCGGCGGATACAGAAGAGGAACATACAAGAAGCTGAGAATCTGCCGTAGACATGATTGCTGCTAAAATACCGCAGATAAAGATTCCTCCGATAAATGGAAGATTAATCTTATTTGTAAATGTTTCCTGAATCATCTGAATAAATACGGATTCTGCTGATGGGGCTCCTGCTGTTTCTCCAAGAATTGCCGGAAGAAGATACGCACGACCGATCACACCGATTGCTACGGCAAGTGTAAGAGAGATAATAACCCACACAATTGCAATGACAGATGATTTACGAAGTTCTTTTTCATTCTTGATTGCCATGAATCGAATCAAAATATGAGGCATTCCGCAGTATCCAAGTCCCCATGCGAGATTAGATATAATCTCAATCGGTGTAATCGGATGATCTCCATTATACATAAGACTCATATAGTGTTCTGAATTCACTCCACTCTGTGTTAATAATGCAGAGAAATCTCCGCTTACAAATCCCCATGCAACAATCGGAACAACTAATAATGCGATAAGCATTAAGGTTCCCTGCACAAAGTCGGTTGTACATACTGCAAGGAAACCGCCCATAAATGTATAAATTAAAATAACGGCTGCTCCAATAAATAATGCTACATGATAATCAATACCAAATACCGTATTAAAAAGCTTTCCTCCTGATGCCAGCGCAGAGGCTGTGTATACCAAGAAAAATACAACGATGATAACTGAAGAGATTCCTAAAAGAATCTTCTTCTTATCATGGTAACGATTTCCGAAAAATTCCGGAAGAGTCATGGAATTATTTGCCACGATCGTATACGCACGAAGCGGCTTTGCAATAATTAACCAGTTTGCGATTGTTCCAAGTCCAAGACCGACAGCGATCCATGCCTGTCCTGTACCTAATGCATATACAGAACCTGGAAGTCCCATAAGCAGCCATCCACTCATATCGGATGCTTGTGCAGATAATGCAGCTACCGGACCGGAAAGACCTCTTCCTCCTAAGAAATAGTCATCGGCTCCTGTTGTCTTTTTCATACACCAGACACCAATTCCAATCATCAGCAGCAAGTACACGCCAAAGGCGCATAATATTGCGGTTGTTGTTGACATACTTTATCCTCCTGTTTTCTCTTATTTGCAGCTGTCCATACTGTCCATACGTAGCAAAAGGCCACATGCTGTAAATTTGTTATGAACAGCTGCTTTAATTTATTCATCATACAAATTTTTGTATAACAATCTTACTTTATCTTTACGAAATTCATATTCTTCAGACTGGTTCAGTGTAATATTTTCATTTGTCACACTTACCTGATGAACCGTAATCTTGTCACCTTCCTTTACAGCCTTTTTAGAGATTTTTAACACACTGCTGCTTTGTTTTTCTGAAGCCACTTTCACTCCGTTTACAAAAACCCGGCTTGCATCTGTAAAATTATTTCCAACTAATAAATAGCTATCTTCACATTCTTTTATTTCTGTAATTTCTACAGGATCTAAGCTGTAATTTATCTTTGTCGGTTCCAAAGGCTTTTTGCCTTCTCGTACAAAATCACTTCCATAAAGCATATCGTACTGTAAAAGTTTTAGATTTTTACGGTATTTTTCACTAGACTGCATCGTCTGATGATATTTATTTAAAAATCCATTATAGATTCCTACCTCGCCAAGTACTTTCGATGCCAGCTGCCAGGCTTCTACTTTACAGGATTCTTTCTTTTTATTTGCCTTGTTATATCCAAAATTATCCCAGATAAAATACGGTGTCTCGTACTTTGAATTATTCTTGAGATCTTTATTTTCAAGATTCATTCCCGGCAAATGATCACCATAGGCGATCACCATCACGTCTTCTGGATAATCGGAAAGTTTTTCTGTCAGTTCTTTAATAAAATCATCCATTTCTCTTGTTTGATTCACATAGTATGTAAACTGATTAAGATAACTCTGACTCAAACCTTCACCAGAAACGGTAATTGGAGAATTACTCTGATCATCTGTAGGATAATCTCCATGCCCCTGCACAGATATCGTATAAATAATATCTTTCTTCTCTGTCTGCTGTAAAGTATCCATGATATATCTGGTCAAAACAGAATCTTTCGCCCATCCGGCTTCGTTTCTGCTTTCGATATCCATATTTTCAATACTGATAAAATTATCAAATCCAAGATTGGAAAAAACGGCATCCCTATCATAAAAAGATGCATTATTGTTATGAATCACACTTGATGCATACTTCTTCTCTTTTAACCAATAGGCCACACTGTCACAGGTTGTTTTGTGAAGAATACTTCGATATGGGTATTCTCCTGTACCGAAATAATCAATATTCATTCCTGTAATGACTTCAAATTCTGTATTGATTGTTCCTGCTCCATAAACCGGAACTTTTAAATATCCTGATGTATATTCTTTCTGAATCTTATGAAATGTAGGAATCGGATCTTCTGAAATATTTAAATTCTTTACTGTTGTTGCGTCAAAAAAAGACTCTAACTGAATAAAAATAATATTAGGCTGACGTACAACTCCTGCCTTTTTCTTTTCTGCTTTTTTTACTTTTTTCTTTATGCGGTCTACCGTTTCTCTTGAATAATTAATCGGACGGTCAATCCCGGTATCTATTGCTGTGACACAAAAACCATAGGCAACTCCATAATCTTTATAACCGGCGATCAGATTATCAAACTTCTTAATCAGCATTCCTTTACCGACTCCGACATAAGTTACCGCACAAAAACATACTACAGTAACTGCTGTACATAAAACTTCTGTTACCAAATGCCTCGATCGCTTATCTTCTGGAGAATAAAGGTAAAGACATACAAGACCACCTGTCCCGACCACTAATAAGATGACAATTCCAAGAATCTGCCACACTTCAAGATAACTGCCAAGAATCGGCAGAACTGACTTTACTAATGTAAGATCTACTGCCGTAAACGGTGTCTTTCTGTCACTTAAAACTACTCCGTTCGCAATCGCTACTAAAACCCAGCAGCCACTGATAAATACATAGGCAAAAATCCTTTTCCTTACTAAAAATACAATGGAAAAACATAAAAATATAATAAATCCATTATAGAGAAATACAAATGTTCTTTCCTGAACAAATGTAATCACCTCACCTACAGATCTCCTCTCCGTAAATTCCAGAAGAAGATTCAGGCAAAGAGTCAGAATCAGATTAAGAATAAGAACTCTGCAATTCGAAGAATTCCTGATTCTCTCCCATATATTTTTCTCTCTCATATCTACTCCTTGTCTACTACTTTGCTGTCCTTTGTATCTGTGTTGCCTGCACAATAAAACGGCCGGCTTTCGAAGAAGAAGTACATGTTGATAATGTCAGAATATCTTCTTCACTGTCTGGTTTTGTTTTCAGACTATAAAGTGCCTTTTCAATAGAATTCTTCAAATAAGATGCATAGTCTTCCTCAGAAGCAAATGCAATCGTATATACATCAGAATCCTCATTAACATCAATCTCTCTTGCTGCAAACACCTTATATTCTATCTCTTCCTCCGGTGTGATAATCCAGATTTTCTGATGCTTTTTATAATCGGCATCCGGATTATACTCTGTATCATAATGCTTCTTTAGCATACCAAACATCTGGCCATTTTTCAAATTATGTCCATAGACGATACTGTTTTCCGAAGAAAAATCCGGTTCACATCCTGCATCTAAAAAGATCGCACCAATAAAACTATCCTTTCCTTCAAATGTCTGATGAAGGTATGTCGTATTATCTGCCGCTTGAACAATCGGATAATTAATGCCCGTACCCTTAATATAGATCCAGGCCTTTACATCCGGATTCACCTTAGCAAGTGCCTCAAAATCTACTGTAACCGGACAGTTATCCTTCCCCTTCTTCGTTTTCTGTTCGTCAGGATCAGCATTTTCTTTCACATATTGTCTTAACTGCTCATATTCCTTTTTCCCACCATGGTAATGTCTATAATACCCCCACAGCTTCCATGCTGCAACACAAAAAATGAGAATGCACAATATAAGAAGCAGATTTGAAAAAAATCCGCTCCCTTTTCTTTTTTTCTTTTTAGCCATAGGCACACCTATTTAAGACGAAGTGGCAGACCACTGATCGCTACATAAACTTCATCACTTAAAGAAGCAAGAACCTGATTTGCCTTTCCTGAAATATCGCTAAAAATTCTTCCAAGTCGATATGACGGAACCACACTCATTCCAACCTCATTAGATACAATGATAAGTGTCTTATCTTCATCACGAATTGCCTTTACAAGATTACTCAGTTCCTTTATAACTTCGTTCTCAAGCTTTTCTACTTCGGAAGCAGAAATCTTATCAAAATCTCTCTCCTCATCTTCACATAAAATATTTGTAATCATAACGGTAACACAATCAAGAAGGATCGTATTCTTTTCTGTACTCTTTACAACTTCTCCAAGATCTCGGTATCCTTCATAAGTTCCCCATTCGGAATCTCGTCTTTCCTGATGGATACGGATACGTTCTTTCATATCATCATCGACCGGAATCGCTGTCGCAAGATAAAGAACACTGCGCTTTCCATATTCCTTTGCCTTCTGCTCTGCGATTACGCTCTTTCCACTTCGGCTACCGCCGGTAACCATAATAACCTTTGACATAACAAATTCCTCCTTAAACCTCTCTGCTGATTTCTCAACAGATTACTGATTCATCTCTTTTCAAGTTCGTTATGAACTCTTTTACACTTATTATTCCTTTGATGTCTGTGTATCCAACACAGAAATCTCTCCACGCATGATAAATCCCATCGTAATAAATACTGTCACGATCATAAGAATCATACTATCTATCCTATACCCAAGCGCCGCATTCACACTCCCGATTATTGCAGCCAATGTTCTTGCATACACTGCAATATAAAAAGATTCTGCCATGGACACCATCTTCCCATCACTTCTTCGGACACTTCCCCTGCAAATTAAAGCAAATGCCAATGCCACAAGAAGATACTGTACTGCTTTCGTAATAAGTAGCACTACCAGATAAAATGCCAGAAACATATACAGCGCAGGCAGCATTTCCACCAAGCCCTGATTATTAAGCCTCCAGTTTTTAAACTGAGAAAGACTAATAACCTGCTTCCCACTTGGCATTTTAATCAAAATATTCTTCTTTCCAACCAAAAGCTCCTGTACATAGTCTGATTGAAAATCGGACTCCTTAAATTGTTCTACCGATGAATCCGCTTTAACACGAACCACACCACCTATAGTAAAATCAATCGGACTTTCACTATGAAACTCTCCTTTTTCTAAAGTAAATCCAGGAATACGCTCTAAAAACAGGTTCTCAAATCCTCCCACACTCGCTGTCCATGCTGCAAACGGAATCACGTTCTCTATAAAAACAAGAAACATAATAAGAACACTGATATATCCAATAAACGCTCCTTTTTTCTTCCTGATCAGTTCTTTATACTGAGACGGATGGACGCAGGCAATCACATATTGCCACAAAAATCCAATCTTACTCTCCTGCTGCATCTTCTTCCTCCTACGCCGAGTATATAATAGAAGCAGCAATCTCTTCTGCCTTCTCTTTACTGATTAATACTTCAATAAGCTTCAGCGCAAATGCAATCGCTGTCCCTACACCTCTGCTCGTTACCACATTCCCATCAACAACAACCGGGTCTTCTTTATATGCTCCAACCGGAATACCATCAAGACATCCTGGATAACTTGTTGCCTCTTTATCTTTCAAAAAACCAAGACCGCCAAATACAGATGGTGCTGCACAGATAGCTGCGACCCACTTTCCAGCTTCATATTGTTTCTTTAAAAGATCTGCTAAACCTTCATGTTCCCTTAAATAATTCGTTCCTGGCATTCCGCCCGGCAGTAAAAGCATATCCGCTTCTTCCCTGATATCTTCTATTAAAATATCTGTATTCACAGAAATATTATGTGAGCCTGTTATCTGTAACCTGCCCATAATGGACACCATTTTCACATCGATACCCGCTCTTCTTAATAAATCTACTGCCGTCAAGCCTTCCACTTCTTCAAAACCATCGGCACAAAATACATATACTGAACGCATAAATAAGCCCTCCTTTGTCTTTATGATAAATTCATTAACCTTAATTGTAGCTTAATTACCTCTTTTTATCAAGCTTGGTCATACTTTTTTCACTTTATTTCTTCAGAAAATATGCTATCATATAAAAATACGTCGTTATTATAATAATTCATCTGATTAGAAAGGAAAATTGAAATGGAAATCGAAAGAAAGTTTTTAATAAAATCTTTACCTGATGACCTGAATCATTACCCTTGTGACACTTTAACACAGGCCTATATTTCTACAGAACCGGTCATACGTGTCAGACAAAAGAATACAGACTATATCTTAACCTTAAAATCTTCTGGTCTTCTTGCAAGAGAAGAAGTTGAGATGCCCCTGTCAGAAGAATCTTTTGCACATCTTCTTACAAAAAAAGATGGGATTTCTATTGAAAAAAAACGCTATAAGATTCCAGATGACCCTTATCTGATTGAACTAGATGTATTTGAAGGGGACTACAGCGGATTTTGTATGGCAGAGGTAGAATTTCCTGATATCGAGCATGCCAACGCTTATAAGGCACCTTCCTGGTTTGGTCCGGAAGTTACCATGGATTCCCGCTTTCATAACTCAAGCTTAAGTAAGCGTACTCCAGACCAGATCAAAGAATTTCTTAGGCTTATCCAAACAATGTGATTTTTGATTTGTAACAGAATTTTAAGAATAATTAATATCATTTTCTTGTGAAATGTATTATAATGATACTGTTTTGTTACTTGAGCTTTATATTTTTTTTAACAAAACTATTTTGAGAAGGGAGAATATTAACGAATGAGTGATAATACACAAACAAAGAATGCTGCTTCTGGCAGCAATGCAACAAGAAATCGCCGCAGTAATAAGAAGGCAGCCTCTAATACAGGTAAAATCATCGTAGCTGTTATTCTTATTCTTCTAATCGCTGTTTACGGTGGCGGTGTTTACTATTATTCCAATCATTTTCCACACAATACCGTAATCAATCACGTAAAAGTCGGAGAGATGGATACCGCAGCCGCAGAGAAGGCATTTACAGATGATCTCGCATCACATAAGATTTCCTTAAAAGAAAAGAAACGTACTGAAGTAATCGATGCGAATGATGTCGGAACCGTAATCAATGTCGGCAGTCAGATTACCGATCTTCATGATTCTATGAATCCATGGTTATGGTTTACAAACCTGTTTGGAGAAAAGAAATATACAGTTAAATTAGATGTAACTTATGATGAAGCGAAGTTAGAGGAAGTTGTAAATAATCTTGAATGTTTCAAAAAAGAGAATGTAACCGCACCAAAGAGTGCTTACATAAAAGCAGGAGACAGCCAGTTTGAGATTGTTCCGGAAGTTCTCGGAAACACTGTGAAAAAGAAAGCATTGCTTCAGTTAATCGGAACTGACTTATCTACCGGTATTACAAAGATTGATCTTGAAAAAGAAAATCTTTACAAGCTTCCAAAATACTATGCGAAAGATCAGGCTGTGACAGATGCACTTGCCAAAGCGAATAAGTACGCCAGCGGCACAATTACCTATGATTTTGACTACACAAAGGAAACTCTTGATTACAATACATCCAAAGATTGGGTTAAGATTTCCAAAGACTTTAAAGTAACTTTAGACGAAAGCAAAGTGGGAGACTATATCGAAAAACTTGGTTCTAAATACAATACGATGGGTTCTTCCCGTCCTTTCACAACTGCCTACGGTTCTAAAATCAATGTATACGGTGGTGACTATGGATGGAAGATCTACTTCGATAAAGAAAAAGCCCAGTTGATCAAAGAACTAAAATCCGGAAAAGATGTTGAAAGAGAACCTGTATATTCCTACAAGGCAAGATGCAGAAAATCTGCTAAAAATGATATCGGTAACTCTTATGTTGAAGTAAGTATTTCTAATCAGGAAGTATGGCTCTTCGTAAATGGAGAATGTAAAGTAAACTCCTCTGTTGTTACCGGGGACCCAACAAAAGGACACCAGACCTACACCGGTGTTTATGCGCTCACTTACAAGCAGCGAAACGCAACTTTAACCGGTCCTAATGCAGGCGGCGGTTCCTATTCTTCTAAGGTAAGCTTCTGGATGCCATTTAATGGTGGTCAGGGACTTCATGATGCAACATGGCGTTCTTCTTTCGGCGGTTCTATTTACAGAGGCAACGGTTCTCATGGATGTGTAAACTGTCCATATTCTACTGCCGCAGTCCTTTATAAATATGTAGAAGAAGGATTCCCTGTTATCGTTTACTAATATAGCGTTCATCAATTTTTATTTGTTAATGACATAAAAATATCCCCACCGGGTGGAGTGCTGCTCCACAATGGTGGGGATATTTTTTTGTTTAGAAGTCACCCTATCCTTTCTCTGTTCTCCAGCATTTTGATTAACTCCTGCTTTGATACAGCACCTTGTATCGTATATGTAACTCCATTTACTTCATAGATTATGACTCCTTTATCTTCATGCGTAAAGTATTTTCCTTTTACACCACAAACAGAAACCTCTTCTTTCCTGTCTTTTTGTTTGTCAAAAGCCATCTGAATCACATAATCTGCATCATGCTGATTATATATGATCAAATCTCCTTTTTCGTTACTATAAGTCATATAATACCAGTATAGATCTTTCTCATCGCTGTTTTCAGTCTCTTTTTTGTAGCCTTCAGGAACCCACTTTAATTTATACTTAGCTGGTACACTATAATCAATTGTTTTTTTCTGATTTGCTGTTATTTTCTCATTTTCTTTGTTTTCTGATTGCTTTTCATTTTGCAAAACTGCATTTTTGCTATCTTCCCTGGTATCTTCCTTTTCTTTTCCACCATATTCAATCCGTAAACCATCTTCTTCCTGTTTTACAATAAGATTGCTTCTCCACTCCCGGATTGTTTCCTTGGCAAATACACTGCCACAGAGTAAAACCGCCACTAAAGCCGCAACTAAAATAATTCTCTTTTTTCCTTTTCCCATGTCAACTACCCACGACCTAAAGGTCATGGGCTTGTAACTGCCCAGTCGTACTAACGGCTTACACCTCCGACCTTTAATCCCCGATAGATATTGCTATCTAAAGTGGCGTTACATCATAGGGTGGTTGACAGCACCCTTTGTAGCAGAGTTTACTCTGTTACAACTGTATCAGGTACTTGGCTATCTGCAAGATAGTCTATTCCCATACGATACAGATTCATAGCTCCAATGCGGTCATCATTAGATTTATAACCACAGTTTTTACAAGTAAACAGATGTATCTTCTTATTGCGGTTAGACTTTTCAACGTGTCCACAACAAGGGCAGCACTGACTTGTATAGCGAGGGTCTACCTTAATAACAGAAGACTGATTCTGTTTTGCTTTGTAGATTAGTTTTTGCTCAAGGTCATAGAAAGACCATGATACAGAAACATAACGGTCTTTTGTTTTAACACGTTCTGTAGCATTACGAATACCTGACAGATCTTCTAATACAAAGAGAGTGTGCTTTGGGTTATTTTTAACGAGTGCCTTTGACACCTGATGGTTAATATCCCGCATCCAACGGTTTTCTCGCCCACCAATAGCTTTTATCCTTCGTCTTGAAGATGCTGTCCGTCGCATTTGGAGTTCTTTACGAAGTTTGGAATAATTAGCACGTTTTTGCTTTATAGCCTTACCGCTAACAAATCCAGACTTGTGTTTACTGTCATAAGTGGCAACAACAAAGTTAATACCTCTATCTATGCCCACAACATTACAGATGTCAGAAATATTACTTTCTTCGACATCATAGGTTACTGGTATGTGAAGATAATACTTACCATGCTTATTTACAAGCTTAGCTGTACCAAACTTATAGATCGTATGGTCGAAATACTTAGACATTCCATCTGCAAAATAAGATAACTTCACACGACCATTCAGCGTATTGATTGAAAAGCGGTTTTGTGTTAAGGAATAATCTCTGTTCCAAACCAAATCATACTGAGGCTTTTTGAACGAGGGTTTGATCCATTCGTTTTGATTCTCCAGAATGGTCTTATATCTGGCGATAACGGTCTTCAAAACAGACTGAGCCATTTGCGATTTAAGACCAAACTTTTCCCGTAAAGTAGAATACAAAACCTTATTAAGTGAAAACTGCTTTAAGTCGTGAGTATGGAATACATAGTCTGAAACATAATTGCAGGCATTACGATAAACAGACATAGTTTCATCAAGCAAAACTTTATCCGTTTCCGTTGCGGCTATTTGAATTTTAGCTGTAATAGTTATCTGTTCCATAGATGTACTCCTTTCGTAGATATTTCACTAAATATATTATATAATAACAATTGGTGAAAATCAATGTTTTGAGGTGAATTATGGATAATAGATACAATCGTCATAACAGACGAAAATACAATCTTAAAGTACATATAGTTCTAGTAACCAAATATCGTAAACAATTACTCAAAGATTCTATCGCTGATGATGTTAAACAAAAGATTTTCGATATTGCTAATGCTTATGGCTACGAAATTATTGCTATAGAAACCGACAAAGATCATATACATTTCTTATTAAGTTACGATACAACAGATAAAGTTTGCGATATTGTCAAAATTGTAAAGCAAGAAACAACGTATTATTTATGGCACAAATATAGTTCGCTTCTATCTAAACAGTATTGGAAAAAGAAGATATTTTGGTCAGACGGATATTTTGCTTGTAGCATTGGAGAAGTATCTTCAGCCACTATACAAAAATATATTGAGAATCAGGGTTAACGATTAAAGATTTACAAGGCTCCTCCCACCACCTAAAGGTAGTGGGTTTCCGCCTATGGCAAACGAAAGGATTTTATTTATGAAAATATCTTTTTTCACTTTTTGTATCTTTTAACTGACTTTTACTTTTTGTCTGCTCATCTCCGATAAAATTATTATGACAACTCTCTTTTTGATATAAATTTTCCATCTTTTCTTCGAACTCTTTAGATGGCTTATACCGAATCTTTTTACTCTTTTGGCTGATTTCCTCCCATTCTTTTTCAGCACACTGTTCCACTGCTTCTTTCAACAATTCTTCAAACTTCTTATCTGTCATCTCCCATACCCCATTTCTATCATTTTCTCTTTCAATATTTTTCTCGCCCTGCTGGCTATCTTTCGCACATTATCCGGCTTTATTGAAAGAATTTCCCCTATCTCTTTACTCCCTAATTCGTTATAATATTGCAAATATAAAACTTCTTTATAAGGGTATTTCAGATTCATGATCAACTTTATCAATAGTTCCTGTTTTTCCCTGATGATAATTTCCTCTTCCAAATGATTTTTAAAAATATTCTCCTTTGCATCTAAACTTTCCTCTACATTGAAATTTTCTTTATCATCTGCATATTTATAATACTTCTGTTTTCTCATCCAATCAAAACAACGGTTTTTTAATATAGTAACAATATAATTCCATGTTTTTTTATCCTTTATATCACCAATTCGTTCCAAATGTTCCAATAAAATCAAGAATGTATCATGTACTATATTTTCCGCCTCTGCTGAATCTTCTAACAATTTCATCGCAATATAAAACATTTTATTTTTATATGTACGATAGAGAAGTTCTAAAGTTTCTCCATCTTCTTCCTTACAGTAAGTCATTAAACTTCCAAGCAATCATTCTTCCTCCTGCTTCTTTTAATTTCGCCCCTGTACAAGTGCTTCTACTATAGTAACGCATTAAGAGGACCAAATGTGACAAAAATTTAATTCATTAAGGAGAAACAGACGAAAAGCAGAAATTTGATATAGAATGAAATGTGAAGATAGTCGCGGCATAGAAAATGCCTGACCGGCATTTTTATTTGCTCCGACATCACTTTTCATTCTATATCAAATTTCTGCTTTTCTGTTTGCTGGCTCCAGATGAAATCAGGATTTTGTGTGAAAAAAATAAGGGGAATCCCCAGAAAATTATGATTAATCAAAGAACTATTTCACCATTAGAAAATAGCAGTGAAAACCAAAGTCTTCCGATTGCCCCGATTTCTTTCACTATAATATCTTTACAATTCCGTAAGAAGATATCCCCATCTAGAGATTTGGAGTTGTCAGAAAAAAGAAAAAATATCTTATCCCAGATGCGGCTTGGGAGCGTGTTTAAGATGCGGATGAGCATCTTAAATACAGCGACTACAGAGCAGATGGGATAGGGTATTTTTTCTTTTTTCGTCTACACAAAATCTACAAATCAGTTCCTATCTTCTTACCTTGACTCCTTTTCCGTCTCTTCCCATGAGTCGTATCTTACTAAATACCAGTTCTTTTTCTTTATAAATAATAGATGGGGTATCTTCCTCTTCCACTCCGGTAAGATATATGTGCTTGACATGATCCTGCTCCTGAAGCTTCATACCGCGGATACCGATTGCTCCTTTTTTCTTTCTTGTTACTTCTTCTAATGGAAAACGAAGGAAATAACC
This sequence comes from Anaerobutyricum hallii, assembly GCF_900209925.1. Taxonomy (NCBI): domain Bacteria; kingdom Bacillati; phylum Bacillota; class Clostridia; order Lachnospirales; family Lachnospiraceae; genus Anaerobutyricum; species Anaerobutyricum hallii. The sequence continues at coordinate 792,309 of NZ_LT907978.1, read as the reverse complement.
TTCTTCACTCTGCATAATGATCTGTGCATTAGTGATACCTTCTTTGGCGCTGACAATTCGTACTGCCGTTAAAGTATCCCCTTCTGCTAACTTTGTAGCGGCAACTGTCTTTTTCTGTACAATAAATTCTGCTCCATCAACAAGCTTTACCATGGATGCGGCAGTAACAAATAATAAGGAGGACTCTTTTAATACCCGATCCGGTGCAATTAAAAGAATCTGTTCATTTCTACTGTCATAATTCCCAATATTATCAAGTGGGGTTCCTTTATCCCGGAGTCGTCCTGATGGAATATCCTGCACTTTTATCTGATGCATCACACCTGTATCAGTAAATACACAGACTTTATCGGTATTCATACAGTGAACGATATGACGGTATTCTTTTAATACGGTTTCTTCATTTCTCTCGTACGTACTCTTATCAAGAATCTTAGAATAGCCGAAACGATCCATGACAAATACAACTTCTTTTTCTTCAATTGGCAGTGCTTTTACAACTGCAGCTTTTGCATTGGTAAGTTCTGTTTTTCTTTCAAATCCATAGATCTTTTTGATTTTTTCCAGATCTTTTTTCATCACTTTCTTCATGGAAGCCGGATGCTCTAAAATATCCTGATATTTATCTATCTTTTTAAGGATTTCTGCGTATTCTTCCTGTAATGCCATAATCTCAAGACCGATCAGTCGATACAGACGCATCTCAAGAATAGCGGAAGCCTGCTTTTCTGTAAAACAAAGCTTTGAAGCTTCTTTTTTCGATTTTTGTGTCTTAAAAGTAATATTGTCTGTTTCTCCATGAATCAGACAGCTCTTTGCATCTTTTAAGCTCTTGCTGCCACGAAGAATTTCTATGATCAAATCAATCATATCACTTGCTTTGATCAGACCTTCTTTAATTTCTTTTTGTTCTAATTCTTTTTTCAGAAGTGTCTCATACTTTCTTGTGAGTACTTCGTAATGGAATCTTGTATGGTAGCTTATGATATCTTTCAGGCTTAAAAGTTCCGGTCTTCCATTCGCAATAGCGAGCATATTTACCCCAAAAGTATCTTCTAATCTCGTCTTCTTATATAGAAGATTCTCAAGGCGCTCTACATCTGCATTCCGGCGAAGTTCTAATACAATACGGATACCTTCTTTTGAAGACTCATTAGAAACATCCACAATATCACTTGTTGTCTTATTCTCGATCAGACCTACCACATCTGCAATAAACTTACTGATATTTGCACCGATCATTGTGTATGGAATTTCTGTGATAACAAGCTTGTCTCTTTCTGAGCGCTTTTTCGCTTTTTCAAAATGAACCTTTCCTCGAAGTTTCATCTTTCCACTGCCTGTTTCATAAATATTCTTTAGCTCTTTCTGATTGACTACGATTCCACCTGTCGGAAAATCCGGTCCTTTTACATATTCCATCAGTTCTTCTGTCGTAATATCCGGATTATCCATATAAGCTTTCACTCCGTCTACCACTTCAGAAAGATTATGTGGAGGAATGCTTGTGGTCATGCCGACAGCGATTCCCTCTGCTCCATTAATCAAAAGATTTGGGATACGAACCGGAAGTACGACCGGCTCTTTTTCTGTTTCGTCAAAGTTTGACTGGAAATCGACCACATTCTTGTCCATATCTGCAAGGTAGACTTCCTGTGTGAATTTCTGAAGCTTTGCCTCTGTGTAACGCATCGCCGCCGCTCCGTCTCCCTCGATCGAGCCAAAGTTACCATGCCCGTCAACAAGGGGCATTCCTTTTTTAAAATCCTGTTCCATTACAACTAAGGCTTCATAGATTGAGCTGTCACCATGTGGATGATATTTACCCATGGTATCTCCGACAATACGTGCTGACTTACGGTGCGGCTTATCGGCAGAAAGTCCTAACTCCTGCATCGCATACAGTACTCTCCGCTGTACAGGTTTCAAGCCATCCCTCACATCCGGAAGGGCACGCTGACAGATGACGCTCATCGCATAATCAATATAAGACTTCTGCATAATATCAGAAAACTCTGTTTTTATAATCTGTTCAGACATATTTCTCTCCGTTTCTTTATTATGTACTTTCAAAATCTTTCTTTGTTTGACCTTACAAGAAAAAATTCCGAACGTACATTATTCTATAAATCTAGATCCGCATCCTTTGCATGCGTATGGATAAACTCTCTTCTCGGCGGAACTTCACTTCCCATCAACATCGATGTAACTTCTGATGCAAGTCTTCCGTCCTCAATCTCAACCTGTTTTAAGATACGTGTCTCTGGATTTAGTGTTGTTTCCCAAAGCTGCTCTGCATCCATCTCTCCAAGACCTTTAAAACGCTGTAGAGTAAAGTTACTCTTATGTGTTTTTCGATAATTCTCTAATGCTCTGTCATCATAAAGATATTCTTCTTTTCCCCGCTTCGGAATCGCTTTATAAAGTGGTGGTGTTGCCAGATAAACATGTCCCTGATGAATGAGATCTGGCATAAAACGGTAGAAAAATGTAAGCAGCAATGTTGCAATATGTGCTCCATCTACATCGGCATCTGTCATAATGACAATCTTATGATACTTTAACTTGGAAATATCAAAATCATTACCATAGCCTTCTGAAAATCCGCATCCAAAAGTATGGATCATTGTCTTAATTTCCGCATTAGCAAGCACTTTATCCATGGATGCCTTCTCCACATTAAGAATCTTTCCACGAATCGGCAGAATGGCCTGGGTGCGGCGATTTCTTGCTGTTTTAGCAGAGCCACCGGCAGAATCTCCCTCTACAATAAAAACTTCGCACTCTTCTGGAACACGACTCTCACAGTTTGCCAGTTTTCCGTTCGTATCAATAGAAAACTTGGACTTCGAGATGAGATTCGTTCTCGCTCTCTCCTCTGCTTTTCGAATCTTTGCAGACTTTTCCGCACAGGCAATCACCTTTTTCAGTTCTTCTAAATTCCTGTCATAATATAACGTCAGTTCTTCTCCAAGTACTTCACTAACTGCTTTTCCAGCATCCGGATTGTCCAGCTTCGTCTTAGTCTGTCCTTCAAATCTTGGATCTTTATGCTTAACAGAAAGAACTGCTGTCATACCGTTACGAACATCTGCACCGGTAAAATTCTTATCTTTTTCTTTTAAAATTCCCAGTTCTCTCGCATACTGATTCATAACAGACGTAAACTTTGTCTTAAATCCAGTAATATGAGTTCCACCTTCCATCGTACAGATATTATTGCAGAATCCCATAATTGTTTCCTGAAATTCATCTACATACTGAAAAGCCGCTTCCACCTCAATATCATCGATCTTTTTCTTAAAATAAACAATCTCACCAACTGCCGGCTTTCCCTTATTCAAATCTCTGACATAAGCCTTTAATCCTTCTTCTTCATGAAAAAGGACGGTTTCCTCTTCTCCTGGTCTTCTATTCTCAAAAGTAATAGATAATCCAGGATTCAGATAAGCAGTCTCATGTAATCTGCTCTTAATGGATTCCGCCTTAAAGTATGTTTTATCAAATATTTCTCCATCTGGTAAAAAAGTAACACTCGTTCCCGTATCGCCTTTTCGACACTTGCCGATGACTTCCAACGGTGCTACTGCTTTTCCTCTCTCGTACATCTGCTGATACACCTTACCATCTGACTGTACCTTCACTTCAAGCCAGACAGAAAGTGCATTAACAACGGAGGCTCCTACTCCATGAAGGCCACCGGAAATCTTATAACCTCCCGTACCAAACTTACCTCCGGCATGCAGCATAGTAAATACCATCTCTACTGCCGGAATTCCTGTCTTATTATTAATTCCTGTAGGAATACCTCGTCCATTATCCCGAATCGTTGCCGTTCCGTCTTCTTCAAGAATCACCTGAATATTACTGCAATACCCCGCCAGATGCTCATCTACAGAGTTATCTACAATCTCATAAATAAGGTGATTAAGACCTCTGGTAGAAACACTTCCGATATACATTCCCGGACGCTTTCTTACCGCTTCTAGTCCCTCAAGAACTGCAATGCTATTCGCATTATATGCCATCTGTTCTCCCATAAATACCTCACAATTTTATTATAATTACTTACCTTTATACATATCTTCTCATAGATATTCACCTGTAAATATCCACTTATAAATGTTTACTTTCTATGTCCCTTTTTATAGGAAGGAATCTGCTGCTGCCAGTCAGGACAATCTGTATCATAATATAACTTATTCTCATAAATCATATTTATTTCACCATTTTTATATTCAAATGCCACCGAAGAGCAATTCTTTCCAAAAGGTGTCTTCCAAAACTGACTAAGAGAACGTCCTGTCAAATTAAGGATAAAACTTCTGACTACGCAGCCATGTGCCACAATAAGAACATTCTCTGCTTTCCCTTCCAATGGAATAATCTCCTCTTTAAAGAATTCGTCAGTTCGTCTTAAAACATCCTGGAAATATTCTCCATACTTTGCTGGGCGAAAATGTTCTGGATCAAGACGGAATCTCTGATAGCGTGTCATTGCCGGATTCTCCATAATCTTTCCGATACACTTTCCCTCGGAGGTTCCAAAACTCATCTCCTTCAGACGGTCATCGCGGACAATCTCTATCGGACGGTCCATGCGAACAATCTGTGCCGTTTTATACGCTCTTTTTAACGGACTGGAAAAAATATGATCAAAAGGAATCTCCTTCATTCCTTCTGCTGTCATCTGCGCCTGCTCGATACCTTTAGGTGCCAGAGGAATATCAACCTGTCCCTGAAGCTTACTCCTCTTATTCCACTTTGTCTCTCCATGTCTCATTATATATATCTTCATCTGTAAAGCTCCCTTTTTCCTGAAAATTATTCATTCTGTAAAAATGCTTCTGCTATCTCTTTTAACTTCATTCCGTTAGACGCTTTTAATAAAAGTACGTCATCCGGATGTACATATGTTAAGAGATACTCCTGTAATTCCCCTCTTGTCTCAAAATGCTTTACAATAATTCTCGCATTATTGTCTTCAATACCTTTTAATATTTCTTCGGAAAGTTCACCGTAGGCAGCAACTTCATCTACCTGTGTCCCAGCAATAAACTTACCTACTTCATAATGATAATCCCTCTCCTTTTCTCCAAGTTCAAGCATATCTGCCAGTGCGGCAATTCTCCTGCCCTTCACACCTTCCATAGAAGAAAGTACCGAAATACTTGCTTTCATAGAATCTGGGCTGGCATTATATGTATCATCAATCAACGTACAGCTCTTTAATGTATGCATCTGCTGACGCTGTCCATGGAAAGTACTAAGTGCCTTCGCTGCCACTTCCATGTCAAGTCCCATCTGATGTGCGACCCCTAATGCAACTAAGGCATTACGTACATTATGCTCTCCCATAGTGCCAAGAACAACTTCCATATTCTTCTCTGCTTCGCCATCTTTGTAATAAAAATGAAACAGGGTCTGTCCATCCCGCACACGTACTTCTTCTGCTCGATAATCACATTCCTTATTCAGTCCATAAAAAAATGTTCTGTGAGAAAGCTTTCCACGATATGGTGCAAGGAACTTATCATCTCCATTCAAAAAGACTATACCATCTTCCGGAAGTCCCTTTACAATATCCATCTTCTCCAGACAAATATTCTCCTGAGTTTTCAACTGTGCAATATGACTTACTCCAATCATCGTCACAACTGCTATATTCGGACGAATCATATTGGTAAGCTTCTCAATCTGCCCTCTTTCACTCATGCCAATTTCAAGAACGGCAATCTCATCTTCCGCTGTAAGATGAGAAAGAGTTAATGGCACACCAATCTGACTATTCTGATTCCCGATTGTCTGGAATACCCTCTTCTGTGAAGCTAATGCTGTGCTAATCATCTCTCTTGTTGTTGTCTTTCCAACACTTCCTGTTACAGCAACAACCGGAAGATTCATACGATTCCTGTAAAATGTTCCTACCTTCTGCATCGCTTCTACTGTATCTGCCACTTTAATCCATGGCTTATCCTCAAAACCAGTTAACGGCTTATCATGCTCTGATGTAAACGTCGCACCATTTATCTTAAGTGCGCCATCAATAAACTTATGTGCATCCACTCTCTCCCCGATGATCGGTACAAAAATGCTATCCTCGTTACCGGAACGTGAATCGATTGAAAACTCCTTGATTACTTTATTCTCATCTCCACATAAAAGCTGTCCTTCGGCAGCCTTTACAATATCTTTAATTGTTATATTCTCCATGATTATTCTCCTGATAAATAAATACTATCTTTAGTCAATTAAAATCTCTCCAGGAAATTCTAACATAACATATGATACAAACTTGCTGCTCGCCACCTGCAGAGGTGGGAGTCATCTCCCATCTGATATCTTACAGCAATCTGTAAACAGATGCAAGAGCAGTCCTTTTTCCAAACATTTGTTCTGACATATTATACATCATCAAAATTAAAATTTCAAGATGAAATTCTATAGAGATTTTATGAAGCTTTATAAAAGCTCATAACATCCATTCCATAATGCAATGTAGAAGCAATTATAGCCAAATAAAAAATTAAACAATACGCACAAAAAAGCATGATATAACAACTGCCTCCTGTCAATGCACGATGATGCGCTGCATCCATCGCTTGCTCTAAGGCGCAGTTATTATATCATGCTTATTTATTTTAGTTTTTGGCAAAATAGCTATTTAAGTAAAAACTTTATGCACAATGACCTTTTTTCTCGATAACTTCAATTACCGAATCAACATACTTTTCACATTCTTCCTTTGTTTCCGCTTCTACCATAACACGTATCACTGGCTCTGTACCACTTTCACGAACAAGAATTCTTCCTGTCGCCCCAAGTGTTTCTGCAACCTGCTTTACTGCTGCCTGTACGTCAGCATCATTCTGTGCCTCCGGTTTACTCTTCACACGTACATTCTTAAGTACCTGCGGATAAATACGAACCGGTGATGTCAATGTTGCTAAAGACTGCTTCTTCTCTAACATTACTTCCATCATCTTAATGGCTGTAAGGATTCCGTCTCCGGTTGTTGCATATTTACTGAAAATAATATGTCCTGACTGTTCACCGCCGATACGATGTCCATTCTGTACCATATTTTCGTAAACATATTTATCTCCAACCTGTGTCTTTTCATAATCAACACCAAGTTCGTCAAATGCTTTATACAATCCAAAGTTTGACATAATTGTTGTTACGACTGTATTATTACGAAGTTCACCTTTTTCTTTAAGATATCTGCCGTAAACATACAAAATGAGGTCTCCATCTACAACGCTTCCATTCTCATCAACAGCGATACAACGGTCTGCATCCCCATCGAAGGCGAATCCCACATCAAGCTGATTCTCTTTTACAAACTTCTGAAGCACTTCGATATGTGTAGAACCGGCATTCATATTAATATTCAGTCCGTCTGGCTGTGCATTGATCACATAGGTCTTTGCTCCTAATGCGTCAAAAACACTCTTTGCGATCATCCAGGAACTTCCATTAGCACAGTCCAACCCTACTTTCATATTCTTATAGGAACGTGTTGCAAGAGAGATCAAATAACCGATGTAACGATTTCTTCCTGCGGAATAATCAACTGTACATCCAATCTGATCACGTACTGCCATCGGAATTTCAAACTTACCATCAATATAATCTTCCACTTTAAGGATCGTTTCCTCATCCATCTTCTCGCCTTTAGAATTAATGAGTTTAATTCCATTATCATAGTATGGATTATGGCTTGCAGAGATCATGATACCACAGTCAAAATCTTCTGTTCTTACTACATAAGAAACGCTCGGTGTTGTTGTTACATGCAGTAAATATACATCTGCTCCTGAAGCTGTAAGTCCTGCTACTAAAGAATATTCAAACATGTAGCTTGAACGACGTGTATCTTTACCAATTACAACTTTGCATTTCTCTTCTTTATCTTTACCATAATACCATCCAAGAAAACGACCTACCTGATATGCGTGCTCTACTGTTAGATTTACATTTGCTTCTCCGCGGAAACCATCTGTTCCAAAATATTTACCCATTCTCTTCTCCTATCAGCTATTACTTATTGTTCTTTTTACATCTTATTCCTGTATTTTTTAATATATCTAAGAATATAGCCAGAAAATACAGGCACCGTTATATTACGTTCTGCATATTTTCATATTTTCATTTGCATATTTTAACTTATGTATGATAACACTATTCATGGCGTAATGCAACGATTGGATCTAAATTAGCTGCTTTTACTGCCGGAAGTAATCCAAATACTACTCCGATTATTGTAGAAAATGCAATTGCCAGAATAACTGCCGGTATACTGATTGCAATTGGAACATTTGATATCTTTCCGATAACTTCTGCTAATGCAATACCGGTAATCGTACCAATGATACCTCCAAGACTGGTCAGTACTGCTGCTTCTGTTAAGAACTGTGCCAGTATTCGATTCTTTCTCGCACCGATTGCCTTTTTCAAACCGATTTCTCTTGTACGCTCTGTTACGGATACAAGCATAATATTCATAACACCGATACCACCAACTAATAATGAAATACTTGCGATCCATATTAACTGTTTATTTGTCGTTGCGCTTACCTGCTGACTTTCTTCTGCGGTCTCATTCATATTTGCCGCACGATATTTGATATCTTTATTTGTTACCGTTTCGTTTAATAAGGTCTGTGCTGCTTTTCCAACAGATGTCATATTATCTGTAGAATCTGCCAGCAGCTTTGCATTCTGTGGCTCATCATACTGCTGAACAATATTCCAGTCCACATCAGGAATTACAACAATACCACTCGCACTTCCGTCGTTATATACATAAGTATAATAATCCTCTACAGAATTAATTACCGGGCTGAAGGCGGTAGACTCTTCAATGACACCAACAACAATAAATGGCTCTCCTTTTATATCAATGGTCTTTCCTACCGGATTCTCATTTCCAAAAAGAGAGTCGGCTGCTACACTGTCTACTACTGCCACTTTACGATACTTCTCATAATCGCTCTCCGTAAAGCCTCTTCCTTTTTTCATTACATAACCACAGGTTCCAAGATAATGAGAATCTGCCCCGATCAACTGCCCACCGGAAAGCACTGTTGAATTATAGTAAATGTAATCTACCTGTGTACGTGACATATAAAGGGAAGCATCTTTTACATGAGAAAGCTCAGCTAACTGTTCACGCATGGCATCATCAAGAACAGGAATTCCCTTCGGAATTCCATATTCCATTTCTGCTGGATAGTTTCCACTTTCTGTTAACTGTACTGTTGTTGTATTGGTACCAGAACCGATCAGATTCTTTTTAATCTGTTCATTCGTTCCTTTAATTGTTGATACAATGGCAATAATTGCCGCAATACCGATAATGATGCCCAGCATCGTCAGGAAAGAACGCAGTCTGTGACTCCATACACCCTGAAAAGATAATCTTATATTTTCAAGCATCGTTCTCCTCCTTAATAAATCATTTCGCTGTCATCTTCGGAAATCTTCGTTTTAACTCCTTCTCTTAAGTTCTTTCCATAAGGGAAGGCAATGTTATCTTCATCTGTCAGTCCGGATATAATTTCCACATACTGGCCATTCATAGTCTTTCCAACTTTGACATACTGCTTCTTCAGACGCTTTGTCTTTTTATCACGAATATAAACATAATTCTTTTTGTCTTCTGTGCGGATATATGCTTTCTGAATATAGATTGCATTATCATTCGCTGTTCCCATAGACTTTGAACTATAAGAAACTTCGACAGAACCACCCGGACTCAAACCATCTGCATCTTTAATAAAGCCAATGACCGGATAATAAGAACTATTTGGATTGGAACTTCCTCCATCATTACTACTGTCTCCGGTAGGGAAATCCGAAATTTCCTTTACTTCTGCGGTATACTCATCTCCTGTATCACTAGATACACATTTGATCGTTCCACCAACCTTTATATTGCTAAGTTCCATCTCGCTAATCGAAGTCTTAACATACATTCCATCTGCTGCCTTAACTACGATAGCCGCCGAACCATCTGTAGGAACCGTTCCTTTATCGCATGAAGTAGTAACCGTACCGGCAATCTTTGCCTTAACTGTCGCTTTATCTACTTCTGCTTTTGCTTCATTGTAGTTAATCTGCGCTTCATGAAGATCTTGTTTGGCTTCAGAAATTTCATCTTCTTTTTCGGCAATTGCTTCCCTTAACTCTGCTGCAGTATAATTATTGCCATCATCACCGTCATTATCTCCACTGCCATCGTCAATGCCAGAACCGCCATCTCCATCATCACCGCCGTCTCCGCCAGTATTATCTCCACCGCTGGTATCCGCTTCTTTCACAACCAACGTTCTTGATATCTTAGTTTTAGAAATACCTTTTACATTCTTAACCTGCGCAGTAAGTGTAATAGAAGAAGACGGTTCTCCTTCATCTACATATAACCAAACACCAGACTTCGTCTTCTCAATACTTGTATACTTTGAAATATTATTTGATAAAGTCCATGTAACCTTACTCTGGTCATCCTCTCCATTTCCCCAGCTTCCATCTTTAGACACTACAGAAAAGAGATAGCCATTACCCGCTTTTACTTTCTTTCGATTCTGTTTAAACTTGATTTCCTTATCTGCCGCCGGCGTCGGTGTCTTATTTGTTGTTGGAACAGTATTTCCTTTATTCTCAGTTGTTGTAGCCGCTGAATCCTCTTTCTTTACATTATCTATTAAATCTGAAATAGCGTATTGCGTTGAATCTAATAAAATATTCTTAAACTTAGTATCTGCATTTATAGATAATGTAAACTGCTTATTTCCTGCTTTGTAATCTTTTTCAGAAGCATAGGAAATAAACTCTGCATTATTTTTATTTTTTATTAACTCTTTAATTACAGAACCTTTAATAACTCCATTATCACTCAAATAATATACATATTTTTCATCTGAACTATCATATTCATCCTTATCATCTATACTTGTTATTGCTTTCGGCAATTCTATATAAGATACCTTAGTCAATTCATTTAACGAAGATATTGTATAATTTTCTTCAGATGTAATGTCTGTTCTAAATAATGTGTCTGGAGTTAATGTATAAGTTTTTCCTGTCTGCTTTTCATTTTCATACTCAATAAACTTTGCATATTTTCCATCTTTTTGTAAATTTCGAATTGCACTACCTACAACAGAGCCATTAATATTTAAATTATATATATATGGATCTTCTTCTGTTCCTGAACCTTTGATATAGTTTTCTTCTGATGAAATATTACCTACAATATCTTCATCTCCACCATTTTTCAATTCTTCAACAGAATACATTTTACCTTCTTTTACATTAATCTTTGATAATTTATCTGGTGTCAAGGTATATGTACTAGTATCATCTCCATCATATTCTTTAACTACTGCATAACCATTCTCACCTTTATCTTTTAATTGTTTAATAACTGAACCACTGATTTTTCCACCTTTTTTCAAATTAAAGATGTATTTATCGTCTTTTGTTCCTTTTCCCGATGCATCCTCAAGACTATTAATATTCTCTTTTGGTGTCGCATCATCCTTTCCTGATTCTTCTCCAGAACCACCTTCGGAGCCTGAGCTGCCTCCACTTCCAGAACCGCCTTCGGAACCGGCGCTGCCTCCACTTCCTGAACCACTTTCGGAGCCTGAGCCACTTCCACTTCCTGAACCACTCTCGGAGCCTGAGCCGCTTCCACTTCCTGAACCACTTTCGGAGCCTGAGCTACTTCCACTTCCTGAACCACTCTCGGAGCCTGAGCTACTTCCACTTCCTGAACCACTCTCGGAGCCAGCGCTGCCTCCATTTCCAGAACCACTTTCGGAGCCTGAGCCACTTCCACTTCCTGAACCACTCTCGGAGCCGGCGCCACTTCCACTTTCAGAACCTGAGCTGCTTCCATCTGCCTCATTCGTAGCTTTCGAATTGCTCACTGCGGTAGTTCCATCCCTTTCCGCCTCTGCCATAAGGTAGCGAAGGCTTGTTCCCTTTATATCAGAAAGATTAACAGATGCATCCATCACTCTGCTGTTTCCCGTATCAATTGAACCAACTGTCTTTGTGTTTTTAAGCTTCTTTAATTCCTTCTCCATCTCAGCAATTTCCAACTCAGATGACTGCATCTGAAGCTTCTGAAGTTTTAAATCCAGTTCTTTTTCCGCAACATTATACTTCAAAAGAACATCGCCTTTTTTAACTTTATCACCTTTTTTGACATAAATCTTCTTTACTTTTTGTCCACCGGAAACATGTACTTCCTGTATAAAATCTGAAGTAAGCGTTCCCGTAAGAGAAGTATCTGTATCAAACCAGTCAGAACTGTTCAGCATACTTACCGGGAATACTTTTACTACAATTTTATTTCTCTTTCTTATAACAATAATGGAAGTGATTCCAACTGCCATAACGAGAACTAAAACTACAGCAAGCAGTATCTTCTTCTTTCCCTTCAAATCAGATCTCTCCTTCCCATGCATTCACTCCGAAATCTTTTTCTAATTCTGATGAAACACTTTCTGCTGCCTCACTCTGCACTTCGGACTGTTGTTTTTCTTTCTCTTTTCTTTCTTTATCTTCTACAATCTCTCCATCAAAAATATGAAGTACTTTTTTCGCATGATTGGCAATATTCGCATCATGCGTAATCATAATAATCGTAACACCTTCTTCATTTAACTGCTGAAACAGATTCATTACCTGAATACCGGAACGGCTGTCTAAAGCTCCGGTAGGCTCATCAGCAAGAATAATCTTAGGATTATTCACAAGTGCTCTGGCTATCGCCACACGCTGCTGCTGTCCACCAGAAAGCTGACTTGGACGGAAATGTACTCTATCCGCCAGTCCAACTCTTTTCAATGCCTGAAAAGCAATCTCTTTTCTTTTCTTCACCGGTATTCCTGCATAACTTAAAGGAAGTGCTACGTTATCAAGAGCGGTCTGCTTCGGAAGAAGATTAAAACTCTGGAATACGAATCCCAAAGTGTTTAATCGAAGATCCGAGAGACGATTTTCATTATAATCTACAATAGACTCCCCTTCTAAAAGAAATTCTCCCTTCGTCGGCCGATCCAGACACCCTATGATATTCATCAACGTTGTCTTTCCTGATCCGGAAGGGCCCATGATTGCCACATATTCTCCCTCATCAATAGAGATATTCACATCTTTAAGAACTGGTATGACAATCTTATCCTGCAAATAATTTTTATAAATATGTTTTAGTTCTAAAAGCATATGCTGTATGTCCTTTCTGATTAAGAATCTCTATTCTCCAAAGTCTGCAACATCACTGTCACTTGTTCCATCATCAACAGCATCTGAACTGTCACTTCCTGTATCGAAACTATCATCCCCTGCATCTGTGCCGTCATCTATACTTTCATCATAACCACTGTCATACGTATCTTCTCCATAATCAGAAGTATCTTCTTCATAGGAATCATAATCATCTGCTCCAAATGTTTCGGCATCATCGCTTGTCTGTTCTTCTCCATAGTCAGAAGTACTATCTTCCGGAGCAACTCTTGTAACCCGCATACCTTCTTTTAATGTACTGTCATCACATGCAATATAATCTGTTGTCTTGAGTCCACTCTTCACTTCGTACTCATCAAGATTCTCATCATACTCACCAACTGTAATCTCCTGAAGCTTCAGCTTATTATGAGAATCCAGCCATACATAATACCTACCGTTACTCTTCTTAATATAGGCAGCCGGCAGCCACATACCGTCCTTCTTCTCATCCTGGCCGTTATCTTGTTCAACAAGAACATGCTGTCCCATCATTAAGCCATTATCATCATCGAGCTTCACATAGAAATTATATTTCGATGCAGTCTCTCCTGTACTGCCATCTGAAGAATCATCATAAGCCATCTCATCGCTGCTCTCGGTAGAATCATCTGCAGTAGCATCTGTCTTGATACTGCTGATCGTTCCTTTCCAGGTCTGGGAATCATCTACTCTTGAACGTACAATAACCGGATCCCCTTCATTCAGGCTGTTAACATTCGTTTCACTGACCTTTCCTTTAATACGGTAGTTACCTACTGCAAGAATTGTCATATATGTAGAATCATCTGAACTTCCATCTCCGGAATCTGAACCATCATCTGAACTGTCATCACCTGAGGAAGAACTGCTTTCCAGAGAACTGTTTATCGTCTTTACAAGACCATTCATCTTACTCTTTACTGTAGCATCTTTAATATTCTTCTCTAATGTCTTGATCGTCTCTTTATTCGTCTTGATCGTATACTGATCTTTCTTAATCGTAGTCTGTGCTGTTAAAATCTGCGTCTGAAGCTGAATCTTCTCCGTAGCACTCGCAGACTTCAAATCAGACTGATAGGAACTGATATCTTTTGTCAACTGATTAATCTCATTCTGTAAAGTCTCTTGTTCCAGCTCTTTCTTTTCTTTTGAAAGCTTTAATTCCTGAGTATTATATTTAAACAGCTTATCTCCCTTTTTCACCTGATCGCCAACATTCACATAACGCTTCTCTACAGACATATCCGACTGTAAATTAATCTTCCATGAACTCTCTGCATCAACCGTTCCTGTATAACGATTATTCGCCCCGGCAGCCGTTCCAAGTCCTGTAATCTCACGAACAGATTCTACATACGCCTTTCCTTCGCTTGTACCACCCATATTCCGAATAACAAAAAAAACAACAGCTATCACTATGACTGCTGCCGTACCACAGATGAGCGCCAGCTTCTTCTTAGAAAACTTCTTCTTTTCCGGCTCCTGCAGAATAATCGCATCCTCATCACTGAGAAAACCTTCTTCATCATGATGTTCCTCTGCTAATTCTTCTGTCTGATTTTCTTCTTCCAGTGTATCTTCTTTCTTCCGATGCCAAAATCTTCTCTTCCTTTTTTCTGGCTTCTCATCTTCCTGTAACTCATCTAATTCTTTATCATATTCTTCTTCTGAAAAATCACTGTCCTCATCGATATATCCCATATCATCTTCATACAGATTAATATCTTTCTTCTTCCTCTTGTGGAAAAATCCTTTTTTCTCTTCTTTATCATTCACAGATGAATCCACGTTCAGCTCATCCATAAACTCCTGCCCATTCTTCTTCCGAAACATACTTACCTCCTTAATACTCTTATGTGCTCTCGGAATCTTTTTGTACTTAATCTGTGAGAAGATTTTTATTAGACGTACCCAAGTTTTTGAGGCATACACAGTGCGTTCATTGATAAAATATGGGTGCAACCAACAAAAAATCAATCACAAAGGTATATACATACAGTGAAGACTCCAACAGTACATTCTTTATAAAAAGCCTATCAAAGCTTTAAAATAGTCGCTTGAAACTTTTTTATATAATATCACAATTACTCTGAAAAATCATCAAACATTATCATAAATTAAAAGAATGTTCACATTTTTATTATACATAACAAAAACATTCCCTGGCTACTTAATAATTATTAAGAATGGATTTTAAGGTATAGCCTTTAGTATAGAAAAAAGGAAAACGATATACCCCATCTGCTCTATCCTTGCTGTGTTTAAAATACTCACCTGCATTTTAACACTCTTTGAAGGAGCATCCTGGATATATCGTTTTCCTTTGTACTCTAAATCCTGCAAATCAACAGGAATGCCGGGGCATTCTTACACTTTCCACTGATTTGTAGCATTTATTTAATTTTCACACCTTTTCCAATTCCTTTTGTTTTTAAGAACTTCTGATATGCTTTCTTCTGTTTCTTTGGTACTTTAATCGTTGCTTTTGCATGAATTCCTTTAAATGCTTTCGCACCTATGGATTTCTTTGTAAGATACGTTGTCTTAATCGTAATACTCTTAAGATTCTTGCATCCACTGAATGCCTGTTTTCCAATGCTTCTTACACTTGCCGGGATGACAATCTTTGTTAACTTCTTGTTGTTGGCAAATGCTTTAGCTGCAATGGATGTTACCTGATACTTCACTCCATTTACAGTAATCGTTGATGGAACCGTTGCTTTCTTCGCTTTTTTATTTGCTTTATTATATTCAACTGTCTTATTACCATTTACTTTATATACTGCTTTGGATTTCTTATCTGTTACTTTAGCAGGCTGTGTTGGTTGCTGTGGTTGTGGTGTTGTATTTCCAGTACTTGGCTTATCATTTCCAGAAAGCTGTTTTCCTGTTGCCGGGATTACCTTCTGTGCTACTAATACCGTATTACATGCAGAACAGTGTTCTCCTTCTGTCTTACCCGGTGTTGTTTCTGTTGGCGCAACTGCCGGATCAACTACAACTGTATCCTTTCCATTTAATTTTCCTCTTTTCTTTTTAATATTTATCGTTATCGTATTTTATTGCAAAATACGTTATTTTTCATACTTAAACAGCGGTTTTTTATGACAATAGTGCCAGTTTTTATTAACTTTTTCAACAAACTTTTGGCAAATTAACGAAAACAGACCTGGGTTCTGTTTGTTGGTAGTTCGTGAAACTTGTTGGAAGATTTTTGGGAGGGAATAGAAAGGACAGGCAAAGGAGAATTTCCATTTTTGCCAACTGTGGATTTAGAACAGTCAGAAAAAAGAAAAAATACCATATCCCAGATGCGGCTTCGGAGCGTGTATAAGATGCGGACAAGCATCTTATACACAGCGACTACAGAGCAGGTGGGATATGGTATTTTTTCTTTTTTCGTCTACACGAAATCTACTAATCAGGTTTAATCTACTAATTTATCTAATTCTTTTACATATTCTGTTTCAGTAGCTACTTTATGATTTGCTTTTGTAGCATAAATCTTTACAGCTCCCTGAGACTTCTTAATTGGCTGCATTGTTCCAGCTCCGGCTACACAACCACCTGGACATGCCATACCTTCTAACAGATAGCCATTATATTTGCCTTTGGATGCCATCATCATAAGCTTACGACATTCCTCTAAACCTTCTGCGTTAGCTACCTTGATTTCTTTATCTGGATATTCTTTCTTGATTACATCAACTACAGCCTGTGCTACTCCACCAGATACGGCAAAGTTTCTTCCGTCTGCGGATACATCGTTAACACCGTCTACGTCTTCATGCATTGCTTCAAGATCTAAGTCTTTTGCTGCGAAAATTCCACTCATTTCCTCGAAGGTAAGTACGAAGTCTACTTCACTTCGAACGGTTCTTCTCATCGCTTCAAGCTTCTTCGCTGCACAAGGTCCAATAAATACGACTTTGGCATCTGGTGTGTGATTTTTAATTAATCTTGCTGTTAATGTCATTGGTGTTAATGCCATGGATACACAGTTTGCATACTCTGGGAAGAGCTTCTTAGCCATTACGGACCATGCCGGACAACAAGATGTTGCCATAAATGGAAGTTCTTCCGGTACTTCTTTTAAGAAGTCTTCTGCTTCCTGTTTCGCACATAAGTCCGCTCCGATCGCTACCTCAAGTACATCGGCAAATCCGAGTTCTTTCATGGCTGCACGAAGCTTTTCCGGTGTTACCTTTGGTCCAAACTGTCCTACGAATGCAGGTGCTACTGCAGCATATACCTTTTCACCGGACTGGATTGCCTTGATTACCTGATAAATCTGGGACTTATCAGAAATTGCACCAAATGGACAGTTTACAAGGCACATTCCGCAGGATACACATTTATCATAATCAATCGTTGCTTTTCCGTTCTCATCAGATGTGATAGCATTCATACCACATGCTTTTGCACATGGGCGTTCCTGAACAATAATCGCATTATAGGAACATACAGTAGCACAACGTCCACATTTGATACAGGCATCCTGATCAATGATGGACTTACCGGTTACGCGATCAAGAGAGATTGCCTTCTTTGGACATACTTCCATACAAGGATGTGCCAGACATCCCTGACATCCATCTGTTACATGTACTTTCTTTTCCTCACATGCATTACATGCGAACTTAATTACGTTAATAAGTGGTGGAGTATAGTAGCCTTCTGGCTTATCTGCCTCCATAATTCCATCAGATACCGGTGCTGGTTCTGCTGCTCCTCTGTATGGCAGACCCATTGCCATTCGGAGTCGTTCTCCTACGATTGCCCTTTCAAGAAAAACGTCATTTCTGAAATTACCGGTTTCACCAGGTATGATTTTATAAGGCAGCGCCTCAATCTTTTTATCAACAGGTCCCTCTTCATAAGCCATTTTAGCTACTTCAGTAAATACAGCATGTCTGATTTCCTGAATTCTTGTTTCTACTCCTCTCATAGATACCTCCCTAGTTTGTTAAAGTCATAATTACCCTTAAATTTATTGTGTTAACTATATCACAAACAATAGCTTATGAGAATATATGTATCCAATTTTGTACAACTTTTTTGCTATGTTTTTCATTTTGTACAAAAATCTACCCTTTTTTTAATGACAAAAAGAGAGAGGAAACTCCCAGTTTTGATGTTAACTGGTGAATTTTCTCTCTTTTTAATATATCTGTTATTATTTTATCATAATCGTTCTGCTAAAATAAACCACAATTCAAAAGCAGACTGAAAACTGGATACCTGACATCCTTGAATTCATCCGACATTACATCTCTGCAAGAAGCTTCTCTACCGTTACAAGCTTTGTACATGTTACAAATAATGCTGTCGCGATTGATAACTCTTCTGTAGAAGGTAAGGTAGGAGCGATTCGGATATTAGAATCTTCCGGATCATTACCATATGGATATGCTGCACCCGCACCTGTAAGTACAAGACCTGCCTCTTTACATTTAGCTACGATTGCCTTGGCACATCCCTTCTGGGCATTAAAGGAAATGAAGTATCCGCCAACCGGTTTGCTCCAGGATGCGATTTCTAACTCACCAAGTTTTTTTTCTAATGTCTCTAATACTGCCTCAAACTTTGGACGAATGATCTCGGCATGTTTCTTCATATATTCTTTCATTCCGTTAATATCTTTAAAATATCTTACATGACGTAACTGATTAATCTTATCTGGTCCGATTGTCTGCCATTGTAATTTGGCTTTGGTATCAGCGACATTCGCTTCAGAAGAGGCCATTGCTGCCACACCTGCTCCCGGGAAGGTAATCTTTGATGTTGAGCAGAATTCATATACCATATCCGGATTGCCAGCCTTCTCACATTCTTCTAAAATATTTAAAATATGTGGCTGCTCACTTTCCGGTCTGTCATACAGATAATGAATACCATATGCATTATCCCAGAAAATACGGAAATCCTTTGCGGCTGGTTTTAAATTCGCAAATCTTTTTACTGTCTCATCAGAATAAACAACGCCACCTGGATTAGAGAACATTGGCACACACCAGATTCCCTTCACAGAAGGATCATTATTCACATAATCCTCAACGACATCCATATCCGGACCATCTTCTGTCATAGGTACATTGATCATCTCAATACCAAACTGCTCTGTCACACCGAAATGTCTGTCATATCCTGGTACCGGACATAAAAACTTTACTTTATCAAGCTGTGACCAAGGAGTACTTCCCATAATTCCAAAAAGTTCTGCACGAGCCACACAGTCATACATAATATTAAGACTGGAGTTACCAAGTACGATCATCTGAGAAGGTTTCGCTCCTACCATTCCTGCCATAAGTTCTTTTGCTTCCGGAATACCGTCTAACACGCCATAATTTCTTACATCCGTTCCATTCTCTGCATTAAGAACAGTCTCTCCGTTTAAAACATCCATCATCGGCATAGATAAATCAAGCTGTTCTTTTCCTGGTTTACCTCTTGAAATATCCAGCTTCAGACCTTTCGCTTTTTCTGCATCATATTCTGCCTGTAATTCTTCCTGTAATGCCAGTAATTCTTCTTTGCTTAATTCTCTGTATGGTTTCACTTCTTTACCTCCCAAAATTTATCTAGTGTAAACACTAATATATTTCCAAAGCAACTAAAAACAAAGTTTTAACCGCTTTTCTTTACTTCTTTTTTATACCAGTGGTAATTGTATGCTATTTTTGAATAAAAAACAAGCCATTTTTTCATTTTTTTCAAAAAAAACAAGAAAAACATTTTTTAATTCCATTTTTTATGAAATATTTACATACCAATCCTTCTGTTTTTTCGCTTTTCCTAAAAATTCTCCTGTATTTTTTCTGTTTACGGAAATTTTTCCAACTTGAAAGCAACATTCTTTTTATCATGCATACTATAAACTGTAATCAAAAAACAGGGGGAAATCCCATGAGTGATTTAGCTGCTACAAACTGCCAGAATTCCTGTTCTTCCGGATGTGGATGTAACTGTGGTAACGATGGTGGTTTTAATAACTGCTTCTGGCTTCTTTTAATCCTTTTATGCTGTAATAACGGCAACGACTGTGGATGCGGATGTGGTAATGATAATTTAATCTGGCTCATTCTCATTCTCTGCTGCTGTGGCAATGGCTGTGGTATCGGTACTTTCGGCAACGGCTGTGGATGTGGCTGCGGCTGCTGATTCTTTACTAATTTACTAAACTGTAACTAACAGAAAAGGCATTGTACCTGCACTGTTTTTGCTGGTATAATGCCTTTTTTATTTCTTATTTCTTATCTTTCTCTATTACTTATTTTATCGCTGATTCTTCCGGTATTCTGCATCATTCTTTAATTTTTCTTCACTCTTTTTTCTTGCCTCCCGCTCTCGTTTTTTCTTAAGACATTCCGGATCTATCTCATAAATCGTATTATCTTCTACAATAAGATTTTCATTCATAATCCTATCTCTCCCCTCATAAAATGAAATAATTACAGATAAATCTACCTGCATATTAATGATGTCACGAATTACTCCGTAGCTAACGCTACTCCCGTAATTCTGAAACATTCGAAATCCGCTGATTTACTACGTAAATCGCTACTTTCTCATATTTCGCGGGTCCCAAAGTCAAACACCTTATCGTGCAAGCACGAACGGTGTTTTGACCTTTTGACCCTGACATCATTATATTATATGAAAATGTTTCAGGTAGTTTTCCTATATATTCTCAAAATCTTTCTATCTGAATCTTTCTATTCGAATTCAAAGGAGGTTTCCATGCAAAATTTAAATGATTCCCCATCCCCACTCTCCCGTCTTATTAACGATGATAATCTTACTATTTTAGAAAATATCATTCCTCACTGTAATGCCAATCTTGGAAAATTTTTAGCTCTCTGTCTCAAAATATCTGAAATGCAGAAAATCATGGAAGGATTTGATGACAGCGAACGACTAAGCGCATGCGGCTTTGAAAATAACGCTCAGGATATTGCATCTATACTTCGTTCTGTCCGTAATTCCGTCTCCGAAGAAAAAGCCCATCAAATTGATAACATCCTGCAAATTCTGAACTTTTCAAGATTCTATGAAAAATATAATCAAATACTCTCTGAACATCCTGAGCTTGTGCAATCATCCGCACCTGCCACATCAGCAGCAGATACGTCACCCTCTACAGAGCAAAATCCATTCTCCGATCCTTCTCTGTTCTTCCTCTTAAATTCACTTATGAATGGTTCTGAAGGCAAACAGAATGAAAAATTAAAACAGCTCATGACACTCGCACAAAATAGCGAAGGAAAAGATATCAACGAATTACTTTCACTCTTCCGATAACGCCAATACTGATTTGTGGATTTGGTATAGACGAAAAAAGAAAAACTACCATATCCCATCTGCTCTGTAGTCGCTGTGTTTAAAATGCTCATCCGCATCTTAAACACGCTCCCAAGCCGCATCTGAGATATGGTAGTTTTTCTTTTTTCTGACTACTCTAAATCCACAGTTGACAAAAATGGAAATTCTCCAGAAAGTTATGACTCTCCATGGAATTAAATTCTAAAGGATTGACATTCAAGACATTCAAATTGTTGTATATGACTAAATTGTATTTAATCTTCTGACAAAAAACAATGGGATTCCCCAGAATATTATGACATTCCGGGAAATTAATTTTTAAAGGACTGACATTCAAATTGTTGGATGTTGCTGAATTGTATTAAGATTTCTTTACCATAGTTTCCTCGCAATTCAGCAAGAAGTTCTATTATATCGGCTGTCTAACCTCATCCTACAACTTAGTTAAAAAACAAGTGGATTGCCCAACTGTAGATTTAGAATAGACAGAAAAAAGGAAAAATAATACATCCAAGATGCGGCTTCGGAGCGTGTTTAAGATGCGGATGAGCATCTTAAATACAGCGACTACAGAGCAGATGGGATGTATTATTTTTCCTTTTTTCGTCTATACGAAATCTACAAATCAGGATTTGTTATTAACGATATTTTTTCAAAATGCTTCAGCATTTTCTTTTTTTCTGTCTCATTCATCTTTATCGTTTCTTTCCCAAGATAGGTATCTATCTTTATTTCGAATTCGTTTCTTCGTCTTTTTAGCAGACCCTTTCTTCCCTGTTCTTTTTCTTCGGGTTCACTTAATATCGTGCCACTTCCCACATGTCTGCCTTCTCCTGTATAAAAGTGAAGTACACTTCCTACGGGGAGTTCCCCTTTCACGAGGGTTCCCTGGATTCGAAGGGTTGCTGTTCTGCTGTTTTGCTCTAGTGTTGCATCATAATAAAAAAGAAATGTGGCTTTTTCATGAATTTCCATGACTGCTTTCTTCCATGGTTCCATGTTTTCTTCGTCACGATATCGTTCCATGGTCTGTTGATGAAACTGTTTTAACTTATTTAGCAGCATCTTTGGGTATCCTCCACAACATCTTTTAGTTTCTGACAGGCTTCACAGTAAATGTTATCGACCATTCTCAATTTTAGTTCTACGCCTTCTTCCCTGACTTTCTTAAGCTTTATAAGAGCGATCTGAAAGAGCTGATCGTTTTTTATTCTGCCATCCATAAGGATATACAGGTAAAACTGTTGTTTTTCTCCCTTATTTTTCAGCAGTAGTTCTTCTTTCTTTTCCTGTAGGAGATCTGTCCCGATAATTAAGGCTTCTCCTGCAGAGTATTCTCGTATTACTTGAGGAAACTGACATCGGAAATCTTTATGATATCGTTGAAACTTCTTTACTTGTACTGCCCCATTTCCAAAGACAAATGCCTGCTGGCAGCTATGTCCTAAAAGGGTGTTCTCTAATTCTAGCTCATCTTGTAAAAGATAAAGCATTTTGCTTATTTTTTTGGAATTGTCTAATTCTGTTCTTAAAATAACAAAAAGAGCAAACTGTTCTTCTTCGCCTTCATTTTCCTTTTTAGTATGGAATTTCTCTGTTTTTTCCTGCTTTTTCTGCTCGGACTTTTCATCTAAGCTTTCTTTCGTCATTCTGGCAAATTCTTCTTCTATCTGTATGGAGTCTTCTAATAACTGCTGCAGCTTCTCATAACTGCAGATTTCTCTTCTTTCAAAAATCTGTTTCCATTCTTCAGAAAGAATGTTATAGAAAAGTTCTGAATAATCTGCTTCTGTTTTTAGTGGCGGAACTTTAACATTTCCCCTTGCACTTGCTACAAGAATCTTGTAGATCAGACGATTATCTGCTATCTGCTGCAGCTTCTCATCAAATAAAACGGCATCGCCAAATATTCTTTCATCTTCCGGATACCATTCATAATCCTGCTCAAATGTAAGAAGCTGAAACTTTTCCGGATGTAGGAGTACGACCCCATACTGACTGTTATTCATATCGACATATAAGTCCTGCAAATCAATAATTCCGGGATAAATATGACATTCGGATAACTGTCTTAAAATGTGTAATACCTGCATGGCTATCTTCTTTAAAATCAGTGAGTCAACATGATAATGATCCATCTGCTTTCTTGCAAATAAAGACTTTACCGGGATTGCGGAAGAAGGAAGCATTGCGATCTGCTCCTCAAAAATGATTTCCGGAATTCTTTTTAATTCCCGAATGACCGGATGTCCTTTTTCAAATAATTGCTCTTTACTTCCGCTCCCCATTGGGACAGTTTCCATACGTTCCATTTCTTCCATGTCTCTCACCTCACTTTCTTATAAATGATGTTATGCACCAATCGATACACCTTTCATCAGATCTTTTAACGGCTTTACAATATTGTCCAAAAACTCTGTACTCATTGGCTTAAGTAATTTATCAATTTTAATAAACATTGGGGAGGCTTCTTCGTCTAATTCCCCATCCGGCTTTACAAAACAAAAATGAAAATCTTCCTCACTCATTTCATCTGTCGAAAAAAAGATTACCTGACCGACCGGATACTGAATATATTCTTCATAATCATTACTTCCATAGGCATCTGTAAAAACCAACACTGCTTTATTTCTTCCTGTTACCGGGAATTTACGTAAAGAACTTCCGATCGCTTTATGGACAGATTCCTTTCCATCATTACCGCCTCCGTAAAGCTTTATTCCCTTTAACTTTTTTAAAAAAACTGAAATATCCGAAGTGAAAGCATCTCTTCCTTCAAATAAAACCGTCTCTGTCTCTTCTCCGTTTTCTTCATTTCTTATTAAAGTAAGTCCAATCTGCGGATAGACTTCATACTTTGATAAACATTCTAAAAAATGGGCGGCCGAATAATATACTGCCGGAAATACGGTGTACATAGATGCTGTTGCATCTACTACAAAATCTAAATATAATGTAAATGCCTGTTCTTTTTCTTTTTTAAAATTCTGCTGTAAATTTAAAGGAATTTCTGGATTCCAGTTCTCGTTCATATGACATATCTCCTATCTTTTAATCTGCAAAATTTCAATATTTGTTCCTGCGTAGGTAAATACATCCCCTGCACAGACTTCTCCTTCTCTTTGCTGCTTTATAATATGGCAGTCTTCATGTAAAAGAATGACTTTAATCTTATCATCCATTCGATAAAAGGATAAGATATGTCCACTCATTCTTCCATTCTGGCTTCGTTCCTGCTTTGTTCCAAATTCAATCGGTATAAAACGATAATTTTTCATATAGGGACTATATTTCACATCGCCGATCCGATAAGAAAAACGGATTGTTTTCTCTTCTTGTGACTGCGTCAGAAGTTCTGGAAGTTCCGGAAGCTTTCTTACAGATGTCAGGTATGCTGTCATATCCTGAATCACTTCTTTAATGCTTCCATAACGTTCTTCTTCTCTCGCGATCATTTTCGCAATAATCCTGCTTAACCGCTCATCAATTCCCGGCATCTCTTTTAACTGATACGCATAATCATCGCCTATCATATAATTCTTTATTTCTTCACTTCCGTAGAAATGGTGTTTACCTGTATAAATAAAATAAAGAACAAGACCAGCAGAATAAATATCCATCTCCGGGTGGCAAATGTAACTGTTCCAATATCTTGGATCTGCGTACCCCGGGGTTCCTTTCTGTTCTCTCCGAAGCATCACTGTTACGTTGGATGCGTGTAAATGTACCCAGTCAAAGTCAATGATCTTTACTATCGTCCCATCAGGAGAAGCCAGTACATTCTCCGGTTTTAAATCTCTGTGAACGATCGGATCTTGCTGATACATAGACATATAGTGATCAATACCGTACAAGAACTTCATTGCGATACGATTCCTTACTCTCATCTTTTCATTCCAGGTATCTCCGGCGATTCCCTTTCCGCGCATCAGCTCGGACAGATCACTTTCTTCAATGTATTCTACTAATGTGATAAAACGTTTATTTTTCTCATCAAGCATCCCTCCGTAAATCCGAATAATATACGGAGAATACAGTTGTACTTTACTTTCTTTTTCTACGTAAACCTGCTCTAGATCATTACAAAACAACACCTTTACAAAGTATTTCTTCTCTGTTCGGATATCTTCCGCTATCATTGCCTGCTTACTTCCGGTACGGTGACATTCTTTTAACATTTTTAAAGATACGACCATATTTTCACCGGACCTCTCTCTGTCACGAATCCAGGTAAAAACTTCGCCCTCTTCAAAATAACAATTCATATTACCGCCCTCCTATAAAACGGTTCCCTAATAATTTCTCTTTTAACGATATCGGTTTCTTTTTCTCGGAAAGCTTTGTATAACAGCAATTCTCCTCTTTAGGAACTGCCTGTCTTATATCTGTTTTGGGAAATTCTATTTCCATTTCGACTTCTTTTTTCTTTTTTTCTTTTTCCTTCTTCAAGTAAAAGATTGCCGTCTGATTATCTTCTTCTCCCGCTTCCCTTGCCTTTTCAAAAATCCGTCCGATCACCTTTTGTGGACGTTCACAGTTGCAAAGTACAGATTGAATTTCTTCTAATGTAAGGTCTCCGAATGCTCCATCTGACCCCATTAATATCCCATCAGCTTCTTCAGCCTGAAACACAGAACAATACGGGATACATTCCTTTCGCTTACCAAGATAATCAAGAAGGCGATTCTTATTCTGATAATACAATACCGATCCTGGTGCTGTCTTTCCTTCTCTGACCATCTTCTCTGCTACATTCTGTATCTCACTGACTAATGTAATTTTACCATCTTTAATACGGTACACCGGACTGTCTCCACAGTTTGATACGATAACCGTATCCCAGAAATGGATGACAGAGGATAACGTAGTTCCACCTTTCATTCCGGCATCTAAACCATTCTTATATAACCTCTGATTCAACTTACTATATATTTCTTCCGAAAATTCCTGCAAAATCTCAATCTGTCTGTCTAAAGGATTCCCTCGAAATCTTTCACTCATCATCGTCGCAAGCAGTTCCTGATACCACATATTAACCGCTGCTTCTGAATAATATTTTCCCCCGGAAAGTCCACCCATTCCATCAGCAACTACCATAGCTCTTACTGCTGCTTCCGCATTCATGCGAAACTCCATCTGGCAATAGCTGTCCTCATTGGATGAGCGTCGGTTTATTTCACTTGCAAAAAAGAAAGCCACCGTACTTCCTCCCCTCTCTATTTGAAAATTTCTTTTCTTTATGATACACTGAATCACATAAAAAATCTATGTACTCTCGGAATCTTTTTGTGCTTGATTTTGTGAGAAGTTTTTTTGTCAATTGTGCCCAAATTTTTGAGGCGTACGCGGTGCGTACGTTGATAAAATTCGGGTGCAACTGGCGGAAAAGCAGCCACAAAAGCAAGTGCAAGAAAGACTCCGAGAGTACATATCTACCAAAGGAGGTTTTCCATGTTTCCCGAATCTTTTTCTGAGCTTACATTTTATCAGAAGAAAAAAGATATTTTAATATATACGGCTGCAGATTCTAAACATCAATACATATTAAAATGCAGTGAAAATATTCCTTCTGTCCGCCAGGCCCTGCTTGATGAATATGAAGGATTATCTCCTCTGTCCCACCCGTCTCTTCCACATTATTATGGATTTCAGGAAGACTTCACTTTACCAGGAACGAGCGTTCCTCTTCTTGCTCTTTGTATGGAACACTGCGAAGGTACTTTACTCCCTGAACTTGTGCCATCTTTATCTTTAAAAGATCTGTTACGGATTCTATTTTCCACCGGAGAAGTGCTTGCTTATCTTCTGGAAAACGGCATTCTTTATACCGATCTTCATCCGTCAAACCTTCTCATAAGAACAACGGATCAGTATAGGATGGTCACTCTTCTGGATTTTACTTACTGTTATTATTTTCTGAATAACCCAAATCCACCATATACGCTCCGCTTTTCCTATAATCTTTCTCCTGATCTCAAAGGACAGCAGATGTTGATTCAGGAGCTTACGTTCTTTCTCCATGCTCTTCTTGAACAAAAAGAACAAGCAACAGGAAATCAAAAGAATTCTATTCAGAAATCCCTTCCTTTTTCTGTATATATGCTGCTTGAAACGGGCAATCATCCACCAGAAACGCTGTCCCTTCATGAGTTTTTACTCATGATCAAACAGTGTATCATATAAATCTTCTACTACCGGCGCAAGTGTCTTTCCGATTTCTGTTGTCTTTAAACGGTTCGCTACGATAATATACTGTGGATCATCTGCCGGAGCAAATGTGACAAGCCACGCGTTATTGGTCCCGTCGCCTCTCTCGGCAGTTCCGGTCTTTGCAGCAATCGAGTATCCCTGTTCTCCTACTTCAGAAAGCCCATAGGATTCTCCCGCTTCCTTCATCACTTCTTTGATTTCTTCTGCTGTATCTGCATCCATTGTTTTTACCAGCTTTTCCGTCTTTCCTTCCTGCGTTATCTTTCCCTTGCTATTGACTACAGATTTAAAAAGATATGGTTTTAACATTTCTCCATCGTTTGCAATACTTTGTGTGATCATCGCCATTTGCAATGGGGTAACTAATGTTTCTCCCTGTCCAAATGCTGTTGTTGCAACAATATTATCCTCGTAATCTTTTAAATCAAAATTCGAATGTAGTGTTGCAAAATCAAGAGAAATATCTTCCCCTAATAAAAAGCTTCTTCCTGTTTTATATAATCGCAGTCCACCAAGCTTTAATGCGCGGTTCATAAAGTATACATTCGATGACTTCACGAAACCTTCCCGATAAGCAATACTTCCATAAGCCTTTCCCCCATAATTCCTTATCGTCTGTCCATTCACTTTAAGAGAACCGGTATCTTCTACTTCTTCTTTCTCAATTCCTGCTTCTATGATTTCTTTGGAAGTAATCAGCTTAAATACCGAACCAGGTGCTACCGGATTCTGGTAGGCATTGGAAAAAAACACTCCTTCTTTTTCATTGATTTCTTTCCATTTCTCTTCGATTTCTGTCACATTAAAGGTTGGAGAAGAAGCCAGTGCCAGAAGTTCCCCTGTCTTTGCATTCATCACGACAACGGAACCTTTATACTTTTTGATATCTTTATATGCTTGTTCCTGAAGCGCTGCGTCAATGGTAAGTGTGACATCCGCCCCTCTTTTTTCCTGATCTCTATTACCACAATCACTGTGAACAAGCACATCATTCATAGTCTTTTCTACGCCATATGTCCCATAAATCTTAGACCAGTAGCCGACCAGATTCGAAAACGCATATGGATGAGAATACGTACGTGTACCTCCCGGCTTCTGAGAAAATGCGATCGTATTTCCATTCCGGTCTAAAATAGACCCTCTGACATACTCTTTTTCATACACCTTTGCCTTCGCCTGACTCTTCTTTTTGTCCGCTTCTTCGGACACGCCCGGCAGCAACGCGGAAACTCTTACGAGGGAAATGATCATTAAGATGACGCAGATAAGTGTGGCACTTTGCAGTAACTGCGTTCTCCTTAAAAAATTTATCTTGTTCTTCTTCATCTTCTAGCGTTCCTTTCCATTTGACATTACTTGATACAGCTACGATCAATCCCACGATCATAAAACTGATCATCAGAGAACTTCCGCCACTTGAAATAAATGGCAATGTAATTCCGGTAAGTGGACAAAGACCGGTACTTCCGGCAATAATGATCAATGTCTGATCAAAAAGCATGAAGACAAAACCAGCTCCCACCGCCCTGTGATAGCGGTCCTGCTTTCTTACAAACAGCTGAACACCTTCAAGCCACATCATAATAAATACAATAAATACAAGCAAAGCAAACACCATGCCGCATCGCTGAATCAGTGCCGGATACACAAGATCGCTTGTCTTAACCGGAAGTTCTGTAACAGAAGATGTTCCAAACCATCCACCAAGAACGATCGATTCTTTTGCCTTAAGAAGCTGATAGCCAAGTCCTAATGCATCTTTTTCAGGGTGAAGCCAGTAAATAAAACGATTTGCAATCTTGTTATAATTTGAAAGAAAAATCTGTGCAATCTTATTCGTTCCAAGAAATACTCCCGCAGCTTTCCACTTTGTCAACTGCATTCCAATAACCGAAAGCCCTAAAGATCCTGCTGCCATAACAAGCACTGTTCCGATAAAACACCGTATATTCGGTATAAATAAAAATATAAACGTCAAAAATAACATGAGAATCAAGAGCATCGTACCAAACTCGCTCTGTAATGCCAGAAATAATACTTCTATGAACGTCACGATATAAAATGCTCTGATATTTTCTTTATCTGGATTCTCCTTTGTTCCAAGTAGTCCCGCTGCAATAAATACATACAAAAACTTGATAAATTCTGTTGTCTGCAGCGACACTCCTCCGATTGTAATCCAGTTCCTTACGTTTCCTACACTCTTTGCAAGAACAAGTGTAATCACTGATAAAAACAATGAAAAATAAAAGAATATCCTGCAAACCTTTACAGACGATAAATTTAACTTCTTCAGAGCCTTTGTTGAGGACAGATTCTTACAATTCAGATAAAGGAATGCCGCTACAAGCGCCATTACAAATCCAAGAATATATTGAAACTGCAAAGCGGCAGCCGGATTATGTGTCTCATAATACTGTGGATTCTTTAAAACCTGTTCTTCCCTGAAAATACATTGAAGCATCGTTCCTACGGTAAGAAGCAATAAAGTGTAAATGACAATCTTTTTATTTCCATGGATCACCGATGTAAAAAACCAGGATAATAAAGTAATTCCAAGCAGAATTCCTATCATATCAAGATAAATCTTTCCTGCTCCTTTTGCCTGCACAAAAATGAATGCTGCTGCCTGCATTAGCAAAAGAGCGAGGACCGGACTATTCTTAAAAGAATAAAAGGCTCTTTGTATCTCCCACAGAACTCTCTCAAACGAAAATGACTTCGTTCCGGTATCATGTCTACTCATAAATACCCTCCACGTTTTTATATAATCTGGTAGACTGGCTTCTTCTGCCTTCTACTTCGATCTGAAATTCTTCATTACCAATATAGACACGAACACCATCTGATAAAGGAACCTGACTTGTCATCATCCCATTCACATATAACTTATTCATTGTTCCTACATCTTCCAAAACGTATCTTCCATCTTTTTCCACGATACGGCAATGATTTCTTGCCACACACAAATCATCAAGAACCAGGTCATTATTGGTACTCCTTCCGATTGTAAATGGAATCTGATTTACGCGGTATCTTGCCATCACCCGATGATTCGCATCAAGCTTCATCAATGTGATTCCCGTTGTCTGACGCTTCTTCATCGGAACGATCTTACTACTTTGTTCCTCTGCTTTATCACCGGCAGACCTATACTGTTCCGCTCTGGTCTGTTCCTGACGCTGTTTCTCTTTCTCTTCATAATCATATAACCAGTCTGTATTCACACGAAGGCTCTCTCCATCATATCCCGGACGGTCTTCTCCTGGCTGTTCTTCTATATTGTCATAGAAAGACCAGTCTTCCTGCTGTTCTTCTGCATTATCATAGAATGTCCTATCTTCTGCTTGTTCCTCTGTATCCTCATAGATTGGCATATCTTCTAACTGCTCACCTGTATTCTCGTAAATCAGATTTTCTTTCCGTTTCTCCTGTTTTTGTATTTTCTTTTGTTTCTTCTCTTTTTGTACTTCTAACTTCTTCTCCTCACGCTTTTGCTTGATTTCCTCCTTCTTCTCCTGTCTCAGTGCCCACTCATCTACGAAACTCTCCCCCTCTTCGGAAGCTTTCTTAAGATTCTTATTCGAACGAATCAACACTAATACAATAAATGCAATTAAAATGACAACCCCTATCTGAGAAATAATAGACATAAATATAGCTCCTGCCTTTCGTTATTTGTAACAATCACTTTCAACAGGAGCATACCATAAATAGTATCTTTATTCAAATATTTGCTTTCCGAACTTTTACTGACGCTGTCTTACTTTTGCAACGGCTTCTACCATAGTAGCAAGATTACCTTCTAAAAGTACTTCATCATGCCCAATCATCTTTGTGAGTACTGTCAGGAATTCTTCTCCTTCGAGAGAATGTTTTTCAAACTCCTGTCTGATTTCTTCTACATTACGCTTTCCATTCTCTTTCTGATAACACTTTCCAGTCCACACTGAATACAATGTCGCTGCGTAAAAATACATATCATTACGCAAAAAGTCTTTTGTAAACCGGCTTGGTCTTCTCACGTAACAGTAATCCTCAAACTTTTCCATATCAAGGGCATCCGGCACATAATTCTTCTCAATAGAAAGCGCCGGTATTTCCTGAAATTCTGCCTGTTTCCAGTCAGGAATTCCTGTTTCCATATATTCTAAGGCACTTTTCTTAAAAGAAACATTCTTTTTATTTCGATTCATATCATCAAAAAGTAACTTATCTTCCATAGCAAAACGGCAATATCCGTTCTTTTCATAACCAAACTCTTTGTTCTTTTCATTCTGTAAAAGCTGCTTTCCAATACAGAAAGAGAACCACCACTTCTGTGAAACCGGGAGTTCATAAACGGAATTATATTTACGGCATAAATCTTCCTCGATTTCATAGCCCTTTTGACGAAGTCTCTCTGCAGCCGATTCAATCATGATCCATATTTCCTGGCTGTTTGCAACAGAATTCGACTTATATCGGGCAATCATCTCAATAATGACCTCTGCCGGAGTGATACCAAGCGGTTCCATCTGCGCCTTTGCAAGAAGTTTTTCAATAGATTCATACGTTGGCTGCAGGGCAATACAGAAACGAAGAAGCCACTCTCTTGTGACAACAGCCTTTCCTGCTCTTATCTTTGAAAACTGCGCTTCACAGTGCAGACATCCAATATCTCTTAAAAACCAGGCCGCCTTATCATAATATCCATATTCTTCCTCAATCACTTCCTCAAGACACTGTCCAAACTTTCTTGCTCCATCACGAAATTCATCTTTATAAATCCGTATCAGTTCATAAAATTCTTCTAACGTCCCTGCTTCAGAAAGCATTACCCACAAGTCCATCGTCGCAAGACTTCTGCTGTCCTGCTGTACATTTTCTTCTAAGATATCCTCAATCTTCTCTCTGACAGTTTCAAAAGAATCTATCGAAAAAAGTCCGTTGATCAATGCAATCCACAGTGCATCATCTATATTTTTACAGTACAGTCCATATCCCATATAATTTTCCAAAAGAATATGATTAATTTCTTCCAGATTCATCTGAAATGCCATTCCAAGTGTAACATAAATATCTCTGGAAGATGGCATGGAACCCCGAAGCCAGGCTCCGATTGCCTGTCTGGTTACTG
This sequence comes from Anaerobutyricum hallii, assembly GCF_900209925.1. Lineage (NCBI taxonomy): Bacteria > Bacillati > Bacillota > Clostridia > Lachnospirales > Lachnospiraceae > Anaerobutyricum > Anaerobutyricum hallii. The sequence continues at coordinate 759,371 of NZ_LT907978.1, read as the reverse complement.
GAACATACGTAACGGTTCCTTCCTTTTTCTTTTCCACTCGATGAAACACCTTTTTGGCCAGCGAGGTATTACTATAGTCAAAAGCATCCATTTTTTCCTCTAAAAATCTGGAAAACGGAATCTTATTCTTCTGTCCTTCAGCCAGCCGTTCTTCTATTGCATTCATAAAAGATTCTATTGTATCGTCTGCTAATCTTTCCATAATTCCCTCATTCTTATCTGCGCTTATTTACCTGTTACTTTTTATATTCTTCCTATTACTCTTCCTGCTTTTTTTTCGCCTTCTGCATCTGGATCAGATTAACAATCTGAATACATACTGCAATCACTCCAAGAACAATAAAATAATACAGTCTTACTTTCTGCGAACGGAAGAACCAGCCTGCCGCTTCTATAATCCATCCTTCTACCAGGCAAAGCCCGATCACCTTCCATAAAGGATATCTCTCTTTTCTCTGAAGAATTACCCCCTCATAATTCAACATGAGGAGTACCCACATTCCTGCCATACCAAGGGCAATCTTCCAGTGTCCGATCATCAGAGAATAATGAGATAAATACATAATACATCCCGTCAGAAATCCTTGTGGGAAACCTATGAATAAAAATGGAATCATTGGGCCTTCCTGCTCTTCTTCCACAGATTCTGCCTCCACACTTTCCACTGCATTGCTTACAGGCTCTTCTATCGACGTATCTTCTTTATGTCTACGTCCCATGTCACATTCCTCCTCACCGCTGTCCTTTGTTCTTCCGTCTTTTCTTACTTTATGACCTCTTCGTCCACGTTCTTCCCGCAGTACCCTTGTCATCTCCGGCTTATACATATAAAGCATATCCTCTATATAACAGGCCGTCTCCATCTGCTTTCTATCAAATAATGAGGCATGTGCCTGAAGCTGTACTACAAAATCTTCAAGAATCTTTATCCACTGCTCTTTTCTGTTCAGATGAACAGCAATCTTATCAAACAGTTCATAACCTTTTTGATCAAAAAGATTCGCATTGAGTAATCCGATTCCGGTTCTTAAAATATCGTCTTTTCGCTCTCCCGGTATACTCTGCTCGCTAAACTCCCTTACATACCTGTAAAGGCTTTCCATATCGGAAGCATTAAGATGATACATACGCCGGCTGTATTCTGACTGTTCTTTCTGAAAATCTCCACCACATAACAAACCTGTATATAATTCTTTATTTCTTTCTCGAATCATAGATAACAAAGAAGCAAACTCCTTTTTATCTTCATCATAAACTTCTCTTAAAATATGATCCATTTCCATTAAAATGGCTTCTTTAGAACGTCCTGTTACTCCCGCAATGAGACTTTCAATATAGATTTGTCTCTCTGCCTGTGAAAATGGATGCTGATGTACTTCCTTCAAAATATCTTCTGCCACAAATTTTAATTCTTTATCTTTACAAACCCAGTATAGCAGCTCTGGTATATTTTTACTAAGATATTCTATGGAGAGGGAGTTCTTTCCATGCTTTCTTGCAATATCATAAAAAATCCATTCTACTTTTTTCAAAAGATTTCCAGTATGACGCACATTTTTTAAATACGCTGCTGCTGCCTGCTGAAAGTCCTGATAAATAGAATCTTGTTTCTCACTTGCCTTTGCAATGCCATGATAAAAATACTGATCCAGTGCATCCCAGTCAGCATCCCACCCATTCTTTTCAGAAAGAGAATAGGAATAGGTTCCGCATACTTTTGGGGAAAAATAAAAAGGTACTGATGGAATGGCTTCTCTTGTAAATGAAACATATCCTGCCTTCTCCCTGATACACTGTGGAAGTAAACTGTGGATCACATACATAACTTTCTGTGTATTCGCGGCAAACTCTTCTTCCTTCCAGTTCGGAGCAACAATATTAAGACCTTCCGAATGTCCTGACAAACACCAAAAGACCACCTGCATAAATTCAGGTAGTCTCTCTTCAAGACACAGCTCTCGTAAGATATCTTCTCGATCAAATTTGGCTTCTTCTAATGTTAATGTTGGAAGAAATCCTGTACTCTCCCCCTCCGTCCATTCTATTCCTGGAGCAAGATATACTGCCGGATTATGATCCGGCGCTTTGGGCTGATATAATCTTACCCTTTTATTCTGACGTTTATCTTCTCCTGATTCACAGGGAATAGATGTCATCTTGACAAACCCACAGACAGGGCTGTATACAAGTTCTTCTACTTCGATTCTTCCTGTTTTATCAACCACCGCTGCCTGCGCTACTTTCTCTAATTCTCTTAAATATGTCCTGTCTTCCGGTATGGAAGAAGCTACAATTCCCCAACCGAGTTTATTCCCGGAAATACAATGATTGGACCATGTATATTCATGAATTAAATATTCTATCTTCATTACTCAAGCCACCCTCTTTCCTGCATAAACTTCATTATCATCCATAAGATTGGTTCCTCCGTCCTGATCGGCCGCACTCTTCCAACCGTCCTTACTTCCTTCTGCGTTCCCTCCATCGTCTCTTCTGTTTCACATCCAAGTGCTGAAACTGCAAAAAGTCCACTTTCTTTATAATCATCCAGATTACGCTGCAGACGAAAAACCTTCTGATCAAAAATCTGTTTTAATATTTCCTGTCTTAAAAAATGATGATCCATATTCATAAAGCCGTAGGACACCTGCTTTCTTTCAAATAAAAGACTGCTTCCTCGATATTCCTTTATTTCTCCGAGTTCTTCTAACAAATCACTTTTTGCGATCGTAAGTGCCATATATTTTTGCTTTAATTCATGATCTCCTAAAACAGAACGAATAGAATCTAAAATGGTATCCGCTTTTCTCTCATAGAAATACTCATCACTTACTGTATTCTCCATCATGAAATCTGCCTGATTCATTACCTGTTTTCCGTTCTCGTTACTCATACGCTGAATGGACATCTGTTCTTCCTTACTCATAACATATAGTTTCTCAAGAACCCGTTCTTCATCCGGAATCTGCTTATTAATGAGAGAATGTTCCAAATGCATCTGTGCCGGATCTACCAGACAGATAAATCCATCCATATGACGAACAAAACCGGTTCTTCCGGTTCCGGCACTATCACGTATTAATTCTCCTGCCACATCATAAATTGAAGTGATCATGTGGAGATTCTTCTGCCCGATCCGATAGGTCACTTCCAAAAATATCGGTTTCTTAAATGCCTTGCTCGTTGATTCCGGACAGATTCCATAGCGCAGCAGCTTATCCGCATTCCGCTCCATCTCCATCTTATAATCATCATTCGGATTTCCGTAAGCATTACGAATGGTAAGGTTCTGTCTTTGCATCACATCAAATCCATTCATCATAAGCGAACACAGATAAACTGTCTTACCAGATGCAACACTTCCTGCTAAACCAATCATAAGCATCTCATATTTAAAAAAGTTCTGTGGAAGAACATTATGGCAATGTGGACATACCATCGTATTTGAAAACATCGTCACCGCTCCCTCTTCCACATGAAATGTGTATCCACAGCTATCCGGATCAAAACGCTTCACTGCCAGTTCATTTCCCGCTGCCGTAAGCTCCTGATTCAACTCTGTCATAACTTCATTATCAATAATGATTCTTCGGGCATCAATCTGTTCTTCCGGGATTCCCATGGCACTCCAAAAATATAAATAAGATACGTCTGTTTTATAGGAAAATACTTCATTCAGCGCCGGGGACTGAAATCGCACTCCATCGGTTCTTAAAAGAAATCCTGCATCTTCATTCGAAATGTTCCGAAAACAGTAAGGACATTTCTTCACTCGTATTGTTTTTGTCTCCTGCATTAGTATCTCTCCCGTCTAACATCTCTTTGTTGCTTTTATCGAAATCTCATGTTTCGATTCCAAAATAATATAATACGTCACATCCTGTTTTATGACAGCTTTCTTTGTAGAAATCCCCTGATCTCTTGAAAGACCGGCTTCCCTGATTTCAAAAGGCTGCTGCTTAGAAACAATGATCAGTTCTTCCGGCTGATCTGATGCACAGATTTCCAACCCCTGATCTTCGATATAATAAGTAAATTCTTTACCTGACGGATGCTTACCATACATAAGAATATTATCAAGTGCAACTTTATCTTTTCGAATCGTTCCATCTGCACAAACAGCCGCACATCCTCCAAAAGCAGAACCATGTGTGATCAGAAAATCCATCCCAAATACACGATCTCTCTGCTTCTTTTCTTCTTCCTGTCTTAACTGCCGCTCCTCTTCTCTTCTCTGACTCTCCAGTTCAGAAACCTGACCAGCATAATCCAATATGTATTTTTCCTTCTGCTGCCTTCCGCTCTGCCGCTTCCATTGAACGACACCCGCCACAGCTAATACCGCTGCGATCACAAGACCGGCTTCCATAGTAAAAGTAGCAATCAACTCTTTACACCTCATTCAATCCTTGTTTATTGACAGAAATTTCCTCTTTGTATTTCTATCTTGCATGATATCACGAATTACTCCATAGCTAACGCTACTGACATCATCCTGTATACGATTATAGCAGAAAAAAAGCATTTCTCAAAGAGGGTGATTTATTGGTTTTTACTTGCAGTCTCTATTTGATTTCTATCTGAAAATATTATAAGATATAATTATAGAAAACTATATAGATTTTTGTAAATAACAGAAATGAGGATTTTTTTATGTCTCCTGAATCATTGCAATTGAAAAAAGAATTTGAAATACAAAAGATAGCTTCTCTTCATTATTTTGAATATAAAAGCGATTTCATTTTTAAAAGTGAATATCATGACTACTGGAAATTACTTTATGTCGAAGATGGAAGCGCTGAAATTACATTTTCTAATAAAAAGCTTTCTCCAGTAATTTTAGAAAAGGGAGATTTATTTATACAATCTCCTGATGAATATTATTCCTTTAAAGCAGCACCAGGGAAAATTGCTGTCCTTTTTACAGCTGGCTTTTATTGCGACACCCAACATCCTGCCCTTCTTTCTAATCTTTCTAACAAAAAGTTTCACTGTCAGAAAAAAGAAGCAACCCTATTACAGGACCTTGCTCTAGAAGGAAAAAATAATTTTTCTCCTAAGATTAACCCGGTATCTCCTGCCGCCCTTGAACGAAGATATAATCAACCATTTGGTGGAGAACAGCTAATCAGTATTTATCTTGAAATGCTTCTTATCAGCCTTATGCGCCAGTATACTTCTTCCGAAGAACAAAAGGATCAAAAAAAGAGTATGGATCAGCCTGAAAAAGAAAACAATCTTTCTCCGGCCCTCCTGAAAACGGACTCTATTCTTTTTAATCGAATTACAGATTATTATGAAGCACATATCACAGAACATATTAAAGTAGAACACCTTTGTAAAGAATTTGCGATCGGGCGTTCCCATTTACAAAGAATATTCAGAGAACAGACCGGTTATGGCGCCATAGAATACTTCTGCCAGATGAGGATCAGCGTCGCGAAACGCTGTATTCGTGAAAACAAAATGAACCTGACCGATACTGCAGCCGCACTTGGCTATACCTCCATCTATTATTTTTCAAAACAATTTAAAAAAATTACCGGTATGTCTCCTTCTCAATATCAAAAGATGGTACGCTCCTCTAAAAAAGATCCGATTTATGAACAGATAGATTTGGAGAATCCACTTTCTCCATCTGATATAAAATATTAATTTTTTCAAATTAAAAATTCAAGAATGCCTCGGCATTCTTGAATTTTTCTTCTACTCTTTATCGTCCCTGCAGGTGAACCGTCTATTTCCATCCGTCTATTTCCATAAATTTTCCGGATACGTTCCCTGTTCTTTCATGGCAGCAATCGCATCCATAACCGACTTCTTATCTTCTTTGTAAGTAACTCCATACCACTTTTCTTCAGATTCCATTACCTCTACAGTAGCTTTCTTTTCCTGAAGTAATTCTTCCACTACACTTGGAAGGAAATATTCACACTTCATAGGATTCTCTTTTAAACCTTTATCTAAGAACGCAGGGAATTTTTCTTCAAGCACTTTTAAAAATCCCGGTGTAAATCCCCAACAGTTCATAGAAACTGGCGTTTTATCCGGAACCGGTATCCAGCTTGCTCCGTCATCCAATGTATACGCTGCTTCTTCTCCTCGTTTTTCGATTCTTGTTCTTTCTGTAATTTCTTTTAAGAAATGATTTTCATCAACCTGGCATACCCCTCTTGATACATGACCATTCTCAGTAATTGTTTTCTCAATATGGAACGCAATCATAACATAACGATACAGCTCATCATCTTCATGCGTTGTCAGATAATCATATAACATCTGAAATGCCTTTGGTCCATAATAATCATCCGCATTGATTACTGCAAATGGTGCATCTACAACATCCTTACAGCACAGTAGTGCATGACCTGTCCCAAATGGTTTTTCTCTTCCTTCCGGTACGTGATATCCTTCCGGCAGCTTATCAAGTTCCTGGAAAACATATTCTACTTCCATAAATGGTTCGATTCTTTTACCGACGATTTCTTTAAAATCTTTCTCAATCGCATGCTTAATAATAAAAACAACTTTCTTAAAACCAGCACGTTTTGCATCATACACACTGAAGTCTAAAATAGCATGTCCCTGCACATCTACTGGATCCATCTGTTTTAAACCGCCATAACGACTTCCCATTCCTGCTGCCATTACAATTAATACAGGTTCTTTCATTCTCTCTTCCTCCCTATGTAAAAAATCTTCTTTATTTATTGAAATCTTCTTTTCTATTTTCCCATAGAAAATCAAAAACATCAATGATGATTTTATACTATTTTTATAATTATTATGTATTTATCTCAAATATTTATATTTCTTTCGTTGAGAACACTAAAAAAAGACAATATAATATAATAAATAGCATTTGATATTTTTATCACAATCATCCACTACAAGTATCCCATAGAAATACAGTCTATCATGTACTCTAGGAATCTTTTTGTGCTTGCTTTTGTGAGAAAGACTCCGAGAGTACATACAAATCCAAAGGAGGCAGTTATGACGCAAACAAGATATACTTTGCAACAACACCATATTAACTTAAAGTCATCTGTAAAATTGTCACAAATCAATATGTATCATTGCGAATCCCCTGCTTCAAACATCTTTCCGGGGCATCCATATTCTAAAATCATCTTTATTCAAAAAGGTGACGGACAATTTTATTTTGGCAATCAATTTTTACCAGTTCAAGAAAATGATTTATTACTGGTGAATCCCGATAAACAAAAGTTTTCCGTTGATGTACAACACCCTCCACTTGATTTTATTATTTTAGGTATTGAAAATCTTCTTTTTACTAACGATACCGGTGAAGCAATCTCTCCGTTTACAAGACTTTCTCTTTCTTCTGATATTTGCCTTAATCTCATGCATATGCTCATTCATGAAGTAACGAAACGTTCAGAATACTATGAAGAGGCATGTCGGCATTATCTGAATCTTATTCTTATAGAAATACAACGGAATACACAAATTAATTATGATTATCCTTCAAAAGAAAAAAATAATAGAGATTGTACTTTTGTTAAAGAGTATTTAGATGACCATTTTACTGAAAACATTACTCTTGATCTTCTTTCCAAAGAAAGCAAAATGAATAAATATTATCTGGTACACTCTTTTACAAAGCATTTTGGATGTTCTCCGATTAGCTATCTGAATGAAAAACGAATCGAGGAAAGTAAAAATCTTCTGGAAACAACAAATCATTCAATCGCATCCATTGCATCTATGATCGGTTTTTCCTCACAATCTTACTTTTCTCAATCATTCAAGAAAAATACATTTATGACTCCAAACGAATATCGAAGAGCCGCACGGCAAATTTAATATTTTTTGTTATTATTTTTTATGTTTCATCTGGAAAAAGAGTCTAACTTATAGTATAATGGTATAATTAATGCAAAAACAGTATCTAATATAGGAGGATTTTATCCATGCCAGTAAAATATGTATTCGTCACAGGTGGAGTTGTTTCCGGTTTAGGAAAGGGTATTACCGCAGCTTCTCTTGGACGTCTTTTAAAAGCACGTGGTTATAAAGTAACCAGCCAGAAGTTTGACCCATATATCAATATGGATCCAGGTACTATGAACCCGATACAGCACGGTGAAGTTTTCGTTACCGATGACGGTGCGGAAACAGACCTTGACCTTGGACATTATGAACGTTTCATTGATGAAAAGTTAAATAAACAGTCTAATGTTACTACCGGTAAAGTATACTGGAGTATCCTTAACAAAGAACGTCGTGGAGATTTCGGCGGACATACCGTACAGGTTATTCCTCATGTCACTAATGAAATTAAAAGTCGTTTTTATCATAATGAAGATGCTTCTGAAACAGAAGTAGCAATTATTGAGATTGGTGGAACTGCCGGTGATATCGAAAGTCAGCCATTTTTAGAAGCGCTTCGTCAGTTCCAGCATGAAGTAGGACATGAGAACTGTATTCTTATTCATGTAACACTGATTCCTTACTTAAAAGCTTCCGGAGAATTAAAGACCAAGCCTACACAGGCCAGTGTAAAAGAATTGCAGGGAATGGGAATTCAGCCAGATATTCTTGTTTGTCGTTCTGACCTTCCATTAGATGATGATATTAAAGCAAAAATCGCTCAGTTCTGTAATGTTCCTAAGAAACGTGTTATTCAGAATCTTGATGTCGATATTTTATATGAATTACCTCTTGCTATGGAAAAAGAAAAACTTGCTAACGTAGCATGTGAATGTCTGAATATGGAATGCCCACAGCCTGATTTATCTGATTGGATCTCTATGGTTGATGCCTGGAAACATCCAAAACATAAAGTTAGAGTTGCTCTCGTTGGTAAATACGTTTCTCTCCACGATGCTTACATCAGTGTTGTAGAAGCATTAAAACATGGAGCAGTTGCCAACAACGCAGAAGTCGAAATCAAGTGGGTTGATTCCGAACTGGTAAGCAACTACAACGTAGATAGTTTCTTCTCTGACGTAGACGGCATCATCGTTCCTGGTGGATTTGGTGACAGAGGTATCGAAGGTATGATCTGTTCAATCCAATATGCCCGCGAACATAAGATCCCGTATCTTGGACTTTGTCTTGGAATGCAGCTTACTATCGTAGAATTTGCTCGTAATGTTCTCGGATTAAAAGATGCACACAGTCATGAATTTAATGAAAACACAGCGAATCCTGTCATCCATATCATGCCTGATAAAGAAGGCATCACTGATTTAGGCGGAACCCTTCGTCTTGGTTCTTATCCATGTATCCTTGACGAACACTCCAAAGCATATCAGCTTTATGGTCATAAACAGATTGAAGAAAGACATCGTCATCGTTACGAAGTAAATAATGATTACCGCGAAGTACTCCAGGAAAACGGAATGCTTCTTTCCGGATTCTCACCTGACGGACGTATCGTTGAAATGGTAGAGATTCCTGAACATCCTTGGTTTATCGGAACACAGGCACATCCTGAATTTAAATCAAGACCGAATAAACCACACCCATTATTTAAGGGATTCCTTGCTGCTTCATTAGCACATCAGAATAAATAATAAAAATGGTGTCACAGGAACGGTTTAACGACCGTAGCCTGTGGCACCATTTTTATCTCAGTCGAAAAGACTCCCACCTCTTTCAGGTGGTGAATGGCGGCTCGACTTGAATTTAAATTAAGGCTGTTTATCATATTAAAATTTCATATAATATTGTGATGAGAATACAAAGTCCACTTCCTGCAAAAAATAAAGCATTCGGTTTCCATTTTTCAGAATTCTCAGGAATAACCGTTCTTTTTGCTGTCCGAATCCTTGTTTCTTTTTTCTCTTTTGTTTTGTATACTTCCTTTTTTTCTTTCTCTTCTATTTCTTCTTTTCCAATAAGAAATACCAAATAGCCTGCTATGAGCATACTAACTACTGCTATAACTCCACCAATAAGCACGAGGCTTATTTTAATTCCTCCCTGCATATTTGTAACACCTGGATTAAAAAGATGATAGCCTGCAATATGACACTCTAACAAAGTCCGTATAACTTTGGTTGAAGGAAAACAACATAGGATTACAGTAAATCCATTAAACAGCATATGAAGTGCTATCGAAACTGTCAGATTATCTGTAATATAAATTACAACAGCAAAAAACAGCCCCATAACAAATGCATAACACATCTGATTAAAATTCATATGAAGTAAAGCAAATGTTATAGCAGATATAAATATTGCTATCTTCTTATCTGAAATTCCACGATAAATAATTCCTCTGAAAAGAACTTCTTCTATCAAGGCTGGCATAATTGCCACTGCGATCATCGCTTCTAGCGGATGCCCTGAAATTTCTTCTAAAGAAACATCTAATAAATTCTGAAATACAATCATAGAACAGGCATTTACATAGCCCGCCATAATAAATAGAAATATAGCAGCAATAACAATGAAAAAAATACTTTTTAAAGAAACCTTTTTTAAATGACAATATTCTGTTGGTTTTACATAAGCTTTTTTGCAACACCAACATACATAAAGCAGCAATATTTCATTAAGTAATACTGTTCCCTGAAAACTTATATTAAGGGAATACATCGTAAAAATTGTTATAAGCCAGCCTGCTATACAAATCCCAATATTTTTTAGATTTCTTTCCCATATATTTGCAAGCAAAAACCAGATTCCTGTTGTCGCTATCACTATGCCAAATGGAAAAATTCCCAGTAAGGATACAAGAACTGACCCTATTATATGCAGCAGCACTATCATAAACCATATTTTATTAGGATTTAAAAAAGACTTTTCTAACATTTCTGTTCCTCCATATGGAATGGCACTCCTGCTATTTTTCAATTAACGTAATTCCGGTATTGCTTATCTTTATCTTTTTATCTTTGTATAAACGGCCAATCGCACGTTTAAACTCATTCTTACTCATGCCAAATTCACTTCGGATATCTTCTGGAGCAGACTTATCATGATATGGAAGAGCACCATCATTCTCCTGAAGTTTTTCCATAATCTTTGCAGAATCAACATCCATCTGTAAATGTGCCTTTTCACGAAGACTGAGGTTTAATTTACCGTCTTCTCTTACAGAAAGAACTCTTGCCTGTACCGTCTCTCCTATTCTTAACTTTCTAACAATTTCTTTATTCTGAAGCATACCATTATACTTATTATCTACAGCAACAAATACTCCATACTCCGGATTCTTTCCATATACAGTTCCCTGTACAATATCATCTGCCTTATATGGAGAATCTGTACGAAGGAAATCATAGACCTTCATCGTTGCACAAAGTCGGTCACTCTTATCAATATAGAGTCCTACTAAATACTTATCTCCTTTTTGAACCTTTACAATCTGTTCACTATATGGAAGAAGAAGATCTTTCTCCAACCCCCAGTACATAAAACCGCCAATATTATTTACCTGTGCTACTTCTAAAACGGCAAGCTCTCCCAACTGAAGCTTTGGCATGTTTGTTGTCGCAATTTCTCTGTCTTTTGAATCACGATACACAAATACCTCTACTTCATCACCAATCTTCGCATTCTGTGGAACTTGCTTTTTCGGAAGTAAAACACAATCACTTTTTCCATTCCTCTCTGGAGTATCAGAAAGATACACTCCAAAATCTGTTTTATGATCAATATACAACTTCTGTTTTACGCCTAATTCTATCATTACAAATCCTCCCTTTATTATACTATTATTTTTCTTCCTGTTTCTGCAATATCATCTCAACTAAAGCTGCAACTTCCCCATCAGGTTTTATATATTTTACTTTAAAAATATTTTCCTGCTGTTGCGTAAATACCTGTATCGTTTCCTTAAACATCGCTGCTTTTCGATAGTCAATTCGCACTTCGCTTACATTTACATTCTCAGGAAGTACATCTTCTGACCATAATGCATACACCGTATTATTCACATGATTATTACTGTCTAAATATTGCTTTGTTACTTCAATAGATTCCTGCTGTTTCCACTCACCATTATCATCTATCTTTCGATTAATTCTTACGGTAGTATCCACATCCTTTTCTACATAAATATCCGCGATTTCTTTGCTTACTTTCATCGGAAGCATCTTTTTCGTATCCATCAATATCCAGATAGCTTCTGCTAAAACAATCGCTTCACCCTCTTCATCAAGAATAGAGTATCTTCTGTATCCATAAAATCCTCGCATCTTATACGCCTGTGTCGTAACAGTAATATGTTCAGACATCTTAGGATGTCTTATTATCTTTACATTCCATGCAATTAAATACCATGCTCTATGATTCTTCTGATCTTCTTCTACTCCAAGTCCTAACTCTTCTGACTGAAACATTCCACAATCCTGAAAATATTCTAAAATCTGATGGAGTCTTGCTACTCCACTTTGGTCTACCTCACTATAGCGGACCTGTATTTTCATTTCATACATATAATGCACCTTTTACTTTTCTTCTACTTCTAAAAATTAATGCGTCTTTTCTCACTGTCCTTTATTCCTTCTACTTTTCTGGCAGTGCCGTATTATCATAACATATTTTTAGTACTTTTTCATCTTCTTTCTCAATTTCAAAAGCAAGTTCACAGGTAGCCATATCGATAAACTTTTTCACTAATACAACATCTACTACTTCATAGTCTCCTACTATCGCTTCTTTACAGGCATTCTTTTTCTTTGCTCTATATGAAAAACTCACATCCTCACTACAGGTTGTCATATCCGGCAGCCATCCTTTACAGGAACTGTGTATTTGCTTTACATCTGTTTTCCTAATAAAATTCTGTACATTCTGTGCATTAAGTCCACTTCCTGCCAAAATCTCAATTTGCTCTCCATATTCTTTCTGTAAATACTGTATAGTCTCTGCTCCGGCAATCGCTGTAGACTTTAATCCACTAGTAAGAACTCTGTCCACTCCAATCTCAATAAGCGTTTGCATTGCCTCATTTATATCCGTCACACAATCAAATGCCCTGTGAAAAACAGACTCCTTATTATAAGACTTAATAAGCTGTACCATTTTCTTTGTTTGCTTCTCATTTATTTTTCGATCAGCAGTCAAACAGCCAAATGCAATCCCATCCGCTCCATTTTCCAATAAAATGTGGGCATCCTCTAGCATCACTTCAAAATCTGCCATATTATAGCAAAAACCTGCTCCTCTTGGACGAACCATACAGATAACCTTCAAACCTGTATTTTTCTTTACCTGACGAAGTGTTCCAAGAGACGGGGTTAAGCCACCTAAATGCAATGCACTATTTAACTCTACTCTCTTCGCCCCACCCTTCCAGGCCTGCAATGCATCATAATAACTACCACAGCAGATTTCTACTTCTAGATCCTTTGACATAAATCTAATCTCCTTCTTTTTTACATTTTTGTTCCTCTAACTCCAGCCACTGTCAGCCCTGAAATAGAAAAGCTATCTTATATTTGTGCCTTAGAGCGAGGATTGAATGCGAGACGTTAAGCGAACATTCAACCCACAGTGATAGAATCACAAATATAAGATAGCTTTTCTATTTCGAGGCGTCAGCCTGTTAATGAACTAAATAGTAAAAACTAAATCAAACGATTTTTCTTTTCTTTTTCCTCTCTCATCAACGTTTTCATTGCTGTTTCTACTGCCGTCGTTTCACCAAAGAAAGCTAATGTTGTGATATGCTGTGGACAACTTCCATTAATCTCTACCGGATAAACATTACTTGTCTTAAATGCACGATCTGCGTAATATAATACACCGGCTACCGTTGTCTGTAATAAACCTACTGCATCAAACTTTCTACTTTTTAATTCTTCTCTGCTCTCCGCATTCATTTTGCGATAAAACATCTTCATTACGGATTCACTTGGATTATAAATAATACGTCCTTCTGTCATTTTAAACCTCCACTACATCTTGTACATATTCTAGAGCATGTTTATATAATCATTAATTATCATGATAGCATATTCCTAATCAAGTAACAATGTACTTTCTTGCTGTTAATATGTAATATCTTCCCAATATGCAAAAAAAGGACACAATAATGTGTCCTATCCATTACAGCGCTACCAGGATTCGAACCTGGAAATGCTGGAATCAGAATCCAGTGCCTTACCATTTGGCGATAGCGCTACATTGTGATTCTAAAAGAATCAAACGTGGGCAAGAGGATTCGAACCCCCGACCTTTTGGTCCGTAGCCAAACGCTCTATCCAGCTGAGCTATGCCCACAAATTCTTTAAAGTATGCCGGCGATCGGAATCGAACCGATACGGGAGTATAAGTCCCGCAGGATTTTAAGTCCTGTGCGTCTGCCAGTTCCGCCACACCGGCATATATGGGACCTACAGGACTTGAACCTGTGACCCTCTGCTTGTAAGGCAGATGCTCTCCCAGCTGAGCTAAGATCCCAAATATAACTATTAAATTATAATTCCTTTCGGAAACGACCCGGATGGGATTCGAACCCACGACCTCCGCCGTGACAGGGCGGCGCTCTAACCAGCTGAGCCACCAGGCCAAATATTCAAATAAAGTGGACCTTCAGGGACTTGAACCCCGGACCGATCGGTTATGAGCCGATTGCTCTAACCAGCTGAGCTAAAGGTCCCTAAAATAATCCAAATCAAACTTAAATTCATTTAACTTGTGAAGCCGATGAACGGACTCGAACCGTTAACCTGCTGATTACAAATCAGCTGCTCTGCCAATTGAGCCACATCGGCACTTCATCAAATGACTCCTACGGGATTTGAACCCATGTTACCGCCGTGAAAGGGCGGTGTCTTAACCACTTGACCAAGGAGCCAGACTCCCCGAGTAGGACTTGAACCTACGACAGCGCGGTTAACAGCCGCGTGCTCTACCGACTGAGCTATCGAGGAATATTGATCAGGGTCATACCCTGAAAACCACACACATTATATCATATCTTTCTAATCTTTGCAAGTACTTTTTTAAGGTCAAGCTATCGACCGATTAGTAACAGTCAACTCCACACATCACTGTGCTTCCATCTCTGCCCTATCTACCTCATCGTCTCTAAGGGGTCTCTCACTCTTTCGAGTCTGGATATCTCATCTTGAGGGGGGCTTCACGCTTAGATGCCTTCAGCGTTTATCCCTTCCCGTCTTGGCTACCCGGCCGTGCCATTGGCATGACAACCGGTCCACCAGCGGACGGTCCATCCCGGTCCTCTCGTACTAAGGACAGCTCCTCTCAGATATCCTGCGCCCGCGCCGGATAGGGACCGAACTGTCTCACGACGTTCTGAACCCAGCTCGCGTACCGCTTTAATGGGCGAACAGCCCAACCCTTGGAACCTGCTCCAGCTCCAGGATGCGATGAGCCGACATCGAGGTGCCAAACCACTCCGTCGATGTGAACTCTTGGGAGTGATAAGCCTGTTATCCCCAGGGTAGCTTTTATCCGTTGAGCGATGGCAATCCCACGTTATGCCACCGGATCACTAAGTCCTACTTTCGTACCTGCTCCACCCGTCGGTGTCGCAGTCAAGCCTCCTTCTGCCTTTGCACTCTCTGGATGGTTTCCAACCATCCTGAGGAGACCTTTGAGCGCCTCCGATACCCTTTCGGAGGCGACCGCCCCAGTCAAACTCCCCGCCTGACATTGTCCCCCGCCCGGGTCACGGGCGCAGGTTAGAAACCCAGTACTGCAGGGGTGGTATCCCAACAATGGCTCCCTTACGGCTGGCGCCATAAGTTCTTAGCCTCCCACCTATCCTGTACATGCAATACCGAATCCCAGTATCAGGCTGGAGTAAAGCTCCATGGGGTCTTTCCGTCCTGGCGCGGGTAACCAGCATCTTCACTGGTATTTCAATTTCACCGGGTGTGTTGTTGAGACAGTGCCCAAATCATTACGCCTTTCGTGCGGGTCGGAACTTACCCGACAAGGAATTTCGCTACCTTAGGACCGTTATAGTTACGGCCGCCGTTTACTGGGGCTTAAGTTCAAACCTTCGCTTGCGCTAAGCTCTCCCCTTAACCTTCCAGCACCGGGCAGGCGTCAGCCCATATACCTCACCTTTCGGTTTCGCATAGACCTGTGTTTTTGCTAAACAGTTGCTTGGGCCATTTCTCTGCGGCTGCTTT
Organism: Anaerobutyricum hallii; assembly: GCF_900209925.1. Taxonomy (NCBI): domain Bacteria; kingdom Bacillati; phylum Bacillota; class Clostridia; order Lachnospirales; family Lachnospiraceae; genus Anaerobutyricum; species Anaerobutyricum hallii. The sequence goes on along the minus strand of NZ_LT907978.1, from coordinate 743,283 downwards.
CGCAGCACTCCTTCTCCCGAAGTTACGGAGTCATTTTGCCGAGTTCCTTAACAACACTTCTCCCGCCGGCCTTAGGATCCTCTCCTCATCCACCTGTGTCGGTTTACGGTACGGGCCCTTGCTACACGATAGCGGCTTTTCTCGACAGGAAGGGGCCGCAGCTTCGCTACTTTGTTTCGCTCCGCATCACGCCTTCGTCTCATGCAGGACGGATTTTCCAATCCTGCGACTACTTCGCTTGCACCGGGCTTTCCATTCCCGGCTCTGCTTCCCTTCCCGTGTCCCCGCAGTTCTGATAACAAGGGGTGCAGGAATCTTTTACCTGCTGTCCATCGGATACGCATCTCTGCCTCTCCTTAGGCCCCGACTTACCCAGAGCAGATCAGCTTTACTCTGGAAACCTTGGATATTCGGCCGCAAGGATTCTCACCTTGCTCTCGCTACTCATTCCGGCATTCTCTCTTCTTAGCAGTCCACATCCCCTTCCGGTAATGCTTCCCTCCCCTAAGAATGCTCCTCTACCAACTCTTACGAGTTCCGCGGCTTCGGTGTGGTGTTTCAGCCCCGGACATTTTCGGCGCAGGACCTCTCGACCAGTGAGCTGTTACGCACTCTTTTAATGAATGGCTGCTTCTGAGCCAACATCCTGGTTGTCTTAGAGATCCCACATCCTTTTCCACTTAACACCCACTTTGGGACCTTAGCCGGCGGTCTGGGCTCTTTCCCTTTTGACTGTCCAACTTATCTCGTACAGTCTGACTCCCATACACCATCTGTCCGGCA